>NZ_CM146346.1:0-918601 GCF_055693965.1 Borrelia tillae
AATTTAATTGTTAATAGTACAAAACTGAACTACAACTAAATGAACTACAAACAAAATAAACCTAAAAATTATTACTAAATTAATAATACATTTCCTAGAATTATCCTCCTAAATTAGAATTATCCTCCTAAATGCTTTATATTAATTTATATATAAATTAAAGAGGAATATAGTAATGAAAAAAACAAATTTGTTAGTACTAAATATCTGCTCTTATTTTCTTTTTAACTCTCTCTTGTGAACTTAAAACATTAGACAACAAAAACGAAAAATCAAAGGAAAAGTCAATATTACTGAAATCTAAAAAATTACCTAATAAAAAATCTAAAAAACAAGATATTTTTTAACATCCTTTTATACACACCTTGCTATTATAAATTTCAACTCCCCCCTCTACAATTTGTACAAAGATTTAAGTAAAACCTCGATAGTTGCATCAATCTTCATGAAATAATAATCGGCCACCCTACAATCTTGCTCAGCTTTTTGTTTAATTTCTCTAGCTTTTCTCCAAGTATCAAAAGCAACATCCAATTTTTTTTCAGCCTCAAAAATTCTATCATTCTTATCCTTGATATCAACAGCATTCCTAATTTGCTCAAGATCCAAAATGGCCTGATTTAACTCCTTATCAGCCTTATTATAATCTTCGATAGATTTATCCCAAATATCACAAACATTCTTAACCCTATCTTTAGCCCGAGAAGACATTTTATAAAGATTATTCAAAGTCTTTTCATTAAATCCGCTCCACCACCACGATTTTTCAACTTCATTATTAAAGTCTTCCAAAAAATCACTGTCATCCTCTTTCTTATCTTGAACTTCAAAAAGTATATCCCCTTCACCTGCAACATCAATGTGCTCTTCCTTATTTCCATCAAGCGCAAAAAAATCTTCTTCTTTTTCCAAAACCTTAACAATACCATCATTACTAATCTTATTACTAACAACACTGGAAATTTCACTATTATTACAACTCGTAATAAATAAAACTAAAACCATTATTGATAATAAATTTATTATGCGTTCCATAACATATCTTTCCTTTGATTAACTACGTATAAGTATTATTATATTGCAACTTTACAAAAGTAAAGCATAATTCCAATAAAAATTTAAATTGATAACGTTAAAAAAGACATATCCAACTTAGAAAAGAACAACAAGTGGATTTTCAGTTTAACCTTTGTTTTATGGTTAACAGTTCTTGGTGGATTTATAGCTCCGATACTAAAATTACAATAAGTCCTTCCTAGACGCTTTCAGTTTTGTGTTCCGCAAATCTAAGAAATTTCATATAATCATCATTTAAACCCGAAATACTTTTTTCTTTCAGTGATATATTGTTCATTTATTTATAGCTTTTTACTTTTTATTAAATCTAATATACAAACATTATTATTTGATTCTACATTGTAAGGAGAAAGATTACCAAGAACTACCAACATTAGTTTATTTTTTATCTCATTAACGAATTTATTCTTTTCGCTACTAATTGATAAACTTTTCAGTAGTCATCTTATATGATCAGATTCACTACTTATTGCAATCTCATCAATTAGTTTTAATAAATTTTGTATTAGTTCAACATTATTCGATATAAATGTTCTGATATTAAGAGGAATATGATGATGAAATATATGATAATATTGATGAAAATAACACAGAAAAATATGAGGCAATATTAGATAAAAAATATAAAAAAATTATGGATAAAACTAAACAAAGTATAGATAAAGTTCCTACAGTGATAGATGATTGGTCTACTGCTCTATGATTGCAAACATTAAATTAAAGCCCATTCGGAATACGCTCTAGTGAAGAAAAAAATAAAGGCTTAAATACAATTAATATGTTTAGTTATCATTTAATTATCTTCTCCGCATTTCTTCTTATTCCGTTCCATGCTTTTGATATACCCATTAAATTTTTAGCATTTCTTATAACTTCTACTGCAACTTTCCTAGTCCTATTAGTACCTTCAAATATTACTTCATCAACATAAGCTTTTTTAGCTTTAAAAAACTCTCTTCTCTCTCTAATTGGTATTAAAAATTGATTTAAAACCTTAAAAAGCCTCTCTTTTACCTCAACATCTCCAATTGTACCTTTTTTATACCTGGCCTTAAGTTCACAAAGCTCATCAATATCATTATTAAAAGAATCATGATAAATAAAAACAGGATTACCCTCAACTTCTCCTGGTATATCTGCCCTAACTCTCTTAGGATCTGTAAACATAGACATAACCTTTTTACGCAATGATTTTTCATCATCACTTAAAAATATTGCATTGCCAAGACTTTTACTCATCTTAATTTTGCCATCAATTCCTATAAGAGTCTGCGAATCTGTAAATATAGCTTCAGGAATTGGAAAGAAATCTTTTCCATAAAGATAATTAAATCTTCTAGCAAGTTCTCTTGCAAGCTCAATATGAGCCTCATTATCACGTCCAACTGGAACTAAATTAGCCTTTGCCATTAAAATATCCGCACTCATAAGAACAGGATATCCCAAAAGTCCATAAGGGACTTCAGTCAATCCAGCAGTAGCACTCATATCTTTTATACTAGGAATCCTATGAAGACGATTAACCATGACAATCATGGACAATATTAAATTTAATTCTAAAAGTTCAGGGATAGCTGATTGCAAATAAATATTAGCTTTCTCAGGATCAATTCCACAAGCCAAATAATCCAAAACCATTTCTCTAACATTAACAGATATCTCATTGATGCTTTTTAAATCTGCTCTTGTGGTAAGAGTATGCAAATCCGCTATAATAATATAAGTGTCATATTCTTCCTGATACTTTAATCTATTGACAATAGAGCCAATATAATGCCCCAAATGAAGAGTGCCTGTAGGCCTGTCCCCTGTAAGCATGACTTTTTTCTGCAAATTTAAATCTCCTTATTATCTAAATTATCATCAGTTAAAATCTTTGAACCACTTAAAAACACAGAAAAAGGTTTTAAACATTCTATATTATCTACTATCACTTTTATAATCACTGTAAAGGGGTAAGCTATTAAAAGACCCACAATACCCCAAAGCCATCCCCAAAAGAAAAGAAAACAAAGCAATAAAAAAGGCGAAAGATCAAGTCTACGTCCTTGCATCTTTGGCTCAAGAATGTTACCAATCAGCATTTGAACAAAAGTATTATATATAAATATATAAAGCACCAAATTTAAATTAGGATAGAACTGTACCAAAGCAGCTATAACAATAAAAAAAACAGCTAAAATTGAACCTATGCTTGGAATAAAATTGAATACAAATGTAAGCACGGCCCATACACGGGGGAAATCTTGTCCAAATAAATTTAAACCTACAAATACTAAAAATCCTGTAAGAAAACTAACAAACACCTTGATTCCCAAATATTTACTAATTTGAGTATTGATTGTAACCAAAGCTTCAATAAAAATATTTGAAACAGATTCTTTAAAAGCATTTTTGACCTTTATATCAAAAATATGTATTTCTGATAGTAAAAAATATAACAATAAAAACAATACTACTAAACTACTCGCAAATCCAATAATTTCATTAGATATTCGTGTTAAAAAAGGATAAATGTATTTGGAAAAATCTATATTACTAATAATAGCACTATCTAACTTATACTTTTCAAGAATATCTACCATAATAAAAATCAATTGTTTTTGATAATAAGGCAATTGATTAATCAAAATTGTAGCACTATAATAAACAAAACTAAAAACCAAATAAGAAAATGCAAAAAGAACAAAAAAAATTACAAAAACTACTAAAACTCTCGGTATCTTTAATTTACTGAGAAAAGTATAGACAGGATATACTAAAAATCCAAGTACCACTGCAATAGCTAAAGGCTTAAATATTGTTTGTGCTACTTTTAAAATAAAAATCAACATTATAATCAAAGCCACGACATAAAAAACAGACTGAAGTTTAACAAATTTCAACTTATCAGTTGGTTGTAAATCAAAAGCCATCTTAAATTCCCCCCTTAATATATTTAACCACTATAAAGAACACTTAAAACAAGTAAGCATTCATATTAATATAATACTTCAAAAGTAATTTATATATTTAAATGTATCTTTTCCATTATCCAATTATACAATTTGGTTCCCTTACTATAATTTGCTTCTGCCAAATCTCCCACTCTTTTCTCTTTAACCAGTCTTTTAGCATTCTCATCATTCCTATAATAAACCGTCAATGTGTTTTTATAATGATTTAAATTATTATTTAAAATCTCAAAGGCTGGAATATCATTGAAACCATCTGCAATATAAAACATATTTTCAAAAGGAATTTCTCTTCTATTTTTTGGAATCCTTTTATTAATTTTATCATAGATCCCTTATTTAACTCAAAAATTACACGAGTTTTTATAGTATGATCTACAAAATAACACACACTACTTAAAACATTACTTTTTGAAAATTTATTATCTAAACTCTGATAAAAAGGCATAAGATACGTATCTATAAATTCACAAGCCCAAACCTTAGCCACATAAGGAGCAATACTACTTCCCAAAATCATTTGTCTAAAACCACTTGAAACGATATAAATATTTATTACAGAACCTGACTGTTTTAATTTCTTATTAATTTCATTTATTTCTTGAAATAAATGAACAACGCCTTCAAAAAACTTTACTTTTGAACCTAGTTTAAATAACATTTTGTTATTTAAACCTTTAAAAACGCCTTCTTTAACATATGTCAAAAAATGGGATAAATATATCATTTCATTAGCAATTAGATCACAATGATTTTTGTTATAAGTAATACACAAATTTTCAACTTCATCCCAAAATAAGCCAGCATCAACATTATACTCATTAAAAAGTACTTGTTGCATATTGCCATAAATTAAAGTATCATCAAAATCAAATATCAAAGCTATAATTTTTTCTTTTCTATTCATAAACAAAAAATAAATTTAATTTAACATCAACTTGTATTAAAATATATATATAACTATGAATATATTCAATATATTATATATAGTAAGATAATGTTACACGAAACAAATTAAATAGTAATATTTATGATAGATATAAGTAGTATAAATCAAATAAAAGATATTTTTTCTAGAATATTAGATATAAGTTTAATCAGCGTTTTAGTTTATTATATTTACAAAAATGTGGTTAATTCCTATTCCGTAAACTTACTAAAAGGCATGATAATTATTACATCAGTCGGAATCATCTCCTATTATTGCAATTTATACACGACAAATTGGTTATTAAATTACATAGCAAACATCTTACCAATTGCAATGCTAATACTATTTCATCAAGAAATAAAAAAACTAATAATGCAAATTGGTAATTTTAACTTGTCCTTTAAACTTGCAAACAATAAAGAAGAAACTACTAGAACTATTGCCGAAATCATAAAAGCAATCGAACATTTATCAGAAAACAAATCTGGTAGTTTAATTTGTATAGAAAAAAAAATACAATTAGAGCAAATAATAAATAAAGGTATAAAATTAGATTCCATTGTATCAAATGAAATTTTGATATCCATTTTTGATTACGAAACACCTCTACATGATGGAGCAGTTATTATTAGTAATAATAAAATAGTTTATGCTGCTTCTTTTTTGCCACTATCTAATGTTGAATCTATCAGTAAAACCTTTGGCACAAGACACAGGGCAGGTCTTGGGATTTCTGAGAATTCAGATGCAATAACAATAATCACATCTGAAGAAACTGGTTCTATTTCACTCACACAAAATGGAAAATTAGAATATAATTTAAACCTAAATGAAATCAAGAAAAAACTAAATCTTGCATTAATAGAATAAAAAATGATTATAACTAAAAAGCTTATAAACATAGTAAAACTCTTATTTGAAGACTGGCAAAACAAAGCCATTTCTATTTTAATAGCTATTATTATGTTCACAATATTTTACTTTAATAGTATAGAATCAATTATAATAGAAAAAAAATTCAATATTTTATTAGAAGATGAAGTTACATTAGGCAAAATGCCTGATTTTAACAAAGTATTACTTACCGTCAAAATTAACAAACAGGACCTAAAGTATTTAGATCTTGACAGAATAGCTCTATTTATTGACGCTAATAATATAAAAGAAGCCGGAGAATATGAATTGCCAATAAAGATTCAAAAATTTTAATCCCGTAAATATTGCTGAATATAAACTTTCAAAAAATAGAGTTACATTAAACCTTGATAAAAAAATTTCAAAATTAGTCAAAGTCGAAGCCGACCTTACACTACTACTTACAAAAGAAGGCAAAGGGGAATCCTTTTACGTTAAATACAGTGTCGTGCCTGAAAAAATAATAATACATGGCCCTGAAAGAGCATTAAAAACCATAAACTCAGTTAAAACTAAGACAAAAGAATTTGGAATAAACACAGTATTTATGTCAGAACATCTTGAAGTAATCTCTCCAGATCCACTGATAACACTTGATAAAAACCATGTAATAGTCAACATGACACTAATCAAAAAATATATCCAGGCAACAATAAAAAATCCTAATTTAATTTTCAATAATTTAAAAAATGGGCTGGAAATCAAAAACAAAGAACAAATTTTAAATCAAAAAAATGAAATGTCTATTCAAATAAGAAGTGGGCTCTCAGAGAAGATAACTAAAATGTATATAGCCAACAAAAACATTAATCTTAATCTCGATTTAAGTCATATTGAAGCCCCAGGTATTTATGAAATTAACACAGATATTATACTTAAAAACAATACTTATGGTATAGAAGTATATGAATATGAACCCAAAACAATAAAGATTGAAGTAATATCAACCGAGCAATAAGATGATGAAATCGATAGGATGTGATATAATAAAAGTTACAAGACTTAATAGTTTTTTACAAAATAAGAAAAAATTAGAAAGATTTTTTACACAAAGAGAAATTGAACACTTAAAAATGAAAGGCAAGGGAATTTTAGAAAGTTTAGCTGGTAAATTTTCGGCAAAAGAAGCGTTTATTAAAGCGATAAGTCCTTTAATAAATACTAAAATAAAATATTCACTTAAAGATATCGAAATCGTAAGTTTAACAAAAGGCAACATGGGATTCCAATTACACAATGATATTAAAACTCTAATTGAACAAATGAATCTGACATTATATTTGACAATCTCACATGAAAGGGAGTATGCTATTGCATTTGTAGTAGTAGAAAATTAATTCATGAAAAAGATATCATACTTTACAAAATATAAAATTGAGTGCCCTTTATGTAAACATAGATTTAGAAAAGAAGAATTATTAACAGGAAGTAGCAGATTAATAGCTGGTTCTTTAAAAGTCGATTTAAAAAGAGAGTATATAAAAAATGAAAAATATGGAAATATTTATCCCAGAATATACTCAATAATAGTATGTCCAAATTGTTATCTGGCTGCCTTTCCAAGCGAGTTTAATGCAATATCGCTTGTTAATAATACCACGAAACAAATTTTAATTAACCATATTAATGCACGCAAAGATATAAAGTCAATTTTTGAAGATGACTTAAACTTCAATGAAACAAGAAGGCTTCAAGAGGGAGCTGCTAGTTATATCCTTGCAATAATGTGCTATGAACATTTAGATAAAAATTATAATCCAACGCTTAATCAAGCAAAATCTGCAATAAGATCAGCCTGGATATTTGAAGATCTAAACAAGGAATATCCAAATCAAAACTATAACTATTTACAAAAAATATTTTACCATAAAGCAGCATATCTGTATAAATTAACAATTGAAAAAGAACAGAATAATTCAGAACCAATTAATGCTGAGATAATGTTCGGACCTGACACAGATAAAAATTATGGTTATGACAGTGTTTTATACCTATCAGGTCTTCTAGAATACTTTTATGGCAACAAAGAAGATGCGCAATATAGATACAATCAATTAGTAGCAATAAAAACTCTACTTTCTAAAATAGCTGGAATGGGCAAATCATCAAAAGAAAAACCTTCAATACTGATAGATAAAATAAAAGAAGTTTATTTTAAAATCTCAAATGAAATAAAAACTTTTAAATAAATGAAAAAAATACTTGCAGAAGTAGCATATGATGGATCACTATACTATGGATTTCAAATACAACCCGATAAACCAACAATTCAAGGAGAAATTGAAAAAGCATTAGAGAAAATAACTAAAACAAAGACTAAGATTTATTCAGCAGGAAGGACAGACAGGGGAGTTCACGCAAAAGGACAAATAATATCTTTTGATATAGGAATAAATATTAAACTTGAAAATCTAAAAACAGCTATTAATTCCCTTTTAAGGGGTAATATTAAAATAATAAAATTAAAGTATGTAATAGATACATTTCAGCCTAGATTTAATGCCAAAAGAAAAAAATATAGCTATTATATACTAAATAATAAAAATTATTACCCTTGGGAAGAGTATCAAGCTTATTATGTAAAGAAACAATTAAACATTAATAGATTAAATGAGATGGCAAAAATGTTAATTGGAGTACATGATTTTACTACCTTTTCATGTATAAAGGATCGAACTAATTCAAAAGTAAAAAAAATCTACTTTGCTAGATTCAAGAAAAAAAATAAGTTTATAATTTTTGAGATAATAGGCTCTTCATTTTTATGGAAAATGATAAGATTAATAGTAGGCACTATATTAGACATAGAGATAAAAAATGAACCTGTTAATACTTTTAATAAAATTTTAAACTCAAAAAATAGAAAATTTACAAGAACAACAGCACCTGCGAAGGCTTTATTTTTAGACAAGGTTTTTTATGAATAAAAGCAAAATATTTAAAAAACTGTTACTAATCAGAATACTTAAAAATAATATATCAGGAAACATTTATAGCAAACAAGACGAAGAGGTTAGAAAATTTAAAAATAAAATAATAAAAACTAAAAACACAAAAATTCCTAAATACACAAAACAAAAAGACATCAAAGAAAACAATAGACCAATAAAGTTCACAGAATACCAATGCAATAAAACTGACAAAAAAAATTTATTAATAGTATATATAGATAAAAAATACTTAAATCAAAATGCAAATACAATAGTAAAAAAATGGTGTCAAAGCATTAACATATCAAATTATAAAATAATAGATAATCCTAATAATCTAAATTTAGAGCTTAATAATCAACAAACTAAAGCAATTCTTGCCTGTGAGGAAGTAGAGTTGTTTTTAAACCAAAACTTAAGAATTCAAATTGTAAGGGGTTTTGAATTAAACTTTCAAGGAATTCCAATAGTATTTACATATCTTCCTACAAGTCAAGTCACAAATCCAAAACTTAAGCAAGAAATATGGCAAGACTTAAAAATCATAAAAGGTATAATAAAGTATGGATAACAACCATTTGGGGGATAGTTTTTACTATGAAATTGCTTTCAAAATCCCAATTGACAGGCTTTTTTTTTACAAACACAACCTAAAACTAGAAACGGGTATAAGAGTAATAACAAATTTTAATGGAAAAAATATAACTGGAATTATAATAAAAAGATATGCAAAGACAGAACTTAAAGGAGACTTTACGTTTAAAATAAAAAATATACTAAAAGTCATAGACAAAAATGCAATAATAATAGAACACAATATTAATTTGGCACATTGGATTAGTCAAAAAACATTTTCAGGATTTGGAGAAGCACTATTTTGTGGGCTACCTAAAATCTCAACCACAAATAACAATAAGAATAGCAACAATACAAATTCAAGTCCTAAACTGCCCATCCAATTAAATAAAGAACAAGAGAATATTTACAAAGAAATCATTACATCAAATACACAAAATACATTTTACTTATTCGGAATTCCCGGTTCTGGAAAAACAGAAATATTTATCAAGCTATGTGAACACTATTTAGAACAAAAAAAACAAATAATTTTTCTAATTCCTGAAATTTCTTTAGGATATCAAATAATTAAAAGGATTAAATCAAATTTAAGCACAAATCAAGTTTATGAATACCACTCAAAAATATCAAATTCAGAAAAAAGCTTAACATGGAATAAAGTCAAAAATGGGGAAAGTTTAATCATAATTGGAATTAAAAGCGCACTAATGTTGCCATTTAAAAATTTAGGATTAATAATAATGGACGAAGAACATGAATTCACTTACAAATCCGAAAACACCCCGAGATTTCATTCAAGACACATAGGATTTTTTCTACAAAATAGCTTTAATGCCAAATTTATAATGGGAAGCGCAACACCATCACTGGAAGCATATCTTGCTATGGAAAATAATCATATCAAAAAAATGACCTTAAAAAACAAATTTTTTGAAAAAACATTTAAAGAACTTAAAATAATCGACATGAACAAAGAACGCCAAATAATATCATCAGAATTGCTTTATAGCATACAAAAAAGTTTTATTGATAAAAGACAATCTCTAATATTTATCAATAAAAGAGGATATTCAAAAACGCTTGAATGCAATATATGCGGATATATAATTTGCTGTCCAAATTGCTCTTTTAATTTAGCTTATCACAAAGTTAAAAATCAACTCATTTGTCATTATTGTAATTATCAAATAAAAACAATCATCAATTGTCCTGATTGCAACTCACAAGACATAATATACAAAACACATGGCATTCAATTCATTGAAAAAGAATTGAAAAAATTTCTGCCCAATGCAAAAATAGCCAGAATAGATTCTGATCTCAATAAAAAAGCAATTGCTCAATCAATAAGTGAATTTGAAAAGGGACAATTGGACATTTTAATTGGAACCCAAATTATTGCAAAAGGTTTCAATTTTAAACAAATCAAGACACTAGGCATAATTAATGCAGATATTGGAATGGCTCTTCCTGATTTTAGAAGCAGCGAAAGAGTTTTTGCAATAATTTCACAAGTACTAGGAAGATTTGCAAGATTCCAAAACGATAACACAATTATTATCCAAACAAAAAATCCAAATTATTATGCCATAAAATACGCATATGAGGGAAAATATGAAGAATTTTATAAAGAAGAAATAAAAATTAGAAAAGAATTAAATTACCCCCCTTTCACAAAAATCATTAGAATAGTAGTGCGGAGCTATAAAGAAGAAATTGCTCAAAATAAATGTTTAGAATTTTTTGAAATATCTAAAGAGTTTTTAAATTCTGAAATCGACTATTTTGGCCCATCAAAGGCTCCTATGGCAAAGATATCTAACTATTACAGGTATAACATCATATATTTATCAAAATCTTTCAATTTACTTGAAAAACTGATACGCAATACAAAAGAAAAAGTTAAATTAATAACAAGAGATGCCTACATTGAAATAGACTATTACCCACTATCATTACTTTAAAAAAACTTAAAAAAAGTCTGAATTTTCTTCCTTACTAAGGGTTTTTAAAAAAGAGGAGAGAACATAAAGTGCCTTATCGTTATGCCCCCCTTCAGGAATAATAAGATCAGCGTATTCCTTAGTAGGTTCAATAAACCTATAATATCCTGCTCTAGTAGTACTAAAGTATTGATCAATAACAGATTCAACTGTACGCCCCCTCTTAGATAGATCTCGTTCAAGTCTTCTAATAAATCTAATATCATTAGGCGTATCAATATATATCTTTAAATCTATCAAATTACGTACCCGTTCTTCAACAAAAATCATAATACCTTCCACAATAACAACAGGGGTTGGAACTATCTTAACGGTTTCAGTTTTTCTTTTATGATTAATAAAATCATAAAGAGGCATATGAATTACTTTATTTTCTTTGATTTTCTTTAACTGTTTGTAAAACAAATTATTATCAAAAGCATCCGGATGATCAAAATTAACATCTAAAAATTCATATTCATAATCACCAACACTTTTATAATAATTATCTTGCGATATAAGAACAAACTCAGGAATAACTTCACTAATTTTATTAACAATAGTAGTTTTCCCGCTTCCAGATCCACCAGTTATTCCAATAATCTTAACCATCAACCTCTTCTTTATTCTTATCAGGCACCTTCTTAGGCATATTCTTTAATGTCCCGGCAACAAATACATTTTTAAATCCTAATCCTTTTAGGACCTTTTCAGCTTCAAAAGACTTGTTAAAACTTTTACCATAAATTATTATTTGGGTTTCAAAATTACCCAACTTATCTTTCTTGGCAAATAAATTTTTAAAAGGAATATTAATTGCTTTTGTATAATGTGACTTATTATATTCCCTAGTAGATCTAATATCTAATATTACTGCACCACTTTTAATTTTTTCCAACAAAGCCATATTAGTTCTTTTCATTTTTAAAATAATAAAGAACCAAATATATAAAAATAAAAAAACTATTAGTCCTATAAGCTTTATATAATTAACAATCATATCTTTTCCAAAACAATAATATCAAAAAAAAAGAAATAATTGCAATAAAATTGAATTGTTTTTTAGTAAAATTAATATAAAATTCAAATGAATTAATAATTTTATGTTAAAGAAGAATACGACAACTAAAAAATGAAAAAGAAAAAAAATAAATGGGTCAGAATAAAGCAAAAAATTAAATTTATTATATTAAAAATACTGCGTAAACAACTTAAAAGCATCCTTAAAGACCCAAAATTAATACTGATTAGTACATTACAAATAACATTAGGTTCATTCTTGATGGCAGTGTCTACAAACATTTTATACATACCACACGGACTCTTAAGCGGAGGTATTTCAGGAATTGCACTCATGCTGCATTACCTCTTAAGGTTTAACCTAGGGCTTACAATATTCATGTTAAACATTCCATTATTCATTATTGGAATCAGGTTTTTAAATCTAACCTTTGTAATCCAAAGTTGGATTGCAATGGCTTTATATTCTCTAATGGTCAACTATTCACAATTTTTACAATATAAAATACAAATAAACGACATGATACTTGTATCAATCCTAGCGGGTCTAATATCAGGTCTTGGGCTTGGTCTAATATTTAAAGCAAAAGGATCTTCAGGTGGTACAGATATAATCTCCATGCTAATTAAAGAAAAATATTCAATTAGTATTGGAACTACCAACTTTCTCTTTAACCTTGCAATATTACTAATCGCTGCAGCTTTTTTTAATATTGAAATTGCTCTTTATACCTTGATTGCTTCATTTGTAACATCCATAATGACAGATAAAACAAGCACAGGATTTGGCAATCAAAAAGCCATCCTTATCATCTCGGATAAAGGAAAAGAAATATCTTATTTGATTACTAATAAATTAAAAGTAGCAGCTACATTACTTGATGGGAAAGGTGCTTGGGCTGGAAATGATAAAACCATAGTTTTCATAGTAGTTCCCACAATGCGCATGTCCAGAATTAAATATATTTCTCAAAAAGTCGATCCTAACTGCTTTATCACGGTGCTAAATACAAACGAAATAACTGGAGGTAAGAAAATTATCGATTCCGTAACAAATCCAACCATTTAAAGCTTAAAACTTATCTAAAAAAACAATAAAATCATTAATAAGTCGAGTTAATGTCTCATTATCATAAAACAACGACAAAAAATCAATAAATCTTTGTGGAAATGCTGAAACAAATTTTTTTGAAAAATCTGAAGTTTTATCAACCTCTTTATTAATATTAATTTCAAGTTTGAAAGCATGAAGCATCAAAGATATTTCTTTAAATTCTCGATTCAGTCTAGCATAAATACTATCTCCTAAGATCGGATGATTTAAATGCTTCATATGAACTCTTAATTGATGAGTACGTCCTGTTTTAGGCTTTAAAGCAACTAAAGAATAATTTCCTATATTTGCCAATACCTTATATTCGGTTAATGCCTTCTTTCCCTTAACTTTACTTACGTTAAACTTTTTTCTATCATGTCTATCTCTAGCTATAAAAGTCTCAATAATACCAAAATCAACTTTAAAATTGCCCTTAACAACTGCAATATAAACTTTATTAACAAGCCTGTTCTTAAACTGTTCAGACAAAAAATTTAAAGTTGTCAAATTTTTAGCACAAATCATTACACCAGATGTTTCTTTATCTAATCTATGCACAATCCCGGGTCTAATTTTGTCTTCCTGAAAACTATTATCCAAGTCTACAATACGATGCAAAAGAAAATTTACGACAGTATTATCTAAGTTGGATATACCAGGATGACTCAAAATACCCTGGGGTTTATCTAAAACAACAACATTTACATCTTCATAAAGAACATCAATGGATAAACTTAAGGGCCTTATATATCCACTTAAATCAATTTCCTCATTAAATTCTATTAATATTTTATCATCTACAGAAACAGGCTTTGATAACTTGATTGAAATAAAAACCCCATTATTATCTTTAAAAGCTTTAACTTCTCTTTTTTTAATTTGACTTCTAGTAAAAAGACACAAATTTTCAGACAAATAAACATCTAATCTTTTAGAATCTTCCTGTACAATAAACTCTTTGCAAAGCTTCTTCATCTAATCAATAATAAATTAATAATAAACAGTCAATTAAAGCAATGATTAAAGACATTGCAAATCCAGCTGATGTCGAAATCATAAACCTATTAAAAGCCTCATCCTTTGAAAGAACAAGATTATTTGAAAAAGGATATGGCACTCCTCCCCCTTTATCACTCACATCATTATTAAAATAATAAGATAAATCAAAACAAAATAAACTCAAAAATAAAGCTATGGGAAACGTGCCAACACTTATTACCGAAAATCTAAATAACCTTTTACCCCAATTAGAATTGATAGTCTTTTCTACATGCAAATCCTCATTTTCCTGAATATCTTTATAAAAAAAGTTATCATCAGATTCAAATTTAAATAGTGAAATTTCATTATTAAGATTAATATTATTTCCGCCGGAAGAAATTGTATCTTGCAGCGGAAATTTCTGTCTTAAATTCAAATATTCAAAATCAAGTTTAGAATATCCTAAAAAATTTGCATAAAGAATAAAAACATTAAAAAATAAGAATAAAAACTTAATCATTATTGATAATTTAATTTCCTGATTCTAATTTCAAGGTTAAAGTTATCTCATCAACAAGTTCAGAAATGCCAAAATATTGAATAGGTCCTGGATAAATATATAGATTATTTATTGCCCATTCTTCACAATTCCTTGCAAATTTCTTAAAAGGCGCCCCATCCAAGTCAACAAGGGCTTTCTTAATCACAGGTTTTGCAATACCATATCTCTCTTCCATATTCATCATCATTGTTAAAGGAATCCCACCTGCAAGCCATTCAGTAGCATTTTTATCTAAATTTTTAATACTAGACATATAACCCGTTAAGCCATTTAAAATAAGCACGGCAGCATTATAGCCTAAGCTATAACAATAATCACTATCAAAATTTGAAGGGGCAACACTCCTACCTTCATAACCAAAAAAATGATTGATAGGAAGGAATTTTCCACTATATTTGCCAATTTTTTTCAATTTTTCCAATCGCACACTAACCATTTCCATAAATAACTTTTCAGTAGGAACTCTTGACACATTAAAATTACCATGGGGATCTCTTCTAGCACAGAATTTACAAGCTCAACCTGAATAAATGAAGGCAAGGATACATAAACTTCTCTCATATAATCACTAAGCTTAGAAATAAAAATTTTTCTTATAGATTCTACATCTAATCCTTTAAATTCACCTTCATTACTATCAAATATATCACACAATTCAATCATCAAAGATTTAACTTCGGGTATAAACTCAATAACACCTTCAGGAATGATAATAACTCCAAAATCATACCCCTTTAAGGAACGCTTCACTACAATAGAAGTGATATCTTCAACTAGTCCTGATAAAGTTTTATTTTTTGCAAAAACCTCTTCAGATATAATGCAAATATTAGGCTGTGTCTTTAATGCGCACTCAAGAGCAACATGAGATGCACTTCTTCCCATAATCTTAACGAAATGCCAATATTTTCTAGCTGACATAGCATCGCGACACAAATTGCCTATCATTTCTGCATAAAGTTTAGTAGCAGAATCAAACCCAAATGAAATCTGAATATGTTCATTCCTTAAGTCAGCATCAATTGTCTTTGGAACACCAATAACTTGAATATCATGTTGTTTTTTCTTAAAAAACTCTGCTAATAATGCTGCATTAGTATTTGAATCATCGCCTCCAATAACAATAAGAGCATTAAGATTATTTTGTAGCATAACTGATAACGCTTGCTCATACTGAACATCGGTTTCTATTTTGGTGCGACCAGAAGATACAATATCAAAACCTCCGGTATTTCTGTAAGAATCTATTAAATCTTGAGTAATTTCAATTTTTTTGTCTTCCAATAAACCTGACGGTCCACCTTTAAATCCAAAAATTTTTGAATTTGGATTTGCTTTTTTTATCGCATCAAAGATACCAGCAACAACATTATGCCCCCCAGGTGCAGGCCCACCTGAAAGAATTATAGCTACATTTAAAAGTCTTGTGAGATCTACATTTGAAGAACTTTGAGTCAAATTTACAATTGGAAGTCCATAAGTATTTTTAAAAATTTCTCTTAAAGAATCTCTATCCCCAAGAGATTCTGTTTTTTCACCATAAACTACGCAAATATTTTGAAAATCTTCCTTCAAAATTCTTGGCAATTTTGGAACATATTTATACCTTTCTTTTTGAAGAACTGACATCATACGCCCCCTCCTTTCACTATGTATTTAAATTATCTTATTAAATCAATAGTAAAATAATTAATTATTAATATCTATATGTGATTCAAAAATAAAGTGGCATCACCATAAGAAAAAAATTTATAATCCATTTTTACAGCTTCCCTGTAAGCATTAAATACAAAATCTTTACCTCCAAACGAAGACACCAACATTAGAAGAGTTGATTCCGGTGTATGAAAATTTGTAAAAAGCATATCAACAAACTTAAATTGATAACCTTTACCTGGATAAATAAAAAGATTGGTTTTTTGTTCACCGCGCACAAATAACCCTGTATGCTTATCATAAGCGGACTCTAATGTTCTAAGGGTAGTAGTTCCAACAGCCAAGATTTTTTTACCCAAACCCTTTGCTTTTTCAAGCCTAAGAGCCACAGAATCTTTTATTGAAAATTTTTCAAAATGCATTTTGTGTTCTTCGACTGTCTTAGTTCTCACAGGAAGAAAAGTACCGAGTCCAACATGCAATGTAATAAAAGCATATTCAATGTTATTTTCATCTAATTTAAAAAACAACTCTTTACTAAAATGCAACCCTGCTGTAGCCGATGCTGCTGAACCAATATACTTAGAGTAAATTGTTCGATAGCGTTCTTCATCTTTTTTATCATAATTTCTCTTAATATAAGGTGGCAAAGGAATAAGTCCATACTTCTCAAAATAAGATTCATCCACACACTCATAAAATTTAAGTATAATTTCATTATCTGTTTTTGAAATTATTTGGGCCAATAAATTTTGAGGAAATCTATATATATTGCCAACATTCTGTTTTTTAGTCTTGGAAACCAAAGATGTGAATGTATCATCTGAAAGTCTATCTAAAATCAAAAACTCAACATTACCTCCAAATTCTGTTTTGGCATATATGCGCGATTTTCTCACTCTTGAATCATTGAATACAAAAAAAACATTGCTATCAATGTATTTCAAAATATCATTTACTGAACTATTATGATAAATTTTTTGGTTCTCGGGATCCAACACCATTAACCTTGATAAACCACGTTTTTCACTTGGATACTGTGCTATCAAATTATATGGCAAATCAAAATCAAAGTCCTTGGTATACATCACCCTGTCCACTATTAATATCTTTACTATTTTGATCTTTAGTCAACCTCATATGTGAATACGCAAAATCAGTAGCCTTACGGCCTCTATTAGTTCTCTGTATTAACCCCTTCGAAATGAGATAAGGCTCATAGAAATCCTCAAGAGAATCTACCGTCTCACCAACAGAAATTGCTAATGTCTCAGCACCCACAGGGCCACCTTTAAATTTTAATATCAAATTCCGTAAAATATTCCTATCTTGTTCATCAAGCCCCTCATGATCAATTTTTAACATTTCAAGTCCAAAACTTATAATACTTTCTGTAATTAAATTATTACCGCCAACTTGCGCAAAATCTCTCATTCTTCTTAAAAGTCTATTTGCTACACGAGGAGTTCCTCTGGAACTTTTTGCAAGACGCATGGCTGCCTGCTTGTCTAATCTCATACCAAAAATAACAGAATTTCTTTGTATTATATTCATAAGTTCATCTTCACTATAAAGTTCAAATCGCAATGGAATGCCAAATCTATCATAAAGCGGTGATGCCACCTTCCCTGGCTTTGTAGTAGCGCCAATTAAAGTAAAGCTAGGGATTGGAATTCTTATAGTCCTTGCAGAAGAACCTTTCCCCACTACCCAATCTATCTTATAATCCTCCATAGCAATGTAAAGCATCTCTTCTATTACAGGTTTCAGTCTATGTATCTCGTCAATAAATAGAATGCTTTTATCCTCTAATGTTGTCAAAATACCAACAATGTCCTTTGGCTTTTCAAGCGCTGGAGCTGAAGTTACCTTAATTGCAGTATTCATTTCAAAAGCAATAATACTAGCAAGAGTAGTTTTGCCAAGTCCTGGTGGACCACTTAAAAAAACATGGTCTAGAGATTCATTTCTGTCTTTAGACGCCTTTATAAAAACTTCTAAATTTCCTTTAATATGGGACTGCCCTGCAAAATCTTTGAAAGATTTTGGTCTAAGTTCATTCTCACTCTGATCATATACAAAATCCTTATCAGAACTTACAGCGTTAGTCTTGCTATCAAATTTCATCTAAGCTCCCATATTAACCTGTAATTCTTCTTAATACCTCTTTTATCAAAAATTATTCTTGTTCAACTTCTCTTAACATTAAAAATTCATCGGTCAGTAAGATTTCCTTGATTGTATATACAACCAATTTTCTGTCAAATCCCATACTAACAATTGACTGCTCAATCTCCTTAAATTTAACACATCTTCTGGACTATCCTAAAATCAGTTCATAATCTTTAAAATATCAATATCTCAACGTCTTCTAACAAATTCAATTTCTGCCTACAAAAATAACTAACTAAAATTTCAAATTCAAAGAACCCTGCTAAAATAATAATACTAGTCTCTCTCTTCTCTACAACCTTACCACAAATCTTATTAATTATAAAACATACCTTATCTCTACTCTTTTAGTTTTATCAAATCCAGAAATTAAATTTTTAAATGTACCAAAAGTACTTCCATAAAATCCAACTTTTTCAAGCAAGGGCCTGAAATAATAAAACTTCTCTGTTTTAATCACCCTTATATCTCATCAATAATTTCTAAATTATGCACAACTTCTTGAACATCATCAAAATCTTCTAATTTTTCAACAAGAACAAAGATCTTGTCCATTTGTTCTTTGTTTAAAGAAATTTTGTTTTCAGACATAAGAACAATCTCCGCCATCTCTTCCTCAAATTTAGTTCTCAATCTAGATAAAACAAATTCAAAATTCTCAACACTTGTTATCACTTTTACCTGGACACCTTCACTATAAATATCATCTGCACCCGCCTCTAATGCAGATCCATTATTTCATCTTCAAGATACTTATCTAAACTATAAGAAATTAAACCCTTTTTGCCAAACATATAAGATACGGAACCTGGAGATCGAAGTGAACCCCCACTCTTTGTCAGAACACTTCGCACTTCACTTGCCGTTCTATTTTTATTATCAGTTAAACACTTAATTATTAAAGCTACACCATAAGGCGCATAAGCCTCATAAGTAAGCTCAAAATACTCAGTACCTGTATTATCACCAATGCCCTTTTTTATTGCCTTCTCAATATTATCTTTAGGCATATTAGAAACTCTAGCTTTATTAACAGCAAAACGCAACCTTGGATTAGTATCAATATCACCACCTCCCATCTTAGCAGCAATACTTATTTCACGAATTAGTTTAGTAAAAATTTTATTCCTCTTAGCATCAAGAGCACCTTTTTTCCTCTTTATAGTTGACCATTTACTATGACCAGACATTCAAACCTCCACCAACTTTACTAATTTTGCTAAAATATCAAACTTATTATGCCTAATGAGATGCGCCTTAATTGTATTAAACATCAACATAAGAACCGTAACGGGTCCAATCCCACCTATTACAGGGGTAATAAACTTAACATTATCCTTAATTGATTCAAAATCAACATCCCCCACAAGAATATCATTACCATCAACCCCCACTCTAGAAATACCAATATCAATAACATAAGGTTGCCCAGAAATCATTCTAGCATCTATAAATTTAGGCTTCCCAACCGCAGAAATAATAATATCTGCTTGTCGTACATAAGCATCTAAATTAACACTTTTGCTATGACAAGTAATTACAGTTGCATCATAGGGTTTACAAGAAAGTAAGATAGAAATAGGTCTGCCAACAAGAGAACTTCTTCCAATTACAACAACAGTTTTACCAGCAATTTCTATCCTCTTATCAAATAAAACCTTCAAAACAGCAAGGGCCGTACAAGGAATAAATCCTTCACTATCACCTAAAATCAATTTGCCCAAATTAATAGCAGAAAGTCCATC
The DNA here is from genome assembly GCF_055693965.1 of Borrelia tillae. NCBI lineage: Bacteria > Pseudomonadati > Spirochaetota > Spirochaetia > Spirochaetales > Borreliaceae > Borrelia > Borrelia tillae. The sequence goes on from NZ_CM146346.1 coordinate 20,601, forward strand.
TACATCTTTTGTATTTACAATACTGTTTAAAACAATATTGACATCCATTTCTCCAGTAAGAGGCAACTGCACAACAATGCCATCAGTATCTTCATTTGCATTTTCGGATTCAATTACTTGCAGAATATTAGTTTGTCTTGAAGCTTTATATAAATTGATAACATGAAAATTAATACCAATATTTTTAGATACTCTTTCCTTGACAGCAACATAAAGTTTACTTGCAGGATTATCATTTGCCAAGATCACTTTTAAAGAAATCTTATTGACTAAATCATGACAAATTAAAAATTCTTTCAATAATAAATAATATTGATTTGCAAAAAGTCTGCCATCAAAAACATTGCTCAAAATCAATCCCCCCACAAATTTAACTCACGACAATTATATATTATAATACCTTTGTGTATAAGCATCAATAAAGATAGATTCACATAAAATTTCATTGTAATAAAGTACATTTTTCAATATAATAACTACAATAACTCTTAAATAAAGAATTTTTTAATATGGAAAATGATGCAAAAAAAATGTTTTAGTTGGATTTATATATTTATATTATTATGTTTGTTATATGGCAATATTAAAAGAATCGAAGCATACTCAATTGACAGGAAAGGAAATTCTGTTCTAGAAGTAGATTTAAGTTTAGGAGTCCCGCTCTTTTACAATGATTTATCAGGGATTTTTTCTTCAAACCTATACCCGGGAGGTATTGGCTCACTTAAATATAAATATCATATTCTAAGCAATCTAAATATGGGTCTTGAGCTCAGATATCTATTTAATTTTGATATCAATCATACATTCAACTTATTAAATCCTGATTCTGGCATAGGTAAAACATTAAGCACAGTCCCTATCACATTATTAACATCCTATATCTTTGACATAGGTGAACTTTTTCAGATACCCATATTTTCAAATATAGGATTTGCGTTTAGCTTTTATGGAGATAAAAGTGACAACATTTCAAATTTAAGAACCTTTGATGTAATGCCTGTACTATCCATTGGTTCTGGTCTCTTATGGAATTTCAGCTATCAATGGGCTTTAGGAATTACAACTGCATGGTGGACAATGTTTGAATTTGGAAATTCAGCTAAAACTGGGCATTTCATACTAATATCACTCTCAGTAACAGTGAATATAAACAAATTGTAGATAAATGGTAATATATGAATAAAAAAGATTTTCAAAAATTAAAAAAATTGATGATAACAATATTAACAATATTCCTAACACTACTCAGCTTATCATGCTCAAGTGAATCTATCTTTTCTCAGCTTAGTAAGTTGCAAAAAATAAACAGTAATAATAATATTTTAGACAGTTCAAGTCCAAATGGAATCTCACTAGTCAATAACACTCTTTATATTGCAGCTATGCACCTATTTAAAAAGGAAAATGGCAATATTGAAAGAATAAATTTTAGTAATTCTTATGAATTTGTCATTGACATCGTCAATATAATATCAGGAAAAACATATTTATTAGTTCAAAATAAAAATGAACAATTAGAACTCTATACCCTCGAAAATAATCACAAATGGCAAGTTCAATTTACACGCAATCTAATTCCAATCAAATTTTTAAAATCTATAAGTACAAATGGTGTTACCTCGGCCTTCATTTTAGCATTAGGAAAAAATGGAAAACAAATCATTTTAGATATAAATGGCACTGATAAAACTCCTGCTAGTGCAAATAATAGTGACAAATTTTATCAAATTTCAAATGAAAATAAACTCATTACAGGTCAATCTGCAAAAATTTGGCAAATAGACAATAATAGCGCTATAAATGTCAATTCAACAAGTGAAATAATGGCAATAATAGAAACAAGCATACGTGGAAATAAAGAAACTCTGGTATTTACTGGAAGAGAACATGACACATCAGATAATAAATTAAAAATATACTCAAGCAAAGATAATTACAGGAGTCCAATATTCAATCGTGATGGAATAGGAGAATTTATCGCATACTTTGCAAGAGAAATTAATGGAATAATGCTTATAGGAAGTAATAATGGATTTATAGAACTGGTAAAAGACGATAAAGATACATTTGCTCTACAACCACCTTCACTATCTGTCTTGCCAGGATCATATAATGGCTCACAACTACGTAAAACAAGACTTAATGATATCATACCCACATCAAATCAAACAATCTACATATTAACCCAAGGAAAAGGATTATGGAAAATTGAAAACAAAAAACTAACTAAAGAATAACCTATGAAAATTCCTTGTAAAATTTGAATATTTAATCTTATTACTTTCCCTATGAAAATATTTCTTTACTTTAATACTTAAGTTAACATTAAGCTTAATCTAAAATATAAGTAATTTATATTATTTGTATCAAAAATTTGACCTTCATCATTCATAGCTTTAATTTGCAATTCCAACAAGCTTTTCACAAATAATATATCCCTAGTAATTACCATACTATTTTTATCAACTAATTCTAAAATAAAAAAATCAACATTGCTCACAATTTTAATAAAAGTATTCTTTGACGTCTTTAAAGTTAACTCTCTATTTGCAACTAAAATAAGCCCTACATTTCTATTTAATACAAAATTTTGTAAAAATTTTATTATCTGTAAATTACAAGAGTCTGCATCAACAAAAATCTTATTTAACAATTTTATAATCCATTATTCTTAATACTAAGCAAGACAAAATATAAGCTTGTTTAATCAATCCGAACACTCTAGAGTCATTTAAAATTTTTAAATTCTCATTCAAAAGAAAAAATTCATTTTTCTTTAAACTAAAACATTTAATTGTTTCATTAAAGTTAAAAAAATCATTTAATATATAGTCAATCATAAGATTACCATTCAAGTAATAAGAATTATTAGCTTTTCTATATACTAAAACATCAAAACCCTTAACATAAACTAAGTCTCCTTGAGAAGCAACTATTTTTGCAATCTTATAATTCGTTATTTTGATATTAAAAATTTTATTTAAAAAAAATAACTCACTAATGAAATCTAAAACAAAATTTCTCTTTAAACTTGTGTCTCTATAAAGCACAATATCATTTACTCTTAAAGGAACAAAAAAAGATCGTATATATTTTGAAATAAAAATTAGATTGGTGTTTTTGGTTATTAAAGGCAACATCTCATCACCTTTAAAAGTATAAATCTGAAAAATAAATTTTGTAAAAAAATAATTTAATATTAAAAATAACAAAACAACCTTAAAAAATTTTTGCCTTCTCTGTTTTCTTAAAAGCTTTTGTTCAAAGGTTAAATATATTGCCATATTTAAATCAAACCTATTCTAGAAAAAGGAAAATACATGAAAAAAGCCCTACCAAGAATCTTATTCTTATCTATAACACCAAAAAATCTACCATCATAAGAATTATCTCTATTATCCCCAATAGGCAATACATATCCATAAGGAACATATATCCCATAATCCCTCATTATTGCTTTTTCCAAATAATAATCAACATATGGCATGAAAGCTGCTAAATGTCGATACTCCAATCTTTCAATTTCAAACCTATCAACTTCTCTAACATTAAAAAATGAAAAATCAGATGTACTTGCTATATCAATATTTAACTGATTTAATGCAATAAACATAGCAAGATTATCATAAACTTTATAATCCACATCTTCGATAACCTTCTTGACATTAAAATCATATCCCAATGAAGTCTTATAAGAATTCTCTTCCATAAAAATCTCTTCACCTTCTCTTTTAACAAACACTATGCCATTACGAAATCTTACAAGCTTACCATCTGCAAATAAAGCTCTCTTGACAAGAAATCTAACACTGGGATTCCCATTTTCATCTCTATCAGAATCAACAAAACTGAAAGTCAACATATAAAGTAATCTATGCAAAATATCAAAAAAAAGTCCTTTTGATTCATATTCTACATTTTCAAAAATTACAATCTCTGTCTCATCCGGGTTTTTTATTCCTTTTATTTTAAATACGCCCGGCAAAAGTTCAGGTCCATAAAAAAATTTATCTACAAATAACAAATCTCCAACTTGAAGAGTATTTTCCATTGATCCTGATGGAATCCTATATGCTTGCAAAAAATATTGATTTATCGCCAAAACAAAAATTGAAGCGCCTAAAAGCTCAAATAAAAAATTAAGAATAAAACCTCTCCTTTTAGTTTTCAATTTATACAAATACTTCCGTCTCTTTCTATAAGTTAAATATTTCTCAATAATTGCCACTAGAAAGTTAGCAAACCTATCTAATTTTTCCAAATACATAAAAATTTATCCTCAAAACTAAATTATACATAAAATCAACAATTATCAATATCTTGATAACACACAAGTTTTATTAAAAATAACAAATCTGTCAAAGATACATTATACATATATTACTATTTATATTTTCCCTCATTAAGTACAAAGCAAGCAGAAGAACATTCAAGAAGAACATTCAATATTGATTTTCTTTTAATACTTTTTTATAATCACCATATATGCCCAAAGAAAATGACAGTCTTGATATTAATGAAGAATTATTCATAGTAAAATTAAAACCAGTACTAGGAATAAACCCAAAGGTCTATGTCTTATTTACAATAGTTATTTTACCATTAATACTGGTATTTAGTTTAATCATAAATACAAAATTAAATAATCCTGGAGCATATTTAAAGATAAAAACTAATATCGACAATGCTCATGTTTATCTAGATGAGAAGTATATTGGAAGAACACCTCTTAAAAGATACATTAATGCTGCCAAAGGAACATTAAAAATTCAAAGACTTGGATTTGAAACTTACGAAAAAAAAATTGAAATACAGAATAGATTTTTCACAAGTTACAAATTAAACGTCAATTTAAAATTGACAGATCCTAATAAAATTATTGCTCAAAGACAAAAAGAACTCTCAGTTATGACAAAAATTAAAAACACCAATGACAATATACAATTAATTCCCGTCTTTTCATTAATTGTAAAAGATTTACAAAACAACCCGGAATATATAAAAAAATTCTTTAAAACCTCAATTCCATATATACAGTCAGCTACAATGTTTAAAGACTTTATTGCAGCATATAAAAACATCTACTCAATAAAAAATAATACTAACAAACAAATATGGGAATCCTTGCAACAAAACTTCAATCTAGAAGACAGATCAATAATTTGGTTTTTTGAAAATTTAGACACAGAACAACAAAAACAAATATCTAATGAAGAATGGTTTCAAATACTAATAAAAAAACTAAAGAGTGAAAATCAAATATTAGAATTTAAAAATATAAATATAGATCTTCATCTAAAAAATTTTAAAAAAATACCATCACGAAATATTGAAAATATCAAAAATCATAAATTATATTCAAACGAAATTAAACTTAAAACTACATATAAATTAAAAGAATTTTTAATGCAGAACAGAAATGTTACTAAAGCTGAATATCAAAATTTTTTAAATGAAAATCCAAAATGGTCATCAAATAATAAAAGCAATCTAATAAAAGAAGAACTTGTAGATGAAAGTTATCTTAAAACTTTTAATCAAATATCATCAAATGACGACATCACTCATATATCTTACTATGCAGCAAGAGCATATGCTAAATGGTATTCTTTGAATCTACCTAAAGGATTTAAAGCAAGACTTCCAATATCTCAAGAATGGGAATTATATCAAAGAGAAGTGCCACAAGCCATAAAATACATCAATATAAATGAAATATCCAAAAAAGTTGGATTTTGGAATCTAATGCAAAGCCCAAGCTTTAACGATTCCATATTATTCCAAAATAAAAATGATATATACTCTGATAATGTAGACTCAGATAATCTAGATTTTCATTCACTAATCACTGAAATTAGAACTTATAACTATAATAACAACTCAATACTAAAACCTTCAACAAAAGCTTCATGCTTAAAATATTGGAGTTCTCCAAACATCGGATTTAGACTAGTTATTGAAAAGGAACAAATATGAACTTATTACTGCTTGAAAACAAAAAAGCTAAATTCAACTATTTCATAGAAGAAAAAATAAGTTGCGGAATTGTTCTTAAAGGAACTGAAGTAAAATCTATTAAACTCAAAAATTTTTCATTTAATGATAGCTTCGCCAGTATTAAAAAAGATGAAATATGGCTTGAAAAGCTATATATAGCAAAATATAAAGAGGGTAATATCTTCAATCATGAAGAAATAAGACTCATAAAACTACTTATAACAAAAAAAGAAATACAAAAGTTAAAAAAATTTAGAGAAAAAGAAGGTTACACATTAATCCCCATCTCAATTTATCTAAAAAATGCATTAATCAAAGTAGAACTTGGAATATGCAGGGGAAAAAAACTATTTGACAAACGGGAGATTTTGAAACAAAAAAGCATAAAAAAAGATCTAAATCGTGAAATCAAACAATATAAATAAGAAACACAGCATAAATTGTTTCCAATAAACAAATTATTACGCTTGAAAGTAATCATAAAAAGAGTAGTAGTCATAAAATACATAATAACTAACCACTCCTTCCTCTTTCAAATCTCGTTTTCACTTGTTTTAAATTTTATAATCAATATCTCTTAACAAAAGAAAGCTCAAATGCCAAACTATAATCTTTATTAAAATTCATATCAAATTCGGGTTGAAACCCTGCCAACGTAATTCCCAAGTTACGTTTAATGCTTTGATTGTAACTAGATGCATATGTAAAGGGCAATATAACCTCAGTAATGCGTGTTATCAACATAGTCATCCCACCTATTGTTATTAAAGACAAAGCAACCGTTGGCCATTTAGAATTATCGCCAATTACTGGTTGAGTTTGAATCGCAGAATATGCACCACCTACTATTAAACCTATTCCCAAAGCATCAAATCCCAAGATCAATGCTCCACCAATAATATCACCTTGCACAAAAGAGCCTAACCCAAAACCCACCAAAAGATTCAATAAAAAGGGAACTAGAGGATCTTTTTATAAGTTTCATAAAGTAACAGTTTTTCTACATTGCCACCACCCATCATCCTACTACCCCCATAAGAATCTTTAGCAAACCCAACAACAGAACAAAGTAAAACTAAAACTAAGACAACTACTTTTTTCATAAAATACCCCCAAAATAAATCACTTAATGATTGCATTATATAAATAATAGCACAATTGTTCAATCTTAAAGATTGATACAAGTCATTTAAACTTAACTTTCTTAATAGTGCTACTTGAAATTCTCTTACCCACAGAAATTCGTGATTTAATCATAAAATCATCAATGCTAATCATTTTGACACCACCTCTACTAGTAGAAAATTCCACAGATTTTGCATCCAAAGAGAAATCTATAAATTCATCACCATCATTTAAAAATTTATAAACCTTATCCGTAATAAATTTATCCACCTTAAATCTCTTAACGTAATAAAAATTATCAGATTTATTAAGATAAATTATAGAAAAGACTTGGTCTTTAGAATTATTTATATCATAGACTAAAGCACTCACATTATTTTTATCAATAAAGGTTTTATCCTCAATATTTTTTAAGATATAAGAATTTTTTTTAAAAATTAATATTTTATCATAATAGCTAGCATTACCAATAAATTCACCCTCAATAAGACTGGTTCCAACAAAACCTGCCTTTAAATTCAAATAAACCTTCATGTTTTTAGTAGCTATCTCTTTAACATTTTTTGACTTAATGAGAGATATTTCTGTTTTCCTGTGATATACTTTAGAATATTTTGCAAGAAGTTGATCAATAAAATTGATTGAATAGCCTCTAATGGACTGAATATTACTCTCTACACTTTTTAATTCCTTCTTTAAAGTTCGAATGTCTTTATTGTTCTTATCAATATCAAACATACTTATCTTTCTAATGGGGATTTTAAGTAAAGTTTCAATATCATCTAAAACAATTTCTCTAGAAAAACTATCCTTATACTTTAAAATCTCGATCAGCACAATATTATTAACATCAGATTCTTTAGAAACAGTCTCAAGAATTTTATAAATCTTGTGTTCAATAAATATTTGTTCCAAAGTCCTAGAAAATATTTTTTCAAGTATTTTATTTCTCTCAAGTTCAAGTTCCATCTTTAAAACCTTTTGCAAATGCTCGGCATGAAACTTAATAATATCTGTGACAGTATATATAACAGGATATCGCTCACTAAGTAAAAGCAAATTAACAGAAATAGAGACTTGACAATTTGTATAATGGTACAATTTTTCAATAACTTCGCTAGCATAAACTCCCCGTGGAAGAGTTAATTCAATCTCTACATTCTCAGTAGTAAAATCGTTAATACTTGAAACCTTAATATAATTTTTGCGAATAGCCCTCTCAATTGAAGCTATCAAACTCTCAGTGGTTTCTCCGAATGGCAATTCTCTTATTAAAATAGCCTTATTATCATCTGTAGGTTCAATTTTTGCACGAACCAAAACTTTTCCATTCCCATCCAAATATTCATTAACATCAACTATACCACCTGTAGGAAAATCAGGATAAAGCTCATAAGCTTCTCCAAGTAATTCACTCTTAACAGCATTTAAAATCTCATTAAAATTATGCGGAAGAATTTTGGCAGCCATTCCAACAGCAATGCCTTCACTTCCCTGAATAAGTATTACAGGTATCTTGGCAGGAAAAATTAAAGGTTCGTCATTTCGGCCATCATAAGAAGGCTCATAAGATGTTATTTCCTTGCTATAAAGTACTTCAAATGCCAAAGGAGTTAACCGACATTCAATATAACGTGATGCAGATGCTGGATCACCTGTTAAAAGATTACCAAAATTTCCTTGTTTTTCAATGAACAAATCCTTATTTGCCATATTAACAAGTGCTTCATAAATTGAAGTATCCCCATGAGGATGATATTTCATAGTATTTCCGACAACATTTGCAACTTTATGAAAATTGCCATCATTCATCTCAAAAAGAGAATGTATGATACGTCGCTGTACAGGCTTAAATCCATCAATAACACTCGCAATTGCACGATTTTTAATGACATAAGATGAATATTGTAAAAAATGGTCCTTAAGTAACGTTTTAATATCCATTAGATTAAATTCTCCATAATAAAGTTTCGCCTCTCAGGAGTATTTGGTCCCATATAAAATCTCAAATACTCCCTTATATCCTTAATATTGACAAGATCTACTTTTGTAAGCTTAATATTAGTAATATCAATAAAGCCTTTAAATTCATTTGGGGAAATCTCTCCAAGACCTTTAAATCTTGTAACTTCAGGATTCTTAAGTTCACGAACAGCTTTTTGCTTCTCTTCATCAGAATAACAGTAAATAGTAACACTTTTATTTCTCACTCTAAAGAGAGGCGTTTCTAAAATATACATATGTCCATTTAGGACTAAATCTTCAAAATACGTTAAAAAAAATGTTAGAAGCAAATTTCTTATATGAAAACCATCAAAATCTGCATCGGTAGCAATTACTATCTTATTATACCTTAAATTTTCAATTGATTCTTCAATACCAAGCGCAACCATCATATTATAAAGTTCTTCATTTTTATATATTTCAGACTTACTTTTTTCAAACATGTTTTGTGGTTTACCACGAAGAGAAAATATAGCCTGTGTATATACATCCCTGCAAGATACCATTGAACCTGTTGCAGAATCTCCTTCTGTTAAGAGATTATAGTTGCATCAGATTGAATACTTTTTTCATTAAAATGAAACTTACAATCTTTAAGCTTAGGAATTTTAAAGGATATTTTCTTTGCTCTTTCTTTTGCCTCTTTACGCACACTACTCAATTCTTTTCGCAAACGCTCATTGTCAACAACTTTATTTTCAATAATCTTTGCAAGCGCCTTATCCTTATAAAGGATTTCTAAAATTATCTTTTGTATTTCCTTAGCGACATTACTTCGTGTCTCAATATTACCAAGCTTATTCTTAGTCTGACTTTCAAACATTGGGTCTTTTATCTTAACTGAAAGAGTAGCTACAAGTCCTTCTCGAATATCAGTAGATGAATATGTTTTCTTTAAAAAATCATTAATCGCTCTAGCAAAACCTTCCCTAAACCCTGTTTGATGAGTACCTCCATCACTAGTATACTGTCCATTTACAAATGAAAAATATGTCTCACCATAATTATTTGTATGAGAAAAGGCAAATTCCAAAGTTTTGCTAGAATAATAAACAAAATCATAAAGCAAATCCTCATTTTTAATCTCAGCGTTTATAAAATCCAAAAGCCCATGATCAGATTGAAAAATCTGATCATTGTAATTAATTTTTAAACCTTTATTTAAACAGGCATAATGAAAAAATCTTCTGCGCAAAAAATCTTCACTATATTTATATTTGCCAAATATCTCAGTATCAGCCAAAAATTCAATATAAGTGCCTTCAGACTCATCAGATTTTCCTTCAGCAGTACTAATCAAATTGCCCTTTGAAAAAATGGCCTCAAAAAAATTACCTTCTCTCATTGATTTACTAAAAATTTTGAACTCAAAGCATTAACCGCTTTAGTACCAACCCCATTAAGTCCAACAGAAAATTGAAACACGTCATCATTATACTTGGCCCCAGTATTAATCACAGAAACACTCTCTACAACTTTTCCAAGGGGAATACCACGGCCATAATCTCTTACACTAATGAGATTATTTTCTTTTCTTATCACAATTTCTTTGCCATGACCCATAATAAATTCATCAATTGAATTATCAATGATTTCCTTAACCAAAATATAAATACCATCATCAATATTAGAACCATCTCCCAATCTCCCGATATACATTCCAGATTGCAATCTAATATGCTCAAGAGAAGACAGGGTAACAATTTTACTTTCATCATAATTACTTGTCTTCATTCAAATTCCTATCAACATTATATTGAATTTTCATTTTTTCTAATTTTTTAACTATCTTATCTCTAACAATAACATGAAGTTTCTTCTTATCATCATCTATTAAATTAGAGACATCTATTAAAGAATGAACATGTACATATACGAATAATCCTGAGTTCAATATCCAATTGTTAATAAAAATCTTATTTGTATTAAGCAAAGTGACAGGCATAATAGGACAATTTGTTTTTAAAGCCAAATTAATAGAACCCCTTTTAAAATCTTTAGTTGTACCACCTCGGTTTCTAGTCCCTTCAGGAAAGATTCCAATAGTCCCTCCTTCCTCAATAATCTCAGCCGCTTTTCGTTGAGTAACAGCAGAAGATCTGATACTATTCCTATTGATAAAAATAATCCCCATAGAAATTAACAAAAAATTAATTAATGGAATAAATAAAAGGGATTTCTTAGCAACTATAAAAAAAGGTTTTACAAAAACATAAATCAAGAAAAGTGGATCCATAGAAGCAATATGATTTGCCATAATGACTATACCACCATCATTAGAGGAATAATCACTATCTTTTGTAACAATAACCTTAACTCCAGCAAGCCATAAACTACTTTTAAGAGCATATCTAATCAATAAAAAACTAAACTTTATATAATGGCTTTCTAATTTTAAAACCTTAAAAATTAAAAATAATGGAAATAAAACAGTAAAAATCAAAACAAAGATAAAAAAATTAATATAAGTAATAATACTCCTCAATATTTTCATACAATCATCCTACTTTTTCCACCCTCTCAAGCTTCAATTTATGCCCCTTCACCAAACTTACTTCATCTTTTAAAATTTTAACAGGATAAAGGGTAATTGTAGAAAATTTTTGATTTTGTACTACCCTCTCATTAAATTCAACAATAAAAGCTTCCTTTATTCTATTTTCGCTCATTATAATTTCATACTCAAGTACTAAACTATTATTCAAATTGAAAACATTAAAAATTCCATGATAAATACTATCTCCAACAATATAAGTAAGCTTAGGATAAGAAAAATCATAAATGATATCTTTATATACATAATTACCATTTGGAATAAATAAAGAGTCTTTGTCATTTTCAACTAAAATAGAATCACTAAATCGTTTAAAAACACCCGAAAATCCATATTTATCATAAGCATCCGTTCCAGTATCAACTTTTATCTCAATATTATCAATATCAACGATTTTAATCCAAAAATTGTATACTATCAAATCTGAAAAAACAGATTTGGTACTGATGTTAAGGGTATTATAGGTGGGTTTGGAAATATACTCAATATGTGCAATCTCTTGAGAATTATTCTTAAAAATACTAATTTCATTAAGATGTCTATTAAATGACAAAAATAAAACATTATTAAAATTTGATTTTCTTGCATGTTGCTGTGCACTGCTGTCGTACCAAACACCATACAAAAATTTATAAACTTCATCTTTAGGTAAATTTTTCAAAGTCCTATAAATATCCTTATCTATACGCCTTACTTTCTCACTAGTAGATAAAGAATAATACTTGCCTTGAGCTTGAGAATATTCATACTTTTCTATTTTACTTACTACCATATCTTCACCCTGTTTTTCGTACCTCTCCAAAGAAATAGAATAACTTTCATTTGATTTCTTATCATCATAAGCTGATGATCTCTCATACTTATTTATAATAATGCTTCCATTTACTGTGTCAAAAAAAATAGGCCTATATGACGAAACATCATTAATAGCCGATTCTTTAAAGACATATAAAACAGAATCTTCATTTAAAAACCCTTGAACTACTATATCAAAATCATAATCACCTGTAATATCTTCAAGATACATATTATAAGAATTTTTAGGATCAATATCTACTTGCCTTTTAAAAAGAATAACTGCTCCATGACTTTTCGGATCAAAACCAATTATAAACAAATAAGTTTTAGATTTGCAAAACTTTGAGCTAAAACTACTTGTTCAAAATAAACATCCAAGTTCAAATTTTCTTGATGAACCGATAAAATCTTATAACCCTTAAGATCAATAAGAGAACCGAAAACATCTTCTCCAGAATCTTCACTTACATTTATATCAGAATAATTTATCTCACTATTGTTTTTAATCTCTTTATTAAAAACAACAAAATCCCTATTTCCTTTGACACAAGAAAATACAATAAAAAAAAGAAACATAATCCATTTTTTAAAAAACATATCACACGATATTTATTCTACTATTTTTATGGCAAAATAACAGAACAAATGCACAAACATATTAATTATTAGTCTTTTTTAAACCAAAATCCTGCAAAGAAGAGAAGGCTTCATTGAAACTTTCCTTAAAATTGTTTTTACTTAAAAGAAAATCTAATATCAACTGATTATTTGCCTGATAGAGACTATCAAGTATACGTTCTTCTTTAATGAAATTGTCATGCTTAACAGAAGAATTAACATCTGAACGCAAAGAAAATAGATACACTTTCTTATCTGCCAAAAAAGGTTTAGACCACTGACCTTCTTTTAAACCAAAAACAATATCATAGAAATCTTTACTATTATTGAAACCTGCCAGTTCTTTTAAAAGACTAGGATAAACATTCATATTATATGCAAGATTAACAACATCTTTTTTTAATTCTAACTTATATTTTTTTAAAACTTGTTGTACCTCACCACCTGAATCCATTTCAGCTAAAATATTATTAAACTTATTCTCAAGCCAAGTTTCAATAACATTTGGTTCATAAGTCTCAATATAATTTCTAACAGAACTAATATCATGTTCTGAATTTTTATCAAAATCATAAATATTACTTAATAATTTATATATATGATATTCACTTCCATTCTTAGATTTAATAGGACTTGTAAATCCACTCATTTTAAGAGAAAAAATTGTAGCGAGATCCTCTTTTTTTTCAAAAACAAGATCTAAATCAAAATAATATCTCTTAGAAGAAACAACTCCTTTAAAATTAGCAACGTCATCAGAATAAAATTTAGCAACTTCTTCAAAAGGCGTACCTTTAGATAATTTTTTGTAAGCATCATCAGCATCCTTCAAATTCTTAAAACGAATAGACGCAATATCTAAATTTTTAAATAATTTTTGATTCTGCTCTGCATAAGAAACAACTTCATCTCTTGAAAAATCTTGGTATGACAGTGAAACATACGAAATATTCTTTCTAACTTCACTCATACCTTTAACAGCACTCAAAATAGAATCTGGTAAAGTTAAACCGTTATTTAACAAAACTTGTATATTTGAAGAGAGTAAATTTTCTACTGTTTCATTATGAATTTTAAATTTCTTATAATCAGAAACTTTATTATATCTCTTGGGACTAAAATTGCCATTAGAATCTAAATACACAGGAGAATTCATTAAATTTCTATTCAAAATATCCTGTGAAACATAAAAACTACTAGCCTTTGCTAAATCAAGCAATGCAATATCTTCAACATATTTCTTAAAAGCTAACTGCCAAATAAAATATTCTACATCAAGACTACTATCTTTTTTAAATCGGGAATAAAAATTTGAGTAAAAAGTAATATATTGAGCAAATTTATTATCCTTTTCATAATAAATTGGTTGTCCTTTATAAGATCCAAACTTTAAATCAGATGGACTAATAGTATCAAATAAACCTGGCATTAAGGGCGCAATAATAAATCCAAACACAATTAAGATAAGTGCTACAAGTCCCCATGTTCCAACTTTTTTTTTGTCATTAAAATCAACTTTATTGGATACAATTTTTTTTGTTTGATTTACTCTCTTACTCATAAAAACAACCCTTATAGTTTAAATAAAATAAACATATTAAGTATTAAAATAGCATAATTAAAATATTATTTCAATGAAAACATTTATATCAAAAAGCATTTTTGATATCATAAATGTATATTAAATGTTTTGGGGAACCCAAAGGCTAGATTTAAACTTTAAGCATGAAGAGTACAATACATATGAATACAAACAATGAATTTACTATAAAAATAAATCAAGAAGAGCTCAATAGACTAATAGGAATAATTTATAATAATTTTGGTATTAACCTTAACGAGAAAAAAAAATTATTAATTGAAAGTAGATTATCATCTATAATCAAAGAAAAAAATTTTACCAATTTTACAGAATACATTAATTACTTAGAATCACAAACAAACCAAATACCCTTAATAGAACTAGTAGATAAAATATCAACGAATCATACTTATTTTTTTAGAGAGCCTAATCATTTTGAATTTCTTGAAAATACAATTTTACCCAAAATAATTAAACAAATATCACAATCAGGTGAAAAGGAAATTAGAATATGGTCAGCTGGATGTTCAAGTGGCGAAGAAGCATATACAATAGCAATGATAGTAAATCAATATCTAAATAACAATCAAATCCACTACAAAGCAAAAATCTTAGCAACAGACATTTCAATTACTGTTCTTAATGAAGCTAAACAAGGAATTTATTCAGAGATTGGATAAAAACACTTCCAAAATATCTAAAAACTAAATATTTAAACAAACTTACAAATGATAAATTTGAAGTCAAAAACATACTTAAAGAAATAATTCAATTCAAGAAATTAAATCTCATGAAAGAAGTTTTTCCATTTAGTAAAAAATTTGATGTGATCTTTTGCAGAAATGTAATGATTTATTTCGATGAAAAAACTAGAAATAAACTTGCTGAAAAATTTAATCAGCATTTAAAAAATGATTCTTATTTGCTTATTGGTCATTCAGAAACGATTAGGGGTAATTCAAACTTAGAATACGTCATGCCAGCAACTTACAAAAAATCAAATAAATAAAATGCATAAGCACATTCTTTCTATATCTTCTAAAAGTCCTCTAGGTCAGATTTACCTTTTCTCCCACTTTAACAAAATAAAGTAACTCACCTATTGTTGCAACATGGTCTCCAACTCTTTCTAGAAAACTATTTAAAAATAATATATTTAAAAGATAATCCAGATTTTCAGGATTATTTTTCATAGCATCAATAACTACTGTTTTTTGTTTCGAAAACAACTTATCTATAATATTATCATATTTTACTATTTTAAGTATTTTAACAAAATCTCCATCAAAATAAGCATCGAAAATATTTGCAAGCATGTCTTTTGCAGTATCTGCCATTTCTCGTAAAGGTTTTTGATAAACATCAACTGAAGAAAAATCTTCTACATTAGATTCCAAAAGAAGTACAACCTTCACAATTTTAGTGGAATGATCCGCTATACGTTCAAGAGAGCTAATTATCTTAATAATAGCCAAAATTTCTCTAAGTTCAGTAGCAACTGGATGCTCAGTAGCAATGATACGTCCACATAAATCTTCAATATCATATTGATAGTCATCTATCATTTTTTCGTCTTCATTAATAATCTTCTTAGCCAAATTTTTATCTCTAGATTCTAAAGCTATTAACGAATTTTCTATTATCTTAAGAACACACTCCTTCATATCCCAAAGATAATCCTTAATCACTTCAAGTTGTTTAGTAAGTCTACGTCTAATCATACCAAATGCTCCTCTAAAAAAACCGCTTTAAAAATAAATACCTCAATCTAGAGATATCATAATAATTGCTAAAAGGATAGTCATCAATAACTCTCTTATAGTAACTAAGGGACTTTACAAAATCTTTATACTTGCTTTTTGTCTCATACAGTTTACCCATCAAATAATTATATCTATCTGGAAATCTTGAACTCATATATTTAGGATAATACAACACACTTAAATTCAAAAAGAACTCATATTCGGCATTGTTTAATAAAAATTCAAGAATATCAAGATAAATTTCTTCACCAAAATCAATATTATGTTCAATTAAAAATCGAACATCTCTTAGTACATTTTCTACCTTATTTAAAGTGATCCCAAGACTAATCAAATTTAAAAAAATCTTATCAAAATACTTATCCCGCAGACCCAAGTAATTCAAATAAGAACTCGAATAATCTCCATTTTTATAATAAAGTTCAGCTTTCAATAAAGTATATTCATAATCATCAGAATCATACCTATTAAGTAACTCAATTGCTCCTTTATAATCATTAATATAAGATAAATTTAAAGCTCTTCCCATAAATCTCTTAAGTCTAAACTATTACCATTTTTAGTAGCCAACTTAGCTCTTTTAGACTTAGACCTCTCATCAATTTTCATATCTTTATCTAAATTTAAATTATCCTCAGGATTTATTTTATCTGGCTTTGAAACTTCTTTTCCTCTCAAAATCTTCAAAATTACATTTTTAGTAAATTCCCTGGTATCCTTCACATTTTGATATTTAAAAGTTAACATAATGGTTCCAACATTTTTTGAAGTTTGAAAAGTAAACATAGCACCATCCTGATAAGATTCTGCTAAAAGTCTAATAAAAGCATTATTTTTAGAATTTTTAACATAAATCCAAGTTTCATCTTTAAAAAAAAAATTCAACTTCGAATTGATATTTACCGAAAATTCTTGCCTTTCACTACTAAAATCAAGTTTATAGGTACTGTATCCATTCTCAAAAGCTAAAGAAGGAACTACATTAAGTATTACATTAACAATAAAAAATAAAACATTACAACAAAACAAATAAAACATTTTTTAATCACTTATAATTTTCCAAAATCTTATCAACTAATAAATTATTTTCCTTTTCTAAATCAACATTAAATAAATTATCTGACTTTATCCATAGACCCTTAAGAAGTTCTTCATTAATTGACTGATACTGCATTACACTATCCCCTAATTTGCCATCAGAAAAATTAGGCTTAGGAAAGAAAAAATCATCCATATTAAGACTAGTGTTTAAATCAAAATAAAAATCTTCTATATCAAGTAACTTTAATTTTTGATTTAAATCTTCCTCTGTCTTGCTACGAGTTTCTTCAATTATTCTATATGAATAAAAATAAGTAAAACAAGAAACAATTATTGATAAAAATATCAAAATTAAAAAATATGTTTGAAAATCAATTTTTCTTTCTCTCATAATGACTTCCCTAATACACTTAAGTAAATTATATATTAAATATTAAACTTTCTCCATTATCACTAGTAATACCAATTAAGTCTTTACTATCCTGAGCAACATACATATTATGCGTTATTATCAATAATTGCACTCGCTGACCAAGCTCCTTTAAAAACACAGCAAGCTTATTACTATTCTCAAAATCAAGAGAAGCATCTACCTCATCAAGCACACAAAATGAAGCTGGTGCATAATAATACAAAGAAAATAAAAATGCTATGCTAATTAAAGAATGCTCACCTCCAGAAAGCATTTTATTTCCCTTAGTCAACTTATCCTTAAAATCTATCTTAATTTCTATCTCACCTGAATCCTTACTATAAAGGAGACTTCCATTTCCCTTAAACACTCGATTAAAGAAATAAATAAAATGATTATTAATTTCACAAAAAGCGTCATTAAATCTCTTATCAATTTCCCTTTTGATTCTTCTCCTTAACTTATTTAAAGATTCCTTTGTTGAATTTAAATCAACTATCTGTAAATCTATTTTTTCAACTTTTTCTTTTATCTCATGATATTCTCTCTCAATATTAAAAAAAATATAATTATTATGTTCAATCATATTGATTTCTTTTTGCAAAACATCCACTTTAGTCATATCTTCTGTAAGCTCAAACTTTTCTAAATTTTTATTATTAACAAAATTAAAATCTTTTATCTCATTATGAATATCTAAATTAGAATTAAATAAAATATCATACTCTGCCTGTTTTTTGATATATTCATAATAAGATGAATTCTTAAAAGCATCTAGTAAACTTAAAGACTTTACTTCATTACTAGAAACCAATTCACTACCTTTGGCATCACTTAAAAACTTATCTAAATTGATATTAATATCACTCTTTTCTAAACTCAATTCGTCTAATTTCAAGTTTAAATTATTAAGCCTTTCTCTAAACTCATCTCTACTTTCAAATAAAAATTTCAAATTACTATCTATCAATTTAATCTCGTCTTCATTTTTAAGCCTAGAGAGTTCTGTATACTCAATTTCACCTAATATCTCATTTAGTTTCACCGTCTTATCCGATACCAAATCCTCAATAGTAGTTATTTCCTTTGCAAGACTAGTTTTAGAATTATTCTTTGAAATCAAAAATTTCCTTAAATCAACATTTTGTTCAAAAATAGGTTCTATTTTTTCTCTTAATAAAGTCAAAAGCCTATCTTCTTTGACTACGTATTTAAGTAAATTCTCCCTAATCTCTTTAATATACCTTATACTTAAAGTATCTTCAAAAAGTTTAAGGGAATTCAAAATATTTTTCTTTAATATCTCAAATTCTTCTATATTACTCTCTTTAGAAATTGATAAAATTAAATCAATAAGTTCAAAAAAACTTCTGGTATACTTATTGATTTCATCAGTAAGCTCAAAGAAGGCTTTTTTCTTGGCTTGAAGTGAGTTATTTAAATTGACAAGCTCTTCTTTTACGTTTATCTTTACTGACTCAATTTGTGCCTTATTGCTTAACAGAATATTGATTAAATTCAATTTCTCTTTCTTGTCATGTTCTAGCTTTTGAATCTTGAGCTCCATCTCAAACAACTTAGATTTTAAAGTATCAATATCCTTTTTAATTATCTCAATATTCTTAATAACATTTTTTTCCCTAAAAGAATAAAATTCCAATTTTTCCTTAACACTCTCAATAGAAAAGCTATTGAGAGGTAAAATTTTATCTATATCCTTAATGTTCAATTTACTCTTAAGTTCATTTAATTCAAAATTAATATTAAAGAGCTTTTTTAATCTTAGCTTCTTATCCAACGTCTCTAAATCTTTTTTTAATTTTTGATATTTGTCCTTTAACAAAAAGTCATTCCTAATCTTTTCATATTTTTCATTCAATTCATCTCTTAAAATCCAAAGAGAATTTAAATTCTCTTTGGATTTTTCCAATTTCTTATATGCCTGTTCCTCTTCAACTCTAAGCATATCAATTCCACTGGCCTCTTCTATCAAAGCTTTCAAACTAACATTTTCACTTGAAGACACTCTTTCAATCTTACCCTGATTAACAAACATATAAGGCGAATTCTTTAATCTCAACTTATTTACAAGACTAGTATAACTTTTAAGATTTAAAGTATCATTGTTCAAAAAATACTCACTCGTACCATCCTTATAAAGCCTCCTCCTAATGTAAAACCGATCTCTAAAATCATTGATAGATAAATCTTCATTGTTAAAAAAAAGCGTTACCTCGGCAAAATTCGACTCTCCAGACTTTGCTGCAGAAATCAAATCTGTCATATGCCTAACTCTTAAAATACTCAAATTATCTTCTCCTATGCAAAAACGAATTGCATCTAACAAATTACTCTTGCCGCAACCATTGGGACCAACAATAAAATTTAAACTCCTACTTAACTTAAGTTCCTGCATTTTAACAAAAGATTTAAAACCCAAAAGTCCTATTTTCTCTAAAAACAAAATTACTCCTAAATAAATTCTAAATAACATTAACTTACTAAAGATAATTTCATATTATAATCAATAGTGATGATTTGTGGAATTGATGAAGTCGGACGGGGCTGTATCTTTGGACCTGTTTTAAGTGCAGCTGTGATTTTTAAAAGAAACCCTCATTTTGCAAGTAAACTAGATGATTCAAAAAAGCTTAATAAAACACAAAGAGAATACCTATCATCATTAATACTTGAAAATTCATATTACGCATTTGCAGAAGTATCTAACGAAATCATTGATAAAATCAATATCCACCATGCTTCACTGCTTGCTATGCAACTTGCATATGAAAAATTAAACATGGAATGTGATTTGGTACTTGTAGACGGAAAGTTTATTCCAAAAATCAAAGCTAAAAAAATACAAGCAATCATTAAAGGGGATTCTATAATTAATGAAATAAAAGCAGCAGCAATCATTGCAAAAGTACAAAGAGATAAATTGATGGACGAATACGATAAAATCTATCCTTTATATGCACTTAAAAAAAATAAAGGATATCCAACAAAAGAACACAAAGACGCAATAACAAAATACGGTATTTTAAATCTTCACAGAAAAAGTTTTAAACTTCTTTAAATATAATTTAATTATTTTTATCCCCCCTAGACTCTTTTAGGCAAATGATATTCCTAACCAAAATGGTAATTCCAATTCTTTAATTGTTTCGTTCAAGATCATTATGATATTGTCTCCTTACAATTGAATTCCCAGAGATCTTTTTCTTAACTACAGAAATTGCTTTTAATAAATTTGACTCAAATTCTTCAATATTTTCTTCATAAACAAAAACTGAATGTCTTTCAAAATCTCCATTAAGATTCCTTTTGCTTTCTACAATATTCAAAAAATAATCACCCTTTCTATTTTCCTTAACATTAAAAAAGTAAGTTCTATCAGAATTTGTAAATAACTTGTCAGAATATACTTCCCCTCTCTCTCCCATTAAATCCTCCACACAAAAAGTATTTATATTATAACTTGTGTTAGCTTAAACACAAGTTAACATAATTGTACTTACTAAATAAAAAAAATACTAGACAAAATCGACAATAAAATTCATTGACATAAATTGTTTTTTTTTATAAAATTATTTTTATTCTTTGCGTCCTTAGTATAATGGTTAATACCTTAGCCTTCCAAGCTAATGATATCGGTTCGATTCCGATAGGACGCTTTTTAACATATTCAATAATTAGCTATATCATACAGTCTAAATGGAGATGGCGGGAATTGAACCCGCGTCCTAAAAATAATACCATAAACCTCTACAAGCTTATCTAGTATTTTATTTAAGTAATAAGATTTGGAAAAACTAGCAAACCACCAAATTACTCTCAAGTTTAAAAGTCCCTAAAAATCAACTTGAAACATTTTTAAGCAAGCTTTGATGTCTTAAAAGAGTATAAGCTGAATCTCAAAGCAAAATCCAACAAAACCCTCTGCTAACTTAAGCAGCCATTACAAGATTTGCACTTGTAAAGTTATTATTTTTTGCATTTATTAAAGAAGTTTTAAGAGATTCACTCTGCCTGCAATCTATGTTATTAAAGTTTTTAGTCAAATCCAAAACATCCCCCATAGATTATTCTTTAGAAAAAAGTATAACATACATATGTACCAAAAGCAAAACAAAATAATTCAATTTGCAAAACAGCATCTTAAAAGCTTATAATGATCCTAATATAAATAAACAACATAAAGGAGAGTTTTTTGAACAACGAGATTTTATGGTTCATTATGTTGGTTTGCACCTATTCAATTTTAATTATTATATATAAGCTTTTTGGAAAAAAGGGATTATTCGCATGGATAACTTCATCTGTAATTATTGCAAACATTCAAGTTTTAAAACAAATCACAATATTTGGATTTAGTGCAACCCTTGGAAATATTATCTACACATCATCATATATTTCAACAGACATTCTATCAGAATTTTATGGTCGAGAAACTTCCAAAAAAGCTGTTTATATTGGATTTATAAGTTTTTTAAGTTTTGCATTCATTACAAATATTCAACTTTATTTTTCAACAAATAACTCTGATATATATTTAAAAAGTTTAACAAATGTCTTTTCCTCAATTCCAATTTTATTAGCTGCATCGATTATTGCATACGTAATATCTCAACTAAATGACATATACTTATACCAATTCATTAAAAATAAATTCCCAAAATTTCTATTTATAAGAAGCAATGGATCAACATTAATAAGCGAGTTAATAGATACAATCATTTTTGTAAGCATTGCAACATACTTTAATATATTCTCAAAAGAAGCTTATTTAGATATAGTAATCTCTACATACTTAATTAAAGGATTCGCTGGAATCCTAGGAACACCTTTCATTTATATTGCACAATATATACATCGAAATAAAAAAAATGAATGTAATAGCAATGTCCATTAACTATTGTTCATTATTCTGTTATAATTAACAACATGAAGGACATAAGTTTATGGGCGGCTTTAGTGGCATTTATATATCTAAAATTAATATTGTCGTATTATCTATTTGGCAAATCAGGTCTTTTTTGTTTTAATGTCCTCATGACAGTACTCTCAAGTCTTGTTATATTGAAAAAAGTGTCCATATTCGAGCAACAAATAAGTCTGGCAGGAATACCCTTTATCTCAATTCTCTGTTCATTAAATCTGATTACAGAAAAATATAACGATAAATCAGCAATTAGGTCTATAACATTAAACATGCTTATACACATAACCTTTGTAATCATGATTCATTTTACATTATTTTTTCAACAAAATGAATTTGATACTTCTAACATAGATTTAAAAATATTATTTTACAATGCATCTTATATTTCAATCATTTTCACTGGAACATACATTATATTTCTATGTAATTACATTAATATAAAAATATATTCTATGCTAAAAAAGAATAACATGAGTAAATGGATAAATCATAATGTATCAAGATTGTGTTCATCATGTATAGCCTATATGCTAGTTAATATTTCAACACATATAATATCACAATTATATCCTGGAAATAATATCAATATGGTAGAAAGTTCATGGGCTCTTACTCTCACAATTATGACAATTGATACTTTCATTTATTATTTCTTAAACACTATGAAAATTAGGAAAGATTCTGTTCTTCAATAATTTGATATTGTTTTACCATTTTCCGATAATAATCAAGTTTTAAAATTAATTTTTCATCCTCATTTAATAAATATTCAATAGGACTTTTTCTTAAACGAGTAATCAATGAATAAAACACTATCGAAACAGCCACAGAAAGATTATAGCTTTGTGTAAACCCATACATCGGTATTTTTAAATGCAAATCAGCACTTTCTAAAACTGTATGACTAAGCCCTGTTAATTCCGTTCCAAAAAATATTGCCATCTTAGCATCAATAGGCAAATACTCAAGTGATATGGCATTACTAAAAGAAGTGGCCACTATTCTATATCCATCATTTCTAAGATTTTCAATAGCACTCTTGACGCATTTATATTTAGTCATACCTATCCATTTTGCAGCCCCAAGGACAACACCGGGATCTAAAGTATATCTATTATTAACCTCAATAATATGAATATTACTAAGTCCCAAAATTTCAATTGTACGCATTGTAGCGCTTGCATTTTGAGATTGGAAAATGTCTTCAAGCACAAGTGTTAAATGATTTGTACGATTACTTAGTACCTCATCGATTCTCTCTCGCCTGTTTTGAGTAATAAATTCCGATAAAATTTCTATTCTCTTAAAAACATCATTAATCATAAAGTATGATACTATAAAAAAAACAATAAAAACAAATTAAAATATAAAAAATAAATTATTTTTTATATAATATTAAAAATGGAAGTAAAAATAGAAGAATCTTGGAAAGAAATACTAAAAAGTGAATTTTGCAAAGGATATTTCAAAAAACTTGTAAATTTTATAAAAAACGAATATAAAACAAAAAAAGGCAAAATATTTCCACCTCCAAAGTTAATTTTCAATGCATTTGATTCCTTGCCATTCAAAAATGTAAAAGTAGTCATACTTGGACAAGATCCATATCATGGAAAAAGACAAGCCAATGGTTTAGCATTTTCTGTTAATTCCGATGTCAAAATACCCCCATCACTACAAAACATTTTTAAAGAAATAGAGAGAAGTTTAAAAATTAAGACTATTCCAGATGGAAACCTAAAACGGTGGGCAATGCAAGGTGTATTTTTATTAAACTCAATACTGACAGTAGAAGAAGGTCGCCCATCATCTCATAAGGACATTGGATGGGAAATTTTCACAAACGAAACAATAAAGCTTATTTCAAAAAACTTAGATAATATCGTGTTTATGTTATGGGGCAATTTTGCAAGAGGGAAAAAAGAATTAATAGACGTATCAAAGCACTTAATTCTTGAAACAAGCCACCCATCGCCTTATTCCGCAAACAATGGATTTTTAGGTTCAAATCATTTTAATCAAACTTTAAAATATCTGAAAGAGCACAATAAAACCATCATAAATTTTCAATAAAATAAACTTCAAAATCTTAAATAGACCAACTTCCCTAACACCACTAAACATGTCGGATAGATTATCAAATAAACTAGAACCTAATCATTGTTAAATTATTTTTCTTCTTTATTGCCTGATTTGTTGTTATCTACAGTTTTTTCATCAACAGTCGTCTTATTATCCTCATTTTGATTTATACTATCATTTTTTGTATCATCATTCCAAAATGTTGAACTTTTTTCATTTACCTTAACATTTTTCAACAAGCTATCGTCAACTCGTTTGGTATTAATAAAAGATAACGCAATTACAAAAATGAAAAAAAGCGTAATAAAAAATGATGTGATTCTTATTGCAACATTTGAAGATTTTGCTCCAAAAATAGAAGAACTACCACCTCCAAATACTCCCCCAATACCATCACCCTGTTCATCTTGAAATAAGACCAACAAAATAATCATAAATGAAGTAATAATAAAAAAGATAAATACTAAAAATCTAATTAACTCCAAAATTAACCCCTCTAATTGACTATCACCTTATTAACTATTTTCAAAAATGAATCTGCTTTTAAAGACGCACCGCCAATCAACGCCCCATCAATATCATTTTCTCCCATAAGACTCTCTATATTATCAATGTTAACAGAACCACCATACTGAATAATAATGTTATCTGCTGCTGATTTTGAATACAATGACTCAATTTCAAGCCGAATTGCTCTGTGAACCTCTTGTGCTTCTTCTTTTGTTGCTGTTTTTCCTGTTCCAATTGCCCATACAGGTTCATAAGCTAAAATTATTCGTTTAAGATCAGCTTCAGGCACAGAAGACAACCCTTTTTTAACCTGGTTTAAAACAACATCTAAAGTCTTATTATTCTCTCTCTCTTCAAGAGTCTCTCCAATACAAAGAATCAAATATTTAAATGAATGTTTAAGTCCTATAAGTATTTTTTTATTTACTATCTCATCAGTATCCCCAAGATAGGCTCTACATTCCGAATGACCAAGTATTACATAATCAACACCAAATTCCAAAAGCATAGAGGGCGAAATCTCACTTGTTCGTGCTCCGCTTTCTTCATAAGACATATTTTGAGCACCAAGAAGAATATTACTTCCCTTAATAACTTCAGAAACTTTATAAAGAGATGTAAACGCAGGTGTTATCATAACTACAACATCATTTTTAATATTCACCACTCCATCTACAATCTGCTTGGCAATATTTGCAGCCTCCGCACTTGTATAGTGCATCTTCCAATTTCCAGCTAAAAAAATTGGTCTCATTTTACTCATTATTTTATCCATTTGACTTCTCCAATACTTTTATACCTGGCAAAATTTTCCCCTCAAGATATTCAAGAGAAGCACCGCCACCTGTCGAAACATGGGTTATTCTTTCAGATAAACTAAATTTATTCACAGCTGCCACTGAATCTCCTCCGCCAACAACTGTAATTCCAGAGCAATTAGCCACATATTCTGCAACCTTTGCCGTACCTTTAGAAAAAGCATTAAATTCAAAAACCCCAAGAGGGCCATTCCAAATTACAGTCTTTGCACTAATAAGAGCCAATTCAATTTCTCTTAAAGTCTTATCACCAATATCCATTCCAATCTTATCACCAGGAATATCAGCAAAATTAACATATTCTGGAATAGAATCTTCGCTAAATTTACTTGCAACAACATGATCCAATGGCAAAATAATTTTTACATCTAATTCATTTGCCTTCTTTAAAAAAGATTCTGCTACATCAATATATTCATTCTCTAAAAGAGATTTTCCAATAGCATGTCCTTGTACTTTCAAAAAAGTATATGCCATTCCACCACCTATTACCATTACATTTGATTTTGGCAAAAGAGATTCCAATACTGCAATTTTTGAAGAAACTTTTGAACCACCGATTATTGAAACAAATGGGCTTTCAGGATTCTTTAAAATCTTACCCAAAAATTCATCCTCTCGTTCCATTAAGAACCCGCCAACAGCTGGTAAATAAGTTGCAAGTCCTGCTGTGGAAGCATGCGCTCTATGAGCAGTTCCAAAAGCATCATTTACAAAAACATCACCATTTTGTGACAATTTCTCTGCAAAAAGAGCACAATTTGCTTCTTCTTCCTTATAAAATCTTATATTTTCAAGCAAAACAATATCTCCATTTTGCATACAAGAAACAACATTTGTCACTTCAGGACCTATGCAATCAGTGAGCATCTTAACATCTTGTCCCAACAATTCTGATAATCTTTTAGCAACAGGCATAAGAGAATACTTAAATCTCTCTCCCCCTTTGGCCTGCCCAAATGGCTCATAAGAATAACTCTAGCCCCTTGAGACCTAAGATATTCTATTGTAGGCAAAGCAGCCCGAATTCTAGTATCATCAGTAATGTTCCCCTCTTTCAAGGGAACATTAAAATCACATCTTACTAAGGCACGCTTAGCCAAAAAATCAAAATCCTTTACTGTTCTTATTGACATATGTAATTACCTCAAAATCATTTAATCTTTTAATTTCTTCTTTTTCCTTATTTAAAAATTAATTAATTTTTATTTTATTTTTTTATTTAATTAATTTTTGTGCAGAATCAACTACTCTTGTAGAATATCCAAATTCATTGTCATACCATGATAGTACTTTGACAAAACCATTTAATAATACCATTGTCTCAAGACCATCAACTATTGAAGAATGAGAATTTCCTTTAATATCTGAAGACACTATTGGATCCTCTGTGTAACCCAAAATGCCACTAAGCTCTCTGGATTCTGATGCTTTTTTAAGCGCAGAATTGATTTCTTCTTTTGTAACATCCTTTTTCTTAAGTTGCACTGTAGAATCAACAATAGAACCTGTTGGTACAGGAACCCTCATAGAAGTACCATTAAGTTTACCCTTAAGATCAGGCAAAACAAGCCCAACAGCTTTAGCAGCACCTGTTGAAGTAGGAATAATTGAAAGAGCTCCAGCTCGTGCTCGTCTAAGATCAGAATGCGGCAAGTCAAGAATTCTTTGATCATTTGTATAAGCATGAACAGTAGTCATAAGACCTTGTTCAATACCAAAAGTCTCATGTAAAACTTTTGCAAGCGGTGCAAGACAGTTTGTTGTGCATGAAGCATTAGAAACAGCTTTCAAATCAGAAGTAATTTCATGATTATTTACACCAAGAACTATTGTCTTAATTTCATCCTTAGCGGGTACAGTTAAAATCACCTTCTTAGCACCAGCATAATCAACATGATCAAGATATCCACCTCTATCACTTGTTGCTGATGAAAAAACACCTGTTGATTCAATCGCAACATCAACTCCAAGTTTACCCCACGGAAGTTTTTTTGGATCACGCTCAGCGATAATCTTTATTTCCTTTCCATCTACTACAATCGCACCATCCCTTACCTCGACCTTTTTGTTATATATTCCAAAAGTTGAATCATACTTTAGAAGATGGGCAAGTGTCTTAGGATCTGTTAAGTCATTTATTGCAACAACTTCAATCCCTCTTTCAAAAGCAATTTTAAAAACATTCCTACCTATACGCCCAAAACCATTAATAGCTAACTTCATACAACTCCTCCAGCTATTTTTTATTATCTTTAGAATAATTAAATCATAAATTAATTAATCATAAGTGTCAAACTATTCCCTTATAAAAACTGTATATCCTTCCTGAATATAATCTCTTAAAAGCACAGATGATTTTAAACTTCCTCTGGAAATATAATCGCCAATCTCTTCAATCAAAATTTCACCAAGGATATCTGATTTATTATAGCCAATAAAACTAGAACTATCACTGTTACGTTTTAAAGCCCCCTCTTTGAGAACTAAAAAAACATCCCCTTTTTTTACATCATTCACATATCCGAGATTAATGAGAACATCATCTTTCTTAATCTGAAGTATTTTACCCTTTTTGGGTAAATAGTCATTAAAATCTCTAGCAAAAGCACTTAAAGCATCACTTAAATATAACATTCCTCCTGAATTATAATTAAAAGTCTTAACCTTAATACCTGTTTTACCTGAAAAAACATCTATTCTCAAATTAGCCGAATTCTTAAAAACATCTACATCAAGCTCAAACATTAAAAATAAATCAAGATTATTATTTCTTGCATAAGAAAATTCTTCAGAAAAACTACTTACCAAATAATCCTTATTTTTGTTATAATCAAATCTATAGTTAACTACTTCTAAATTTAGATTGCGATCAAGTATCCTTTCGGCATATTTTAAAATCAAATCATTTGCACCAAAAACTTTATTCTCATTTTGAGTAAAAATACCCACTTTATAAACTGTTTGATCATTATAAAGTTTATTTAGCTCACCAATAGTTTTATAACCATATTTAAAGAATAAGGATCTTCTAATGTCAAATGCAATCACATCATAAAAATCTAAAATTTTAGCATCCGTCACTTTCCTATGTTCGATTAAATAATAAAGTTCCTCATAAGCCATTACATCTAACTTCATAAATTTATAGATTTTCGCAAGTAAAAATCTAGCTCCATCATTATCGGGATAAATATCAATAGCATTTTTTACATTAAAAATAGCTTTTTCTAAGTTTAAATTTTTAAAAGCCTTTAATCCTTCACTTTCATACCTTTTAGAAATTTCTATATTAGTACGATTTTGTGGCAATGAACTCCTAAAATTAGACATAAAAAAACTTTCTTCAAGAGCTATATCATAAAATTCCAAGTCCTTTTTCATGCCTTTAGCTCTCTCCAAATTTAAAACAGCCTTATCTACTTTCCCAAGTTTTAAATAAGAATAGCCAAGCAAATAATAAAGTTCATCGGAATTCTGATCAACTAGTATTGCTTGTTGAAGAATATCAGTAGCATCCTCATACTTAGACTGATACAAATAAACAATCGCAAGTAAATGGTAAGCATCTGCAAGCCCGAAATCTCTGTAAGTAGTTCTTACTAACATTAAATAATTTTGAGCATATTTCTCAGCAACTCCCAAACTATTAGTCTTAATAGAAAATTCTGCCACCCTTTTATGAAAATCTGGCAAAGAAGTAAAATTACCTCTTACTTTATTTATTAAATGCTGCGCCTTATCATTCATATTCAATTTTTCATAAATATCCATAAGATGCTCAAATGAATTATAATTTGCTTGATTATACTCAAGAATAGCTAAATAATAATTAGCGGCTGCTATAAGCAAACCTTCTTCCTCAAAGATTGAAGCAAGACCTACTAAGGCATCAATATTATTTTTTTGCTCAGTTAAAACTTCCGAATAAAATTTCTTAGCCTGTGCCACCCCATTGTTTTTAAGCAATATATTTGCATAAAGAATCTTGTATGCAACATCACCATTAGACATTTTATAGGCCTTCTCTATAAAAAATTGAGCTTGATTATATATTTTTAACAGATAATAAATTTCTGCAATAAATTTATATGCCTCATAATAATTAGGATTAATCTTCACAGCTTCAAGAAGTTCGTCAATAGCATCATAATAGTTTTGCATTAAATAGTATTTTTGCGCTTTTTGATAATACTCGATTGCAGTTGTAGTAGCACCTATTAAACTCCCAAAATTTAAATTTAAAACTAAAAGTGTCATAAAAAATTTCTTTAAATTCATAAATCTTCCTTTTGAGAAATCTTTATTACCTTAATATTTCTTTGATGCATATTTTTAATAGTAAATATTAAATTATTATATTCTACTTTCTCATTTTTTAAAGGAATTCTTCCAAACAGATTGTAAACAAATCCCCCAAGAGTATCAAAATCTCCATCTGGAAGACTCAGTCCAAGTTTTTCATTTAAATCCTCAATTAAAACTCTAGCAGTACAAAGATAGCTTCCATCATCAAGAGGAACTATTTCATCAAGTTCATTATCAAACTCATCTTGAATATCTCCCACAATCTCCTCAAGGATATCTTCAAGTGTCACAAGACCTGAAACTCCACCATATTCATCAACTACAATAGCAATATGAATATGATTTTCTTGAAACTCTTTTAAAAGTGAATCGATTTTTTTACTTTCAGGAACGAACATAACTTTTCGCATAATATCTCTTAGATCAATCTCATAGAAATCCTTTTTCCACATATGTAAAAGTATGTCCTTAGTATGAATTATCCCAATAATATCATCTATTGTATCCCTATAAACAGGAAATCTTGAGTGATTACTAGATGTTACGACCCTTAAAATTTCATCTTTACTCCCAGAATAATCAACAAAAACTACACTTATTCTTGGAATCATAATTTCTTTCACAATTGTCTCTTTAAGAGAATGAAAATTTTTCAGCAAAGACGTTTCAAATTTCGATTTTTCCTCAATGTCTTTAGAGTCAATATTTTTTATTCTTTTATTTTTAAAATTCAAAAAATTGAACATCAAAACACCCTTTTGGTCTCTCTTAAAATCTTCTCTTGAATAATTAACATCTCTTCATTTTGAAAATCATTTGTCTCGTGAGTATATCCCATTAAATGTAAAATGCCATGTATGGTATTCCTTTGAAGTTCATCATAAATTTTAACACCAAATTCTAACGAACTAAATTTCAAGTATTCAAGAGATATAATAAGATCTCCTTGTATTTTATGTTTTATTTGTTTATTTTCTTCAAAATAATTAAAAGAAAGAACGTCAGTAGGTTCAGGTCTTTGTCGAAATTCACTATTTAACTTTTGGATATACTCATTGTTGCACAAAACAACAGAAAGTTCATATTCTCTGATACAAAGAAAATTGAGAACAGATAAAATAAAATTACGATAAGCATCCCAATGTTTAAAATTAACACCTTCCGCCCATAAATTTAACTCTTCTTCTATCAATTCATTATATCCTAAGAACAATTATAACTTAAAAAGAATATTATACAAACAAGACCTCAATTCTCTGGTAGAACTTTTTCAGCCATACTAAACTTTAAATAAATCTTTGATTGCACTTTTAAAAGAATCTTTTTGCATAAACCCAACAGAAACCTTTGGCTTTCCTCCAACAGGAACAAAAATAATAGTAGGAAGACTTTGTATGCCAAGTGCAACAGAAACTTCCTGCTCCTTATCAGTATTAACTTTATAAAAATCGATTCTATCTCCATATTCTTTTGAAAGTTCATCATAAACCGGAGCCAACATCTTACATGGACCACACCAATCAGCATAAAAATCAATTATTGCAGGCTTATTACCTTTAAAATTCCATTCTTTGTTATTTTCATAATCAAAAACTTTATCAATAAATTCCTGCTTAGTTAAACTAATTGCCATATTTTCTCCTAACTCAAATGCTAAATCAATTGAATTTTCATTATAGCATAAGTACAATATAATTAATAAGGGATTGATATAGAAATGAATTTGGTATTAATAAACCCAGATGAATTTAAAAATGGACTTACTCTTGACGACTTTAGAGTAAAACACATTACTGAAGTATTAAAACTTAAAAACAATGAAACATTTAAATTTGGTATCATTGGAGAATCAAACATTTATTCATGTGTATACCAAAAAAATAGTAAGCTTTTTTTTAGAGAAAATTATAAGATAGCAAAATCAAACATACTAAAAAAATTAAAAGTAATAATTGGTTTCGTAAGACCAATTGCAGCAAAAAGACTAATTACACATCTTGGAAGTATAGGGATATCTGAAATTACTTTTTTCAATGCCAAACTTAGCGAAAAATCATACTCATTCTCTAAGTTCTTTAAAGAAAAAGAATATGAAAAATATTTGATAGAAGGTGCTATGCAAGGTGGAATCACATACATACCAAAAGTCAACACTCTAAGCAACCTAACAGCAACTCTAAATAATATAAAATACGAAAACTTAAATACTACAAAAATATTACTTGACAGAGAGAGTAAAAGCAAATTGATTGATCTCAACATACAAACAGACAATGCTATTGTTATTATCGGACCAGAGAGAGGATTTACATCAAAAGAAATAAACTTAATCAAGGAATATGATTTTAATGCCTACAATATCTCATCAAATATTTTAAAAACAGAAACAGCGACAATCGCAGCATCCACGATTATCACATCAAAAATTCCTATCTAAGAATTATCTAACAATACCTTTAACAAAATAGTATGTTAAATCAAGAAAAAATTTAAATTTCTTAATTTATTGCTGTTTGATTTATAAGCTTATCATAAATATAAAGCTCAATTATTGATCCTTTCGATGCCTCATAAGGCAATTTTATAATCCCGCCTCTAGATTTAAAAGAATAAAGCAAAGAACTATTACCGTTAGTATTTCTTAGCTTAACCATTATATCTACACTAGATGGATACGTATCTAATTTATATGTCAAAATTCCAAAAACACCTGTATCAGTACCCCTTGGCTCATTAATAGCAAGTATCAATTTATCTATATTTTCAATTTTACTACCAGGAGATAAAGACTGAGAAACAACACTTCCAAAATCATTACCACTTGACAAGGTTATATCAAAATTAATTCCATCAT
Organism: Borrelia tillae; assembly: GCF_055693965.1. Lineage (NCBI taxonomy): Bacteria > Pseudomonadati > Spirochaetota > Spirochaetia > Spirochaetales > Borreliaceae > Borrelia > Borrelia tillae. The sequence goes on from NZ_CM146346.1 coordinate 54,015, forward strand.
TCAAAAGAGAAATAACCGCATCTTTATAATAAAGTCCAATATAATTTTTTGCATGTTTAACAAAATTTTCTACTTGTCCCTTACTTACCAAAAACTGAAGATCAACTAAATTTGTAATTTTAGTTCCCGGTGATGGTTCTTGCTGGATTATTGTCCCTTTTGGAAGAATACTCTCAACTTCAATAGGTTTTAACAAGTGATAAAGTACTCTATTATTGTTAACTGAATTGGCTTCTAAATTAATCATTACATCATCAACATTTTTCCCAACAAAATTATCAACTTTATTGATCACAGCTCCTTTACTAATAAAAATCTTAACTTTACTATCAAGTCTTAAAACAGTGCCTGCTTTGGGATTTTGATCTATTACTTTTCCTTTATCAAGAGAAGTGGATGAAAATTTAAGTTCGACATAAGGAATAAGTTCTTTATGTTGAAGCTCCGTAATTGCATCCTCAAGATAAAATCCACTTAAATTCGGAACAACAACTTTATTACCACCCTCTAAAAATAAAAAAAATATCGCACACGAAATAATTAAAGAGCCAAAAATGGTAAGAAATAAACCTCTGATTATCTGTTTTGGAAGAGTGTACACTTTGCTATAAAAATTTTCATTATATTCATTTGAATTATTAACACCCGGTTTTCTATTGCCTAGTAATAAATTACTATTACCACCATATGAAGATTTATTATCATTCAATGCCATATCTCCTTATGTTTAAAATTTTCAAGAAAAAATTTTACCTACTAAATCTTTATTGCCATTATAAAAAGTCTTATAATTCATAACCTTTTTCCCAACCCTTTGAAGTTCTAATAACAATAAAATGCCATCTCCCGTCTTTACCAGAAAGCCCTTATCGGGATCAAATGAAACAATTTTTCCTATCACTTGCTCACTATAATAATCATTAGTCTTTATAAAATCAGCCCTATGAAAAATGATTTCAACATCATCAATCTTAGCTCTTGCAAGTGGCCAAGGATTGCATGCATTAATTTTATTCTTAATCTCAAAAGCGCTCAAACTAAAATCAATAATTCTATGTTGTTTAGTGAAAAAAGAACAATATGTGGCCTGATTTGAATCTTGAGCAATTCCGATATCTCCTTTACCTAATTTATCCAAAGCTTTTAAAACAAGATCAAAACTATTTAAAGAAACATATTTAATGACATCAGAACTTGTATTAAAACTCTCTATTTTAAACTGATTTTGTGCTAAAATATTGCCACTATCCATTTCCAGAGACATTTTTTGAATGGTGATCCCACCAACAGCATCACCATTTAAAATGCTTGTTTGAATGGGAGAAGGGCCTCTATATTTCGGCAAAAGAGAAGGGTGCAAATTAAGGCATCCCATTGGAAAAATATCTAAAAATTCTTGTTTAAATATTTTTCCATAAGAAAAAACCAACATAAGATCAGGATTTAAGCTCTTAACCTTTTCTATCACATCAGAATCAAGTACAACAGGATCTAATATAGTAAGATTTCTATTGATAGCTTCACTCTTAATGCCATTGGCTCTTAAAAAAAGACCTCGACCGCTAGGTTTATCAGGAGCAGTAAGCACGCCAACTACGTTATACCGATCTCCTAATTTCTTTAAAAGATCTAAAGCAATAATATCAGAACTGGCAAAAAAAATTCTCAAGCCTTAACAATCCCCCTTTTTTTGGCATAAGATTTTAACAATTTATTTCTAAGTTTATCGTCATAATAATCAATAAAAAGCACACCTTTTAAATGATCCATCTCATGCTGAACAATTCTGCCTAAAATACCAGAATTCTCAATCTTAAAAAATTTACCATTCTCATCATAAGCCTCAACAACAATAGATTTTGGTCTTGAGAGATCATAATAAACCCCAGGGATACTCAAACAACCCTCCTTATAAACAGACAGTTCAACTGAAGTTTCCGTTATTAAAGGATTAATAAAAACTAAAGGCTTTGAGATTACATTTTCTCTAATCACAAAAATAGACAAATCAAGCCCCACTTGGGGGGCTGCTAACCCAACACCACGATTAACATCCATCATATTTATCATCTTAAAAATGATTTCCCTAAGTTCATCATTAATATTTAAAACTGACTTTGTTGTGATTCTCAATAAATCATCGGGATAAAAAACCATTTCCATAAAAATCCTCATAAAACTTAAAATAATTTAAACTATGATTTTATTTGTCCAAAAAACTTCCATTCTTCGTTCTCGGTTTCTGAAAAATAAATACTACCCTTTCTAGACTTAGGAAGAGCATAAATCTTACCTTCCCCTTCATCCTTAAATACAAAAAACTCCTTAAGTTCAACTTTTGAAGGGAGAAGTTTTTTGTCTTGACCATTCATTCTCAGTCTCCAATTGCCATTCAATGTTTTATAAAAAAAAACCTTGTCATTAAGAGTATTAATCTCATAATTATTCTTTCTATATACACGATCATCCAATTTAGAAATCCCTAACGCGTAATTTAAAAATTCTTGATTGCATTTCACAGTATATTTAATAGGCTCAACATACACAGCCTTAACCTGCTCGCTCTTTGAATCAACAAAAAATAAGGCAGGACTCCTCTTTAAATTAATTTCGTTAAAAATTTTATTATTTACATCAATGATTAAAAAAACATTGTTTTTGGCAACATCTTCAATTAACTTATCACCTTCAAAAGATCTTATAAAATCTTTTATTAAATTATCTTTGGTGTCTCTTCCCACCAAAATTAAAACATTTTTATGGAGTTTCCTGGCTTCATCCATGGCATCCTTATAAGAATTGTGAAAAGTAATATCAACTGAAACCGAAAATAAATACACAAAACCAAAAGCAACAAATATTACAACTAAGACTATAGACCTCATATCTTACTAGTTAACATCTCTAAAAATTTTAATTCATCACCACTAAGATGCTTTTTTAAATTAAAATATACAAATTCGTGATAATTATTAATATACTCTAATTCATCCTTTGAAAGCATTTCAGTTACTATTAATTCTTTTTCAAAAGGCACCAAGGTTAGATTTTCAAACTCTAAAAAAGTCCCAAATTCATTGGAATAGCTTTGTTTGACAAAAACTAAATTTTCAGTCCTAATTCCATATTTAGAACTTCTATAAATTCCAGGTTCAATTGAAGCAATCTCAGAACCTTTAAAGAAATAATTAGACAAAGGGCTAATAGAAACTGGAAGTTCATGCACATTAAGAAAAAATCCTACCCCATGACCTGTTCCATGAGAAAAATTCAACCCATGTCTTAGCAAAGGCAATCTAGCAATGCCATCAAGAGACGCACCCGAAATACCAAATGGAAATTTTAAAGATACAAGAGCAATAAAAGATTTAAGGACTAAAGTATAATCTTCCCTCTCTTCATAAGATGCCTCACCAATTAAAATAGTTCTTGTAACATCCGTTGTACCAAGTCCAAGATAAGAACCCCCAGAATCTATTAAAAGCAATCCATTACTATCAAGATTCTTAGCTCCCTTTTTAGGCCTATAATGCGGCAATGCTGCATTTTCTCTAAAACCAACTATTGAATCAAAACTAGAGCTAAAAAACTTATCTCTTGTTTTCCTAAAATCTAAGAGCATATTTGCAACATCAACTTCATCCAACACAGAAAGTTCATCTTTACTTAAATTTTTAAACTTATATAAAAACTTAATCAAACCTACGGCATCAATAATATGAGCTTCTTTCATCTTGCTAATCTCATAATCAGATTTTATTGCCTTAAATTCCTTAACAATACTTTGTCCAAGTACCGCATTTGATTGGCCAATAGACTCTAACACTTTAACATTACTTTCAACTGGTATAAAAAATTTACCTTCATGATTAATCTCTGCTAAAAATGAATAAAAGTTATTATAATCCTCAATCTCAAAACCCTCTGTATCAAGTTTGTCCTTTAAATCAGAATCAAGTTTATCAATATCAATAAAGAGAACATTTTTATATCTCTCACTTCTATCAATGAATAAAAACGCATAAAACAAAGCTGAAGGCTTAATATCTAAACCTCTTAAATTTAAAAGCCAAGCTATTTCATCCAAAGCACTTATAACACAAAAATCAACTGCATTTTCTTCTAATACTTCATTTACTCTGCCAATTTTAACTGTTCTTTTATCATTTTGTTCAATCTCAATCAATTCAAATACTTTATTGCTTTCTAAACTAGGTCTATCATGCCAAATTTTCGAAATCAAATCCTCATGCAAGATTTCAATCTCTGTATGTCTACAATTTTTAACTAGGTCATTATAAAAATTTATACTAACATCTTCAGCATAAATACCAAGCCTTAAACCCTTAAGATTTGCATTGATATATCCAAAAATATCTGGATATCCTTTAACTCCAAGCTTAATTAATTTAAATTCGGTCTCCTCAAGTTCACTTGAAGCCTGTAAAAAATACCTTCCATCTGTAAAAAGCACTGCTTCTGTTTCTGTAACAATTACTGTCCCAGCACTTCCTGTAAATCCTGTAACAAATTCACGAACATTAAACCTAGCATGAGAATATTCGCTCATATGTGGATCATAACTTGCTATCAAATAGGCATCAATTTTGCTCTTCATCATCAAATTTCTCAAAGAGAACATCTTTTTACTAGTTTCCACCATATAAGCAAGCTCCTTAGATTTAAAAAGTAATTTTTATTTTAATTATAACAAATAAGGCAATTTTTTAAAATTGAATTATTTGTTATAATCTAATTTAATAGTAAACCTAAAGGATACAAATATGAAAAATATTAAAGCTGTTATCTCTGATTCTGATGGCACACTTTTACTGTCAAATAGTCAGATAGGAGCTTTTAGTGAACTCGTAATAAAACAATTAACCAAAGAAAATAAAAAGTTTATTATTGCAACGGGAAGAAGTAAAAATGAAATAATACCTCTTATAAAAAACTTAAACTCACACGTTTCATTTTTTATAACATTAAATGGGGCAAGAGTTTATAATGCTCAATGGAAATTGATAAGCAGCTATGATTTATCAGTTGAAATTGTAAATGAAATTCTAACTCTCAGGGCAAATAACTACAAAACCATACCCCATTTTTTACAAAAATCTGACAATATGGATGAAAAACTTTATGCTGATAACATCACTAAAAATGCTATTAATGAAATGTTTAAAAAACATGTATTATTAAGACAACACAAGAATATAGAACATCAACTACACGATATGAACATAAAATATCACGAGGTCAATCATTTTAGAGAAATCAAAAATTTTCACAATATAGCAAAAATCTTATTGTTGCATGATGAAGAATCGAAACTCATTAAATACGAAGCAATGATTTTGGAAAAATATAAAAAAGACATAAATGCTTATCTGTCAACACCACACTCGCTTGAACTCGTTAACAATAAAGTTTCTAAGGGAACTGCATTAAAAGATGTACTTCAAAGAGTCAATATTGATTTAAATGAAACAATTGCATTTGGAGACGGTTTTAACGATGTAGATATGCTAGAAAATGTAAAGAAAGGATTATTAATGGGAAATGCAAATTATAGATTAAAACAAATGTTATCATATTTAGAAATAATAGGTACCAATGATAACGAAGCTGTTGCATACTATATCAATGACAACATTTTAGAAGAAACCCCTACGCAGGATGGGATATAATATGAAACAAGACTTAATCAAATATGCAGAACTTATTATCTTGAAAGGAATTAACCTACAAAAAAATCAGTGCGTACTAATTACAGGACCAATTGAAAATTATGAATTTTTAAGAATCTTAACACAAAAAGCCTACGAACATGGGGCTAAATATGTAGAATTAAATATTGAAGACACTGAAATTTTAAATACAAGATTAAAATCATCGTCAGAAGAATCCTTGAAATTTATTCCTAATTTTAAGCAAAAATTTTTTGAAGAAATGGTAAATGAAAAATGGGCCAAAATACATATTGAGAATACAGAAAATTTAGATACATTAAAGTGTAATGATAGCAAAAAAGTATCAACGTATTCTAAAGCGCTAAGACTTGCCGCAACAAAAATTTCAAATGCGGCAATGAACAATGAATTACCTTGGTGTACAATTTGTGCTCCCGGTCCAAGATGGGCCGCAAAAGTTTTAAATAAACCTGAGAATCAACAAACACTAGAAGAATTTTTTAAAATTCAAAAAAAGATTATGTTACTTGACTCAAAAAATCCAGTAGAAGCCTGGGAAACTCATAATAAAAAACTGCATCAAAGATGTGATACCCTGAATAAGCTCAAATTAGTAAAAGTAATCTTCAAAAATCAGAAAACAAATCTAGAAATATATCTTTTAGAACATTCTATTTGGACGGGCGGAAGTGAAAAGTTAATAGGTACAGATATCGAATTTAACGCAAATATGCCTACTCAAGAAGTTTTTACAACGCCAAACTATAAAAAAACAAATGGAATTATGCATGTCACCCGCCCAGTAACAATACTTGGAAAATTAATAACAGAAATATGGTTAGAATTTAAAGACGGAAAAATAGTTGATTTTGAATGTGATAATGAACAATCAAGAAATGTATTGAAAAAACATATAGAAATAGACATGCAAGCACAATATATAGGAGAAATTGCACTGGTAGATAATAGTTCTCCAATATACCAAAGTAAGCTTACATTTTACAATACTCTATACGATGAAAATGCAAGTTGCCACATTGCATTAGGCAAAGCCTATCCTTCTTGTTTAAGTAATGGGCAAGCACTAAAGACTGATGTTGAAAAATTAGATTATGGTTGTAATGTTTCTTTAATTCACACAGACTTAATGATCGGAAGTAATGACATAAAAGTTACTGGCATTGACAAATCAGGCAAAGAACATACAATAATACGAAATGGGCAATTCGTAATATAAAAAACGGAGTAATCTAACCATGATAAAAGAGTTATTAACAAATGAACTTTTCTTATCTTGTTTTGTTTCAGGCATTGCCGCACAAATGATCAAATACTTTATTCAAGCAAAGAAGGCAAAAAAAATCAAACTCAACCCAAGATATCTTTTAAAAAGCATCTTTTTGGAAACTGGGGGAATGCCCAGCAGTCATTCTTCAACAGTAACAGCCCTTGCAACATCAATACTAATAAAAGAAGGAATAAATACCAACTTTATTATTGCTTTGGCTTTTGCATTAATAACAATACGAGATTCATTTGGGGTTAGATATATGGCAGGCGTACAAGCAGAATACCTAAATACATTGTCAGAACAATTAAAAATGAAAATCAAAATTGAACCTTTAAAAATCAAAGTAGTCAAAGGGCACAAAAAAAAGGAAGTATTCACAGGAATACTCATTGGAATAATTGCTGCATGGGCAGTATGTAGTAACTAAGTAATATAATCAATAAATTATAAAGGGAAAAATGAATTTACTAAAGTTTTCACATATATCAGTATTATTGTTAATTTCATGCAACATGGCAAAATTTGGAGACTATAAACCAATATACTTCAAAGAAGAAAAAGATTTAAAATCTGCAAATGATTACATAAATTCATTAGGATATAAAACAATATCTGAATATACAACAAAAGTAAACATATTAGATTTCCCCAACTTCAAAGAAATCACAATAGATAAATTAGTTGACCTTAATGATCATGATCTTAGAAAAATCTTTTTTTAAAAAAACTGCCTAACCTCTTTAACTTAGAAAACAAAAAAATACTCTATGTAGAATCGTCATTTAGCAGTAGCGATCTTAGAAAATTAAAGCAAGATCAAAATATTGAAGCAGAAATGCATTCCTTGAGTTATAAACTTAAAATTCAATATTTTTCGATCATAACATTCATAATAATCATAACGCTTTTATTGATACTAAACATCAAATATGCCCCTTTTATAATACTCTTTCTAATAAGTTCATGTATAATATTCATATTTAGCGATGAGATATTATATTTTTATCCCCTAACCATACTCTCTTATCTATTATTCACATTAATTGATAATTTCAATAAAAATTACAATAAAATATACCTAAAAGATATCAGTTTTGAAGTATTAATTAAGAAAATCAAAATTCCAGTATTTTTATTTATATTTATAATATTGTATTTTACTCTAATCTTTAATTTTTTAACCACTAATCTTGAAGCAATTCTAATTATTTTTGTAGCAATATCAACACTCTGTATTTTTTTGATATTCACTTGGATAAAAACTGAAAGTAAATTTAAATACACATTTTTATCCTTAATTGAAATAAAAGAAAAAAAACAAGAAACAAAAATCATAAAATCTAAACTACTCATACATATAGTGCTATTTATAGCCTCATTAATGCCATTTTTTTATGCACAGAATATATTAAATTCTTATAAAAATTTTAATTATCTTTATAGCAAAAAACTGAACTATTTTGATTACTTAAATCCCAATAACATTTACTTAATAGTGGGACACAATGAAGAGCTTCCAAACATCGTAGGTTACATGTATCACATACATTACCAGAACGAACTCAAATATAAAATTACGTCTGAATATGGAAAGATCAACACAAATATCAAAGAAGATTATTTTGAAATAAAAAACAATAAAATCACTATCAATCCAAAAACTATATACAAAGTAGACAAAGAATTTATATCCAAAAATCTTAATAAAGAAATTGCAGGACTATTCTTAGACAATGGAAATCCAATCTTAATATATAAAGAAACATCAAAAAATATTACAGTCAATAAAAATAATTTTAAAATTTTATTTATGCTATCATTGCCATTTTTCTTATTGCTATTCCTATTTAAAGCGATAAGGTTTACAATTCTCTTAAATATGAATGAAAAAAGTTACAAAAAATATATTAGAGGAAATATCTAATGCTCAACTCAGAAGTGTCAAAAATAAAAAAACACCATAAAGTCAATATAGATGAAATTCAAATACCTGAATGCGTTTTAATTCCACTAGAAACAGAAAATTCAAAATCAACAATATATATTATTGAAAACCAAAGAATTGGAGAAGGACAAATACTATCAAAAAATAAAAGTGCAGAACTATACATATATGCTCCGATATCTGGAACAATAGAAAAAGTATACACAGCCAATCTGCCAAATGGGCATCAGTTGAAATCAGCATTAATAGATTCCATGGAAGAATCAATAATGAACAAGAACTCGTAATTGAAGAAGAATCAAGAGAAAAAACACTGGAAAAGTTAATTCGACTAGGAATTCCCTGGTTTAATGAACATTCCTTATTTCAATATGTTAGTAAATGTAAAAAAATAGATAAAATGCTGTTGTTGCTAAACGGAAAAGATGCATTCACAAATATCTCAGAAATATTAATAAAAGAAAAATTAGATAAAATTATCTATGGATTCAAAACAATCGATAAGATATTTAAATTTAAAGAAATATTAATAATAGTGAATAATTATAACTTAAAAAAGGAACTTGGGCATATAAATATCTTTAAAGACAAAAGATTAAAAATTAAATTAATTCCCAATATTTCATATCCATATTCAAATCACGAAATAATAATGCATTTTTTATACAATGAGGAACATACAAAAAACAACATAAATCCAAATAAAAACATACTCTTGACAAATGTTGAAGATCTCTATAACGTGGGTAGCACACTAAAGACAAATTCCCCTTACAAAGAAAAATTTATCACTATAAACGGCAATAAAAAAATACAAAGCAAAATAATTAAAGTCAAAATTGGAACATCGATACAACAAATCATAAATGAAAATATTGATATGAAAAAATACAATATATTTTTAAATAATCCAATAAACAAAATGAAAATAGATAACTTGAATTTACCCATAACAAGAGATATATACAGCATAACAATCTTAAAAAAAGAATCGTTATTTAGTAAGATTAAATCTTTAAAACTCCTAGCTTTTCACCATTATGCATGGAAGAGCTTATTCTGTCAAAAATTAAGGGCAAAGGCAATCTTGCAAATAAACAATTTAAACATCTACAATACACTGAATCTGAAATAGAAGATGAAATAAATAAAGTCAAAAAAGAAATAAAAGAAAAAATCTTAAATTTGGGTTTTCATAATGAACCAATATACACTGAAAATAACTTAAAAGATATATATTTAACTATTATCTTAGCTTTAATGCCTAGTCTAATATTTTCCTTTACAAACAATACAAAATTTTTAACTGACACCTTAATACTAACACTTGTAAGTCTATGCCTATATATTCCAATAATGATAAAACCCAAACAGAAATATCTCCCTTTCTTTATATATAATGCATTAATGATCAATATCATTTTACCTTTAAGTTTATCCATCATATTAAAAATAATGGCACTAATCTTTACTTTTTTAGTATTTTTTTATTTCTCAAAACTTGATAAAATCCTTGTAAATCCCATATTAATTTCGTTTGTGTTTTTATTACTCAATTTCCCATCAAGCTTCAAACAAGCATACCCTAAAGAACTCTCAAAACAAGAAGGCATAATTCCTACCTGGAATAAAACAATTAATCAAAATTCAACTATTCAAAATTTAGGAAGCTTAAAAAAACTCAAAAGACATGAAAATAAATATGTTGATACAATTGAAAAATTCATAAATGATAAAATATTGTTTCATCTAAACATAATGACATCAAGATTTCATATTGAAAAACTGTTTGGGCTGCAAAATGAAAAATATCTATCACCTATTCTCATTTACATTGGTTTTTCATTTATTCTAGGCAAATTCATATTGTATAAGTTAATACCATTATCCTTTTATATAAGTCTACTGCTAATTGCCTATACACTAAAAAGTCTTGGTCTTTACAGCTATATTAGCTTTGATATGTTAACTCTCATAATGTCACCAATTCCAATGATCTTAGTATTCACAATGGGTACAGAATTACAAATAGCGCCTCACTTTAAATTTGAACAAATACTTTATGGACTTACATTATCTTCAGCATATTTTATAATATTAAGTCATATTCCACTGGAAACTTTATCAATTGTAATAGCTATTTTCATATTACAGATAAGTTCAGCATTAATTAAAAAATACAGTTTAACATTTCACATCAAGAAAATAATGTATCACTTAAGTATGAACAGGGCAAAAGTAATAGAACATAAAAACGAAAATGGAGAAGAAATCATAAAATTATGAAAAATAATTTAATAATGTATTTGTTAATAAATAACTTGTTATTAATAAACTTTATCGGAATTGAAGATATCAGAATCAAAGATAATAAAACATTAGCAAAAAAATATTTAATTATCATAATAACGGCCTTTGTAATTTATTCATGTATTTTTAATATCTACAAAATACTATCAGAATATAACCTCTTATTTATAATACCAATTATATATATAATATTAATCTATATACTAACTTTAATATTAAAAATATTAAACAATATCTCAATTGCTTACAACAATAAATCAAAATATTCAAACGATTTTTTACTATCCAATAGTAGTTTAATTGGAGTCACATTTTTTGCTCTAGACAAGAGTCATAGTTTTTTAGAAGGAATCACAATACTCATCCTATCTGCACTTGGTATCTTAATAGCTCTCACATTGACAATACTAATAAAAAGAAACTTTGAAAAAAGAACAACATCAAAATTGCTGGTTAATGAAACAGTATATTTTTTTATAATGTTCATTTTATCTTTAATTCCAAATATAATTATATTAATAAATAACAGCGAGAGTATATCATGAAAGAAAAAATAAACGAACTTTTAAAACAAATTAAAAATGATTGGAGGAAGCTTTGACAGCGATAAAATCAAAATACAGATTGAAGAATATGAAAAACAAATAAATAACAAAAATTTTTGGAATGATAATAAAAAAGCGCAAGAAGTTCTTAAAAAGCAAAATATTTTAAAAGCTAAAATTACACCTTGGGAAAATTTAATATGCAAACTCCAAGACTTAATCGAACTTTGTGAAATCGTAGAAAGCGAAAAAGACATATTACTATTAAACGAAGACATTAATAAACTAAGCGAGGAATATAAGAATCTTCTTGTATTATCTTATTTCAAAGAAGATATTGATATAAATGATGCATTTCTGACAATCCATTCAGGAGCAGGTGGCACAGAAGCTTGTGATTGGGTTAGTATGCTATATAGAATATACTTAAGATATTCTGAGAAACGTGGATACAAAACAGAACTCATAGACTTACTTGAAGCTGAAGGTGGCATTAAATCTGTTACAATTGAAATAAAAGGAAAATATGCTTACGGATTTTTACAAAGTGAAGTGGGAATACATCGTCTCGTAAGAATTTCTCCTTTTGATGCTGCAAAAAAAAGACACACATCTTTTGCATCTGTTTTTGTTGATCCTGTAATCGATGATAAAATTGAAATAATAATTAAACCAGAAGATATTAGGGTTGACACATACAGAGCTTCAGGAGCAGGAGGCCAACATGTCAATAAAACATCATCAGCCGTTAGAATTACTCACCTTCAAACAGGCCTAGTAACTCAATCTCAAACTGATAGAAGCCAACACAGAAATAAAGAACTAGCAATGAAAGTATTAAAATCAAGACTTTATGAACACTACAAAGCATTAGAACAACAAAAAAATAAATCTAAACAAGAAGCAAAAAGAGATATATCTTGGGGGAATCAAATAAGATCTTACATTTTTCAGCCTTATACCCTAGTAAAAGATCACAGAACTAAATTTGAAAATCCAAATATTATCTCTGTTATGGATGGAAACATTGATAACTTTATAGAAGAATATCTAAAATGGAAAAATTTAAGTTAATCATAACAACATTATTTTTAATCTTAACAATAGAACTAATATATCCTCAAAGTAATATTGAGTATGGCTTTTCTTATATCATTAATACGCAAGATGAAAATAAAAATATTAAAGAAGGTATCGAACAAATATTAGATAAAATTTACAAAACAATAAATGAACATATCATCAATAACAATGACAAAGATTTTATAAGGCGAATTTACATACACCAAAATATACTAGATAAAGAACAAGAGCTAAGCAGACTAAAAGAAAATATGGATAAAAAAAAACTTGAAAATAAAATAAGTTCAAGAGAAGAAGTTAAAACCGAAATTAAAATTAATGATCTAAAAAAGAAATTGAAACAATTAAAATTAAACAAAAAAAACTTGAGGAATATCTTATGAATTTAAAAAAGATAAAAGCACAATATAAAAATAAAATGAACATAGAAAAAACACATTTATCAAATTTGAATACGGAATTTCTCCTAAGTCAAAAATTATTTTTTATCAACTACATAAATTTAAAAAAAGTAGAAAAACATTATGTAGTTGAAATTAATAATATCACTCCCCAAGGGATTAAAACTAAAAAAGAAATTTTTAGATTATCATCATCCGTTGATGATATTGCAAATAAAATAGCAGAACTTAGCTTTGAAGAAATACTAGGAAGAGAATTTATTAAAATTAGAATTAATATCATTAATAACTTAGATGCTAAAATATATATCAATGAAGAACTCGTATCAAAAGGGATATATAACAATGATACATGGGATATTTCTGAACTTTCAAACAAGGAAATTGACATTAATATCACAAGCGCAACTTATAAACCCTACAGAGTAAAAATAAAGGTTAAAAATGGGGATACAATTAACTTAGATGTCAAATTACAAAAAACAAATGCAAAAAAAATATTAATTACAAGTAACGTAACATCCAAAGTATTCAAAAAGGGAATATTCATAGGAGAAACACCAATTGAAATTGAAGAGCCTGAAGTTACAGAATCTGTTTTATTGCAAGCTAAAGGATATAAAAACATGTTTAAAATCATAAATAAAGACGATAAAGAAATTAATGTAGAAATGCTCAAAGACAATAAAAACGAGCTCATTCTCAAAAGAGACCTATTCTACACTAACCTAGGGGTCTTTTCACTAAGTTTAATAGGCACTGCCTTTACCATAATAAAATACAATGAAGCGGCAGAACTTTATAACATAGCTTTAAGGAATATAGCTAAACATAGGATAACACCCAAAGATTTATACAATGCAAAATCAGAACACATGATTACAACATTCTTACTTGGTACAGGTATAACATTTTCTATTGGGAGTTTTATACCATTAATAATTCATTTGGTAAAATATATTCAAGAAGCAAGCAAAGGTGAATAGATTATTATAAAATTCATTTAGTAAAAAATAAAAAGTAGGAGAATAAAGTTTGTGAGTATTTTCGATAAAATAAAAAAATTATTCAAGAACAAAGAAAAGGTACAAATATTTCAAAATATAGAAGATATTCTCTTAGAAGCAGATATTAAAAATAATATAGTAATTGAAATAACAGAACGCATAAAAAAAATTAAAGATAAAGATGAAGAAGCAATCCTTTTAAAACTCAAAGAGTTTTTGAAAAGTTATATAAATCAACAACATCTTAATTTAAACAATAAAAATTTAAATATTTTATTAATAGTTGGGGTAAATGGAGTTGGAAAAACCTCAAGCATCATAAAGCTTGCAAATAAATTTAAAAATGAAGGTAAAAAAGTATTAATATCTGCAGCAGATACATTCAGAGCAGCAGCAATTGAGCAAATCAAGACACAGAGTGAAAAAATTGGCATTAAAGTCATATCTCAAAACCAAGGAAGCGATGCAGCAGCAGTAATATTTGATAGTATTGCAAGTGCAAAGACAAAAAAATACGATATACTAATAATTGACACAGCAGGAAGACTCCAAAATAAAGAAAACTTAATTAAAGAACTTCAAAAAATGGATGGTGTAATTAAAAAACAAATCATGGAAACAGATATTAACTACAAAAAGATACTAGTAATAGATTCTATTTCTGGAAAAAATGTAAATAATCAAACAGAAATATTTAATCAAGCAATAGAAATCGACGGAATAATAGCCACAAAATTTGACTCGTCATCTAGAGCAGGTGGCATAATAAACATCTCAAAATTATTTAAAAAACCAATATATTTTTTTACATTTGGAGAACAAGTAGAACACATCAAAGAATTTAACACTGATGATTACTTAAATAAACTACTATGACCATGACAAAAAAGATAGTAATCTTGTTTCTAATATTAATAATACCAAACGCCTATGGGCAAAGATATTTTATATCTGATGTATTTTTCAATAAATACCAAGAAATAAATGAGATTCCACAAACAGGTTTTTATATTGAGTATACAGAAATTAACAAAATTGAAAAGTTTAGTCTTTTTAAAGATTTACAACTGCTAAAATACAAAACACAGGAAGTAATGGAAGACAATAAAAAAAAATTAACATTTTATAATGCAGAAGGCATTAAAACAAGAGAAGAAATTTATGACAATCTGAACAATAAAATACAAGAAATACAATATAGTCCTAAAGGAACCATACTTGAATCTGTAGATTATTTTTATAAAAATAATAATCTAAGTTACAAAGAAATCAAAATTTTAGATCAAAAACCAAAAACACTACACTACATAAAAGACACTAATGGTAAGCTTTTGAAAATAACGGGCTCAGAATTTCAAGTTTGGAACTATGACATCAATGGGGACATAAGTTCAACATATTTTGACATGAAAAAATCCAGAACAAAAGTAATACAGTATGACGATCAAAAAAGATATTTAAAAAGCATAACATTAGACAATGACAAAATAAAAGCTAAAGAAAAAAATAAATATCTAGAAAATGACGAAGTAATTAATACCGCAGAAGAAGGTGAGATTAAAACTATATCAAAATATCAAGGGCATAACCTAATCAAAAAGCAAGTATATAAAAATAATGAAATAATAAAGACCAGCGATTTTGAATACAATGAATTTGGAAACGTTATATTTGAAAATATAACTATAAAAAGAAATAAAAAAGAACATAATACTAAAATAACATATGATTACTATTCTGACAATAAATTAAAATCAAAAATAATTTATGAAAATGACTTAATTTTATTAAAAACTGATTACTTCAATGACAATGAATATACACAAGAAATATATTATAATGGGAATCCTATATTTAAAGTAAAATATAAAAATGATGAAATCATTGCAGAAATAAAGAAAAATATTAAAGATATTACAAAAGATGAAAATGGGATTAAATAAACTCTTATTGAAAAGACTAATATTAGATGAAAGAAATAGCTTATCGCTTACAATTGTGATCATTTTAAGTATAGCACTTGGACAAATCATTATCATTATCACAATATCAATAATGAATGGATTTCAACATGACTTTTTCTTAAGTATTTCCACTCTGGCGAGTGGAAATTTAAAAATTGAAAGCAAATTAAACAATCAAGAACTTAATGCTCTTAATAAAATTAAAGAAATAATTCAAATAAATAAAATTTATGAAACACAAGGAATTGGAATCGAAGACTATTACTATCCAAAAGTCTTAAATATCATTGCGCTTGACACAAAAGATATTATAAAAGATCAAAACTTTATCTCACTAACAAGTCTTAAACAACATGAATTGGACCTTAGAGATGATGAAATTATAATAGGAGATGTACTCTCATATAATTTAGGTCTATCTGAAGGTGATGCAATAGGATTAATATTAAGTGATGAAATACAAAATTTACAAAAATTAACAAATAAAGTCAAATCATTTAAAATAAAGGCCATCTTTAAGAGCAATTATGCGAAAATCAATGAATCCACAATATTTATGAATATTAGCTACTTTTTAAAAAAACAAATCATCAAAGATTCAGATATCAATTATCAAATAAAAACTCAAAACTTATATCCCAGTACAAAATTAATAAATGAAATAAAAAACATTAATCCAAACATTCAATTCAAATTCTGGAATGAATATAATAAGGAATTATATAAAGCACTAAAAATAGAAAGAAATACAATGTTAATTGTTTTAACAAGTATCTTTCTTATCATTGCTGTCAACACATACTATTTCCAAAAAAGAATCTTAATAAATAAAAGTAAATCAATTTCAATAATTTTAGCCTTAGGTCTCCAATCTAGAAAAATTAGAAAAATTTTCTTAATACACTCAGGAATAATCTGCATTCTTGGTAGTATTATTGGGCTAATTGCAGGGATCGCAATATCTTCAAATATAAATGAAATTCTAAATACAATTGATATTCTAATAAACAGTATAATTAATATTATTAATTATATATTAAAATCAAAACTGACAAACATAGAAATCAAAATAGTCAAAAATACAATTACACCTAAAATATTTTTAAGTGATTTAATATTAACACTATTCTTTGCTTGCCTGTTTACAATACACTCAAGCTTAAAGGTAACAAAAAAGATCAAATACTTAAATAAAATCAACGGGGCATCATAAATGAAAAACATACTGTGCATAAAAGGAATACATAAAACATACACTAAAAACAAAACAAAAATAAAAGTCCTAGAAAACTTAAGTCTAAACGTAAAAGAAGGAGATTTTATATCAATTCAAGGTAAAAGTGGATGTGGAAAATCAACACTTTTTAATATTATATCAGGAATTGATAAAATGGATTTGGGTGATATAATCTCATGCGGAATATCTTTAAAAAATGCAAATGAGAAAACCTTAAGTCTATATAAAAACAAAAAAATAGGACTTGTATTTCAAAATCACAATTTAATTGATGAATTTAGTGTATTGGAAAATATTATTTTACCTAAAATCATTGAAGGAAAAGATAACTTAGAAACAATATATAACAAAGCTTTACGTTTAATGAGAATACTAGAAATAGATACAAGAGCAGAACATTATCCTTCAGAACTCTCAGGTGGAGAATCACAACGAACCGCAATAGCAAGAGCCTTAATAAACGAACCAAACATAATCTTATGCGATGAACCTACTGGTAATTTAGATATTAACACTGCTAGAACAGTAGAATCCCTATTAATAGAAACAACAAAAACATTTCACAAAACCTTAATTTTAGTTAGTCATAATCCCGCCTTCTCAAGCAAAGCAGATGTTAAATATGAACTTAAAGAAAAGACGTTAAAGAGGATATGAGACTATAATGCGACCAAACATCAAAGAACTCATCAAAATAGCATACGTAATATTTATAAATTCAAAAAATAAAAAAGCACTCATTGGTTCTGGAATATCCTTAAGTCTAGTTATGACACCTTTAATTATTGTTTACTATATGGCAAACAACATAATGAATTCCACAATAGATAAATACATTGAAAACGAAGGGTTTTCTGTACAAATTGAGTATAATGAGATTCAACAAGATATCAATCTTAAATCTAGATTAGAAAAATTTAAACAAAAATCTCAATATAATCAACTCAAATACTTTTTTGAAAGAAGAACCTATGGAATTATTGGCAATAACAAAAAACAGGGTGCGTTAATCAGAGCCGTAGAGAATAAGTTTATTAATGATCATAAACACATAAAATTAATAGACGGCAAAAAAAACATTAACAAAAATGAAATCCTAATATCAAAACAAATCAAAGATAAACTTAACTTAAACATCAATGAATCAATTTACATAATTGTACCAAATAACAAATATCAAGAGGTATTTCCCAGAGCAAAAAAATTTAATGTAGCTGGAATCATTGAAACAGGCTTAATGGAAGTTGATAAAAATTTAGTTCTCATCTCACTACAAGACTCAAATATAATGTCAGAAAAATTTTCTAAAAGCATAATTGGACTTTCAATTAAACCTAATACCAAAGAAGAAATTAACAAACTAAAGCTAAACATTGAAAATGAATTTCAAGAATATAAAATAAAAACATTTTATGAACTTTATATAAACAAATATATGAATCTAGATATCAGCAAAAAATTTTTAATTTTTATTATGGCCTTCATTGTAATATTTGCAAGTATTAATATATCTTCATCTCTTTGTATGTTAATACTTGAAAACAAAAAGAAAATTGCAATATTGAAATCAATCGGAATGAATAACTTAAGCTTGAAACTAATATTTATATTAATAGCACTTGCGCTAAGTGTGATATCTTGCATAGTAGGCATAATAATTGGTAATTACATAACCATGAATATAGAACACTTAATCAATATAATAGATATTATTATTAATATGACTTTAAAAATATTTGGAAGTAATAGTACAGCTATCCTAAATTCTGATTATTATATCTCTGAATTTAACATTAAAATAAGTACTAAATTTAGCTTAATGATTCTCTTATCTTATACATCTATAAGTATTGCAACAACGCTTATTCCTCTCAACATTATTTCAAAGTTTAAAGAAAAAGAAATATTATAAATATAATAATATAGACAAATATTAATCTTCCTATAATTCTTATAAATAAAAATACTATCTTAAAGATACATTCACAATCTTAATAGAAGACAACTCTTCTCTAATGTTTGGATAAATCTCTTTTGGGAAAATAGTTTTTAATGAAAAACTATGCCTAGAATGAGGTTTAAGAAAAGAATTAACCTCAGATATTAATTGTCGTTTTAAAGATTTAATAATCTGACTATTCTTAGCAACATATGCCACTTCAATCTCTAAATATTTAATATCATCCTTTGAATTATTGTAAACCTCTATTAAAGAATGAGCTTCATAAATGCCAAAAGTTTCATTAAAATAACTTCCAAGATATTTAAAATCCAACATTGAAAAATTTGTCTCTAAATTAACACTAGAAAAATTATCAACTCCTTTAAAAAATTCAATTAAACGAATATCAAGAACCATTTTCTTCGGATGTCCATCAAGCTCTTCAGAAACAATATGTACAAAATCAATTGGAACATATACACCTTTATGCCACTTACTAGCAAAATCACTCTTTTTTTCAAAAACTTTATTGAAAATTGGTTTTCCTAAATCATCATAAACAGTAATGCCATAAGAAATTTTTTTGATGGGCTCTTTAGATGCAATAACACCTGCCCTTAACTGATAAGCATATGAATCCTCAAAAACTAATACTTTTGCATCTTCAATTTCAACATGATATAAACTATAAGGACTTGCAACAAGATTAGCAGACTCAACTATCAAATCAGATGCCCTTGTAATTGAAGGCAAACCTTGAATCTTAGCACTTTGACTATTTCCTACCAAACCTCCAAACTCTTGATACCCACCGATAAAAGAGTTCATAATGACCTTATATGTAATAAATGTAATAATAGCTATGAATATAAAACCTAACAATAATATTAATGTTTTGTGTTTTAACCTATTATCAGTTTTATTATAATAATCTCCTATATTAATCCCACTTGCAATTCCAAATTCTCGAGCCTGTAAACTTACATGCATAAATTTTTTATTTATTTCTTTACTATCTATCCTCTTTACAATTCTTTTATAAAGATTAAAAAATGAATTAAAAATAAATTTATTATGCAAAGAATATAAATATACAGCCTCAAGTTCGCTTAAAGAATCTTGCAATTCTCCCATTCGCTCTAATTGTAACACTCTATCATATATTTTAGAGAAGCGCTTTTCCATACTTTCAATATCAGCATCAGAAATATCTGATAGCTCAATAATCTCTTTTATATTTTTTTCTCTTAAAGTCTTATTTTTATACTTAGCAAGTTTAGATAAATAAAGTTTAATTCTATCATCAGAAGTCTTACTCATTATCTTCTAATTCATCAACCTTCTTTAAAAGCCAATAAGCAATATTTTTAGCAGTGTCTTTTGTAATAGAAATGCCAACAAAAGAGTTTATTAAAATTATCTTCTCTTTAGAGCCTTTAAGTTCTCCAGAAATCTCTTCTAAAACACCCTCTTTGGTCTTAGTATAAACAATCTCTTCAGGAATCTCTGTAGATTCAAAAACAAGATCGCAAAAAATCTCTCCAGTATTAGTGACACTACCATAAACATTATTAATAGGCACTAATTTATAATCTTCTGCTTTTTCAAACCTATAAATTATCTCTTTCATAAAACGAATTATAACATAAACATACCTTCAAAATATCAAAGCCTCTTAGAACACAAATTGATTTCATCAAAGCACAAGAATAAAAATTCTACATGAAAATAAAATCAAAAATGATGGTATAATTTTTACAATTAAAATTGTTACATAAAAATAAAGAGCAATAAATATATGAATTTCATAAAAGACATCGATGAAAAGACAAAACTCTTAAGAAAAGACTTTCCTATTTTAAATCAAACTATTAATGACAAAAAAATTATTTATTTTGATAATGCTGCAACTTCCCAAAAACCACAAATTGTAATTTCATCTGTAGTTGAATATTACTCAAAATACAATGCAAATATTCACAGAAGTGGACATAAACTTGCCTTAGAATCCAGTCTAAAAATAGAAGAAATAAGAAAAATTATTAAAAAATTTATTAATGCAGAGTCTTATAGAAATATAATATTTAATTCTGGAACTACAGATGGAACAAACACAGTAGCAAATTCATTACTCTTTTCAAAGCTTTTAAAAGAAAATGATGAAATCATCACAACAACACTTGAACATAATAGCAATTTACTTCCTTGGATCAATATTGCCAAATATTTAAACTTAAAAATTAAACTTGCAAAATTTAATGAAATGGGAATCATTCAACCAGAACAAATACAAAAGTTAATCACAGAAAAAACAAAAATTATTGCCATATCTGGTATAAACAATATATTAGGAACTCTACAAGACTTAGAAACAATTGGCAAGATTGCTAGAGATAATAAAATTATACTATTTATAGACGCGGCTCAAATGGCACCACATATGAACATAGATATAAAGAAAATAAACTGTGATTTTCTAGTATTCTCAGGACACAAAATGCTTGCTCCAACAGGAATAGGGGTTTTATACATATCAGATAAAATCATACATAAACTTAACAGTTCTAAATTAGGCGGTAATGCCATAGACAATATTTCAATAACAAATGGCAATCTTAACTTTAAAACCCTTGATTCGCCAAATAAATTTGAACCAGGTACACCAAATATTGCAGGAATTATTGGTCTTGGAAAAGCAATAGAATATATTAACAATCTTTCAATGGAATTTATTCAAGAACATGACAAAGAACTGATTGAATATTGTGTTGCAAAACTAAAAGAAATTGATGAAGTTGAATTCATTCTAAACCAAAATATCAAACGAAAATCAATAATCTCATTTACAATAAAAGATATCCACTCACATGATATTGAAACATATCTTGATACAATGGGCATTGCAACCAGAGCTGGAAAAACTTGCGCTTATCTTGCATTCCTATCAGAAAGAATAAAAAAAGATCATTTATTACGGATAAGCTTTTACCTATATAATACAAAAGATGAAATTGATACTTTTATATCCTGTCTAAAGAAAACAATAAAAGAATTTCAGTAAATCTATTTTTTAAATTTTTAATATCTAATATCAATTAAAAATCTTAAATAAAGATTATATTTGATCAATAATATTAAAAATTATGTGCTAGATTTACTAATTAATGGCATACAGAACTTTAATTTACTTTAATTAAATTAATAAACATTGTTATTGATTTAATTAAGCAAACCTCTTAAAATTGAAACATGCTTTCAGAAGAAATAAAAAAAGAATTAATCAGACTTAGTAAAATAAGAAAGTATTATTTTAAAACAGATAAAAATCAAAATTTAAAATATTGTCAATCAAAATGTGGAGACACAATAATCTTTCACATCAATGCAATCGACGAACAAATTAGACTAAAATACAATGCAAATGGATGCATTGTGCTTCTAGCAAGTGCTTACACCTTAACTAAAATATGCGATAATAAATCTAAAAAAGCAATACTAGAACTCACAACAAAAATAATCAATAAAAATTTTGAAAACTTAAAAGAAATTGATAACAATCTTAAAACCTTTGAAAGCTTTTTATACACAAATAGAAAAGATTGCTTCATGCTACCATACAAAGCTCTAAAAGAAATCTTAAATACTATCAAATAACTTTTAATTTAGGAGAATTATATGAAAATATACTCTCACTCATCAATAGGATATGAAGGTGAACTAATTGAAATCGAAGTAGATATTAAAAAAGGAATATCAGGAATTGATATTGTTGGTCTAGCTGGAAGTGAAATTAAAGAATCAAGAGAAAGAGTAAAAGCAGCCATTAAAAATTCAAAATTTATTTTTCCAAAAGACAGAGTTTTAATAAATCTCGCACCAGCTGGTATCAAAAAAATTGGAACAGCACTTGATCTTTCAATTGCAACAAGCATTATATCCACAAAAGAAAATCAAAATAATAACTTAGACTTAGATGTTCTAATGCTAGGAGAATTACAATTAGACGGCAAAATAAGAGCAATCAAAGGAGTATTACCTGCCATTTCACTTGCAAAAGAAAGAGGCATTAAATGTATAATAATACCTTTTGATAATTTAGAAGAAGCTCTCTTAGTGGATAATCTCAATATCTGGGGGGTCAAAACTTTAAAAGAAGCCTTAGAAATTATAGGACATCTTAATAACAACATGTTTCCAACACAATCCAGAATGATTAATCTCAAAATAGACGATAATGAAGAAAAATTTGAATACGATTTCAAAAATATCAAAGGCCAACACAAAATTAAAAGAGCACTGGAAATAGCAGTTGCTGGAGGACATAACATTATGATATTTGGTCCTCCTGGAAGTGGAAAAACTCTCAGCATCAAATGTGTACAATCAATACTACCTCCGCTCACAAATAAAGAAATTATTGAAACAAATAGAATTTGGTCAGTTGCTGGAAAATTAATAGATACAAAAATAATAAGACAAAGACCATTTAGACAACCTCATCAAACTGCAAGCAAAGAAGGAATCATTGGAGGTGGACCCAATGCACTTCCTGGTGAAGTATCACTTGCTCATAATGGTATTTTATTCCTAGATGAAGCTTTAGAATTTCAAAAATCAATATTACAATCACTCAGAGAACCAATAGAAGATAAGATGATCTCAATCGTAAGAGCAAGTTCAAAATCATTTAAATATCCAGCCAATTTTCAGTTAATGCTTTCTACAAATCCCTGTCCCTGTGGCAATCTTGGAAAGGCCGACACAGAATGTTTTTGTTCTCAACAAGAAGTTTCAAATTATTGGAAAAAACTTGGAGCAGCAATGCTTGATAGAATTGATATCAGAGTACCAGTAAAGCCTGTAAACAATGAAAAATTATTCCAAAATAATAATGAAGACTCAAGTAAGATAAAAGCAAGAATAATACAAGCACGAAATACACAAAATCAAAGATATGCGAATATTGACAATATTCATAAAAATTCTGATCTTAAACCAGAACACATCGCAATATTTTGCGAGCTAGACAAAATACTACAAGATGAAATGATTTATATACTAAATAAACTTAACATATCATCACGAGCTACTCATTCAATCTTAAAACTATCAAGAACAATTGCGGACTTAAAAAAGAAGACCATATTTCAAGAGAAGCATTACTAGAAGCAATTGAACATAGAAAGCATGGGGAAAACCTGTTAGAAGACTAAAAAAAGCCCCATTCGGGGCATAGAATTAAAACTCTATTTTATTAATATAACTTTTCAATTGTTCAGCAGAAGCCTTGAATTTTGCAAGTTCTCTATCGCTTATCTTAAAATCAAGGACCTCTTTTACACCATCTTTGCAGACTACAGATGGTGCACCGATATAAATATCCCTGACAGAATCACCATATTGGCCACTAATATATGAAGATATCGGTAAAATAAGATTTTGGTCACTAATTATCGCATTAACAATCCTTTTAATTCCAAGGCCAATAGCATAATAAGTCGCACCCTTTAATTTAATTACCTCATAAGCAGCATTAACAACATTCCTATGAAGTCCATCAAGTTCAGCTTCACTGATTTTACCTTCATCAATATATTCTGACAAAGATTTCATAGCTATTTTAGTTTCATCCCAAGTAGCAAAAGAACTATCCCCATGTTCACCCATAATATATGAGTGTATATTTTGAGTATTAACATTAAGACGCTCTGCCAAAAAATATCTAAGTCTTGAGGTATCAAGTGTCGTTCCTGTCCCAATAACCTTATAAGTTGGAAACTTAGAATACTTCATTGTTACATAAGTCATAATATCAACAGGATTACTTGCAATCACAAAAATGCCATTAAATCCACTTGAAACAACACTAGTTATAATTGCTTTAAATATTTTAGTATTTTTGTCAACCAAATCAAGTCTTGTCTCACCTGGCTTTTGGTTAAGTCCGGCAGTAATTACAACAATATCTGCATCAGAACAATCATCATAATTACCAAATACTATTCTAATATTTTTCTCTAAGAACATCTGGCCATGATTTAAATCCATGACTTCACCCTTAGCTTTATCTTGAGCCACATCAATAATTACAAGCTCATGAACAAGCGAGTTATCTATTGTTAAAGCATAAGCAAAACTTGAACCAACACCGCCAGCCCCAACAAGAACAACCTTATTACGTTTAAGCATATTATTTTCTCCACATAAAATTATTTAATTACTATGCAATCATTTTATAACAGTTTATACTACTTTAAAACCATTCGATCATCATTTTAATAAGAATAAATATTTGACAAGCTGTTTAACAGACTCCATTAATAAAACACTATATATAGATCAATCGACATGATTCAACAAGTAACGTATTTGTTGAATCATAAATTAATTATCATCCGATTTAAGAATAGCAAGAAATGCACTTTGTGGTATTTCAATATTTCCTATCATCTTAAGTCGTTTTTTTCCTTCTTTTTGCTTTTCTAAAAGCTTTCTTTTCCGAGTAATATCACCTCCATAACATTTAGCAGTAACATCTTTTCTAACAGGCGAAATTGTCTCACGAGCAATAATATTTGAACCAATAGCTCCTTGAATAGCTACTTTAAATTGTTGTCTTGAGATCTCATCTTTTAATTTTTTGCAAATATTTAAAGCCTTTGATCTTGCAATATTCTTAAAAACTAACTGGGATAAAGCATCAACTCTATCTCCATTAACTAGAATGTCTAACTTAACTAAATCTGTCTCTTCATATCCTAACAAAGTATAATCAAAGGAAGCATATCCACGGCTTACAGATTTAATCTTATCGTAAAAATCAAAAAGTATTTCAGCAAGTGGCATTTTATAGATAACTTCAACACGCTTTGTATCAAGATAAATCAAGTTTTCTTGCACTCCTCTTTTCAGTAGGCAAACACTCATTACATTTCCCAAAAATTCAGTAGGCACAATAATATTAGCCCTAATGTAAGGTTCAAGTGCAGCTTCAATATTTTCATTACCAGAAAATTGTTCAGGACTTTCAATAAAATAAGGATTTCCATTTTTGGGAATAATTTTATAACGAACTGATGGTGACGTTAATATCACATTAAGATCAAATTCACGCTCAATCCTTTCCTGAATCACCTCTAAATGCAAAAGACCCAAAAATCCACACTTAAATCCATGACCAAGAGCAGCAGAGGCATCTTTTTCAAAGGTAAGTGACGCATCATTCAATTTAAGTCTATCCATTGCTTTTAAAAGATCGTCGTATTGATTAGCATCAACTGGATAAATGGAAGAAAACACTACAGGCTTAACTTCCTTAAATCCCTCAAGAGGTTCACTTGCTGGATCATCAACAAGAGTTACAGTATCTCCGATCTTAACATCTGATATATTTTTTATTCCCGCAATAAAATAACCGACATCACCTGCTTCTAAAATATCTTTTCTTTCAAGAATAATTTTAAAAATTCCAATCTCTTCTACCAAATATTCCCTATCCGCATGCATCAATTTAATCTTGTCTCCAGTTTTGATATGCCCTTCAAAAATTCTAAAATGCACAATTACACCACGATAAGAATCATAATGCGAATCAAAAATTAAAGCTTTTAATGGATCTTTAATGCTTCCCTTAGGAGAAGGAACATATTTACAAATAGCCTCAAGCAACTCATCAATCCCTATGCCATTTTTAGCAGATATTGGAACGGCAATATTTGAATCTAATCCTA
This sequence comes from Borrelia tillae, assembly GCF_055693965.1. Classification (NCBI taxonomy): domain Bacteria; kingdom Pseudomonadati; phylum Spirochaetota; class Spirochaetia; order Spirochaetales; family Borreliaceae; genus Borrelia; species Borrelia tillae. Next base: position 81,163 of record NZ_CM146346.1, read on the forward strand.
AATCATTTTCTATTTGCTTTCTTACAAAATCAATATTTGCATTTGGTAGATCTATTTTATTAATAACAGGAATGATTTCAAGATTATGTTCAAATGCCATATAAAAATTTGAAACAGTCTGGGCTTCTATGCCTTGGCTTGCGTCAATGAGTAAAAGTGCTCCTTCACAAGATGAAATCGCTCTTGAAACCTCATAAGAGAAATCAACATGCCCTGGAGTATCTACAAAATTAAGTTCATAAGTATTGCCATCACTACACTTATAATCAATAGTAACTGCTTGACTCTTAATTGTAATTCCCCTCTCTCGTTCAATATCCATACTATCAAGAATCTGACTTTTAAATTCACTATCAGAGATTATTTTAGCTTTTTGAATAAATCTATCTGCTAAAGTTGATTTACCATGATCAATATGTGCAATAATACAAAAATTTTTTTTATAAGAACTAATTTTCAAACCTCCATAAATTCAGGTTATTAAAAATAATAATAATACTAATTTACGTTTTTATTCAATAAAAAACTTTTGATTGGATCTTTGATTTTAAAATATAAGGAGAAGCCTTCGGAGCAAGATCAACTATTAACTTCAAAGTATCTATAGCTCTTAATTTGTGTTTATGAGAATCATAAATATAAGTAGCAAAAGCAATGTTGTACATTATTTCCCAAAAATCTGTAGACTCAAAACTAACTTTAATATCTTTATATCCATTTATTTTTTGAACAAAAGATCTTAAATTTTTAAACTCATAAAAAGGTTCATAATAACCAACATAGTCATAAATTCTGGTCAAAATACCAACTGCAGCTACAAGTCCATGAGTAATTGCAAGCCCATAAGCACCTGTCTTTAAATATACTTTTGATAATAATTGATGGGTGTCGATAATATTATAATTTTTAAATCTATAAAGATTAAAAGTAAAATCTAAACCAGAAGTTCCTCGTACCTGTTTTAAATAAGAATGTAAATAAAACGACATATTAAATTTATTATCTAAATTATCCCCATATTTTTGAACTATATAATGATCATTATAATAATCATCATCACTTGAGAATTTACTTAAAATTTCATTTAAATAATCAATCATATCAACATAATTATCTTCAACCTCAGCTATTTTTGCCAAGGAAAAAAGTATATTCTTTTCAAACGACTTATCTAATAAATAATCTCTATCTTCTAAAGCCTTCTGAAGATACAATTTCTCAAGCAAAAAATTACCAATCATTCCATAAGCAATTGACAAATAATAATTAGCCTCTGGACATATCCCTTTGCGAAGCAAAGCTTCCTGTAAATAACTTATTGCATCAGTAAGATTAGATTTAACAAACCCTTCCTTAGAATAAATAAGTTGTCGTCCTTTTTCAAGTAAAATCCAATATGGAAATTCCTTCATGTTTATGAAATTCGATGAATTTAAATTGGAAATAAAACTAAAAATCAAAAGGAGTAAAAAAGATCTTAACATATCCATAAATATATTAAATTTTCTCACAAATTGCGAGAAAATTTAATATCTGAATTCTTACAATTATTATAAATTTAAACAAATTTAAATATCATCAAGAACACCATAACAAAAAGAGCAACAGATTCTATTAAACCTAAAATCAATAGATTGGTCGCAAACCCCTTTCCAGTCTCAGCAAAAGAATCACAAGCCCCTGCTGCAGCTACACCTTGTGAAAAAGCAGAAATACATATCGCAAGACCACCACCAAGACCAGCACCTAGCAATAACCAAGGATTAGCCTGTGTCATTACCTCTGCTAAAGTATTCATCAAAATATAGCCATATATTATTTGTGTTAATGGCGCCGACACAAAAACAATCAATAAGAAAGGAGCTGGTTTACCCTGCATATAACATCTCTTCCATGCTCCAATAGCAGCACTCCCTGCAGCGCCCATACCCAATGCTGAACCTATTGCAGATATTGCTAAAGCTAAATTAACTCCTATTAAACCTATATCCATAATTCTCTCCTTATCTAATCTTTAATTTTTCTAAAAGGCCTATAAGAATAGCCATTCCACTCTTGACCCAAATGGTTTGAAAATTCAAGCATATTAAGTCTTACTCCATGAACAATAACAGATAATAAAGATAACGTTATATTCAAAATATGTCCAAATAATATCACAATAATACCACTTATTATAAGTCCAATATTAGATGATTTTAATAAAGATGCTGACATATTATTAAAACTATCTGAAATTGCAAGTCCTGCAAGTCCAACAGCAAAAAGCCTAATGTAAGATATTATGTCTGCAAATCCTGAAACAGTAGCTAAAAATTGCTCTATTATTCCCCCAAGACTCTTTAATATACATATAAAGAAATTCGAACCATCCTGCCTCTCAAAAATAAATACAAAAACAATCCCAACATATATCATATTAAGAATGATATTGTTCATAGGAAATTTTTCTTTTCCAAGTATTAAATTGAGTACAAGATAATAAAGCCCAAGAATTACAATAAGCCAACCAATTTGAGCAATTGAATGTATATGGGGTTTTTCCTTCACTTTCTTAATAAAATTCCACATATGGGCTAATGATACTTGCAAAACACCTATCGTAAAACATATAAACATAATATTTTGCATACCACTCTTTCCCGTCAAATATTCAAGTTTCAAAGACTTTAAAATAGGAAATAAATTAAGAACAAAAGAACTACTACCAAACCAAGTACCAGTCATCGACCCGTATATTATTGCTGACACACTTAAATAAAGTACTAAAGCATGCATAGACGTTAAAGACTTACCTTTAATTAAACTATTTAAACTGAGAATAATACCTATTATTAAAAATAATACTCCATAAGCTGCATCACCAATTATCATGCCAAAAAATACAAAGAAAAATAACATAAAAATTCCACTAACATCCCTTTCTTTATACCCAGGTATCACATCTAAGGTATCAAAAATAGGCTTAGCAAGTTTAGCAATTCCCCTTCTCTTTATATAAGTTGGCACCATAACATCACTTTCTGGTTCTGAAAATTGTACTACAAAATTACCCGTAAGAGTCGCATTTTTAAGATCTTGTTGTTTATCTTCTGGAACAAATCCTGTAATATACACAAAATTATCACACTCTACATTCATGTCAACCATAACTTGCTCAAATTCAATAATTTGATCATACTCTTTTATTTTGTCTCTTAAAAAATCCCTATATTTACTCAAAACCGATAATTTTGTTAATTTTTGATCTAAAATTTCACTAATAACTCTTAACTTATTCTCAATAAAATCAAGGTCAAATTCAAATTCACATTCCTCTGCTGTATCTAGTGTCTGCTTAGACTCATTAACAGCTACGAAATAAGCCTTACCCCTATAATTATTAATAAGAGCAACTTTAATTTCAGGCAATGTCAATAATTTTTTATATTCACTAATCCCAGACCTAAAAAATTGAACATAAATATTACTTTCTTTCAATTGATTAACCAAGTCAAGAGAAAAATATCCCCAACAAGATATAATATCTCTCTTATGAATCAATGACTGTTGCATATCTTTTAAATCTTTAATTTCAGAACCTAAATTAATTATATTCTCTGCAATATTTAAAAAATGTTCATTTGAAGAGCTTAAAATTTTTACTTCAGAGTCATCTCCAAGTAAAGACAAAGCCTGAGATAAAATTCTTCTCTCCTCTATAACTTTTTCTAAAGATTCTGAAATCTTATTGCAAAAATTAATATGAACAACTCCTAATTCTCTTAAAACCTCAAGCGATTCCCTTTGATACTTGAGAACAGTTAAAATTAAAACCTTATTCATTTTGACAATCATGACACAATCCTTATCTACTTTATCTACTTTTAACCAAACTAGCTTTAGCTATTTTACCTCTTACAACAGCTGCTGTTTGCTGATCGCCAAGACAAATATTAATTTTCTTTATATTAGCTTTAGCGACAGGTATCATAACTTTTTCAAATAAATTTACTCTTTGAGAAGTAATATTAAGCTCTCTCTCAAGTAATAGAGCCTGTTCATTTAAAATTTCAAGTTCTGCATTTATCTGCACTATACTTTTAATAGCTTCTATCCCCCTATCTACCCAGTAAGGGGTGGTTAAAAGATCATGTTTAATATCTTCATATTCAATGAAATCAAATATAGGAATAGTAATACCTGCAATATTTGCAACACCTTTTACTATTTGTTTAATTTGAATCCAATCTTGAAAGGGAAATTCTTCGCCAAATAGAGCAATCCAAGGTTTAATATTTTTCTTAAATTTATCCTGCTCAAGCCTTTTAGCTCTTTTTAGAGCTTCAACCTTTCTAATCTCCAAATGAAGTTGCTGTTTCTTGAGTTGTAGTGTGGGTAAGTATCTACTAAACATTTTAAGGCTATCTTTTTGTTTTTTAAGTTCATTCTTAGTTAGCTTGATTTTAGGCATTCTTATCCCTTACTTTGAGTACTTTGAGGCCAATATTTTTCTATAAGCTCCGTCTTAATTCCAGTCTCCTTAGGCTCAAAACAACTAGAAAGAATTTCCCAACCCAAATCCAAGGCCTCCTCTAAAGGAATATTAACAGATAAATCCATCAACTTACTCTCAAACATACCACTATACTTAAGAAGCTTTTCATCCCATTCTGTCATGTTAAATCCCATAGCTTTTTTTTCTACAGATTCCTTTGAAGATGCATAAAGTCTAATCATTGAATCCATAATCGTTCGATGATCATCCCTTGTCTTCCCATTAACCATCTGCTTAAGCCTTGAAAGAGAACCAAAAGGCTCAATCCTGCCCCCTTTTAAATAGTATTGTCCCTCAGTAATATAACCTGTATTATCAGGAACTGGATGTGTAATGTCATCTCCAGGCATTGTAGTAACTGCAAGAACAGTAATGGATCCTGCCCCTTCAAAATCAACAGCCTTCTCATATCTAGATGCAAGTTGAGAATATAAATCACCAGGATATCCCCTATTAGATGGAACCTGTTCCATAGTAATAGCAATTTCTTTCATGGCATCTGCGAAATTAGTCATATCAGTTAAAAGTACCAAAACCTTTTTACCTTGCAAAGCAAATTTTTCAGCAACAGCAAGAGAAATATCAGGCACTGTCAAAGACTCGACAACAGGATCATTGGCTGTATTTACAAAAAAGACTGTCCTACTCATAGCCCCACCTTTCTCAAGAGAATCCTTGAATGTTAAATAATCATCATTCTTAAGTCCCATCCCGCCAAGAATAATCAAATCAACTTCAGCTTGAAGAGCTATTCTTACAAGAAGTGCATTGTAAGGCTCTCCAGATACAGAAAATATTGGTAACTTTTGAGATTCGACAAGAGTATTAAATACATCTATCATCGGAATCCCCGTTCTTATCATATTTCTTGGAACAATACGCTTTGCGGGATTAACTGATGGGCCTCCAATTTCAATTAGATGCTCCTCAAGACACGGTCCTCCATCTTTTGGATTTCCAGCCCCGTCAAAGACCCTACCAAGTAAATTTTCTGAAAATGCAACTTGCATTGAACGACCTAAAAACTTAACTTCGTCTGAAGTTGAAACACCTATAGTTCCATTATAAACTTGCAGAGAAACTTTATCTCTATCTAACTTAATAACTTCAGCTAAAGAAGTCATATCTTTTGATTTCACAATGGCCAGTTCTCCATATTTGACATTCTGTGCCATAACAGTTATTACATTACCAACAATAGATTCTATCTTACTATACACTCTCTTCATTCATGCACCTCAAAAATCCAACTTTTTAGAACGAACTAAATTTCTTAAAGTAACTTCTAATTTATTAAACTTTTCTTCCTTAAATGGAGTAAGATTCATATCCAAAATAGTCTGTCTAAGTTCATTTATAAAACCTCTTGCTTCCAATTTATTCTCAAATTTTAAGCTTGCTTGTAAAATATCATAAAGTATATCAAACATATAATTTTGACGCTCAGGATTTACAGCAGCATCAACACTATCAAATGAATTTTGTTGCAAATAACATGAATCTAAAGATTAGCTTTTAAATAAACTAAAAAATCATCATTACTTATACCTTCTTCACCAACAACCTTCATCATTTGATTTATTTCATTTCCTTTTACTAAAAAAGTCCTTGCATATTCCGTCTTCTCACATTCAATAACCCCTTTATACTTACTCCAAGATTCAAGGGGATTAATGGCTGGAAATTTTCTAGCATCTGATCTTTCCCTTGTAAGACCATGAAATGCTCCTACAACCTTTAAAGTTGCCTGAGTTACTGGCTCCTCAAAATTACCTCCAGCAGGACTCACAGAACCACCCACAGTTACAGAACCAACTTTACCATTATTTAAAATAACAATACCTGCCCTTTCATAAAATGATGCAATAACAGATTCAAGATAAGCAGGAAATGCTTCTTCACCTGGTATTTCCTCAAGACGACCTGACATCTCTCTCATAGCCTGAGCCCATCTTGAAGTTGAATCTGCCAATAAAAGTATATCAAGACCCATTTGCCTATAGTATTCACTAATAGTAATAGCTGTATAAACTGATGCTTCACGGGCAGCAACTGGCATAGAAGATGTATTGCAAATAATACATGTTCTCTCCATTAATGACTTTCCTGTTTTTGGATTTGTAAGCTCAGGAAATTCCTTAAGGGTCTCTACCACTTCACCTGCCCGTTCACCACAAGCAGCAATAACTACAATATCAACATCAGCATTACGACTCGTAACCTGCTGAAGAACTGTCTTCCCAGCACCAAAAGGCCCAGGAATACAAAATGTACCACCCTTTGCAACAGGGAAAAATGTATCTATTATTCTTGTTTGAGTTACCATAGGCTCACTAGGAATAAGTCTCTCTTTATAACTGGTAATTGGAACTTTAATAGGCCAATGAAATGACATAGTAATAACATGTCGGCCTCCAGCATCATCCTCAATCACAGCCACGGTATCGTCGACAGTATAATTACCGTCACTAACAAGCTCTACAATTGTATAAGTATCTCTTCTATCAAACGGAATCATAATCTGATGTTTAATCGTACCTTCAACAACAAATCCAAGATAATCTCCTGCAACAACAATATCTCCAATCTTTGCAGTTGCATTAAATGTCCATTTCTTACTCCTATTAAGCGCACTTAAATATAATCCCCTCTCCAAAAAAAACCCACATTGCTCAGCAAGTTCTGGTAATGGATTTTGCAAACCATCATATACTTGACTTAAAATACCAGGACCAAGTTCAACTGTTAAAAGCTTATCTGTAAACTCAATATCATCTCCAACAGCAATTCCTTTAGTCATTTCAAACACTTGAGCATCAACTTCCCCATCTCTAACACGAATTATTTCAGCTTTTAAATTACGCCCGTTAGTCTTAATAAAAATAATTTCATTCATGGAAACTGTACCCACTATTTCAATAGTAACCAAATTTCCAATAACTCCCACTACTTTCCCTTTAGATTCCATTAATATTCCCTTCAAAATTTTTATTTATTTGCATACTTAATCTTTGACAAATATCATCAAAATTATTCTCGCCTATCTCTTCTATAAAGAGCTTCCTTCTTGAAACTAAGATTAATTTTAAAAAATAAATTATTAATTTTTCAAAGTTAAACGTACTTCCAACTTCAAGATCTGTTAAAAACACCCACTTTAACATATCAAGACCTAATTCTATCTCAAAAGGATTTTCTTTAAGACAAAGAGATTTTAAAATTCCTAAATAATAATGAGAAAAATAAGATGCCTCTAAATACACATCTCTTGGAAATCCTAATTTCTCCGCCCTAATAGCTGCCAAAGTATATCTTATTACCTTTTCAAATTCAAGAAATTTATCAACTACCTTCGAATTTCCCCTAGTCACTCTAAATTCCGATAAATCCTTTAAAAAAAGAAAATCTTTCTTACTTAAAATGATTCAACATTATCAAAAAAATCTGATATACTCCATACATTGCCAACTTTTAAATCAAGATAAGGTAATGATGATATAACATAATAATATGAATTTAACACAACTACATCTTCCTAACTCAACTTAAGCACTTCTTTAAATCTCGGATTTAAATACTCAAAAAGAATATCAGCAATAGTTTCAGATGTAAAATCATAATACAAGTTACCATTTCTTTGTTGAATCTTAAAACCTTTGCTTATTCCTTTAAAAGGTTTAATCTCAATTACATTACCAAATCTATCTCCTATCTTTGTTCTTAAAACAGACAATAAATTAGAAAACTCAGACTCACTAAGCATGATATCTATCATATCATCTTTATTCCAAACATCTATAACCTTAATAATAAGTTCTATCAAAAAATTATCATCATAAATCTTAGAAATAGAATCCTCTAAAGCAGTTCTAAAAAGGGATTTAATATTTTTCTCAACGCCAATAATCAAATCTCGCACTGCTTGACGAGATGCATCAAGTGAATGTCTCTTATATTTATCAGCTTCTGCTAAAGCTTGTTTCTTTAATTCTTTAGCATCATTCTCAGATTTCAAAATAATAGCTTCAGCATCTCTTTTTGCATTAAAAATGATTTCATTTGCTAATTTTTCAGCTTCATCAAGTCCATCTTTCTTAATTTTATTTATCAAATCTTTAACTTCAAACTGCACTCAAACTCCTTAATATACAAAAAAATAATTCAAAATACTTAATATACAAATCTTTAAATAAAGTATACCAATAAATTTTTAATTATTAAAAGTCAAAATGTTTAAATTAGCTATCATCAAAGAAATTACCAACAATTTTATAGACATTAATATCATGAACTATAGAAAGATTTCTTTCGGGAAACTTTTCTTTTAATTTTTCACCAAAAATTTTAATACCTCTTGCTATAAGCTTATTACTAAATTCTACATCAATCGGATCAAGAGTTACAATTTCAATAATGATTAAATATCCTCTACCAAACTTAGAACCATATCCAAGAGTAAAAGAAGTGGTAACACGAAAAAGGCCATCTAAAAGTCCATTAGCTGCAGTACCTCTAGAAAGCCTGTTCGGATGCATTTTATAAGAATTACCAAACTCATCTTCAAGAAGATTATCAACATCAAGACAAATATTAAATAAAGCATTTTCAAATTCTTCAAATCTTGATATACCCATACATTTAAAATTCTACTATTGTTTTGCCAACTCCTCCATCATTGGGATGCGCAAAATAATATTTTTTAACAAATTTTAAATCTCTTAAAAAAGCATGCACCCCTTCCATCAAAAAACCTTCTCCTTTACCATGAATGATTTCAAATCTACAAACATTTTTCAGTAACATATTGTCTATCTTCTTATTTAAAAAATCTATAGCCTCAACCACTCTCATTCCTCTAATATCAATAGTTAAGTCTACCAAATCATCCTGCAATTCAAAAGCGAAACTAAATCCTTTATTATAAACATTTCTAGACTGTTTATTACCCGATATTTTCTCTAAATTGGAAGATAAAACTGTAATATTAAAAACACCAGTATTCACAATAAATCCTTTTTTAGTAACCCCTATGATCTCTCCTGAAGATTCTGAGCCAGATATTCTAACCTTATCACCAACTTTCAATTCAACATTATCAACAATTTTATGATTAAGTTGTTTAATTTTAATAGCCTTGGTATTTATATTACCTGCAATATTAGATATAAACTCCTTATTCTTAATAGTGCAAATATTGCCTTCTTTGATCTCTCTAACCAAATTTTCTAAAGTTTTCCTTGATTTTCTTAAAAACTCTTTTTGTTCAGTCATAAGCACTTCTTCTAAATTTCTTTCCCTTAAAATAATATTATTTTGAATATTATTAATCTCAATTTCCTTAAGTTCAACAAGCCTAAGTCTATCTCTCAATTCTTCTTGACGCAAATGTATTTCTTTTTCCTTATCTGCAAGCCTTCCCAATATTTCATTAACTTCTGTCTTATTAGAGGCATAAATTTCTTTTGCTCTTAGTACTATACTAGAATTAATAGAAGACTTACTTGCAACACTAAAAGCAAAACTTTCACCTGGAACAGAAAATATTAAATTATAATTAGGTTCCATCTTATCCAAATTCATTTGCATAGAGGCATTAATCACAAATTCATGCGTATATGCGAAATATTTAAGAGCATTGTAATGAGTTGAAATAATAACAAAAGAATCAATATTTATCAAATATTCAAGAATAGCCACAGCTAAAGCTTGTCCTTGCTCAATGTCAGTACCTGAACAAAATTCATCAAATATCAAAAGACTGTTTTTTGTTGCGAACTTCAAAATATAAGCAATATTATTCATATGACTGGAAAAAGTTGAGAGTGAACTTGCAATTGATTGCTCATCTCCAATATCAACTAAAATATTATCAAAAATCTTAAAAGTACTAGACTCATCAACTGGAACAGGAATCCCAAATTGAAACATGGCACTTAAAAGAGCAACGGTCTTTAAAGTTGCCGTCTTACCACCAGCATTAGGTCCTGTAATAACTACAACCCTATTATTTGAAGGACAAAAATTTATAGATTTTGCATTTTGGATCAACGGATGGCGTGCATTTATAATACTAAGATTATCATCAATTTTAGGAAATAAGCCTTGAATTTTAATCCATAAATTGCCCTGGCCTTCAAAGAATCATAATATAAAAAATTATCATAAAGAGATTTTAAAAGAGTAATATGTTGATGAATTTTGCCCGAAAGTTCTTTCAGAATCCTTAATATTATACGTGTTTTTTCAAAACTGAAAAACCCTAATCTATTATTGTCAACTATTATCTCATCCGGCTCAACATAAAATGTTTCTCCGGATGATGATATAGACACAATATTGCCCTTAATTTTATTTTTAAAGCTAGATTTAAGTGCAATGGTATATCTACTTGATTTATAATAAACAATCGTAGAAGTTAAATACTGTGAATTCACACTTATCACACACTTAATTTTTTTTTCTATTTTTTTTTCTAAATTCTTAATTTCAAAATCAAGCTCATCATAATCCTTGGCAACACCTCTGTTTACCTTAAGTTCATCAATATCAATATATTTACATAAAGTCTCTAATAAACGTTTTAAGTCAGGCTCTACAAATAACAATTTTCTTAAATCTTCTGCCTCATTTTGACCTTTAAACTCATTTTTATCTAAAAAAAGTATTATTCTTAAAACTTCTCTCAAAAAACAAATAATATTTCTCATCTCTTCAATAGAAATCCTTGAGTTTTCCTTAGAAAGTGAAATGATAGAATCACCTATACTTTCAAGACAAGAATTTGGATATTCATCATAAACTTCAATAAGACTCTTAATTGACCTAACAAGAAGACATACCCTATGAATTTCTTCTTCGGTATTTAATATCTGCTGCTTGCCTAGAAGACTAATTGTATCTTCAATAGATGTATAAGATGCAACCGAAGACAATATTTGATAAAAATCAATTTTTTCTAAAAATTTCTCTTGAATAACTTTTATATCTCTTAAGTTCATTTACAATCTTTAGATAATTATTATATCTAACTTCTTTAATTTTAATTCCAATTTGGCTTATTATAAAACAACCTGGTTCATTCGTATGTAAACAGGAATTAAATCTACATAAATTATTTAAATCTCTAAACTCCCTAAAGTAGTATTTCAGTTTAAGATATTCCAAACTTTCAAGTCCAAATTCTTTTATGCCAGGAGTATCAATTATTACCCCATCAGCAAAATGAAAAGCTATAGCATAAACCGTAGTATGTCTACCTCTTGAATATCTATAAGATATTTCTTTTATACTCTGAGATGCATTTACATCTATAACATTTATAAGAGAAGATTTTCCAACACCAGACTGCCCAACAAAAGAAGTTTTTGAATTTTTAAGTATTTCTTTTATCTCCTCAATGCCTTGTAAAGTAACAGCAGAAGTTTTAATAACCTTGTAACCCAAATCTTGATAATTTTTAATCAAAGTATCAACCTCAGAGCTCATACCATTATCAATCTTATTTATCAAAATAATAGGAATAATGTCTTGCTCTTCTGCAATTATTAATGCTCTATCAATAAATGAATTTTTAGTCTCAGGCAAGTTAGCAGAACTCACAATGAAAACATTATCAATATTTGAAGCAATGACTTGTCTAAGAGCGGCCTTCTTATTATAACGCCAAAGCATATTTTTACGTTCCAGCCTCTTTTTAATATATACCTTATACCCATCATAAATATCCCCAAAAACAAAATCACCCGGAACCAAAGGACTATACTCTCTATCTTGAGTATTCAAAATCTTACCTTTAATTACTCCTTCATAAATTGAATTGGTCTTAACTTCAACAATAGAATAAATATTATTAACACCCCAGAGAACCTCAAATTTAATATCGTTCAATCGATTATCCCTTTAAAATGTAAACCATATCTTTGACAAAAAGTTTTATAAAAACATAAATTCTTATCTTGTGTTAAATAAAAATAACGTGCAAAAACACTATCATTAGTCTTAACGCTTTTTAGTACCTTAGCAAGCTCATTGATAACAAGAACACGGCTATCATAAATTGGAATCTCTAAAAAGTCTTCTATTATATCTTTAATATGAAAATAATGCGTACATCCTAGAAAAGCCATATTGCGTTTACTAGCTTTAACCTCTAATTTCAAACATCGTAAATAATTAAATGCATCTTCTTTAAATCTATCCCCAAATTCTACAAAATTTACAAGCTCGCTCGCGGCTTTTAAAATTAAATTTGAATGATAACTTTTTTCCATCTTAACAAATTCACTATTAATGGTAAAATTCGTTGCAATTAAGAGAATTCTCTTATCTACAAGTTCTCCCACCAAACAAACTGAAGGTAGGGTATATATTATAGGAAAACTAAAATTTAACTTATCATACACACTAATAGAAGCTGTATTACAAGCAATAACAATTGAAACAATATTGTTGTAGATTAGTTGCAATTTTGAAATTAATTTTAAAATCTCTTTTAAAAGAAATCCAGAACTCTTTTCTCCATAAGGAAAATTCTTATTATCCGCAATATAAATATAATTTCTATTAGGAAATTTTCTTCTTATATGCTCAAAATAAGAAAGCCCACCAATACCTGAATCAAAAATAACTATAACATCATCTAGTTTATTCATAAATCTTACTTACATTGAAATATAAAAACTAATTTACCCTCTTTCAATTAAAATGACAATACTAATGACAATTAATGATAATACTTATGGATTAACAAATTTTAAAAATATAATTTTTTAAACTATAATTATATTAGTAGTAAATCATAAAAGAGGCAAACATGCATAAAAGTATCAAAGAAATCTTAAACAACCCTACTCTAAATAGCATAGTCACAATAAAGGGATGGATTAGAACAAAACGCAGTAATGGCAAAATATCATTTGTAAAAATTAATGATGGCTCAAATATGAAAGGCATTCAAGCAGTTATTAATGAAGATGATCCTCAATTTGAAAGCAAAGAATTTAAAAAACTTACAACAGGTGCTAGTATCTCTTTAACAGGAATTTTGATCTTAAGTCCAGCAAAAGAACAAACCTATGAAATTAAAACAACGAATTTTAATATAATTGGAGAAGCAGATCAAGAAACATATCTTTTACAAAAGAAAAGACATACCTTTGAATTTTTAAGAGAAATTCCTCACTTAAGAATTCGCACTAACACATTTGGAGCCGTAGCCAGAATTAGAAACCATCTGTCTTATAAAATTCATGAATATTTCCAAAAAAATGGTTTCTTATATGTTCATACTCCAATTATTACATCAAATGACGGAGAGGGGGCTGGTGAAATATTTCGTGTCTCTACCTTAGATTTTAATAATATTAATAAGGAAAAAAAAATTGATTTTAAAGATGATTTTTTTGGTAAACAAGCATTTCTTACAGTAACTGGACAACTACACGGAGAAGCTTATGCAATGGCTTTATCCAAGATATATACATTTGGACCGACATTTAGAGCAGAAAACTCTAATACAACACGTCATGCCTCTGAATTTTGGATGATTGAACCTGAAATGGCATTTTTTACACTTGAAGACAATATCATTCTAGCAGAAGACTTCCTTAAATATATCTTAAGAGAAACTTTAAATAATTGTAGTCAAGATATGGAATTTTTTGATGACTTTATTGAAAAAGGGCTAATTAAAAAACTTGAAAATGTTATAAATTCTAATTTTGAAGTTATTACCTATACCCAAGCCATTAAAAAACTAGAAAATGCAACAAAAAAATTTGAAATCAATCCTTACTGGGGAATGGATTTACAAACAGAACATGAAAGATATCTAACAGAAGAAATTGTGAAAAAGCCCACCACAGTTATTGATTATCCAAAAGAATTCAAAGCATTTTATATGAAAATGAATGAAGATAATAAAACTGTTAAAGGAATGGATATCTTAGTCCCACGTATTGGTGAAATCATAGGGGGCAGTGAGAGAGAAGATAATCTAGATAAGTTGAATAAAAGAATAAAAGAGCTAAACTTAGAAACAGAGGCTCTTAATTGGTACCTAGACTTAAGGAGGTTTGGATCAGCTCCTCATTCTGGATTTGGACTTGGACTTGAAAGATTAATACAATATATGACAGGAATGGCTAATATTAGAGATATTATTCCATTCCCAAGAACTCCTAAAACTCTTTATTTCTAGTTTTCTAGTTAAATTAAATCGCTTTAGAGGTTCAAGGGGGGAAAAGAAATTTGCGAATCAAAATCTTATGTAAAATAATATTAATGTTACCGACTTTAATATTATTTTCAAATGAACAATTTGAAAATGATCTCAGATTATTTTCAAGTATAGAAGAAGAAATCACAGAAAAAAAATTAAAACATAAATATAACAAAGAAAAACTTAAAATCAATAAATCTAATAAAATAAAATATCCAAACGATCACGTAAATTATCATCATAGTATGTACAAGAAAAAAACAAAATTTTGCAAATTATTGATCAAAATAACAAAAAAGATATAGAGAGGCCTAAAAACAAATCTATCAAAATAAAAAAATCAAACAAAATATATTATCCTCAAGACAAAATTAATATAAAAACATCAAATTCAGAGCAAAAAATATGGTATAAAATCAAAATCTATCCAAATCATATAAAAGATAGGTTCAAAAAAATAAAAGAACTAAATAACATAAATACAAAAATAAAAAGAGATTTTGCTTTGATTGGGCCTATAATAGAAGATAACTTGGGAGAAATAACAAAAGCATTACACATAAGAGGATATAATGAACTCGACTATATAAAGATTGATCAAAATTAAAATTTTCAATTAAGGTTGTAATTAAGATTTTTTGACAAAAATTTTAAAATATCATTCAATTCTTCATCTAAATTCACAAAATTTAATTTATACTCATTTTCTGATAAACCTATAAGCTCATGATTGCTATAATGTATCCAAGTATTGAGATCTGCTTCACTAGAATATTTATTAACATAATAATCAGGCTTGTAATCCAACGATTCACGCTCTTTATAATCATAAACAGCTATCTTAACATTTTGACTATCTATTCCTCTTTTTAAAACTTCTTCCCGCAAATAAATGATTGTACGTCCAGTATCAAAAATATCATCAACAAATAAGACATTATCCCCTGCTCGTAAATATTTGGGATCATAAGTCCATCCATCTATCATTATCTTCTTTTCCTGTTGTTTATTCGAAATATCATATGATCTTGCAACAACAGCAGCATAAAGCAGAGGTTTCTCTATTTTAATAAATTTAAAGAATTCACTTATAATATTACCAAGATAAGCTCCCCCTCTTAAAGAAACGTACATAATGTCAGGAATAAATCCATCTTTATAAATTTTATAAGCAAGCTTAAGACCATTTATTCGCATATCTTCATAAGAAATAAATTTTTTCATTAAAAATAACATACCTCTCAACAAATAAAATTAACATTTGTGAAAATCTTATGATCTTCAAAATTTAACTAATAATTAATATTAACTTCACTTAAATTAAGTCTAAATATATTGATTTTCAATATCTAAAATTTGCCTTATTAAAATTAAAAAATATAAGACAAAATTTAGATTTAAAAAAACCAAAGACTTTAAAAATATTCATTCTTTAAGTCTCTTAAATGCCAAAAATAATTAATAATCTATTAATTTATTAATCTACATTAAAAAGATATTTTTAAAGTCTTACCACCCCTTAAAACACTATAAGAATTCTTACCAAATTCAATAGCATCATAAAAATCTCTTAAATCTTTAACACTTTTTGAATTAACAGTCATAATAACATCTCCTGCCAAAACCCCAGAATTCACGCCTGGAGTTGGCTCAACGCTGTCTACAACAACTCCATTAATCCAATTCCTAAGGCCAAGTTGAACCCTAACTTCATGAGTTAAAGGATAAACAGTAAAACCTGGCATCAATCTTAAAGATGACGCATATTCCTTGTTGTTATTTACCTCGGGTCTAGCGTCAAGTTCTATTTCAAAATTCTTTTTCTCTTTTCCCCTTAGAATTTCAATTTTAACCTTTTCTCGTGCATAAAAATCATTAATATATTGCTTAACATCATAGTGAAAATTCATTGGAACGCCATTGATCTTACTGATTATATCGCCAGCCTTAAGTCCTGCTCTAAAGGCAGCCGTATTATTAAAAACACCTGCAATAATTGCTAATGAAGTAAAATCGCTCTCATTCTCGTAACCTAAACTTTTAATAATTTCTGGATCCTTGCTTCGTAACGGATGAAAGGAAACTCCTATCCAACCCGATTCACCTTTCTTACCACTCATTAAAACATCAAGAATACTCTTAGCATTATTAATAGGGACAGCAAATGCAAGTCCAAGACTACCTCCCCCCGTAGAATATATCCAAGTATTGATTCCAATAACTTCTCCCTTAATATTTACAAGAGGTCCTCCAGAATTGCCACGATTAACAGCTGCATCTGTTTGTATATATAAATTGCGTGCTTTCAAATTAGGATTAGCAGAACGATGAAGACCACTTATAATACCTGCCGTAACTGAAAAACTAAAGTTGTGAGGACTTCCAACAGCCACAACCCAATCCCCTATTTCAAGCTTATCACTATCACCAAGCTCAGCTATTTCAATATCTGCGCCATCAGCTTCAAAGCTAACGAGTGCAATATCTTTCTTATCATCCTTACCTACTAGTTTCGCTTTATAAGTCTTACTATCATAAGTTACAACTTCAAACTCAATAGCATTATCAACAACATGACTGTTCGTAAGAACATAAAATAAATTTGGTTTCTTAGAATCTTTCCCAATAATTACGCCAGAACCATTCCATTGTGCTTTTTTATCAAGATTAAGCCCTGGGATATCCAAAAAGAAAAAGAAACTAAAAGGATCTCGTGTCTTAACTATTCCCGTAGCAGAAATTTCAACAGTTGATGGTAAAATTTTCTTAGATACTTCCCTAAAAGAATCTTGAAGCGATTTTACAGCATCAACTTTCTCCTGTGCAAAAACAATAGTATTTTTATCAACCCCTAAATAGTATACCCCAACAAAGAAACCAATGGTTAAAGCAAAAAAACTAGCAAAAAATACGGAAATAAAACTCTTATTCATTTTATACACCTCCTATATAACCCCAAATCCTTTAAATAAAACTACTTAATAGTACAATCTATTAAATCTCACTTAAAATCAAAGGTAAACCATCAACAACAGCAACAGTATGTTCAAAATGAGCAGAACAACTAAAATCAGATGCAAATACTGTCCAACCATCATTCTTAACAGAAACCTTATACCCCCCCAAATTGACCATAGGTTCAATCGCTAAGACCATACCTTCTTGAATCCTAATATTGTTAAAATAAGGTCTATAATAATTCGGGATATTTGGTTCTTCATGCAAAGCAAAACCAACACCATGCCCTGTATAATCTCTAACGATCCCAAAACCAAATGGTTTAATATAATTTTCTATAGCTTTTGAGATATCTAAAATTCGATTGCCAATCTTCATCTCAGCAATTCCCCTATAAAGAGCAGTCTCTGTAACTTCTAATAATTTATTAATCTTAGAACTTACCCTACCCACTCTAAAAGTCTTAGCCATGTCACTATAAAATCCATCTAAAATAACCCCACAATCAATACTAATAACATCGCCATCTTTAAGTTTTCTCTCTCCAGGAATTCCATGAATAACTTCCTCATTTATAGAAGCACAAATACATCCTCTAAATCCATTATAACCCTTAAAAGCAGATTTAGCACCTTTTTTCATAATAAAATCATTGGCAATTAAATCAAGCGTCTTAGTATCAATCCCAGGAATAATATTACGTTCAATTTCCACAAAAGTCTGAGCCAAAAGTCTTGCGGACGCCTTAATTTTTTCAATTTCTTCTCTAGATTTCAATCTTAGTATCAAATATTCAATTCCTCTCTTTAAGCATCTCTATCATATTCATATAAAGTTTACCTTCATTAGTTTCAAAAAAAGAATGAGACTTTGAAATAGCTTCTCGCCCCCTGTCAAACTCACCCAAATAAAGATAATTAATTCCTCGCTTTAAATAGATTTTTGCCATATCCTCACGCTCTATTAAAGTAATTTTACTTTTGTCATCAAGAGTAAAAGGCAAAAAAGAAACGGCTTTACTTAAATACTCCTCAGACTTCTTATAATCTTTTTTATAAAATTCCAAAACTCCCAAATTATAATATACCCCATATAAATACTTACCTGATTGATTTTCAAAAATCACATTTTCTGCAACATTTAAAGCATTTTTAAGAAAAAAATAATAAAATTTATAAAAATAATACCATTCTGGAAACTCATTAATAGTATAAATCTTAAAAAACAAATCTAAATCTTGTAGATCAGAGTAAAGAAGTAAATTCCAAGCTAAAAGCTGCGCAATTTCAGTATTATAATTTGATCTATAAAATAAACGCCATAAAAAAGATTTTTTAGCTTCATACTTTAAATTTGAATAATTCAACATAAAATAAAGTTTAAAAAACAAAGGACTATCTTTATATTTCACTGCAATCTCATTTGCATGAAAATAATCAGCAGCTTCAAAATAAGTACTGGCCAAATAATAATTTATCATTTCATTTTCTTTAAAATTTTCATTAGCCTTACTTAAATAAGTAATAGCGCGCTGTAAATCATTCTCTCTCTTGGCAATAAATGCCAGACCAATATAAACCATCATGCTATAATCAGGAAAATTAGTATAAAGTTTTAAATATTCATTTTTAGCATTATTAATATCACCTTTCTTAAGGTATGCATCTGCCAACAAAAACATCAAGCTTGGCTCGTTATTATTATGAATAAGTTTAAGATTGGAAATAACAAAATCTAAATTATTAAGGCCATAAGAAATATAAGCAAGCTCTTTGGCGAAGTCTTTATCTTCTTTTATTTTTAAAAGTATCCTTTTAGCAGAATCTAAATCCTTTTTTTCTATATATAAAAGCATTGCATTAATTAAAAATGCATTATTCTTAAGATGTAAGCCGATAGTTTCACAAGCAAGAGCATCTCTATCTTGTTCTATTTTGGCCAAAAAATTTTCAACATTTTTGATATCATAACTTAAAATTAAATTTTTAATAAAAGCTTCATCATATAAGTTCTTATATTCCTCATACCCTAAAAGATACTGCTTTGCAATATCATAAGCCTCTAAAATATCTCCTACTTTTAATTTTGAATAAACCTCTAGTGCTCTGAGTTTTAAATTTCCAGGTAAACTCTTAACACTTAGCTCTACAATGTCTCTCATTAATAAATAATGTCCACTCTTAGCAGAATAAAGTTTGGCCCTTTTAGCAAGAGAAAGCCACTTAAGCTCAGTATCAGCATAATAAGAATAAAATCTTATGGCCTGTTCAGCACCCTCTAAATTTCCATTTAAAAGATAATTATCAACTTCTCCAATGAGTCCATTAAAATCCCTATCACCTTTTAATACATATAAAACATATGGATTTGCTCTTAAATAAACAAAAATCGATATAAAAAACATCAAAAACAAAACAAGCAACAACACTATATTATTTACTTTCAAGTGCACTCTCCATATCCCTTAACAACGCATCAAGTATTCCATTAATAAATTTATAAGAATTTTTACTACCATACTTTTTGGCAATTAAAATAGCTTCATCTATTATAACTCTTTTAGGTACATCTAAATTTTGGAATTTAAGTGAAAATACACTCATCCTTAATATAGCAAGGTCAACCTTGTCCATGCGGTTTAAGCGCCAATTAAGCGAAATATCATTAATCAATTTGTCAATAGATTCTAAATTATCATAAGTACCATTAACTAGAACAGAATAAAATAATTTTAACTCTTCTTCTAATTCCACGCCATGATCTTCAATACTAAAAATATCATAAATATTTTCTTTTGCATCACAATTAACATCAATGCTGTAAATTTTTTGAAAAGCTAAAACTCTAGCCTTATGTCTCAAATTCATAACCAATATTGCAAATGTTTTCTTTTTATTTTAGACTAGAATCCAAAATTTGTATACTAGCAGATTTATTGAGTTTATCATACATCTCTTGTTGTATTCTAGCAACAATTTGTTGCTGATGCATATTAACCATATTATTTTTTATAGCATCCTTTACAGTCATATTTACATTAGGGGATATTTTATCTTGAAGACCTAAAAATTTCTGAGAGTACATTTCAGTAACTTTAACTATATGAAAACCTTCCTTTGATGATATTGGCTGAGAAATATCCCCTTTATTAAGCAAAAAAACTTCTTTAATAAAATCAGTTCCAAGAACATTTTGAGCATTTTGATCACCTCTTGCCAAAAATCCAAGATCGCCATTTTTAGACTTAGAAGCCTCATCATCTGAATACTTTCTTACAGCCTCCTCAAAAGTAATCTTCTTGGATTTTATCTGATTTGCAATATCTTTTGCCTTTGAAAGAATTTCTAATCTCTTTTTATTTTTTGAAGAAAAGAAAACATGACTAATTCTTGCTATATCAGGATTAACAAATTTAGTTTTATTAGCCTCATAATATTCAACGACTTCCTTTTCAGTTGGGGTTTTAATTTCTGAAAATTTAGGCTGAGCTATCTTTAAAATCAACTTTTGAGCAGAAAGAGATCGCTTCATTGAAGATAAAAGTTCCTTCCAATTTGTACCTTGACTTTCTACCATTTGCTTAATTTGCTCGTCTGTAAGACTTGCAAGTCCAAACTGAGCTCTAATTGTTTGCATAACTTCCTCATCTCCAACTTTAACCCCCTGCTTCAAAGCCTCCTGGCTAAAAAGAACATCTGCTATTAAAATTTGCAAAACCTGTTTTTTCTCAGCATCACTTAAATCCCTACCACCTTGCGTTTTCTTTAATGTATCTACCTTAGAATCAAATTCTGTTTTAGTAATGATTTCATTACTATGCAAATTGATAATTACAACAGGAGTATTTTGAGCAACAGAAGTCATTCCCACAATAAAAAATAATAGAAAACACAAAAAATTACCCATAAAAATCACCTTCATAAACCATGCGCTAAATTACTGCATAAAATTTTAACAAAACATTAAATTTAAATCTAGTATAAGATGAAAACACCATTTTCACCTATATAAAAACGCCCCTATACCCTGTCCGCCTCCAATACA
This sequence comes from Borrelia tillae, assembly GCF_055693965.1. NCBI lineage: Bacteria > Pseudomonadati > Spirochaetota > Spirochaetia > Spirochaetales > Borreliaceae > Borrelia > Borrelia tillae. Next base: position 102,921 of record NZ_CM146346.1, read on the forward strand.
AAGAGAAGCAATCCCTTTTGATTTGTCATTTATTTTCATAAGACGTGCAAGAGTTAAACAGATTCTTGAACCACTAACTGAAAATGGATGTCCTAAGGCAATAGCTCCTCCATTAACATTTACAATACTACTCTCTACATTATATTTTTGACGTAAAGCTTTCAATACACTCAAAGTTTGTGCCGCAAAAGCTTCATTTGTCTCAATAAAATCAATCTCACTTGAAGTCAAGTTAAATTTCTTTATAATCTCCTCAATAGCAAGAAAAGCACCAAATCCCATATAAAGAGGATCTAATCCCACACTTTTAAAACCACCAACATAAGCTAAAGGCTGTATTCCCATCTTACAAATAAAATTTTCACTTGCTAATATTAAAAAACAAGCCCCATCATCTAAACTAGACGAATTGCCAGCAGTGATAGTGCCGCCTTCCTTTTTAAAAACAGGTTTTAGAGATGCAAGTTTTTCCATACTTAAATTATCACGTATCTCTTCGTCGCTACATATAACACTTTTAAGCTTTGTCTTCTTATTAAAGATTGATAAAGGATATATCTCATCATTAAAATATCCACTATCTCTTGCTGCTGCTGCTTTCATATGAGAATTGTACGCAAATTGATCCTGCATATCTCTTGTCACTTCATATCTTTCTGCTAAATTTTCCGCTGTAAGTCCCATCACAGTACTACTTGGAGTATCAACTAAGGCATCCTTATATATTGAATCTTCTAGCTTAAAATCACCAAATTTTAAACCATCAAATCTAACACTTCGTGGCAAAAGATAAGGAGCATTGCTCAAATCTTCTACACCACCTGCTAAAACAACTTCATTATTACCAAGGGCTATAGAGTTAAACGCAAGCTCTATCGACTTCAGCCCTGAACCACAAACTTTATTTACAGTAAAAGCAGGAATAGTTTCACCCAAACCAGCTTTTAGAATAATTTGTCTGGCAATATTTTGACCAAGTCCTGCTGAAATTACATTTCCAATAATAACTTCATCTATTCTATCAATATTATTCCTTCCAAGCAAAGCCTTGATAATCTCTGAGGACACATCAACAATATTCATCCCCTTTAATGCTCCTCCAAACTTAGTAATAGGAGATCTAAGTCCATCAATAATTGCTACTTTCTTCATACAAAACCCCAAACACAAAAACTAATATTCAATTATATAATAACAGAATCTAACTGAGAAAAAACAAAATATAACAATATTATAAATTATTTCATAAAAATTATCATCAATAATATAAATTATTGAATCATCTAAATAATACAATTTATGATACTCTGTAATAAAAATGCTATAATATTAGTAATTAGCATGCACTTAGTAAAAGTTAATTTTAATACGATTCTTATAATATTAGTAATCAATTCTTACGCTTATAATCATTCAATAAAATATCAAAATGATGGGATTAACAAATATCATTTCGACAATCTAAATGACTGCTTTGGATTTGCATTCAATGATTTTTTTGATGATCTAGAAGTGGTTCTATAATATTTATCTATGAGTCAAAGTATAATTTTATAGTCAATGCGGAAGCACATATGTTAACTTTCAGGGGGAACAAGGAAGATCCTGAAGAATTAAGAAAAAGAATTGATCTTTTAGAAATTGGACTTATATACTTCTTTCCACTTTCAATAAAAACAAAATCACAATATTTTGGCAACATTGATATTGGTATTGGTATTAAAAACTTGCTTTATGGAAATTGGGGTGGAACTTTCATACAAAAAGCAGTACACTTTACCCTAAGACAATTGAGACCAATTCCTAAAAATTATGAAAATTACAATTATAGAGGATTTTTAAGTGCCATTATCAGTTATTCTTACAGAAGACTTTTAAGTTTTGAAAATTACATGGATTTATCTTACTTTGCGGATTATTTTTTTAAAACAAGCATTGCAATAAATCTTAGAAATGAATCTATAGGCATAGAAACTCAACTTTTCTATCAAGCTCAAAATAAAATAAATAGCATAGAAACATATTCAAAAATACAAGAAGCAGAAACTGGAATTGGAATGCAATATAAACTTTATTCTAAAAACTTTTTTACAATAAATAACCTTAATTTAAATAATTTTTCAAATAAAGATAGATTTTTTAGTGTAGGGGGGTTTGGGATAATCTTTACTCAAGAATATGAAAATATTCCTGAAGATTATTTATACACTCTAAACCAAAATTTTTCTTTTAGATATGACATAATGATCCCATTTCAAACTAGAAATTCAATATATTATCAAATAATACCTAAATTAAAATATTACTTTGCCATTGCAACAAATTATGACATCAATTTAACTGAAATCAATAGCCGTACAAATAGATTTTCATCTGGAATAACTTATGACTTATTTACAAAAAACCGATTCACATTATATGCATCTTCTGGGCTATTTTTATCTTACAATAAAGATAAAAAAGATGTAAAAGCAATTTACAGACCATCAAGTGTAAGGAATACAATACAATCAGGATTAGAGTTTGAACCTGGAATATCCATAAAAACATTTATATACAACAAAACAACATATAATATAAAAATATTTACAAAAATGAATTATTCGCCTATTATTTATAACACAAATTGTAACACTCTAGAATCACCTAAATTCATTTTCAACTATCTTGGAATTGGCGTAGAACTTAATCTGTAAACACTGTCACTGCCTAAATATTTTTCAAATATACAAGATTTTAATTTACAAAACATAATAATCAATAGCCACTATTAATAATTGCTCTCATATTCCTTATTAACAAATTTAACAACATGTGGCAAAAACAATATATCAGCTCTCCCTGTAGGACCATTTCTATGTTTGGCAATAATAACTTTAGTATCGATAGCATTTATTAGTCCCTCATCTTCAAAATTATTCTTTGGATCCTTATCTCTATGAAGCAGTATAACAATATCTGCATCCTGTTCTAATGCACCTGATTCTCTTAAACTAGCAAGATTAGGTTCTCTACCTTCAGTATCCCTTGTAAGCTGAGAAAGTGCAACAACTGGAATCTTAAGTTCTCTTGCAAGTTCCTTAAGGGATTTACTAATGGAAGCTACCTGTTCATGTCTTGGAATATTCCTAGATTCAAGAGAAATAAGACTAATATAATCCACAAATAGTATATCTATATCAGAAAATCTCTTAAGCTTCCTAGCCTGGGTTGCAAGTGTCAATAAATTAATATTAGCAGTATCTTCAATATAAAATTCAGAATTACTAATATCATTTACAACATCATTGATCACCTTAATTTCATGGCCTGAGAGAATACTATTTTGAATTTTAAAACTATCAATATTAGCTTGAGCTGCTATTATTCTTTTAATTAAGGCATCAGAAGTCATTTCCAAAGAAAAAAACCCTACTTTTCTCTTTTGATTATTACCCCTTAATGCAATACTCGATGCAATATTTAACGCAAACGCAGTCTTACCAACACTAGGACGTGCACCAATAATAATAAAATCACTTTCTCGAAAACCTCCAATAAGACTATCAACCTTTCTAAAACCACTCGGAATCCCAAAATTAACTTCCCGTTTTTTAACACTTCTCTCATATATTTCAGCATGCACTCTTTCAGCAATAACTTTTGCATGGTTAAGATTCTTACTAGAATAATCAAGCTCAATTGCAAGAATTTGTCTTTGTGCTTCCTCTACAAATTGACTAACTTTTTTTGTAGAATCATTAGCCAAATCATTAAGTTCTCTAGAGATTTTGGAAATATCTCTTCTAATACGATGCTCTTTTACAATTTTTGAATAAACATTTATAGTTTTATCAGTTGGAAGATATCCTGAAAGTAAATTCAAGTACTCCTGCAAACCCGTTAGAGCTTTAAAATTATTTAAAAGCTGTGCTTTAGGCATCAAAGAAGATATCTCTTCAAATACAGTTATTGGATCAATATTCTCTCTTTTCTCATAAAGAGAAAGCATAGCCTTAAAAATCATTTCATGATTTTGATTATAAAAATCATCTGGTCTTAGATATAATAATGCCTCTTCTACTTTACCTGGATTATAAAATATGCTTGAAAGAACTGCCTTTTCCGCACCATCGTTAAAAAGAAGTGTAGAGGCCGTATCTACTGAAATAAAAGCCACAAGTCGTACCTTTTAATTAAACTTCTTTTTCTGCACTCTTAGATTTCTTAAGGGCTTTTTTCTTCTCTTCCATTTTGATCTCAACCTTAATAACAGCATTAATTCCTTCATAAAGTTTAATAGTTACATCATAAATTCCAAAAGCCTTTAATGTACCATGATGTATATCTATTTTTCGTCTTTCAATCTCAAACCCAAGTTTCAAAAGCTCCTCTGAAATATTTGCGCTATTAATACTATGAAACAACTTGCCACTATCACTAGACTGCATCACAAACTCTAAACTAACCTTGCCAAGCTTTTCTTTAAGCTCAAGGGCCATTTTCTTTCTCATTTCCTGTCTTTTAAGTATTGCTCTCTTTTTCTGATTAAAAATATCAATATTATGCTTATTTGAAAAAACAGCAAAACCTTTTGGTAATAAATAATTTCTTGCAAAGCCATCCTTCACATCAACAGTATCACCTTCTTTGCCAAGATTAATGAAATCTCCTTTTAAAATTACTCTCATAAACCCTCCAGTTAATTACTGCTTCACAAAAGGAAGTAAAGCCATATATCTAGCCTTTTTAATCTCTAATGCAAGACGCCTCTGATGCTTAGCAGAAGTGCCTGTAATTCTCCTAGGCAAGATTTTACCTTGTTCTGTTATAAACTTTTTAAGAAAATCAAACTCTTTATAGTCAGGCACCCTATCCATATCGCAAAATTTGCATGTTTTTTTCTTAAAAAATCTAAAATTAGGATTTTTCTTAAACCCATCTTGATGCCCATCGCTTCTTGAATCCCTTTGATGTGACTCTACATCTTTATACATAAACTTCAACTCCTAAAAAGGTATATCTTCACTAAAACCACCACCAAAACCAACATCCGTAAGAGAATCAGGCTTCTTATAACTCTCAAAACCAATATTATTGGTACCTTGAGCAGTAGGTGATATACTTCCAAACATTTGAATTTCATCTACTAAAATACTACATTTGCTTTTTTTGTCTCCCGTGCTTTTATCCTGCCAACTTTCATATTTTAAAGAACCGCTAACCACAACTTGCTTACCCTTCTTAAGAAATGCACTAAGACTCTCAGCTTTCTTGGCAAAGATTACACAATCAAAAAACTGTGCATAATCTATCCACTCATCATTTTTCCTAATCCTCCTGTTATTAGCTATGCCGAATTTAAGAATAGCAATACCCGCTTCAGTATAAGTCAATTCAGAATCTCTGGTAAGTCTACCAGATAAGACTAAAGAATTAATATCGGCCATTTATAACCCCCAATAATTACTTAATTTTTATCGGAAAGAGCAGAATCAGTATTAACAACACTAGTAGATTCTGAGAATTCTTTTTCTTTAATGTCCTTGAACTCTCTAAAACTTCTTCTCTTAACTTTTTTGACATTAATCTTCTTATTAATCTTAACTAAAATCATATATCTTAATAAATTTTTAATAAGCTTCAATTGTACTTCAAGTTCTTTTAAATTATTACTATCCATTTTAAATTCTATTACTTCATATCTACCTCGAGATTGTTTTTTAATAAGATATTCTAATGCTCTTTCTCCAAGAGAATTTTCAACAAGCTCACTAGCATTAAAGGCTGTCAACTGTTTTTTAACTTCTTCTAACGCAGACTTATACTCAAACTCTTCACTCTTAAATAAAAAACAAGCCTCATACTTCTTGATCATTTTAGCTCCTTATGGTCTATAGCACCATAAAACTTAATTTATGGTAAAGGTTATTTGTTACATTAATATTATAATAGAATCATTTAAATAGTAAATAAAAATAGTTCATTTTTTTCAATATTAAGCAAAAACTTCTTCAAGAGAACCCCACCTGAACAATTATAAGACCCCATCTTAATATTCTTAGAAATGATTCTATGACAAGGTACCATTAAAGGGTATCTATTAAATGCCATACAACGCCCAACAAATCTAGCATATGTATTACTAAATCCAGCACTAACTGCAAGCTCAGCATAAGTCATTATATCACCAAAATTAGTCTTGGCCAAAGCTGAATAGACCTTTAACTGATTATCAGTATAATTCTTAATTAAAAAGTGATCAATGCCCTTAAGGATAAAATTTACTCCTTTATTGATAAAGTCATAATAAGCTGTTTTAAAAGAAGCAACAATAACTTTTATCCAATCAAAATCAAATAAATTTTTATAACCTAAATATTTCTCTTTAAAATCTATATCCCAGCTTAAAATCTTCATTCCTTCAGAAGTCTCTTTAAAATAAATAATAAAAAATAATCTATCTAATACAAATCCATAATTTCTAATATAAAGCTCCAATTAAACCAATCTCAATTATTCCTCATCATCTTTATTAAGTTTATAAAGTTTGCCTGTTGCGCCCTGTTTCTCAAGTTTATCATCTTCTTTCATTTCAATATATGCTTTAATACCTTGTTTAACATTATCAGACGCAACAATAACACTAGCCTTAAGCAACTTCTCAGGGGAATAATTTTCAATCGCCTGTTTGATATAATGAACGTTTTTTCCATAATCAACTTTAATTATATTATCAATTGTAACGATATTCAAAGCACCTGTTTTTTTAAGAATATCCTCAGATATAAGCTCAGGACTAAAAACAATAAAACTTAAATTTGAAGTAGCAACACTATATTCCTGAACATTATCAAGACCCCCAAGACCTTGTAATATCAAATGTGCAATGCCAATTCCTTCAACTTCTCCTTCATTACCTGCAAAAAATGGCTCACCAATATCAAAAATCTGAAAATCGAAATAATTATAAAGCCACTTAAAAGTGAAATAATACAAAGCAAAAAATGCAAATCCTAATGGTAATAAATAGAGCCAATTTGTTTTGTCATGTCCTTGTAATATTCCAAACATAAAGAAATCAAAAAAACCAGTAGAAAAAGTAGTTCCCACTGTAATATCAAATACATTAGCAAGCAACAATGCAAATCCAGTATAAATAGCATGTATAAAATAAAGCAAAGGTGCTGTAAAAACAAATAAAAATTCTAAAGGTTCTGTTATTCCAGTTAAAAAAGCTGCAAAAGTTCCCGTTAAAAGCAAAGGAAAAATCTTGCTTTTATCACCATGAATGATTCCTTTATAAACTCCAAACGCTGCTCCAGGAAGCCCAAACATAATAGACAGATAAAATCCACTATGAAATCTGGCAATGCTTGAAGAAAATTTAACGAGATATGGATTTGCTAATTGCGCATAAAATATATTATTAATACCACCAAAAACTTGACCATTAATAACTTCAGTCCCCCCCAGTGACGTAAAATTAAAAGGAAAGGAAAGAATAGAATGAAGACCTAAGGGAATGAGCAATCTATTTAAAAATCCATAAAGAAAACTATCAAAATAATTAAATTTAGAGATAAAGAGCCCAAAAGAAGTAATTAATTCATTAAGATATGGCCAAATGAAAACAAATACTATTCCCAATAAAATACAAAAAGGAATAATTACTATGGGAACAAATCGTACTCCTGAAATAACCTTAAAAGGTTCAGGAAAACTAACAAAATGAAACTTATTATGTAAATATCCAATTAAAAGTCCAACTGCTAAAGCACCGAAAATACCCGTATTTAAGGTCTGAATTCCTAAAATATTTATTTGACCAGCAGAAGACATTAAATTAGATTCAACAAGTGTTGAAGATAACTCAAGAAAATAATTTTCAGTAACATTAAAAATCAAATACCCAATAATGCCAGAGAATGCAGCAGGACCTTTTTGAGCTCTAGCAATTCCAATAGTGACCCCTATAACAAAAAGCAATGGAATATTCATAATAATCACATTACCTATATTTTTGATAAGTCCTAAAACAATCTTAAAAACAATATTGTCAAGATAAAACAAACTAGAAGGATTTGACAGTACCGAGCCAACTCCTAACATTAAACCAAAAACTGCAAAAACAGAAATTGGAAATCTTATTGCACCAGAAAATTTTTGTAAATTCGCAAACTTAAGAACTTTAAAAATATTTATATTTATCACCCTGAGCCTCTCCACCAAAAATTTAAGACACTATTATTATATAGCTTTTTTTATAAAAAGTTATCTGTTTAAAAGAAAAATTTAAGAAAAAAAATTATTTAACTCATTGATTTAACTATTAATTCTATACTAAACTATCTTTGATCATCTGATTTATATTTTTTTTGTGCTAATATGCCTAAAATAAGAATAAGTACATATTCTAACAATAAGGAAATATATCACAATGAGTGAATTTATGTATAAAAAAAATAAAAAATATAAATTACATAATAATACAATACCTAAAAATGAATTATTTAGTTCAATGTCACATCTAGCTGGTATCATTTTATCAATAATAGGAACAACAGTCCTCATTACTTTATCAATTACTTCTAAAAAGTACTTCTACGCAGTATTATTTCTTATCTATGGCTTATCAATGATATTACTATATACAATGAGCACTTTGTATCATATCTTTGAAAAGGGAAGCTCAATAAAACAATTATTTAGGAAATTTGATCATATTTCAATATTTATCTTGATAGCAGGAACGTATACCCCTCCATGTCTAATTCTTCTCACAAATATCTATGGAAAAATAATCCTTATGACGGTCTGGGGGTTTGCTATCTTCGGCATTATTTTTAAATCAATACACGTCAATAGTCCTGGATGGATCAATGGGTGTATATTCATAGTTATGGGGTGGATTGCTATATTTGGAATAAAACTCATTTATAATATTCTTCCTACACTAGGATTTATGTGGTTAACCATTGGGGGTATTCTTTACACACTAGGGGGAATAGTATACTCATTAAGCAAAAAACTTAATCCAATTGCAGATATGAGAATGCATGATTGTTTTCATATCTTAATATTACTTGCATCATTTGCGCACTTTTGGTTCATGTTAAAATACATACTTCCCTATCCCTATTGATCAACATTGAAAATCTTTATCATTCTAATCATTAAAAATGATTAGAATGATAAAGATAAATTAAGGAAAAAATAAATAAAAAACAAAATTTTTTAACCTAGCCCTAAACTGCGCAAATCATTTAAAAATCCTAATATAAAAAGAATTAACATCAATATAATGCCAACAACATAAAAGTAATAAATAAATTTTGCCCTAAATCGTTTTCTACGCACGATTTCAATCAAAGTAATAAAAATTTGACCCCCATCAAGCATTGGAATGAAAATAAAAAACAGATTCATGCCGGCAAGAATTGAATTAAAAATACCAATTGTATCAAGCCAATACAAAACTCCAAAAGAGAAGGAACCAACAAGAGCATTAAGTGCACCAACAGGTCCTGAAAAATTTTGAGCACTATTCCTAAAATTAGTAAACAATTTAAAAATGAAGTAGAAAACATGGTTCAAAACATCTAAAATTCTATTAAAAGAATTTTTAATAGCAATTCCTAAATTATCCGCTTTAACTAACCGTTGTTCCAAACCCGGTAATAAATAAATTCCCAAACTCTTATTAATATCCTGAAATACTAATTTTGAAGTTAAAATCTCACCATTTCTTTCATACTTAATATCAACCACATTAACATCAAGCTGAGCAATAAAATTATTTAACTCCTCATAATTATTTAACATCACACCATTCATGCCTATTATCTTATCATTAGGTTTAAGACCTGCAACCTCAGCTGAAGAATTTGTTTTAACCTTAGCAACAATAAGATCTAGCCAAGGGCTAATTTCTTTTAAAAGCTTAGCTAAATTAGTATATTCTTCAAAACTAACACTCTCACCATCTCTTAAAACCGTAAACGTCACTTTTGAATCTTTTTCTAAGGGAATAATTCTTTTTAAATCAGAAAAATATCTGATATCATGATTATTAACATTTAAAATAACGTCCCCATTCTTAAATTTACTCGAAGAATCATTGCCAGGAATAACTATTTTACCAGAATAATCAGGATAAACAATACCTATCATTTCTATTACACTAAAAAGTGTCAACGCAAAAAGTAAATTAAAAAGGGGACCCGCAAAATATATTAATATTTTCTTAAAATTAGAAACACCAAAAATAGAATCCTTATCTGCTTCAAGTTGTCTATTTAATTTAAGTTCATTTTCTAAATGCTCAGTTCCTTTAAGCTTACAATATCCCCCTAATAAAATAGGAGAAAATCTATACTCAGTTTCTTTTATTTTAATCTTAAAAAGACTAGGCCCTATTCCTACAGAAAAAACTTCAACTTTAACTTTAAAAAGCTTGGCAAATAAAAAATGACCTAATTCATGAATGAATATTATCAAAGAAAAAGCCAAAATGCTGAAAAAAATATACATTCAATTACTCCCAAAAATTATGATAAATATAAATAAAATATAGGACCTGTTAAAAGGTATGAATCAATTGAATCAAGCGCACCACCCCTACCAGGAATAATATTTCCAGAATCCTTAACTCCTGCACTACGTTTAAGTCCAGATTCAAATAAATCACCTATAATAGTAAAAAATCCTATTAAAACACCAAAAATCATAGCTTCTCCATAAGTTAAATTTATTAACCTTGAGAATACTGCCCCTAATGCAAAAACTACAGAAAATAGTATACCACCTAAAAATCCCATTATCGTTTTATTAGGACTTATAATTGTAGGCCTATAACTATTTTTCCCAAAGAAATATCCAACAAGATAGGCAAAAGTATCATTGCCACTAACCATAGAAAAAAGCATTAACAAAAGAATAGGTGCTCTTGGCAAAGTAGTAATAGCAACAATAAATGACATTAAAACACCCGGATATATAAGTATGAAAATTATTGAAGTTGCCTGTGATAAAAAGTTAACAATTTCATTTTCTTTAATAAAAACCAAGTTAACAATCCAATTGCTAAAAACTAAAGTTATGACCAAATAGAATACTACATTTATACCCAAATCAAAAATATTGAAATGCACATATGTAAATATTGGAGGGAATACTCCTAGAAAAAAAGACAGAATACTAGAAATAGAAGAAGACTTGGCTTTAAGCAAATCATTAAGTTCCTTTGCAGAAACTCCACTAAACATAAAAATTAAAATATTAATTAATAAATAATTCTTAAACTCTAAAAATATCAAAGATAAAACCAAAGGAACAAAAAATAGAAATGTCCCAAGTCTCGCAATAAATGTTAATTTCTTAGACTTAAGATCAAATAAACGCTTATTGCCCAAAATTCCTCTTCCTATTCTTAAAAGATTCTAAATCTCTCTCATAATGAAGAATGGAATACTCTGGCCATAAGACACTTGAAAAAACAAATTCACAATAAGCAATTCTCCATAAAAGAAAATTACTTATCCTCACGTTTCCACCAGTACGAATTACAAGATCAAATCACAAAGTTCCGGATTATCCAAAAACTTGGCAAAGTTAAATTCATCTAAAGTATCAAAGCATAAACCATTTTTCAAAATTTTATTAAAAGCTCTAACTATTTCATTTCGACCGCCATAATTAATGGCTAAATTAAGCACAAGACCATCAAAATTTTTTGTAAAATTAATAGCATCAATAATAGACTCTCTTACTTCTTTACCTAAAGTATCAATATCTCCTGATACTAATAGCCTTATATTATTTGCACTATAAAACTCAAATTCAGATCTTAAATAATCAGCAATCAAAGCCATTAAATATTCAACTTCAGTTTTTGTTCTATTCCAATTTTCTGTAGAAAAAACATACAAAGATAAATATTTTATGCCTAATTTAATAGAATGCTTAACTATATCTCTGGCTCTTTTCAATCCTTCTTTATGTCCTTCAAAAAAGGATAGACCTTTGTCTAAAGACCATCTTCTATTTCCATCCATGATGATTCCAACATGCATTGGAAGGGAATTAGTACTCATAAACTTAAACTTCCATTATCTCCTTTGCCTTTAAATCAAAAATTTCATCTATTTTCTTGATATAGGCATTAATATCTTTTTGAATATAATCTAAAATCCGTCGTAAATCATCCTCTGTAATTTGAGAACCCTTTTCTTGCTTTTTAGCCCTACTATTTAATTCCTGTCTTATATTTCTAGCCGCAACTTTATATTCTTCGGCAATCTTTTTTGCCTGTTTAGCTATTTCTGTACGTCTCTCAATAGTCAATACAGGAACTTTAATCCTAATAACTGAACCATCACTTGAAGGATTCATAGAAAGATCTGAATTAAGTATAGCTTGCTCTATTTTAGGCAGTAAGCCTTTATCCCAAGGTTGAATTATAATAAGTCTTGCCTCAGGAATACTAATATTGGCAATTCTAGTTAAGGGGGTCTTTTCTCCATAATAATCAACTAGTACTTTATCAAAAAGAGCACTACTTGCCCTACACGTCCTTAAAGATTTATATTCATTCTCAAGAGACAAAAGCACCTTACTCATCTTTTCATCCAATAAAGCCTTATATTCTTCCATTCAAACCTCCTAAACATTAGGAATCATAAATTTATCCAACGCTTAAATACTTAAAATCTATTACTTCAATCTTAGTTAAAATTGCATCAGAAACTTCTTTAATCTTCTCTTTAACAGTAAATTTATCATCTTTTACAAATCCCTGTTCCAAAAGAGTAATCTCAGATAAATGCTTTTTCAGTTTTCCAGATACTATGCCTTTAATTACATTTTCAGGCTTTTCACTACCTTCCATCTGCTTCATAAATACTTCTTCTTGTTCTTTAATATAATTGGAACAAATATCACCAATGCTTAAATAAAGAGGAGCAAAAGCTGCTATATGTAAAGCTAAGTCCATAGCAAGGCTATTTAAACTATCATTTTCTATCTTAGAAACATCATCTACCCTTAATTTCACAAATACCCCTATCTTACATTGCTCTCCATGAAGATAACTTTTTACAAGTTCATTAGACTTGATATCCGAAACATAAAATTTGCTCACATGAATATTCTCTTTGATTGTAGCTGCTAAATTTTTAATCTCAAGCTCTTGCTTCTCATCTAAAGAATCTTTGCCACTCTCAACTAATTGTCTTATCAAAGAATTCCCAAAAGCTGCAAAATCATTATTCATGGCAACAAAATCTGTCTCACATGAAATAAGCAAAAGGCCAACTCTCTCTTTATTTATATAAGAGAATACCCGCCCTTCCTTAGCATCCCTACCACTCCTTTTATCAGCAGACGCAATACCCATCTCTCTAAGTTTCTTCTTAGCCAATTCAAAATCACCACCAACAGCATCCAGTGCCTTCTTGCAATCGCCAAACCCAGCCCCAGTTGCATCCCTTAACCTTTTCACTTCTTGAGGACTAATATTCATATCTTCTCCTTACATATCTCTTGATTCTTTTTTCTAATTCTTAACTTCAATTTCACTCATTAAGTCTTCTTCATTCAAATTCTCAACTATCTGAATTCCAACTTCCTTATCACTCTCCAAGATAGCATCAGATATTATCTTAGTGAATAAAGCAACAGAACGAATTGCATCATCATTTCCAGGAATTGGACAATCAATTACATCCGGATTGCAATTTGTATCAACAACTGAGATTATAGGAATACTTAGTTTTCTAGCCTCATTAATTACTAATTGCTCTCTTTTAGGATCAATAATAAAAACAACTCCAGGAAGCTCTTCCATATCCTTAATTCCCGTTAAATTCTTAGCTAATTTTAGCTTTTCACGATTAAGTTGAGAAACTTCCTTTTTGCTGAGCATATCAAATGTTCCATCAACTTCCATTTTTTCTAATTTTTTTAACTTCTGAACTGACTTCTTAATAGTGTTAAAATTTGAAAGCATTCCACCAAGCCATCTATTATTAACATAAGGCATATCACTTCTTTTAGCTTCTTGCTCAATGATCTCACTCGCCTGTTTTTTAGTACCAACAAATAAGACTTTTTTACCGCTCTTTATAACATTTTGAACAAGTTCATATGAATCTTTAATACCTTGCAAAGTTTTCTGTAAATCTAAAATATGTATTTCATTTCTCTCTGAAAAGATAAACCTCTTCATCCTTGGATCCAGCCTTTTTACTTGATGCCCGAAATGAACTCCAGCCTCTAAAAGACTCTTCATAGTAATAATTGCCAAAACGACCTCCTAAATCCCTCGCTTTTACTCAACTACTCTTACATAGCGGAAATTATATTTTCTCTAATAAGAATATCATAAAACAAACCAATTGGTAAGCCTATTATATTAGAATAACTACCATTAATATATTCAATCAAAATATCTGCAACACCATTCTTTAAACTTATGCCTCCGGATTTATATCTCCAATGACCAAGTGCAATATAATGATAAACGACATCTGGGGATAATTCTCGAAATTTAATAAATGAAACTTCACGGGCTTTAATTATTTTTTCTCTAATTGGAATAAAGATGCAAAAACTAGTCTCCACTTCAACAAGTTTATTACTATATCCCATTATCTTACTAAAAGCTTCATTTTCATCTTTTATTTTACCAATATAAACTGAACCAGTTTTTACCAGAGTATCAGCGGTAATTAAACATTTATCTTTACCATATTTATCAATAGCGCTTGTGAGTTTAAAAACGGATATCCTTTCTGTAGATCACTCTCTCCCGATTTCATAATTAAATCTTCATCAACATTAACACTGAGTGATAAAAAATTAATTTTTAAAACTTCTAACAACTCAGCTCTAATGATAGAGTTTGATACAAGTGCAATTTCAAAATTCTCTTTATAAATCATTTTTACTCCTCTCAGCAAACTTTAATAAAGATATCAACACTATTGAACCAACAATTGGGAACAAATAAAACAAAATATCTATTCGCCTATCATGATAATCGGAATAAAAAAAGGTATAAAAAATAAAAATAAAACACTTCCTAAAAAACTTATCAAATAAACTAATAAAAACTTAAATCTCAATATATTAAAAAAAACAACAATAAAACTTACTATAAAAGAAACAATAATATTAGTTAAGATCAAATGAAAAAAAAATGTGATCATAGCTGCCTTTAACTAACTGGCCAACTCAAAACTATGTAAACTGCCTATATTCACAATAACACTATAAATATCATCCTCAATAGCATTACCCACTGCCATTACAAAAATCACCAAATTATACTTAGATGAAACATCACTTGTAAAAAAGTTATTGCTAATATGTGCAAGATCAAATGGCCGATTATTATTATCTGAAACTTTATTCTTTTTTAAAGCTTCGGAAAATTTAACATATAAACCATCAATAACATAAGATCTATATATGGGTTTAATATTTCTAAGAAGAGGTGCTGAAGAATCACTACCCCTTCTTATATTAATAGAAACTGAACCAGGGGTATTTTTTCTCAAATTTTCAAAATTAAGTTCAAAATATAAAGGAAATTGTCCTACAATCCACTGTTTATCCAGTTTTACAGTTGGCTTTCCTGAAAAGCAATCTTTGTCTAAATTAATTTTATAAAATCCTCTTCTGTTGAATTCATTAACATTATTAAAAACGCTCTTTAGAGCATCAAAATCTCTTTCAACAGTCTTTGTAAAACCACCCAAATTGTACCTATCACTCTCTGGATAAAATTTATAGTAAATATCAATACCCTTAACTTTAAAGTTATTCGATTGACTAAAATATCCAGAAGGTAATTTGAAAGCAAGAATATCTCTAGAAATTTCAGTATCAACTTTTACAGGAGAATCAACTATAATAACACTTTCAATCCCACAACCAAATATCAATAAAAAAATAACTAAAAATATGCCATAACAAAACTTTATCATCCTAAACCTAAAAAACAAAAACTACCACAGACTATCTAAGCTGTAAAAGTTTATTCTTGGCGATATTGATATACAAATTATTTTCATAAGGAAAATTGATAATCTGTCCATATATATCAATAGCCGATTCTTTATCTTCACTTTCAATTAATATTGCCTTACTAAGCAAGGCTCTAATCTTAATAAAATCTAATTTAGTTTGCCCAATTATATCATTATACACCGACAAAGCTTCTTCCACTTGACCCATTTTTTCATAAACCATAGCTTTATTAATATAAGCAAGCTCCCTTTCAATATGTTTCGAACCAATCACAATCTCTAAATCTTCAAGAGCTTCTTTATATAAACCTTTGCTTTGAAAATAAATAGCCCTCGCAAGATAAAACCGTGGAAGGAATTCGCGAGCAACATCGTCTCGTTTTTTTGCAGATTCTTCTATTTCAATCTCCAATTTACCTTTCTCTTCATCATTATTTTCTTTTAAATAAAGCTTTAAATCATTTTCAAGCTTTTCTACTATTTCTCCACCTGCTTTGACATAATTCACATCCATAAATTCATAAAAAAAAATAATACTTCCCACAAAAACAATAGCTGCAAGAATACCTACCAAAAACTTATTCTTAAACATCAGCATTCCTTTTTAATAAATTTGCAAATGGTTTATAAGATTCTTCATCATCTTCTTTAAATAAATAAGAAGAGATTTCTTCACTTGATTTCTGCTCTTTATATGCCCTATAAGACAATAAGACTAACCTGTTTTTAAAATCAATATTGGTAATTATAACCTTAAGCTTGTCGCCAACATTTAACTTTTCAAAAGTTTCCAAACTGGATTCTTTTGTATCTCCAAGTTGGATCTTGCTAATGAATCCCATTATTTTACCATAAACTTTTACTTGAACCCCTTTGGATTTTTTCTCTACAACTTCAACTTCAAGAACATCACCTTTTTTATAGCTCTTAGAAAAATCATCCCAAGGATTTTCTTCTAGCTGTTTGATTCCCAACCTAATGTTTTGCCTCTTAACATCAAATTCAATCACCTTCCCACTAATTGAACTTCCCAATTCAAAATATTCCTCAGGATTAACTTCATCAATCCAAGAAATATCAAATTTACTAACATATGCATCTATGCCTTCTTCAATACTTACAAAAGCACCTGCCTTTGTAATATTTTTCACAACACCTTGAATAACCTTACCAACTTCACATCTCTTAGCCAAACTGTTCCATGGATTTTCATTAACTTGCTTAATACCTAAAGATATTTTTTGATTCTCTTTATCTATATCTAAAATTTTAACTTCTACTATTTGTCCGACTTTAACTAATTCTTGAGGACTCTTTATTACCCTCACCCAAGAAAAATTACTTATATGCAAAAATCCTGATATCTCACTATCAAGTTCAACTACAGCACCAAAGGGTAATATCCTGGCAATTTTACCCTTCACAATACTCTCAATCTTATATTTAGATTCAACAAAATCCCAAGGATTTGTCTTTAAAGCTTTAAGTGACAATTCAATCTTTCCTGTATTGGTACTCAACTTGATGATTTTTAACCTTAACTTGTCACCAACACGAATAAAATCTTCAACATTCTCAACTCGATTAAAGGCAATATTCCTTTTGTGCAGTACCCCTAAAACAAGATTTTTAATCTTTATAATAGCACCATAATCCGTAATTCGCTCAACAACACCATCAACTATATCACCTTCGTTATAAGAACTAACAATCTCTTTTCTCTTTAAAAATTCACGCTCACGCTCTAAAGTTCGTCTATCAAGAATAATCCTAAGCCCCTCGGTCTTATCTGCCTGAATAATATAAAATTCAACATTTGACCCTCGTTTTAATTTTTCATCCTTATACATAGAACTTAAATAAGCTGGCATGAATCCAGTAACATTCTCATTAATCTGAACCTTATAACCACCATTTGAAAGTTCAACTAAAATCTTGCCTTTAAGTACCTTCCTATTTGCAATATACTCGTCAACCTTATCTTGCAAATTAAGAGCATCAAGCTTTGAAACGCTAAGAACCAATCCTAATTCTCCCCCTACTTTTGTAACTATTGCGTCAAGCTTATCTCCAACATTTGGAATGGTTTCAAATTCATCAATTTTAATAAAACCTTCAGACTTATAACCAATATCTACAAGCACATAATCTTTCATGATGTTTATCACAACACCAGAAACACTACTACCTAGCTCTACTTTTTCAAGAACCTTTAGATAATTTTCTTGCAAATCTTCTTGATTTTCCATCCTCACCTCTCTATTACTTCTTTTTCAAATTAAACGTCTTTATGATAATATCACATACATCATTTAAGCACTTATAGCTCGTATCAATATAAAACACTTCTTTGGCTAATTTCAATTTACCATACTCTTTATTTTGATCAACTTCATCACGTCTCTCTAGTGCTTGCTCCAGCTCATCTAAAGATATGTCACTATCCCTCTGATTATATCGTCTCAAAGCACGCACTTTAAAAGAAGCATCAAGATATATTTTAACCTGAGCTTCCGGGAATACTACAGTAGTAATATCTCTACCCTCTATTATATAATCATCATCATTGAATTTAACTATTTCTCTTAATTTTTTATTCACAATATGCCTAACACCTATATAAGAAGAATAAAGAGACACTTGAAAATCTATTCTCTCATTTAAGATATGACTTATAATATCTACACCATTAAGTAAAAAATCAACACCATTAAATCCAATATCATTTTGTGATACAAGTTCTAAAACTTTATTTTCACTTAGTAGATCATATTTATTTAGAGTAAACCTTTGGGCAAGTAAAGTTATTATCCTATATAAATAACCTGAACTAATACACTTAAAACCCAATCTCATCCCTAGCGCTTTCGCAATAGAGCTTTTCCCAGAAGCTGAAGGACCATCAATGGCTATTATCATTAACATCCCCCCAAAAATTGAGTCTTAAATTTATTAACCTTAGCCAAAGATAAAACTCTAATTTGCCCTTCTCTTAAATTATCCAATTTAATACTACCTATCCTAATTCTATGAATTTTCCTTAAATAAATATTTTTACTCAAAAAAACTTTTCGAATCTCCCTGTTTTTACCCTCCGTTAAAATCAACCTGGCAGAATGATTGTTCAAAATTGCATAAGACTTCAGCTTAAAAAACTCTCTCTCTATTTTTATTCCACGCTTAAAACTGATGAGCAAATCCTCATCAACAGTTTTTTTTGACTCAATAACATATTCTTTTTCAATTTCATTTCTAGGATGAATCATACTATTGGCAAATTGACCATCATTAGTAAAAAGTAAAAGCCCAGAACTTTTAAAATCAAGCCTACCAACTGAAAATAAACGTTCTTTAAATAAAGGCTGAACTAAAGATATTGCCAATCTTCTTCCCTCTAAATCAAAATTGGAACACAGATAATTTTTAGGCTTATTAAGAGCTATATAAAGCTTAGCTTTGAGATTACAATCCCTAAAAACAAATACTTGCCTTTTATATTCAACCCTATCGCCTAAGGAAACTTTATCTCCAAGCTTTGCAAGAGAGCCATTTATTTTGACAAAATTTTTTCTTATAAGATCTTCACAAAATCGCCTAGAACCTATACCCTTATCTGCCAAAAAAACATGTACTCTAAGTTCTTTGCTACCTACATTCGTCAATACTTTGATCCTTTTCTTAAAGTCAATTCATTGTCTATATAAACCAAATCTATAACATTTGACATTTTATATTCAAGAGCTATTAAAAAGTAACAAAATTTTTCAAAAAAGTAAAACTTATCACTACCTTTCAATAAAAAAACAAAAATAAAATTTTCCTTTTGGTTTAAAAGCTCAATAATTTTTGATTTTTTATCCAAAATTTTAGCATCATAAGTGCCTAAAACACTAGGCCTAAATTTAGTAATATCAATATCGTCTTGACTTTTCTTACCACTTAAACTTGTCACCGTCTTTCTAACTCTACCTTTAGACTTACTAAGCTCAAACAAACAATCCTGAAGATTGTCTGCACTTTCTGAAAAAACGCTATTTTTCTTTAAGAAAGAAGATCCCAGCCTATCCTCATGTGCCTTATGCGAGTTACGAGTGGTCATTTTAGACTCTGCATATCCCTCACTGAAATTTATTAACTTTTTCACTATTTCTCTTTCAATTAGCTTTTTATCTCTTTTTAATTTCACTGGATAAAGAATTTGCGTCTTTAAATAAAGTAAACTGGTTGAAAAAGAATAAAATTTAATTAACTCTTTAATATCTATCTCAATACTCTCAGAAAATGCCATAAAATCTTCTATTATTTTACTCAAATTAAAAGTTTTTAAAACCTCTCTCCTATTTCTTACGTAATCAAAAAAAATCTCTATTCCACCTTTAAAATCATTACAAACAATTAAATAATCATCCAAACTCAC
The DNA here is from genome assembly GCF_055693965.1 of Borrelia tillae. Taxonomy (NCBI): domain Bacteria; kingdom Pseudomonadati; phylum Spirochaetota; class Spirochaetia; order Spirochaetales; family Borreliaceae; genus Borrelia; species Borrelia tillae. The sequence goes on from NZ_CM146346.1 coordinate 123,348, forward strand.
CTTTTTATTCTTCATCTTGCTTCACATTTGTTCCAATCTCAAGTGAATCTTGATTCAAACCTTCAAAAATTATATTTCTAAGTTTACTCTCAAGTTCATCTGTTAGTTCCTTTTTTTGAATAAGATAACTTATAGCATTCTCTCTACCTTGCCCCAACTTATCATTTCCCATAACATACCAAGAACCTGTCTTTTCTATCAAATTATACTTAACTGCAGCGTCTAATATACTAGCTTCCCGTGAAATACCTTTCCCAAAATAGATCACAAGTTCCACTTTGCGAAAGGGGGCGCCACTTTGTTTTTTACAACCTTCACCCTTACCTTATTACCAATAACATCATCTCCAACACTTCCAGTTAACTGCTCAATTTTTCTAACCTCAAGACGAAGAGAAGAATAAAATTTTAAAGCATTTCCTCCGGTAGTAGTCTCTGGATTGCCAAACATCACACCAATTCTCATTCTTATCTGATTAATAAACATAATACAAGTATTAGACTTTGAAAGTATACCCGCAATCTTTCTTAAAGCCTTACTCATTAATCTTGCTTGAAGCCCAATCTGTACATCACCCATTTCACCATCAATTTCTGCTCGTGGTGTTAAAGCCGCAACAGAATCAATAATAATTAAATCAATTCCACCACTCCTAATTAGATATTCAGCAATCTCTAGGGCTTGTTCTCCTGTATCAGGTTGACTAAGCCAAAGTTCATCAACATTAACACCCAAAGCTTTTGCATAAACGGAATCAAGAGCATGTTCAGCATCAATGAAAGCTGCTATCCCACCTTTTCTTTGGACTTCAGCGATTGCTTGAAGAGTTAAAGTAGTCTTACCAGAAGATTCAGGACCAAAAATTTCTATTATCCTTCCCCTAGGATAACCTCCAACACCCATCGCCTCATCAAGCAAGATGGAACCACTGGATATACTCTCTATCCCCTTCACAGGAGATTCGCCCATCTTGATAAGACTTCCCTTCCCAAAATCTTTCTCTATTTGAATTCTAGCAAGCTCAATAGCTTTTTCTCTGTTTAATCTATCATCCAAAGAATTATCTACTTTACCTTTTAACCTTGACATTTTACACCTTTCTAATTAATTTTGGCAGGCTCTATTTTCTTAACATAATATTGGAAATGAGTATCATTTATAACAAAATCAAGATTATCGCCTTCTTTTGCATCCAATAAATTTTCTCCAAAAGGAGATTTATAAGATATAATACCTTCATCGGGATTTGATTCCCAAGGTCCAAATATTAAATAAGACTCCTCCCTATCTGTAACTTTATTAAGCATGGTCACTTTCGTTCCAAATCCAACAACAGCACTTTGAAGCTCTTTAGTATCAATTACTTTTGCAACATCTATCTCTGACATCAGAGAATTCAATCTCTTAGTTAAAAATTGTTGTCTTTCCTTTGCAGAATGATATTCTGCATTCTCTTTTAAATCACCAAGCTCACGCGCTTTACCGATTTCTTTTGAATTCTCTGGTATCTCTATATCTTTTAAGTACTGTAATTCTTTTTGCTTCTTACTAAGAGAACTTAAAATAGTTAAAAATCCTATTTCTACCTTATCGCCTGAATATAGCATCTTTTCATCTTCGAATTCAATATTATTAAACACACTTCTTATTGTCGTTTTAATATGCAAGAGTTCCTTTGGGGGAAAATCTCTTATATAAAAACAAGTCATATATATCCTTTTGGCAAGCTCTTCATCCATAACTTCACTTAAAACGGTACTAAGGTATTTATCCTTGATCAATAGATTGATTACCATCTTATAAATTCTCTTGTTAGCAACAGAATTGTTTTTATTATTAATCTTAACAACACTGTCTGTTAAAATCTTGATTAAATTTACTAACAACTCTGAATCGGAATAATCTAAATTAAGCGAATAAGACGTATAATGTTTTAAAATCCAAATATAAGCATCTTTATAAACTTTATAATTCTTTATTACATAATTGAAAAGCTGAGCTGTTTCTTTTATATTTTCCTTATAAAGAGAATCTATTAATTTCTTATTAACATACGAAGGAAAAAGCTGTTTATAGTAAATAACCCAATCCATTAATTCTTCCTTAATTAAGGATATCAATTCTTTTTTTATCTCTGCATTTAAAATTGAATCAAAAAGATCAACTATACTTTTGGCATACTCTTTGAAAAGAGCTCCTAAATTAATATCTTTTTCAATATTAAACTTTAAAGCAATCCCACTTTCAGAATTTTTCAAAGACTTAAGTATAACATAAGAACTTATAACATAATGATCAACTTTTGTAAAATTATTAACATAAATTAAAAAATAATTAAACATTTCCTCTTCAATATGCAAATCCTTTGCAACACCGTTAGCAGTATAATAATGCATAAAAATTTCATATCTTTTATAAAAATCTTTTTCTACCTTAAATTTATCATAAATTTTTTCATTAAAGTTCGAAGCTCTTTCGTTGTATATATAACAATCGGCTTTTCCAGACGCCATAACAAAATGAGGGTTGTCTTTTAAAATTTGCTTGGCCTTTACACTCCAAGAGTTCCATGAACTCTGAGTCATTAAACTTGGGACAAGCTCCCTTTTTATTCCCTTTAAATCAATAGATTTATAACTTTTAATAATTATTCTTAAAGCCGATTCAATATCTCTTTTTAAATATTCTACAAGCTCCTCTTTTGGCTTAATTGCTTTTAAAACCCTAATATCTTCTCTCTCAAGAGGAGCTAAAGCAGATATAGCCATATCAAAACTAATAAAATGTCCTCGCTTAGAAACAAAATCAACTACAATTCCCTGTTCATTCACATCCTTAACTATTCCCACAAACCAGGTTTGATGGTATACAAAATTACCCTTGGCAAAAAACAAATATTTCTCAAAATCAGAATAAACATCAACAAAATTCTTATCAAGATTTTCAATATCAGATTTCTCAAGATACTCCTCAATATTCTTAACATCCTTATATTTTTCTCTCAAAAAAAGAACTAAATTTTCTCTTGCTTTCTGGTTTTTATTGTCAAGTTTTAAGATTCCTTTTAAAATCTCTATTGTTTCATCAATATTTCCACTTACAGAATAATGTTCATATAAATCCTCATAAAGAACTACAACCTTTTTAAAGCCAAGTTCTTTCTCAACTTTTTGAAGTATAAGAAGAAAAGAATCAAAGTCATCTGCTACATACTTGATAAGTTTAGACCATATCTCTCTAATGCCAGACATTTGTTTCTTATCAATAAAACGATAAATGGCCTTTCTAAAAAAATATATTGATTTCTGCAGATCAACACTTTCATAATGGGCAGCAAGCTGCCTTACAAATACAGTATCATCAATATCAGCTTCAACAATACGTATCCAGATATCTGGTAGTTTATCATTCTCATTATTCTGTGCATATATCTTTGCAAGAGTATAAAGCGCATGCTTATTCTCAGAAGTTAAAAGCATCTTGTGACAAATATGCTCAACAAGAGACCATTTCAAATTTTGAGAAAATAAATCTACAACTGTAAGCAAACTCATATCATTAAGTGGTCTTCTACTATATATAAGCATACCTGAAATATAAAGACCAGCAATACTTTTTTTGATATCTTTTAAATGCTTACTACAAATATCTAAAGCTTCTTCCGTTAAATTTTCAAGAATTATATTATCTATTAACTCATCCAATTCCTTTATCTTTGCAAGAGAATAATTATTAACAACTATCCTTGTCCACTTATCCTCTTGCAAGACATTATCTAATCTTTCTATAGTAGTATTAGACATTCAACTCTCCTAATATCAATTTTATTAAAAATCAACCTAATTAACATATTGCTGATATATTCCTATATCTACTTCTTTAATATAAGATAAAATCTCATCAATTCGAACACGATCTTCTTTTATCCTGACATAATGATCAATAAGCCAAAAATACTTATTAATAAGCCTTGGAAGCAATATGCTCTCATTTATTGACCTATAAGATTTTTCCTTAAGTTCATTACGCAAACTATAAACAGATTGCTTTAAATGACCAAGCTCAATAGGCCTTAATTCTCTTTTTATATTAAAAACGCCATTTAAAGCTCCATAAACAGGTATCCATTCTTTAATAAGAGTATCGGAAATATTTCTATCACTCCTAATGGCTTCTATTAACTTAATTATCATTTCCGATTCAAGTGCATCTATATCTATTCTTTGAGGATTAATAAAAAAAGCCTCTCTAAATAACACTTTAGCTTCTTTAATTTCATCAACAAGGGCATAAGAATCAGCAAGTTCGGCAATTACATCTGAATTATCCTTTGCATCCCCTAATATCTGCAAAAAAACAGCTATAGCTTTTTCATAATTACCCATTCCCTTATAAGATTTAGCAATCTTGATTAAGATATCTAAATTTTCTGGCTGTAGTTTATATATATCCTTATATATATCTAAACACAACTGAAATATGAAATGCTTAATTGAATTACGGCCTTGTATAAAATCAAAATTCATCTTTTTCAAATATCTTCTAGCAAAATTATTCCATTCTCTTATTAAAAATTCAGCCTTTTCATAATCTTTATCTATCCGATCAAGACTTTCAATCTGGCCATTCCAATATACAGAGCTTTTTAAAGCAGTTAAAATCTCAATATTATCAAAATCAAGTGAATGTGCTTCTTCTGATTTCATTAAAGCTGTCTTAAAATCACCTTTCCTGAAGCTTAAATAAATGTCTTTAATTAATTCTGCGATTTTTTCTGACGACACATTCCTACCATTCTAAATATGTATAAATCCTAAATGAGCTTATATAATTATAACATTAATAACTTTTTAGTCAAACAGGCTTTTTTTAAACAAAGGATAATATTTTATTTATTATTTTTTTAAGATAATATTTATGTATTAAACATTAAACAATAATCATGAGGGTAAATTCAACTTTATGGAAATTGAATCTAATAAACTTATTAAAAAATCTATTCGCTATTATAACTCTCACAAATATTCAGAAGTAGTTAAGATTTTAGAAAAAGAAATTTTTTTTTACAAGAATTACTATTTTTATCACTATATTTTAGGAATGTCTTATCTTAAAATGGGAAATCTAGGCAATGCTCAGACATACCTAAAAAAAGCTTATACTTTAAATCCAACAGAACCAAATGTCAAACAATCAATCGCAATATTATTAGCAACTCAAGGTAAAGAAGATAAGGCCATACAGATATGGCTTAAAATGATAGAAGAAAATCAAGAAGTAAGGCAATCAGAGCTTTCTCTAGAAACCATCAGAAAAAATCCTATTCAAGGAACACTATTTTTAAATAAAAAAATATATGATAAGTTATTCCCAGAAGTTAAAGTAGAAACAGGTAACAATTTATCTAAACTAACAAAGATATTACTAACAATAGCAGGAATTTCACTTCTAATTATATTAATATTCTTAACTATAAATTCCAAAGAAACAATTAAAATGACACTCAATAATTCTAAATCCAAAACAGCAAAAAAAGCCATTAATAATATAGCAGCATACATTGACGATATTAAAATAAATGATAAAGAAAAACTTGAAAACTATGAGGGACAATTTGTATTTATACTAACTGAAACTGAAATCAAAAATTCATTTCAAAAAATAAAAACTCACCTCAAACAAGGAAAAGATAATTTTGCAAGAATTGAAATCAATAAGATATTGAATTCAAACGCATCGGAATCAATTAAACTTAAAGCTAAAAACCTTGCAAGTTTTATATCAAGACCAGATTTTATTACATTTGACGATTTTTTAATTTTAAAGGAAATTAAAAAAAATCCTTTGATTTACTCAAATGTATATGTCAAATGGGAAGGCATTGCCAATAACATTGAGAAAAAAGATAACATAACTTACTTTGACTTTTATGTAGGATACAATAAAAATGCCCTCGAAGGCATAATCACAACAAAAACAACTTTTGATATTGACATCAATTTTAAGGACTGTATTGAAATATTAGGACAAATAGATTATGAACATCATCAAAATACACTAACTCTTAATGCAATCACAATACGCAAAATAGAAAAACAAAAAAATTAATACTTCAAATCAGTAAGCAAAACATTAAAGATTCAATGATCTTAAATCAAATCCTCAACTAAAAAGGAGTGCATAAAAATTTATTATTACCTTTAATAAATTTTATGGCCTCATCAAAAGATAATAACAACTCTTCCTTTTTAGTTAGATCTCTTACCTTTAATTTGTCCTCTTTGTATTCCTCTTGACCCACAAAAATTAAAAACCTTATAGCTTTTTCAAGAGCATATTCTATTTGTGTCTTAATATTTTTACCATCCTTACTCTTAGGGTATACTTCACAAGCAATATTATTTACCTTAGAATAATCATGCCTTCTAAATTTGTCTGCAAGCTTATAATAATAATCCTGCAAATTATCATCTATATTAACAATTAATACCCTTGAATTGGCTTTAACAACAAATAACTTAATATAATCAAATTTCTCACTTTCAATTATATCTTGAATTCTATCAATGCCAAAAGATCCACCAACTCCTGAAACCTTTTGTAGAGAGCCAGAAAACAAGGATAATAGATTATCATATCTCCCCCCACTACAAATACTTCCCATATTAGTACCTATCATCTCGGCCTCAAACACAAGCCCTGTATAATAATCAAGCCCACGAACTATCTTAAGATTAAAATTAAAAGCATCTTGAATTCCTAACGTACTCAAGTGTTTAAAAATATCTTCAATTCTCTTAATAGTATTATTATGTTCTAAAATACCTTTTAAAGTCTCCAATTTGTCCCAGAAAGTTCCTTCCAAATTTATAAATTCTAATATTAAATTAACATGATCTTTGCTTAACTGTGTAAGCAAATTTTCCCTTACAATCTCAATCCCCATCTTATCTAATTTATCTATATTTCGCAGAATAAAGATAGATTTATCCTTTAATCCCAATTTATCAATATAAGAATTTAATATTCCAATATGAGAAAAATGAATGATAAATTTTCTATTAATACCTTCTATAAAATTCAAAAAAATCTCTTCAAGGCCACAATACACAATAGATAAAATTTCAGCATCACTACGAAAAGTATCTTCACCTATTATATCAAAATCAAATTGCATAAATTCTCTATATCTACCCTTCTGAGTATTCTCACCTCTAAACACCTTCCCTATCTGAGACCTTCTGAAAGGAAATTTAATTTTAATCTATTAGTAGCCATAAATCTTGCAAAAGGAACCGTTAAATCAAAACGCATAGAAACATCCCTATCTCCGTTATCTTTAAACCGATAAGTCTGTTTTTCTACTTCATCTCCACCTTTTCTTAAAAGAAATTCAGAATACTCAAGAATAGGAGTATCTATTAAATCAAAATTATACGAAACAAGAACACTATATATTTGCTTTATAATATGAGTACGAATTAACGCTTCCTTTGGCAAATAATCTCTAAAACCTTTTAAAGTTCTAACATCCACTGTATTTAAACCTCTATTAATCTCAAATTTAATCTTTTCATAATATAACATTATAAAATATAATATTGTAAATATGAGAAAAAAAATTAAGCAAACATTAATATTAAAATTCTTAACTGTTAAACGTTTAAAATAACATAAGGGAATATCTATAGCATTTCATGCGTAATAAAAATTTCGCTAGTACCGTAAGATTAAATATCATTCTCACAATTTTTTTCATAATAACATTATTGACCATTTATAAATATCTTATGTTAATGTCTTCAAAAGAAGCCCAATACTTTCCTCAAAATATAAATCATATTTCAAAAAGAGGCAACATTTATGACAGAAACGGTAAAATAATAGCTTTTTCTTCGAAATCACACTCAGTAGGCACAGACACAAATAAAATAAAAAATATTGTAAATATATCAGAAACCCTTGGTGCAATACTAAAAATTGAACCCCAGCTACTTAAAAAAAAATTGTCATCCAAGAAAGGTTTCACATATATAAAAAGAAAAATAACAAGAGAAGAATCTGAATTAATTAAACGAATTCAATCAGAAGGAAGACTAAAAGATATCGTACTTTATCCAGACTATACAAGAATTTATCCATTTAAAGAACTTGCAAGTAATATTACAGGATTTGTTGGAATTGATAATATCGGACTTACAGGTATTGAACTTTCCCTAAATACCATATTAAATGAAGATCTTACAAAACAAAAATCTATCAATGAAAAGCCAAGCACAAACAACATATATTTGACTATAGACATAATTCTTCAAAGACAGATAAATCAAATAGCAAAAAAATACTTTAAAGAAAATAATCCTGAAAACATGATTACCGTAGTAATGGATGCCAAGAATGGAGAAATTTTGTCAATGCTTCAATTTCCACAATACGACGCCAATTACTATGCAAAATATCCTAAAAAATTATGGAATAATTTTGCATCTTCACTCACCTATGAACCTGGAAGCATTAATAAAATTTTTACAGTAGCGATTCTATTAAATAGCGGATTATTAAAATTAAACGAAAAATTCTTAGATAATGGAATATACCAAAAGAAATTTAAATCTGGAGAAGTGGTTACAATTAAAACCTTAAATCCCCCTTATGACTACATTGATTCTAGTGGAATTTTAATATATTCATCCAATGTGGGAATAGCCCATATTACAGATAAAGTAAATAATGAATATTTTTATAATAAACTAATAGATTTCGGTTTTGGAGAAAAAGTTGGATTTCCTTTTCCCGGAGAAACAAAAGGAATCTTAACACATCATTCAAAATGGTCAGGAAGAAGTAAAGCCACAATTGGATTTGGACAAGAAATAGGAGTGTCCGCCATTCAAATACTGCAAGCTGCTAGTGTACTTAGTAATAATGGAATTATGTTAAAACCTAAAATCATAAAAAAAATAAACAATGAAATGGACAATACAATTCAAGAATTCCAAAAAGAGGAAATTAAAAGAGTAATATCTAGCTATACAGCAAAAGAAGTTTTAAAAATGATGCGGGAAGTTGTAAATAAAGGGGGAATACCAAATCTTAAGATGAAAAACTTAAGCATTTCAGCTAAAAGTGGTACTTCGCAAGTAATCAATCAAAAAACGGGCAAATATTCAGAAGAAGACTATACATCCTCAATACTAGTAATATATCCTACAGAAAATCCAAAATACATCATATACATCGTATACAGATATCCTAAAAAAACAATATATGGAACAAGAATTGCTGCTCCCATGGCAAAAGAAATAATAGAATTAATTGAATACCAAAACAATAAAAAAGAATATAATGAAATTAAAATTTCCTCAAAAATTAGCATACTAAAACCTACAATCAAAAATGAAACAACAAATCTCTTGCCAAATCTTATAGGACTTTCAAAAAGAGATTTAATGAAAATCTTAAAAAACTATAAAAAAATAAAAATAAAAATCAAAGGAAACGGTTTTGTACATGAACAATCTAAAGAACCTAATACAAAATTAGAAGATATAGATGAACTTGAAATCATCTTAAAATAATTTATGAAAATAAATTATTTATCTCATTTTTATAAAAATTTAAAATATAATTACGCTTAATATCCATCTTAATAGACATCTCTTTACCCACTTCAAATGGCTTCTCCAAAAGCACGAACCTTAATATCTGCTCAAAAGGCTTAAATCCATTAGCCCTATTTACAAGCTTTTTTATCTCATCACTAATAGCTTTAAGAACCATATTATTTGCAATAATCTGACGTTTATTCTGAACATCGGCTATTTTCTGTCCCATGCTTTCTAAATATTTATTTATCTCTTCAAAATTAGGAAGAATCAATGCCCCCAAAAATTTTGATCCTGCCCCACTACGATGGCTTTTTCAATCAATAAAGATTCTTCCAGTTTAACTTCAATTGGAGCAGGCTCAATATTTTCCCCGTTATTTAAAACAATAGTATCTTTTTCTCTACCTACAACCTCGACAACGTTATCTTCTGATAATTTAACAATGTCTCCTGTATTTAAAAATCCATCAGAACCAATAACCTGTCTTGTAGCAGCCTCATCTTGATAATATCCCATCATAATTTGAGGACCCTTAATGAATAGGATTCCCTTACCTGGTTTTTTAAGCTTATTGCCATTCTCATCCCTAATCTCAGCAATAGTTCCACTTAATATTTTACCACAAGTACCAATTATTACCTTTTTGTGCTCATTGGAAGCAACACCAGGAGACGCTTCTGTTAATCCATAAGCATTAGCAAGCTCAATCCCAATTGCATTAAAAAACCTAACAACAGACAAAGACATACTTCCCCCACCAGTAATTCCAACAACAAAATTATTACCTAAAACTTTCTTTATCTTTTTAAAAAGAATTAAATTGCCCAAAATCTTAATAGGAAAGAAAATTACTAAACCCAAAATACCTATAACTTTTTTTACAAAAGCCAATAAATTCAACCTACTATCAGGATATAATCCTAAAGTCATCCTATAACAAATATCATTAAAACATGCCGCATTAACAAAAATCTTAAATAATAATCTTAACAAGAATGGTTTTTTGGAAACTTCTTTAAAAATACTTTGCTTTATTGCAATCCAAAGCCTAGGAACAGCTGCAATATAATGAGGATTAATATTTTTAATATCATCAAGCATATTTCTTGGAACAATATTTGAAAATAAACAAGTCATACCTTTAAGAAAAATATTATAAGAAAATAATCTCTGAAATGAATGCCAAATTGGCAAAATGCACATAAATATTTGTCCTTCGCTAGTATCAATCATTCGACTAAAACTCTCTACTTGATAGAGAAAATTAGCATGAGAAAGCATTACCCCTTTGGGATTTCCTGTAGTTCCAGAAGTATATATTATTGTTGCCATATCATTAGGATTAATATCATTTAAAGTTTTAATAATCTCTCCATCTTGTCTTACCTCATCTCCCATTGCAATGCATTCTTTATAAGAATAGATTTCAAACCCATGAAACCGTAATTTATCCTTTTCATTTAAATCATCAATAATAATAACTATAGGATTAACATTAAATTTAATCTGAACAATCAAATCAAAAAGATTTAAATTTTCTACTATTACCATACTAGGATTAATATTATTAATAATGGCTTCAGTCTCAAAAAGAGTAACATCAGCTCCTTTTGGAACATCCACAGCACCTAAAGACAAAATCGCAAAATCTATAACACTCCATTCTATTCTATTCTCAGAACAAATAAACACTTTGTCCTGATATCCTAAACCCATTTTTTTTAAGCACGCTGCAAATCTTAAAACATTATTTTTCAAATCTTCATAAGTAACCTTAAAATAATCTTTCTTACTTTTATATATCTGTGCAATCAAATTGCCTCGTTTTTCAGCAATTTTAAAAAAAGTTTTTACTATTGACATATAAACCCACTATAACACTTACAATAATGATTGTACAAATAAATTATAACATTTTAAAGAACAAAATCATAATTCAATGCCAATCAATAAATTAATCTATGCCTATAACTCCACTTACACTCAATATCTCTATCCAAAAATAGACTAATCGATTCTTAATTGATTTAATCTATAAATACAGCATATAACATTAAAAATTTAAAAATAAGAACTAGCACTTATCTATAATAAAAAAAATCTAATTCCTTCCGTAGGATAAGCCTAATCTAATAATTTAACAGCATGTTTTAGTTTTTCAATAACAGCTAATTTATCAGTATAGACTATAAGAATAAAATTCTCTTCAGGCCAAACTTCATTGCCTTGCTTCTCACCTCTTTTTCCCTTTCCTTTAACATTATATATCTTAGAATAATATATACATTCTCCCAAATCTTTCTCTATATTGCTCATATGTTCATGAAGATCAAGCTCTAAAGATAGATTAGAAATTATTTCTACTCTATACATTCATATCTCCTTATCAATCCTCACCAATAAAAATATTGTCCAAATCACCATCACACTTCATATCTCTTTTGGTATCACCACCTCTAAAAATATCCGCACCACCTGTATTCCTACTTTTATTTAAATCTTTATTGCTCTCCCTTAGCCTCAATTTTACAAACAGAACCCTTTGTCCCAAACAAGTTAAAGTTTTTCAAAGTAAATTTAGCAAAAACTTCAAAAAGCATAGGAATAAAAAGCAAAGTCAAAAATGTACTAGTAATCATCCCACCAATAAAGGTAAAAGCAATGGACTTGACCAAATCAGTATCATTTGAACTTGAAAATGCAAGGGGAAAAAGTCCAATTATTGATGTTAAAGCAGACATTAAAATTGGTCTAAATCTAGAACAACTTGCTTCAAGTACGGCCTCTTTAAGACCAACTCCCCTCTTAATCAATAAATTGATATAATCTATCAACACAATACCTGTATTAACAACAACTCCAACAAGCATAAGCATACCAACAGCACTCAAAATAGTAACCTTTTCTCCTGATATAAAATAAATTAAAACAATACCTATTAAGGTCAATGGCACTGTAAAAATAATAATGAACGGTTTTAAGAAAGATTCAAATTGTGCTGCCATTACTCCAAAAACAAGCAAAACAGCCATGAAAATTATCATCCCAAATTGCCTCATACTATTTTTAAATGAATCATATTCACCCTCAAACTTAACCAATACACCATCTCTTTGGGGTACTCTATTAGTTACAAAATCCACTACATTTGCCGTCACTAAAGCCAAATTTTCACCCGGAGCAATACCTGCTGTAAGTTTAATTACTAAAGACTGATCTTCTCTGAAAATATTGCCAACTCCTTTTGTCTTTCTGAAATTAACTACCGATGAGAGAGGAATTTTAACACCAGATACATTTGTAATAAAGACTTTATCTAAGTCTTTTAAACTACTAATATGCCCTCAATCAAGTCGAAGCAAAATGTCATAACTTGTTCCATCTTCAACATATTTTCCTGCCAAAATTCCATAATTATTAGCCCTAATCTCTTTTGAGAGAGTTTCCATATTAATTTCATAGGCATAAACTTTTTCCCTATTTATCTCTAAATCTATTTGTTGCTCTTCTTGTATATTAAGACTGGGATTTATAAGACTGGGAAATTTTTTCTTTAAAAGTTCAACTAATAATTCTCCATATTCTTTTGCATATGTCAAATCTGAAGCAATAATCTTAATTTCAATAGGAGGACCACCACCAAAAATATCTGGTCTCAAGAAAACATTAGACCTTAAATCAGGATAAAGGCTATTCACACGCTTATAAACTTTATATTCAATGTCTCTGTTATTAATAAATCTCTTCTCTGTGTTATTTTTATTTAAAGGTAATATGACATCAAATCCAAATCCACTTGATTTTATGTCAGAAGAAATACTCTTATAATCCTTAATTTCACTCTTTACAATCTCTAAAATTCTATCTGCATAAGATTTTGCAACATCCAATCTAGTCTTATGGGGAAAATCAAAATTAAAAGTAATACGAGAAAAATCACGATAGGGCATAAAAGACACATTCAAAAAAGGAAACAATACCAAACTTAACATAAAACTAAAAATAACAATAAGAGAAAAAATTGCTTTTCGATTTAAAACATAAGCTAACAACTTAACATAAAACTTTTCTACAACAGAATAAATAAAATTGCAAAAATTATCTATTCTCTTAACAAATGTGTTTTTAATAGATTTTTGAAAAGTCGTATAAAGCCCAACATAGTAACTTACAAGTACAGGCACTAAAAACACTGCAACGATTAAAGACACCACTAGAGATATGACAATAGTAAAAGCAAAATCCCTAACAAAATCACCTATAATCCCTAACTCGTTCTTAAAAATAAGCATAGGCGCAAAGACACAAATCGATGTCAGGGTCGCAGCCATAATTGGAAGCATCATTTCTTGTGTCCCAAGAATGGCAGATGAAATAAGTTTAGCACCCTTCTGCCTATACCTATAGATATTCTCTATTATAACGATAGAACAATCTACAAGCATACCAACACTCAAAGCAAGACCTGATAAGCTCATAAGATTAATCGAAATACCCGCAAAATACATCAAGCAAAAAGTAATAACAATAGCTATTGGTATTGAAATACCAATAATAATTGTCGCTCTAAAACTTCTTAAAAAAAAGAAAATAATACATAATGCAAAAATTGCTCCAGAGTAAGCTGAACTCGAAACAGAAGCAATAGTTTTTTTAATTTTATCAGCATTGTCATAAAAAAGTTCTAACGATATATCTTTTGGCAATGTAAGCCTAATTTTCTCAATTTCTCTATTTACTGCCTCTGAAACAGCAACAGAATTTGCATCACCCTGTTTTTGTACAGATATCATAACAACAGGTTTACCATCATGATACGAATAACTTATTAAATCCTTTAGAGCACTCTTAACATTTGCAATATCTCTAAGCCTAACCTGAACAATAGAAGCACCACCTAAAAAATCAGTATCAGTTCTCTTGTAAGCAATCACCACATCTTCAAGATCTTTAATTGAATTAAATCTTCCTAATACTTGTGCTTGATATTCCAAATTATTATCTAATATATTACCAACTGAAAATTCAATATTCTGAGAAGAGATAAACGGCATTATTGTTGTTAAAGCTAGTCCATATGCCTCTAATCTATTTTGAGACACCTCAATTAAAATATGTTTATCCCTGCTCCCAGAAATCTCTACACTTCCAATCCCATTAAGCCTTTCCAACCTGGACTTAACCATACTCTCTGCATACTTACCAAGTTCTAAAACAGACCTATCTGCATACATAACAAATGATAATACTGTCAAGTTATCTAAATGCCCTCCCCTATAAATCTTAGGCAATGCATCTCGGGGTAAAAGACTTTTTGCACAATCAAGAGCATCTCTTATTTCATTTAAAGCCAAGTCCAAATTGGTACCATGATAAAATTGAAGATCAATACTGCTATAATTTTTAAAAGAACGACTACTAATTGTTTTTACATTCTTTACTAAAGCTAAATTACCTTCTAAAACACGGGTTACTTTCTCTTCAACTTCTTTTGCAGAACTTCCTGCATAATTTGTAGAGACATAAATATAATTCATTTCAATGCTTGGATATAAATCTATCTTTAATCTTGAAAATGTATAAAAACCAAGCATAATAAATAATGAAAATAATATTAATATCGTTATTGGCTTACTAACAATTTTTTTTACTAACACAAATAATCTCAATAATTAAACATTATCTTCAACAGCAAGCCCATCCCTAATATCCACTATATCTACATAAGCCCCATCAGAAAGAGAAGACATACCTTCAACTACAATTAAATCACCCTCCTCAAGACCATCCCGAATAGCCATAATATTATCTATTTCAAAATCTATTAAAGGAAAAATTATAGAGACTGTTTTCTTATCTAAACTTAACTTAAATATGCAAAATTTACCTTCTCTTTCAACTAAAGCATTACTTGGAATTTTAACTACATTTTCTAAATGTTTAGTAACAAGTTTAATATTAGCAAACATACCAATAATCATCTTCTTTATAAAGTCCCCACCTATAGGTTCAAGATATATTAAAGAAGCACGGCTCTTAAAATCTAAAACAGGAGACATTTCTGAAATTTTTGCTCTAAACTTCTCATTAGGATAGGACTCAAACTCAATGATTGCATTATTAGCGGCCTTAACATCTAAAATATATTTTTCAGAAACATAGGTTTTAATCTGGGCTCTATTTATTTTGCCTATTAAAACAATACTTACCTGAGGAGTAACTATTTCTCCAATTTTGCGATTAACAGACAAAATATATCCAGAAATTGGAGCTCTTACCGGACTTTTTAAATAAGGAAACCCTGGCTTTGATGGATCAAGCATGGCTATGATTTGACCCTTTTTTACATAAATTCCAAGCTTTATATTCAAAGAAATTATTTTACCTGCAACATTTGGAAATACCTCTGCTTTAACTTTGGTATCTACGTCACCATTTAAAGTAATATAATTACTTAAGGCTCCTCGTCGAACTTTCATAGCAATAACTGGAAACTTATAAGGTTCATCGTTAACTGTACCTGCACCATTATTGGATTTAACATCCCCTTGAACGTCACTATCAGTTTTCTTATTGCATGAAAACGCAAAGAATAAAAACAAAAATAATAGATAATAATTAAAGCGACCTCTCCTTATATTAATAATCAACTCCATAAAACATTCCTCTTAATCCAACTTATTGATCAAATCCTTATATTCAAGTATTGCATTCACATACTTTAATTTATCCTTGATAAACTGTAAGTCGCTCTGTTTATAAGAAAGTTCAATGGTATTTAATTTCAAAAGGTCAATAGTCCCTGCATTAAAGGCATCAAAAGCTATCTGATAATTTCTCTTAGCCATCTCTAAATTTGTCTTGGTATTACCTAAAATCGATTTATATAATCTTAAACTCTTGCGTTTCTGAAGAATGGCTGATTTAAACTCATTAATTTTATATTCAATTTTGTTTTTTAACATTTTTAATTGATAATCTTCTTCCCACACCCTTGTAAAACTTTTTGAAAATGGTAAAAGCTCAGTTAAAGTATAAGTTAAGCCTAAAGAAACCTGCAATCCATGATTGAATGAATTATTACCAAAGCCATTACTAAAAACAATACTTCCAGGATTATAAGAAAATGAAAATGAAACCCTTGGTACGAAGGTATCTAACCAAAGATTATTAAGCATAGTTTGTACTATTTTAGCGGAATTATTTAACTCTCTCACCTCTAGATATTCATTAAAGTCTACAATTTCATCCAACAACGAAAAATCTAATACTTCATCGGACAAGCTTCCTACAGTCTCAAAATCCTGCAAGATATCTAATCCTAATAATAACTTAAACTTTTCTTTTGTTTCTTCAAATCTAATAATTTCCTCATCCAAACTAGGTTGAGCTTTGTTATAACTAAGCTTAGCATCAAGATACTCTATTTCAGAAACAAGCCCATTGTTATAGGCAATGCTTACTTGTTCAAATTTAAGTTTACTATTCTCAAGCTGACTTTTTAATACTTTTAAGATACTTTTAAAAGCTAAAAGTTCATTATACATTTTAAGAACGCGCAATTTAACACTTTTCATGATCTTGAGTTTGCTTATCTTTGCATCTTCATAATTAAAATTGGCAAGATTCATATTATTAAAAATCGATGGAAATAGTGAGAGATCCGTAGAAAAGCCAAAATTCAATCCCCAATAACCTCTTCCTCCTAAGCCAGGCATAGAAGAAGTTTGTGTTGACAGACTTGAAGAAAATCCTACATTTGGAATAAATACATTCCAAGAATTATTTTTATATATTTTTTTTATCTCTTCTTTATACTCCGCATTTTTAGAATCCACATTATTTTCTAAAGCCATATTCACAGCATCGTTAGCTGATATCTCAATAATTACTGCTGCATAAAAAAAACATGGAAAGAAAAATAAAAAAAAAACCAATAGCAAACTCTTTAATCTATAGACCAACAAGTACATCGCAACATTCATTATATATACATACATTTTATTATATTATTATACTCATGTATATATTAAAAAAATTTTTTATAATATCCAAACTTATATTTATATTGCTCATTAAAACATATCAAAAAACCTTTTCAAAATTTGTTGGTTTTCACTGCATATATAAACCTACCTGCTCAAATTACGCATTAAAGTGTTTACAACACTACAATATTATAACAAGCTTCATTTTAATTATATTAAGACTAATTAGATGCAATGCGCTATTTAAAGGAGGTTTTGAGTCATTGCCAACTGAAAAGCCAATATTAAATTCATTAAAAGAATTTAAAACAAGATTAATCAAATAAATGTTTGTATTTATTTGGAACCCAATTTTTAACATACTCCTTATGAGTATCTACAAATTCAATAGCATTTTTATATTCTCGCCCAGATTCCTTATAATTTTTCTCTATTAAAGGTAATAACAAGTCATCACCCCAATAAAAATTATCAAACAAGTAATAAGCATCAGGATCATCCTTTTCAAGACCAAGCCTAACAAGTGAATGAATATTCTCAGGCCCCCCCATTGACAATAAAGGATCAGCTAAAAATTTAATATCATATTTGGCAAATGCCCAATGGGGTTTCCACAAAGGCACCAAAATCCACTCATTATTCTTAATGGCAGATTCTAGACTTGAAAGCATAACACTTTCGCTTGAAGATACAAGTTCATATTCCTGCTCTAATCCATAACGCTTCAAGGTCTCCTCTACAGAAAGCTGAGTACCCGCACCAGCATCTATTCCTACCATTTTATTTTTAAACTCAGAACCTCTCCCCTTAAGTTCAAGGATGTTTGAAATTGTAACATAACTTGGCACTACAAATCCTTGTAATGTTCCCTCATAATTAGCCCCAAGAATCAATGAACTTGCCTTTAAATTTTTCATAATAAAACTTATCTGCTGTAGGAATCCATGCCGACACCATACCATCCACACGTCCTGAAGCTAAATATTGGTACATTATAGATGCTGTAACAGGTAATATTTCTGCAACATATCCCATTTTCTCAAAAACAACTTTCATAATATTAGTAGCAACGGTCTCTCCTATCCAATTAACATATGCTATCTTAATTGATTTTGTACTTTTTAAGTTATTGTCATTCAATTTATCATCCTTATCACAAGAAAAAAAAGTTAAAATCAAACTTATAAGGACAGACCTCAATAAACCTTTCATAAATTAATTCTCCTTCTAACACGCAAAAATTAAATATTTATTTATTATACATTTCCAAAAAATCTTTTAAATCTATTTTCTTTTTTTAATAAATAATTATCAGTATTTAAATAACTAAATTTAATAAAAATAGTCTGCATAATTCTATCCAAAATAATAGCTATTACCACAACGGCCAATCCAGATATTAAACCTTCACCAAAATGTAATCTTTCAACAGAATATATCACAGTCCTACCAAGTCCTGATGAACCAACCATTGCCGCGATAACTATCATAGATATTGCCATCATAATAGACTGATTAATACCTTCTATTATACTTTGAAGAGCTAATGGTAACTGAATCTGGAAAAGAATACGGAAATTGCTACTCCCAAATGATTTTGCGGCCTCAATAACTTCACCTGGAACTTGAATAATACCTAGTCTTGTATACCTAATAACTGGCGGCATCGCAAAAATGATTGTAGCAAAAATAGCTGAAGATGTTCCCATACCAAAAAAAGGTATGGCAGGTATTAAATAAATAAATGGTGGCATTGCTTGCATCAAATCAAGAAATGGCTTTAAAAATATATAAAACTTTGAATAATACCCACCCAAAATACCTATCAAAATTCCCCAAATCACTGAAAATAGCACAGACACAAAAATAATTGATATTGTATCCATGGAAACTTCCCAAAGATCAAAATACAAAATAAAGCAAAACCCTAGCATAATAAGAAGTGCTAATCTTTTTGTTAAAAACAAAAAACTCAAGACGCAAATTACAATAATAAAAAGTACAGGATTAATCAGAAGAAAAAAACTTTTCAAATTATCGTAAAAAAAAATGACGCCTTTTACAAATCCTATACCACGTGAATTCGAAAAATTGTCAACTAAAAAATCAAAAATTTTATCTATGCTATCAACTATAAAATCTCTATTCATAAAACACTATTTTGCCAATAATCCAGCAATCTCTCCTAAATCAATATAACCTATGATATCACCTTGTTCCTTTTTTACAATTAAATAATCCAACTTATTCAAATACTTAACAATACTTTTGATCTCGTCATCTAAACCTAAATCTAGAACAATAAGATTTCTATAATTCATTCCATCAGATATATTGCACAAACTAAGATTATCATCCTCTTTTTTAATAACAACATTAAATTCATCACTAAACTCATCAGAATCAGCATTAAGAGTAAAATCCATTTTAATAATATCTTTAATTTTTAAAATATTTAAAACGGGTAAATTTTTAATAAAATTAGCTATAAAATCTGTCCTAGGCTCCCTTAATATTTCTAGTGGCCTACCCACCTGAACAATTTCTCCATCTTTCATAAAAGCGATTCTATTACCTAATTTGAAAGCTTCAATCAAATCATGCGTAATAAATACGACTGTCTTTTTTAATTTATCTACCAATTTTAAAAGCTCCCCTTGCAATTCTCCCCTAATTAAAGGATCAAGAGCAGAAAAAGCCTCATCCATTAAAAGTATATCTGGATTAACCACTAAAGCTCGCGCTATGCCCACTCTCTGTTTCATTCCTCCTGAAAGTTCATTTATATACTTATATTCATAATCCTTAAGCCCCACAAGTTTCAAGATATCAAGTGCTCTTTGTATTCTAATTTTTTTAGGAATATTCTTAACCTCAAGTCCGTAAGTTACATTCCTTAAAACATTCATGTGTGGAAAAAGCCCAAAATTCTGAAAAACCATGGCAAATTTGTCTTTCCTCAGAGCAGAAAGATCTTTTTGATTAATATCATTCATTTCAATATTATCCACCAAAATAGAGCCTGAATCTATCTTGTGTATACCATTCAAACATCTAACAAAAGTAGATTTACCACAGCCTGACATACCCATAATAACTAAAATTTCATTCTCATATACATCAAGACTAATATTTGCATTTGCAATAAAAACAGAACATTCCTTGTAAATGGCAGTTCTATCTCTACCACTCTCATAACTCTTTATGGCCTTAACAATTTGTCTTTTGTTTTCATTATAAGAAAATATTTTATACAGATTCCTAATTTTAACGCTGGCCTTATACAAATTGAACTCCTAATATGCAAACAACATAAACCCAAATAAATCAATATGAATGATACTAAAGCTAAAGTATCAGAATTTTGCCTTGACACAAACAAAAATAAGGGTCTGTTAAAAGACCCTTATTAAAAAACTAAATCTATCTAAGTAATGATAATACATACTGAGGGACTTGGTTTGCTTGTGCAATCATAGCCACTGCAGACTGTGTCAAAATACTGTTAGTTGTTGATGCTACAATTTCATCTGTCATTATAGCATCTTTAATTTGAGCATAGGATGCTTTTAAGTTCTCAATAGCATATTCTGTGCTATTTTTAATAGACTCAAGTCTATTTTGGAAAGCACCAAGATTTGCTCTTTGATCAGTCACCATTCTAATAGCATCTTCTATCTTTGCAAGTGACATATTAGCATCAATAGCAGTTGTAACATTAACTGGGGAGTTAACTCCACCTTGAGCTGGTGCAGCTGCTGGAGCTGGAGTTCCTTCTTGTTGTACTCCCTCTTGAGCTGCTGGAGCTGCTTGAGTATCCGCACCCTCACCTGCAAAAAGATTTGCAACATTAGCTGCATAAATATTAACAGCAATTGCTTCATCCTGATTTGCACCTACATGTACTCTCAATGTCCATGAGGCTTGTGATCCAGCTAGAGATGCTGGTGTGTTAATTTTTGAAGGTTGCATTCCAAGTTCTTCAGCTGCTCTTACATTTTGAGCTGATGATTGATTGGATAACATGTGCATTTGGTTATATTGCGCTTGATCAGCAATTCTGTTAATTTCGTCTGTAAGTTGTTCAATTTCAATTTGAATTGAACCTCTGTCTGCATCTGAATATGTACCATTTCCAGATTGCACTGCAAGTTCTTTCATTCTTACTAAGATTTGCTCTACTTCATTCAAATTCCCTTCTGTTGTTTGAATAAAATTTATAGCCTTTGAAGTGTTTCTAGAAGCTTGGGACAATCCTCTAATTTGAGCATTGATTTTTCCAGCAACTCCCATACCAGCAGCATCATCAGACGCACGATTAATTCTATGGCCACTAGAAAGCTTTTCTTGATTTTTGCTAAGATTAGCAGCATTAATAGCATTATTTCTTGAAGCATTAATAGCTGACGTATTATGATTTATGATCATATATCATTTCCTCCGTGATAAGTTAATATAATTTTTGATTTTTTGACAAATCCATTTGTCTTTTTAAAAGGATATCACAAAAACAAGAAAAAAATAAATACTATTAATTTAAATTAAAATTTGCTACTTGCTTTGCCTAGGCATATTTAAAGATTTAAGAATCTCTTCTTGCTCCTTCATTTTCTTTACAGTAAAATCCAAGACATTAAGCTCCCCTTCAATCTTCTTTTCCTTCTCTTCATACTTCCTTTTATAATCTTCAACTGCATTTTTTTGATTGGGAATTTTAAGGTCATAACTTCTTATCTTATTGTAAATAAAACCCCCAGAACTGACTAAGGGTGAGAGATAATCGCCTAACATCTTGGCAAGACCGTCGTCATAAATTCGGTCATCATTAAAATCAACTGCAAAAAGCTCCTTGACTGAAGCAACATTATTTTGTATTATTTCGTTAAACTTCTTTTGATCAAGTTTTAAATAACGAGAAAGTCCACCTGCTGAAGACATAGAACTCGTAAATACTCCCATCTGATTAATAATAGAAAAATTAGGATCATTAGTTCTATAAGCATTAAACATAATAGTATCTAATCTTGTTTTAAGATTTTTTAATGCAAACTCAGACCTCAAAATTCCTAAATTCTTATAAGCTTCTTCCTTCTCTTCCTCTCTTAAGTAAGTCCATTCTTCTAAAACATTTAATTTTTGATTTTCTGAATCACTTTCATTTGAACTTACAATATTAATTTCAGCAAGCACCTCATTATAAGCTGATAAAAAATCCAATAAAAGTCTCTTAATCTCCTCATAATCAGGTTCGATTTGAACAACAATAGTATCATTTGACGCTTGCTTTAAATTCAACGTAACATTAGGAATTAAGTCATTAATAGTATTTGAATCGCGTTCAATATCAATTCCATCAAATTTCAACTTTGCATTTTCTGCAAAGCTTTTCGCATTTATTGGCAAGTAACCATCTCTATTTTTTGGATCAAAGATCTCAATATTGCGAATAACAAAAACTTTATTATTAACTTTATTTTCAATATTGATCTCTTTTAAATCTGCAAGCAATCCAACCTCAACTTCAACTTTTTCAAAATCACTTGAAACATTTATTGGGGATAATTCCAAAAAATTTGTACCGCTGTGGATCTTGATCATACTCATTTGAATATACTTCTTTTCCTGCAAGGCAGACTTACGCTCAGTCTCAAGATTAATTATGCTATCTTCACCTTCAACTTTGGCACCTTCAAATGTAGCCTCACCAGGATTAAAAACAATCTCATTTAAAATGCCTTTATTATCCGTATCATGATATTTAATTTCAAATTTAATCTTACTTCCACTACTAATTTCAATATTCTCTGGAATACTTATCGCAATCTCTGAAAGAGGCTCTAACACAATATTATTATTATCATCAAGAAAAACCTTATTAATACTACTTTGCTGCCTAGTAACAATTTCTATTAAGTTTGGACTAAAATTTGTTGTAAGCTCACTTAAAATACCTATCTGTTTAGCAAGATTTAAAGCCTCATCTTTCATAATAAGTTTATTATTTAAACCTGCCTTTAAAAATCTCAAAATCAATCTACTGTTTCCAACACTATCACTCTTTACAATTTTAGCAGACAATAAGTCTTTGCCTCGATTATTAATATCCTTTACAAGAGCCTCAAGATCTCCATTATTTCTAATCTTAATTTCTTTATCACCAACTAAAAATGTATAATCCCCTGCAGGAATACTAATTTCTTTCTGTTTAAAATTCGAAGATAAAAAAATATCAGAACCTGCTATTTGATTAACATTAACTTTATAAGTTTCATCCTTAGCTCCATAACGAGCAGACAAGGACAAAACATCGTCATTACTAGACTTACCTGACATATAATTAAAAGGGCTATTAAGGGATGTAATTTGCCTTGCAAGTGAATTTAAATTAGAAATCTTTCTATTGATAACTTGCCAAGCGCGTTTTTCTTGCTCTAAAATTTCAAGCTTTTCAACAGATGAATCTATTTTGGCCTTGTCAGGACTAAGCATAGAGTCACGGATTTGCGGTGTATTATATTTATTATCCACACCCGGAACAAAAAATCCAGAAGACATCACACACCTCTTGGTTAAAAAGTTTAACATAAAAGTATATAAAAAATATACAAAAACATTAGCACACAAAAAAATCCCACTTCAAAAACTAATAAACAATATCTAATCTATATAACCTACCTAATCTAATTGAAATATATAGAAACATAATTATCTTTAAAAAAAGACTTGCTTATAGTAACATTTAAATATATAGGAGAAAATTAGTATGCCAAATTTTTGCCTGTTCAATTCAAAATCTGTGCTGACAGGAAACGATAAAATAGATAATTCTGCTGTCCTTATTAAAGACAATAAAATTTTTGATATCGTAACAGCCGATAGACTTGAAAAACTCAACCTACAAGACTATGAAATGATTGATGTTAAGAATAACTATATCACACCTGGTCTTTATGATAATCATATACACGGATTTTATGGATATGGAACTGATCAATGTTCAACAGATTCAATACTTAAAATGTCACAACATTTAGCTGAATATGGAGTGGTAGGATTTTTACCAACACTCTACCCACGCCCAACTGAAGAAATAATCGCAACAATTAAGTCATGCACTAAAGCAATAGGCAAAGAAAAAGGTGCAAAAATTCTAGGACTTCATCTTGAAGGTCCATTCTTTTCCCCTGAACAAAAAGGTGTGCATCCCACATCTTATCTTCAAGAACCAAGCATCAAAATTATAAAAAAATTTATAGAAGCTGCAGGGGGAACATTTACAGATTCTTTTGGACGCAAAAGAACACATATTGCAACAATGACAGTTGCACCTGAACTTAAAGGTATGAGAGAACTTGCAATGTTTTGCATGGAAAATAACATCACACTTCAAGCAGGACATACCAATGCAACATATGAAAATATGATTGAAGGTTTTCAAGTAGGAATACTTCACGCAACTCATTTTTTCAATGCAATGTCAAAACTTAATCACAGAAATCCAAATGCAATAGGAGCCATTTTAATTCATGGAGATGTCTCTTGTGAACTTATTGCCGATGGGTATCATATCCATCCAAAACTTGTCTTAATGCTTAGAAAACTGAAAGACATAAGTAAGTTAGTACTTGTAACTGATGGATTAACTCCAACACTACAACCATCTGGAAAGTTAATAGCTAATGGAGAAGAAGTATATCTTAAAAATGGTAAATTATTTCATTCTGTAGCAAACGACACAATAGCAGGTTCATCTCTAACGATGATACAAGGAATCAAAAATCTAGTAGAATTTGGATATAGTCTAAGCGATGCCATTCAAGCAAGTTCATATAATCCAATAAGAATCATTAACCTTGAAAAAAAAGGATTAATATGTCATGGATACGATGCAAACTTAAATGTACTTGATAAAGATTTGAACTTAAAATTAACAATGATAGAATCAAAAATAATTTTCAATAAACTCTGATTTTAATCATTTATAAAAATGACGCTAAACATAAGGAGAAACAAGTGAGGCTAATCATAAGACCTAACTATAATGAAATCTCAAAATGGGCTGCTAACCACATAGCTCTGAGAATAAGAGAATTTGAACCCACAAAAAAAAATCCATTTATATTAGGACTTCCAACAGGCAGTTCACCAATTGAGATGTATAAAAAATTAATTGAAATAAATAAACTTGGGAAAATTTCATTTGAAAATGTAGTAACGTTTAATATGGATGAATACATAGGGCTTGATAAAAATCATCCTGAAAGCTATCATTCATTTATGTGGAATAATTTCTTCTCACATATAGATATAAAAAAAGAAAATATAAATATATTAAATGGCAATGCTACTAATCTTATAGATGAATGTGAAGAATACGAAAGAAAAATCAAATCTTACGGTGGCATTACACTTTTTGTAGGGGGTATTGGACCTGACGGTCATATCGCTTTTAATGAGCCTGGATCATCACTACAATCAAGAACAAGAATTAAAACTCTAACTCAAGATACAATTAATGCAAATTCAAGATTTTTTGAAAACGATATCAATAAAGTACCCAAAAGCGCATTAACAGTAGGAGTAAGCACAATTATGGATTCAAAAGAAGTAATGATTATAGTAAATGGACATGGCAAAGCAAGAGCACTAAAACATGCCATTGAAAAAGGAATAAATCATATGTGGACAATCAGTGCTTTGCAATTACATAAAAACGCAATCATAGTATCAGACGAAGCTGCAACATATGAACTAAAAGTAGGAACAGTAAAATATTTTAATGATATTGAAAAATGCAATTTCGATAACGATATAATATAAATTATATATTGTTATCATACAAAAAGACAATCAAAATGATATAAGTGATATAAAAAAATAATCATTGATATCATCATTAATAATTAAAATAATATCACTCTATCACAAATTATAATTTACTCTATAATTTCATTATATACTCTTGAAACCTCTTCCCAATTCAAGGCCTTAAAGTATGCATCAATATATTCAGCTCTTCGATTTTGATATTTAAGATAATAAGCATGCTCCCAAACATCAATGCCCAAAATAGGCTTATAGTCTTCCATTAAAGGGCTATCCTGATTTGGTCTTGCTATTATTTGCAATTCTCTATTTGCATAAAGAACCAGCCAAGCCCAGCCACTTCCAAAAATACTCATAGCTGAATCTTTTAAAGACATCTTAAGATTGTCAAGACTTCCAAAAGTAGAGTCTACATGTTCTTTAAAATTTTCTAAAAGATTATCTCTATTGCCAGGTTTTAAATCCTAAAATACAAAACATGATTAGCATATCCACCAGCATTATTCCTAATAGCTATTTGAACTTCCTTGGGAAATCTCTGAATATTTTTTAATATATTTTCAATATCTTGAGAATAATTTATATCAGACTTCTCAAGAGCATAATTTAAATTCACTGTGTATGCATTATGATGCTTGCTATGATGAATTTCCATTGTTGTAGCATCAATATAAGGCTCTAAAGAATCATAAGCATAGCCAAGTTCTGGTAATTTAAACATAAAACCCCCTTTTAATTTTTTCCATTTAGCTTTTATTTAGTTTTTATTTAGTTTTTTCCGTGACAATTTTTATATTTTTTTTCACTACCACAATAACAAGGTTTATTCCTTCCAATCTTTGGAGTACTTCTCATTATTTGCACTCCTGCTGCATCACTATCCCTATCCTTAGAAGCAATACTTGAGAATTCTTTATGGGTGGCATGAATATTCTTAAATCTTGCATTTTTATAACCGCTAGAATCAATATCAACTTTCATTTGTAAAGTGCGCTTTAGAGTTTCAATCTTAATATCTTTAACAAGATCACTAAAAATTGCAAAACCTTCTTCTTTATACTCAGTAATTGGGTTTTTATTGGCATAAGATCTAAGATAAACCGATTCTCTTAAAGAATCAAGATTTGCAAGATGATTCTGAAACTTAGAATCAATATTTCTTAAATACTCATGTCTTAAAAATTCATTTAAAAGTTCAGACCCAATTAATTTTTCTTTTGCATCCAAATTAGATCTTGCAATTTCCATTAATTTATCTTTCAGTTCCAGAGCGCTCAGAGTTTCAATAGAGCCAACATCTTCCATCATATAAGCAAAAATTGCATTTATTTCATTTAATACAAGACTTGTAACTCCCCCTTTAAATTGCTCAAATAAGAAATCAAGATATTCTCTTAAAGAGAGAAGAATACGTTCCTTAATATTTTTATCAACAAGAATTGAATTCCTTTGCGAATAAATAAACTCCCTATGTTTTGTTATAACATCATCATACTCCAAGAGATGCTTTCTAATTTCAAAATTTCTATCCTCTACACGTTTTTGTGCACTCACTAAGGATTTTGTTAATAAAGCATGTGCAATAGGCTCACCCGTTGCCATTCCAAGCTTGCCCATCAAAGCTCTTAAGCTCTCGCCTGCAAAAAGCCTCATCAAATCATCTTCAAGAGACACATAAAATCTTGACCTACCAGGGTCTCCCTGTCTTCCCCCTCGTCCCCTGAGCTGATTGTCTATCCTTCTTGACTCATGGCGCTCGCTTCCAATAACATAAAGCCCACCAAGAGCTTTCACTTCTTCATAATCTTTAAGATATTGTTCCCGCTCACTCTGCATAGCCTTTTGTAACTCTTCAAGATTCATACCTGTTCCAAACTTTTTACGAACACGGTGCTCAAGATTACCTCCAAGCTTAATATCAGTTCCACGTCCTGCCATATTAGTTGCAATAGTAACAGAATGCTTTGCTCCTGCCTCAGCAATAATTAAAGCTTCTCGGAAATGATTTTTGGCATTCAAAACTTCATGTTTGATACCTTTGCTTTTAAACATATTCGATAAAACTTCAGATTTTTCAATAGAAACAGTCCCAACAAGAACGGGTTGTCCTCTCTTATAAGCCTCATAAACCTCATCCACAATTGCTTGGAATTTAAATTCTTCAGTATAATAAATAACATCATCCTCATCTAATCTTGCCACCAATTTATTAGTAGGAACTACTACAACATCAAGATTATATATTTTATGAAACTCTTTTGCCTCTGTATCAGCTGTGCCAGTCATGCCTGAAATCTTACTAAACATTCTAAATAAATTCTGAAATGTAATGGTTGCCATAGTCTTATTTTCACTTGCAACCCTAACACCCTCTTTAGCCTCAATAGCCTGATGCAAACCATCAGAATACCTACGCCCTTTTAAAATACGTCCCGTAAATTCGTCAACAATTTCAACACCAGAATCACCAACGATATATTCTCTATCCTTTAAAAAAAGCAAATGGGCTTTTAATGCTTGAGTCATATAATGAACATAATTAAAGTTAGAATCAACATACATAGACCCCTTAATAATGCCTTTTGAAGTCAAAATTTGCTCGAGATTATTTAAACCGCTTGCCGTAAAAGACACCCGCTTGCTCTTCTCGTCAATAGTATAATCCCCATCAAGTTCATCAATCTCTAAAGGGTAATCTCCCGTTTTAGGATTTTTAGAACATTCTTTTAAGAGTGGAACAATAGAATTAACTTCAAGATAAGCACTAGTATCTCCTTCAGTAGTACCTGAAATAATTAAAGGTGTTCTAGCCTCATCAATTAAAACAGAATCAATTTCATCGATAATACAATAATTAAAATTTCTCAAAGATTTTTGAGACCAATTAAAACACATATTATCTCTTAAATAATCAAATCCAAGTTCATTATTTGTAACATAAGTAATATCTTTATCGTATTCTATTTTCCTTTTAGAAGAATCCATATAAGACAACACAACACCAACACTAACTCCCAAAAGTTCAAAAACTGGCCTCATCCAACTTGAATCGCGCTCTGCAAGATAATCATTAACTGTAATAATAATAACACCATTACCTGTCAAACTATGAAGATAAGCAGCCTGAACTGAAGACAAAGTTTTGCCTTCTCCAGTCTTCATCTCTATTATTTTACCTTGATGAAGCGCAAGACCAGCAATAAGCTGAACATCATAAGGTCTCTCTTTAAGTCGCCTCCTAGCAGCCTCTCGCGAAAGTGCAAATGCTTTTTCTAAAATATCATCTAAAGTTTTGCCGCCCTTAAGCTCACTTCTAAAGCTTTCCGTTTCTTTAGCAAAATCTTCATCTGCTAAAGACAATGCCCAAGATTCAAGCTTATTAATATTTCTCAAAACGGGAAGATAATTTTTCAGATCTCTTTTACTCTTTGAACCAATAGTTGCTTCAAATATCGCTCTTAACATACGAGGCATCAATTCTCCTAAAATAATTGACTTTTAATCACTTAACATAATAACATCTAAAACATGAACAAGTTTTATAAAATCTATTTAAGTTTATTAATTGTAATTATATCATGCAACACCAAAATTTTAAATGAACTTGGAGAACAACAATTCAAAATACCGTTTGGAACATTACCTGGGGAAATAACACCACTTGCAAATAAATTTACCAATTCAAGTTTTGACATTAAAACATACAACGGACTTGTATACATTGTAGAGACTAAAGCAAATAAATTTATGATTTTTAATTCATACGGAAAATTAATCCAAACTTACCAAAACGGTATATTTAAAACAAATCTTAATCTTAGAATCAAAAAAGTAGCTTTTGAAAATATTCAAGCAATTTACCCATCAAAAGACTTTATTGTAGTGTCAGACAAAATAAATAATAAAAAAATCAAATTCGATGAAAAAGAAAATACAGCTTATACTACACAAATATTCATTTTAAACAAAGATTCATCTGTAGAAATACTGGGACAAGAAGGTCAAAATGGCACACCTTTTCCACAAGTATACGACATTAGTATTGACGACGGAAACAACATAGCAATAATCACTATATATCATGAGGGATATATAATATACTCTTACGATAAGAATCGCTCGCCCCTTTACAAGATTTATGTAAATACAAACATCCTGCAAATACCAGAAGACGAGCAAAAAAATATAATATATCAATAGACAAAGTATTTTTTGAAGTAAATAAAAAAATTATCTATGTAAAAACAACCCACTATGAAGATATTAGGGGCAATGAAAACATTAATGATCTTGGGGTTAAAATCAAAAATCAACATCTCTATACAATTAGCTTAAATAAATCTAAAGAATTTGAAATAAAAAATAAAATTGTATTACCTCAAAATCTATTAGATGACCAACAAGAAAGTTTTATCAATATCATTGGAATCCAAAAAGACAAAATAATAGCATCTACTAATATGAAGAATTTATCTAATACTTTAATATGGAAACTAGATAGTAATGGCAAAATAAAAGAACAAATGGTCTTAATTGAACCACCGAACCTTAAATTTCTTGCTGAGAGTTTGTCTAAGGATGGCATATTAAGCATATTATATGGAGAAAAAAGCGGTGTGAGCGTCTATTGGTGGAATTTAAATGATTTACTTAAACTCTAACATTTAAACTTATACTTAAACTATTTTATAGTGTAAGTATAAGACAATGCAAGTCAATATTTATGATAAGTAAGAATTGCAAAGACAAAATACAAAATAGACATAAACAACTACTTAAAAAAAAACTAATACTGGGAATGATTTTTGTCATCATATTAATTATTATTAAAGTTGCATTAATTCCCAAATTACAAGAATTGGAAAATAAATATACACCTAATATCACAATAGAACACAAAATAAAAAATAAAAATTTACATATTAAAATCAATATTAAAAATAACAATACAAAAGATTTAGGAAAAGCCAATATAGAAATATACTTAGATAATAAACTCATTGAAAATAGCATGATTTACATAGACAAGATGAGCTATACATTATATACTAATGTTGCATACAGGAATGAAAGTTTATTAAGTATATTTTTAATAAATAAAAAAGGCAATGGGGCATATTTTAGTAAAAGATTAGCGCTTGGAGGATAATATAGATGTTACAAATATATTTTATATCTGTTTTACTTAATATCTTGGGAGGAATAGTACTAGCATTTCCAATTTTAAGATCACAACTTAAATGTCTAATTATTTTTGAAGAATTCGTAAATCTAATCAATAATAATAAAAATGCAAGAAATATTTTCGGAACAATATTTTTAATAACCAGTATCTTTGAAATAATAGTACCTTATGATTTACCAATCATTGGAAATTTATTCCCTGCTATCAGTCTATTTTCTATAGGGTTTATCTTATTTTTAAATCAAAAGATGCCCTTAAATATTCAAAATAATAAAAATTATGGAAAATTTACATTTTTTATTGAAAATAATCAAAAATTAATAGGAATTTTAGCATTAATTATAGGAATAATCCATTTTTTTATACCTAAAGTACCTTTTCTGTAAAATCTAGTTTTGAAAGCACTTTAGGTATCTTTAAGGCATATCGTGCAATTTCGGATTTAAGAAATATGAATAAAAATGCAAATATCTAAAGTTTTACCAACAAATGGTGTGTTGTAACATATAAAATGGCTAAGCATAAAGAAATCATAATCAATCTTAAAAATTTAGAACACAATTTAATATCAATTAAAAAACATACTCCAAAAAGAGAATTGGTGGCCACGCTAAAAGCTGATGCTTATGGGCATGGGCTTATTCCAACATTCAAATTCTTAAAAGAAAAAGGAGTAAATTATTTTGGTCTTTTTTGGATAGATGATGCATTAAAACTTAAAAAAATAGACAAAAATGTCAACACATTACTTTACATTAACACAAATAAAAATGCAATAAAAAGTCTAGTTGATTTCAACATCACACCCTTTGTTGCTGATCTTGAATACTTATCACTCATAGAACAAGAATGTAAAAAACAAAATAAAAAAATCAAAATTCATTTAAAAGTCGATGTTGGAATGAATCGATATGGAATTAATATAGAAAATGCTCTTAATTTAGCAATTCAAATCCATAATTCAAAATTCATAGAATTTGAAGGAATTTGCACACACCTACCAACAGCAGAAAATACAATAATTACTCAAGCACAAATAGAAAAATTTATTAAATTAATCAATGAACTTAAAGTTCACAATATAGTTCCAAAATTCATTCATGTCTCTAATTCAGAACATATAGCAAACTACAAATTAAGTAAAAAATTTAATATGATAAGGCCAGGTCTTATTTTATATGGGTATCATCCATACTCAAATAATAATCTACAACTTAAACCGGTATTAAATTTATATTCAAAAGTCATATTTCTTAAAAATATAAGGGCAGGAGAAAAAATATCATATTCTGGTCTATTTACGGCAAATAAAGATATGCAAATTGGACTTGTTCCAGTTGGCTACTTCGACGGAATTCCACAAAATACATCTAACAATTTTTATTACCTCATAAAAGATAAAAAATGCTTCATTAGAGGAAAAATATGTATGAATATTTCAATTATAGAAATACCTCAAGATTTAAAAGTCAACATAGGAGAAAATGTAGAAATCGTATCTTCAAGATTAAATTTAAATATACTGAGCAAAGAATCTGGTATGAGTACATATGAAATACTTTGTTCTATTGGAAAACATGAAAAGAAAAAATATTTATATTGAGTTACCTAAAGAATCAAATTTTTGAAAATCAACTAAATCACCCTTACTATCATAAATCCATTTATAAACCGCAATTCCCCCAATATTATCTCTTAATCTTAAATCTGGACCATGATGTGTTTTTTTTGCAATCTTACCAAATTTATTGTACTCATATTGATACATACTAACACCATGAATATCATCTTGTAATTGCCCCAGACTACCAAAATTTTTCTGACTTATGAGTCTATTTTGCCTATCATACTCATAAATATATTCAAAAATAGCATTTTTGTCTGCAACCAACACACCATTCTTAGAATAATTACTCTTTAAAATCACATTGCCATTAGCGTCATATACAAATTTATATTTAAAAACGCCCTCAGAATCACTAATAGGATTATCAAAATCTCCGTAATGCTCTTGGGTTTCAAGAAGACCATCTTCATTATAAGTATATTTATAAATCATCACTCCATTAAAGTCACCAATTAAATTAAAATTTTTATCAAAAAAAAGATTTTCGATTAAATAAAACTGATTATCATATTTGTAACCATAAACCGCAATACCTTGAAAGTCACCCATTATTTCATATTTTTCTTCATAACTTGCAGGAATATCACTATTATAATTTTTATTCATCTTGTTGCCATAATTAACTACCCTCTTTTCATTACTTTGTATATAAAAAATAGTTTTCCTCATGGCATAACCATCCTGACTAACAGTTAGGTTATTATTAGCATCATAATTACATTCTTTATAAAAACAATCTTTTTCCTTTAAATTATACTCATATCTATATATTGCTACATTTTTTTCATCAGGAGTTAAATTATTCTTAATATCATAATTTAAAACTTCAATAAGCTTACCATCAAAATCATACCGATATGTCTTGATTGCAACAGAAAAAGGATTTGCATACAAAGAAGATGTTGAATCCAAATATTCTTCCCTTACAACATTATATTTACTGTCATAAATTAGCCTAAAACCATATATTCCATTTTTAGCTTTTATATTACGACCTTCAACATCGTAGTATAAAACCGTTTTTATCCTCTCAGAATCATCATAAATAATCTTAGTATAATAAACATCATTTAAATCTTTAATTTGAAAGCCGACCTCATTAAACCTATAAACACAAAAGCTATCATCATTGTAGATAAAATGATAATAAGCAACCCCATACTTATCCCTTATAATCTCATTAGATTTATTATAATTAAAAATATTTTTCGGTCTGCCATTTGGAAAGTATTCTATTTGCTCAACATAAACATCTTTCAAGTTCTTAGAAGCAAAACCTCCATTTAAAAACAATCTCCTCTCTACACCCTCAGAATGCTCTATTTTGATCTGATTTGCGCCAAAAACAGAAGGCATCAAAATACTCAATTTACCAATATAATAAACAAATACAAGCTTACCCTCATTATAAATAAATTTATACCCACATTCTTCCTCTGCATCTTCCTTACTGATCTCATATTTCCCAACTATCCTATAATCAATATCATAATCAGCAAACCTATAGTAAATCTCTTCTGCAAAAATAACATGGGATATAAAAAACAGAATCAAAAACATACCTATTCCTTGATAAATCAACTTTATTTTGATAAATTTATTATACAATAAACCAATATAATGAGGTGTTTAAGATGGCAAAAATTTCTAAAAATGCTCAAAGAAGTGGTTCTAAAGAATTACTTAGCAAGTGGGGTGGAAAAATTATTATGAAATCCAAATTTGAAAATGGCAAAATAAAACACTACGCCGAATGTCAGGCCTCAAAAAACACAGCAAGAAGACCTAAAGATTTATTTTAAATTTTATCTTCTTGATTTATTTTTTATTTAACTTATCTCCAAATTTCAACCAAGCTTCATCTTGCTCACTTTTAGTGTAGGTTCGATGATTTACAGATTGTTCATTAGGGGCTTTATTCTTCTTAGCATAGGAATTCCTAATTTGTTCTTTTACCTCTTCCCTATGTCTTTGTCTTCTATCTAATTGTCGCTTAACTCTCTCTCCTGGATCAAAAAGTACACTATGATTTTTACTAATAGTCATAACTTTAGAATTTAGTCTGAATAAGGCTTCCTTATAACTTTGCTGCTTCCCTGTTACAAATAATACAAACCTCTTAAACAAAGGCAAATCTCTATAAGCAGAATCTAAAAGATTAAACAAATCAACTTTATAAATCTTATAAAGTGGTAAAAACATATTGCTATTTTTAAAATATTTAGCGGCCTCGGTTTTTATTACATCCTTAAGATGAGTCTGAATATTTTGTGTTTTAGAAACCCGTCTATAATGAGCAATAATAAACTCAAGAAATGCACCCTTATTTTTTAAGCAATAGTCATTCAGATCATATTTCACTACAAATTCGTTTAGTGTTTTTTCAAGACCTTCCTCTGTAAGCACAGCAGAACTCTTTCCACTATTAAAAATCCTGATAAATTCATCTCGTAGCTTTTCTCTAATATCAACTAAAATTTGATCAAATTCTTTTAAAAATACAGAATAAGCACATGGCTTATATAAATACATACCGCGCTTAATACTAAATACTTTGGGTAACGAACCCTTTATGTTAGATTCAAAAAAATATTCACGTGCCATATGCAAAAAGTGCTCAGGATCAGACAATCTTTTAGCATGTTCTTTAAGCAGATTACCAAATTCGTCTATATTAATAAACCCTGGTTTAAATTCTATTGTCTTTTCAATTAATTTTAAAGTTTCATCAACCTTAATGTTTTCTAAATTTCTAAACTCTTCTATATTCTTCTCATTAGAAATATAGATATTTAATATTTCTAGAAAAGTAAAGTAATGCTTAGAAATATTAACTCCTTTTTTACTTAAAATCTCATCCTTATTTTCTAAAATCCCCAAAAGAAGATTATAAGCAACCCCTACACCACTCATACTTTCATCTAAAATCCGATCATACTCACTAAGTTTTAAATTTTTAGCTCTCACAAAGACATCTTTAACTATTCTGTTAGAAGCAATCCTGAATAAAATTCTTTTCATAAAATCAACAAAATATAAGGTCTGTCCTGAAGGAATTATTAAAGAATTAAGTACAAATATCTTCTTTAGTGAAAAATTTTCTTGAAAATATTTAAAATTAACATCTGAACGAGGGAGGATGATAAACTCTTTTTCAAAAGCTAATAAATTCTTATCTATATTTCTAATTGTAAGTAGATTACTAAAGAGATCTATTCCTACATAATGTTTAAAAAATAAATCTTCAATAGCATAATAATAAAAATTATAGCTATTTTCATCCGTTATTATTATCTTAGAAGGCAGCAATTCGCCACTTGACGTTGCCCGATTAACGATAATTCCCCTTTAACCTCATAAAGTTTGCGAAATAAAAAATCTAGCTCCCCCTTAAGGGCACGAACTTTAACAGAATAATCTTCAATAAACTCAGCATAATCTATAACATCATTTTTATAATCTAGAAGAAGTCTTAAAATCATTTTTTGAGCATCTGAAGAAATTCCTATCTGAGAAATCAAAATATCTATTTCTTTATCATTTAGATAAAAGATTCCTGGTAACTTTTTCATCTTATAGCTATAATCTCCTCATATGAAAAATAATCATTATATATAACATATGATAACATATTGATGATAAATTTAATAAATTTAAAAAACACCAAACAAGAATGTATTATACAAGATATACAAACATAAAAAGAAAACAGCGGGCCCTCTACCAAAAACCCCTTTAAATCTTACTATAAGCCACAAAATAAAAGATACAGCAAACATGATACTAAAATCAATAAAATAAATATCACTCATTAGCACTGGATTTATAAAACTACTACTAGATAAAATAAATCCAATATTAAATATATTACTTCCAATGATATTACCGAGAGCAATATCTGATTCCTTTTTAATTACTGCAAAAAGAGACACAACAATTTCCGGAACACTGGTTCCAAAGGCTACAAAAATAATTCCAATAACTTTTTCACTAATATTAAAAATATTGTGTGCAATATATATTGAACCATCTATTAACAACTTTGAACCCAAATATAGAAAATATACACTTAATAATAAAAGTAAGACATTTAAAAACAAAAATTTAAGACCATAATCATAATTAAGAACATCTAAGTCTTCTTCCGTAACAGATTTACAATTTCTCTCTTCTCTATAAAATAAAAATAGATAAGATAAAAATAAAATTAAAATCACCAACGAACTGGTTCTATAATAAGGTCTATGAAAAAAAGACAAAACATTAAAATCTAAAGAAAATAACAAAAGAAAAGACATTAATAAAAATAAAACTATAAAAGAAAGCCTAAGTCTTTTAAAATCAGTTTTAATATTTAAAAAAAATCCTGTTAAGGGAAGTGCAAGCAACATGTTAATAATATTACTGCCAATAACATTAGAAACAATAATTTCATTTTTTCCT
This sequence comes from Borrelia tillae, assembly GCF_055693965.1. NCBI lineage: Bacteria > Pseudomonadati > Spirochaetota > Spirochaetia > Spirochaetales > Borreliaceae > Borrelia > Borrelia tillae. The sequence goes on from NZ_CM146346.1 coordinate 161,025, forward strand.
TTAAAGGATGCTATTAGGCTTGTAAATAGCTCTGGAGCGCTTGTTGATAATGATACTATTATAACACCTATTAACAGATTAGGTACCTTAAAATAACTAGCAATACTAACAGAACTTTTTAAAAGACAATTCCCACCAAAATATAATAAAAATATGCCAAGCACTACATATAAAAAATAAATATGCTCCAAAGAAATCTCCTTACACAAGTAATAATATCAAGAAAAATCTAAAAACCCACTTAAATTACTCTTAACCATATAGTAAATATTAGATGCATTCCATAAACTAAACCCACTACCTAAAGACTCTTTAATGCCCTTTAATTGATGAAAAAAATACTCTAAATAAACCTTTTCACTTACACGACGTTCACTACCAAGCAAAAAAGCTTGCACATAAGGTCTAATTATGACATTACCTGAGGAAAAGACAGATGCCCTATTACTCCCCTCCTTATAAATTTTATAAGCTCTGGTAGTATAATATAACTCATTCTTTAAAAAATCATTGGTATAATGCGAAGGGTAAAACATTGGGGAGATTACATCAACATAATCTGAAATCATAGAAATATTTTGACCAATACTATTTGTAATAAACCACCCATTATTTCCATAGATGTCAACCGAAATAGGAATAGTAATATCTTCTCTGGCCATAATCAAAAAAGACTCAAGGGCATCAATTGCTCGCATGTTATATTTGTTAAACCTTGAAGTTATAAGAGACACAGGTCCATCTGTTGGAAATCTAATATAATCAAATTGAATTTCATCAACGCCAAGAGACTGAATCTCCTTTGCAATAGATAAATTATAATCCCACGTACCTTGAAAGAAAAGATTTACCCAATGTTCCTTTTGAACAAATTTAAAAGAATCACTATTCTTAACTTTTAAAACATTGGCCCAAGGTCGATTGGTCTTTTTATTCCAAAGAGCATACTCACAATTATTGTAATAATAAAACTTGGCATCTTTAAACACAACTACTCTGGCAATAACATATATCCCAAGTTCTTTTGCTTTTCTTAAAATATAAGGCACATCTATTAAATCTTTAACGGCTCTCATTCTGTTAGGCAAATCCAATTTGCTTGCATATGTTAAAATGCCACTATCATCCTTAAAATCAATAATAACAGCATTCATTCCCAATTTTTTTATAAACTCGAATCTCTCATCAATCATTGCTTTATTTCTAAGAGTATAAGCTGTCAAATAAATTGAGCCCTTGCTAGACGCAATTTTCATCCTCTTTGACTTTGCTATAGAATCTTTTCCATAAACAGAAAACTGACCATCAAAAGCCCAGTTGCCATTAACATAGGAATAAAAATGATTGTCATAAGTTCTAATCAAAAGTTTTTCTTCTCTATTATTTGATAAATCAATAATGCGTACTATCTGCTTCTTAAAAGGAAACTCTAATTCCTTAATCACCCCTAAACCTGTATTAATTAAAATAATGTTTCCATAAATTCCATAAGAGCAATACAATTCATTTGCATTATTTTTAGAAAATTCTATTGCACTGATTACATCATAATAACCAGCACCAAGATACGTTCTAGAAATTAAAGAATTTAAACTTTTAAAATCTAAATTGTCATTAATACTTAAATAAATGCCACTATTAGAAGTCCCAATAACAATAGACTTATGCTCTCCTCGAGATAATGCACTTGATGTAATATAAGAATTTTTATTAAATTTTTCATTAGTAACTAATTTTCTAAAGCTTTTAAAATAATCATGAGAAATATAAACTACATCATTAGTTGTTAAAAGAGAATTGGATGAATAAAAATCTTCATAAACAGATGTTATTCTCTTAGATACGGGCTTCTTAAATGGATATATCCATCTAGTCTCTAAATCCTTAAGATCAACCTTAAATACCTTGCTATCATGTTTTTTATATAGAAAACCTTTATGTATGAAAAATATATCACTTTTCTTAAAATACTTTGTCTCATCTAATGAATATAAATGGAAACATAAAAAAAAATAAAAAAATAACAAGCACACTAAATACAAAAACATTATAAGCGTATTAAGTCTCATATAAATAAAATCCAGCCTTTTTGAAAATAAACTTTAAAATAATATTAAATATTAAAAACCAAATACTATTTTATCAAAATATTGACAAGTTACTACTAAGTCCTTCCATAAAGTTTAGTAATATCACTTATCTTTCTACTTAAATCACCACTCAAATCGCTACTTAATATCCTAAAGTCATTACACATCACATCAGACATATTCATCCTAAAATCAGTAACCAGATCAAGATAATCCTGCATTAAAATTATTACACCATCTGCAACGCTAGACATTGCGCCCCTTATCATATCCCAAACAACAGAATCCTCATTAGTATTAAGATAATTAAAAATATATTTTTTATGTTCATTATCAAGAGAATTAATAAATCCACGACTAGTAGTACTATCATTAGTGCCTGTATAGACAACACAATTTCTTACGTAATTATGAGGAAGGTATATATTTTTAGAATCAAAATCAAATGCAAGTTGCATAACTTTAGTTCCAGGAAAGTTAAAATAGTCTCTTAATCTAAATGTATCCCCATGCTCTTTTACGAGATCTTCAACCCAAATTTCTAAATCATCTATTTCGCTTAAAACATGCCTAAAAAAATCTTTTCCGGGACATTTTACCCATCGTCCACCCACTACCGAAGCTCCCTCTGCATCAACCTCCCAAATTGATGTAAATCCTCTCAAATGATCAATTCTAATAATATCTACATATTTATGTAAAAAATTAATACGATTAATCCACCATACATAATTATCTTTCCTTAAAGCCTTCCAATTATAAGCTGCATTTCCCCAAAGATATTTTTTTTCAAATAAACACCCTGAGGGCATACCAGTTATTTTATCTTTACTTGCATCAAACTTTAACTTAAAATATTTTTGATGTGCCCAAACATCAGAAGAATCATAAGGTACAAAAATAGGAACATCCCCCACTATCTTAATTCCAGCATTATTGGCATATTTTTTTAAGTCTTTTAATTGAGAAAAAAAGAAATATTGTAAAACTTGCTGAATATTGATTTCAATCTCAAGAATTTCCCTAAGCTTAGCTAAAGTTTTAACATCTCTTTTTAAAATTTCTCTAATAAATAAAACATTAAAAGTCTGTTGAGATTGAAATTTAGAATAGTATTCTTTTAAAGCAACAAAACTAGCAAAATCCAAAAGCCAATAAGAAGCCGATTTTTTAAACTTTTCAAATGCATACATCTCATCAAGCGTTGCTCTCTTCAAAAAATTTAAAGCAGCACTTTTCAAGACAGCTTCCTTAGCTTTTACTTTGTCATAGTTAACATATCTCTCTTCCAAACATTCAAGGGTACTTAAGTCTATGTCAATAAATCTATCAATAGCCTCTAAATCAATATAATTGATATTGCCAGCAAAGGCAAAAAAACTTGCATAAGGAACTCCTACAAAGTCAGGAAGCAAATAAGACAATATTTGCCAATAACTTTGTGAAGAAGCGGCAAGAAAATCTATAAATTTATATGCCCCCTTCCCCAAATCACCAATACCATACTTAGATGACAAAGAACTAATACTTAGCAAAATTCCACTTTTTCTTTCCATTTTTTATACCTCAAAATAATCAATTGTTTAATTAACATCTTAAAACAACTGTCCGTATACAATCATTATAACTAAAATACAAAACTCACAAAGCATTATTCAAAAGATTTAATGAAATCTTTCTCAAAACTTCCCCCAAAAAAATATCAATTATGATTTATGATATAATTCCTTTTATAATGAATATTCAAATTGAATTATTACTTTCACTATTACTTTTATTGACAAATTCCCTTGTGTTTTCGTCTGAAATATTAGAGTTCAAGTACATTAAGGGGACCAAATTCAGAATAGATACAACTGACAATCAAAAAATCTATCTAAATGGAATATTTAATTCAAAAACCAAAACCAATATCCAAGTTTCAAGTGAAGTGGGAAGTGTGAAGAATGGTTTTACGGATATCAAATCTCACTTTAGGGTATTAACAAGAGACAATGAGAGTGATATTTATTTACTGAAAGAAGAATTTGAAGGAAATTTCAGCATAAATGAACAAGGTGAATATAGAATCAAAAATACACAAAAAAGACCTTCTGTTAGGGGTATTCCAAGATTTCCCAAAAAACCCATAGCAGTAAATGATACTTGGACATATCCAGCGGAGGAGTATATTCAAGCATCTGAAATCTCAAAAGAAATAAAGGATTTTATCATAAAATTTGATGTATATTATGTTTATAAAGGCAAAGAAAAAGTAGATGGCAAATTCTACGACATAATCCTTTCAAATTATGAGTCTAAATATAATGTGAAAAATATATTATTCTCTCAAAAAGTTCATCAAACGATCTATTTTGATTCAGAATTAGGCAACACACATAAATATAGCGACACATATGAATTTCAAATGAAAAATGGAAATGATAATATCAAAATGATTGGAAACTCATATGGAAAAATCATCTCTATTGAATTACCAAATGACAATACAATAGAGAATCAAGTGAAAGAATATATTAGGAAAAAACAATTAGATTCTATTAACATAGAAAAAGACGAAAATGGCATTAAACTAAGCTTAATTATTGACTTCTATCCTGATTCTTTTCAAATCACCAAAGATGCATATAATCAACTAAAACACATAGCCAATTTATTAGAAAAGTTTAAAGATAATAATATCCTAATAGAAGGGCACACGGCCAAATTTGGAACAGAACAAGAAATGCAAAACCTATCTGAAAAAAGAGCTCATGCAATTGGAAACTACTTATTAAAAATGAAAGTAAAGAACAAAAATCAAATATTTTTTAAAGGCTGGGGTGCTAAAAAACCTAAGTATACAAGCTCATCTCCTTTAGCATCAAAAAATCGACGAGTAGAAATTACAATTCTAAACAATTAAATACTAGCTTGATCTTCTGCTCTTTTTCTCCTTTTTAGTTTGGCAATTTATACATAAAAATGCATAAGGAATAGCCTCTAGTCTTTCTCTTGCAATAATTTTATCACAAGCCAAACAATTACCATAAGTATTTTGAGAAATTCGATAAAGTGCTTGATTGATTAAATGTAGCTTTTTTTCTCAACTGAACTTAAAGCTTCAAGATTATTACCATCCATATTGTCAAACGCAATATCAATTATATCCTTTAAATGCATATCATTATTAATGATTTCCCGCTTACTATCTTCAACAAATCTATAGAATTCAATATCTCTTTTTTTGATTCTAAAAGAAAATTTCGCATCTTTTCAATAAATTCATGCTCAAAATTACTTTTCTGCACGATATTACCTCCCTATAATAAATTACAATTTTTAAAAAACTCCGTGTAATTATATAAACAATCCTATATAATGTAAACTATTACATTAATTTTTAATAAAAAATAATTGCAATGATACTCCTAATTGTGTAAAATGTATTTTGTTATACAAATAACAAGGAGGTATCTTGAATACTAAAGAAGAAGCTATTGAGACTGAAGGTATTGTTAAAGAATCTCTGCCGAACACAATGTTTAGGGTAGAGCTTAAAAATGGACATTTGATTTTAGCACATCTGTCTGGCAAGATGCGGAAACATTTCATAAAAATAGTTCCTGGTGATAAAGTAAAAGTTGAACTTTCACCTTATGATCTTACAAAGGGAAGGATCATATACAGAGAAAAATAGTTTCAATAAATATTATTTAAATTAATTAAGAGATTAATTCTATTTTATATCAAATTATCTTTAACGGATGCAATAAAATTTTTATGAATCCATCCCTGAAGTCCATGGCTTGTCTGAATCAGTACAAAGTCATCTTTTCTATTAAGTATATAAACACTTATATTACCATTTAAAAATCGCCAACTTCTTGAAAAACTATCAGGAACTTTATAAAGAGAAACTAAATCGCCTCTAATAATTCCAATCTCAGATTGCTGATCAACATAAAAGTAATACGTTTGCAACAACGTAAAACATGTTACAGATAGTAGTAAGAATAAAATAATCCTCTTTAAATTCTTTGCATAACATTGATAAGACATAACCACTACTAAAATATTTATTAAAATCAAACTAACAATAAAAAAAATATTAGACAGAACGAAACTATTATTTCGAATATTTTCATTAATTCCATTTTGATATTCAATAAAATCGATCACCTTATGAAAAGTATAATTACTTGGGGACGTAAAAAACGCTTTATACGCCGAATAGATTGCATCAAAATATTTATTCATTTTAGTCAAAATAAGAGAATCGATTTAACCACAATCCTGAATAACTCGGATTTTTTTTAAGGATATTATCAATTTTATTAAGAGCAGTCTCATAATTATTTGCATTATAGTCTCCAATCAAATCATTTATGTTATTTTCTGACAAAGAGCCATCATTTATAGCATTAAGACTAATAGCAAAAGTTAATATTAAGATAACCGCCCCACAACTTGATGCAATAAAAAATTTTTTATGTTTAATAAAAATAGCTAAAGAGAACAAAATTCCTGGTATCAAAATTAAATAATAAACGGGTACAAAAAACAAAAAAGTCTTATGTTTATGACTCAAAATATCATGATATGAAAGTAAACTAAAATCTGAGAATAACTCTTTACGAGAATCACTACTATTCTTAAATTCCCCATTATACTCATATTTTAATCGCTTACCACTAAGTTTATGAATTTTGCCAGAATCAGGATCTAAATAAATAAAATCATCAACATTTAAAAATAAATTACCCTTACTACCTGGCTTAATAGTGTATATTTTGGATATACTGCCTTTATATCCATCTTTTGAAGGTTCAAAGTTATAATTTTTTTTCTTATAAATAACTTTAGAATTATAAGTTTCAATTTCTGGAAAACGAATATGCGGAAGATTTCCTTGTCCTGTAATTTTTATTAAAACAGTAAAAGTATCCTGATCAATTAAAGTTGAGTTGGGAACTTCATAACCAATCTTAAAAGTTCCAATAGCTAAAGATTTAACCTCGTCAGGTATTGGTTTCACTTTTAAAGCAATTTCAGGACTACTACGAATAATATTTTCGCCTATATTAAAAGCAACACTAGGAATAACAATGCCCTTTGAACTCCTAAGAGGAGTTAAGATAAAATTATAAAGAGGCACATCTAAGATTTCTTTGCCACTAAAAGTTCTATACCTAATATTTTCAAATATAGGTGTTCTATCTATCATTGCATCTTTAACAGCATTAAAAGAACTGGCAATAGAATTTAAATTATTATTTACAAGCCAATTAGAACGCAAAACAAATCCAATACTTTGATACTCATAAATTTCTTCTTTATCAAAATCCCAATACAATTTAATGGGCAAACCAAAAGACTTAAACTCATCTTCTTTCAAAATGACAACTTCAAACTCTGAGCTTAAATAAGATTTGTCAAGGTAAAGTACCCTTAATGCAGGGATCTTGGTAAAACCCAAATAATCAAAATTATACGTTATCTTTATTTCTACAATAACATTATCTCCCTCAGACACTTTAGATATTATCTTAGATATTGAGACAATTTCAGTGTTCTTACTTACCTCTTTACTTATTTCAAACTTTAATAAGTTTTCATCAATATCTTGAATATCTTGAGGTAGATTTAATTTAATAATATGTACAACTTTATCTCCTCTAATTACCTTAGTCGATAACAAATAATCAGTACCAGAAAAAGAGTAAACGTGAAAATTTATAAAAAATAAAAACAAAAATATTACCAATCTTCTTTTGAAGATAAAACTTGCTCGTCTGCGCTTATTACCCATAAAACCCTCTCAAGATCCTCAATATATCTTAAAAAATTTTCATTGTTATCAACAAAATTTTGATTTCTATTAACACTTAAATCATCCAAAGCATTTGGAATAGTTCTTTTTTTAATTATTGCAAGTTCAAGATTATATTTAGCATTATAACTTGAAGGGTTAATCCTTAAAGCTTCCTTAAACGCCACTTCTGCTTTCCGATAAAGTCCTTGATTATAGTATATGATCCCTTCGTTATAGTGTATATTAAAGTTTAAAAAAAAATCATTACTCCTCTTTGCATACGAAAACATCCTAAGGGAGCTCTCATATTCTCCTAAAGAATAATATACAATCCCAAGATTATAATAAGCCCATGGGGCACTTTGATTATCGTCTACAAGATTATAATAAGTGGAAATGGCACCTTGATAATCACCCCTAATATAATCATAATTACCAATAGCCATAAAAGACATAGTCTTAATATTAGAACAAGATAAAAAAAATACAAATATAAAAAACATTACCCAATAAATTAAAAAGTTTCGTCCCATTTAATGACCTTAATAAATACATATAACACTATGAATAAAAAAGAAATAGCTAAAAAAAGCTTATACCTTAGAATCCCAATAAGCAAGACGTCACTTAAACTTTTTTTAATTATATCATTCCTTATCTCATTCACAACATAGTTAGTACCTTTCAAATATAAATTATAGTAAGAACCCTTAAGAAAAGACGTTAGAAGATGTAAATTATCCTCATCAAGAACGGACTTTATCACATTGCCATCCTTATCTTTCACACTTAAATTATTATAAATCAAAGGAGTTGGATTATTACTACCAATCCCAATTATAAAAGTTGTAATATTAAATGAATCAATCAACTTAGGAAAAGTATAATAATTACTCTCACCCCATTCATCCCCATCTGTTAAAATTATCAAAAAATTATAATAAGAATTATCTCGTATTCCTTGTAAGGCACTAAAAACTCCTTCGCCTAAAAAACTACCGGGAGAACTTATTAACCTGGGTTCAATATAATTTAACAACTTTTGCAAGTTAGCTTTATCTTTAGAAAATGGCAATAATAATAATGGCTTACCTTTAAAAATAGTAAGCGAATACTCAGCATTTTCAAAATTATTCAAAATTAAGCTAATAAGGCTCTTAGCACTCTCAAGTCTATTAACTGATTTTCCCTCATCAAAGGTCAACATACTACGAGAAATATCAAAAACAAAAGATATTCTCACATTAAATCTCTCATCCTCAGTAGCTTTCTGCCCCCAAGAAATATCCAAGATAGCTATAATTAAAAACCCCAAACTTGACACAAAAAAGAATATCATAAGAATTTTCTTTATATAATAATTTTTAATGTAGGCATTATTTCCATACATATGACTTAAAGTCTTAAAAAATGGAAGGGTCTGTCTAAAATTACAGACATATATAAAAAGCACTATAAATAAAACTATAACCAAGTACAAAGCATAATAATTGCCTATACTCATAATACCTCTTTTAAAAAAATCTTAGAAAAAAGAAAATAAAGAATTAATAAACAAAATATTGCTAATAAAAATTCATTGTAAACATCATCATTATCAACCACAATTTTAACTTTTCTCTCTACATTTTCCCTTTTTGAAAAATCCTGAATTGCTAGTTTAAATGAAAAATCATCACCTACAGAATAAAAAAGTCCACCTGTTTTACTTGAAATCTCAAAAAGCATACTAGGATCATAGACTTCTCTTAGCGTACCCTGATAAAACTTACCTGATCTCAATTTAAATCCAACACTAAGTTCCTCATTACTACCAATTCCAACAGAATAGATTTTAACATTTAAACCCTGCGCAAGATTTATGACTTGATCTTTATAAACTTCATCTGAATTAACTACACCATCTGTTAAAACAATCACTGACCTTTTTGGGGCCTCAGAATGCCTTAAATGAGAAAGCGCAATAGAAATCCCAAGTCCCAAAGCAGAACCATTTCCAAGGTCCATAACATAAATATCGTCTAATTTTTGAGAAAAAAAATCCCTATCTATTGTAAGCGGAACTATTAAAGAAGCTTCCTTTGCAAAAGCTACCAAACCAATATTATCATTCTCCCTCTGATAAGCAAAATATTTAATCAATTCCTTAGCAAATTCAAGTCTATTTTTAGACGAAAACTCAATAGCACCCATACTAGGAGATATATCTAACACAATAACAATATCTGCTCCATCACTAATATAGGTCATTTTTTTTTTAGAAATAGAAGGACCTGCTAAAGTTAGATCATAACTGTTATTGCTAAATAAAAGAAAACATAAGTTATAAAATATAATAAATTCAAACCATAATCTCTTAATTTTATAGAGCCAAAGTTCCCATAAAGTGATATTGGAAATTTAACTTTCCCCCCTCTGCGTTTACAAAAATGATTAAAGTAAATTATTAATGGTAGAAGTATAAGTAAAAACAAATATAAAGGTTCATTAAATATTAACATTAACACCCCTATTAAATTCTTCAAAATTAAAAACAGCTTTCTTTAAATCATCTAAAATAACCGATAAATTCCCACCTGGTAAATTAATTCCACTAAATTTGCTAAAATCAGAGAGTCTAAGCATATTAACAAGAGTTGAACGAATCTCATAAGGAACCTTAAGATTTTGCAAAATTTCAGAAATTTCTGTCGTAGTAATTGCATTAAAATCAAAACCTGTTTTTTTAGATAAGTAAACCCTTAAAGATGAATTTAATAAATTATAAAAGATAATTGGCTCCTCATCATTTTTAATATAACCAGATAAAATAATAATTTGTTTGCGAAAAACCTTATAAGGTTTTCTCAAATTATGTTTCATTATTACAAATAATAATAACTGTTTTATAATCTTCAAAAATTTAATAAAAAAATAAGGAATTAATGCAAAAGCCAAAATAAAAATAAAAAGGTACGTACTTGTTCCTGGAAGAAAAAGCACTCCTTCTATATCCTGAATCTTAAGAGAATCATCATCTGCTATTAGCTTACTAGTATTGATTTTTATGTTACTAAGCATTAGTTTAAAAGGCTTGTCATTCCTAATGATATCCCCAACATAAATGCGTGGAAGAGAATTACTCCCGACATAAAATGAAACAAAATATATTATTATCTCCCCACTCTCAGGCCTATAAGTAAGTGAATTAACCTCAATAAATTCATTCTTAATCTCTTCAAATTTAACAGGAATAAATTTTTCATTCTTGTCAAGAATTAATAAAAGCTTAAGTTCAACAGTATCCCCTACATAATAACGAGTTGGAATAAATATTTCATTTCTTATTTCATAAGAAAATAAGTTGAAAGACAAAAAAAATGCAATAAAGATAATTATATTGCTCAAAAAATATTCTCCTTTTTTAAAAGGGCCTTTAGTTTTCTGAAGACATCATCTTTTGTACTGATTTCTACAAAATTAATACCCCTTTTTATGCACTCTTTTCTCCATTTTATCTTGTCTAATGTCCAATAATTTTTATAACTATTTGATATCATTTTACTAAATCCTGAAATCAAAAAATCTTCACGGGTTTCAATATCCTCATAAGTTAAAACTCCATATTGAGGAAGACTTTCATCAAAAAAGTCTGTAAGCCTTATTGCAATAATATTATGACGCTTGCTAAGAACAGTCAAAGATTTAAAATAATCATTGGCCTTAAAATCCGAAATAATGATAATTAAAGACCTTTTCTTATAATATTCAGCGGTATTTCTAAATACATAAGTTAAATTACTACCTCTCTTAAGCTGTCTATTGACAGTTTCATTCAAAATGCGTCCTAAATGTGAATGACCTTTTCTAGATGAAATAAATTTATCCGTATCACTTGAAAAAAAAGTTATACCTATCTTATCATTATTAAAGAATGCCATATGAGCGAAGATAGAAACTAAAAAATCTTGTATTTCTTTTTTACTAATCACACTTCCAAGACTCATTGATAAAGAATTATCAACAAGTAAATGAAGATTCATTCCTTTATCTTCCCTAAACACTTTTGAAAAAATAGTATCTGTCTTTGAACTAACATTCCAATCAATAAGCCTAGCATCATCTGTCTCTTCATAGGATCTAAATTCATGAAATTCAAGACCAAGGCCTTTAAAAATAGAACGATATCCACCAAAATTAAGCTCTAAAAGCATTTTTCGGGAAAAAAATTTTAAAGCTTTGATTTTAGTCTTAGTACTAACGTTTGCTTCACTAATACGTTGCATATTAATTCAAACCCCTTAAGGAAGAGCAACAGCTGAAAGAAGTATCTTAATAATATCATCAGTATTCATCTCTTCAACCTCTGCTTCATAAGATGGAGTAATTCTATGCCTTAATACATTATAAGCTACCGCCTTCACGTCTTCAGGAAGAACAAATAAGCGTCCCTCATAAAGCGCATTAACACGTGCACATTTGAGTAAACTAAGTGATGCTCTGGGAGATGCTCCAAATTCAATATATTTGGTAAAGGGATAAGTTTTTTTATCACTCTCGCGGGAAGCGGCTATTAAAGTTACAATATAAAGCATTATTTTATCATCAACCTTAACCTTACCGACTATACGTTTAAGATCTGCTAAAGAATAAGAATTCATTACCTTTGCAACTTTAATATTCTCAAGTCCACCATCAATGGAAAATATTTTAAGGAGTTTAATTTCATCTTGAATAGAAGGATATTTAACATCAACTTTCAACAAAAATCTATCAAGTTGGGCTTCTGGTAAATTATAAGTCCCTTCTTGCTCAATTGGATTTTGTGTTGCAAGAACAAAGAATGGCTCGGGTAACTTATGCGTCTCATCACCAAGAGTTACTTGACGCTCACTCATTGCCTCAAGAAGTGCTGATTGAACCTTTGCAGGCGCCCTATTAATTTCATCTGCTAAAACAATATTTGAAAATACAGGCCCCTTTCTAACCTTAAAAGTTCCCGTTGTACTCTTATATACCATATTACCTGTAGATCAGAAGGCAAAAGGTCTGGAGTAAACTGCACCCTTTTAAATCCAAATCAAGAACATCTGAAACTGTCTGGATTGTCAATGTTTTAGCAAGTCCTGGAACACCTTCAAGTAAGACATGTCCTTCAGTTAAAATGCCCATCAAAATAGCATCAATCATCTCTTTTTGACCCAAAATCCTACTTGAAACCTCTCTTCTAAACTTATTGATTAAACTTAAAGCATTTTCTACTTCAGAATCTATTTGAAAACTACTTTTCATACCACCCCTATATACTTTATTATGCTAAATTCTTTCATCAGAAATACAATATAAAACAATAAAACTCAAAAATAAAATCACTATACAACCATTATTTATAAAGCAAGAGAAAATTCCTTTCCTTATCATTACTTATTGGTGATGTCCTTACTTCTATTTTGCCAAACAAGCTTTCAATATGATTAATTTCAAACTTAATATTATTAAATTTTCCTTTATAGGCCATAATTAAACCTCCATCTCTTAAGATCAGTCTCAAAATGCTTGCATATTCTCTTATATCTCTAAAAGCCCTAATCGTAATAAATTCATATTCATTTTGCTCTTTCGTAACATCATGTTCTAAAATTTCTATATTATTCAAACCAAGTTCCAAACTAATCATTCTTAAAAAAGTCGCCTTTTTATTACTACGTTCAAGAAGAATATATTTCCTAAAATTATCAAAAAGAGCCAAAACAATCCCCGGAAATCCAGCTCCACTGCCCACATCGAGCACTTGATATGGATTATTGTCTTTAATAATGGGAAGTCCAGCAACAGAATCTAAAATATGTAAAAATACTGCTTCAAAATTTCTATCATTGTTTGAAACTAAATTAAACCTGGAACCAAATAACAAAATTCTCTCCGCATAAAACTTTAATTTATCAATATTTTCTGAAGTAAAAGATATTCCTAAACTTTTCAAAGAAAGTTCAAAATCACTCATCATAAAGCTAAATTAAGCACTACTTTATTTTTAGGACTTGAAAAATATATAAGTAAAACTTGAATATCAGTATTTCTAACACCAGAAATTCTACTTGCCTGAGCAAGATTAGCTGGTTGAATTTTGACAAACTTTTCTCTAGCTTCTCTTGAAAGACCATCAATTTCATAATTGAAATTAATGGGTAATTTAATAAGTTCAAGATTATTCATTTTTCTAATTAAATCTGTTTGTCTATGAATGTAACCTTCATATTTAATATCCAACTCAACCTGTTCAAGAATTACTTTTGAAGCATTTAGCTTAGGATTATATTTACAAATCACTTAAACTAACATACGGATCCTTTACAATATGATAAAAATCCTTATTAACATGTCGCTTCAATTGTAAAGTGCTAGCTTCCTTTTCCTTAAGACGCCGTTGCCGCAAAAGCTCCTTAATTTCTTCTACCTGCCTCTCCTTGAAAAAATACTTAGAATATTTCTCATCACTAACTAGACCAACTTCATATCCCCACTTAATTAATCTCTTATCACTAGTATCATGCCGCAAATTAAGTCTATGCTCAGCCCTTGATGTAAACATTCTATAAGGCTCTTTAGTCCCTTTAGTTACAAGGTCATCAATAAGCACTCCAATATAAGAACTCGTCCTTGGAAGTATCATAGGTTCTTTTCCTTGTAACTTAAGTGCCGCATTAATTCCAGCCATCAATCCTTGAGCTGCGGCTTCCTCATACCCTGATGATCCATTAGTTTGTCCTGCAATAAAAAGACCTTCGACTCTCTTAGTCTCAAGATTTGCATATAGTTCAATAGGATTGATATAATCATATTCAACAGCATACCCAGGTCTGGTAATAACTGCATTTTCAAGTCCACTTACAGTATTAATCAATTTTTTTTGAATATCCTCAGGTAAAGATGAACTTAAACCATTAAGATACATCTCCTCAGTCTGAAGTCCTTCAGGCTCAATAAATATCTGATGTTTATCTTTATCCTTAAATTTTACTATTTTATCTTCAATGGAAGGACAATACCTTGGCCCACTGCCAATAATTTCACCAGAATAAAGTGGGGAGAGATGCATATTGTCACTAATTATTTCATGGGTTTTTTTATTAGTATAAGTTATGTAACAAGAAAGTTGCACTTTATTTATCTTAGTATTTGAAAAGGAAAAAGGAATAATATCAGAATCTCCAAATTGAATCTCCATTTTTGAAAAATCCACACTCTTTCTGTGAACCCTAGCAGGAGTCCCTGTCTTAAGTCTGCCCATCTCAAATCCAAGCTCAAGTAAAATCTTCTCAAGACCATAAGCAGCAGGCTCAGAAATTCTTCCCATACAAGCTCTATACTCGCCAATAAATATTTTACCTCTAAGAAAAGTTCCTGTTGTAAGCACCACGACACGTGCTGTAAACTTATTGCCCCTTTCTGTAATAACCCCTTCAATTTTATTTTTCATAGAGTTAAGCAAAAAATCACTTACAGTATCTTGAAAAAGATCAAGATTATCTTGTCTTTCCAATGTCTCTTTTGCCTTTGTTTGATATACCAACTTATCTGCCTGAGCACGTGGGGCCTGAACAGCCGGCCCCCGACTCTTATTTAAAATTCTAAATTGAATCATACTAAAGTCAATAAGACATCCCATCTCACCCCCAAGAGCATCAATCTCACGTACCATATTTCCCTTAGCAAGCCCGCCAATAGCCGGATTACAAGAAAGTTTGCCAATGGTATCTAAATTCTGAGTAATCAAGCAAGTCCTAAAATTTAATCTTGCAAGAGCCAGAGATGCCTCAATACCAGCATGCCCACCTCCAATCACAATAGCATCAAAATCCATATCTATTTTCCTAAACAAAAATTCTTAAACATATTATTCAGTACATCTTCACTAGTAATTTCACCTGTTATTTCACCTAAAAGATTAATTACATCATAGACATCAAATGCCAACATATCATAACTTATATTTTGTTCTATCTTATTTAACAACTCTATAATTAAAATGTAAGCTTTCTTTAAAAGCTCTGCCTGACGACTTGATGAGATTATGACATCACAAACATTAAAATCAATATCATCAAAACACGTCAATGATTTTATCTTATCATAAAGAATGTCTATGCCAAATAAAGTCTTGGTACTGACCTTTACTAAATTTGCTGCGCCTATATTACTTGAATTAAAAAATTCAACCGTTTGACTATTTTGTTCTAAGTCAATCTTATTTAAAACAAAAAGCACTTTAGAATGCTCCATATAAGAGTTAATAAATTCTAAATCATCATTTGTTAAGTCTGAACTTAAGTCAATAACATAAAGAACTAAAGATGCCTCCTTAATTAAGGAATTACTCCTAACTATGCCCATCTGTTCAACAAAATCACTAGTCTCTCTAAGGCCTGCTGTATCAAATACGTTAAATAAAATACCATCAAGTTCAAAACTTGCCTGAATATAATCTCTAGTAGTTCCAGCACAAGAAGACACTATAGCTCTATCTTCCTTGAGTAACAAATTAAAAAGAGAAGATTTGCCTACATTCACAGAGCCAGCTAAAACCAATGTAATTCCATGATCCAATTTTCTTGAAGTCTCATAAGAATTAATTAAACTTTTAAGTTCATCTCTACTTTTCGAAATAACTTCAAAAGGAATATCAACCTCATGATCATCGGTTTCATAATCAAGACAAACACTAAGTGCCGAAAGGAAATTTAAAATATCCCTCTTAATCAAATCTATTTTTGCAAACAAAGAACCTGAAAGCTTATTAACAGCAAGCGCATGGGTTTTATTAGTTTTAGCGGAAATTAACTCATTTACTGCTTCTGCCTTAGTCAAATCAAGCTTCCCTGATAAGAAAGAGCGTAAAGTAAACTCACCAGGTTCAGCCATTCTAAACCCTACTTTCAAAAAGGAATCTATAATTCGTTTTATACCAACAAGGGAACCATGCGCCATAACTTCTATCGAATTTTGACCTGTAAAACTTTTTGGGGCTCTATAAAGACAAACAACAACCTCATCCAACCTTTCACAAGTTTCCTTATCTATTAGGTACCCATAATGGATAGTATGCCCAGGGGCTTCAAGAAGTTTTTTAGGATTTGAGAATATTTGAGAAAATTTCTCAATTGACAAAATCCCACTACTACGAATCACACACAAAGCACTACTTAAAAAAGGTGTAGCAAGTGCAACAATATCATCTTCACTTTGAAAAAACTTGTTCATAGATTACAAAAATTATAACATAGCATAAATGACAATAACAAAAGTTAATATTAAAAGAAAAACTCAAAAATACAATAAATAAAGCAAACAACCTAAATTTGTAAATATTACAAATTTCACTTATAATTTACCCTATAAAGATGAAGACAAAATTAGAAACTAGACTCAAAAATACTTTAGAAGAAGAAGTTATCTTGGTAGAAAAGGTATATGACATGTATCTAAATATGAAAAAATATCTTGACGATAAGAATGAAAAGATGTTTAAGGAAGTAATAGATGAAACAAACATTTACCTGAATAAATTTAAAGACATAGAACAACAACGTGATGCAATATGGCAAGAATTTACAAATAATGAAAAATTTGAATCAACTTATATGGCCATAGAAAAACTATGTTCAAAGCACAAAAAAGCAATATACAATTATTTTCATCGATTAAAAATAGGAGTACTAAACATTCAAAGCTTAAATTATCTAATATCAAGCTACGCGGAAACATCTCTTGATATTTTAGCTCTAATATTTAAAGATGCTCAAGAAAATGTAGATAATATCACTTATAAAAACCCTTATGGACCAAAACACGGAAATTTACATGAAGCATCCGTTTTAATAAACAAAAAATTTTAATTAAATCAAGTTAAATTAAGGAGTTTTAAGGAGTTTAAAATGGATTCAACATTCTCAGGAATAGAAATTGGAAAAAAAGGTTTATTGGCACACAAAGATGCTATGAACACAATTGGACATAATTTAACCAACGCAGCAAAACCTGGATATTCAAGACAAAGAGTCATAATGAAAACCGAAATGCCAATTTATGTTACTCAACTAAATAGAGCAAACAAATCTGGCCAATTAGGCCAAGGAGTGATGGTACAAAGTATAGAACGAGTAAGAGATGAATTGCTTGATATAAAAATAGCTGAAGAGTCACATCGTCTTGGATATTGGACTTCAAAAGATAAATTTATTTCTCTACTCGAAAATATATATAACGAACCAGAAGAACAGTCAATGAGAAAAAGATTGAATGATTTTTGGGATAGCTGGCAAGACTTGTCAAGACAACCCCAAGGATTAGCTGAACGAAACATTATCTTAGAACGTGGGAAGTCTTTTGTAGAAACAGTAAAAAACAGATTTCATTCTCTTGAAAGAATATACATAATGGCAAACGATGAAGTGAAAATTGTTACCGAAGAGATAAATAATTACCTTAAGAACATAAGTGATCTTAATAGGCAAATTGTAAAAGCACTTGCCATGAAAGATCAGCCAAATGATTTAATGGATGAGAGAGACTTAATAATTGACAAATTAAGCAATTTAATTAATATCTCCATTGAAAACAAAAAAGATCCAAATGAATTTTTAATTCATTCAGAAGGAAAGCATCTCATTCAAGGCACAATTGCAAATAAATTCACATTAAAAGCAGTCAATGGACCTACAAGGACTAAATGGAACGTTCTATGGCAAAATGGGGAAGTGGCTAATATTAATACGGGGAAATTAGGTGCTCTTATTAATATAAGAGACAACGAAATTAAGAATGAGATTAATGAAATGGATAATATAGCAATTAATATAGCAGAGCTTATCAATGAAATTCATGCAGCGGGACATGGTCTTGACAAAAAAAATGGACGAATCTTCTTCGAACAAGAATATAAGCTAACTGATGATCTTGGACGACATGACAGTAATGGGAATGGTGAATTTGATTCTGTTTGCTTATTTAAAATCAGCAGTACACATAGCCTTATGCCAGAAGAAAAACTAGGCTTTGCAGGAACACTCAGATTTCAAGAAACAAATAAAAATGATTTTATAGAAATACCTTATTTTACAACAGATACCGTTCAAGACATAATAAATAAAATCAATAATTCTAATGCACAAGTTACTGCAAGACTAACCGCAGAAGGAAAATTTGAAATTAAGGCTATCAGAGAAGACGAAAAAGACAATGCTATATTCAGGATTAGATACATTGAGGATTCTGGTCTATTTTTAACAACTTACACGGGTATGCTAAATGCATCGGGAGCTGGGGGTGCTTATAACTACTCAAACACTAATGCCACCAACCAATTAATGAATACAGCCAGCTATTCAATATCTCCTTTAAAAAATCCAGCAGCATGGCTTAAAGTGTCTAAAGAAATTGCAGAAATCCATCAAAGATTGCATCAATCATACGAACTCCAACAAATAATATTCCCATTGGAGATAATGAGGCAGCATTACGTATGGCATCTCTTATAAACTCACAAATCATGATTGGAAAACACGCAACACTAAATGATTACTTCGCAAATACAGCTTCTAATATTGCAATCAAAGGACAAATAGCAGAAGTCACAAAAAACAGTCAAGAACAAATACTTAAAAGTTTAACTGACTTAAGATTATCAATATCTGGTGTAAATAAAGATGAAGAACTAGCAAATATGATAGAATTTCAACAATCATTTATTGCTGCAAGTAAATTCATCACCATTTCAGCTGAATTAATAGACACAATTATAAATAAAATGGGAGTATAAGGAGGTATAATTATGATAAATAGGGTAAGTCATCCTTTAACATATGATAACTTAAAATCATCTTCAGCAGAGAAAGAAGTCAAAATCACAAAACTTCTAGGAAGTTTATATCAAGGTGGAAAAAGAATTACAAACCTGCGAGATGATCCAACAGGGATTACTCATGCAATAAGATTAGATAGTGATATATTTAAACTTAATACCTATGTTAAAAACATCAAAAATTCCAAAGAAAAATTAAGATACATAGAAGGATATTTGCAATCCATGGCTAATATCTTAACTCGTGCAAAAGAAATAACCATTCAAGGGGCAAGTGGTACATACACAGATGATAACAAAAAAATGATAGCAAAAGAAATCAATGCAATCATTGAAGATGTCTTTGCAATAGCAAATGTCAAAGGGGCAGATGGATACAGTGTATTTGCAGGAACTAAAGTCGATGCTGAGGCATTCAAAGCAACTAGAGAAAAAAGAATAAACAGACTAACCCAAGACAAAGCAGAAACTCAAATAGTAAAAATAGAATATAATGGAAATCAAAAAGAACAAACAACTGAAATATATAATGGAATTTATATCTCAACTAACTATCCTGGAAGTGAAATATTCTTTTCACAAAATCACCACATAATATCATCAAAAAACATTAATGGATTTATTGTTAAAGAAAATACCAAAATTTATATTGATAATATTGAAATACTATTAACTGAAGGAGACACTGCTGCTGACGTTATTACTAAGATCAATGAATCAACTGCTCCCGTTGAAGCTACCATTGATCGCACATTAAATTCAATAGCATTAAAAACAACCATACCTCACCAAATGTGGATAACAGAAGCAGAAGGTTCAACCGTACTGCAAGATCTTGGTATTCTTACTAAAAATAACACTACCAAAGAACCTCCCTTTAATATTGCAAGCAATGCTGAGATCAGGAATAGAACAATTTTTGATAGCTTAATTGATCTAAGAGATAATCTGGAAGAAAACAGAGAAGGAATTATTGGAAGCAGAAGTTTAGCTGAAATTGATGAAAGTTTAAGTAAAATCTTTGCAACATTAGCTGATCTTGGCACTAAAGAAAATAGACTTGACTTAAGTCATGAAAGGATTAGCAAAGAAATAATGGATATGAAAGATAGTATAGTGCAATATACTGATCTTGACGTAGCAAAAGCAATAACGGATCTTAACATGACAAGTTTAGCTTATCAGGTATCATTAGGGATTTCTGCAAGAATAATGCAAACAACATTATTAGATTTTCTCAAATAGAATGAAATAAAATGAAAAACGAGCTTAGTATAAAATTTAACTTCCCTGAAGGGATACTGGGTTTTGAAGATATCAAAGAATTTATAATTAAAGATTCTGAACATAAACCTTTTTCTATTATGCAATCAACGAATGGAGAAATAAATTTCTTAGTAACATCTCCCTTTAATTTTTTAGAAAAATATTTATCCAATATAGAAGAAAAAGATTGGTTAGACATTCAAGCAAAAAATGAAGATGAAAAAGTTATACTATGTATAATCAACATGCATGTCAAAAATTATAGGGAAATAACAGCCAACTTAAAAGCCCCAATCATATTAAATAAAAAAAAACTAATCGGAAAACAAGCCATATCTACAAATGAAGAACATTATCTCAGATATAAAATCTTTAAGGAATAAATATGCTAGTATTATCAAGAAAAGCAAATGAAAGCATCAAAATAGACTCTAACATTGAAATTTCAATATTAGCAATAAAAAAAGAAAGCGTTAAAATAGCTATCAAGGCACCTGAAAATATTAAAATACTCCGATCTGAAATATATGATATCATCAAAGAAGAAAACAAAAAATCAATCCTACAAGATAAAAATAACATACATAAGATTAAAAATCTGTTTGATTATTTGGGCAAATAAGATTTAATCTCAGCATCACTTAATTTTGCATACAAAGGCCCTGACAAAGTATCATCGCCCTTAGCATTTTTTAAGTACTTATATTTACCTAGTTTTCTTAAAATTGTACCAAAAGAATCCATATCACTGATAATCCTAAATTTATATTCCTTATCTCGAAGCTTTTTATCAATAAACTCAATACCATTCCCCACAATAACGAATTCGAAATCAAGACTACCCAAATATTCAAATAACTCCAACTCAGAGAAATAAGTAATTTTACCACATAATTTACAATCCCTATAATACCCAACAAAATACTTACCAGCCGTAAAACTTAAAGTTATAACATCTGTTTTTGAACTGAATAAGTGTGCAAAAACATCAAAAGTAGGTACATTAACAAAAGGAATCGCAAGACCTAAAGAGAGCCCCTTAATAAAACTTAAACTAATTCTCAATCCTGTAAAAGAACCGGGCCCAGAAGAATTAATCAGTAAATCAAGATTACTTAAATCAATGCCATGTGCTAATACAAAATCACTAAATAATTTAGGAAGACTAATAACAGAATTAACCTCATTCTTACCTTTCAATACATAAAAAACCTCACCTTTAATTTTAAAATGAATCAACAAAGTCTTATATGAATATTCAACTGAAAGAGTATTCATCATTAAGTTCTAAAATCCTACTAGTATCTTTTATTTTAAATTTTATAAATTCTAATCTATCTTGTGGCAAAACATCAAGAATCATCTCTGGCCACTCAATAGCTATTATAGATAACATATCTAAAAGGATTTCCATCCCACCAATAAGTTCAAACTCATCTAAACTATTCAATCGATATAAATCGATATGATAAAACTTAAAATCTATAAACTCATAAACATTGATAATATTATAAGTTGGGCTTGTAAGATAAGAAATGCCAAGGTTTAAAGCCAAACCTTTTAAAAAGGTTGTCTTTCCAGAACCCATATCACCACAAAGACCAAATATCTTACCAATAGGCAAAGAATTAAAAAAAGATTTAGAAAAATTTATCATTTCATTTTCTGTCTTAAAAGATAATTTCAAGGAAGTTCACCTTTCATATCAAGATCGATGACATATTTTTTGATTGCAATCATTAAACTAAGCACAGGATAATCCAATGGATCTAAAAAATCAATAGTGATATGTTTTTCTCCCAAGGGAGTTACCTCTATGACAAATTTTACCCGTTTATTTTCCCTAACACCTTTATAATCATAAAAAGCATCCGCAAAATATACAACTCTGTAACATATATGACTATCTTGCCTTACAATATTATCAAGAGAAATAAACTTCACAACAGTAACCCTTTAAATAAATCCCAAGAAGCCAACATAAGAACATTTTCATTTAGCGCTATTTTCAAAGATGGGATTTTCATTTTTAACTTTTAAGTTCGCTTTATGCAACCTGTTCATTAAAAAAATACTTAAACCCCCAAATTGAGTGAGATGTCGCAAAAAAATAACTCTAATTCCTATAATTAAACTTCCCAGGAAATTTTTAATTTTTTACCTCAGAAACAATTTTTTTAAAAGTTTCAATATCTTCGATTGCCAAATTAGACAAAATTTTTCTATTAAGTTTAATATTATATTTTTTTAAACTCGCTAAAAATCTTGAATAATTAATTCCCATTCCTGTTAAAACAGCGGAAATTCTTACAATCCATAAACTTCTAAAATCTCTCTTACGAACCTTCCTATCTCTTGTAGCATACATCATGCCTTTACGAAGAGTATCTTTAGCTTTTTTATAGTTACTTTTCTTAGTACCCCAAAAACCCTTAGTTTTTTTCAAGATCCTCTTTCGTCTTGCAACATGAATTACACCGTTCTTAACTCTGGACATTATAATCTCCTTAAATCAATATTTAAGCATAAGGTAATAAGGTTTTGATTCTTTTAGCTTCAACACTTGAAATCAAACCTGCCTTACCCAACTTTCTTCTTCTCTTTGCAGACTTTTTTGTTAAAATGTGTCTCAAATTTTGCTTCTTATATTTAATTTTATTTTTTGAAGTAAAAGCATATCTTTTTCTTGCACTTTTACATGTTTTCATTTTTGGCATTCATATCTCCTTACCACTTATTTCTTACCCTTAGGTGCAATAATCAAAAACATTGTCTTACCTTCCATCTTAGCTGGTGATTCTAAAACATAGTTAGCATCACCTACCCTTTCAAGAATGCTCTCCAAAATTCCATAACCTAAATGAGTATGAGCAAGTTCACGTCCCCTGAATCTTATAGTAACTTTTACCTTATTACCTTCTTCGAGGAATCCTAAAATATTTCTATACTTAAAATCAAGGTCATGAGTATCTATTTTTGGTTGCATCCTAACTTCTTTAAGCTTAACTATTTTTTGATTTTTTCTTTGCTCCTTCTGACGCTTCTCTTGATAAAATTTATATTTACCATAGTCAATTATCTTGCATACAGGGGGCAATGCATTTGGGGACACCTCAACCAAATCAAGCTCTGCATCCCTAGCACGTCTAATGGCATCTTCAATTGCCAAAACAGATTGAGTTCCATCATCAAAAACAACTCTAACCTCACGTGCCTTAATCCTATGATTAGTCCTCAACTCCTTATTACTTGATCTCGACCTATCTCTATCCTTACCGGAACTTCTATTTATCATCTAAAAATACGTACTCCTCAAACAGTATTAATCAATAACTAATTTTAATATACCTTCATTAAAAAGTAAATTCGCATACATATCTCTTAAGCACAATAATCAAAAAACACTTTCTCAAATCCTAAAAAGTAAAAATCTAATTGATTAATGCGTAATTTAAAAGTAAAATTTACTCACTTATGAATATATTTTTACTAGTAAGTTTGCCCTTAATCCTTAAAATATACATACTAATAAAACATCCTCATATCAAACAAAGCTACATTCATATAACATCAATATTATTTGCAATGACCATTTTTTCCCTTTTTTATCTTATGAAAGAATTCATATTATATAAAAGCTTACTTATAAGCTATCAATCAAAATTCGGTTTAGCATATTCAATATTCATTAAAGAACAAATATATTACTATGTTCTACCGCTATTAATATTCACATTTTTTTTTACATTCAATCCAAGATCATCGATTAAAAATAATCCAATACCTTTAATATATTTTGCATTTGGATTAACCTTCTCTAAAAATTTAGCACTCATCATAACAAACAGTAAAGTTTTTGGAACATATGAATATATTAAAATACCAATCTTACACATGCTAGAATTAATACTTACGGCAATTATATGCGAAAAAGGAATAAAGCTACATATTATACAAAAAATCAACGGGTATCAATTAATCTTTATTCCCATACTAATCTTAGAAATAATCATTACAATTTTCAAAACATTAATTTTAATTAATGCACAAATCTACGCTATAGCCATATTAATAGCTATAGCAATAGTATTACTAGGCAATATAATACTTAAATCTAATAAGAATGTTATCGGAAATAAAAGATGATGTTCAATATAATAAAAATTATTATCATTACAGTGATTTTAATCCTATTTTTCAGTTGTAGTGATAATAAAATTACAGATCAAAATTTTAGTCATATTATAATTTTTTCAGATGCAACAGAATACTTTTTCAAAATTAAAAAAACACCATTTATAAAGGACAAAATACTCTTTATCAATGAGAAAGATATCGAACTTATCAAAGATAAACTCAATAACGTAGAAAAAATACTATTAACACATAAAGCAAATAATGAAATATTAAATATTAATCAAATCAAAGATAAAATCTTTTATCTTACTGAAGTCAGATTTTCATTAAAAAAAGCAATTGATTTTATCTTTAATGATCCTTCAATAGATCTCAAAACATCATTAATTATAGCAGACAACACATTAAATCAAGAAGATGCAAAGTATTTAGAAAAAAATGCAAAAAAGCAAAATATCAGTATTACCGTAATAAATGAAAAAAATATTCAATATCTAAAAAATCTGATTATTCCTAAAATAACAAGCGTGATCCTGTTTACAATGAGAAATAGTCACATATTTTTAAAAAAATTGGCAGAATCATCCTTCTTTCAAGAAATAAATTTCATATTAGTTGGAAGTCCTAAAAAAAATCTTAAAAAAATTAATATAAAATACATAATCAGCATTGACATCCTTAATCTAATTGAAATAATAAATCAAATTGATAAAAATTTTAAATATGAATTTAACATCTACAAACCAATATAAGTCTATCATAAACCAACTCATCTACTTAGTTAGATAAATTCACAAGTTAAGTTGATAAACAAAAATATTAAAATAGTCATTAAATCAAATTTTTAAATAAATCTTTAAAGTTATCATACAATGTAACCACAACATCACTTAAATCACAATTTTTAATTTTTGCAAGCTCAATACATGTATATCCCAAAAAAAGTGGTGCATTAATCCTACCCCTTAAAGGAACCGGGGCTAAAAATGGGCTGTCAGTTTCAATTAAAATGTCTTTAATATTTAATTTCTTTAAAACTGATCTTAAAGATTCTGAATTTTTAAAAGTTAAATTGCCCGCAAAAGATATCTTAAATCCCAAATCAACAAATTTCTTAGCGTGCTCATAGGTGCCAGAATAGCAATGCAATATGCCTCTACGTATGAAATTAGAAGATTTGAGAACATTATAAACATCATCATAAGCTTCTCTTACATGCAAAATGACAGGCTTATTATATTTATTAGCCAGATCCAACTGAATACTCAAAGCCTCAATCTGTTTCATTTTATTATTTGCTTTTAAATAATCAAGTCCAATTTCACCAATAGCAACAACATTTTCCTTCAATAAAATCCTTTCAATTAATTCAAAATCATCGCTTGACGCCACATTTAAAGGGTGCATTCCAACTGTTAATAAAATATTAGAATAAGCATTTAAAAGTTGTTTTCTTTCATGAAAATCATCGGGATGTAACCCGATATCAATAAAATAAGCAAATCCATTCTTACAACATTCATTAATAAGATAATTAATATCAATATCTTGCTTTTTAAGTTCACTAAAATGAACATGCGTGTCTATTAACTTCTCTAAGAAGATAGCCTTTTTAAAATCAAGTTTCATGCATCCATCTTTTTTTTAAGTTCATTAATATAATCAATGATAGTAACATTCTTCATCCCAAGTTGCAAGAAACTAGACAAAATACCGATAGCATCTCCAATTTGCCCTAATGCTTCATAACACTCAGCAGCATTTACGTATAATATTGAATTCTTAGGATTAGTTTTAATTAAATTTTTAATAGCTGCCAATGCCTCTTTATGTTGCCCTTGTTCTTTTTGCAAAAGCGCAAGACCAAGTATAGCAAACATATCAAAATCAATATCAAGAGCTTTTTTATAATAAATCTGTGCATTATCATAATCTTTTAAGTAGCGATATGTATCCCCCACCCTGGTTAAAACCAAATTGTTCTTTGGATCTCTATCTATTATTGTAAGCCAATATGTTAAGGCTTCATTATACTCTTTATTGCCCCTATAACAATCGGCAAGTCCAAAAATAGCATAAAAATTATTTGGAGAAATTTCCAAAGCTCTCTTAAAGAAATAGATACCTTTTCCAAACTCTTTTAATTTCCTATAACAATTTCCAATTGAAGTTAAAACACGAACATCAATCTTAACTTGATTTATCTCATACATCTTAAGCCAATATTTTAACGCTTCTTTATATTCCTTAAAGTCATAATATAGATGACCAATACCAACAAGAGCATAATCATTATCAGATACAAGTTCTAGTACTCTTAAGTACGCTTGTCTAGATTTCTGAAAATTTTTTAATTTCCTATAAGAAGAAGCAACCCTTGTAAGAACCGTAATATTTTCAGAATCATATTTTAAATATTCTTCCCACACATCTGTGGCCTTTTTATAATCACCTAAACTCCTATAACAATCTCCCAACCCAAAAAGCGCATAATTATTATTTGAATGTTTAGAAAGACACCTTTGATAATAAATTATAGCTTTATCAAAATTTCTCTTTTTACGTTCAATGTCTCCAAGTCCAACAAGAGCATAATTATTATTATCATCTTTTTGCAAGATATCAGTAAATAATGTTTCCGCTTCAGAAAGTCTCTCTTCTTTTATCAATTGATATCCCCTTTTGGATTTTTCAGTAACATCAAGAAGCTCACCATCAGAAATTTGCGAGATATCTCCAAAATCATCTAAAAGTTTATTATTTAACATAAATACCCCTTCTTAACTGGTTTATTAAAGACATAACATTCACTTCATATATGTTATTTAAACATATAATCATATTTGCATATAAACATATCAAGATATTAATAAATCTTTAACTCCCAATCTCAATAAACATATTATATAAAAAATTAAAAAAATATACTTAATTTTGAACACTTAAACTTACTTATTTGAATGCGTAAACAAGTCTATTAGATAAAATAATGCTCAATTGTAACAAAAAAATTCAAAATTAAGATAAAATATTACTACTTATACTAGGAGAAAATAAGATGTTCTTAGAAAGATTAAGCCCCATTGAAAGCAAAATACAAATACTTGAAGAAAAATTACAAGACATAAACTTAATTAAAAATCAAAAAGAATATTCAAAAGTAATAAAAGAATATAATTATTTGGAAAAAATCAAAGAAAAAAAAGATGAATATGAAAATATATTAAAACAAATCAATGAAAATCAAAATTTTCTGTTAGAAGAAGAAAATTTAGAAATGAAAGAATTAATAAAACAAGAATTAACACATTTAAATCTTAAAAAAGATGAAGTTGAACTCAAAATAAAAATATTACTCTTAAACCAAAATGATAATGATAATAAAAATATCATTATTGAAATTAGAGCTGGAACGGGGGGAAGAAGCTGCTCTCTTTGCACATAATCTTTATGAAATGTACACAAAGTATTCTGAGAAAAAAAAATGGAAAACAGAACTTATTAACTTTAATGAAACAGAACTTGGTGGATTTAAAGAAGTAAGTTTCGAAATTAAAGGTCAAGATGTATTTAAAAAATTAAAACATGAAAGCGGGGTACACAGAGTTCAAAGAGTACCCATAACAGAATCTAATGGACGCCTTCAAACCTCTGCAGCAACTGTCGCTGTACTGCCTGAAGTTGAAGAAACAGACATTGAAATTAATGAAAAAGAGTTAAGAATAGACGTCTACGAATCCTCTGGTGCTGGTGGACAACATGTAAATACAACAGACTCGGCTGTCAGAATTACACACTTGCCTACAGGGATCGTGGTGCAATGTCAAAATGAAAGGAGTCAGCACAAAAATAAAGATCAAGCCATGAAAATATTAAGAGCAAGACTGTATGAATTTGAAAACCTTAAAAAACAAGAACAACGTTCGAACGATAGAAAGCAGCAAATAGGTTCAGGCGATAGATCTGAGAGGATCAGAACTTACAATTTTCCACAAAACAGATTAACGGATCATAGAGTCAATGTTAGTATTTATAAATTAGAAGAAATTATACAGGGAGAACTTGATTTTTTCCTCGACACACTGGCACTAAAACTTCAAGAACAATCACTCAAAGATAATCCAATATAATTTATCATGACAATAAAAGAAGCAATAAAAAATTCAAAACAACATAATTTAAATACTCTTGAAATCCTACTACTACTTGAAAAAATTTTAAAGAGTAGCAAAGAATTAATTCTTGCAAATATGAATCAAAATTTAACAAAACAAGAAGAACATAAATTACTCAAACAAATCAACTGCTTAAAATCAGGCATACCTATACACTACATACTTAGAAAAAAGGAATTCATGGGAATCGAGTTTCATATAAACCGACATGTACTCATTCCCAGAGCAGACACAGAATGCTTAGTTGAAGAAGCTTTAATTCAAATTAAAAAACATAACTTACACAAAATTTTGGATTTATGTTGCGGAAGTGGATGCATCGGATTAACAATTGCATACTATCTCAAACGCAAAGTAATGCTAACAGATATTTCGACTAAAGCCTTAAAAGTATCTCTTCAAAACACACAAAAACTAAAATTAGAAAATTATATAGAAATACAACATGCAAATCTGTTAAAATACATAAAGAAAGAATTTGAACTAATAATCACTAATCCTCCTTATTTAAATAAAGATGAACTAAAAATAAAGGAAAAATTAACAAAAGAACCAAAAATAGCTCTTTTAGGATTTGGAAAAGATGGGCTTGGTATTTTGAGGAGAATAATCAAAGAGGCAAGAGACAAGCTCACAAAAAACGGTATTTTAATAGCAGAAATGGCTCCATGGCAAATAGAATTTCTAAAAAAATTTGCAATCAAAGAAGGTTTTGAATATTTGAAAACCATATATGACCTTGAAAACAGAGAAAGAGCATTGGTACTAAGGATAAAGCATGATACAGGTCTATGAAATTGCATATTTACTTAAAATAAATGATATCGATAAATTAAAAATTATATTTAGGAAAACAGTCAATAATGCTTATCAAGATGAAATGCAAAGAGACATAATATTTAAAGCCCTTGAAATATCAGAACAATTACACTATGGACAATACAGAGAAAGCAAAGAACCATACGTAATCCACCCAATAATGGTGGCATTATTCCTTATCAAGTTTCAATTAGACTTTAAAACAATAATAGCTGGCCTGTTGCACGACGTTCTAGAAGATACAAGTGTTCAAAAGGAAGAAATCATTAAAGAATTTGATCAAGAAGTTTTAAGTTTAATTGACGGTGTGACCAAAATCCATGACCTACATAATAAAACAAGAGCAATCAAAGAAGCAAATACCATCTCAAAAATGTTTTTTGCAATGACTCATGATATCAGAATAATAATCATCAAACTGGCAGACAAATTGCATAACATGGCAACCCTCTCTCATTTACCTAAAAACAGACAAGAAAGAATTGCTCGGGATTGTCTTGCCACTTACGTACCAATTGCAGAAAGACTTGGTATTTCATCCCTTAAAATATATCTTGAAGATTTATCATTAAAATATCTTTATCCAAAAGAATATAAAGAAATAAAAAATTTTCTATCCGCAACAAAAATAGAGAGAGAAAAAAAATTATACAAAGGAAAATTACTCATTGAAAAAGAACTTAAAAAAATTGGAATTGATGTAACAATTACAGTACGTTCAAAACACTTTTACTCAATTTTCAGAAAAATGAAAACAAGAAATAATAATATTGCTCAAATTTTTGATACTTTAGGAATAAGGATAATTTGCAAAAAACAAAAAGAATGTTATGAAATACTAGAAATCGTACATAAAGTTTGGAAGCCAATACCTGGAAGACTAAAAGATTATATAGCAATCCCCAAGGAGAACAAATATCAATCTTTACATACTACTGTAAGAATCCCTGAAGATAATCAACTCATTGAAGTACAAATCAGAACAGAAGAAATGGATAAGATAGCCAAATATGGTGTTGCCGCCCACTGGCTTTACAAAGAACAAGCTGAATTAAAAGCTGATGACATATCATTTATCAACCGAATCAAAAAATGGCAACAAGAATCGGTTAATAAAATTCAATATTCAATGCATGACATACACAAAGAGCTCTTAAACACATTCATATATGTATATACACCTGAAGGAGAAATAGTAGAACTTCCATTTGGTTCAAACTCAATTGATTTTGCATATACAATACATACAGATATTGGTGATCAAGCACTTTATGCAAAAATTAATGGCAAAATTAGCTCATTAACTAAACCATTAAAAAATGAACAAATTGTTGAAATATTTACTTCTCCTGAAGCAAAACCCGATGTAATTTGGCTTAATAGCGTGAGAACAAAAAAAGCACGCTCAAAAATCAGAATCTTGGCTTAATAAAAATGATAATACAATATTTGTAGATAATAATATAATTGCATACCTTATTGGGGAGAATAAAGAACAAAAGAGACTGTTTAGTCTATTTAAATCCCTAACAAAATCAAAAATCAAAAGCATTACAATAGCTTCTGATTGTAATCCGCTAACAGGCGAAGATATCATAGGAATCATACAAAAAGACACAATCATAGTTCACAAAGAAAATTGCAAAGAAATCACACATCAAAAAAAAAGTCATCTTGTCGAAGTGGAATGGGAAGCAACACCAACAAGAAAAGTGTATCATATTATAATATTCTTAAAGAATCTAAAAGATCTGTTTAATTATCTCGATAATCTTTTTACAACCTTTGATGTAAGACTTATTAGTGAAAAAATAGAAGATTGTGGAAATGGACATGGAATAATCAACATTATTATATCATCAAATTCAAAAAAGGTATCAATGATTTTCACTGCGCTTAAAGATAATCCTAACGTACTTCAAATAATGCAAGTAGAAGAAGATATAAAAAATTATGAAAATTAAGACAATATTCTTAATTTTAACACACATATTTATTACACATAAGCTAATAAAAGCAGACGATAGGGCATGCAATAAACAAATACAAGAATATATTACACAAATTAATAAACTAAATAAATCATCAGAAAAAATAAACCGGATAAGTAACATTTATGATTTTTTAAAAAAAAACTTCTTAGAAAATAAAATTCAATACAAAGAACACTTACTCCAAGAAATTGGATTCATCGGGTATTTACAAAAAACAATCCACATAAAAATAAAAGGTACAGAAGATACAACTTATAATATCATTGTACCAATTGAAGTACAAAATAACTTAGAAAACAACCTAGCAATTGCCATTGCAGTCACACTAATACATAAATTAAAGAACAAAGAGATAAATAACAATTTAAACATTTACTTTATAGAAGACGATTCACACAAACAAATGTCAACGATAAGCAGTAGGTTATTACTTAATAATAATGTTATTGGAAAAAATACAAACACAATTTATTTAATGTTAAATGAAAATAAAGTTAACAATCCAATAGAATTCCAAAATCAATCAAACATAATAAATTCAAAAACAAACCTAAGCTTATTAGAAAGCTTTATAAAAACATTTGAAAACAATAAAGTAAACTTTAGTATATCAAAAATCAAGGATAAAAATATTAATGAAATATACAATTTATATTTACAAGAAGAAATTCCAATTTTAATAATAAACAATAATAAAGAATATTCATTTCTAAAACATGTAAAAAACAATAATTTTTGTGATATTTATAAATCAATTGAAGAAACAATAAAAGCTAAAAAAAATGTACAAAATGAAAATGCGCTTCACTATATTATTATAAATACACCTTTTAAAAAATGGATAATCAATGAAATCACATTGCTTACAATCATATATGTTATTTACAATATTACTATATTAATGTTAATGGCAAGATTCAAACAAGCTAGTATCATACTTAGAAAAGCTAAAGAAAATTATCATAAAATTATAAAACTATTTTTTATATTATTCCTAAGCACATACCTATCCACTCTATTTACAAATAAAATGTTAACAACATATGAAGATTTTCTAAAAAATAATATTATAAGTCCGATATCTCTAGTAAATTTTTTACTAATATTATTGAATTTTAATCTTATATCTTACTTCACATATAACTTTAAAATAAATTTAACTCTCAAAGAACTCAAATATGTAGCAATACCAATCTCAATCATTGAGCTTATTATGGTTTTATATATCAAAATAGAATTAATCTTAAATATAATCTTAAAAAACATATTGATCCTAATCATCCCTAACAGGTCTCAGATTTTAAAAAAAATAGTAATATTGCTCCTTTGGATAACAAATTTTATACTCATAACATCAATACAAGCAAATTTAATGATACTAAGCCCACCTATACTCAGTTATTTCATATCAATCTCACTTTTCCCAACAATACTTACCAGTATTACAGAATATTTAAAACATAAAATTGCACCAATAAAACAAGAATTAAAAAAAGCTGAAAAAATTACATATATCACACTCTTTTTGATACTTACTATCATCATAATATCAAACAACATAGAAAAACTTTCAACAATCAAAATAGACCAAATAATAAGTTTTCCAGAAAGAATCAATAAAATTAAAATAGAATATTTACAAGACAATAGAAACACAATTCAAATTTCTACTCAAGATTTTTGTTTAAACTTAAACAAAAATAAAAAGCATATAGAAAAAGAAATTAAAATACAAGACGACTTAATAAAGTTATCTTTAAAAAAAATAGATGTTGCCGAAAGAAGCATCTATTCAATTAAAATAATCACAAATAAAATAGCAAAACAAATTCACCTATCCTTAAAAAATGCATCTGAACTCATTGTATATCAGAGCAATACACCATATAAAATAGCGGATAACAATATAATATTTACAGTAAATAATATAAAATCAAATACAACAAACATAACTTTTACAGTTAAATCTCAAATGAAGATTCAATATGATGTTTTTGCTTACTTTGATATGAATGCAAATCACATAAAAATATACAATCAAAGCACAAAAGAAGAAATTAAAAATATTAATATAGATTATTCATATACAATAAAATACTCTGGAATACTTCCAAAATCTGCAAAATATGATCAAATCCTTTTTTTAAACTCCAAAATGATAAAGAAATTGATAACTTAAAAACCTTAAAATTAAATTAGCTTTCTAAACGCTCAAAGTCAATTCTCTCATGTCTTTTTTCATAACTCTGAAAAGCTAAAGTCACCAACTTATCAATTAAAAATTCAAAATCAAGACCATCATGTTCACACATCTTAGCAAACATAGAAATATCTGTAAATCCTGGAATTGTATTTATTTCATTAACATAAATTAAATTAGTATCCTTTTCTATCAAAAAATCAATTCTTGCCATACCCCTAAGATCTAAATACTTATAAGTTAAAAAAGCATATTCTTTAATCTCTAACAAATGTTTTGTATCAAGATGAACAGGAATATTAAAAATAATTGAGCTTCCAGGAACAGTAGAATATTTAGCGTCATAATCATAAAATATGAAATCCTTTATAACAATCTCCCCAGGACTAAATATTTTAATCTGTTCATTTCCAATAACAGAACATTCAACCTCCCGAACCTCCATAAACTTTTCTACAACAACCGTTAAATCATATTCAAAAGCGTCTTCAATGCATCTCTCAATCTGAGTATCATTATATGCAATACTGATTCCAATTGAAGAGCCAAGCATAGCTGGCTTCACAATTACAGGATATCCCAAACTCTGATTTATGTTTTCTTTAATGCTCTTTTTATCTAAAAAATAATCATATTTCTTAAATCCAATAAAAGGTACCAATGGAATATCAAAACTTTGAAGCAAAAGCTTGCAAAAATACTTATTATTAGCAAGCGCACTTCCTAAAATACCTGCACCAACACAAGGAATATCCATTATTTTTAAAAGTCCCTGAATAGAACCATCCTCACCTGTCCTTCCATGGACAATGGGAAATACAACATCAATTTTAAATCCTTATCATTTACAAATATCCCACAGCCAGGAATCAAACTAATAATGGCCGACTTATCTCTTTTAATCAATTCAGGATTATCAGGAACAAAATCCAAAAGATACCAAATCCCAGTAGTCTTCTCAATGAAGCTCAAAAATACATTATATTTATCAATTTTCATAAGAGCTACGTAAATTCCATAAGCAGATTTAAGAGAAATTTCATGCTCAAAAGAAACCCCTCCAAATATTAACATAAGATTTTTCTTCATAGATCAACTCCTATTACCCTTATTTAAAATAATGTCTTTAATGATAGCTTGCTCATTCCAAGAAATACTTTGAATCTTTATATATTATTGAACTTTCATGTCCCTTTCCAAGAGTAACAACCAAATCACCGGTATGTGCAATATTGATTGCCTTCTCAATTGCGCTTTTTCTATCAGGCACAAAAAACAAATCTTCATTCAAAGTCTTTTCTGAAATTCCTTCTGCAATATCCCTAATTATTTGCATACTATCCTCACCTCTTGGATCCTCATCACAAAGTATTATTATATCTGAGTACTTATCTGCAATTTTTCCTTGCAACTTTCTCTTAAGAATATCTCTCTCCCCAGCAGAACCAAAAACAGCAATTAATCTATGCTTTGAAAGCCTTCTAAACATAGGAAAAACCTTAAGAAAAGCCCCAGGTGTATGGGCATAATCAATGATTAAAGAAAATTTTTGTCCAAAATCAACATCTTGCATACGCCCGCAAAGACCTTTAATGTCTACAAGCTTACCAATAAGTTTGGAAATATCAATATTCATAATTTGACTAACAACAATTAAAGCCGCCATAACATTTTCAACATTGAAACAACCGGTTAAATTAATTCTAGCATCATACTTAATGCAATTATGATAAAATTCAAATTTAGTAAAACCCATTTGTTCATCAATCTTACTCACAAAAAAATCAGCTTCTTTATTTTCCAAACTATATGTATAAGCTCTATTAACAGCCTTTAAAAAAACAGAATAATTATTATCGTCCATATTGATAACACCAAATCCCCCATTAGTATTTACGGAAGAGAAAAGGTTAAGTTTAGCCGTCAAATAATTCTGCATAGTGCCATGGAATTCAAGATGTTCATGACTAACATTAGTCAAAACACCAACAGAATATGCAATATCAATAAGCCTTGATGTCTTGAAATCAAGACCATGTGACGTTGACTCAACAATAGCATATTCAACATCATTTTCAACCATTTTACTGAGAACTAAATGAATTTCTGTGGACTCTGGAGTTGACTGCCTATAAGGATTTTTAACTAAAGTGCCACTTCCATCCTCAAAAAATACAGTTGAAATAAAACCAACCTTCACACCCATTGATTTTAGAAGAGTATAAATATAAAAACAAACAGAACTCTTACCATCAGTCCCTGTAACTCCTATAATCTTAAGCTTTTTTGAAGGTTCATTATAAAAAATATGAGAAAAA
Organism: Borrelia tillae; assembly: GCF_055693965.1. Taxonomy (NCBI): domain Bacteria; kingdom Pseudomonadati; phylum Spirochaetota; class Spirochaetia; order Spirochaetales; family Borreliaceae; genus Borrelia; species Borrelia tillae. Next base: position 197,657 of record NZ_CM146346.1, read on the forward strand.
TTTGACATAAATCTTTTTATGTCGCAAGAATCAACTTTAATGTACGTTACATCAGGATTATAAAAATCAATATCACTAGTATGAACAATAACATTACCACCACGTCGAATTGCCATTCCAATAAATTTTTGACCATCAAAATGAAGTCCTGGAAGAGCAAAAAATACAAAATTTGAAAGCACACATCTTGAGTCATATGCAAGTCCCAATATTTCTACATCACAAGATCCTATAATTTCTTTTACCAAATTCTTATCTAACCTAGATAAAATATCATTAAGTGTTGTTTTATTCATATTTATAAATATTACAAAAATAAAACTCATTTTTATAGGACATGCAGGCCAAAGCGAATATTAAAAAATATTGCAATTCCAAATCAAAAAAGACTGAAACATATTGTTTACAATTTAAATTTTTTTTAATAAACTAACTAATGTTTAATGTGGCGCTGTACCCAAGTGGCTAAGGGAGAAGTCTGCAAAACTTTGATTCGCCGGTTCGATTCCGGTCAGCGCCTTGTAAACTTTAAATCAAAGCCAATGCAATTTTTAACACAATAAAAACAGAATTAAAGCAAATGATTTAAAGATAAATTAAAATAATAATTATGTTAGAACTAATAACCATATTAGCATTTATAATACTCTCAGCAATTTTTTCAGCATCAGAAACAGCTTACACATCATTAAGTCTAATTCAACTGCAAGATATAAAGAAAAAAGGCAAACTAGGAAAAGTTGTATATAATTTGGCTCAAAATCCATCAAAACTTGTAACAACTATCTTAATTGGAAATAATATTGCCAATATAACAGCAAGCACTCTTACAACAAAATTTGTCCTTGACAAATATGGAAATAATGTTCTTGCCCTATCAACTGGACTTATAACAATAATAGTACTTATATTCTCAGAAATATTTCCTAAACAAATCGCAATCCTAAACAACGAAAGTATAGTTTTATCAACTTCAATCTTATTAAAAATGTTAACAATTATATTTACGCCCGCAATATATATAATTAATGGTCTAGTTAAAATTTTATTGAGTTTATGCAAAATAAAAGCAAATCAAAAACTGACTAAAGATAGCATAAAAAACATGCTATTTTTAGCTGAAAAACTAGGTATTTTAGAAAATGATGACAGAATATTCATGCAAAAAATGCTCAACATAGGAGAAGTCAGGGCATCTGAAGTAATGACACATAGAACAGAAGTATTCTCACTCTCAAGCACATCAAAATTAAAAGATAAAATCAAATCAATTAAAAAAGAAGGGTATTCCAGAATTCCTGTATACAAAGGTCAAAATAGAGAACAAATAATAGGAATTTTAATAACTAAGGACTTAATTGAAATAAGTAAAAAAAAACTTGAGCAAAATGTTATGAAATTTATTAAACCTGCTGTTTTTGTTCAACAAAACAAAAGGATAAAAGAAATATTAGATATCATGAGACAAAAACAAAAAATAATGGCTATTGTTATAGATGAATATGGAGGATTTTCAGGAATACTTACAATAGAAGACATAGTAGAAAAAATCTTTGGAGCAATATTTGATGAATATGATTTAGAGGAAAAAAAACAGCTTATTACCAAAAAGGGTGATAATCATTATCTAATATTCGGCGAGACCACATTTGATGAGATTGAAGAAATAGTTGGAATTAAAATCCAACATAAAAATTACATCAACACAATTGGAGGATATATCATGGATTTACTTGATAAAATACCCACAAATGGAGAAAAAGTGCATACAGAACATGGAGAATATTTAATAGAAGAAATCCAAAACCATAAAATAAAAAAAATAACATTTAAGAAATTTGCAAAGGAGGAAAAACGAATATAAGTATTCGGAAATGCCCCTTTATTGCATAAAATCTTAATTAAAAATAAAACATATCTTAAAAAAGATTAAAATATAAAGGGGTATAAAATCAAAAATCATAGCTTTTTAGGAAAAAATAATAAAAAGGAGGAAAAATGCTAAATAAAATATCAAGATTTTTCAATCAAACATATGAATATATGATAATTTTAATAGTATTAATTATTATATTAATAATCACCATAGCAAATGTTTTTGTTGTTGGTCCATCTGATGAGGCAATTATTCTACGTTTTGGAAAGTTAAATAGAGTACTTGAGCCGGGTATACATATAAAAATTCCATTAATTGAGGAAAAAATAATTGTACCAGTCAAGATAGTACAAGAATTTAAATTTGGATTTAATATAAACGATAACATAAATGATAATTCTGTCAAAGATGAAGGGGTAATCATTACTGGTGATTTAAACATACTGAATGTCGAATGGTTAGTACAGTATAAGATCAGTGATCCATATTCCTTCATGTTTAAAGTAGAATATCCGGAAGAAACTATAAAGGATATTGCAAAATCATCAATGAACAGATTAATTGGAGATAACACTATTTTTGAGATCATCAATGATAATAGAGTTGGTATTACAGAAGGGGTACAGGCTTCTATGAATGAAATTATAAAAACATATAATTTAGGAATTGATATCGTACAAGTACAAATTAGAAATGCTATGCCACCAAGGGGAAAAGTTCATGAAGCATTTGAAGACGTTAACATTGCAATCCAAGACAAAAATAAGTTCATTAATGAAGGTCGGAAAGAATTTAATCAAGTCATTCCCAAAATTAAAGGGGAAGCTCTTAAGTTAATAGAAGAAGCTAAAGGATACAAAGAAAATAGAATTAATATCTCATTAGCCGAAACAGCTATCTTTAATGCAATTTTAAATGCATACACTAAGTCTCCAGAAATCACAAGAGAGAGGATCTATAACGAAACAATGAAAGAAATTCTTGAAAATAAAGATAATATCGAAATAATTGATAAGAATTTAAATAATTTCCTTCCATTTAAGGAGGTCAAATAAATGAAATACATACTAAGATTTTTATTATCTATTGCTAAGATTTTAGTTTGCATATTTATATTTGGATTAATACTATTAGCTATAATACAGCCTATCTATATTTTAAAAGAAAATAGAATTTCAATTGTTACAAGACTGGGTAAGATTGAGCGGACCGAAAACATTGCGGGACTTAAATATAAAATTCCATTTATTGAAAATGTACAAATATTCCCCAAAAATATACTTAGATGGGACGGAGAACCCCAAAGAATTCCAACAGGGGGAGAAGAAAAACAACTGATCTGGATAGATACAACTGCTAGATGGAAAATAGTAGATATTCATCAATTCTATACAGCAATCAAAACAATGGATAGAGCTTATAACAGAATCAATGCTGCTATTGAGCCTGCTGTCAGGGGCGTTATAGCTAAATATCCTTTACTTGAGATTATAAGAAGTTCAAATGATCCAATTCAACACCTATCTAATGGAATTTTAACACCTCAAGAAATGCAGAATAAGAAAACTTATCAAATTACAAAGGGTAGAAAAATTATTGAAAACGAAATAATTGAGGTTTCTAATAACAATACAAAAAGCATTGGCATTGAAATTGTAGATGTCCTTATTAGAAAAGTGGGTTATGATCCAAGCTTAATTGATTCCGTGTATAACAGAATGATCTCAGAAAGACAACAAGTTGCAGAAGAACAAAGAAGTAGAGGTATTGCAGAGAAAACGGAAATCTTGGGTAGCATTGAAAAGGAAAAACTCAGAATACTAAGTGAGGCAAAGGCTGAAGCAGCTAAAATTAAAGCTGAAGGAGACAGTAAGGCTGCAACGATTTATGCAAATGCTTATGACAAAAATGCTGAATTTTACAGCTTTTGGCAGTCGCTAGAAAGTTATAAAACAACACTTAAAGACAAACGAAAAATATTCTCAACAGATATGGATTTCTTTAAATATTTGCATAATAAAAAATAACATGAAAATCCATTTCAAATTAAATATTGAATGATACATTGCTATGAAAAAAACAAAATGAGCAAATACCAAAATTTAAGTATTGAGCTCATTTTGTAAATAACTGACAAGTGCTCATGGGTTTACAAAACCAGAATTCAATTCAAAATTTTAATTTGAAAGATATACAAAATAGCTTATTTATAGCTTAATGATTCTGATGACTTAAACAATTGATCACTCTAAATACTGATTGATGAGTTTAAATTTAAATTACAAATAATTTTTATTGACAAAAAAATCTGTTTATGAAACAATTATTTTTGGTAATCAAAAATACGATGTGTTAAATTTAGCCACTGTAGCTCAGTTGGTAGAGCATAGGACTGAAAATCCTTGTGTCAGGAGTTCGATTCTCCTCGGTGGCATTTAGGTGAAGATATTTGTCTATGCAATACATACCTAAATAAAAGGACAAGGTAGATTTTTAAGTTTTCAAGGTAAAAGCTATATAAAGTTGTATAAAAAATATATAATTTAAATATGGCTGCGTCTCAATTGGTAAAGTGTGGGACCAAATCCTACTTCACGAATCCATGGTCTTAGATAAGTTAAGACTTTAAGAGGGCTCCTATGATTCTCAAAGAAATAAAAAAAGTAAATAACTTAACAGAAAAAGATATAATCTTTTCAAATATTGGAAATCTAACTAAATTAAGTACAAAAGTAAATGAAAAGATAATCGAATTATTAAACAAAGGAAATGTCTCACATATACCAGTAATCAATAATTATGATAATATTCCACATGAACAATTAATAAACAAAATCAATGAAGAACTTTTAAATAATGAACTAAACTCGCTAAAAGAAGAATTCAAAGAGGCTTTAAAGGATATATATAAACCATTCTCAGAAAAAGACAAAACTTTTACAATCACAAATAGGAAAACATCAATCAGCTTGAATACACTAATGGAACGAGAACCTGATCCTGTTTACTATAAGGAAATAATTGAGGGCAGCTTCAAAATCTTGCCAAGACATAAAATAATATCGCTTCAAAAGATATTACTCAAAATATACGATTATTTTGATCTTCAAAAAACCATCAACGTAGATAATATTCATAATATAAAAGCAATCAAGAGGCTATACCTACACTCAATTAGAAGGGATTATGAATTTTTCAGAGAACAAATAAAAACAGAAGGTGATTCTATCTTAACACACGCAATTGATACTACAATCTATTTCTTAATAACCATTGCGCAATTAAACAAAGAACGCGCAGCAAAAGATTCTCCTCGTTCAACATCAAAATTTTTTATTGATAAGTCACATTACACAGAATTTACAGAATTTTTCTATGACACTGATATCATATTACAAGCTGCACTAGGAGTAGCTCTGCATCCAATTGGTTTAATGCATACCACAATATTACAAGAATTAAGAGAAAAGATTAGTCTTAAAGATAAAGACATAAAAGAAAAATATCTGCTTAAAATAGAACTCCTAGAGAAAAATATCAATGTTGCTAAAAATCTATTTAGGTTGAGAGAAGATATTTCCGCCATTACAAAGATGATAATAAACGGACAAAACAATTATCTTAACACTAAAAATCACACCGATGCGACAACAAAATTTGTTCACGAACTCGTCAGAATTTTTTGCATAATAGACGTTTATGATGAAATGGTTAATCCTATAATAATTAAAGAACCCGTTAATCCTCTAGAAGCCATTGAATTTTTAAAGAAAAACAGTGATAAATATCATTGGAGCAAAGATAAACCAGAGGAATACCTAAATAACAAAAAATTTGACATGAAAATGTTAAAAAATTTTTTAGCAATACTTGCACCATTTGATCATGGAACAATACTAGATGTGTGCATAAAAGATTGCAATGAGCCTTTATTTCAAGCTGTTGTTTATCAGTATACAACAGGTATTGTGCCTATTTTATCCATAATAAAACAAAAGGACAAATCTTACAGAATTGGAGATATACTACTAAATCTTGAATCTAAAGAAATCATCATACGTGGACATAATGGAACAACTAAGAAAAGCTCGCTTAAAAACGTGAGCAAATTTGAATTAAGGCATAACATTGAAGAACTAAAAAGTGATGAATTTCAACTTGTAAATTCCATTAAAGACTAATAACACTAATAACCTTTACGTACAAGAACTTACTTTAAAAAAATCAAGCCTTGAGCCTCCATATTTTCTACAATCATATCTAGAAAGTCTAAGAATATTACTGTCCAAATTTTCCCTTGCAGGATAATGAATAATAATGATTGCATCTCTATTTAAACTCTCATTTTTTGATACTATTTTAAGCAAATCCTCTTTAAAACCATAATCAAAAGGAGGATCAAGATAAATAAAATTATAAAAAAGATTCTTTTTTTGAAGAAATGATTCGGCTCTATTTAAAAAAAACTTATAAGGCTCCCTTACAACTTTAAAATTTCTAATCAAAATATCCCTAGAAAATTTATTATAATCAACAAGATGCACAAGATTAGCTCCCCTACTTAGAGCTTCAAGAGACATTATCCCTGTACCTGCAAAGACATCAAGAAAATTTGCACCTACAATCTGATTAAAAAAAATAGAAAAAAACGCCTCTCTAACAATAGCCATCACAGGACGTACATTGCCTGTTTTAGGCAAAACAACCTTATATCCCTTATATTTACCTGCACTCACATGCATAGAAACAAATTCTAAATCATTTTAACTAAAAATGAAATATACAATCCAAATTTTTGATATAATTTTATTTATAGGGGACTTAAAATGAAAGGCATTATCTTAGCAGCAGGGTATGGAACAAGGTTTTTACCCTTAACAAAAACTATTCCAAAAGAAATGTTACCTATTTTAAATAGACCTTCCATTGATTATATAATTGAAGAATTTACTACTTCTGGGATCAAAGAAATATTAATAATAACCTCAAGAAGAAAAAGTGTTTTAGATAATTATTTTGATAGAGAAGTTGAGCTTGAGACTATATTTGATGAAGAAGGCAAACAAGAGTTTTTAGACAAAATCAAACTTAAAGATATTCATTTTAGTTTTATAAAACAAATTAAAATGATGGGAACAGGTCATGCTCTATTACAAGCGAAACCATGGATAGGAACTGAAAGTGTAGTCGTTGCATATCCTGATGATTTACATATTGGATTCCTCCCCTAACAGCACAACTAATAGAACTGAATAAAAAAACCGGAAAAAACATATTATCTGTCATTGAAAATCCTAAAGATATCAATAGATATGGAGTAATAGAATTAAATAAAGATAATATTCATGTCAAAGACATAATAGAAAAGCCAGCAATCGGAAAAGAGCCAAGCAATAAAGCATCTATTGGAAGATTTTTATACACTTATGAATTTTTCAAATTTTTAGAAGAAGGATTCAAATTCCACAAGGGGGGAGAATATCATCACATTTATGCTTTGAAGAAACTAATGTCTGAAAACAAAGTATTATACACAAAGATAAAAGGTGAAAGGCTTGATACAGGTAATGTTGAGGGTTATTTAGAAGCAATAATAAAAATTGCAAAACGTGATGATAAATTACTGCAAATCATCAAAGACACGCTAAGGAATTAAATGAAGATAACAACGAAATATCAGGGATATTATGATATTCTCAATATTCTAAAAAGATATATAAATATCAACATAGAAGAGAAAATTTTAAGATATGGCATCTTATCGAACCTTTACAAACTTAGTAAGGAAGAAATTAAAAATCTTATCAAAGTCAGTCAAGATTATGAACTTAATAAAAATGAAATAAGCATCACACTTGAAGAATATTACTATGAAAAAATTCAAGATCAAAAGATCAAAAGCTGGATAATAGAAATAATCAGAGAAAAAAACCTGCTACAAATAAAAAGAGAAACAAATCTTATCAGTAAAAGACCTGGTATAACATATAAATTAAATTCCTCAAATTTCTTAGAAATAATTAAAATACAAAATAACAACAAGTACTCACAAGAAAAAAAAGAATTATATAAACAATTAATATTAAATTTCTCTAATAATTTAAAAACAGAAAATCTAGAACCAACAATAGATATACTCATCGCTGTAAAACATCGAAATAAAGAAAAAATCAAACTCATACTAAAAAATAATCAATTGTTTAAAAAATTATTTCAATCAAGTTTAAATAAAAAACAAAGTAGAGTGATCAAAATAAAAAAACTACTTATCCTAACCTATTGGCCTGTAGGATGTTTATCTAAGTCACTCTTTAATAAGATTTTAACAAAAAATTACAAATATATAATAGATGAAGTCTTAACCTTAAAATATGATGAAATTTTGAAATATCTTAAGACAATTAAAACTCTCAGTCTTAACGAAATTTTTTATAAAGGATCAACCAAAAACTTTAATTTTAATTACTTTTTTAGTGCATTTACGGGATATGCCCCAAAAGATTTTCAAAACACTTTGAAAAATTATTTATTTTCACTTAAAAAAACTTCAACAAAACAATACTTAAAATGGTTCTTTAAAGATAAAATACCAAATGAATGGGAAGATTTCATCTTTGCAATTGAATATATTGAAACACATAAATTGCTCAATCTAAGTGAGCATATAAAAGATATCATAATAGCAAAGTTTAAAGCAGAAGAATTTTTTTCGTCTCTTGAAAAGATGAATTTTAACCCATATGAAAGCTCAAAAATACTTCAAAATAAACACATAAGAAGAATATTTCTACACAATGTAATAGACTACATAAAAAGTAATACAACAAAAATAGATACATACGGATGGATTGCATTTTATATCTATGCGGATAATGATGACAAGTCAAAATTTTCAAAACACATAAAAGATTTTTTTAGGAATAAAAATTTTGAAACTCAAAATCAAATATTTGTATATATCCTCTCTTTTTATCCAAATATTGATAAAAAACATTTTGAATTTATATCAGAAACAATGATCTACCTTGATAAAGACAAGTTTACAATACCCCAAGAAATAATCAAGATGCAACAAAAAAATTCTTATGGATTAAATTATCGCAAATCTTATATTTTTATCAAATCATTAATTTCAAGAACAAGAGTACTTAAAAGACTATATAAAAATATTAAACCGGATTGCTCTTAAATTTAGAAGACTCTAAGCTTAAGTCTTTACTGCCCGCCATATTTTATATTATTTGGTATTCCAGCCCAGACACATTCAAGAGAGAACACATGATACTATCAAAACAAAAAGCAAAAATCATGCAATTTATTATTATTATTTCTAGCGAATGAACAAAATACACCTGAAGAATAAAATAAATTTAAGCTCAATACACTATGAAATATAGAAATATTTACTTTAAAGTAATAAAATAAATACCAATAAAAGATATGAAAAAATGCTTATTGTTGCTTAAAAATTTGATCATTTTAATCATTTTGCTACTAAACTCAAATTTGGCATACTCTCAAAGATTGATCAAGATTGGACAAGAAGAAATTAAAAACAAAAATTATCAACAAGCAATAAAAATATTGAGTGAAGCTATTATGAAATATCCAAAAATACAAAACGGGTATTATTTATTAGCAATAGCTTACAGAGAAAATAATCAACTAACAGAAGCAGAAGGGGCTCTTCTTGACGGAATTGCAATAGGAGGAGACATTGATTATAAATTATATTTTGAATTAGGCAACATAATGTTTAAACGGGGTGAGGGTTATTATAGCCTAGCAATAAAATACTATTCTAATTCAGTGAAAAATATGCCTAATTATGACAAGGCTCTTCTCAATAGAGCAAATTCCTATGTTGAACAAGGAAAAATTAATTTCAAAGAGAAAGATTACAAGAATGCTTGGGATTCATACACTATGGCAATCCATGACTATTCGCAATTTATCACATTAAGATATGATAGCCAAAAAAAAATTCTATTCTCCATATGATCGATCTATTAAGAAATAAAAAAGCTGCACTTGAAGAGCTCGATAAAAGCTTAAAGAATAGAAACGAAGAATATATTGCCAAAAACAATAAAGAACAAATGAATAACGAAAATCATAAACAATCTGATAATAAATCTGACAATAAACAATCTGATAATAAATCTGACAATAAACAATCTGATAATAAACAATCTGACAATAAATCTGACAATAAACAATCTGACAATAAACAATCTGATAATAAACAATCTGACAATAAATCTGACAATAAACAATCTGACAATAAACAATCTGACAATAAACAATCTGATAATAAATCTGACAATAAACAATCTGACAATAAACAATCTGACAATAAATCTGACAATAAACAATCTGACAATAAACAATCTGACAATAAACAATCTGATAATAAACAATCTGATAATAAACAATCTGATAATAAATCTGACAATAAACAATCTGACAATAAATCTGACAATAAATCTGACAATCAACAATCTGATAATAAACAATCTGATAATAAACAATCTGATAATAAATCTGACAATAAATCTGACAATAAACAATCTGACAATAAACAATCTGATAATAAATCTGACAATAAACAATCTGACAATAAACAATCTGACAATAAACAATCTGACAATAAACAATCTGACAATCAACAATCTGATAATAAATCTGACAATAAATCTGACAATAAATCTGACAATAAACAATCTGATAATAAACAATCTGACAATAAACAATCTGATAATAAACAATCTGACAATAAACAATCTGACAATAAACAATCTGATAATAAGAGAAACCCAGTGCTTAGAGAAAAATTTGAAGGTAATTTAAAAACGAATTCTTTAATTGAATTAGACAAAATAAATTGGAAAGAGGAGTTAAACATAGATGAATAAAATAAAAAATTTACCCATATTAATAATGTTAATAGTATTACTCTTAGCTTCATTTGGAGGCCTTGGTTATTACATATACAAAGAAAGACTCAATAAAAGCAATCAAGAAATAATGCTAAATGAAGTAAAAAATAGTGTCATGGATAGAAATTACAAAAAAGCACACTCAATAACAAAAATTCTAAAAGATAAATACCCACAAAACGCAGACATTAGGATGCTTGAAAATACTCTCTCAGAACTTGCAAATAACAGTCCTTTTGAATCAAAAAATGTGCAAAGAGATACTGCTAATCAAATACTGGATAAAATACAAGGCAAAGAACAATCAGTGCCTATGAATAATGAAAATGCTGAAATTGCTTTTAATAACAGGTATATCAAAGACACTACAAAGATAGAAAATTATGCTGATAGAAAAGAGGATAATGGAATTGAGAATGAAGATATTCTAGAATTCAATCAAACTACAATACCTGAAAATTCAAGCAATAAAATAAATAAAATAGCAAGATCGCAAAAAGCAAGCTTAAATAACAATGCAATCATTGAAAAGAAAAAAAACTTATTCAATTTAAACAAACTAAAGCAAAATCTTAATAACGAATTAAAGCAAAACAATATTTCTCAATTAAACACCCCAAAACAAATTACAAAAACACAAAAACAAAACGAAGCGCAAACTATAAAAAAGAATGAGGATGAATTTGCCAAAAATCAACCAAAGCAACTTAATAAAATACAAGAAATTCTCCCTCTTCAAAAGCCAAAAATCAAAATAGAGAATACAAATAACAACAATGTTGCTCCTAAAAATCAAATAGAACATATAAAAAAACCTTATAGCTATATAATAAAGAAAACACTCTATGAGATATTGGACAACATTAATACTGGTAATCTCTCTCTTGCAAAAGAAAGGCTTAACGAACTTATTAAAAAAGGCTTAAGTGATAAGTTCAACAAGATTAATGAACTAATTGATAAATTAAATAACGAAGAAGCGGCTAATCTCTTAATTAAATTAATAAAAAAAGATGTTGAGCCAAACTCAGCCACTACAGAAAAAGCTCCTTTTGAACAAAAGGAGCTTTTAAAAAAGAATATCCTTTAGAAAAAATTCCTCCTACCGAAGTTCAACAAACAGATGATAATCAAACAAAGGTAGACAAATCTGAAACACAAATCAACCAACAAATCCCCCCCACAGATATAAAAACCCTTAAGATGATAACATTAGCAAATGAAAATAAAGACATCAAAAAGACTGAAGAAATTTATGAACAAATTGCAAGTACCACAAACAATGCAGAAGATCACTATAAAGTTGGAATAATAAAATTTAAACTTAAAAAATATGAAGACGCAATCAAAGCATTTGATCAAACAATATCACTAAATCCAAGACATAAAAAAGCATATGTAAACAAAGGGACAAGCTTGCTATTCCTAAACAAACCAAAACAAGCAATTGAATCTTTCAAAGCTGCAATTAAAATTGATCAAAACTATGCTCATGCCTACTACAAAAAAGGAATAGCAGAAGAACAAAATAATGACCAACAAAATGCTTTTGTAAGTTTTAAAAAAGCTTATGAAATTATAAAAAATCCTTATTATGCTTTAAAAGCAGGAATTACTGCAAATCATATTGGAGATTTTAAACATAGTGAAAAATATTTAGACCAAGCAGTAACTTCTACAAACGAAAAAAATGACATTATGTTCTATAATCTAGCAATAGCAAAATTTAAAAATAATAAACTTAGTGAATCTCTAAAAAGCATCAACGAAGCAATAAATATAAATCCAAATAAACCTGAATATCTATATTTAAAAGCATCTATTCATTTAACTGAAAAAAATTATAATGCAGCAATACCACTCTACATCGCTGTAATTTCACAAAATCCAGGCAATATTACAGCCAATATAAATTTAGCAAGCGCATACGAAAAAACAGGTAATGAACTTAAAGCTATTGAAATTCTTGAAAAAATTAAAAATACAAATCATTTACTGGCATTAAACAATCTTGGCATACTTTATAAAAATCAAAAAAACTATAAAAAAGCAATATCTATTTTCAAAAAAGCAGAAGCTCTTTTGAGCCTTGATGCAAAATACAACCTTGCAACTACTCTGCTTGCCATTAAAGACAATAAAGGAGCCCGAGAAAAATTAACAGAATACATCAAACTTAATCCAAATAATCCAGAAGCTTTACACGCATTAGGCACAATAGAATATAATGAAACGGGAAACAATAAAATACTTAAAGAAATTATTAATAGATTTCCCAATTACAAAGAAAATAAAAAAATAATAGAAATACTAAATAAATGAATAAAATAAAATTCCTAAATCAAAATCTAGTGCAAAAAATAGCAGCAGGCGAAGCAATAGACAGGCCTTGTTCTATTTTAAGAGAATTACTTGACAATGCAATAGATTCTGGTGCAGACAAAATCGAAGTTTTTATTGAAGAGGGTGGTATTCGAAGAATACTCATTACAGATAATGGCAGTGGAATAAGTAAGGAAGACTTAAAGATATGTTATATGCCCCACACCACTTCAAAAATAAACGAAGAAAAAGACCTTGAAAGAATCAAAACACTAGGATTCAGAGGTGAAGCTCTCTCAAGTATTGCTATTTGTTCAAATCTCACAATAACGAGTTCGACTACAGGAGAAGACAGTTATCAAATTGAAGTTGAAAATGGTATTGAAAAATATTTTAAAAAACAATCTGCAATAAGTGGAACAATAGTAGATGTTACAAATCTATTTCACAACTTTCCAGCAAGAAAAAGATTCTTAAAAAAAGAGTCCATTGAAACAAAAATGTGTATCAAAGTTTTTGAAGAAAAGGTTATTACTCATCCTCATGTTGACTTTAAATTAAGTATAAACAATGAATTAAGAAAAGTTCACTTTAAAGAAAGTTTAACAGATAGAGTACAAAGTGTATATGGAGACATAATAGAAAATAATAAATTTGGCAAAATCGAAACTGAATATGAAAATGTAAAAATAAAGATTTTTTTGCTCCACCCAACTCTTCAAGAAAAGACAAACGTAACATAAAAATATTTGTCAACAGAAGACCTGTTGAGGAAAAAGATTCTGGCTAAAGCAATAATTGATGGACATAGAAGGATACTAACTAATAGAAATTTTCCAATATGTTTTCTATTCTTAGAAATAGACCCTAAAAATGTTGATTTTAATATACACCCTCAAAAAAAAGAAGTAAGATTTTTTAACTTACCATTTCTTCCTAAACAAATTTCAGGTAATATTAACGAATTTTTTGATAGAGAACAAAATGAAATTTTGCAAGACTATCATAACATAATAATAAAAAGGCAGCTAACAAGTGATGATCACCTATTACATGCTGAAGATGAAATTGAAAACTCAGATTTTCAGGCTTATGAAATCATACAAGATGAAACAGTAATTCTAGACAAACCCCAAAACAATAAAGTAACAAATATTATAGAAGACAAGGTAAAATTTGAAAGTCACAATCCAATTCAACAAGGCAAACACTCATTTAAAAATCAAATTCAAAATATTTTCCTAAAGACTCATAAAACACAAAATGGCTTTCAATTACCGCCAGCAGAAAAACATCAATTTAAATATATGGGACAATTATTCTCAGAATTTTTAATAGTAGAGTATGATAATGAAATTTACTTTATAAATCAACATGCCCTTCATGAAAAAGTCATATATCAAACCTTAATAAGTTCAAAAAAAACTATCCAAAAACTCTTAGTGCCAATTGAATTTACAGTGGAATGTGAAGATGCAGATACAATAATATCAAGTGAGCTTGAAGAATACGAAAAAATAGATATTGTTATTACCAAAACAAAAGAGCAAACCTATCAACTAAAATCAATTCCCAATATCTGTAACAAATATGAAAATATTATTATTGAATTCTTAAAGACAAGAAAAAGTAAAACAATTGACTCTTTAGAAGCTGATTTATACGCAAATATCGCATGCAGACAATCTATTAAACGCAACGATACAATCAGTCTTGAATTTAGTCAATTTTTAATAAATGAATTTTTTAATCTTAAATTAAAATATTGTCCACATGGAAGAAAAATTTATCACAAAATCTCCAGATTTGAGCTTGAAAAAAGTGTTAACAGAAAATAAAATAAAGGTGGAAGACTCATATGATAAAAGATATCAAATCCAAAATTCAAAAACTAATTCAAGAGAGAGATAAAAAACTAGTTGAACTTGGAAAAGTGCTTAAGAACAATAATGTGATAGAGCTTAAAAGATTAGAATCTTATACATCTTTAAAATTAATTGAGAAAGAAATATCTCAACTTAAACTAAATCTAAATAAAGTAGAAGATGATGAGAGTAAAATAAAAGAATTACATAAAAAGATCAAAGACTACAAAGAAAGCAAAAAACATATATTTAAAGCATATGAAATAAAACTTAAAAAAATTATTGAAATCATAATAGATAAATATCCAAATAACCTAACAATAATCTCAGAATATAAAATGAACTTTACTAAATCAACACTTGCAAAACATAAATACAAAATGACAGAAATAATAAATTTCAATGAAAAAATCAGTTTCCTCAAAAAGCTTATGATAAATATCAGACTAGTGTTAAAAAATATGATAAATAAAATAAATATAAGAAAAATGGCAAAAGAATTCGAAAAAAAAATACTAAAAGAACATTTATTCTCAGAAAATTTAGAAAATTTAATAGACGAATTTATAGAAAACAAAGACTTAAGCAGAGAAATCATTGAAGAATATAAGTTAATGAATGAAATTCAAACAGAAATCATAAAAATTAATAATGAAATCAAGCATAAAAGCCTAAAAGGCAATACTAATAATAAAAATAAAATAGAACGTACTATTAATAATATGCAAATAAATAAAGAACTGATTTTAAAAAAAATTGCGGAAGAATTTATTGAGATGTTAAAAACGGAAAAGCTAATAAATAAATCTAGCACAATCAATTCATTGCTAGAAACAATAAAAAACCTAAATCAACAAATATCTAAATTAAATTTAGATTTCATGAAAGCAATGAAGATGGAAGAAATTACAAAAGTACAAATAAAAATGCAACAACTCATCAAACATAAAGAATCAATTGAATCTAAATTAACCGTACTAAATTCAAAAATAGAAACTATTCAAAATGAAATCAACGAACTTGACAATCAATAAAAAAACACATATAATGCTCTAAAGGTATTTCTAAGCTTTAATAGACGTAAGGTGTGTTTAAGCACTTTGCAATCCTTTTTAGCTTATCTTGCCTGAAGGGCCTATAGCTCAGTTGGTTAGAGCACCCGACTCATAATCGGGCGGTCCCAGGTTCAAGTCCTGGTGGGCCCAAACTAATTAAGTTTAAAAAACAAATTAGAGCCTTTACCCATATAATAAAATCCCATGTAAGTATCCAAATCCATATTGTCATTTATTTGAACATCTATTAAATCTTTGATCTTAGTAACTGAATATACAACACTAATTTCATTTTTAGGGGTCTTAATTAAATATAAATTATTACCACTAATTTCATTTAGCTTAACCACATCTTTTGACTTATACACATAATCATGAATTAAAGCTAATTCTTCATCTGACAAGCTTAAATTTACAATAATATCCTTACTATATACTCTCATTCCAGAATCAATAAGATGAACTTGTGCTAAAAAATTTTCAAAAATCTTATCAATAATATTAAATCTTAAATCCTTACAATACAGAATATCATTTCCAAGAACAGAACCAATAAAATGAGAAGTGTATTTATCTTTAATTACTTCAATAAACTCTTTACTGTTAATATTTTCAATAACAAATTTAATTACATCACTAGGATTTAAAACTTTAACGGCAATATCGAAAGTCATAAAATAGTCAAATTTATCTTTTGCAAAATAATAATTAATTACATAATCAACTTCTCGTATATCAGGATAATTTAATTCGCAAGAACAAAGAACAATAAATAATAATAATGATATGTTACTCTTTAAATCTCTCAGCATATTCCTTAGTTTCAGAATTAACTAAAATTTTATCTCCAACATTAATAAAAAGAGGTGCCTTGACCATCAATCCCGTATGAAGGGTAACATTTTTCATTGCATTAGTTACAGTATCACCTTTAACAGCAATCTCAGCATCCACAACCTCAAATGCAACTTTTGAGGGTAATTTAAGGTCAATAACTTCATTATCCCATTTAATGATAGAATAAGTTTCAGCCTCTTGTAAAAACAAAACCTTATCCTCAATATTTGAAACTTCTCTTAAATTCACATTAAATTGATCATAAGTTTCTAAATCCATAAAAATAAGGTTTTCATTTTCTTTATAAAGATATTGAGAATTAACTTCTAATACCTCAATTTCTTCTACTGTATCAGCACCTTTTAAAGTTTCCTTAATAACAGATTTATTTTTAAGATTTTTAAGTTTTAATCTTATAATGGAACCTCCCCTACCCATCTTTGAAAATTCCCTCTCAAGAACAATATGTGGCATGCCTTTAAAAAGCAAAAAGGAACCTTTTTCAATATCTCCAGATTTAATTGTGCTCATTTAACACCTCAAACTTCTAATTAAAATTTTAATGTGTATAATAACTTATATCAAAAAATCAAAATATTTACTATTCATTGACTTATATAAGATTAATGATATTATATATAGTTGTAAAAGGAGTTAATTTAATGCAAGCTATCAAAATAATCTTTACTATTTCACTAGCTTTTTTATTTAGCAACTGTACAAATAAAGCAAAAGAAAATGTTGTTGCAATTGGTGGCTCTACCTCAACAACTTCCATTATGGATGAGATGATCCTACGATATCAAAAGACAAATGATCAACTTAAAGTAACTTATGATGCCCAAGGCAGTAGTGTTGGTATTAAAGGATTATTTGATGGTATTTATAAAATGGCAATATCTTCACGGGAGGCAACCGAAGAAGAAATAGCCCAAGGAGCAAAAATTACAGTTATTGCTTATGACGCTTTAATATTTATAACAAGTCATGACATCAAAATTACAAATATTGCAGAAGAAGATTTAGTCAAAATACTGAATGGAAGTATTAGAAATTGGAAACAAGTCAACGGACCTGATGCTAAGATTAACTTCATTAACCGAGATTCATCATCAGGCTCATATTCATCTATTAAAGAATTGGTTCTTGAAAAGATACTAAAAAATCCTGAAGAAGCTCAATTTAGACAGGATAGCATTATGGTAAAGTCCAATGGAGAAGTAATTGAAAAGGTCAGTCTAACACCCCATTCAATCGGATATATTAGTTTTGGATACTCAAAAGGCGCAATAGAGAAAGGTTTAAATACACTCTCAATAAACAGCATATATCCCACAAAAGAAACAATCATAAAAGACAAATATAATATAAAGAGAAGACTAATAGCAATCACAAGCAGTATTTCTGAGGACCAAAATACACTCGATTTTATTAGCTTTATGTTAAGTCCAAATGGTCAAGATATCGTTGAAGAACAAGGATTTATGAAAATTCATACAACTGAAAATAACTAAATCTTGATTAGCTTGATTTAAAGATCTAAAGTAAGACAAACTTACAAAGTTGGATTTTTATAGAGGACTCTTTTAAAGAATGAAATTAACCTTAAAGACAAAAAGAAATATTGTTAGGTTGGCTTTCAACTGTTTTATCTTAGTGTCCACAGTAACTAGTACTCTGACAATATTATTATTAATCTTATTCATCATTAAAAATGGAATATCACCTTTTATCAATAATAAAATTAAAATTTTAAATTTTTTACTTAGCGCTAACTGGGATCCTACTAGCAAATTACAAAAATCTTACGGTATTTTATCTTTCATTATAAATTCAGCTTTAACCACATTCTTCTCTATTTTAATCGCATTACCAATTGGACTTGGGTTTGCAATTTATATGTCGGAGAAAACCAAAGGTATTTATCAAAAAACATTACAAACCATAATAGAACTCTTAGCAGGAATCCCAAGCGTAGTGTATGGCTTTTTTGGAAGTACGTTTATAGCCACACTTATAAAAAACACCTTTAGACGAGAAGATAATTTGGGATATAATTTAATAACTTCAATAATAGTTCTAAGCATAATGATACTTCCAACAATAATTAGTGTTTCATACACATCCCTTAAAGCCGTTCCCAAATCATACAAATTAGCGTCTCTTGCATTAGCCGCAACAGACTGGCAAACAATATACAAAGTAATGATTCCTTCAGCAAGCAAAGGTATCTTAGCAGGAACAATACTAGCAGTTGGAAGGGCTATAGGAGAGACAATTGCAGTTTTAATGGTTGGGGGTGGATCACCTTTATTTATAAAAAATATATTTTCACCCATTAGGACACTAACAGTAAATATCGCAATAGACATGGGATATGCATCTGGAACCCATAGAGAAGCCTTATTTTCCACAGCTCTGGCTTTATTACTACTAGTAATAATAATAAATTCAATTAAACATTTTATTCTATCTTCATCTAAAAGGCTAAAAATCAAATGAACACCATTAAAATAAATAAATTACTCAATAAAATTGCATTTTGCATAATCAGATTCATGGCTTATTTTTTAATAGCAATACTATTCTTTCTAATATCTTATATTGTATATAATTCACTATTCTTTACCTATAAAAAACAAACTCTATTTTTAGATGAAACAAAACATTTTTTACCATTTACATTCAATAATCAAACAATAAAAATTGCCTTTATTATTAATAAGGACATAAAAACAGAAGAAATTACTACTCAAGACATATATAATATATATAATAATAAAATCTCACACTGGGGAAGCATATCGGATCAAAGTATGAATATAGTCCCAATTGCAAATTCACAATCAAATCCTTCCAGTATAATCATAAAACAAACTTTTACTGAAGATGATAAATTTAATAACAGATACATAAATATTGTAAAATCCAATGAAGAAATGATAGAAACTGTAAATAAAACAATAGGTGCTATTGGTTATCTACCAAAAGAAGAATTTGAACAATTAGATTTTAAAAAATACTCAAAAATTAAAGCCTTAAAAATAAAATCCATGTCTATCTTAGTAGGTAAAAAAACACTACAAAAAAGTGAGAATGTAATTATTAATATGCTAAGCCTTAAAGATATAAAGGAATTACTCATAAGAAAATCAGATTGGAATAAATTAATATCCAAAAATATCAAACTGAGCATCATTAAATACTCAGATTACAATCAAAATGCAATAGAAACAGTAGAAAAAAACGAAGGAACAATAGCAATTGTCCCTTGGCATGCTTTCTATAAAAGTGATGCGCCTTTTCTTAAATTATATTATATTAAAAAAAGTATGCCTTTAAACTTAAATTTTATATTATCTACTCCAAGAAATTCTGGAAAATATGGAGGTATTTCTTATTTAATCTTAAACACATTCTATGTGCTAATATTAACAGCAATAATTTCAATTTCAATAGGAATTGGTACGGGTATAATGCTTGCAGAATACACTTCAAACAAAGTATTGCATAAAGCAGTATCTATGAGTGTTGATATCTTATCTTCCATTCCTGCTATTATTTTTGGACTATTTGGACTTATCTTTTTTGTTCCAATTTTTGGTATGGGAATACTTGCTGGAGCATTAACAAGTTCTTTAATGATACTGCCAATGATTATTAAAACAACTGAAGAAGCTCTAAAATCGATTCCCAAATCATATAAATATGCTTCAGTTGCCTTAGGTGCTAATAAAACAGAAACTATAATGAAAATTTTATTGCCCGCTTCCAGTCCAGGTATATTGACAGGAATAGTACTTGCAATAGGTCGTGCTCTTGGGGAGACTGCTGTACTTCTTTTTACAATGGGGACAAACTTAGGTCTTGCAAGTGCCTTAAATGAACCTTCAAGAAGCTTGACCGTACATCTATTATTATTATTTCAAGAAGGATACTTAGACAAAGGTTTTGCAACAGCATCAATACTGATAATAATGATACTCGCAATAAATTTAATATCAAAATTTTTAATCAATAGAATATATAGGATTTAAGCAAATGAATCAAAACGAAGCAATTATTAAAACAGAAAATCTAAATTTATTTTATACAGACTTTAAAGCATTAAACAATATCAACATCTCAATACGAAGAAATAGTATCACAGCATTAATAGGTCCATCAGGTTGTGGAAAATCAACATTCCTTAGAACACTTAACAGAATGAATGACCTAGTAGAAGGAGTTAAGATAGAAGGAAAAGTGATGTATGATGGAAAAAGTATTTATTCCAATAATTTTGATGTGCTAGAACTTAGAAGAAAAATTGGTATGGTGTTTCAAACTCCCAATCCATTCTTGATGTCAGTTTATGATAATATAAGTTATGGACCCAAAATTCATGGGATTAAAGATAAAAAAAAACTTGATGAAATAGTTGAAAAATCACTAGTAAAAGCTGCACTATGGAATGAAGTCAAAGATAAACTTAACAGAAATGCACTAAGTCTCTCAGGTGGTCAACAACAAAGACTCTGTATTGCAAGAACTCTTGCAATTGAGCCTAATGTAATATTAATGGATGAACCTACTTCTGCTCTTGATCCAAGTTCAACAGGTAAAATTGAAGAATTAATAATAAATTTAAAAGAAAGTTATACGATCATCATCGTAACTCATAATATGCAACAAGCTGGACGAATATCTGACAGAACGGCATTCTTTCTAAACGGCTACATTGAAGAAGAAAGTCAAACAGATGATCTATTCTTCAATCCTAAAAATATTAAGACAGAAGAATATATCACTGGAAAATTTGGCTAATTAACCCAGAGAAACATCAAGAAACATCATCAAAGCAAACCCAACAACTCCAAAAACGGTTGGGACCTTATTGTCAATGTCCTTTCTTTTAGCCTCAGGTATCAACTGCTCAATTGAAACATAGATCATTGCCCCAGCAGAGAATGATAAAGCAAAGGGCAGAATCCTAGTAAAAGTATAAACCGCATAGAATCCCAAAAAACCTCCAACAATCTCTACTAAGCCTGACATCTGACCATAATTAAAGCATTTCCACAAAGGAACGTTACCTCGTCTTAAAGGTAAAGAAATTGCAGCGCCTTCTGGCATATTTTGAATACCAATTCCCAATGTAAGAATCATGGCACCAACTAAAGTATGCATATCAGGAGAAGATGCTAAAGCACCAAAAGCAACGCCAACAGCAAGTCCTTCTGGAAAATTATGCAGAGTAACAGCTGTAAAAAGCAAAAAATCTTTCTTGCCATGTCTGGTTAAATCCTCATCAATGAATGCTAATTTATCAAGATCTGGTACAAATACATCCACAATATATATAAAAAATGCCCCTAAAAGAAAACCAAAAACTGCTGGTATCCATGGAACATAATCCAACTCTTTTGCCATCTCTATTGCTGGATTAATAAGGGAAAAAAAACTAGCAGCAATCATAATTCCTGCCGAAAATCCAAGCATAGCATCCATTATTTTATTGTTTACTCTTCTAAAACAAAAAACAGCCGCAGCTCCAAAAGCTGTAGTAAACCAAGTAAAAGTAGAACCTAAAAACCCTAAAAAAATAGGGTGTAAAGTTAATAAATAATTGCCTAAATGATCAAACATAATTATCCTCCAACACTTGAATTAATCTATCAAAATTGCCCTTATTCTTCTTACACCGGAAGATGAAGCTTGTTCTTTTTGTATCTTAAAAGTACCAAGCTCATCTGTATTCTTAACATGAGGACCACCACAAACTTCAATTGAAAAACCATCTATTTCATATACACTGACAACATCTTCATATTTCTCTCCAAACAAAGCCATAGCGCCTTTTGCCAAAGCATCATTCAAATTCATTACAGTTCGACTGACAGATAATTTATTTTTTATCTGTAAATTAACCATATCTTCAACCCTTTTTATCTCATCATCTGTCATTTTATAAGGATGACTAAAATCAAATCTTAATCTTTCAGCAGTAATATTACTACCTTTTTGCCTTGCATGATCACCTAAAACTAATTGCAGTGCCTTATGAAGCAAATGAGTAGCTGTATGTAACTTAGTAGTCTCATATGTCGAATCCGCAAGGCCCCCTTTAAAAATCTTATCACTTCCTTTCCTAGACACCTCCTGATGCTTTTTAAAATGCTCTTCAAAACTTGCTTTATCCACACTGAATCCATATTCAGTTGCAAGTTCTTCAGTTATTTCATAAGGAAATCCATAAGTATCATAAAGCCTAAAAGAAACCTCTCCAGGAATTATTTTTGACGACAGTTGTTGAATCAATTTAATAAATTCTTGTTCGCCATGACGCAAAGTTTTAAAAAATTTTTCTTCTTCTGCATGTAATTCAACCTTAATAAAATCTTTCTTTTCTGTTAATTCTTTATAAAAAGATTTATAAACCTCCTCAACAGAATCAACAAGATTTGCCAAAACATGTGATTCCATTCCAAGTTTCTTTGCATACCTAATGGCTCTTCTAATAATCCTTCTCAAAACATATCCTTGCCCGATATTAGAAGGAAAAACTGCAAAATTATCCGCTAAAATAAAACAACTAGCCTTAATATGATCAGCAATGATACGAATGGCCCTATCATCTGCCAAATTTTTGCCATAAATCTTACCCGAAATTTTCTCTATCCTATCAATTATTGGCCTGAATGCATCAGTATCATAAACTGAAGATTTTCCTTGCAAAAAAGTAATGACCCTCTCAATTCCCATGCCAGTATCCACACATTTGCGTTTTAGTTCCTCATAATTACCATTCTCATTTTTTTTATATTGCATAAAAACATTATTCCAAATTTCAAAATACTTGCCGCAAGAACATGTAATATCACACGTACTAGAACATCTTTCCTTCCCTGTATCCACAAATATTTCAGTATCCGGTCCACAAGGTCCTACATTTCCAACAGGTCCCCAAAAATTATGCTCCCTTGAAAGATAAAATATTCTATCCTTAGGAATTCCAAGACTTTCCCACACTTGAGCAGTCTCTGTATCTCGCGGAATATTAGAATCACCTTCAAAAACACTAACATAAAGTTTATCTTTTGCAATACCCAAATAGTTAGATGAAGTTAAAAATTCAAAGCTATACTTCACAGAAAGTTCTTTAAAATATGCACCAAGAGACCAATTTCCAAGCATCTCAAAGAAAGTTAAATGACTTAGGTCTCCCACTGCATCAATATCTCCAGTTCTTAAACATTTTTGAACATTAACCAACATATTGCCAAATGGGTGTATTTCGCCAAGAAGATAAGGCACAAGAGGTTGCATACCAGCTGTATTGAAAAGCACCGTAGAATCATTATCAGGAATGAGAGACTTGCCTGCAATTTCACAATGTCCCTTGTCTTTAAAAAATTCTATGTATTTTTCGCGTAGTTCATCAAGTTTCACTAAACAAACTCCTCATTTTTTCTATATATTACTAACTCCCCTTTTAAAGTTAATTCCTTAATATAATTAACAAAAGATGTAGTCATTGATTTTATGTCTCTTTTTTTTACTTTCTTTAAGAAAGATTCTTCTTCTAAAATAATATCTTTGCGTCTTCTTGAAACATTAAAAAGAATTTTATTTCTAATCTCATCACTCTTATCTTTAATAATAATTGCAATATCATTATCTGCAAATTCTCTTAAAATATTATGCATATCATTATCTGTAATTCTAAGTATTACATTAATATCAAATATTTTTTCCTTGATCTCATTATCTTTAATGGGATCAAAAGTCTTCATATCAATATTACTCAAAAGATTCTTTTCATCCTCAGAATCCATATAGCTTAAAATATCAACAAGTATCTTGGAACCATCAAGTTTTTCTGTCTTCAGTTTTCCCTGCATTTCAAATCTGCTTTTCAATCTATTTGAAACAATTTCAATTATATTCATATTTAATTTTTTTGGCTTGGCCAGTTCCTTAATAAACTGCTTTTTAATATCCCTATCTAACATAGAAAAAACATATTTCTTCTGCTCTTTAGTTAAATAATTATATATTATTACATGTGTTTTGATATCTTCATTGCTAATTAATGCCCAAAGTTGCTCATTTTCAATACCAGACAAGTAATCAAAAGGCAAAAACGGATCAATTCCTGTAACTTTTTTATAAATCTCTTTTGCCTTTGTCTTACTTAATGCTCTATTCAACAATTCATAAGTAAACTTATCATCAATCTTGAAATATTTTTTCTCATTTTTAATGAGTTCTTCAAATTCTTGAATAACTCGTTTCTTATCATCAGGAGTAATATATTTGATTTTAGTAATTTCTCTAGTAATAGCAAGTATATCAGTATCATCAAGCTCAGCCATAATTGCAGCTGATTTTTCAAGGCCAATAGCTAAGAAATACTTTGCTATCTTTGATATTTTACTTTCTTTACGAATAAATCCCGATTTCTCAATTTTCCTGCTATCAGAAGTTAATTTACTGGAAGTATTTTTTTTCCCTCTTTTAATAAAATTAACCCAAGACCTTAGAAGTGAACCTTGTATCTCATTATCAGAAAAATTATTGTTAAAATTTTCTCTTCCAACACTGTTAAAAGTCCTTACTGCTAAATTCTTTACATTCTGATATTTAGAAAGTCTAGGATTTGCATGCACTCCCTCAATATTTGTAAGCACCAATAAACGAACATGATCCTTAAAAATTTTAGCTGGACATGTATTCAAAGAGACCTCCGAATTTAGAAAATTTTCTAAAGCAGGTCTTTTTTCAGGACCAATAAACAACAATACAGAAACCTTAGAAGCAAGTAAAGATTTAGGAGTCAAACTAATCCGCTTATTTGGAAACTTTGGTGACTCATACTCATATTGATACCCTTCCATTTCAGAAAATAAAAGCTTTCTTGAAGGAAAAATAGACGCCACATGACCATCCACACCAACGGATAAAATACTAAGATTTAACCTTGTGAACCTAGAATTAAATTCAACATTATAATTATGAATAGATGTTGTTTCATCAGATTCACTATAAATAAATGGATGCAAATTAGACTCACAGATTAAATTCTTTTCTATCATTTTGGAAAAAAATCCTTCATTTAAAAGTTTAAAATTACTATCATTGCTACTCAAATCAACACAACGTTCATCCACTAAAAAAAAATGTGATTTTTTAAGAGAATAATTCTGTTCATCAAATATATCAAGAAAAGAAATGATATTAAGACCACCACAAATGCCAATACTGGTAAACCCCTCTTGATTAACATTATTCAAAAAAAAATCAAAAAATTTTTGCTTCAAATCACTCATTTTATTAGAAAATAAAAACTCCATCACTATTCCTTCCAATAAGCTTAATCCAAATAATAAGAAACTGTTGTCACGACCCTTAATATCTTATTTACATAACGCTCATGATTTTCTGAACTCCTATCATCTGGAAGAAATTCAAAATACCCTTGATTTGCGGTTTTAATTTTTCCTAAAACAGCTCCAGAATTCTTTGCAAATTCCAAAGCTGCCCATTTGGCATTTTTAACAGAATCTGCTAACATTTCTGGTTTAACATCATTAATATTATCAAAATAATAACTTGGCCCAAAATCGCTACTAAAAATCACTCCCTTATTGTAAAGCTTAATAATATCTTTGCTTGCTTGCCTCATTTTATCAACATCTTTAGTATAAATACCCAACGATACTTGAGAGACATACTTATAAAGAGCCTCACGATAATTTAATGCACGAACAGTCATATTTCTAATATATATATCATCTTCATTAAATCCATAGTTGTTCACAAAAAAGTTTTTTATTGTTAAATAATTTGCATTATTTAATTTATTAAGTTCATCTACAGTATTTCCATTTAACTCATATTCCAAATGCCAATTCGCAGAAGTTGAGTAAACCTCTCTTTCACTTAACCCTTTAACAGTAACATAGCTTCCATTTCTAGTCCCAATGCTTTTTATGCCAACAAATATGATAACTGGCACCATTATACAAATTAAAACCGATAATAAAAACAATATACTTTTCTCCCTCAACATACACTGTACCTCCAATTTTGACAAACATAGTTATTGTAAAATAAAGTAATTTATTTTAGCATATTATGCTATGCTAATAAACAGAAAAATAGCAATAGCACCAATGGTAGACATTACCGATGAACATTTTAGATATCTAATACGACTACTATCAAAAAAAGTTACCCTATATACACCTATGATTTCTGCAAAATCAATTATTATGGGCAATTTAAACTCAGTTGTAAAACAAACTCCCACTGATTCTCCAATTGCAATTCAAATAGCAACGAACTGTGAAAATGATGCTGCAAGAGCCATAGAAATCCTTGAAAATAAATTTAACTTTGATGAATACAATCTTAATGTTGGCTGCCCATCATCTCGAGTACAAAATGTAAATTATGGTGCCTGTCTGATGCGAACTCCAATTAAAGTAGGCAAAATCTTGCAAGCTATGCAAAAAAATACAAATAAACCTATTTCAATTAAACACAGAATAGGAATAAGAGAAAATAAAAAAGAATACCACGAAGAAGACTATAGAGAACTTAAACAATTTGTAGAAAAGATCATAGAATTTGAAATAAAAAATTTTACTATTCATGCACGAATAGCCATACTTAATGGATACTCCCCTAAAGACAATCAAAACATTCCAGAACTCAAGCATGACTTTGTATATCACCTAAAACAAGAATATAATAATACATTTATCGAAATAAATGGAGGAATTAACAACAGTGCACAGATAGAAAAACATCTCTCTCATGTAGACTCTGTAATGATTGGAAGAGCTGCTGCACAAAATCCATATTTCATTGCAAAAATTTCAAGAGAATTTTTAAGTGAGAAAGAAAAAATTCCAACAAGAGAAGCAATATTATTAAAAATGGTACAATATATTAAAGAATACAATGCATACTTTTCAACTAATACTGTATTAAAACATATAATGGGTCTAGTATTTGCAAAAGAAGATGCTCGCAAATTTAGACAAGCTTTAAGTGCACCTTTTCCCAAAAATCTTAAGAGTCATGAAATCTTATTAAAAGCAATTGAAAAATTAAGAGAAGACACTTTAAAATCTAATTCTTAGGTGATATATAATCAAAACCTGTATATTTAACCAAATTCTTAGGAATTCTTACTCCTCCTCTTTCATCCTGAAAGTTTTCAAGTATGGCAATTATAGTTCTTGTTGATGCTACTGCTGTCCCATTTATCATATGTACAAACTTACTCCGACCACCATCCTTATATCTAATCTTAAGACGCCTTGACTGATAATCTGTACAATTTGAAGTTGAAGTTACCTCCCCATATTCACCCTGCTCCCCTCTACCCGGCATCCAAGCTTCAATATCATATTTTTTATAGGCTGGTGCTCCAAGATCAAAGGAACAAACATTTAAAACTCTATATGGAATTTCAAGATCAGTATAAATTTCTTCTTCTAATGCCAAAAATTCATCATGAATACGATCAGATTCTTCACTTTTACAAAAACAAAACATCTCAACCTTACTAAATTGATGTACCCTATAAAGCCCTTTTGAAAATTGTCCGGCTGCTCCGGCCTCTTTCCTAAAACAATGAGAAAGCCCTGCCATTCTTAGTGGAGCTCTCAAGTCTAATATAGTATTATAGTAATACCCACCAAGAGTAATCTCAGCTGTCCCAACAAGATATTTATCTGTATCTTCAATTTTATAAATATTACTCTCAACGCCACGGGGATTAAATCCAATACCATCAACTATAAATTCCCTTGCAACATCAGGTGTAGTGAATAAATCAAAACCCTTGTGTTTAAGTTTATTTAGAGCAAAATTAATCAATGCAAGCTCTAAAAAAACAGCTTCATTTTTAAGATAATAAAACTTATTGCCGCTAACTTCACGTGCTCTGTCAAAATCAAAAAGATCCAAATTAAATCCTATTTCTAGATGATTCTTTCGGTTTAAAATTAAATTTTGGAATATTGCCCGATATTTTCAAAACAGTATTCTCATTTTCACCCTCACCAATAGGAACATCAGGAGAAGAAATATTAGGAACTCGCTTATGTTCAATTAAAAGCTTAGATGTCACGCAATTCAACTTTTCTTCCAAAGTTGCAATTTCAGACTTCAAGGCCTTACCAGACTCTATTAAATGGTTTTTACGAGAATTATCTAATTTCCCCTTCATAAGATTAGCATTTTCATTCCTTGCCGCATTCAATTCGCCTATTTTAGTAATAAGTTTCCTGCGTTCATCATCAAGTGAGATTAACAGAGTAATGTCTAATATTAATCCTCTATCCTTAATATTCTTTTGAACAAGCTCCAAATTATCTCTTATAAACTTCAAATCAAGCATAATAGAACTCCAAAACAAAATTTAATCAAAAAATAATTAATTAAAAGTCAAATAAAAAATGACAAATAAAATCATATTAATTAATATAAAAAATATTATATAATAATTATAAATATAGCAGAATAAACCTGCATACGGGAGATATTATGATAAAATCGTCAATGACCCATAAAATTCTCATTTTAGTATCATTACTGATAATTTTTATAGGATGCACAAAAAAAACAAAAAAAATAAGCTTTAACGATATTGATCCCCTGAACGAACAAAACACAATGAGCATTCAATCAATTTTATCAGAAGAAAAAAACGAATTTTTTGAATATAAAATTAGAATACCTAAAATAATAGATGCCAGAACAGGAAAAAATAGCATAAAAACATTCAATGATGAAATTGTAAATTATGCAAATGAAATAGTTAAAAATTTAGAAAGCGCAGCTCAAAATATTAAGCAAAATTCGCAAAAACCAAGTTTAAACATAAACTATGAAATTTACCATGGATATGGTATCTATACAATAATAGTAAATGCCACTCAAGCAATCAATGATGTATCTATAACCAATTACAGAAGTTATTATATAAGCGACAATGGTGATTATATTTATAACACAGATGACATTCTTAATGTAGATGAAGCGTTTCCCTACTTTACTCAAAAAATTAAAGAAAGAGTTGAAAAAACACAATCAAATAAATTACTCTTTGATTTGCAGCAAGCAGTAATTTATTTTGAAAACAAAAAAGTCATAATCAAATTCCCATTATATGTATTTAATCTGGACAATACAGAAAATACTGAACACATATTCGAATTTAATGAAAGCGAAATAATGAAATACATAAAACAAGGATAAAATAAATTACAAATGAAAAAAAAAGTTTTCAATTTGATTTCAAAAACTTACTTAGAAGAATATGATGCTGAAGGATGCTACTTTAAACATGATAGTGGATTAGAAATATTTGAATTAAAAAGCAATACATTTAAAGAACATGCTTTTGGCATAGCATTTAAAACTATTCCCACCAACAGTACTGGGGTTGCTCACATTCTAGAACACACGATTTTTTGTGGCTCAAACAAATATAGGATTAAGATCCTTTCCTTTACCTAATGAAAGGAAGTTTAAATACTTTCTTAAATGCAATGACATTTCCAGATAAGACTCTCTATCCAGCAGCATCTACCATTCAAAAAGATTATTTTAACTTGTTTAAAATATATGCTGATGCTATTTTTAATCCATTACTTAAAAAAGAAGCCTTCATGCAAGAAGGTTATAATATAAACCCAACTAATTTTAAATTATCTGGTATTGTCTTAAATGAAATGAAAGGGAACTATTCCAATAAAAATTCCTTGATTAATGAAATTGCTACCAATTCCCTCTTTTGTGAGGGCACCTATCAATATGATTCTGGGGGCAACCCTATCAATATCATTGATCTTACATATGAAGAATTTATCGAATTTTATGAAAAATACTATACACTAGAAAACTGCAAAATATTTTTATTTGGGAATATTGATACTAATAAAAATCTTAATTTTATTGAAAAATATATAATTAGACCTTACAAAAGAGAAAAATTAAACATTAATTATAATATAGATAAGATCACAAAATGGACAAAAAGCAAGATATTAAGTTACGATATCCCAAAAGAAACTGAAAATACACTTGGAGTATATGCAATAAATTGGTTATGTACTGACATTACAAATATAAAGGAAAATATTGGACTTACAATCTTATCAGAAATTCTATTAGATAGCTCCTGTCAGTTTACTATCAATATGTTAAAGAGTGAAATTGGTGATGTAATAGCTAATGTTAGTGGTATCAATACAGACATAAAAGAATGTGTATTTTCATTTGGATTGCAAAACGTACTTCCAGGTAAAATAGAAAAATTTAAAAATATGGTTTTTAATGAACTTAAAAATCTTGTTAAAACAAAAATTCCAAAAGAATTAATACAAGGTATTCTCTTTGGTTATGAATTTGCATTAAAAGAAGAAAAAGGACAAGGGTGGCCCATTTCTTTAATGATCAAAAGTTTTAGGGGCTGGATACATAGTATGCATCCAGCCGAAACTTTAAAAATCAATTATCATCTAGATGAGATCAAAAGTAAACTAAAAAGAGGAGAACCTTATTTTGAAAACCTTATAGAAAAATATTTACTCAATAATAATCATTATACTTTAATTCATTTCAATCCATCAGATACAATCCTTAAAGAAATGGAAGATAAGATTGAAAAAAAATTAATGGATAGAGAAATTGAAATTAAGAAAGATCCAGAAAAACTTGCAGAGTTTAAAGAAGATTATAACCGATTTAAAGAATACCAAAAAAAGGTCGATTTAAAATCTGACATTTCTAAACTTCCTATGATAAAAACAGAAGATTTGCCAAAAGAAATTGAAAAAAGTTTAAGTCTTAATGAAACTCCTGAACTTAAGGCACACACATTTGTATTAAAGAAAAATAATCATATCTTTAACGTATATTTATTTTTTAAATTAAATCTTCTTCAAAAAGAAGATTTCATGCTTCTTTCCTTACTTAAAAGATCTATCCAAGAGTTATCTACTCA
This sequence comes from Borrelia tillae, assembly GCF_055693965.1. Taxonomy (NCBI): domain Bacteria; kingdom Pseudomonadati; phylum Spirochaetota; class Spirochaetia; order Spirochaetales; family Borreliaceae; genus Borrelia; species Borrelia tillae. The sequence goes on from NZ_CM146346.1 coordinate 229,558, forward strand.
GAATTATTCATATGTAGAAATAAATAACAAAATTCAAAATACCTTGGGACAACTCAATATATACGAGAGTTATGAAGAAGATCTTCATGAAAATATGTTAAATTTATTTAACATAAACTTCAAATCATTTAACAACAAAATCCAAGAATCATTTATATTAATTAAAGAAATTCTAATCAATATCAACTTTCATGATTATAAAAAATTAAAAGAAATAATCTTAAGTCTAAAAAACGATTTTAAATCAATATTAATCCCTAAGGGGCATATCTTTGCAACAACAAGATCGGAATCAAAATTAAATCAAAGCAAATACTTATGCGAACTTCAACTTGGAATTACAGGAAGAGAGTACTGGCAAAAAATCAAAACAGACACAGACTCTTTAAAAGAAATCGCATGTAATTTAGAAAACTTAAGAAATAAAATAATTTTTAAAAGTAACATATCATCACTACTTATAGGGAACACCAATGATGTCATTAAAAAATTAGAAAGTGAATTATTTAAACTAAGAGAAAGTTTAAGTGAACAAAATTATATTGATAACTCAATTACAATACAACCAACAAACTACAATTTAAAAGAAGTAATTCTAATTCCATCAAAAATATCTTTTAACTCAATGAGTTTTGTAAGCCATAAAATAACAGATACAAATTATCCTAAAATAAATTTTCTAACACATATATTAAAAAGCGGAATCTTATGGGAAAAAGTAAGGGTAATTGGTGGGGCATATGGCGCATTTGCATCAATTACAAATGGAATTTTTTCTTTTACATCGTATAGAGATCCAAACTTTGTCAAAACATATCAGGCTTTTGAAGCATCATTAGAGGAACTAGCTAATAGTGAAATAAAAAATGAAGAGCTTTACACATATCTAGTAGGAATGATTGGTCTTAGCACAAACGTAAAAACTAAATCCGCAGAAATACTAGCAAGCTATAAGAGAAAAATGTTAAACATTAGTGATAAGTTAAGACAAGATATAAGAGATGCTTACTTTCAAACAACAAGTATCGACATTAAAGATACAGCTGAACAAGTACTACATCAAGTAAAACAAAAAAATAGCATTACAGCACTCATTAACACTGCAACTTATGAAAACGAAAAAGAAAAACTAGAATCACTTATCGGAAAAAAATATAGGGTAAAAAAAATATACTAACTACATATAAAAAACAACAAAGTAAAAGTTGAAATAAAAATTATAAATAAAAGCTACAAATTTATATATAAATTAATATATTAATTTATTTAACCTTTTTTATACTTTTTGTTGAATTTATCTATTCTACCTGCTGCATCCACAAATTTTTGTTGGCCCGTATAAAAAGGATGTGATTTGCTTGTAATTTCAACAGTAATTAATGGGTATTCCTTATTATCACTATATTTAATTGTTTCCTTTGAAGTTAAAGTAGATTTAGTTAAAAACATAGTACCATTAGCGCCATCCTTAAATACTACTAAATTACTAATAGGATGTATATCTTTTTTCATAAAGCCTCTCTTAATTTAATCAAAGTTTATTCTAAATCTTAAACAAAGTCAATTTTACTAATCCCCATTACTCATGGTTTTTAGAAAAATTTCATTATTTTTACTCTTTTTCATTTTTTCAACTAAAGCCTCAACTCCTTCATAATCATCGACACTGCCTAAAATTTTTCTAATAAGTAAAATCTTAGAACGTTCCTCTTCACTTAATAACAACTCTTCCTTCCTTGTTCCTGACTTTTTGATATTAATAGCAGGGAAAAGCCTTCTATCAGCCAAACTCCTGTCAAGAATTAACTCCATGTTACCAGTACTCTTAAATTCTTCAAAAATGACTTCATCCATCTTGCTTCCAGTATCAACTAAAGCTGTGGCTATAATGGTAAGACTTCCACCTTCTTCTATATTTCTGGCAGAACCAAAAAATCTCTTAGGTTTATGTAAAGCATTAGAATCAACTCCTCCTGAAAGGATCTTGCCAGAAGTTGGCATGGTCTGATTATAAGCTCTTGCAAGTCTTGTAATAGAATCTAGCAGAATAACAACATCCTTTTTATTCTCAACAAGTCTTTTTGCCTTCTCAATAACCATCTCTGCAACCTGCACATGTCTGCTAGCTTGCTCATCAAAATTAGATGCAATTACTTCACCCTTAACACCACGTATCATGTCAGTAACCTCTTCAGGTCTCTCATCAATGAGTAAAATCATTAAAATAATGTCAGGATAGTTGGTAGTGATCGCATTAGCTATTTTTTGAAGCAAAGTAGTTTTACCAGCCTTTGGGGGTGATACTATTAATGCTCTTTGTCCTTTTCCAATAGGAGAAAAAAGATTAATAAGCCTTGTAGAGATATTACAATTTTCATATTCAAGATTCAACTTTGAACTAGGATATAAAGGGGTTAAATTATCAAAAGGGATTCTATTTTGAGCAAACGTGGGATTTGATCATTAATGCTTTTAATCTTAATCATTGCAAAAAATCTCTCACCATCCCTTGGAGATTTGATTTGACCATATAAAATATCACCCGTCCTTAAATTAAAAAGCCTAATCTGAGACGGTGAAACATAAACATCATTACCTCCTGAGAGATAAGAGTTAGAAGCCGTACGTAAAAAACCATACCCATCACTTAACACATCAAGGACCCCAGTAAATAAAACACTAATATTATGTTCAGTTAATATTTTAACAAGTAAAAATATTAACTCTGTCTTTTTCATTGTTACTGCAATAGTATGATTAGTACCAAGGCCCTCAACAACTTTTCTGACCTCGGTAATTGGCTTATCATAAAGACTATCAATAACTATAAAATCCTTACCACCCAAAAAATTAATAATATTACTTTGTTCAAAAGTCTGAATGCTGCTTTCTAAAGCTGGATCAGGTATATCATAATCAAAATCTGATGAAACCTCATTAGATTCTTTTAATTTATCAATATCAGAATTTTTAAGTCCAGTAGAAATAGATTCTTTTTTAGTGACAACCTTAACCACTTTTTTTCTAGAATTATCATCAATTTTTAATTCCTTAGAAGAGTTTAAGCGCTTCATTTCATCCTCTAAATCAAATTCCTCATATTTTTTATCCATAATCTTTCCTCTATGAGACAAATTTTAAGAAGGGTATTTATTTTATTAAAAACAATACTTAACCATTAAATAAACATAATGCTAATTCATTGAAAAGTATCTTTTAATTGAGAAACTGTAAAAGAAAATAAATCTATGCTCTCGCTAGATTTAATCATTTCACACTTACCATCAAAGACTATATTATCATTGATAAATATTTTTCTTGTCTTAACATCACCATATACCTTACAACCATTATTTAAATAAACCTTACTGCTAGCATTAACATTTCCCTTTAAAATTCCTTCTACTACTAACGTATCACAAATTACTACGTCTGTAATAACTTTGCCATTCTTGCCTATAAAAAGTAGGCCACTTTGGGAAAAAATCTCACCTTCAAAAGAAGAATCAAGATATAAAGCACCATCAAACTTTAACTTTCCTCTGAAAATTAAACTTGCATCTAGCTTACAATCCCATTTATAAGAATCTTTCAAACTAATAGGCATTAACTATCCCTTAATGCTCCATACTCGTTCTTTTAAATCTTTACCTGGACGGAAATAAGCAACATGGTGATCATCAACATTAACATATTCGCCTGTCTGAGGATTGCGGGCATTTTGACGACCTTTTCTTTTTCGCAACTCGAATGTTCCAAAAGATCTAAACTCTATGATATTATTAAGACAAAGATTATTTTTAAGTTCTTCAAAAAAAGCATCAATCACAAGTCTTATGTACTTTTTTTCTAATTTATCATTACTTTTTTTAATATTTAAAAATATTTGATTAACAATATTTGATTTAGTAACTTTGGGTCTTCTTGAAAAAGACATAAACTAGTTCCTTATCGTAATAACAAAACATTTAAATTTGATTTTTTACGCGCAGCCTTATTTCTATGAATTATTCTTTTTCTAGCAGCAGTATCTAATTTCTTTGAAACAAACTTAAAAAACTCAAGTGCTTCCTCTCTCTTACCTTCTCTTATCAGATTTACACAACGCTTTTCAATTGTTTTTAATTCACTCTTAACACTTACATTTCGTAAATTTCGCTTCAAATTTTGACGAGCTCGTTTTAATGCTGATGGATTATTACCCAAATCAAACTCCTTAATTCAGCAAATATGGTATTAAATAAATATACCAACTAATTACAATATAGTCAATCATACATTAAACACACTCATTAGCATATTTATCAATATAAGCAAATTCTTTGTGCATTGAATAAGACATTCTTTCATTATTAATATATACCTTTTTAAAGGCACCTTGATGTTTATACATAAAAGACAAATAACCACCCATACCTAATTCATAACCACTAATAAATACATTATCAAAAAATTTATAAAAGTATTCTCTTCCAGAAAAAATTTTTCTCTCATAAACCGAATCCTTTCTAAACTCATAAAAAATAACCAAATCTTTAATAACTAAAATATCATTTATTATAACCCTAACACCAACAAGGGAAACCAAAAAAAATATTATTATACTATCAAATGAAATATAACAAACAAGAATGCTAATCAAAATTTGCAATAAAAATGCCGCCAAATAAACGCCTGCAATATAATACCTTATTGGAAATGCTTGGGTCTTTGCAGTAAATAAATCACTTCTAACACTTTTAAGTTTTCTGACAAACTTATTTAAATATTCTTTTCTTGAAAAACAAATTTTTATTTTACGTCCATTATTTAACCTTAAGAACAACACACTATCTAATAATCTCTTTTCAATCCATGCGATATCATTAAAATCAAAATTAATTTTAAAACAAAATTTTTTATAAAAAATCTTACTTCCTTTAAAATCAAGTTCATAAAAATATCTCAGGTAAAAGATTGCTATAAAAAGATTTATTATTATTAAAAAAACAATAAAAGTACCAAATATATTGCTATATAACAACATATAAAATACAGCAAAACCTACGTTAAAAAGAAAAATAACAATTAATCTGATCTTATTAAAAAACTCATTCATATTAATGTCATATCTAAACATTAAATTTAAAGAAAATTATATCACCATCTTTTACCAAGTAATCCTTACCCTCAAGTCTAAGACGCCCTTTTTCCTTTACGCTCTGAATACTCTGAAACTTTATTAAATCATCAAATGAATACACTTCTGCTTTAATAAAACCTCTTTGAAAATCACCGTGAATTATACCTGCAGCTTCTGGAGCTTTCATTCCATCAATAAAAGTCCAAGCTCTAACTTCCTGTTCTCCTGCGGTAAAATAAGTTCTTAATCCCAAAGCATAGTAAGTTGTTCGTATTAAATTACTAAGACCACTCTCTTTTATTCCCATGGACTCAAACATTTCTCTTCTCTCACGCACGTTACTAATCTCAGCAAGTTCTGCTTCAATCTTAGCACACAAAATTAAGTAAGTATTACCCTCACTTAAAGCTATGTCTCTCACAATATCTGTATATTTATTGCCACAAAGAGAACTCTCGTCAACATTACAAACATACACAACTTTTTTCATAGTCAAAAGATTTAAAGACTTAATAAAATTATAGCCAAATTCATCAAACTCAAATTGAATTGCTGGTTCAACATTCATCAAATGTTTTTCAAGAGATTTAAGCATAGCAACAATCATCCGTGCATTCTCACTAACCTTTTTATCAAAACTCTTTATATTTTTTTCATTTTTCAGGATGCTTTTCCGTACAGTATCAAGATCTGCTAGGCATAACTCTATGTTAATTGTATTTATATCTCTTTGCGGATCCACGTCGCCATCAACATGAATCACTTCCCTATCTTCAAAACATCTAACAACATGTACAATAATAGAAACTTCACGAATATTTGCTAGAAATCTATTACCAAGACCCTCACCTCTAGAAGCGCCCTTAACAAGACCTGCAATATCAACAAATTCCATTACAGCAGGAATTGTTTTTTGTGACAAAACTAAACTGGCAATTTGTGCAAGCCTCTCATCAGGTATTTCCACTATCCCCACATTCGGTTCGATAGTACAAAAAGGATAATTAGCAATCTCTGATTTTGATGCAGTTAGAGACGTAAATAAAGTGGATTTGCCAACATTAGGCAATCCCACTATTCCTCCATTAAGAGCCATAAATAAAACCTCATAAACTAAAATTTAATTAACCAAATATGCAAATTCCCCTCTACCTATCTGTTGATTAAAATTCACCTCAACAGACAGATTATAATATCCATTAGGTTCTTGAAAACCCGGATAATCATATTCAAGCAAATAAGTTCCCGTCTTTTGTTCCATTATTAAATCATAAATTTTAGATACTCCCCCCTCATAAGATGAAAAAGGAATAATTGCACCACCAGTTTCATTTACCAAATACTGCAATCTAGACTCAACAGGATTATTGCCAAATAATATTAGATAAAATCTAATATCATTATTTTTATAATAACTTAAAATAGTATCTATGGAATATCTACTAAAAGCAGAACGACTTAAAGCTCCATTGCTAAAATAAAGCACGGCCCGTTTTGCACTTTTTGACATAAGTTCAGAACCTGCAAGTTTAAGGCTAACATCAGTCTTTACATGGCTTGAATCGTAAGCTCCAAGAGAATCCGTCCTATGAATAGTATTTACCAAACTCTCAATACTATCTACCAAAGGCACACTTGTTGCATTTATAAAGCTAAACTTTTTATTCGTTCTAGACTTTATAAGAGCATTTACACCTATAATTTGCTCTGATTCATAATCTTTCATAGCAAAAGATTTATCAAAAACAATTGCGACATTCATATCATTAGAGGTATTAATATCATAAGCAATTTTAGGATTAACAATATAATGTGCTTCGTTAGCAACTGCAAAATTTTCACTCTTTAGACCTATGATTGGCAAACCATTTCTATTGCTAACATTAAGTTCAACATAAACTTTAGGCCCCCCAGTCCTGATCACTCTACGTACATCAACATTTAAGCTGTCATAGACGCTAACATCATTTTTATAAACTGAAATCTGAGCATTATCAAAGTCTGAAACTATAATTTGATTATTAACATCAATAATTGAAGATGAAATTTTGGAATCAATATTATCTGCTTTTAAAAGTTTGACAAATGCTTTTCTTAAAACACTATATTTATAAACACCATACTTTGACGATATAATGATGTTATTGCCTAAAATATCACTACTAAGACCTTCTATCTCCTCAAGAAAAGTTTCAAGGGAATATAAATGATTGCCACTAGTATCAAAAACCTCAATAGAATTCTTAGGAGCATCAGCAACATAAATATTTCCATTTAAATATGTAACACCTGTCGGGCCCAAAAGTCCCATATATCCAACTGTCTTAACACCAAAATGCAAGATAAAATTACCTTTAGCATCAAACTTACTTATTCGCTTATTTCCCCATTCACTAACATAAATATAATCCCTATCATCAATTGTTATATACTGGGGGGCAAGCAATTCACCAGGCTTAGTACCCTTTTTTCCAATTGAACCCTTTTTCATACCAAAAGCTTTATCATATATGCCAATCTCATCATTTGAATAAAGCGTAACATAAAGCAACTCGCCAAGCTCAATCACGTCATAAGGCGATTTTAAAGGGGCAATTCCATTTCTAACTAAAACATTAACATTATTGTTAGAATCAAAATGTAATATTTCATTTCCCACAAAATTAACAGCATAATATCCACCATATTGATTAGCTTTTAAAGATGTAATCTGATATCCATATGGCCTATTGTAAATAGAGTTATTAAGAGACGCAACTTGAACAAATTTTTCAACATCAAGTTCATTATTTAATGATATGCCTCTTCTCTGTTCGATTATAGATATTAATTGCCTAAAATAAGCTGATTTATATCCTTGAGATTGTAAATTTCGCCATTCCATCAAAGCCTCTTCAACATAACCCAATCTATAATAGACATTGCCTATCCAAAAATGATAATCACGATTACTTGGATCAAAACTTAAAATTCGTTTAAGAGATAATAAAGCATCATCATAAAGCCCATTATTATAGGAATTAAGTGCCCATTTAAATTCTTCTTGGGCATCCTTATTAGTAATAATACCCTGAGCATATAAAGCAAATACACTCCAAAAAAATAAAATAATTTTATTTAACATTAAAACCATTCTCTTTATCATTAAGAAAACATTATATAAACTTGGCATTATTATACAAAATATATAATATATATTATATATATAATACTATGCAATATCACATATTAGTATCTGTACTACTTAAATATAGAGTACATTTTTACAAATAAAATTAGTAAAGAAGAGGTCAAATGAAAACAAGATATTTCTGCCTAGCTGCATTTTCTGCTATGCTTACAACTCTAGCAATTCCAAATGAACTAAAAAATATGGGATATTCAAGTATTGGTTTAGTTGCATATATACCACTTTTCATTGCACTAATACAAACAAAAAATAAAAAAACTTTAATTTATTTAACAATTTTTTACTTCTTAATAGCTAATAGTCTACAAAATTTTTGGCTTGCATTTTTTCATGCATTTGGAACAATCACATTCCTAGGGGCAGTAACTGGATATATTCCTTATGCTTTAGTTTTAGGATATTTACTATATTATGCATTAAAAACTTTTAAGAATAAAACACTAACCTTAGCCATACTTTTTACATTTTATGACTATTCAAAATCAATAGGTTTTGCAGCATATCCTTGGGGATTTGCTGCCTTTACGGTCAATAACTTTAATGATCTAATACAAGTGGCTGACATTTTTGGTGTATTTTTCGTATGTTTTATAGTTTACTTTTTTAATGCAGGGATTGCAAATTTTTTGATCAAACAAAGTAAAATCAATACATTAAGTTTATTATTCTCCACTCTACTAGTAAGTACTTCTTTTGCTTATGGAATCATGAAAAAAATACAACTAAATCCAATCTTAAGTAAAGAAATAGACACTCTCAATATTGTAGCAATTCAACTCAATACTGATCCTTGGGTTCTTGGGAATCATCAAAAAGGCATTAAAAAATCTATTAAACTCACAAAACAAGCCTTAAAAAAATATCCAGACACAGAACTTGTACTTTGGAGTGAAGGGACATTAACTCTACCTTTTAATTCTTACGCAAATTACATTTCCTATGACGAAGAACTTCTTAAATTATATAACTCAATGAATGAACTAATTATAAACAATAATGCCCACTTTGTAATAGGAGCACCTTCAAAAAGAGATTATAAGTCATCAACACATCAAAATTCAGTTTACGCAATCAACCCTAATCTTAAGATAGAAAATATATATTCTAAAATATTTTTAGTTCCCTTTTCTGAGAAAATACCATTTTATGAATACCAATTTGTTAAAGATTTTTTCAATAAAAACTTTAACATTGCAGGACAAATGAATGGAAATAAACTTGAAATCTTTAAACTCAAAAAATTCCATTGCGGGCTCTTAATATGCTATGACGATGCATTTCCAGATCTTGCAAGAAGTTATAAAAGACAAAACGCAAATTTATTATTAAACTTTTCAAATGACTCTTGGTCACATACAAACTCATCAGAATGGCAACACTTCGTAGTAGCTAAATTTAGAAGTATAGAAAACGGAATTAAAACTATTAGGGCTACAAACTCTGGAATAACTGCTATTATCAATGAATATGGGGAAAATGTAAAAAGCTTAGAAACCTTTAAAGAAGGTTATCTAATATCAAAAATAAAATTACCCCCACGATTCACAACAACCTATGAATACATTGGGGACTTGTTTATATATGCCTTAGCAATAGCAATTGTAATTATGACGCTAAGATTTCATTTTATTGAAAAAAGCACCCACTTATTATCTTGATTTATAAAAGATAAAGTCTGATCATCCTTCCAAAACGGAATCTTATTAGTAAGAGCATTTTTTTTAGCTTTAACTTTAACATTATAAGAATCATCTGCAATTTTCACAATATTTAAAGATTTAAGGTCATAAAAATCATCAACTGCAAAATAACTTAAATCGTCTTTATCTAAATGATCTGAGGCAAATTCTAAACTTGCAATAAAATCATCCCTAGTCTCATTTTTTCCTAAAACTTTAACCTCATCGGCCATAACAGAATTAAGTAAACTTAAATCCTGTAAAAGAAAAGCTCTTACAAATTTGCTAAATTGAAACTTAATCGCTTGCTCTTTATGCTTTCCCCTTTCCCTATCAGCAATATATTCTATCTTGGGAGCATTTGTTATTTCGCTAATTTCAACCTTATCATGCTTTATGCCTGGAATATCATCAAGCTTAACATCATGAAATGAAAGAAAGTTAGATTCACTACCTTCTAATCTAATTTTAGAATCAATCTCTTCTACAGCAGCTTTAAAATTAACTTCTTCTTTCAATTTTGGATAAATTTCCAAAGCTTTTTTTTGAAAAATCTTGCCCTTTTTCACCTTGCCGACATCAATATATCGTTGTCCAACCTCATAATAAAAAATGGCAAGTTCTTTTTGTGTATCATCAACTAAAGAACTATCTTTTGCAAATACATTCATAAAAGCAAAAGAAAAAAATAAAAACACCAATTTTCTCATGCCAACCTCCATAAAATCTAATTGTCCTCAAAAAAATAAAAGTCAAATTAATAAATTACCAATTGTTATAAGTAATTATATTACAAGTTTATCTTTAATGAAAGCAATAAATTTGCTTTTATGGTCATAATCAAAAATATTTTAATGCTAATCATTATCAATGCATCTAAATATCAAAACGAATAATACAATTGCTTATTTCACTATTGTAAACAAATATTAATATTCTTAAATAAAAGATGACAACAAAATAATCTTTTTTAAATCTTAATTAAAAAAAGAATTTAAATACTATTCAATTTAGTTTTTTTAAATATTGACATTAATACCAATAAAAAATAATATTTTTAATGTCAAGACACTAACTTTACATGTTTTAATTCTAAATCTAAAGGGATATGAATGGATAGCAAATCCACATTAAGTAATTTAAAAAACAATTTAATATTTTTTAACGTGACGATTAAACAATTTATAATAAAAATAACAATTAAATTTATACGACAAAAGTTCAAACAAAAATCCATTTTAAAGCAACATATAAAGAAAATTAACACATTAATCAAAAGTTTTAATTTATGTAAAATTACAAATCATATAATTCTAAACAACAAAGGAGACAATAATTATAATTGACAAGAATTTACAAGTCATAATCTTATTTAACAACAAAAAATTTACTTGTGAAATGGAGATGGTAAAAACTTACGATGGTAAAGTGTCAAATAAATAAACAACAACCTAAAAAATTTAAATGCAATTTTTATCTTTGAAAAAATTTAACAAACCAAATTATAAAAACAACAATATTTAATTTAAACATGATGAATATCGTTAGAAGGTTCATTTTAAGCTAAACATTGCATAGCATAAGGGGGTTAAAGTATGATTTATACAAGATTTAAAGAATTAGTTGCAGAATTCCTAGGTACATTTATCCTTCTAACACTAGGAACAGGGTCTGTGGCAATGGCAACCTTATTTCCATCAAATTCTGCTGTAGCTGGAGAAATAATAAATGGGGGTTATACAAATATAGTATTTGGCTGGGTCTAGGTATAACATTTGGGATATATACAGCCTCAAGAATTAATGGTGCTCACTTAAACCCTGCTATTAGTATTGGGCTAACTATTATTAGAAAATGCCCAATGTCAAAACTTGTCCACTATATTTCGGCTCAAATGCTTGGAACACTCTTCGGAGCTCTAATGACATTAATTGTATTCTATCCTAAACAGATAGAAATAGATCCTATCTTTGAAATTACTCAGGGCATCATGTCAACTTTACCCGCCATTCCTGGTTTTTGGTCTGGATTTATTGACCAAGTATTTGGAACATTTTTATTGATGTTGTTAGTCTTAGTTGTTGAAAAGTTTACAAAGGGAGATATTAAAGCTTATTTCCCTTTCATTATTGGAGCAATAGTTATAGCTATTGGAATAAGCTTCGGGGAAATGAAGGGTTATGCTATTAATCCAGCAAGGGATTTGGGGCCAAGAATATTACTACTAATAGCTGGTTTTAAAAATTACGGTTTTAACGAAACAACTGTATTTATGGTCCCTATATTAGGTCCAATAATCGGCGCCATTTTAGGTGCTGTAATTTATAAATTTACCCTAGAAGACAAAAAATAATTCAATTTATCCCCAGCATTAATTGTTAATAATAGTGCTAAGGAAGGACAATCATTATGAAATATATTTTATCTGTCGAACAAGGAACGACTAGCTCAAGAGCAATAATATTTGACAAATATGCAAATATAAAAGGGTTTGCCCAAAAGAAATTTGGGCAAATTTATCCTCATACAAGTTGGGTTGAACATAATCCAAACGAAATATGGCATTCTATATTAGGAGTAATGACGGAAGCTTTAGCAAACGCAAGAACTTTTCCCAATGAAATTGCAACAATCGGAATTACAAACCAAAGAGAAACGACCATTATCTGGGACAGATACACTGGATATCCAATTTATAATGCAATCGTCTGGCAAGACAGACGAACAGAACAACTCTGTTATGAATTAAAAGCAGGGGGAAAAGATAAAATCTTTTTACAAAAAACAGGCCTTGTGTTAGATGCTTACTTCAGTGGCACCAAAATAAAATGGATACTGGACAATATTGCAGGAGCAAGAAAACGAGCAGAAAATGGAGAATTATGCTTTGGAACGATAGATACATGGATAATCTGGAATCTTACTAAAGGAAAAATACACATCACAGATTACTCTAATGCGTAAGAACCCTGCTTTTAAACATTAAATCACTTAAATGGGACTATGAACTGCTACAAATATTAGATATTCCAAAATCAATCTTACCTGAACTTAAACAAAGTTCTGAAGTATATGGCAAAACTAATTCTTCTATACTGGGAACAGAAATTACTATTTCAGGCATATCAGGGGATCAATTTGCAGCAACATTTGGACAGGCATGTCTTCAAAAAGGAATGGCTAAGAATACCTATGGAACTGGCTGTTTTCTTACAGTTAATATAGGCAAAGAACCTGTTATTAATGAACAAAAGATATTAACATCAATCGCATGGACAAGGAAAAATTTAGTAACTTATGCCCTTGAGGGAAGCGTTTTCATTGGGGGGGCTGTAATTCAATGGCTAAGAGATAATCTAGAATTATTTAAAAAAGATGATGAATCAGAAGCACTGGCAGCATCAGTAGATAATAATGGTGGCATTTATTTTGTACCCGCATTTGTAGGACTTGGAGCTCCTCATTGGGATTCTTATGCAAGAGGAATGATTATTGGACTTACAAGAGGTTCAACAAAAGAACATATCACAAGAGCTGCTCTTGAAAGCATTGCTCTACAAAGTTTTGATGTACTAACTGAAATGCGAAATTCTATTCAAGGATTCGAGATAAAAGAATTAAGAGTTGACGGGGGAGCTAGTAAAAATAATTTACTCATGCAATTTCAAGCTGATATTTTACAGTGTAACGTTGTTAGACCAAAAATAACAGAAACAACTGCTCTTGGTGCTGCTTACTTAGCAGGACTTGCTATAGGATACTGGGAAAGCGTTGAAGAAATTACAAGTCTTTGGAAGGTAGATAAAATATTTGAACCTTCAATGGAACAAAGCAAAAGAGAAGATTTAATTTATAATTGGCATAAAGCTATTAAGAGATCAAAAGCTTGGATTCAATAATACTAATAGTGCCTACTATAATACATAGATACTATTAGTTTGTAAAATTTATTGAACTTAAGTATCTCTTGGAAATTACTTGGAAATTGCAAATTTAACTTATAAAGTTAAAATTGAATAAACATAATGGAGATATTCAATATGAAAAACTTATTTAATTTTTTAAAACCAGCACCTCACATACAAAGGGTGCAAAAAGAATTTGAAAAGCCATTATACACAAGACTAAGACTTCAACTCTTTATTTCAATAGTTGTTGGGTATGCGGGTTTTTATTTGACCAGAACAATTTTTGCATTTGTCATTCCAACTCTGGAAAAAGAAGGATTTAGCAAAAGCCAATTAGGATTTATTTTTACTGGAATTTCATTTGCATATGGATTTTCTAAATTTATTATGGGCAATGTCTCAATCGAAGCAATCCTAGATATTTTTTACCTCTAGGACTGATTCTCACAGCAATAATTACTCTCACATTCGGATCATTTCCATGGGAATCACTTAATCACACAACCACCATAATCTTAATGTTCATTTTCATGTTTATAAATGGGTGGGTTCAAGGAATGGGATGGCCTGCATGTGGACGAACTATGGTTCACTGGTGGCCCAAAAAAACAAGAGGAAGAATTGTTGCAGCTTGGAATATATCCCACAACATAGGAGGAGGAATAAGTGGAATAATATCAAGCCAGGCCTTGATGTATTTCGGGATATGGCAAGCCGTATTTTACGCACCAATACCATTAGTAGTAATAATTGCAATATTTGCTCTAATTTCACTAAGGGACACACCTCAATCCGTAGGATTACCACCAATTGAAGAATATGAAAATGATTATACTGATAGCTATACAGAAGACGCTGAAAGAGAACTTAGTCCAAAAGAAATATTTATGCAATATGTCCTTAACAATAAGTTACTATGGTCCATAGCTATTGCTAACGGATTTATATACTTTGTAAGATATGGTGTATTAGAATGGTCGCCAACATACCTTTCACAAGTAAAAAAAATCTCCATAGACAAATCAGGGTGGGCATATGCCTTTTATGAGTTTTCAGCTATTCCTGGAACACTATTTTGTGGATGGGTATCTGATAAAATTTTTAAAGGAAAAAGATCTCAAACTGGTATAATCTTTATGACAGCTACTCTTATTGCAGTAATTATATATTGGCAATTACCAGTCAATACTCCAATGCTTACTACTCTTTTCTTAGCAATAATAGGATTTCTAATCTACGGACCTGTGATGCTTATTGGTCTTCATGCTCTTGACCTTGTACCAAAAAAAGCTGCGGGCACGGCTGCAGGACTTACAGGCATATTTGGGTATATAATAGGCTCTGTTGCTGCCAAGGCAATTACAGGTGTTGTCTTAGATTATACAAGTTGGGATGTTTATTTTCAGTTATTAATAATCTCATGCATATTGGCAATTATATTTATAAGTCTAACACTTAAGCATGAATATAGTACTGATAATAAAAAATGATAATAATATTTTGTATAATAATGTTATACACATAATATAAATACACTGTTAATAAACTAATATATTATATAATGTAGTAATTATAATATTTGAGGGGTTAAACAAATGCAATTAACAAAATTAAAATTATTAATGTTCATAATAAACATCCTTTTAATTATTTCTTGCAACAAGGAAAAAGTTAGTATAAATATGAAATCACCATTAGTCATAGCTCACAGGGGAGCCAGTGGGTATTTACCAGAACATACTTTAGAAGCTAAGGCATATGCTTATGCTCTGGGTGCTGATTACTTAGAACAAGATATTGTCTTAACAAAAGATAATATTCCTGTCATAATGCACGACCCAGAACTTGATACAACAACAAATGTGGCTCAATTATTTCCCGAAAGAGCTAGAGCAAATGGAAGATACTATTCTGTTGACTTTACACTGGTTGAACTAAAATCACTAAGTCTTAGTGAAAGATTTGATCCTGAAACAAAAAAACCAATATATCCCAATCGTTTTCCTTTAAACGGATGTGATTTCAAAATCCCAACACTAGAAGAAGAAATACTATTAATACAAGGATTAAACAAAAGTACAGGAAGAAATGTTGGTATCTACCCTGAAATTAAAAAACCTCTATGGCATAAACAAGAAGGTAAAGACATATCCAAAATCGTAATAGAAATTTTAAATAAATACGGATACAAATCAAAAGAAGACAAAATTTATCTTCAAACATTTGATTTTGATGAATTAAAAAGAATCAGAGAAGAACTTGGATATCAAGGAAAATTAATAATGCTTGTCGGGGAAAATGACTGGGATGAAGCACCAACAGACTATGAATACATCAAATCAACAGAGGGTATGAGGGATGTTTCACAATATGCTGATGGAATTGGACCTTGGATAAACCAAATCATAATTGATGGAAAAATTACAGATCTTACAAGATTAGCACACAAATACAATTTAGAAGTTCATCCTTATACATTTAGAGTTGATGCATTACCAGCATACGTACAAAGTACAAATGAACTATTAAATTTGTTATTTAACAAAGTTCAAATAGATGGTATATTCACAGATTTTCCTGATACAGTAATACAGTTTTTAAAACAGTAAAATCATATTGACTAAGGAGAATATTTAATTTATATGAATAAACATGCAAAAGACGAATTAAAATCTCTTGATAATCAAGATTTTGATTTAATAATAGTTGGTGGGGGAGCAACTGGATTTGGTATTGCGGTAGATTCAATTACAAGAGGATATAAAACTCTACTTATTGAAAAATTTGATTATGCAAAAGGTGCTTCCTCTAAAACTACCAAACTATTACATGGAGGCGTAAGATATTTAGCGCAGTTTAACTTGCCATTAGTAAAAGAGGCCTTACATGAAAAAGCTATACTTGAAACAAACGCACCTCATTTAATAAATGAGCGTGCATTTGTTACGCCCATATATAACATCTTAAGTATCCCTTATTACTACTTAGGACTCAAATGGTATCATAAGCTTCTTGGCAAATACACAAAATCCAAGTACAGAACAAAATTATTATCAAAATCTAAAACAATAGAGAAAATGCCAAATATCAAAACCAAAGGTCTTAAATGTTCTGTTTTGTACTATGATAATTCATTTGATGACGCCAGAATGATAATAAGTTTACTTAGAACCTTCACTGAAAAAGGGGGGATTGCATTCAACTATACAGAAATTACAAGATTCATAAAACAAAATGATCAAATCTCTGGTGTTATCATTAAAGATAGAATGACTGACACACAAGTTACTGTTCATAGTAAGTGTGTAATAAATGCAACTGGCAGTTTTGCAGATGATGTCAGAAAACTAGATGATATTAATGCCTCTAACATTATCAAACCTTCTCAAGGAACACATTTGGTTCTTAAAAAAGATACATTAAATACCAAATACGCGTTACTTATACCTAAAACAACTGATAATAGGATCCTAATTTCTGTACCTTGGTATGACGTCATAATTTGTGGTAGTACAGATGTTGCAATAGACAAAATTGAAGAGGAACCTAAAAGATTTGAAAATGAGATTGAATTCATAGTAAAAACCTTGAATAATTATTTAGACAATAAAATAACAAAAAGTGATATCTTAAGTGTTTATTCAGGGATAGGCCCTTAATAGCGGATCTCAAAGGGGACAACAATACCTCAAAATTATCAAGAAGTGAAAAAATATTTATATCAAAGTCAAATCTCATCACAATTGGTGGTGGGAAATATACTACTTACAGAAAGATGGCTGAAAAGGTTTTACAAAGTGCAATTAATGAAAGATTAATACCTGATTCAACATCTCAAACAAAACATTTAAAACTTCATGGATACATAAAAAGAGAAGAGGCACTTAAAATCCCTGAATACTTCAGACCTTATGGGAGTGACTTTAAATATTTAAGTCAAATGAAAGAGTTCAATAATAGAATTCACATAGATTTGCCGTTAAATGAAGCACAAATAATATTTGCCATTCAATTTGAACAAGCAAAAACTGTTGAAGATATTTTATCAAGAAGAACGAGATCTTTACTTTTCAATGCAAAAGTCACAATTGAGTCTGCACCAAAGGTTGCTGAAATTATGATGAATCAACTTGGTAAATCTAAGGCATGGAGAGATGAGCAAATAAAAAACTTTAAAGAGATAGCAATAAAATATTTAGTTTAATCAATGGGGGTTATAATACAATCTCCCCCCCTATTATTTTTAAATATTTATTCTTATATAGCATCAATTTGTTACTCTACTAAATTATTCTACTAAACAAAACAGTACCCTAGACATCTATTGCTAAAGGCTAACCAGAATTAACAATGATAAATTAACTCAATTTTTTATAAGCAGATAACATCCTTTAACAACAAAACAACACAGAGATATCAGTAGATATCATAAAAAAAGTAAAAGTTCAAATTTATTTAAGCAAATTGACAAGTAATCCTTGAATTTCTTCAAGACTACTTAACAACCTAATTTGAGAAACCTGATTTTGTAAAACAGAATAAGCAAGCCTATCAAGTTTTTCGTTAATAACCTTAACAATGCGATATTTGGGTCTTTTCAGCTCCCCACTATTGCCTCCTTTTTGTTCTTTAAGAGTAATAGAAAATGATAAAACAATAGATAAAAATTCTCCCACAGCTTTTTTATAAAAAATTACATTTTGACGAGAAGGCTCGCTTAACAATTTTTCACCAATATCATTAATGCTATCTAACATATCTTTAATTAGCTCAAGATTAAATTCACCATTCTCAAGAACAATAAAATGTCTATCTTCTCCTCTTATGAGTTCAGATTTAAATATCGCTGAAAAAATATTTGACCTATTAGCATTAACCTTTTTTTTAGCAGTCTTATAATCCTTTGAATCAAGATTTAAAGCCCCTGCTACTAAATTATTAATCTTCATCTATCTTACTCATGTCATTAAACAAGTATTTATCACTCTTATCCACACAATCATCCTTAGTTAAATTCCTACGCTTCATGCCCTCATTTACTTCATTTAAAACATTTTCATCAACTTTATAAGAACCTGTATAAATCAAAACATCTTTTTCAGAAAAACTAAGATTACCAATACCAATATTCATGTATCCATCAATAATTGCCCCTTCTTCAACCTCAATTGACTTACATGAAATATTACCAATAATGCACCCTGATTGGAAAACCTTAATTTTATTACTAGCATGAATATTTCCAAGAATTATTCCAGAAACAACAACTTCATTTGCATTAATATTTGATTTAATTCGCCCTGTCTCACCAATTATAACTCTCTTATTCGAGTTAATAGTTCCTAAAAAATCACCATCAATTCGAATAAAATTATCTGAATTTAATTCTCCTTTAAAAAAATCACCTTTTCCTATAATTGTTTTTACTTCAGAAAAAGGAAAAGACACTGAATTTTTCTTATTCTTTTTAATATTTAATAAACCCAACATTTATTTCGAAGCCCCCCCCGTTGCTAAATTTAAATACATATCAGGATTGACGACTTGAGATCCTATTCGAACCTCATAATGAAGATGGGGACCTGTAGAATATCCCGTCTGACCAAGAAACCCAATTATTTGACCTTTTTTAACATACGAACCCTTAGAAATATTTAAGCGAGACATATGTGCATAAAGAGTTGATAGTCCATACTTATGTTTAATTTGAACAAAATTGCCATAACCTGTGACCTGATAACTAGCCCTAACAACTTCACCATCAGCAGCTGCCACAATAGCTGTTCCAATTCTCACTCCTGCAAGATCTATGCCCTTATGAATATACCACTGTCCGGTAAAAGGCTCAGTAGCTGGGCCAAAATACAAAGAAACAAAACCATCACCTTTAATAATTGGCCAAAGCGAAGGAATATCATTTAATAGTTTATTTTGAGAATGAAGTAATTTAACTATGCTCTTAAGAGGCGAAATTGACCCTTCTATTGTGTTTTTAACATTTTTTAGATCATTTAATTCCTTAAGTGAATTAGCTTCTAACATTTGCAAATCAATAAAATCTGCAAGGTCTCCTTCCAATTTGCTACGATTCAAAGATACATGACTTTCCTTTATTTTCAAAGAGGTACTAAGTTCATCTAAGACTTTAGAAAAAGTACTAGCAACAGAATTAATCTCTACAACTGTATTTCTAAAGTCTTCAATCTCAGATTCCGCAAGTGCATAACTTTTTTCAGTAGAATTAACAACAGATTTAAGAGTAACATAATTAACAGCAAGCAAAACAAATCCTATAAATATCAAAAGAAAAAATAAAAAAAATAAAAATAAAGTTAAAAAAGAAATCTTTATATTCTTAACATTCCCTTTAACATGGGGAATAATCATAAAACTAATATTTTGCCTGAAAAAAAAGTAAATACTATTTACAAGCTTAAAAAAAGAACTAAAAATTGTAAAAAAATCTTATCTATTTTTTTTAAAAATGATAGGATTTCAATCCCTCTTCTATTTTTCATCATAAACCTCTCACCATACACTCACTAATCCTTAAGATCCTGAATACCGAAAACTTATTTGAAAGACACAAATATTTATTTAATGGTTCCAATATCAAATAACACCACCAAATTCTAAAATTTACCTTCTATATCAATTATCTCTCTAAATGTAATAAAAATACTATAAATATACATAAATGATTTATTATTATATACAATGAAAACATTATTCTTTGCAACTACCAACATAAACAAAATAAACGAAGTAAAACAAATTTTAGATATACCTAATATAAAAATAAAAATACCCAGAAATTTTAATGTGCAAGAAACAGGTCAAACTTTCCAAGAAAATTCCTTATTAAAAGCAAGGGTTTTATTTGAATCTCTACACCGAAAACAAAATGTTTTTAGCGAAGACTCGGGATTATGCATAGAAGCCTTAAATTTTGAACCTGGCATTTATTCTAAAAGATATGATCATTATAAACTAGGAAAAAAACTGGAAACAAATGATAAAAATCATCTTATCATAAATTTAATGAAAGATAAAAAAAACAGAACAGCCTATTTTATATGCATAGTCAGTCACATCTCAACAGATGGAACAATAACTAATTTCGAAGGTATATTCAATGGCACAATTGCTTTTGATATTGATCATTGCAAAAAAAATGGATTTGGATATGATCCAATATTTTTGACTACAGATAATAAAAGACTTAGCGAACTTAGCATTGAAGATAAAAATAAAATATCCCATAGAGGCATTGCATTTACTAAATTTAAAAAATTCCTAATGAAATCCTTAAATTAATACCAGCAACCTGTGTGAAGCCTGGATTGTCAAAATCAACATAAATCAAGTTTTCGATTTAATAATTTAATTGTAAAATTGCACGTAAAGATTTAAAATAATAAAGATTTAAAATAATAATTATTCAGTATTAGATTAGTATTAATAATGATTAGGGAGATAAACTTAGTGCTAGAAAGAAATCAAATAAATGAAGATGACAAGTGGGACTTATCTTCTCTATTTAAAAACGATGAAGAATATAAGGCAACGGTTAAAAAAATAAAATTGCAACTACAAGATTTCAAGAAATATGAAAAACTAGAGCTTGACCTAAAACTATTCAAGCAGGCATTAAATGCCTATTACGAAATTGGAGAAGAACTTGAGAGAACAGTATACTACACGTACATTCAATTAGAAACAGATGTAAGTAATCAAGTTGCAAATGAACTTCGTACGCTTAACATTAACTTAGAAACAGAGGCATCAAATGCTACTTCATTTTTTATTCCAAAAATATTAAAGCTAAATGCCGAACAAGTAAAAGAATGGCTTAAGGATGCAGAATTACAAGATAAAAAAATAGCAATTGAAAAAATATTAAGAGAAAAAGAGCATATCTTAAGCGAAGATGAAGAAAAAATACTAGCAAATTATACATCTCTTTATTCATCCTATAATGACATATTTTCTGCATTAACAAATGCCGATATAGAATTTGGAGAAGTTGATGGAAAACCTCTCAGTAACGCTACGTACAATCTATTCCTTCAAAATGAAAATCAAGAAGTAAGACGAAAAGCATTCTTAACATTTTACAAAGAATATAAAAAACATGAAAATACGTTAGCTAATATCTTAATCTCAGATATTAACAAAAATAAATTTTTGGCAAAAACAAGAAAATTTGAAGATACTATTTCAATGAAGCTCTTTCAAAACAATATTGATAAAAAAGTTTATACAAACTTAATTGAAACAGTTAACGAAAATTTATCTGTACTGCATGAATATTACGAATTTAGAAAAAATATACTTAACCAAGAATATCTTAATCATTATGATGTTTACGTTCCTCTCACAAAACACATTAGATTCAAGAATTCCTTTCAAGAAGCCTGTGATAAAATTTTACAATCACTAGAAATATTGGGAAATGAATATACTGAAGTGCTAAAGAGAGGACTCTTGGAAGAACGTTGGGTAGATAAATATGAAAACAAGGGAAAAAGAGCGGGTGCCTTTAGTGCAGGATCATACAATGGAAAACCTTATATACTAATGAACTATAAAGATGAGTCAATAAGAGACATGTTCACTCTAGCGCATGAAGCAGGACATTCCATGCATTCCTACTTTAGTATCAAAAATAATCCATTTCCACAATATAAATATTCTATTTTCGAAGCAGAAGTAGCATCTACAGTGAATGAACAAATACTTGCAGATTACTTACTAAAAAATGAAACTGAAATCGAAAAAATAAAATACATTAAATTAAATCAAATTGACGATTTACTTGCAACATTTTTCAGACAAACAATGTTTGCTGAATTTGAATATGTCATACATGAAATGATAAATAAAGATGAGCCAGTAGTAAAAGAAACAATAAAGACAACCTATCTAAACTTGCTAAAAAAATATTTCGGCCCAAGTCTGAAATTTGATGAAAACAGTTCGCTAGAATGTCTCAGAGTTCCTCATTTCTACTCACCATTTTATGTATATCAATATGCAACAGGCATTACAGCTGCTCTTCTGATATATAAAAACATAAAAACGAACAAAGACAATACTGCTAATAATGCTACTAAAAATTACATAGAATTTTTAAAGACAGGTGGTTCAAAATACCCTTTAGATTCACTAAAAGTTACTGGTGTTGATTTAAGCCTAAAGTCAACAATACAAAATACAATTGATATATTCAAAAATCGTCTTGATGATGTAAAAAAACTATTTTAGTTTTAATTTTAATATAAGGAGTAAACTTTGAGGGTAAATCTTATTTTAGCTTGGGCAGTACATATTTTAACAGCCTGTGGATTAATAATTGGTCTTTACTCAATAATTTCCATAGTAAACACAGATTATAATCTCTTACTTAAATTTACAATTATTGGACTTTTAATTGATGGAATTGATGGCACACTGGCAAGAAAAATAAAAATAAAAGAAGTGATACCAACAATAAATGGAGAGCTTCTTGACAATATTGTAGACTATATAAACTATACATTTGTTCCCACATTATTTTTTTACTACGGGAGCTTCATAAGAGATGAATACAAGACAATAATTTGTATTGGTATTTTACTATCATCGGCATACCAATTCTCTAGATTAGATGCAAAAACTAGTGATGACTACTTTAGAGGCTTCCCATCTTTATGGAATTTCTTAATAATCTTTAATATAATATTTAAAATGAGCGAAAGCATGAATCTCAGCATAATAGCATTATGCATCACATTCAGCTTCATACCTATCAAATTCATCTACCCTTCAAAAACAAAAGAGCTTAGATATATAACACTCCCTTTAACAATACTAACTTCCCTATCAGTAATACTTATAACCTTCACAAAATTACCAAAAACTTATTTCGAGATGATCAAAACACTAATCATCTTGTACTGTCTATACCTAATTTTAATGAGCATATATTTAACTTACAAGACAGGTAAAAATTAACGTGAGGAATTATGCATAATATACTAGAATTTATAGATATCAATATAATTTATTCACCAATTGTATTTTTTGGATTGCTTATTTTAGCGGGCTTTAACATTCCAATTTCTGAAGATGCAATAGTGATAATGGGAGGCATACTCTCTAGTCGAAAAAATGAATACACAATCCTCATATTCTTAGGGATCTTCTGGGGAGCTTATATTGGAGATATAATTTCATTTTATATAGGCAAGTTCTTAGCTAACAAGTTGTTTAAACCAAAAGAACAAAAAACAAATAAATTAATCGATAAAATGAATTACTATTATGGACAATATGGAAGCTTAACTTTACTACTTGGAAGATTTATCCCGTTTGGGTTTAGAAATGCAATATTTATATCAGCGGGGATGGGCAATATGCGTACTCGTCATTTTCTCATAACTGATTTTATTGCGGCTCTAATATCAATTACAACTTACTTTACACTTAGCTTTAAAATAGGTGAATCATTTAAAATGATAGTTCCCAAAATAAGAATTATATTTTTAATAACATTAATTATACTCACTTTAGTGATTTTAATAAACTATACTATCAGAAAGAAAAAAAGCCAAAAAGTTGACAAACTTTTTGAATAGAAAATATAATATGTATGCGCTGTGGTGGTGGAAATGGTATACACGCTAGCTTGAGGGGCTAGTGGGCGTAAGCTCATGCTGGTTCAAATCCAGTCCACAGCATACCTTAGACAGAATTTAACGATATTAATTGTTAAATAATATAAAGATTAGATATTAATTTACTTTTTAACAAAGTAGCTATATAGGTATAATTACTGAGGAACAATGTCTGAATATAATTTCACAAAAATAGAAAAAAAATGGCAAAACTATTGGGATAAACACAAAACATATAAAGTTACAGAAGACCTAAATATTCCTAAGGAAAAAAGAATTTACATTCTTGATATGTTTCCTTACCCTTCAGCCAATGGACTCCATGTCGGGCATCCTGAAGGTTATACAGCAACTGACATATTAACAAGATACAAGATCCTAAATGGATTTAATGTACTGCATCCAATGGGGTTTGATAGTTTTGGATTACCTGCAGAAAATTATGCAATACAAACAGGGCAACACCCCTTGAAGATAACAGAAAAAAATATTGAAAGATTTAAAAAACAAATTAAATCATTAGGATTTGCCTATGACTGGGATAGAGAAATTAAAACTCACGATGAAAATTATTATAAATGGACACAATGGATCTTCCTTAAATTATATAAAAAAGGATTAGCTTACACAAAAGAAGTGCCCGTATGGTACTGTCCTGATCTGGGCACAGTACTTGCAAATGAAGAAATAATTCAAACACCAGATGGTCCCAGGTCTGAGAGAGGATTTCATAAAGTCGTAAGAAAACCTTTAAAACAATGGATGCTTAAAATCACAAAATATGCAGAAAGATTAATTAAAGACCTTCAAGATGTAGATTGGCCTGAATCTGTTAAAGAAATGCAAAAAAATTGGATTGGAAAATCAACGGGAGCTGAAATTGAATTTTCAGTAAAGGCAAGCAAAGAAAAAATAAAAGTATTTACAACAAGACCAGACACAATTTTCGGTGTAACATATTTAGTACTTGCCCCAGAACATCATATAATAGACAAAATAACAAAAGATGCATTTATGCCTATTGTCGCAGAGTATAAAGACAGAGAAATACTTAAAAGTGATCTGAAAGAACATCCCTTGAAAAAGCCAAAACGGGAATATTTACAGGAACTTATGCTATCAACCCAATAACTAATGAAGAAATCCCAATTTGGATAGGCAGTTATGTACTTGGAACTTACGGTACTGGGGCCATAATGGCTGTTCCAGCACACGACGAAAGGGATTTTGAATTTGCAAAGAAATATAATTTACCAATCAAACAAGTAGTGTCTAAAACAGGTCATAATGAAGAAGTACTCAAAAGCGCATTCATTGAGCATGGTATATCAACTAACACACCTGAAGAATTTAATAACCTCAAAACTAATGATGTCAAAATAAAAGTAATAGACTGGCTTACTACAAACAAGAAAGGTAAAAAAAAGATTAATTATAAACTTAGAGACTGGATTTTTTCACGACAAAGATACTGGGGCGAACCCATTCCCATTATTTTTGACGATAATTTAAATGAAATACCATTAGAAGAAGATGAATTGCCTTTAAAATTACCTGATATAGAGAATTATAAGCCATCAGGTACAGGTGAATCTCCCCTCTCTAGAATTAAAGACTGGGTCAATATTAAACATAATGGTAAAATATACAAAAGAGAAACAAACACAATGCCACAATGGGCAGGTTCCTGTTGGTATTATATACGCTACCTCGACCCAAATAACTTCACAGAATTTGCAAGTAAAGAAAAAATTAATTACTGGCTACCAGTGGATCTTTATATAGGGGGTGCTGAGCACTCAGTACTGCATTTACTATACGCAAGATTTTGGCACAAAGTTCTCTATGATCTAGGGTATGTTAATACAAAAGAACCCTTTCAAAAACTCGTTAACCAGGGAATGATAACATCATTTGCATATCAAGATGAAAATGGCATCTTAATTCCCAATGATGAGGTTGAAAAGAGAGACGATAAGTTTTTTTATAAAAAAGGTGATAAAGAAGTAAAACAAATAATTGCAAAAATGTCAAAATCACTTAAAAATATAATAAATCCAGATGATATTATAAAAGAATACGGCGCAGATTCAATGAGAATATACGAAATGTTCATGGGTCCTCTAACTGATTCAAAACCCTGGAATACACAAGGACTCATTGGAGTTTTTAGATTCTTAAATAAAATATGGACTATCAAGAATAAAGCATTAACAAAAGAACCCGCATCAAAAGAAATCATATCCAAACTTCATCAAACGATAAAAAAAGTAACAGATGACATAGAGAGTTTAAATTTTAATACCGCAATTTCATCATTAATGATCTTTACAAATGAACTTTTAAAATATGATAAGAATTATTTGGAAATATTTAGACCTTTAACTATTATTTTATCACCATTTGCACCTCACTTAGGAGAAGAATTATGGGAACATATGGGAGAAAAGTCTAGCATATTCAAAAATGCAACATGGCCAAAATATAATCCAAATCTAATTATTGACGACACAAGAGAAATTGTATTGCAAGTTGATGGTAAAATAAGAGACAAAATTACGTTAAATAAAGGCACAAATGAAGAGATTCTTAAAGAAATTGCTCTCAAAAACCATAAAATTATACAAAATATACAAAATAAACAGATAATAAAAATTATTACAGTGAAGGACAAACTTATAAATATAGTAACAAAACAATGAGGTAAAAATGGATTTGGAAGTCTTAAGCATTAAATACAAAGTCTTTATACTAACAATATTCACATTAATAACACTTATTCTAGGATTTTTTTTAAAAGATATAAAATTCGATTCTAATATTTCAAAACTCATACCAAAAAACGCAAACAATGAAACTACAATAGATATAGATAAAAGTAGTTCTCTATTATCAACTATAGTAATGTTTAAAGACAAAAAAAGCATTTTTAATAAAACAATCTTTGAAAAAATTAATAAAGTAGCAGATGATATGGTCAATATATTAAAAGTAAAACCCAGCTCTGTTACAAGTATATTTACTTATTTCCCTCAATTCAAAAAAGACGTATACACAGATGAAGACATGGTTGAAATAAGAAATAAAATCATTTCAACACCATTTGTAAAAGATATATTTCTAAACGATGATGAAACTTTAATATATTTTATAATCATATCAACAACTGCAGATGATAATATGAGCTTTAGTCGCAGTTTAAAGAGTGAACTTGAGGCAATGGAAGCTACAATTAAAAAATATGAAACTGATGATCTTAAACTTTACTTAACAGGAGATCTTGTAATAAGGGAAAAAATACTTAACTACATGGGTGACGACTTTAAGCTGCTAGGTCCACTAGCCACTTTCGTAGTAATCGTATCACTCTATCTTATTGTGAAAAATATATTGGGGGCAATAATTCCTGTACTTATTGCAATATTTGCATTAGTCTGGACCTTTGGTATTAAAAGCATTGTCATGTCTCCTATTACTGTTCCAGAAACTACAATGATAGTTCTTCTTATTTCTATTGGATGTGCTAATGCTGTACATATCATTAATGGAATATTAAGACGGATAAAGAATGAGCCCTTAAGCGAAAAAACAGTAATCAACACAATTAAAACTCTCAAAACACCAATAATTTTAACCTCTCTTACAACAGCTTTTGGATTTTTATCATTAACAAGCTCATCAATTCAAGCATATAAAACAATGGGGATTTTTATGGCAACAGGAGTCACTATTGCAATGATTATGTCCCTATTAATACTACCTGGAATATTAGTTCAAATACCATTTAAATATATAAACAAAGATAATAAAAAAAATAACAAAAAAGGAAATAAAAAATCTAGAAATACTTTCCTGGAACAACTCTCACTAATAAATCAAGCACTAACACAATGGATATTAAATAACAAATATCTATCATCTATCATAGTCATAATTATTTTATTAATATCCATTGTAGGTCTCTTTAAAATAGAAATTAACTTTGATGAGAAAGACTATTTTAAAGAAAATACAAGTGTCAAACAAACACTCCGATTAATGCAAAAAGAAATAGGGGGTACGTCCATTATCAAAGTCGAAATTAACGGTACTCCTGGTGAATTCAAGAATGAAAAAAATATGAAAAATTTGGATTTACTTACAGATAAAATTGATAAATTTACTGAAAAAACACAATCTAATGCAATAAACGGAATCATAAGGCTCATGAACTTTAAATTCAAAAAAGAAAATCCAAAAGAATATAAACTTCCTGAAAGTCAAGCTGTCTTAAATAAGTTAATACTGCTAATCAGTAGAAGCAACTCTGTTAAAGAAATGACTAAAATGTACATTAATGATGATTGGTCTCAGATATCAATAATTATACGAACTGATCAAAACTCAACTGAAGGAATTCAAAATCTAGCTAACTATACAAGCAATGCAATTGAAGAACATATGCCAGGGCATAAATATCAATTTTCAGGGGCGTATGACAAAATAATAATATCTAAAACCATGGTAAAAGAACAAGTTACAAATATTATAACAACACTTAGTGCAATAACAATACTATTAATGTTATTCTTCAAATCTCTAAAAACAGGAATAATCATTGCAATTCCAGTAGCATGGTCAGTTTTTTTAAATTTTGCTGTAATGAAACTTTTTGGAGTAACACTCAATCCTGCAACAGCAACAATTGCATCAGTTAGCATGGGTATAGGGGTAGATTATTCTATTCATTTCTTTAATGCATTTAGATTAAATTACAGAATAACTAATGATTACAAACAAGCTTTAATTGAAGCAATTCCTAATGTATTTAACGGTATATTTGCAAATTCAATATCAGTAGCAATAGGATTCTTAACATTAATATTTTCCACTTATAAAATAATAGCAACATTGGGCGCTATCATAGCATTTACAATGTTAACAACCTCTTTTGCATCATTAACACTACTTCCATTACTAATCTATATATTTAAACCCACAATTAAAACACCAAAGATATCAAGTATTACAATAGAATAAAATATTTGACATAGGTGCTGAAATGAATCAAAAACTTAAACTTCAAAACCTAAACTTCATTTAAAATAATAATTTAATAACTTCTTTCATGTTATCTACAAGGTGATAATTTATGCCGTTTCTGATGTTAATAGGAATTTCATCAAGATCTACTTTATTTGACTTAGGAATAATAATATGTTCAACTCCACTTCGTTTAGCGGCAATTATTTTTGCTCTCAATCCTCCAATAGCCATTACATTACCTGTTAATGATAACTCTCCAGTCATAGCCAAGTGAGGTCTAACTGCTTTATTAAGAGCCAAAGATATAAACGCACTAGCAATAGTAATCCCTGCTGAAGGACCATCTTTGGGGATAGCACCTTCTGGAATATGTAAATGAATCATATATTTTTCAAAAAAAGAACTATCTAAGTTAAGATCATGACTAATACTGTTTACATAAGTAAACGCGATATTTGCAGATTCCTTCATCACTTCTCCAAGTCTACCTGTCAGCTTAATGCCGGGTGATTTAGATTCAGTTTTTACAGTTTCAATTATCAAAGTTGACCCGCCATAATTAGTCCATGCAAGACCCATGACCATACCTGGAGACATAACCTTATGAAGAAATTCTTCCTTTCTAAATACAGGAATACCAATATACTCTTCCAAATTTTCTTTAGAAATTTGATATGCCCTAACAGACTTATCTTCAATGAGTTTTCTTGCAACTTTGCGAACAATCTTTTTCAAATACTTTTCAAAATTCCTCAGTCCATTATCTCTGGCATACTCCCTAGCAATCTGTACAAGAGCTGAACTTTGAAATTTTAAAGAATCTTTATCAACACCATTATCCTTTAAAACTTTCGGTATTAAATACTTTCTTGCTATTTCTATTTTTTCATCATCAACATATCCTGAAAGCTGAATTACTTCCATTCTATTTAGTAAAGGCGTAGGTATTGTTTCAAGAGAATTAGCCGTTAAAATAAAAAATACATTAGAAATATCAAAAGGCAGATCAAGATAATGATCTCTAAAATTAATATTCTGTTCAGGATCTAAAACCTCAAGGAGAGCTGAAAATGGATCCCCATAATGAGACGATGAGATCTTATCAATTTCATCTATCACAAAGACAGGAGAGTTTGTCTTCGTAATCCTAAGCCCCTGAATAATTTTCCCAGGTAATGCTCCAACATAAGTTCTTCTATGTCCCTTAATCTCAGACTCATCTCTTATACCACCCACGGAAAATCGAAAAAATTTTGTTTTAAGAGCTTCAGCAATAGCTGCTCCTATAGAAGTTTTACCAACTCCAGGAGGCCCCACTAAAAGCATAATAGCTCCTTTTTGAGATTTTCTTAATTTAAGAACAGAAATATATTCAATAATCCTATCCTTAACTTCTTTCATGCCATAATGAGTTTTATCTAATATCTTTTCTGACTTTTGTAAACTAAATTTATCAAAATTAACTTTAGATTCTCCCCAAGGAAGATTAGTAATAAGCTCAAGATAATTTCTAATAACAATATATTCAGATGAATGTTTCTCAAGAAATGAGAATTTTTCAAGTTCCCTTTCAACTGTTTCTAAAGCCTCTCCTTTTAAGGCTAAAGAATCAATCTTAGATTTCAGTTTTACAAACTCACTACTCTTTTCATCTCCTACACCAAGTTCAGCCTTAATAGCTTTAAGTTGTTCCTTTAAAAAAAATTCTTTTTGTTGTTTTTCTAACTTCTCCTGAATACCCTTAGCAATTTTATTTTGAATCTCAATTAAATTTAATTCCTCATAAATTAATTCCAAGACCTTTTTAAGTCTATCTTTAACACTTAAAATTTCAAGAATTTTTTGATGAGAATCCTTTGAAGATGAAATCATTCCTGCAACAACATCACACAATCTACCTTTATCTTCAATATTGACCATATTTAATTGAAACTCAGGCATCTTCCTATGGGAAAATATTTCTTTAATTCTAAGTAAAATACTGCTATAAATTGCTTTTGACTGAACATCATCCTTCTTAAGTGGAATCTGCTTTAAATAATCAACTTCAATAATAGGAAAGTCATCATTAAGAACAACTTTAACAAACTTAATTCTATCAATGGTGGATACAAAAATATTATATCCACCATCAGGAAGATTAATCTTTTTAACTATTTTAGCAGTAACACCAACAAAATAAACATCTTTTGTATAGTTAATAATCACTGCATCTTTTTTATTTTGTGCTTTTTCTAAAAATTTATCACGCAATACAAATAAGGAAATAATACCATTACCTTTCATCACATAATCAACGGCCTTCATATCAGAATCAGAGATTATGACAATCGGAATAAACATGCCTGGGAACACCGGATGTGATGGCACTGCAATTAAAGGTACTCTTACAGGTTTATCAAAATGCGGCAAAATACCGCCGCCTCCAGAACTTTTCGAACGCTTTTTCCCCTTAGACACAGTATCTTTTATTTCCTCCATAAAATATTTGATCTCCTCAAGGTTAATTATAACAAAAGAAAATTTTTATGAAAATTCATTCAATAATAAATTCTTTTATTATACAATAATGTATAATGCAGTTTAATAAAGTCAACGCTATAATAACAAGTCTATATCATAAAAAAGATTATTCCTTATTAAACCTCTTTCACTCAAAAGGAATTATTAATACAATAATTTATGATTCTACTATAAAAAAATTTAAATCAAACATCAACAATTTAGTAAAAGCCAATTTTGAAATAGTAAAGGGAAAAAGTTTATGTAAAATAATAGAAATCAATAATGAAGAATTTATTATTAAGGACTTAAGCTACGCAAAGCTAACAATCATTAATCTTTGGATCAAGCTCATTAATTTAAGCTTTGATAATGGGGAATGTTTTACATTATTTACTGAAGCCATAGAAAGCCTAAACACCTCAAGCTTACAAAAAGCACAATTAATTGATTTACAATATAAAATAAGGTTTCTCATAATAAAGGGATTCTTATACCTGTCAAAAATATGTTCTCAATGTAATCAACCAATAAATGAGTATTATTACTATGATGCCCATAGCATCGGTTTTAATTGTCTAATCTGCACTAACAATAAAAATAATTATATTGATACAGAAAGTTTTAAATATTTAGAATGTACAACTAAAAGGAGCATCAATGCGACTTTAAATATCAATTTAATTGATAAGTCAAAAGAACTTATCAAAGTTATGCTCAAACATAAATCAATACAGAATTTGAACAAATGCTAATTTAATTAAAGCAAACTGGAATAAAATATGAAAACTTGGAAGAAAAAAGAACTTGAGATAAAAAAAGAAGATATAATCAATATCTCAAAAAAATATAATATTAACATTCTTGAAACGACATTACTACTTAAAAGAGAAGTTAAGGAAGAAGATTTTTTATTTTTTATTGAAAGTAGTGTAAACTTAATGCACAATCCATTCTTACTCAAAAACATAGATAAGTTCATTTATAGAATGCAAGAAGCCATTGCAGAAAAGGAAAATGTCTTAATCTTTGGGGATAAGGATGCAGACGGAATCACAGCTACAATCATCATGTATGAAAGCCTTAAAGAACTTGGAATCAATGCAACATACAAGATACCTTCTAATGGAGAATTTTATGGTCTTACGAAAGAGGTCATTGATAAAGCATTTGAAGATAAAATATCAATAATAATTACTGTTGATTGTGGAATATCTAATATAGAAGAAGCAAATTATGCAAGGTCAAAAAATATAGAAGTCATAATCACAGATCATCATCTCCCAAACAAAGAAATTGACATAGAAAATATCATTATTGATCCCCATTTAAAAGGAGACCTTTATCCATTTAAAGAAATAGCTGGATGTTATGTCAGTTTTAAGGCATGTCTTGCGCTATATCTCTCTACTACTAGTCTTTATAATAAAAATATAATATTTCTATTCCTAGAAAAATTAAATGACAAAATTACACTCCATGCAATAGAAATTAATAATTATATTTTAAAAAAATATATAATTCTAGAAAGCAACAATGATATGCAAATCAATACCAATAAACTAGCAGAATTTGCAAAAGGTAAATACATAGTTGTTTTTAATAAAAATGAACAAACTCAACTTATAAATGAATTTTTTAACCAACAAATCGATATTGAAACAATCGATATCAATGAAGATTTTATAAAAAAATATCCTAAATTTGCAAAAAAAACATTAAAAGAACTTATGCAAATCACCAAATATTTTAAATATAAAGAAGTCAATATTCAAGAAAAACTATATTATATATTTTATAACATAATATTTGAAATAAATAAAAACTTACTTCAAAATTGTCTTAAGAGACTTAAATTTGTAGCAATAGGAACCATAGCTGATAATATGCCAATTATCAATGAAAATCGAATAGCTGTCAAAGAAGGCCTTAAAGAAATAGCACTAAGAGAAAACATGTCAATCAACTATCTTTTAAAAGAAGTCAATATACTAACAAAACCCATCATTACTGCAACAGATATTGCATTTAAAATTGCTCCTATATTAAACTCAACAGGAAGACTTGAAAAAGCAGATATCACAATCCAATTTTTATTAACCGAAGATACTAATAAAATAGAAAGTAGATTCAAAGAAATTAAAAACATAAATACTTTAAGAAAACACAAGGAAGATATATCCTGGAACACACATAATGAAAATACTATCTTCAAAAACGATAAATTCATAGTATGTTATGATAAGCATACTCCAAAAGGCATCAGCTCTAGAATGGCAACAAGATTATCAGCTTATTATCAAAAAGTTGCCGTTTTCTTAACAAAGCAAGGAAATATCATCAAAGGCTCCATAAGATCAAACAATAAAATCAATTCAAAAGAATTAATTTCAATGATACCAAGTCATTTACTAATAAATTGTGGGGGGCACAAAGCTGCTGCTGGATTTACACTTTATGAAGACCTATTAAACGAATTTATAAAAGAACTTGAAGATGCCCTTGATAAGATAGAGTACAAAAAACTATGTGAAGATTCAATACTAATTGATGCAACTATACCTAAAGATTTCAATAAAAGAGAACTTTTAAAAATCATAGATTTATTTGAACCTTATGGACACGAATTTAGAGAATTTATTCTAATGATGAAAGATGCATATGTCCATGATCTTCGAACAATAGATAAAAATGGAAATTCAAAACATATAAGCATGAAAATCAAACACAATCAAGATTATTATAAAGCTATCTACTTTAATGGTACTCAAACTATTCAAGAACTTGGCATCAAAGATGGCCAAACAATAGACATAATATTTACAATTGGTGAAGACCTCTATATCCAAAACGATAAAATTTTAAAAATTATTGATATCAAAAAGAAAACAAACAGAGAATAAACCAGTGATTAAAATTAAAGCTTTTTTATTTATCTTACTAATAGGGTTAATTAATAATATAAATGCAGTAAGCAATGATATAATCAGAATTTACTATAAAGAAAAAGCTTTCCAAGGAGAAAATATCTATCTTGCAAGCAATAAAAACTTCAAAAAATTATCTCTCCTCAGTACAAATCAAAAATCTATTTTACATGCGTCTCCTTTTAAATTCAACGTGGGAAACAGAGAATATTATATAGCCATAATAGGCATCACCCCAATGATAAAAGAAGGAAAAAGAAAGATTAAAGTAGAATTTGAAAATAAAAAATATATACTAAAGGAAGTAGAAATAAAAAAATTTAAATTTAAAAAAACAACAGTTAAGCTTAACAAAAATAAGTCTAAACTCATTCAAAGCCAAAAACTACCTAAAGTAAAAAAACAAGCTCTTGCATTATGGAATATAATTGGCAACATAGAAGACACAACAATCTACCACTATGATACTTTGTCTCACCCAATCAAAGATCAATATCAAATAAGCAGTCCTTATGGGGATTAAAGAATTTATATGCAAGACACTAAAAAAATATCAAGCCATACAATGCATAATGGCAAAGATTATGCTCCATTTAAAAGAGAAAAAACACCAATATTTGCAGCTGGCAGAGGAAAAGTAGCATTTGCCAGAAATAGAGAGATTACTGGTAAAACCGTCATCATTCAACATTTACCAGGGGTATTTACCATTTATCTACATCTTTCCAAACTTGGAGTTAAAGAAAATAAAATAGTTAATACAGGTGAATATATTGGTCATGTTGGAAACACGGGAATTTCAACAGGACCTCATTTACATTTCGAGGTTAGGATCAATGGAGTTGCAGTAAATCCAGATTTTTTCTTAGCACAAATGCTTATTGACAAAAATCAAATAATCAATAACACTAAAAAGATAGAGTAAAAATAAGGAGGTGATTTTTTTGGTAACTGTCAATGTTGACAAAAATGAAGGTTTAGAAAAAGCACTAAAACGTTTTAAAAGGATGATTGAAAAAGAGGCAATAATTAGGGAATGGAAAAGAAGAGAATACTATGAAAAACCATCTACCATTCGCGTCAAGAAAGAAAAAGCATTCAAAAGAAAGCAGGCAAAAAAAGTAAGAAAATTAAAACAAAAAATTGGAAAATAATACAATAGGGGATATTCATATTGAATGTCCTTTTTAACTATTTATTTTTATTGCATCTAATGCTTAAATAAAAACATCTCGTGACTTTGAGCCATTTGCAGGGCCTATATATTCCATTTCTTCCATAAGCTCAATAATGCGTGCGGCCCTATTATATCCTATTTTTAATCGCCTTTGAAGATAAGATGCGGAAGCCTTTTTTGTAGAACGAACAATTTCAAGCGCTTCCTCAAACATGGGTTCGTCTGACGGAGTTAAAACCTCAATATCAGTTTTCACAGCACTATCAATAAATATCTCATCATCAATATAATTTGGAAAACCAAATTTTTTAACTTCTTCAACTAACCTGTAAACTTCCTTTTCATTTAAAAATCCACCTTGAATTCTTTGGGGAAAAGGTGTGGTAGGACCAACATAAAGCATATCACCTTTTCCTAAAAGCTTTTCAGCACCTGATGCTCCAAGAATTATTCTTGAATCCATAGAACTTGCAACCATAAAGGAAATCCTTGAAGGAAAATTAGCCTTTATTACTCCAGTAATAACATCAACAGATGGTCTTTGAG
Source organism: Borrelia tillae (assembly GCF_055693965.1). Classification (NCBI taxonomy): domain Bacteria; kingdom Pseudomonadati; phylum Spirochaetota; class Spirochaetia; order Spirochaetales; family Borreliaceae; genus Borrelia; species Borrelia tillae. Next base: position 266,292 of record NZ_CM146346.1, read on the forward strand.
TAGCAAGAACTAAATGCATCCCAACGGCCCTAGCCATAGCCGCAAGTCTAGAAATTAAATTTTCTAAGTCTTTTCTGCAAGACAGAATCAAGTCCGCAAATTCATCAATAATGATTACCAAATAAGGTAATGGAACTTCATTTGAATTTTCTTCAAATATTTTTTTATTATAAGCATCAATATCTCTGACAAGATAATTATCAAGAAGAACATATCTCCTTTCCATCTCATCAAGACACCAACGCAAAGCTTCTAAAGCCCTACTTACATTAGTAATAACTGGAGTTAGTAAATGTGGAATATCATTAAAAAGCTTAAGTTCAACCATTTTAGGATCTATTAGCACAAGCTTAACATCATCTGGGGATTTTGAAAAAATAATTGAAGCAATGAGTGAATTTACGCAAACTGACTTCCCAGCACCAGTAGCACCTGCTATTAAAAGGTGGGGAGCAGTAACAAGATCAAAAACAACATTGCTTCCACTGATCTCTTTACCAAGCGCAAAAGGCACCTTAAAATCGCTTTTGAATTCTTTACTACTTATTATTTCTGATATTAAAATAAATTCTCGTCTTTTATTAGGAATTTCAATACCAACAGCTTCCTTACCAGGAATAGGTGCAATGATTCTAACTCGCACTGCTGCTAATCTTAAGGCAATATTATCAGATATAGAAGTTATTTTCGAAAGCTTAATACCTTTGTCCGGACGAACAGCATACATTGTAACTACAGGGCCTTTAATAACATCAATAAGCTTAGCATTAATATTAAACTCTTTAAAAGTCTCCTGCAAAATCATTGCTTGTTTCTGAATTTCTCTCTCATACTCAATATCCTCAATTTCGCTCTTGGGTTCTCTCTGATCAAAAACAGAAATATCCACTGAGTAAATATTACTGCTCTTATTTATTGATAAACCTTTATCATCAACCTTAGCAATATTATTTATTATTCCCTTATGTCTTATTTCACTAGCCTTAATCTTTCCTCCAGCCACTAATTTATTATCCTCAAACTCTATTAATACTTTATACTTACAATCGCTTTCAGTATTTAAATCACACTGGGATTCCTGTAAAGATTGCTCTTCTGATAATTTTTCATTTTGCGTATTTAATTCAGAAAAAATAGTTTTATCTAAATCAACATCTAAGCGTTTATTATTAGGCTTTCTTAAAAAAGTCTCAAATGACCATAAAGCTTGATACTCCTCATCATTAATAATGTTATCTTCTTGATTTAAAGTTTCACTTACATTAGGATGATCATCACAATCTTTATAAACCTTAATATCTTTTTTAATCTTTAAAGTACTTAAAAACGGCAAATAAGCAAATACACTTTCAAAAAAGATTTTTAATTTAAATGCTATAAAGTGAAAAGTACTTAAAATGAAACTAGCATCTTTAAAAAACACATAATTTAAGTAAATCCAAACAATAATTTCTAAAATTAAAATAAGACAAATAAAAAAATTACCAAGAATAATCCCAAAGTTAACTAAAAACCAATTAACAAAATTAGAACTTTCAAGATCAGAATTAATTCTTAACCAAAATGTCAAAGTAAAAAATAAAATAACCGTATAATTCCAATTAAATATAAATTTCTTACTAAACATGTTATTCCGATAAACGTACCAATTTACAAGTGGATAAAGTATCAGATAAAATGATAAAAATGAAAAAGTATTCATCAACATTTGACCTATAAGATTAAAAATGAAAAAAACATATATATCTCTTAACAAAGTGAATGCCACAAACAATGAAAATGATATAATGGCCAACATAAAAAAAAACAAAAACTGAAAATAATGATAAAAATTTTTCATACTATTATACAATCAAAAGATAAAATAAACTAAATTCACAAGCACAATTAGATAAACTGAAAAATAATAAAGCTTACCACGCTTAAATATTCTAACAAACACATTAATCGAAAACAATCCTACAACAAAGGCAATAATTGCTCCAAGATTAATCTCAAAAATACTAAAAAACATATCTGATTCAAATAATTCCTTACACTTTAAGAGTAAACTTCCAAAAACAATAGGAATTAAAGCTAAAAAAGAAATCTCAAATGCATCTGCTCTGTTAAATCCAAACAAAACTGCAGCGAAAATTGTAATTCCTGATTAGAAATACCTGGCATGGCTCCAATTCCCTGCATAATCCCAATCAAACAGCCAACAAGAAAAATATTATTTTTCACATCCAAAACGATAATTTTAGATTCAAGCAAAAATAACAAAATACTTGTTAAAATAAAATTGGCTAAAACCACATTAAGAGTAAACACTCCCTTAAACTTTTCTATGAAAAAACCAATCAATGCCGTAGTGAGAGTGATTATCAATATAAGTAATATTACTCTTAATCCTTCAAAATCCAACTTAGTAGTTTTTCTACAAAAAAACCTTACCAAAACTATTATAAGTTCTAATATTCGTCTTCTATAATAGATCATTACAACTAAAACGGTTGCAAAATGCAAATAAATATCAAATACGATTGGAAGATCAATATGCATAAACTTTTTTAAAAGTAATAAATGCCCTGAACTTGATATAGGCAAGAATTCAGCAATTCCTTGAATAAAGCCTAAAATCATAACCATTAAAACATTTTTCATCTAGCTATCAAAAACCTAAAAATTCTTGGGAAATTTACCTATAATATACTCTATGATAAAATCCATTCCCTTATTTTCATATAAAGCATCATATAGTACACAATAAACTAATATCTTCTTAACGTAATTTCTAGTTTGTCCAAAAGGAATTGCTTCAATAAAAAGCTCTTTGGGTAAATGTCCATAATCCTTTTCCCATTTACGCACATTACCAATTCCGCCATTATAAGATGCAAGAGCTTTATACACCGCTCCCATCATTCCTATTCTCTTACCCAAATAATAAGTGCCTATAATAACATTATCTCTAGGTTGTTTTAAATCATAATCATAATATTTAATCTCTCTAGAAACATCAATTGATGTTAAAGGCATAATCTGCATAAGTCCAATAGCACCCGGTTTAGATACAGCATCTACTTTAAAACTACTTTCAGCTTTTATTAAAGAAAATACAAGACTAGGCTCAAGTCCCCGCCTCTTTGCCCAATACTTAATTAAAGTATTATATAAACACGGATAGAGACGTTTATAATCATCTTTACATAAAGCTGATTATCTTGTTTTACAAGATAGTTAATAGCAAGTATAGATTCATAATGATACCCATACTTTACCAATTCATCATAAAGGTTACGATAAAAATTAGAAGAAAATCTATAACCATTCTTAAAATCATTAGCAACAAAAGCACTAACATAAGAATGAAGATTGAATTTTAAAAATCCCTCTAAAAATCTTTCATAGTCAGACTGTTCATGCTCAACACTTAAATCATTATCAAAAAGATCATTGATACTTTGACTTAATAAATATTTGCTCATAAATGAAGAATAAGATATCCGATTATACTTAATAGCAGAACGTAAAAGTTCATTATATTCATCTCTTGTTTGAGGAGGAATCAATTTATGATGTATAAGTCTTGCATTAATAAAAGCAAGCCTAGATAAAACAGCACCATCAATAATATTTTGACCATTATGATAGAGTGCATATAAATTACCATAATCTTCAAGTTGCACAGCTTCTAAAATATATTCATCTAATACCTTAATAAATCCAGATCACTCTTATCCTTACTGGTATAAAATCTAGCTATATTTTGAGCAAAATAATTTCTTGCATTCTTTAGAAAAATCAAATTACCAAAAATTTCATTAAGCATGATCAATCTAAAAGATTCATTTTCAAAAGAAGTACTTTCTAAATATTTAGCTATGGAAAGCAAGCCTATGTCTTTTTTGAGTTTTAAATTAATAAGTCCTAAATAATAATCCTTATACACACTATCTAAGTTGTCAAAAAAATATAATGCTTTATTAATGTATCCTAAACCCATAAAAGCTTTATAAACATCATTTAAAAATGTAAAATTATTCCAATATTTTTTAAAATCATCATTTAATATCTTGATTGCATCCTCTAAATTTCCATTAGCTACCAAGGCTTTAAACCTCACCAGATTTAAAAAACTTGCATCTAAAAGATTAGACCGATCTTGCAAAGTAAGATAATCATAAGCCCTTACATGTAAATACTCTGCTGGTAAATCTTCAAACAATTTCTTGAAATAAATCAATGATGAATCAATATTATTAGCATTAAAATAAAGAACTGCCTTAAATAAAAGATTTTCATATTCTTGATACCTACCAAAATCCATCTTTTCCAGTTTATCTAAAACTAAAAGAGCTTCATCATTTTTCTTTTGCCAATAAAGACTCTTAAAATATCCTAATACAATAAATTTATTATGATCATATCTTTTATAAAGCTTGCGCCCAAGAAGTTCAGCAGCAGGATATTCCTTTCTAGCATTATAATATTCAATAAGTTTAACACCAGCAAATTGAGCCACAATATCACTACCACTCTTTATTGCCTTATACATATACTCTTCAAATTTTTCATTATATCCTATCTTTTTGAAAAGATAAGCAATATACACATAAGAATCTCTATCTATGCCAAAATATTTATCAAAATTTCGTTCCGCATAATCAAAATTCCATAACCAATTTAAATGATTTAAATCAAAATCATCTATATTTTTTTTCACTATATTATTCTTTAAAGAACTTTTACCAAAAGAACAAGATAATACACTTAATAAAAACAAATAAATAATTTTATTAAACATAATTATGATTTTCACATTTAGTAATTTGTTCTTTATCACAAAAATAAGAAATTGAAAAATTTCTAGGATTTAATATTTTAGAAAAAATCAAAAATAATGAAAAAAATATCAAAAGAAATAAAGAAATAAGACTTAAATAAAGCATAGGAGTTTGAATCATCCCTTCTTCCGCTGTCAGATCTGCTTTATGCTCTTCAACGCCTGCTGTAATCAAATCATCCTCACTAAAATCTAAAGTAACATCATCAAACCCACTCTCATCTAAGTCCTTATCAATATCCATAATAATATTATCAATACTCCATTCATCAGAGTAAGAATCTTTCAAATCATGATCATTAGCACCAACACTATTAAAATTAGTATTAAAAGTAGTATTCTTATTGCCTACTAATTTCTCCTTATTAGCATCAAGTTTACCATCAACTACACTTATGTCACTGATATCAACAGGAATATTTTCTAAATCAAAATTATCTTGGCTATCTTGACTAAGAGTATCAAGAATATTCTTATTATTAACAAGGGAATGTTCAATACCTTCGTCTTCAAGAATACCATTTTCAGATTCATTCCTTGTAGGATTAAAATCAAACTCGTCTAAATTCTTTTCTAAATTAAGACTAGAGTTAAAATTAGAGTCAAAATTTACACTTTCATCTATCAATACATCATTATCTTCATTATCTAAGTTTAAAGAATTCTCTGACAAATCTAAATCATTCTCACCATAAGTAAGCTTCTCATTCTCAAATAAATCTTGCGACTCAAGTAAATTATCAATATTGCCCAAATCAACATCTAAAGAATTATTTTGACCTTTATCAACAAAACTATCTAGTTCTTTGCCAAGTTCCGAAGTACGGGCATCATTAGCATCTAAACTAACAGACAAATCTTTAGATTTAGTATTTTCAAAAGATTCACTAATCTCTTCTGAATCTACGTCAAATTTAATCAAACTTAAATCGAACTTAGATCTATTTTTAATTCCAGCACATTCACCATAAACATAAAATATCATAGAGTCTACTTTGAAATAAACATTTATGTCAGAATTCTCTTTTCTAAGATTATCTAAGAAAAAAGACCCAACAAAAACAGGATTAGCAAAATCTTCATATTCACTAAGATAAAAATCAAGTTTTACATTAGTTTCATTTTCAACCTTACCTAGTACCACTTTTTTTGTAGCAGGATCACTCAAACTTAAAATTGAAAAATATTCATTATTAGAAAGCCTTATGGCTAAAAACCCTTTCAAGAATTCCAACCTTTTTGTTCCTTTGTAAACAACAAATCTATATATAATTAACTATAACAATAATATAATATAATTAATATTATATTCAACTTATAAGTAGCTTTTATTAAGAATAAAAAATGTTTACAAATATTTAATATGAATTACTATTTTGCTTATGTAATTTATTAATTTATTTATGTAATATTAATATAATATAATTTTTAGGAGAAATCTAAGTGTTGCCACTGTTCATAATACTTTCCTCAATTGCAATATCCATTTTGGTATTTTTGTTCTTTAAAATTGCAATACCAAATACAAAAATGAGCAAAAAAAGCAGTAAACTCAAGAAAACATCAGATAAAACAAAAAAATCAATAGAACGAGCTGCTAACATATTAAAAACAAACCCCAATGAAATTGATGCTTTACAAACACTCAACGATTATTATTACCTCAATAAAGACTTTGAAAATGGAATTAAATACGCCAGAAAATTATGCCAACTTGCAGAATCAAACCCTGCAAATCATGAAATAGATACCTTTAAGGCTTTATTAAGTTATGGTGTTTATAATCTTGAGAGGAACTTCAATGTAGACGCACTAGAATCTCTTAAAAAAGCATATACCATGAAAAAAAACGATATAGATGTGAATTACTATCTTGGGGTCGCTTTTTTGCGCAATGCATATTATAAAGAAGCACTTCATTATTTCACAAAAATATATAAACTTGATAAAAACAATAATGACGTTTTAAAACATATAGGAATAATACTTTTTTATACTCAAAACTATATTAAAGCCGTTGGAATATTTAATACTATAAGTAAATATATACAAAATGACGTAAATGCTCTGCTCGCATATGCTCAATCTCTATCTCAAGTAAATCAAGACCATATTGCACTTGAGATTGCAGATAAAATAAAAAATAAAGATGGAATGATATACGAAGCTCTTTTAATTGAATCCGATATTAACGCAAAAAATCACGATTTAAAAAAACTAGAAGATAATGTTAGAGAAATAATGAAAATTAAACCTGATTTACCTACAAAAATATTTCTTAAGCTCTTTTACAAACTAGGGGAACTCTATATAGAATGTGAAAATTATAAAAAAGCAACCGAAGCATTTACTCAAGTTGAAAGAATTGATCCTCACTATAAAAAAATTACTGAAAAACTCGAATTCAGCAAAAAACTAAATGAAAATTTAGCATTAAGAATATATCTTAGAAGTTCAAAAGAAAAATTTAATAATCTTGCCAATGCAATTATTCTCAAACTCTATCATAACAAATTCCAAGTAAGAGAACAAAAAATAAATGAAATAACTTCACAATTTATAGATATAAATTTTCAATTAGCAAATAACCAATGGGAAGAAAGTCTTATAGTTCGATTTGTCAGAACAAATCAAAAAAATTTTGGTGAATTATTCTTAAAAGACTTTATTTCAAAGACAAAAGAAAGCAAGTTAAAAGGATTGTGTATTGCACCCGCCACATTTTCTGATAAAGCAAAGCAAATCATTGAAGGTAGATTAATTGATATCATTGAAGGTAGAAAATTAATACAAATACTAAAAACATTAGATATATCAAAGTACATATAAATTATCTTGGATTTATTGTCTCTATCATCTCAGGTATTTCATAGGATTTCCCGTTTTTCCATCTTTAAAAATAGTGAAATGCAAGTGATTACCTGTACTATACCCCGTACTGCCCATGCGTCCTATTATTTGCCCTCTTGCAACCCTCTGTCCAACTTTAACTGCAAATGAACCTAAATGGGCATAAAGAGTTTGAAAACCATTATTATGAGAAATAATAATATATTTTCCATATCCCCCAACACTAAATCCAACAGTTACTACAACACCCTCTCTTGTTGCAAAAATGGGCGTATTAGCTACATTTGCAATGTCAATTCCATTATGGAAACTAATAGTCTTTGTAAAAGGATCTGGACGATATCCATAACCTGATGTAATAATTCCTTGAGTTGGGAATAAAAAAGTTTCTCCTAAGGCATTCTTAAGCACGTCCTTAGCCATTTTTCCCCCCGGAATAAATAACTTTTGACCTAAATATAAAACCTCATTATCAAGATTATTAGCATCAAGAATAGCCACCTTGGATACCTTATGCTTATTTGCAATTGATGAAAGAGAATCATTCTTTCCAACAGTATAAAGAACCCCTTTCATGTTAGGCACATTAATAACAAAATTAGGTCTAATGTTTCTTACATCTTTAATATCATTATAAGAGATTAAAGTCTCACTTGTTATGTTATATCTAGTCGCAATATGAGAAAGCGTCTCCCCAGGCTTAATTTTATGTTGAACTACCTTTAAAATAAAAGGCTTCTTTACGATCGTCTCATAAGTACTTGAATCAAATCCAAATAGATGATTATTGATTCTGACTTAAGTCCTAATCACTATAGTACAAAAAAGTATCAATAAAATAATCCTTAGGAAACCCCAGTTTATTGAGAAAAATGTACGAACCATAGTATGAAAAAATATTTAAATAAAAAACTAATATTAAAACAAAAATTATTGCATTCAATCTAAAAATTAAACTATAAGTTATATAAGTTAAATTAAAATTATAAACATTTAGTATTTTAAAGCGAGTATTCTTATAAGACAAGCGGTACTTATAAGGCTCAATGCTTGCTATTTCACTGCCTAAAGTCAAAAACAATAATTTAATTATATTAAACAATTTCTTTGGAATATTTATAAAATTAATAAAACGAAAAAAAAATTTTCGTCTCTTTCTATGCAAGTTACGAATATTACCAAAATCTCTCAATTCAAAATCACCTTTAACAGTTCTATTCAATATAAAGTTTCTATTTCTCTTAAGTATATTCTGATCTTTTTTTGGTATAATCATAGCATGCCCTATTATATAATATACACTAAAAATTTCAATTCTTTGAAAAATTTAAAATGGAAGCTTTAAAAGTGTTTACAATTCATAAACAAATATTTATATCCATCACATTGGCCTTGATATTCATACTAACAACCATAAAGTTATTTTTATCTTTTCATTTAGTTAAGGGAGCTTCAATGTTGCCAGTAATTTTAGAAAAACACTGGATAATAAATAACAAACTAGCTTATGGAATAAGATCCAGTAACAGCGAAGCATATCTTGTATTGTGGAATATGCCCAAAAAAAACGAAATGGTACTTATTAAAGACCCTATAACAAAAAACATATCTGTTAAAAAAATCTTTGCCATACCAGGCACAAAATTTACAAAATTACAAAAAAACGTAATATCCATAGATAATATGAACTTTAATATCACTAATAAACATCTTAAAAAACTAGACAGCGTATATATTCCAAAGGATTATTATCTCGTCATAGGAGAAAACAAACAAATTTCCCTTGATTCAAGAGCATACGGATTTATAAATATTAATGATATTATTGGAAAGATAATATATTGCCTTTAAAAAGCTTAGGACAACAATTAGAATGATAAAACTAATATTTGTATATTCGGGGCGGTATCTAATACCTAAAACAACTCAACCACATCCTCTAATGTATCACTAGAATTAATATTTTCGTCTACATCTAAAGAAGAGAAAACACCTTTTCTTTGAAAATTAGAATCAGAAGAAGCACTTGTCATTCTTATTTGAATTGATTTAGAAGCATTAGTATCCAAATCTTTAGCATAAATACTTAAAATACCACTTTCATCTAAACTAAAAAGTATTTCTATCTTTGGAACCCCCTTTAAGGCTTTTTGTATATTACTAAAGAAAAACCTACCTATAGAATAATTTAAAGATGCCTTTTTATACTCGCCTTGAAGTACATGTATTTCAATCTCTTCTTGATAATCATTAGTTGTTGTAAATATTTTCTTCTCGCAAACTGGTAATATAGTATTTCTCTTAATTAGTGTAAAAAATCCATCATCATAAGTTTCAATACCAAGAGAATAAGGTGTTACATCTTTAAAATGAATCAGAGGACTATCATTTGCAAGACTAAAAGCCTGAATACCTGCCCCATTGGCAACAACTTCATCTTGATTTAAAAAATCTAAAACTTCAATCCCAGGAAACATTTCATTCAATCTCTCCTTAACTAAAGGAATCCTTGTTGAACCCCCTGAGAGTATTATTTTTGAAATACTTTCAATCTCAACACCTGAATCGGCAATACATTCATTTGTAAGACTAATGGTTTTATCTATAAATTCCTTGATCATAGAATTAAAATCATCTCTTTTAATTTTATAATTTAAATGTTTTCCATCAAGAAAAGGTAATACAATACTAACTTCATCCATGACAGATAAGTTTTTTTTAGCATCTTCAATTCTGTCTCTTATCTGCTCAAGAAGAATAATATCATCTAAATTAATGTCAGGACATTCTTTTTTAAAAGTAGACAAAACATGATATTCTATAACTTCATTAAAATTATTCCCACCTAACTTGTTCTCACCCTTAACTGCAAGAACAGTATAAACATCATTTTGTTTTTCCAAAAGCGTAACATCAAAAGTTCCACCACCAAGATCATAGACAAGAAATAACCCTTCTATCTGTTTTTCAACAGCATAAGATAGAGCAGCTGCTGTTGGCTCATTAAGTATTGCCCGGCATTTCAATCCCGCAAGACTTGCCGCTTCTACAACACCTTTCCTTTGAATTTCAGAGAAATACGCAGGAACAGTTATCACAACATCGTAAATTTCCTCACCTAAAAATTTTTCGGCATTTGTCTTTATATTTGCAAGCAAAAAAGAAGCAATATCCTCAGGTCTATATGTATCATTGCCTACTTTATAAGAAACATTTGTACCTATATTAGCTTTAAAATTATAAAAAGTCTTATCTGGATTTATTAATATCTGATGTTTAGCAATGCTGCCAACAATTACACCAGAATCTGTAAACGATACAACAGAAGGTGTGATCCTCTCACCTCTATCATTTAATACGATCCTAGAATTAGCCTCAAAATAAGACGCTACAGTATTTGTAGTTCCAAGATCTATTCCTATCCATCTTCTCATTAATTACCCCTATGAATTGAAACAATTAACTCAATTTCACCTAGATCCAATTTCAATTTTTTAGCAATTATTTCCAAAGACATTCCTTGCTCATAAAGCGAAATCACTTGCTGGCGAATATTATATCCTTCCTTAATTATATTTTTTTCAATAGTAGGTATTGAATAATCTACGTTACTTTTATAAACACCACTGTCATTTTTCATGCTAAAATTATTATTTCCCATTGAAATTGAATGGGCATTAAACCCTAATAATCTTTGATCAAGGATTTCTATCCTCTCATCAACTTCCTTAATAATCCTATTTAAACTCTCAATTTTTATTTCAATAATATTTATATTCCTATCGGTGGCCTGATTAATCTCAATAATAGTCTTATCCACCTCACTTCTAAATTTTCTCAGTATGCTATTAGATTTTATTTTCAAACCAATATAAAAATGAAAATATACAAAAATAAATATAATCAAAATAAAACAACAAACAATAAACATAGAATATCCTATTATACTAAACTATCGCTCAATATCAATATTTCTCCCAAGCTTAGGATCATTAAACTTAATATCCTCCTCAGGTAAATCCTTAACATTACTGACATTAGATTTTGACATTGTAAAATCAACATTATTATCTTTGATGTCATCAATTGAAGATACCCTATTTATTTCAGAATCAACATGATAGCTTTTGTTTTGATTTAAACTTAAATCCTTATCTTCTCTTATCTTTTTTTTCCTCATATTTTCATTTGAAATTTCACTAGCCTTAAAAGCACTTTGTGTAATTATCTTCACAACCTCAGATGAACTATTAATATCCATAAAGCTATCCCCCCCCAAAAAAAAACTATTTAGATTTAAAAGGAACATAAGCTACCATTTTAATAATATTATCATCATCTACAAAGGTGATATTCTGATAATCTCTTGGAAGTTCATAATAAGCATCTTTAATATGTAACTTAACTCCCGCATAAGCTATGCATTCAACAAAAATCTTGCCATCAATCTTACTATTTTCAAGCTCCTCTTGTAAACTTTCCTGCTTATCTCTTACCATCTTTATTTCCAAAATCAAAATATCTCGCTCATTAATAAGCTCGTTACAACTATCAATTTTTAAAGATTTTTCAGCTTTATCAACTGTCAATTGAATGTTTTTCTTTAATACCGAAATATCTTTCACTAAAACTTCCAAACGTCTCTCAATTTTCTCAAGATATTCAGTAAACCTTGAAAGTAAAGATTTTATTTCAGGATCACACCCAACACAAATAGAAGTCTCAGCATTACCCTCAGAGCCAATAGAATATGCCCGAACCTCTTCTCTTGCATTAACCTCAGAGCCAACTATCTTAGACTTTTTTCCAATACAGAGTACCTTTTCTGTACATGAAACAAAAGAATTAACAATCCCTCTTATAACCTCAATATTCCCTTCACATCGCACATTAACATTTTCTAAAAATTTGGCTTTAATAAATTTTTTTGCATAAATCTCCGAACCACCCTTTCCATTGATTCCACTACGAAGAATAATAGCCCCATCAGTACTCAAATTACATCTACCAACAAGCCCATTAACCTCTATTCCACTCTTAGCCATAACATTATACCCATCTAAAATACTTCCCTTAATAAGAACCATACCATTATTCACTATATTCCCAGTGCCAGGTCCAACATCACCTTCAATAACATAAACGTCATGAACAGAAATTACTCCATTGTCAATAGATATATATCCATTACAACCAGCTATAATCTTATTTCCCTCTACAAAGGTATTATCCCCTAAAATCAAGTCTAGTTCCCTACCTTGCTCCGCTTCTAATACCTTCCCAAAAACAGTATATCCATTAGCACCTTTTGATAAAGGAACAATCTCTGCTAATTCATCTCCTGCATTAACATTGCTAAACTCACTAGCTCCAGCACCATGCTCACCTAAATGTTTACTCTTGGCAATAAAATCGAGATAAGAATCTTTTCCCTTCACAGGATTCATCCCTTTCGCCATCTCAACTGGTTCTCCATAAAACGGATGGTCAACAAACTCTTTTATCTTATCTTTAAGAAAGGACTGTTCGAATATCCCATATTTCTTAAGAATATTATAAATATCTTTCTCTAAGACCTCAGCACCATTAGGACCAGGTGAAGTAAACTCAATAGTTACCGACATTGAATCTTCCGCGATATGAACCATCATAGTTACACTCTCAGCAAGATTAGCCTCAAAAGTAGCTACCTGCTCATACTTACCATTAGCATTATCAACCATCAACCCGATCAAATTCTTATCTACATCCTTGATGTTACTATATAAAGCAAACTTATCCATCACATCTTTAAGCTTAACAATACTACCATTCCCCTGAGCATGGGTAACTTTCAAAAATACTCCCTTAGAAGTTCTTCTGATAAAAAATTGCCCATCTAAAGAAATAATTTCTTCAGAACCGTCTTGTGAATACAAAAAATGCGCAGCGCCAAGCTTTGTATAAGAATTCCTATAAGCAACGACCCTCCACTTTCTCTTACCATATCCAAATAGTCCTTTATGTCCACGCATCAAAATTTCATAATCTAAGTCTTTATAGGGAATTGAGAGTTCTAAAGAAGCATCGTTTAAGGCTTCCTCAAGAGTATCTGCCTCAACTTCTATTAGGTTAACACTATTTTCCCTTTCTAAATAACGTTTAACTCTATTTCTCAACTCGGCAAGTTCGCTAATATTAGTCATAATTATTCCTTTTTATTTATCAAAGTCTTAATAGCCTCAGCTACAGTCTTTGGATCAGAATTCTCAACATATGAAACCTGATCTGACAATTTACTCTTAAATCTGTCCTCAGATCTATTACCTTTATATTTTTCTAATTCTGCATCAAACTCATCATTATCGCTACTCTTTGCATCATTGCCAACAGAAATATTTTCAGAAAAAGAATTCACATTATCAAATTTAGGGTTATTAGCATCATTACACTCATTAATATTATCTCCTGTATCATCTCTAAAAAGATCATACAAATACTTCTTATATATAAGCTCAAGCAAGAGACCAATACAGAAAAAAAATATAAACTGAAAAAAAGCTCTAAACAATACTGTAATCAAAGGAACACTAGCAAGAATGCCAAGAATTAACGTAAGAATAAATGCAAACGCACTAAAGAATAAAATATACTTGATTTTCTTATTATTAAATAACATATTATCTATTCCATGCCAAAAAATTTAGATATAAAACCTATTACACCTCTTCTTTTTTTATTGTCAAGAGTAATCTCTTCAAGAGCAGCAACAATAGCATCAAGACAATAACTAGCCTTACTATTAGGATTTAATAAAATAAAAGGTCTTTGTTTAAAAACAGAATTTCTAATATTCTGATCTTCATAAACATATCCCAAATAATTAATATTTAAATTCAAAAACTGACTTGATATATCAATCACCTTTTTAGCCACTACCTTTCCTTCACTTACATTAGCTACTCTATTTACAATCAATCGTAAATTTTTTAAATTCTCCATTCTGTGAGATAAAACCTTGATTACACCATAAGCATCAGTTATAGCAGTAGGTTCTGGCGTTGTGACAATAACTACATCATCACTAGAAAACAAAAATGAAACAACCTGTCTTGAAATTCCAGCACTAGTATCTATTATCACTATATCATATTCATAAACTTTTAATAACTCTTTTATAAACTGGTTCATCTCAGCTTCTGATAAATCTAAAAGCTCTGTTGTCCCAGAAGCACCCGCTAAGAGGTCAATATTATATTCTGTTTTTGTTATTACATCTTTAATACCTCGACCTTGGATAATCATGTGATAAATACTATATTTTGGAATAACTCCAAGTAAAATATTTATGTTAGCCATTCCGATATCAGCATCAAAAACTAAAACTTTTTTACCAAGATTTGCATACTTAAGAGCAAGACCTACAGCAATATTGCTTTTACCAACACCACCTTTACCACTGGCAACAGAAATAAATCTAGTCCTACTATTTTGAATTTTGTCATCAATAATAAAACTAGTCTTGTTATTCAATCTCATAATATCACGTAAACTTTGAGCCTGATCTTCCATTATATATTATCCTTAATAATAAGATTTACTTTTTAGTTTTCGAATAAATTCAACATCATCGCTTATTCTATACCCATTTATTTTCTTGATAAAGGTAAGCGGTTCTGCAATACTAATATTATGAGGAACAATTTGCCCATCAGTAATATAAGAAACTTCCTTTCTCATTTCATGAATTAAACTTATTAAATTGCCAACACATGTTGTCTCATCTAGTTTTGTAAAAATCACTGTCTTGTAACCAAAGGGAGAAAATTGATGAAATATTTCTTTAATATCTGAAGTCTTTGTAGTAGAACTAACGGCTAAGTGAAATTCAGCATCACGACCACAAGCATTAAGAAGTTCCTTCATCTCAGCAAGCTTCATAAAATCCTTAGGACTTTTACCTATTGTATCAATTAGGACAAGATCAAAATCTTTTGACTGAGTGATTTCTTCTTTCAAATCCTTAAAGGACTCAATCGCCTTAACAGGAATGCCCATAATATCACCGTATGTCTGAATTTGTTTCTTAGCTCCTATGCGGTAATTATCAATAGTAATAATCTTAATATTTAAACTCTTGTCATCACTATTAATCCCATAAATTGCTGCAAGTTTTGCAATAGTAGTAGTCTTTCCAACGCCTGTAGGTCCAACTAAAATAAAAATCCTTTTTTTAAGATTATCAATAAGAGACCCTGAACATTTAATAGTCTTAGCAATATATATTATAACGCTGTCTTTAATTTTATCATAATCATCAAGATCTGACAAACTGAACTCTCTCTTAACAAAATCATTAATATCTCTAATATAACTTTCAGAAAAATCATTACTACGCAAAATATCTTCTATCTTTAAAATTGTCGGATGATTGACTTCTTCCTTTTGATGCGCAAGCTCATTTTTAAGAGATTTAACTTCCTTAATCACATCTTCAATCGAAGAACTCTCTTCCTTTTTAATGCTTTGAAGAATCTTACGCTTTTCCTCTTCAACATTTATTTGCTGTTGTCCGATATCATACCTAACATATCCTGAAACTTCAATCCAATCCCTGCTAAATAATCCAAATATCCCCCCATGAGATATTGTTTTATAAGTCATAACCCTAGCATTTTTTCCATACTTCTTTTTAACTGTTTCTATGACCTCATTATAGGTAGGACCTCTCTCTGTAAAATACTGAACCATACTATTCTTCAACCTCTACTGTTCTGAGTACATTAACTTTAACATTTTTAGGAACCTCTAAAACAGATATAATAATAATATCTGAAAGCTCTCTGCTGGTTAAAACCCTTATTACAGGCCGTGCAGATTCACTCGATAATATAACAGGATAATATCCCTGTGATTGAACCTCATTCATAAGCCTAAAAAGTTCATATATAAATTTAGTCTTTAAATTCGGTTCAAGAGAACTTATAAGATCATTATTGGCCTCAAGTCGTGAATCAATTATTTTTTGTTCAAATTCTGGATTTATTGTAATCACATTAAGCTCCAAATTAGAATCTAAATACCCACCAACTATTTGCCTTCCAATTGCTTGCCTACATTTTTCAATTAAAAAGAAAGTATCTTTAGTAATACTTGTAAAGTCTGCTATCGTTTCAAAAATTGTAACTAAATTACGTATTGAAACTTGTTCTCTTAAAAGACCTTGTAATACCCTTTGAATCTCTCCAACTGAAAAATCTTTTAAAACTTCCTCAACAATAGCACCATAATCCTTTTTAAACACATCAAGAATATTTTGAACATCCTGACGAGTTAAAATCTCACAAGCATGCCCCTTAATAAGCTCCGTCATATGAGTAGCAATAATTGAAGGTGGATCAACTACAGTATAACCCAATTTTTCAGCAATTTCTCTTCCATTATCATTTACCCAAAGAGATGGGAGTCCAAATGAAGGATCTTTTGTAAGTTCCCCTTCAATACCAGAATCAGAACCTATATTTATAACTAAAAACTTACCTAACTTAATTTCTCCGTGTCCAATCTCTACTCCTCTAAGCTTAAATGCATACTCATTTGGCTCAAGCCTCATATTATCTACTATTCTAATTTTAGGAACAACTATACCAAATTCAAGAGCAACCTCACGACGTATTTTTACAATACAATCAAGAAGTTCTGAGGTCTTTGAATCATCAACTAATGGAACAAGATTATACCCAATCTCTAAAGCCAATGGGTCTAATGGTACTACAGGTGCAATTTCTTTATCAGCATAACTTAATACCTGATCTTCTGCTTTCTGTCTCTCATTAAGTTCTCTACTTCTAGCTAAGTTAGAAAGCGAATACGCTAAAAATGCTATCAATAGACCTAAAAGAATAAGTATCAATGTAGGAAACCCTGGAAGAAATGCCAAAAATAATAAAAATCCAGACACAATCCAATACACTCCTGAAAAGGATGTAAATTGTTCAACTATCTCTCCTCCAAAACTATTTCTTGATATCGATCTAGTAACAACAAGTCCCGTTGCAGTTGAAATTAATAAAGATGGAAGCTGCGATACAAGTCCATCACCAATAGTTAAAGAAACATAATTATTAAGTGCATCATTAAAATCAAGACCTTGAAGAGTAACTCCTATAATAAGCCCACCTAAAATATTTATAAGAGTTATTAAAAATCCAACCTTTACATTCCCTGAAACAAACTTAGAAGCACCATCCATAGCACCATAAAAATTTACTTCAGCTTGTAAATCATTTTTTTGCCTTGTAGCTTCCTCTTCTGTCAAGTTCCCAGAGCTATAGGCAGAATCAATAGCCATCTGTTTCCCAGGAAGGGCATCAAGAGCAAAACGAGCCGCCACTTCAGCAACTCTTGTAGCACCTTTAGTAATAACAATAAATTGAACTGCAATTATAATAAGAAATATGATAAACCCAACAACAAGACCTTGCGTACCAGAACTTCCAACAACAAATGTTCCAAAAGCTCGTATCATTTGACCATCAAAATTTATTCCTTTTGTTAGAATCAATCTAGTAGAAGAAATATTTAAAACAAGACCTAAAATCGTCATAACAAGCAAAAGTGTTGGAAAAACTGAAAAATCAAGAGAACGCTTAGAATAAAGGACAATAAGAATAATTAAAAGACTTATTACCAAATTAACTGCTATTAAAGCATCCAAAATAAATGCAGGAAGTGGCAAAATAAAACCAGCAACAATAAATATTAAACCAACTGCAACTACTAAGTCTATCTTATTATCAAGTCCAAAATAACCTAAAACAGAATTTTTTCCCGTATCCAAATAACTCAACCTCTAATTAAATTTTCTAGCAATAGAATATACTTTCACAAGAATTTTAGACACAATTTCCCAATATTCTCTTGGGATCTCTTCATTAACGGCAACATTAGCATAAAGATCCCTCGCAAGCGGTTTATTTTCCATCACAGGAATATTATTTTCTCTTGCAATTTGTTTAATCACAAATGCAATTTCATCCTGTCCCTTTGCAAGCACTCTTGGTGCTAACATGGTATCACTATCCCACTTAATAGCAACAGCAAAGTGCTCTGGATTAGTAATCACTACATCCGCCTGAGGCACTGTTGCCCTTAAATTAACATTTAAAATCTCTTTCATCCGTTCACGCATCCTAGAACGAAGCAAAGGGTCACCTTCAAGTTCTTTGCGCTCTTGCTTTACCTCTTCTTTTGTCATTTTCAGATTCTCAATATAACGGGCTCTTTGAAAAAGATAGTCCAGTACACTAATACCCATTAATACCATTACTGAAAAAAAACACATTTTATAAGCAAGACTTAATATAATAGAAATACCATCTTCAAGACCGTATTCAGACATTCGTGAGATTTTGCCTATATTACTTTTTAGTAAAATATAATATATAAAAGATATTATAGCAATCTTTGATAAACTTTTAAACAAAGTAAAAAAAGCATCAAATGAACCAAAAGAATTTTTTATCCACTTTGAAAAATTCAGATTTATTCTATCCCATTTAGGAATTATGGGTTTAAAGGTTATTAAAAACCCAACTTGAACAACATTAATTAAAAATATAACCAACAATGATATTAAAAGAAATACAAGCATATATCCAAGCATTGGTTTGATATATGCAAAGCCCAATGAATAAATACTAATGGACATTATTCCTGGAAGCTTGCTGGCTTGCCATCTAAAAATACTTGCTAATTCGTGAGCAAAATAAGATAACATAAAAAAAAATACAGCAAATAAAATTAAAAGCGTAACTGCTGTATTAATTTCAGTTGATTTTAATACTTGCCCCTCTTCTCTTGCTTTCTGCTTCTTCTGCTCAGTAGGAAGTTCAGTTCTGCCTTCATCTTCTGAGGCAAAAAAATTAAGGGGTATATACCAATGCTCATTTAAGATCTCATTTCTAGCAATCATTCTAAGATCTCAGAAAATAAATTTAAGGCGTTTCTCATAGATCCTAAAGCAAGCTCAATTACTCTTTTTACAGACACTACCAAACTTGGAAAACCAATATACAAAACAATTAATCCTAATCCCAAGGATACTGAAAAACTAATCATTAATAAGTTGATCTGCGGAGAAGTCTTTGAAAGTATGCCTAAGATCAAATATAAAAGTAACAACACTCCCAATACTGGCAATGAAATTACCAAAGCTTTTTCAAAAAGAATAGTAAAGGAATGAAGCATTAACTTAACAAACTCATAATTTTTAATATTAACTAAATGCTCAACTCTAACTTTTAAAATAGAATCATGAACTCCTGTCATAAAGAAACGCAATAAAAAATTATTTGATAAAAATAAAAGCAAAAAAAGGTAAGTAAATATTTGAGATATTACTAAATTATCTTCTTCTATGAAGACATCAAAAATATTTGCGTAAGCCAGTCCCATTTGATTCGAGAAAAAAAATCCAAGTAAATGAAATACACTAAAAATGATATTCACAAAAAAAGCTTGAAGCAACCCCAAAATGGCTTCTCCTACTAATATCAACATAAATACCATCAAATTATCTAAAGGATACATAACATTAATCTTGTCTACCATAATAATAGATAAAATCAAAGCAAAGAAAAGATTCAAATAACTCATTCGTATAATTGAAAAAAAAGGTGAAAATCTTAGAAAAATAAAAACTCTAACAAAAACAGGCAAGATTATAAAAGACTTAAAAACTAAAAAATTAATATTCATATATCAATCCATACATTATATATTTTGTATCTGACTAAACACTATAAAAGCGAATTGAATAAGCTTCTTTAAAATCCAAGGACCAAATATGACAAGAGTTAAAAGTATGATGATAATCTTAGGAATAAAACTAAGCGTTTGATCTTGAATCGATGTAACAGCCTGAAAAATCGAAACCAAAAGGCCAACTATAAGAGCAGTAATTAACATTGGAGCTGAGAGAATAATAATATTTTCAATAGAAATCCTAATAAGATGGATAATTTGTCCCGTTGTCATCTTCAATCCTTATCACATGAAGCTTTTCATAAGTCCACTAGTAATTAAAGTCCAACCATCTACCATTACAAAAAGAATAAGTTTGAATGGTAAAGATATCATTACAGGCGGCAACATTATCATTCCCATTGCCATTAAAACGGCAGCTACAATAATGTCTATTACTATGAATGGTAAAAATATCAAAATACCCATTTTAAAAGCAACTTTAAGTTCATGCAAAATAAAAGCTGCAATAAGAACATGAGTAGGAACTTCACTAAAATTCTTAGGCCTGGAATAATTACTCATATTCATAAATAATCTAATCTCTTCATGTTTACTATTAGACATCTGCTTATACATAAAATTTCTAAGTGGAGCAATTCCCTTATTATAAAATTCATTAAAACCTATTTTTGAATCCTTAAGAGGCAAATAGGCTTCTTTATGTATTAGATTAAAAGTTGGCCACATAGTAAAAAGAGTTAAAAATAAAGCTAATCCCATTATTATCTGATTAGGCGGTGATTGCTGGAGAGATAATGCCCTTCTAATAAAATCTAATACTATTACTGTTCTTAAAAAAGAGGTCATTAGGACCAACAAAGCTGGAGATAGAGTTATTATAGTTAATATCAGTAAAAGCTGAAGAGGAAAAATTATTCCACCACCAGAATTTATAAAATCATTAACAAATGGAAAATTTAAACCAGTAGTAGCTTGCAAAGACTTGGTTTGAGCAAATGAAAGATTTATAATCCCAATAAATAAAAAAAGACTTAATTTTTTATTTAAATTCAACATCTAAAACTTTCTTAACCTATCCTGCTTACTTTTTAAAGAATTTTCAATATTATGCTCTAATTCTGCATATTCAGTTTCATCAAGCGATGAGTCATCCTCTTGAGCCTTATGCAACAATTTATTAAAAATTGACCTAAATGAATTTATATTACCAGAGCTTTTAGATTTGTTCAGTTCAAATTCTAAATTGTCTAGCTCTTCACCCCGTTTAATTTCCCTTAACAAAGTAGCAGCATTACTTGATATCAAAAATACATAAATACTGCCTAACACATTGATAATTCTTATAGAATTCTTATCATCCATTTCATAATAAGTCAGTTCTTTTATAAAAGTTGATTTATTATTACTTTTGATTTTCTTATGATTTAAAATCATTTTTTTAAGTAAAAAGAGACAAAAAAGAAAAAAGAGCAAAAATAAACATATAATAACCAAATCTGTAATATTAAAGAGGGATATATTTTGTATATCTTTATTATCTAAATCTGTCTTATCATTCCCAAATATCGGCAAATTAGCTTCGTTTTCTAAGCTAGAAGTAGAAACATTTAAGTTAATTTCACTTTCTTGAGCAAACAAATCTTTAGAAAAAGAAAAAAATATAAAAAAAATTAAGAATAAAGACGTAAAGAACGTTAACCTATTCATTTTTAATTTTAATTATTTCGGTAATTCTAACACCAAAATTTTCATCAATGACAACAACCTCCCCTTTAGCTACCACTTTGCCATTTACTAAAATATCTACTGGCTCACCAGCAAGCTTATCTAGCGTAATAATTGTTCCCTCAGACATGCCAAGAATATCTTTTATTTTACGCTCAGTCCTACCAAGTTCAACAGTAACCTGCATAGAAACGTCCATCAAAAGACCAAAATTACTAGGATCAACACCTTCGGGCAAAGTATCAATTAAATCTGGAAGTTTAACACCCTTTATTTCAGGTTTTTCTTCAACAACATCATTTTTATCATCTAAAGCCATTAATTCACCTCTTCACTAAACTTATATACATTTAAAATACATTTAAACTTTAATAAACTTTATTCGACTTCTTCTGTGAGCTCCTTTAACAAATCAAAATCCTCTACCTCGCCAACTTTCTCTGTAATTTGAACTGAAAGCTTATTCCCAACAAGACCCATTCTACACTTAAATTTTTCTCTAGTGCCCACCTTTAAGACCAAATCCTTATTTATTGGAGAATTTTCAAGATTAATTACATCTCCTTTTTCTAAAGACAAGATTTCTTTTACCTTTAATTTAACTTCTCCAATTTCAGCCACCAAAAGCATATCTGTATATTCAAGTTTTTCTCTTAAAACGTCAAGATTCTCACTAGTAGTACCCACACCTATTAAAGAATGCCAATATCTCGTTGAAAGCTTAGACACAATAGGTTCTATTGTAATATAAGGCAAACAAAAATTCATAAGCCCTTCAACTTTACCTATTTTAACTTCAAGGGTTACTAAAATAACCATTTCTGTTGGAGGAACTATCTGAGCAAATTGAGGATTAACCTCTATATGTCCAAAACGAGGTCTAAAATCAACCACCTGAGACCAAGCTTCTCGCATGTTAGCAAGTATACGAATAATCACACTTTCCATCACAGATTGCTCTATTTCTGTTAAATCTCTACTCTTATCCTTAACAGTATCTCCATCTCCTCCAAAAAGTCTATCAACTATTGCAAATGCAATGGTAGGATCAACTTCAAATATGGCAGAACCTTTAAGAGGATCCATATTAATTATGGCCAAAGTAGTAGGATTCGGAATAGATTTAATAAACTCTTCATAAGTCAACTGATCAACTGAAGCTACATGCACATGAACCATCTTCCTTAAAAGCGCCGAAAGTGAGGTTGTAGTATATCTTGCAAATGCTTCATGAAAACTTGACACTGTCCTTACTTGTTCCTTTGAAAACTTATCCGGCCTTTTGAAGTCATAAACCTTAACTTTTTGCTTCTTTCCCATAGGACTAGATATGATATTAGAGAGTGAATCATCTGATGATAAGTTATCAGATGAATTAATAGACTCTAAAAGACTGTCTATATCGTCTTGTGACAATGCTCCCGGATTACCTGCCATTCAAAATTCCTTTTAAAATTACTTAAAACTACTTTTTAAAAAATTACATATCAAAAATATCAACTTGAGTTAATGCAATCTCTTTGATTTCACCATTTCTAAGAACACTATTGATCCTAGCTTTGATTTCTGCTTTAATCTGACTTTCATTTTTTATTTCTTGTTCTGTTCTCTGACTAAAATATTCTCTGATAATATCTTTTAATCGCACTTTTTGTCTTCCAAGCTCACTTAAAATATTCACATTATTCTCAGCATAACCCAATGATAGTTTTATGTTAAAAATCTTTGGAGGAGTATCTTGAGTATTACCTCTAATCTCATCTATATTTTCATACCATACAAGCATAGGCGGTTTTCCTAAATACTCATTAGAAAAAATTGGGAAATTATTAGGTGCCCCACTTTGACTTAAGACCATCTTAGAAACAAAATAAGAAACTATTATCATTATAATAACAGTAAACAGTCCTATTGCCAGTATTTGCAAAAGTTTTATTATAACATCGGATAGCGGTCCATTTTTTTTTCTATCAGAACTTCCCACATCAATACTACTATCATCCTTTTCAGACATATTACCTCCTCTAAATTCCTTCTTTCATTACCACACTACTGAAATATTATTTTTGATTAATACCTTTAGTAGAACTCAAAGAAGCATCGCTAGTAATTAAAATATCTATCCTTCTATTATAAGCTCTACCTTCAGGGGTATCATCTGTAGCAATCGGCTTACTGCTTGCAAAACCAGATACTTCAAATTTACTTTCAATACTCCGCATTTTAGACTGATCCGTGTAATTTAAAATCTGCTCTAACATATTTACCGCTCTTGCTGATGACAGTTCCCAATTGCTTTTCCAAATTCCATTTATATCAACATCAACATTATCTGTATGTCCTTCAATCTTAAAATTATATCCTTGATTATCTAGAAACCCAATAAAAGAAGCTATCTTTTGTATAGTCTCCCTATTGCCATCAAGCTTAACTTCAGCACTAGCTGAATCAAAGAAAGCATCAGACAAAAGAGATACAACAACACCCCGTTCATGGTGTCTGACAATAACTTTATTAGATTGAATCTTCTCAATAAATTCAATCATAGATTTATTTTTAGCTGCTTGAGAAGCTTGCTTATTCTTCTCAGTAGAAGGCACAGCTAAAAAATTATTACTCAAATAAGAAAGCTTATTCATATCTAAAGTCTTTCCACCGTTAAAAAATCCGGAACCTGTAAATGAAGCCGTCAATATTTTTAATACATTTTCTTTGAATACAATATCATTCAATGAAAACATAGTAACAAAAAAAACAAGCAATAAAGTAACCATGTCTCCATACGTTAACATATAATCAGGGGCGCCTTCTTCACGTTTTGCTCGCTTCTTTCTAAGTCTAAATGCCATCAATCACTCCCAAGAAGACCACTTCCAAGCTGACTTCTATCTTTAGGTGTTAAAAATGTTACCAGTTTCTGTTCCAAAATCCTAGGATTATCACCTGCTTGGATTGATAAAATACCTTCAACTATCATGGTTCGAACTGATACTTCTTCTAGATCTATAGATTCTAATTTAATTTGAATAGGAATAAACATTAAATTTGCCATTATCGTACCATAAAGGGTCGTAATAAGAGCAACAGCCATAGAAGAACCAAGTGCTGACCTGTCTTCTAGATTTCCAAGAAGAGCTATGAGTCCAATAAGTGTACCTGTCATTCCAAAAGCAGGGGCAAGCTTGGCCCAAGTTCCAAAAAGATCAGCTCCAACCTTATGTCTCTCTTGCATCTGATCAAGTTCAAGGTAAAGCATAGTTTTAATGATCTCAGGATCTGCACCATCAACAACAAGTCTCATTCCAGACTTAAAAAAAGGATCTCCAATTTGATCAAGTTCATCATCAAGAGACAAAAGGCCTTCTTTCCTAGCTTTCTCTGAAAGTTCCACTAAAGTCTTTATAATAGGGACCTTGCCAAAAGAACTTCTTTTAAAGAAAAATCCTAGATATATAGGAATTTTCTTAATAATGAGAATTTCTGAAGACGCAATAAGTGCAGAAAAAGAACCAACAACCGTAATAAACACAGAACTTAAATCCCAAAAAACCCCTAATCCTGTAGGAGTAAATGCCATAGAAATTAAAATAGCGCCAAATCCAACGCCCCATCCAATTATACTAGCCAAATTCATCACCCAACTCCCTTATCCCCTTGTGTAATGCTATCTAACAAAGCAACTTCTCTCCTATACATCTTGATTTTGTCTACCACCTCTACCAAACTCTCCTTTACAATCAATTTCTTACCATTCATAAGAAGAATTGTAGTATCAGGATTAGCCTCAATGCTCTCAATATGACAAGGATTTAAATAATATCCATCACCATTAAGTTTAGTTACATAAATCATAATCTAAAACAAAAAATTAACTACTCTTAAGCCTTACAAGCTCTTGCAATAACTGATCTGAAGTAGTGATAGTCTTAGCATTGGCCTGAAAACCTCTTTGAGTAACTATCATATCTGTAAATTGCTCAGCAAGATCAACATTAGCCATCTCTAACACTCCTGCCCTAATAGTACCAAGCCCTGCCAAACCAGTTTCGCCTACCCTAACCTGACCTGAATTACTAGTTTCACTAAAATTAGTATCGCCTACCTTTGAAAGCCCCCCAGGATTAATAAATGAGGCAAGCGCAATCTTCCCAATATCTCGCCTAATTCCATTTGAATAAATTCCTGTGATTACTCCATTCTGATCAATTTCATAATTTTCCATATATCCCATGCCATATCCATCCTGAACAATAGCTTTTGTAGTACTTGCATCAGCAAACTGCGTAATTGAATCAGCATAACTGCCAACATTCCCAAGCCTAAGATTAATAGTTTGTTGCTCATTACCTTCTCCATTATTAGCATCTACAATATCAAAAGTTATAGGAACTTCAAGCAAATTACCCGGCTGACCTACTTGACCATTCAAAGAAAGCAATGCTCCTTCATTATCAAAGCCCATTGTAAAATTGGAATTCTCCTCTCCATTCACTAACACTGTAGCATTCCATGTATTAGGCGTGCTTGCATCCTTTACAACCCTAAGTTCAACAACACTAGTATTCCCAAAACTATCATAAATAGTCTTATTGACAACCCAAGTGCCACGAGCAATATCAATTTCGCTTGCACCTTCTTCTATTACAGGCAATCTCTTATCAAGATTACAAGCAAAAGTAATCTGCTGAGTAGCCTTAGCACCTTCTTTGTCTCCAATAGGAATAATTAAATCTTCAATATCAGCTGATGTATTAATAACCTGTTCTCTTCCAATGGATCTTGCCATCCAACCTTGAATTCTCATTCCATTGGCAGGATTTACAAAGCGCCTCTCAGAATCAACATCAAATGCACCAGATCTTGTATAAAAAGAATTATTACCATCTCTTAAAATAAAAAAACCATTTCCACTAATTCCAAGATCAGATGCTTTCTGAGTACTTTGAAATGACCCTTGAGTATGAATAGTATCAATAGTAGCAACACTCATTCCAAGACCAACCTGCTTTGGATTAACACCCCCACGTCCATCAGTAGGACGAGATGCTCCGGAAATACTTTGAGATATCATGTCTTGAAAATTAACTCTTCCTTTTTTAAATCCAATAGTATTAACATTTGCAATGTTATTACCAACAACATCCATTCTTGTTTGATGATTCTGAAGACCAGAAACACCAGCATATAAAGATCTCATCATATAATTACTCCTCTAATCCTATTGATAAAATATTATCATAAACATAATATTTTCCATCAATCATAATTTGTGGCACTAATCCAGTTTTAATATTTGTAACCTTACCTTTAATAATTTCTCCATCAACATGTTCAAATTCAACTATTTTACCCAATAAATTCAAATCTTTATTTACACTAAGAGCAGATGAAAGACTATCAAAAGATTTGCTCATATTTGTCATTTGCTCAAGCGCTGAAAACTGTGCCATCTGAGCAATAAACTCTTTATCTTTCATCGGATCTGTAGGATCTTGATATTTAAGTTGAGTAATAAGCAATTTCAAAAAATCATCTCGACCAAGATTACTTCCCTTAATATCTCTTTTTATCTTAGGATTAGACATTGTCCTAGCCTGACTTATATTATTACTACCCACCAAATGATCAATATTGTTAATTGCACTCATATGTCCTCCATCCTAGACAATAAAATTAATATTTTTTTCCAAATCATCAGAAATTTCAATATCATCTTCAACTCTAAAGATCTTACTCTTGCTTAAAGATGAATGTTGCTTTTCAATATCGTCTTCAAAATTACTAGGAAAAGATCCAGAACCATTACCTGCAAGAGCAAGATTTAAACTGGTATTAAAACCATTGTCGTCTAACATCTTACTAAGTGAATACATATTTTGCTCAAAAAGAGCCCTGACATTATGATTGTCAACTATTATCTTGCCTAATAAATTATTATTAGAATCAAGATTTAAATTAATTCTTATACTACCAAGTTTTTTGGGTTTTAAAATCAGTCTAATTTCTCCTGTATCATTCGATTTTAACACAATTTTAGCTTTATCCACAATATTATGATTAACTTTCAAGTTCCATTCTGATATCAAATTATCAGCAATTTGATTTGTAAAAGATTCTTTAACATATCTTGTATTAGAATTAGAGAGATCGTTAATGGACTTTGCAAATCCGTCAAAAGTTTCTTTAATATCATATTTACCAACAATATTTTCATTATCAATCAATCTGACCCTAGAACCTGATCCTAAAAATTCTTTGATATTATTATTTTTCTTAAAATTTTTAACATCAATACTAATAATATTTTTTTCCCCATCTTTCTTTACACCATGCAAATTTTTATGACCAAAATCAATATCAATGCCCACAACATCAAAATTAAAAAGAAAATTTACATTACCAAATAAAATATTAAGATCAGATACAACCTTTTCAACATTCTTTAATATATCTCTCTTACCAGCAGACTCGTACTTAAAACTTTCCTTCAAACTCTTCAGACTTTCAAAGTTAAATGACCAATCCATTCTTTTTACTAAAGATTTCAAATCAGAAATAAAATCACTATCACTCAATTTTTTTAAAACCAAAGACTGCCTTAAGGAGGTACCCTTAAAATCTTTATTTATAAGACCATTACTTTTTAAAAAGTTTACAAATTCTAGCACCAACTCTTTAGATTTAGACAAATTTTGAATCTCTGAGAAAACAAAATTTGAAAAAAGAATCTCCTTTTCCTTTAGATTGATTTAAAATACTTCCTCCATTTACAAAATTGCAACCCTTGCTCAAATTTGGTAAATTGGAAATAACTTGACTTAAATTATTCATCATCACTCCAATAAATTAACAGACATTTTTCTAATTAATACAGCGGCCTTCTTAGCATCCATAAGAGATAACCAACGAGGCACAACAGATGACCGTCCCTCTTTCTTAGCCATATCTTCCACCTTACGCATATAAGATATAGCAATCTCATCATTAAGCTCTTCAAGTCTCTTAACAGCATCCTCTGGTGGCATATTAACTAAATATAAAGCAGCCTGTGTAAAGTTTGCATCTTCATCTTTATATTTATTAACAATGTCATCTATTACTTTCTGCTTCAGATCTAAATCTTTTTGCTTTTGATTAAGTTCAGATTCTAATTTATTCAAATTATCTTCTTTTCTTTTTAACTCTTCCCTGAACTTCTCTATTTGCTGACTTTTAATATAAATAGCCTCTTTTTCTTTTATCATCCTAATTTCATCAAGACCAATATGCGTATACTCAAGTGGCTGAGCATTTTCCTTAAAAAGCAAAGTCCTGACATATATAGGTAAATAATTTCTAGTATGATATATTCCAAATAAATCAACCAAAAAAAACAAAAACCCTAAGAAAAAAATAACTAAAAATAACCATAAAAAAAATCTAAGTAAAAATGACAAAAAACTATTCATTGTTATTCCCTAATCTTTTACAAACTTTGTAATTAACAAATTCATCTAAAAACAAGTTTTCACTTTTTGTTTTTTCTTTAGTTATAGTATTATTTAAAGTTTCTATTAATATGTCAACCTTTTTTTCTTCTCTATACTTATTTAAAAAAATATCATGTCGTTTTTTATGCTCATGCCTCAACTTAACAAGGTTTTCCACTTCTTTCTCTTTTCTTAAAGTCAAATAATCCAAATAATTTCCCTTTAAAAAGATATCCATATCGCTCAACTTATTTAAATCCTTAAAACTTTTTTCTAAAAATTCTTCTATTTTTACAATCTCATCATTGATGCTTATCAAATCGTTTTCACTAGACTTCCTAGCATAAGTCCTAATACTCAAGATTTTTTCAAATTTCTTTTTCTTAAAAACTAAAGCATTCAAGCTAGTATCTCTTTTATTTCATTATCTAGATTTTCAAAATCAAATTCTTCCTGCATACCTTGGGACAAAAAATCAATAATTTTTGGATATTTCGCAATTGCCAAATCAACTTCATTATTGGAACCTTTCACATAAATTCCTGTCTTAATTAAATCTTCATAGTTTTTATAAATTGATAATAAATTTCTAATTTTAGATATTAATTTTTGTTTTTCAAAGCTTACTATTCTATGAAGAGATCTTGAAGTTGAACTTAAAATATTTACCGAAGGATAAACTCCCCTATCATATAACTCTCTATCTAAAATAATATGGCCATCTAAAACTGCTCTCATGTTGTCAGCTATTGGTTCTGTTAAATCATCACCTTCAACAAACACAGTATAAAATCCTGTAATACTACCCTTACCATTAAGACCTGAGCGTTCAAGCAAAATAGGAATTTCTACAAAAACAGAAGGGGGATACCCTTTAGTAGCAGGTGGTTCTCCTATAGAAAGACCAATTTCTCTCTTAGCATTTGCAAATCTTGTAATGGAATCAAATAGAAACATAACATCCATCCCGCGATCTCTAAAATATTCGGCTATCAGCGTTGCAGTATAAGCACCTTTATATCTTGAAATGGGGGATTCATCAGAAGTCGAAACAATTAACACACTTCTCCTAAAACATTCTTCCCCTAGCTCATATTTAATAAACTCATTAAGCTCACGACCTCTCTCCCCAATAAATGCAATAACATTAATATCTGCTTTAGAATTTTTAGCAATCATACCAAGCAAAGTAGATTTTCCCACACCAGCACCTGAAAAAATACCTACACGCTGCCCCTTTGCAACTGGTAAAAATCCGTCAAGCACCCTAACACCAGTAACTATTTGCTCAGAAAAAATTCCTCTATTTAAAGGATTAATACTCTTAAAACTCAATTCCTTATAATGATTACCAAAAAATTGACCCTTATTATCAATAGGTCTACCAAGAGAATCAACTACTCTTCCAAGTAATTCATCACTAAGATTAATTTGCAGCTTTTTATTTAAAGAATAAACTTTGTCACCAACTTCAATCCCATCAAATCCTTCATAAGCCATAAGACTAACAAAAGAACCATTAAAACCCAAAACTTCAGCACATATTTTCTTACCATTCCTCTGTTCGATTAAACACAAATCACCAATACCGCATTTTGGACCTAGACTCTCTACCAAAAGTCCTTTTATTTTTTTTACCTTACCTACAAGAGATATAACGTCAACATCATCCAATATTTTTAAATAATCTTCAAAAAAATTATTCATCTATATCTATATTCCTTAGTCTCTAGAATATAGAAGAAAAATTTTTAAATTTCTCCTCTATTCTATCGAGTTGAGATGAAATTCGGGCATCTATTTCTCCAAAATCAGTTTCAATAACACAACCGCCCTTTCCTATATTAACGTCTTCAATAATTTCTAAGTTTTCTATAATATCAAATTTAGAAATAAAATCCTGTCTCTTATGAGCGACAACATCTATATCATCAAGATTAACACGAATAATTATATTTGTTTTACTTTTGATTTTCTTTAATGCCTCATTTACATTTTCTATAACAACATCTTTTTGAGTGTCTACAATTTTTTTAACAACTTTAACTGCAATCTGCATCACAAGATTCATTATATGCTCACCTGAAGATTCAAGAATCTCCTTTCGCTTTGCCACCAAAGAAGATATCATTTTATTTAACTTGCCTAGTACTTGCTCAAAATCTTCACAACCTTTTCTAAATCCTGCATCATATCCTTCATTCCTTCCTTTTTCAGTCTCAACTTCAAGTTCTCTTTTTAATCTTTGTTCATGCTCCTTAACTATTTTTTCGATTTCTAAATTAGATTCAAGTTCAATTGCCTCTTTCTTGTTCTCAGCCTCTTTTTGTAAAGCTTCAGCCTGCTCATTAGCTAAATCTACTATTTTACTAGCTTTTTCCTTAGCTTCTTCAATAAGCTTTGAACATTCATTTTCTATTTCCTGCTTAGCAAGTTTATGTTCATGTTGAATTTTTTCTTGCAGCCTTGATCTCTGTTCTATTAAGTCTTCAAGTTCGCTTTTAAGCTTAATGCTGCGACTGTCCATATCACAAATCTCACTTTCTCTCCTCTTAACTTCCAAGGATTTAAAAATAGGGTTTGTAATCTCAACAAATTCCAACTTTACTGCATTTACAACTTCTTTTGACTTATATAAAACCTTAGGCAAATATCACTCCTTTCTTACACAAGAACATCTTCTTCACCACCTCTTGAGATTACTATTTCACCCTGCTCTTCTAGCTTTCTAATAAGAGAAACAATCTTTTGCTGAGCTTCCTCAACATCCTTACGTCTAGTAGGTCCCAAAAATTCCATATCTTCCTTCAACATGCCAGCAGCTCTTTTAGACATATTCTTAAAAATTTTCTCTTGCACAGGCATATCAACTGATTTCAAAGCTTTTGCTAATTCTTGACCATCTATCTCTCTTAAAATTCTCTGTATTGATCGATCGTCAAGAAGTACAATATCTTCAAATACAAACATTTTTTTCTTAATTTCCTCTGCAAGCTCAGGGTCCTCTTCTTCAAGAGACTCAATAATAAATTTCTCTGTCTTTCGATCAGCCATATTGATTATCTCAACAACGTTATCAACACCTCCAGCTGAAGTATAATCCTCTGAAGAAAGTGATGCTAATTTTTTCTCAAGTACTCTCTCAACTTCCCGTACCACTTCAGGAGAAGTCCTATCCATTAATGCAATTCTCCTTGCAACATTAGTCTGAATCTCAGTAGGAAGACTGGAAAGAATAAATGAAGCTTTCTGAGGATCAAGATATGAAAGTATTAAGGCAATTGTCTGTGGATGTTCTTGTTGAATAAAGTTTAAAATGTTAGCAGGATCTGCTCTTCTTACAAATTCAAAAGGTCTTGATTGCAAGGCAGAACCTAAGTTATTAATAATATCTACTGCTTTTTGAGTACCAAGAGATTTCTCAAGAAGCTCTCTAGCATACTCTATACCTCCCTTTTGAATAAACTCTTGAGCCATCATTAACTCTTTAAATTCTAGAAGAACAGTATCTTTAATCTCAGACGTAACAATATCAAGTTTTGCTATTTCAAATGTCAAAGCTTCTATCTCTTCTTGAGACAAATACTTAAACACCTTAGATGAAATTTCAGAACCTATCGAAACTAATAAAATAGCTGCTTTCTGCTTACCCGTTAAAGTAGAAACACCAAGTATATCTTTGTCCTTTTGTTCGTCCATCATATAAACCAATTACCCTTTATACATTCTTAACAATCCATGTCCTAATGAGCTTAGCAACATCTTCAGGTTTTTCTCTAGCTAAAAGTTCAGCGTTACTTTGAAGCTCATCATCATCTCTAAGTCCACTAACAACATCATCAACACCAATATCGTCACTATCCATTAATGCCTGTTGACGTCTTAAATGTGCTTGTCTTGCAAACTCTTCTTCTCTAAGACGTCTTCTTCTCTCAAGCTCTCTAGATACAATGAAAAATATTGTAAATAGTAATATCAATAATGCAAATATCACGCTAAATGCAAAAATAAGAAACTTAAATTTCTCTCCTGCAAAATAATCTTCATCTATTTTTCTAAATTCATTTGTCCGATCAAAGGCAATATTCCTAACGGTAATTGAATCACCCCTTTCTGGCTTATACTCAAAAGAACTCTGTAAAACATCTGTAATATTTTTTAAAGCCTCATCAGAAATGGGCTTATATTCCCTTTTGCGCATGCCATTTTCCATAACAAAATTGCCAGAGTCATTATAAACAAAATCCCACATACCATCTATAAAGATGCCAAGAGAAATTCCTGCAATTCTGGCAGGCTCCTTTTCACTTAAAGATTTCTTCTCATTAAGAGCAACATTCTTTATTTCTTTAAATTCATTGGACTTGCCGATAATATCACTTAAATCCCGATATTCAGGTGGAGTATTACCCTCTTGACCAGGTGGCCCCCAAGGACTATAACCTTGTCCTTCATATTCCCTTTTGTGTATCTGAGACGAAATTAACGTCGAATCACTAACTTTTCTTGTATTATAAGGAACTTTTGGATCTTGTGCCTCAATCTCAATAGGAGCATACTCTTTGAACTCTGTAGTTTGACGAGAAGTATCAAGAGTAACATTAACCCTTGCTATCATAAATCTATCAACAGATAAAACCTTACTTAAAGCAGAATCAATCTCATCGCGAAGCATAGATTCGTATTTTAATTTAAGTTTTCTTTCCTTTTCAGCCAAATCAATCCTATCAATACCATCTATATTAGAAAAATCATTTAAAATAGTCCCTTTATTATCAACAATAGCAATATTGTCTGCTTCAAGTCCTTCAATAGCATATTGAATCAGCTTAACAAGCCCTTCCACTTTTTTACGATTAGTGACAATATCAGATCCGGGCTTAGGAGTAATTCTAACAGAAGCTTTAACTGCCTCCTGTGACTCCTTAAAAAGAGCCTTTTCAGGCATAACAAGATTGATGCTAACAGCATCAACATCATCAAGAGCAACAATATGCTGCTCAACAGCCCTCGTAATTGATCGCCTAAGATTAACATTTCTCTCAAAATCCGTAATGGTCCATCTATCAATATCAAAGAGAGACCAAGGATCCATATTCACAGGAACAAGCTCTTCTCTTACAAGAATTGCTCTTATTTTCTTCGACACATTTTCATCACTTAAATAAATCTTGCCATCAGCAGTAACAGTATACTTAACATTTTCCCTATCCAATCTTTCTATTATTCTATCTAGCAAGTATTGCTCTTTAATACTAGTACCAAAAAGCACAACACCTTGCCTCCTAGTAGAAAATCCTACAAGGAATATCAATGCCAAAATTATAAATAAAACAATAATACCAAGAGCCATTTTTTGAATCATACTGGCTTTTTTGAAATTCTTATTGACCGATGCAAAAAAATTAGTAATAAAATTGCTCAAATTGCGTAGCTCCTTAACGAATATTAATTACATCTTGATAAGCCCTTACGCTTTTCTCAACAATAGCTTTTGTAATACTTAAATTCATATTAGCTTTAGCCATAGCTATTACAATATCATGCACATCCACGCTATTTGGATGTAAAATAGCTTGCTGTGATAGCCTAGATACATTCAACTGACTATTATTCACATCAGATATTAAATTGAAAAACAGATCTTTAAAAGTTTTAACCTTGTTTTCGCTCTTAACATCAATACCAAAAGAACTCCTATCAAAATGCAAAGGATTCTTACGAATTAAATCAACATTATTATCTGCAAAAAAAGGATCTATTCTCATTTTTTACAAACCTCCTTTAATTCTGTAATATTGATAATGCACTCCTAAACATTGCTTTACTACTATTAATAACAGTAGAATTTGCTTCATAAGCACGAGAAGCAGATATCATATCCACCATCTCCTCAACAGCATTTACATTAGGAAGTTCTACATAACCACTTCGATCACCAGACTTTATTGCATCAGGATGAGTTGGATCATATTTTAGTTTTAAAGGTGATTTATCTTTTTCAATACCAGCAACTCTTACACCCTGACCAACTCCATTATCAAGATAATCGGGAACAAAAGGCCCCTTCCAATATGGGCTTACAACTCTTGGAGAAAAAATTATTCTCTGCCTTCTATAAGGACCTCCCTCAGAAGTTCTAGTAGTCTCCACATTTGCAATATTGTTTGCAATAACATCCAGCCTTAATCTTTGAGCTGTCAAACCCGTTGAAGCAGTATTAATACTTGAAAACAATCCCATACTTAATATACCTCAAAGTTATAACTTATTTTGTTACAATGTTTACACTTTTAAAATGATGCGCTTGAATATTTGTAAATAAGCTATACATCATTTGATTCTGAACAAGACTTTTTATCTCAGAATCAATATCAACATTATTACCATTATTATTAAAAGTAGAGAGATAATCCAACATTTTCTGAGGTTTGATATCTAAATATCCAACCTCTTTAAAGCCATCCAAATGCCTGTCATTGCTTTTTGCCAATGCTAAATCAGTTGTATTTTCATTTAAAACTGCTCTCTCAAGTTCAGCCTCAAATGTGACATTACTTCTCTTAAAATTTGGAGTGTCTACATTTGCAATATTATCAGCCATTACACTTTGTCTCAAAATAAGAACATCTAAATATCGATGTGACAAATCAATTGCTCTCTCAAAACTATTCAAAACAATACCCTCACATTACAAACTGATTTTTACTATATTATATAATAATTCAAATCTTTTTGTTCGTTAATTTTTATTTTTTCATTAACATAGTCCAAATTTATTTCAATTTTTTTTAACTTACTGCCAGGAGCCTCAAAAAAAAGATCCGCAAGAATCTTTTCCATAACCCCGTGCAACCTTCTTGCTCCAAGATTTTCTCCCTCAAAATTCATACTAAAAGCAAGTTCAGCAATTCTATCAATTGCCTCATCACTAAATGTTAGAGTCAAATTATAAACCTTAAACATTGCAACATATTGTTTTATTAAAGAATTTTCAGTACATTTTAAAATATTTTTAAAATCCTCTACACTTAAACTTTTAAGCTCAACTTTAATTGGAAACCTACCTTGAAGTTCTGGTATTAAATCCGACGGTTTTGATAAATTAAAAGCACCTGCAGCAATAAACAAAATATGAGAAGTATCTATTATGCCATATCTAGTATTAACTTTAGACCCTTCAACAATTGGCAAAATATCTCTTTGTACACCTTCTCTAGATACATCGTTTCCGGTTCTATTTTTAGTCACTATCTTATCAATTTCATCAATAAACACAATTCCCATATTTTCAACTCTTGATTTAGCAATCTCTACAATATTTTCATGATCAACCAATTTTTCAAGTTCCTCAGATATAATTATTTCCCTGGCTTTCTTAATTGCCAATTCTTTTCTCTTCTTTCTATCAAATATATTATTAATTAGCCCCCCAATACTCATATCAATCTCTTCAAAATTATTTCCAGAAAATATCTCTATAGTAGAAACGGGCATTTTGCCTGAAACATAAACATCAACAAGACTATCATCAATAGCCCCACTTCTCAATTGCTTTCTAAATTTCTCTCTTAATTTTTCACGAACTTGCTTCTCCTCATCACTCACACCATCATCATTTCCAGAACTCTCAGAAGCTTTTAAAAGCTTATCAATGATTCTCTCTTCTGCACGCTTATTAGCCTCGTCACGAACAGAATCGTACATCTCTTCCTTTACCATATTCACCGCAATACTCATTAAATCACGAATCATCGACTCAACATCACGACCCACATAACCTACCTCAGTATATTTTGTAGCCTCAACTTTAATAAAAGGAGCTTTAATAAACTTTGAAAGCCTTCTTGCAATCTCAGTTTTACCAATTCCAGTCGAACCAACCATAATAATATTCTTAGGCATAACATCATCTCTTATTTCCTTAGGAAGCTTAGATCTTATATATCTATTAACAAGCGCAATTGAAACCAATTTTTTTGCCTCAACCTGCCCTATTATATATTTATCTAACTCTGCAACAATTTCTTTGGGCACTATATTTTGATTTTCAATCTTATCCATCAATTAATCTCCTCAAGCACAATATTTGAATTCGTATATATACAAACTTTTGATGCCACTTTTAAAGATTTGAGGGCAATATCAGCAGCGCTTAATTTTTTATTTTCCATATAAGCAAGAGCTGCAGAATATGCATAATTACCCCCACTGCCAATTGAGATCACATCTTCTTCAGGCTCAATAACATCCCCAGTGCCTGAGATCAATAAAATATTATCAGAATCAGCAACAAGCATCATAGCTTCAAGCTTATGAAGTATCCTATCAGATCTCCAATCTTTGGCAAGTTCTACAGCGGCTCTTTTAATATCAATAATTCCATCCTCTCTGGCCTTAACTTTCTCTTCAAATTTCTCAAAAAGAGTAATAGCATCAGAAGTTGAACCTGCAAAACCCGCTAAAATTTTGCCATTAACTAATTTTCTTATTTTTATAGCATTAGATTTTAAAACAGTATATCCAAAAGTCACCTGCCCATCTGCCGCTACTACAGTTTTTCCTCCCCTTCTTATTGCAATAACTGTGGTTCCTTTAAAACTCATGACTCCCCCTATCTAGGTATTTCATTCAATAATTAATTAATAATACTCTATGCATCTCTGCCTATACAACAGACCTAAAAGTTATCACCAATTTCTGGCCCATTATACTGAACATTTAGTATCTTATAAAGATCTGGTATTGATTTTATTTCCAAAGCCCCAGAATCATATAAAAACCTAGAACCATCTCCAGAATAATCAATATTATATACATAAACATCAAGGCCTAAATCAAGTCCAAGCTCAGCAGTAATCAAAGCTCCTGATTTTTTAGGTGCACAAGTAATAAAAACAACATCTGAAAGACCAGCAACTATTCTATTCCTCTTTGCGAAAAAATAATTTTGTATCTTTTCATAAGGCAAAGTCTCCGTAAGAACACCTCCGCCATTTTCTAAAAGACGCGCAACATATTTTCTATTTTGCTTTGGATAAATATTATCAATATCCGTTGCAATAACCGCATATGTCCTTTTTTTCTCATTAATTGCACCAAGATGCGCTGCAATATCAGCTCCTATCGCAAATCCAGATACTATCTCCACATGATTCCTAGCAAGATGAGATGACAATTCTTTAACTCTATTAGCTAAAGTCATACTAATTTGCCTTGAACCAACAACAGCCCAAGACATAGAATTAACATCTGGAAGACTACCCTTATAATAAATAGCAAAAGGTGGATCATAAATCCTATTAAGCTTTAAAGGATAATCTTTGGTTCCAAGAACCACAACCTTTGCACCTGTTCTATCAATAATTTTCTGCTGTAATTCTATCAATTTCAGATCTGGAAGCTTATAAACCGTTTTAAAAGCCCTAGATAAATAAACAAACAGATTTCTAAACTTAATTTACAAAGATCTTCTAAATCAAAATTATTAAAAATTTTAAGTTTTTCTTCACTCTTTAAAAATCTTAAATTATCAACATAAAGCAATTTAAACATAAAAATTACTTAAAACTACTTATTATTCTATCCACTCCCTCTATTTGCTCTTGAGTTGAAGCCTTACTCTTTGCCTTATTGTAAAATAAAAGTGCATTATCAAAATCACCAAGAGAATAATAATTTGTACCCCGTAACATCAAAAATTCAAAATAATCCTCTCCCATAGACTCAAGTTTACTTAAATATCCCCTAGCCTCTAACTGTTTATTAAGATCATAAACATACATAGTAGAAAGAGCAAAAATAGCTTCTTTAAAATCATCTTTAATAAAAATTGATTTTAAAAAAGAATCCTCAGATAAAGCAAAATACTCCTTAATTTTATCCCTGTCTGCCATTCCTTTAGCTAAACTATAAGAAGAAACTCCTATATAAAAATGGGATAAATGATTGTCTGCACCAAACTCTAAATTTTTATTAAAAAATTCAATAGCGGGGCCATATTGACCAAGACTCATAAGTTCAAGTCCAATTAAATTGAAAAATCTAGCCTTTTTGTCAATAGAATTTATTATTTTTAAAACATTTTGCTCTTCTTTACCAATAAATTCCTTATAAACTTCAATTTTTTCTAAAGGACCACCACCTGCTAGTTCTATTTCTCTTATTCTAAGCCCAAGATTGGTCTTTTCCTTAGCCTCATCACCACAAGAAATCAAAAGCAAAAATATTGAAAACCATTTTTTCATTTAATTGTCACTATTTTTTTTATTTAAATTTCTCAAAAACGTAGGAACATCAATATCATCTTCAAAATAATTAACATTCTTTGACTTGGCTATAAAGTTATCATTAGCTGCATAAACATTACCTGAAGCATCCTGATTACCTGACATTAAACTATCAAATTCCTTTGAACTTAATGTATTATTTTCAAGAACTCCTGACAAATCTTTTTGCTTTTTAGCAGAAAAACCAGTAGCAACAACTGTAACATAAATCTCATCATCAAGATTTGAATTAATGGCATGTCCATATATTACAGTGGCCTCATCGTCAACACTAGCAGTAATAATTCCCATAATCTCTTCAAGCTCAAGCAATGAGAAATCTTCACCTCCAGTTATATTCACAAGGAGTCCTTTAGAACCTTCTATTCTAACCTCTTCAAGCAAAGGATTACTAATAGCAGAAGTAGCTGCATCAACTGCCCTATTCTCACCCTTGCCATAACCAATACCCATCAAAGCATCACCTTGACCTTGCATAATACTCTTAACATCAGCAAAATCAATATTAACTTCTCCATGCTCAATAATAAGACCCGCAATCCCCTGAACACCCATCCTTAAAACATCATCTGCTCGCTTAAAAGCATCCTTAATTGTAGTTCTCTTGTCAACAACAGTCAAAAGTTTTTGATTTGGAATAATAATTAAAGTATCAACCGACTTCCTTAAGTTATTTATCCCCTGTTCAGCAAGTCGCATCTTTTTAGGACCTTCAAATTTAAAAGGCTTAGTCACAACTCCAACTGTTAAAATTCCAAGTTCTTTAGCAACTTGAGCAATAACAGGGGCCGCTCCAGTTCCAGTTCCTCCGCCCATACCAGCAGTAATAAATACCATATCAGCCCCTGCTAGATGATTCTTAATAATATCAATATCTTCCTCTGCTGCGGCCTGCCCAATCTCAGGTCTACCACCAGCTCCAAGGCCTGAGGTAACTTTGGATCCAAGGGCAATCTTTATTGGAGCAATAGAAGTTTGAAGAGCTTGAAGATCAGTATTTGCTACAATAAATTCAACATCTCGCACTCCATACTCAATCATGCGATTGACAGCATTACTACCACCACCGCCTGCACCAATTACTTTAAGAACCGTAGGATTTGTAGCAGAATCAAACCTCTTTGAATGACTATCAATAATATTATAATCTTTCATTAAATTTCCTCCATGATTGGTCAAAACCATTCCTTCAAAAACCAACCTTTCAATATTGCAGATATTTTATTTTGTCTCTTAGATTTATTATTTCCCTTCTTTAATTTATTGAATTTCTGCTGTTCATGTTTATAAAGAACAAGACCAAGAGCTGAGGAAAATTTAGGATCAATATACTCTTCTCCAACACCATTAATATTCATCGGAAATCCTATCCTTGACGGA
This sequence comes from Borrelia tillae, assembly GCF_055693965.1. Classification (NCBI taxonomy): domain Bacteria; kingdom Pseudomonadati; phylum Spirochaetota; class Spirochaetia; order Spirochaetales; family Borreliaceae; genus Borrelia; species Borrelia tillae. Next base: position 307,580 of record NZ_CM146346.1, read on the forward strand.
TATTTAAATATCTCTTCTGTCAAATTAGAAATACCTGGAAACAAAGTTCCTCCCCCAGTTAAAACAATTCCTCCATTAATCTTATTATAAAGCCCTCTTTTCATTATTTCAGCTTTTATCATCTCAAAGATCTCACTTAATCTTGAATTAATTATTATAGCCAATTCTCTTCGGCTTTTCTCTTGAGGCGGCCTAGTTCCAAGATTAGGAATAATAACACTCTCCATTTGACTCTCAAGAGCAGAAATATGAGCAACACCAGCTGTAATTTTAATATTCTCAGCAATATCTTCAGGTACTTTCCACACTTGTGCAATATCAAGAGTAACTCTATTAGCACCAATAGGAATAACTCCTGTATAATAAGGCGAACCATCAACATAAAGGATTATATCAGTTGTACCCTTGCCCATATCAATAAACAAAACACCCATTTCTCTTTCTTCTTTAGATAAAGTAGCATATGATGATGCCAAACTGCCAAGCACAACTTCATCAACAGAAAACCCAGCGCGATTGACACACCTAACTAAATTTTGACTAGAAGAACTAGATCCAGTAATGATATGCACCTCACCCTCAAGACGAATTCCCATCATATCTATTGGATTCTTTATATGAGGAATTCCATCAACAATAAATTCTTGAGGAATTACATGTAAAATTTCCCTATCCATCGGAATCACAATTGCCTTAGCAGCTTCAATCACACGCTCAACATCTTCATTATCAATTTCTCTAGTTTTTGAATTTATTGCAACAACTCCACGAGAGTTAGTCCCTTCAATACTACTACCAGACATAGATACAGAAAGAGTGGCAATGTCACAACCAGAAATAAGTTCAGCTGCCTCAATAGAATTAGAAATTGAATCAAGTGCAGCTTCAATATTTATAAGAACTCCTTTCCTTACACCCCGTGATACACTAGTGCCTATACCTACTATCTCTAACTGATTATTCAGATTAACTTCAGCCACAACAGTACAAATCTTTGAAGTTCCAACATCTAATCCTACTATCAAATCCCTAGACACTAATTTGCTCCTAACAAAATGACATTACCACTTCTTAAATCAACAGTATAGGACTTTTTTTTAAGTAAATCAGATACCATAAACACCTTATGCATAACACTTATTAAATCCATATCCGTTGTTATTAATATTTTATTATATATATTTTTTATATATAAAGTAATCTTGTAATCATAGAAATTCAACTTCAAAAAATTAATTTCTGATATTAGATTATACAAAGTATTTTGATTTATTTTAACATAGGCAAGGTTCTTTATAACAGATAACATTCTATCTTCTAAAAAATCACCAATTTCATTCCCATTTAAGTTTAGTCCACTAATTATAGGCAAATCATAAATCAAATCTCTACATTTTTCTAAAATTAAACCATCTGATGCAATAAAATAATAAATAAAACTACCATCAATATTCTCATAAGCAGTAACTATAGGAACCCTTTTCTCAATATTAATTCTAATAGTATTGGGAAACTTGAGTTCTACCCTCACATCTTTCACTCTTAAGTCTCTCTTAATATTTTTTTCATAAGTATTGATATCAGCATTATAATAATAAGTATTAGGCTTAATTCCTGAAATACTTAGTATATCTTCCTTAGAAATATGAGTATCATCATTAAAACTGATATATCTAATTAGAAAATAAGGCGAAATAAAAATAATAAAAACAATCTCAAACAATATAAAAGAAATTATTATATAAATATATATAATCAAAAATTTTCTATAAATCAACATAAATTTAAGATTACACTACTATTTCACAAAACTTAAACTACTCTTCAATGTCTCTAGAAACATTTGCAATAAGTCCGGAAAGTGCCATTGTAGCAACAATAGAAGAACCGCCTGATGAAAAAAATGGCAAATTGATACCTGTGGGAGGCAAAAGCCCGATTGCAATTAAAATATTCATAATGCTTTGAATAAAAATTGCAAGACTTGAAATAAATGCAATAAAAAATCTAAATCTACTTTTGGCAAAAATAGCAACAGAATACCCCAAATAAAAAAATAAAAAAAATAATATAATAGCAACACAAATCCCTAAAAATCCCAATTCTTCCCCAAGCACAGAAAAAATAAAATCGGAATTGGATTCTGGTAATTTGCCAAGTTTTATCTCACCCATCCCAAGACCTTTACCCACAAGACCACCATTCTTTAAAGCATTAAGTGATGCGATTATTTGATATCCCTTTCCCAAAGGATCATCATAAGGGTTTAAAAATGCAAAAATTCTAGCAACCCTATAAGGTTCAAATATTAAAAAAATCATAGAGACTGGGAAAAAGGTAAATAATATAGCAAAAATATATCCTAATGACATTCCAGAAATAAATAAAACAATAAAAAAAAGAATGGCAAAATAAATAGCTGTTGAATAATCATTCTGTAAAATTATTAGCAGCCAAAAAACACCAAAAATTAACATAGGTTTAAGCCAATAAGAAATATTATTGTCCAACTTAAATCTAAATCTACTCAAATAACTTGCAAGATAAATTGTAAACGATACCTTAAAAAGCTCTGAAGGCTGAATACTAATCCCTCGTATAAATATCCATCTCTGCGCTCCAGAAACACTGGGAGAGAAAAAGGTTGCTAAAATTAATGTAAAAGTCACAAGTAATATGATAGAAACAATTTTTTTTAAAAAATCTAAAGAAATTCTCTCAAACACAAAAAATACAATAAAACTTAATAAAAGATATTTAAGACGCATCAAAAATAAAAAATTAGGATCCCCTGTAAGTTCTAGACTTAAAAAAAATGAAGATGTATAAAATACAATAAGACCATAAGCAATAAGTGACCATAAAATAAGCAAATAAAATTTTCTAAGAGAGGATTTATCTACAAACATAACAATTTTTTCAAACTCATCTAATCTTAAGGGTACTCAGAGCAATTATAGCGAATATGAGACCTATTATCCAAAATCTAATAACAACTTGCATCTCAGACCACCCAAGCTCCTCAAAATGATGATGAAGTGGTGCCATTTTAAATACCCTTTTCTTGGTCTTTTTATAAACTGCAACTTGAATAATGACAGATAAAGCCTCAACTACAAAAACCCCTGCAAGAATTGCAAAAAGAATCTCACTTTTCAAGATTAAAGCCGTCATTCCAAGAACTGCCCCAATTGAAAGACTACCAGTATCACCCATCATTATTTTAGCAGGATACGCATTAAACCATAAAAATCCAAAACTACCCCCAAGCAAAGCCCCAAGAAATATTACAAGCTCTTCAGAACCTTTGATATTGGGAATATTCAAATAAAATGCAAAATCCACTCTACTTGTAAGGTATGCAATTATTACTAATGTTCCCGTTACAACAATACTAAGCCCAATAGCAAGTCCATCAAGTCCATCTGTTAGATTAAAAGCATTGGATGCCGATATTAAAACAAACATCCCAAATGGAATATATAAAATTCCTAAATCTAATTTAAGGAATTTAAAAAATGGAAAATAAATTATACTAACATGCTCACCACCAAAATAATAAAGCATGGTAACTGAAATACAAGAAAATAATATTTGCCCATAAATCTTAAACCTAGGAGTAAGACCATCTGAATTTTTCCTCTTTATTTTAAGCAAATCGTCCACAAATCCTAGGAATGCGAAACTAATCATGACAAAAAGTATAATTAAAAAATAAATATTCCAAATATTAATCCAAAAAAATAAAGAAACCAAAACACAAAAAAAAATGAGAATACCCCCCATAGTAGGAACCCCCGCCTTCTCATTTAAATGACGTCTTGGGCCATCTTCCCTTAAAATCTGATCTAGTTTTAATTTTTTAAGTCTTAAGATAATAAATGGACCAAAAACTAAAGCAAGCAGAAATGCAAAAATAGTAGCATAAGCTGTTCTAAAAGTAATGTAGTGTAATAACCTAAGGCCTAAAAGATAAAACATCAATCCGCCTCCCCCATTAACTCTTTAAAGATAATCAAGAATCCTTTCTAATCTATTTAACCTTGAACCTTTAATCACAATAAAATATCCAGTTTCCAAATTATTTATAAAATAATCGATAAAATATTCAAACTCACTGAAATAAAAGAAATTATTTAACCTTAAATTTTCAACTCGTTTCACTTCTTGAAATTCTTCACCAATTAAAAACACCCTATCAAAGTTCATTAAAATAACTTCACTAATTGCGGTTTTATGTACTTCATACGCAAATTTCCCAAGTTCTTTAAAAGATCCAAGAATAATAATTTTTTTACCCTTAATTTCAAGATCTAAAATTATTTCTTTTAATGCCATAAATGAACCTAAATTACCATTATAAGAATCATTTAAAATTAAATAATCTTTTATTCTTAAAAACTCTGCTCTTCCTTTTTGAAAATCAACATGCATTAAACCATTACGAATCTCATTTTCGTCAAGTCCAAGTAATAAAGCTAAATTAATGCAAGATATTGCATTAAAGATGTTATGCTTCCCGGGCAACAAAATAGAATAATCAAAGCCTTTATAAGTAAAATCATAAAAAAATTTCTCATTTGAAAACGTAAATGACCCAATTTGAAGATTATGAAAATCAAAATAAAAAATATTAATATCTGGATTAACAGACCTAGCTATTTCTCTTAAACGAGAATGATAAGGACAACTTTCATTTAAAATGATGACCCTAGTACTCTCAGTTATGATTTTACCCTTCTCAGAAGCAACAACCTCTAAATTTTCAAAAGCTTGCATATGTGCATAATTCACATTTGTCACAATAACAATTTCAGGATCTAATATACTAGCAAGAAGATTCATTTCTCCAACATAGCTGACACCAACTTCAAAAACAGCATATTCCTCATCTCCCTCAGTCCTCAAAACGCTTAAAGGAAGTCCAATATCTGAATTTAAATTTCCCCAAGTCTTGCAGGTTTTATGCTTTCTTGACAATATACTGTAAAGCATTTCTTTTGTTGTGGTTTTCCCATTACTACCAGTAATAGCTATTCTTTTAAAACTTGTTCTTTTAATAAAATGTGCTGCAAAATTTTGAAGACACACAACTACATCACTCGTGAGTAAAAAAACCAAATCCTCATTCCTGTATAAATACTCCAGACACAAACGTTCGCAATCTTTAGAACATACAAAACATCTAACCCCAATACTAATTAGATACTCAACAAAATAAAATCCATCTATTCTGTCACCTTTGTATGCAAAATAAAGACTGGTACTACTATTCTCTGCATTTATCTCACGACTATCAAGAGAATAAAATGATACAAACCTCTGCATACTGCTTGAGTAACCAATAAATTTGATATCACTAAAGGAATCCACAATATCTTCAATTTTTATATTCACCAAATACCCTCACAATTTCTATTACTTAATAATATTAATGTCTTTACTATCCTTTTTTTCTAAATCCAAATAATCTAGACTCAGTTCCTCTATCCTATCAATACTTTGAAGTTCATATATTATGGTTAACAATCTAAGATTTTCATCAATGATATCACTCTGCTCCTCATTTAAATCATCAAACTCACGTAATTTTACAACATACTGAAAGTTAAAATAAATATTGAGACATATTACAATTGTTAATATCAAAATTAATACACAATACAATCTGATTTCAATTCTTTCCATTTTATTCTTATAACTTTTTTATGGCTCTAAGCTTAGCACTTCTTGATGCAATATTGCATCGCCTCTCTTCAAAACTTGCAATGATAGGCTTTTTAGTAAGCATGCAATATTGTTCTTTATTTAGACCTTTAAAAAATTCTTTTACAATCTTATCTTCTAACGAGTGAAATGTAATAATAGCTAAGATCCCATCTCTTGACAAGCTTTTTATCCAGAATGGCAAACTCTTTTTCAAGCGAAAAAGTTCATCATTAACATAGATTCTTAATGCCTGAAAAGTCTTAGTTGCTGGATTTACTTTAAGTTTTGTCCTACCAGGATATGCTTTGTTAACTATGCTTTGAAGGTCTCTTGAAGTTACTATTTTCTTAATCTTTCTATGTTCTAAAATAAATTTAGCAATTCTCCTAGAATAATATTCACCACCAAGCTCATAGATTAAGTTTTCAAGTCTCTCTTTATCAAAAGTATTGACAATATCATAAGCACTAAGACCTCCAGCATCAGGATTAAGTCTCATATCTAATCTCTCATCTTCAAAAAAAGAAAATCCCCTGCTACTCTGCTTATAATGAAACATAGAAATGCCAAGATCGGCTAAAATAAAATTAGCTTTATTTCGCAAAGGATACTCACTAAAAAAATCATCAAACCAAGTATTAAAATAAGAAATTCTTCCTTCAAATTCTATAAGAAATTCCTTTGCTCTTTTTAAAATAGTATCATCCCTTTCAATGCCTATAACATTTATGTTTTGATGCTCCTTAAGTACTGCACTTGAATGCCCACCTTCCCCAAGAGTACAATCAATAAAAACAAGTTCTTTACTAATGTTAACAGTTTTTAAAAGACCAATAATTTCATTAAGCAATACAGGAGTATGAACAGGTCTACCCATTAAGTATAAACCTATAAATTAAACTATTATCATTGTTATAGACATCCCCATATTTGACCTTAATTTCATTAAGGCCATTAGTGAACTCAAGATTATTTATCTCAATACTGCCACTATCCTTTTTTATGTTAAAAACATCTAAATTATAATTTCCATTCTCAGATACAATATATAAATTATCTTTTAAAGACATGCTCTGAAAATCAGCACGAAAAATACTATTATTATTTAAAAATACTTCAAAATAATAAATACCACTTAAAGGTTTTGATTTACTAATATCTTTTTTCAAAAAATTTAAAATAAGACTATGATTACCCAACTCTAAATCCAGCTCCATATTTCCTTTCAATTCAAGCATTACATCATCCTTACCTTGTAAAAGGATATTATCTAAACAAAAGTAAGAATTGATATTTAAATTACTTTTATTCTTTATCACAAATAAAGGATTAACTACCCGTCCACCATATTGATCAACAACCACCACATCAAAAACTTTATTCTCATTTTTTAAAAAAATTTTTTCTTCTTTGTAGGTAAAATCACCAAAAAATTCCAAATGAAGACCTAAATCTTTATCAAAAAGAATCAAAACACTCCTATCATACTCACTTATCTTATTTTTGTAATATAAAATTTTGTAATTATTTGAAAAAACAGAAAAACATCCATCTAAAGCTTTTAAACTTATACCAATATTAAAATTACCATCTCTAAATTCACCGAAATCACTTACTAAATCAAATTTTTCATCATTACGAAATTCCAAAAATGAATATAAATTAAAAAAACTAAACAAAAAAAGAAAAATAATGAACATTATAACTACAGCCCTAAATATTTTAAATCATTATCACTATTAAAATATAAAATACCTTCATTAAATTCAACGCATGCAATTACCTTATCTTGAAAAAAAATATTATCAAATAATTTATAAGAGTCCACAGCATAAGTCCGTATATTGATTATATCATTATCCAAATCATAAAAATATATTCTATATAATCTATAAAAAGAATCATAAGAGGCTCTCAAGACAGAATTTTTATTACTAACTCTAAAAATTTTATCACTCTTAATATTAAGTATTAAAAATGAATCTACGGTCTCAATAAATAAATTATAGAATTTATCAATCTTAAAAAAAGAACTAAAATCTTTAACTCTTAAATTCATCAAATATAAAACCTGCTTATACCCATCTTCTAAGCTAATAACCTCTAAAGAATATTCCTCATGTCCTCTTAAGATACATAAATATTTATTATCCTCACTTAATTTAATGCATATAACTGGCAAGCCAATGCCTGACAAATCATTGCTGTAAAGCATTTTCCCAAGTTTATACACATAAGTCTTGCCATCAGAAAGCCCTAAAGCCAAAACATCATCATTATAATCAATACTTAATATTGAAGCTATAAATTTAAAAGATAAAGTTTGTCTCCCATCTGCGTCATATATTTCCAACCTTTTATATAAATTATTTAAAGCAAAAATAGCATTTTTTTTAACAAAAACAAAATCTTTATGTTGCAAAGAAAACAAAAATTGATCTGTGTCTTTAGAAAAAACATAATAATCGGTTTTAGACTTATTAAGCACATAGTAATAGTCTGAAAAACTCACCAAACGATCACTTGCAACATGATAACATTCCTTATTAAAATCCAGACTTAAAATCTGATCTTTAATAAAGATATTATTTACTGCTTTAGTCTCAACTAAATTATCACTCTTTTTAAAACGATTAAACTTATAAAAATTTGCAATATCAATTGTTGACCTTAAAACAGAATCAAATAATATTATAAATATCAATAAAGAAATTGATAACAAAAAGATTTTAATCTTGCCAAATCTAGTTATATTTTCCCTATAAAGATTCACAAATGTTAACACTCCCTAAACTTATTTACTTTTACCCAAATCTGACTGAAATTTAATAGACCAAACGTCATAAAATTTTGTAAATTTTTCAGCCATTTCCTTTTGAGAAGTAACAGTAGCTAAAATTTTACCAGCCTCGATATAATTTAAAATCTGCTCTGAAAGCCCATAAGCCCCATTTAATTCATATCTTGCTCTTAATAAGAAAGCCCCTTCTTCTAACAACTCTAAAGATTTAATCAGATGAGCTAACTGAACCTTATAAAAAGGACTATCAATAAATAAATTTTTTGATAAACTCTTAAAATCAATAAAATTTTTAGCTAAAATAATAAATTTAAGGTATATGTCTTCCAAAAAAAGAATTGCCTTAGAATCACCTTTACTAAAACAAATCCCCAAATCAATAAGATATCCTAATTTTTTAATAATTAAAAATCGCTCTTGGGGGTTTAAATTAACAACAGATTCAATAGACATAAGTTCGCTAACAGAAATAAGTAAAACCGGACTTACGAACAATGAGAAATCAGAAACAAAACCAAAAAGATTTGTTCTAAAATCATAATTAACTTTTAATCTAGGTCTTGTATAAAAATAATTTAATGATGCAATATAACTTAAAACATTTAGATTCAAATTAATAAAATTAACCGTTATGCCCGAATCTTTTGCAAGCCTACCGGATTCTTTTATTTTTTTTATATTTCCTAAAGTCTGCAAAATCAGATCATCAACAAACAAAATTTTTTGATAATTTTCATTATGAACTAAATCCATAAATACCTGCTTACAATCAATTATTACTCTTTAAAAGATCTTTTGCATGCCTAAAGCTAATATCTTTCATATTTTCACTAAACATTCGAACAATGTCTGCAATACACTCACTACCAAATAACAAAAAAGTCTGAACATAAGTTTTATTTTTTATGAATCCTTTTTTTGCCAAAATATGATATTCTGAAAGACTTGCAATATTAGCAAGATGTGTTACAACAAATCTCTGCACATCCTCTGACAAATCCTTGAAATACTTATCTAAATCCACTCTGAATTCACCTCCTATGCAGAATCTATTTTTAAAATATGATAAATCTATACTCACCATCAACAACATTCTTACATCCTTAATGACCAACATTATTTTTGAAAATTCGCCCCAGATATAATTCTATCAATTGACTGGACCCTTAAACCAATACCAATCACTATAAGTTCAACTTTAGATATTGATACAAAAATTATGCAGACTCCATACTAAATTTACACAAAACATCAACAACTCTAGATGCAATTTTCAAGATATCAACTTGTCTGATGCCTGAAATATCAACTATAATTCTTTTATTCTCTTAAACAAATAACTTAACCCTTGTTCTCTATTGAATCTTTCAGTTTTAAAACTAAATAATGAATCACTGATATTATCCAGCCTGCCCTTTAATACTATGACATCCTCAAGCTCATATTAAGAGTTTTGAAGACGCTTTTCAAGCTTAAAATAATTATTACCAATCCTTAACAGATATTCAATATCATATATCACATTTTTTATCCTATTTAAAACAAAAACACCACTATTTAAGCTTAAATACTGATGATTCTTAAAATGTATTTTAACTAATATATTAAAAATTAACCCATTATCAACATCAATATAATAATTGCAAAGAAGAATATCTAAAAATTTAAACCATATTACTTTAGTTATCATAAGAAAAGATTCCATTAAGGCATCTTTAAAAACAAATAATCCTTAAGCATCACTTTGGCTCTAAACTTAGCAAATAGAATACACTCCCGCTCTTTATCCATAATAACATTATTTTTAATCTTCTCACCAAAGCAAATAACAAATAAAATAGATGAAAACAATAAAATTTTTCACCTTCAAGGCCCTCCAACGCTTATCAAAACGGGAATAAAGTTAATAGATACTTCCCCAATTAAAATAAAATTTTTTCTAAAAAACTTAAAAATAAACTACACTAACCATATATATTATTAAAACACCCTATAATAACTTATTCTTAAGTCTTTTAACAAAAGTATCTGTACAAAATGATGCAAAACGCAAACTCTTATTATTAAGTCCTACTTCAAAAACAATATCAATCCCAAATTTACCAATATTAACCCCATCAACAAAAATTGATGCTGCATTTAATGCATATTTCTTCTGAAATGAAAGTGAAATCTTGCTTCCAATTGAAAAAATAAAAGAACGATTATAAACAGAATGTGGCGAAATGGGGGTTAAAATAAAAGCTTTAAATCTGATTCTAAGATGGAACCACCTGCTGAAAAAGAATACCCAGTTGAACCCGTGGGCGTTGCAAATATTATTCCATCACTCCTATATGAAAGAAAATCTTCCAAATTAACCTTCAGATCTACATAAATCAATTTATTAAGAATACTAGAACGAACAATAATATCATTTAAAGCATACTTGGTAAACATATTATTTCCATTCTCATAAGCGCTGATGCTAAGTAAATATTTTTTATGAATAACTAAAGAATTGTTAAAAAATTTATCTATTATTTCTTTAAAATCTTTAGGTTTTATATCTGCTAAAAACCCCACCTTGCCCAAATTTATTGAAATAATGGGAATATCAATGTCATTTTCCAAAAGTAAACTGCTTGCTAATAAAACTGTACCATCCCCACCCAAAGTTATTGCAAAAATAAAATCATCTTTAGCTAATTTCTTTGGAAACCTCTCAACTCCTGCAAATAAACTTAAGACACCATATTTACGTTCCAAATATTCTTGTATCTCACACGCAAGGCCTTCAGCATCCAAATTTGAATAATTTACGTAAATGAGAACCTTACTCTTCATTCTTCTCCTTATATGGAATCATTTCAAATTCATTTTTACTAAATATCCGTTCAATATCAATTAAAATTAAATATTCGCCCTCAAAACTCTCTTCACCTTCAATTTTAACAACACCTGATATATATTTTCTATCTAAAGTTTGTAAAGTAGCAGGAGGCTCCTGTATCTTAGATATATCAAAATTAATAACCTTTAAAACCTTATCTACAAAAATTCCTAAAAGCTTATCTCTAACACTAACTATTAAATAACCTGTTAAAAGCTTATCTTCTTCCGTTGTATAAACAGACGGGATTTTAAACCTAACATTTAAATTTATTAAAGGGATAACATCCCCTCTAAGATTATAAATACCCGTAATATAATCAGGAACATTCGGTATCGAATATATACCTTCTAAAGGAACCTTAATTACTTCTCTAATATGCTCTATTGTAACCCCATAACTCTCTTTGCCTATTTTAAAGCACGCAACCTGAAAATTAGATTTTTTCTCTATAATTTTTCCTCTCGAAAACATAACTCAATACCTCTAATCAAATTAAATACTTATACTTACCCAATAAAATTTTTAGATAAAAAATAAATTTCAAAAGAATTTTTACGAACAGCTTTGGGCCTAATCTTTCTGACAAGCTTGAAACAATCCTTAAGCTTATAAAAAAGCTGTTCTTCCTCACCTCCTTGAAAAACTTTAATTAATAAGTTACCGCCCCTTGCCAATACTCCAAATGCCAATTCAATTATTTTCATATTCAAATTAAAAGAATTACTTGTATCAACCAATCTATTACCAGTAGTTTTAGGAGCAACATCGCTTATAATTAAACTATAAGGTGCAAAAATTTTGATTTTTTGACAAACTTTATCAAGGAATATATCACCTTTAATAAAATAAAAATTATTAGTAAATTTAAGATTAATATCGTTAAGATCCACTGCAACAAGTACCCCTTTTTGAAGATTGCCATAAGCATATTGAGAAAAGCTGCCAGGAGACGCTCCAATGTCTAATACATTGCCAGAAGAGAATAATGAAAATCTTTGATCAATTTCAATTAATTTATAAACGGATTAGCAAGATATCCTTCTCTTTTAGCCCTTTTTGAATATTCATCTGCAAAATTATACATATTGCTTATCTTCAATACACTCAAATTATACTTATTTATTATAATTATATTATGCAAAATAAATCATTTTTAGATAAGATCGAAAAAAATATTAATAATATATTCTCAAAAGATTACTTTCTTAATCTATTTAAAGACAAAGGCTTAAACTTAAAATTTAATATAAAAGAAAATATAATAAAAACAATCCAAGCCCCAGCTATTGAAATAATCAATAGAGGGGGCAAACGAATAAGACCCATGTTAATGATCTTATTAGCACATGCATTAGGATATGACAATCGTGATACCGAAGAACTATATAAATTAAGCATTCTACTTGAACTACCTCATTCTGGAAGTTTAATTGTTGATGATATAGAAGACAAAGCAAGCAAACGACGCGGCAAGCCCGCGATTCACTTGATGTATGGACTAGATAATAGCATTAATACAGCAAATTTAATTTATTTTCTTCCCGCAAAATTAATACAAACTTCACACTTAAAGATGAATCAAAAATTATTAATTTATGAAAACTTTTTTACAACTCTCTCAAATCTCCACTTAGGACAAGGAATTGATATCGCTCTTCATAATGGAACATATATTCCTAGCTTGCAAGAATACATATCTTTAGTCGAGCTTAAAACAAGTTCTTTTTTCGGAATGGCTGGATTTTTAGCCGGAATACTTACAAATAATGAAACTAAAGCTAAAAATTTTTACAATACATTCTTACAACTTGGAACCTGCTTCCAAATAATAGATGATATTGGCAATATTAAAAATGGAATTAATGGCAAAGATTTTGGAGATGATCTCATTGAAGGAAAAAAGAGTTTACCTATAATCCTTTTTTTAAAAGAAAAACAATTTGATAAACAAATCATTCAAAAATTAAATAAAATTAAAAATCAGCCTATAGAGAAATCAAAAGAAAAAATACTAAAATTTAGCAACATGCTCAACTCATCGAATGCCATTAAGCAATCTTCAAATATTGCAATGTCATACTTAAATAAATTTACAGAAGAATTAAATTCATATGAATTGATCAATGAATACAAAGATATGATAATAAACATTGTCCAAAGAATAAAAGGAGAAAATTTATGAGAAAATATGCTATCACATTGATTTGGTTGAACATCATCACTCCTACTTATGCAAAAGTTACTATAGAAAATGAACAAAAAATAGATGAACTTTATACAAGATCAATGTTATTCAAAAGTCTAAAACAATATAATCAATCCAAAACACTACTCATGCAAATTATAAATCAAGATCAAAAACAAGTTGATGCATATTTACTAATTTCAGAATTAGAATACTTAATGAACAATTGGTTAAAAGCAATCAACCAAAGCAAAACTTATCTACAAATAATTGATTTCAAAGATACAAAAAATTATCTTGACATTTCTTGGGCATATTTTCTTATTGGGGAGACACAAAATTCAATGGACTATGTAATACAATTTATCCAAGATAACCAAGAATTACTAAATACTAACGTATATGTATTAATTGATACTATTTTAAAAAAAGGGTTTTATCATTTCATACAAGATGAAGATGTAATGTTTAATTTAATAATGAATACCATCTTCCAGATAGAAACATATGATGACAGCATATTTACAATATTCTTAAATAATTTAGCTATAATCAAACAAATTCCCTTTTACGAATTCAATAAAATTAAAGTGATAGACTTAGAATCGCAAATTAAGGCTTTACGAATTCTTCAAAATTCAATACATGCCACTTATTAAAATAACTTGGTTTTTTTAAAAAGTGAAACAAATATATTAATTAATATAGCCATGTAAAAAGGTAATGAAAGGGCAAAATATGAATTCACATAATCTTGTAAATTAAAAAATTTATATTCAATAAATACCATTAGAAGTGCACTGGGAAAAACAAGCCATGGGCTTGCAAATGCAATATAAAGTATGCAAATAGCAAGCCACCCATTACTTAACCCTAAATTATAAGAATAAATCTTAAAATTTATAGCAAGAAATGAACCTGCAACACTTGCTGAGATTGCAGACATAAAAATAGCAAAAGATTTAAAATAATTACTAGTTTGTTCGCCTAATATATTTTCATAATCACTTGAACGAATAAACTCAAAAACTACTCTAATTTTTGAATAATTTATTACATAAATACTAATACTTAAAAAAATGAAAAAAAATATAACAAAAAAAATAATAGCAACATCATTTTGAATATTTAAATTAAATCCTGGAATAAAATTGAAGTTAACTGCCATTAAAATTTTAACTAAAAAATAACATAATATATTAATTCCTATGCCTATTATAAAAATATCATAACCATTGATTACAAGAAAAGATATACAAAATCCAAAGATTAAACCAATCAAAATTGTTATAATAACTGAAATAAATATTCCATATCCCAAATAAATAAAAAAAGAGGTTAAAAAAACAGCTAAAAAAGAAATTCCTTCAATAGATATATTTAAAAGCCCCACTTTTTCAGTATATAGAACTCCAAGAGCCAAATATGCAAATATTATAGAATGTAAAAAAATACCAAACATCTATTTTTTACCTGAATTAAATAAAAATAATGAGATGAAAATTGAAATCGCTTGACATAAACCAATAAATTCAAATTTAAATGAATAATTTATTTTAAGATAATTATTAAACTCGTTCAACATTGCAAAGAATAAACTAAAAAATAATATGTACATATAATTAAATCCTGAAACCACAGCAACAATAAATCCGTCCCAACCAAGTCCAGAAGTTAAGCCTAAGAATAAATAATTCTTAAAGAAAATTAAAAAAATCGAACCCACAAGTCCATTTAAAAAAGCACTGCTAAACACCGTACAGAATTTATATTTAAACTCACTAATACTAAAAAATTTGCTTAATGTCTTTCTATCACTCAATATTTCAAGTTTTAATCCTAAAACGGTTCTTTTATTGACAAATACATAACATCCCCAAATTAAAATACTAAATAAAAGTAAATATGGCAAAGCAGTATCAAGAGCAAATATTTTATCAACACTTTTTGTCTGAGTCAAAAGACCATGTGCACCTAAAAGCTTTGCAGATATAAATCCATCAATCAATCTTTGATTTCCATAAGACATTAAAAGACCTGTAAGCATTCCATTTACTCCAAAAAAAAATGTCAACAAAAAAGGAATAATGCCTATTAAACCAACTATGAATGAACTTAAAATTATGATTAATACAAAATTAAAATATGTAAGCCCACATAATTCACAAAATATATATGATAGAAATGCTCCAAAATAAACGTGTCCTTCATCACCAAGGGTCAAACTATGACTCCTAGCACAAGTGGAAATCCCTGTTGCAATTAATAAAAGCAACATAAAGTTCCAAAACATCATCTTCATATAAGAAAAACTAAAAAACCCATCAAAAAAATAACTAATACTTAACACACTAAGTGAAAATATTAATAAAATATACTCTTGCTTAAATACTCTCATATAAACAAAATTTCCTTTAAAGCTGTTTTGTCAACATGTCCCCTTTCTAGCCTTAATATGATTTCACCAAATTTTATTGCTAAAATATGATCGGATAAAAGAAGCAATTCATCTAAATTAGGCGTGATTAATAATACAGGTTTCTCATTAGAAAAACTACGAATAAAGTTAGATATCTCATTATATGCTCGGTAGTCTAAGTTACTAAGAGGTGAAAAACAAATTAAAAAACTTTTTGTGATATATTTTTCCCTCAAGAGAGCAAACTTTTTCAAAGTACCTCCAGAAAAGGATAATGACTTAGAATAAAAAGTTTTTAGTATCTTACTATCACAATACCCCATATCATTTTTAAAAAATTTTTTAAGTTTATTAATAGTAGATTGCCTAATAAAAACTTCATTTTCAAAACTCATTATCTTAACTAAAAAATTGTCCAATATAGTAGTATTATCAGAAAACAAATTGCCAATCCCTAAGGGTAAAAATCCAGCTTTTAATTCATAAGGATCAATATGTTCATATCTATTTCCATTCATTTTTATGCTACCCACAAATGGAATTTTACCTAAGAATAATTTTTCCCATGTTTTGATTGTTGCTTCTTCTGCAATAATCCCCAAAACTCCTCTTTTTTTTAAGGAAAAACTAATATCATACTGCCAAAAATCTTCAAAAAATAAATTAAATTTTATAAAATCCTCATTTGGAACATTACGTCTAATATTTGCAGCAATAAATTTTTTATCAGGGGGGAGATTAAGTTTGCTCAGTATTACTTCCTTGTTTATCGTTCTAAAACATTTTCCCTCTTTTAAAATAATAAATTCATCACTAAATTTTAAGGCATCTCCAATTTCTCTATGTGTAATAAAAAGAGAAGTAATTCCTGCTTTTTTAAGATTTTGAAGCAATTTAATAAATTCTTTAGCCTCTTTCTGAGAAAAATAGGCAACACTTTCATCAAAAATAATGATCTTTGCATTCTCTTTAAGAGAAGAAATAGTAAGCAAAAAATATATCTCTTTAATATTTAAATCTTGTAATCTAACCTCCAGATCAAATGTAATATTATAAAACTGCCTAAGCCATCTATAGTATCTATAAGTCTTAAACTTATTCATTGGCATAAAAAATTGAGAATCAAACCAATAAATACTAAGATATTCCCAAACCTTTAAGTTCATATCAAGCTTTGGAATCTGAGATACAATATAAATACCATTACTTTTTGCCGTGTCCACATTCCAGTTTTTCTGTCTATTATTATTGACAAATACATCACCACTATCAAAATGAATAAACCCAGCTATAATTTTCGACAAGGTACTCTTACCTTCCCCATTTCTCCCAATTACAGTTAAAATCTTAGAGTTTTCAATCCTTAAATTGACATTATCTATAATGGGCTTTTCAATATCTGGGAAAGATTTTACTATATTCTTAAACTCTACCATAAATCATTCTAAATCTATTTTGATTTGAGTATTGCTCATATTTTTCATCTTTGTCTCAAGCCTCTCTTTAAGCTCCAAACTGGTCTTTTCTAAATAAAATTTATTTAATAAATTAAATGAAACACCCCCTTCTTTAAATCCAATCACTTTATAAGTCCCATATTGAATCTCGTTCTTAAGAGCTTTATCTAAGACTTTTCCTAAAAATAATCTTTGATTTGTAATACCTGAACCAATAATATTATCTTTATTATCCAAATAATCCTCACTATCAAAAAGCACAGCAAAAACACCGTGCTCTCGTATCGATGATAAAACCCCTTTAACAGCTGGACCTACTATTGGAAGAATTATAGAAACTCCTAAATCTAAAATTAAAGAGTCAGAGAGAACTTTTACCCTATTACTATCATGCCAATTCCCCAAAGTCCTAAAGAATACTTCCACATCCACAATCTCCTTAATTCCACGTTTAAAATAAGGAAAAATGCAATTAGTCATAACGGGATATTCTTGTCCAGAAATTAAAGCAACATTCTTATTTGATAAATTAGCATTCTTTAGAAACAAACCTACATAATAACCTAATATATAAGCTTCTTCTGCAACATTATAAGAAAGTGAATATACTTGAGGATTAGCATTCTTAACTAAAGAATCAAAAAGCAAAAATTTAGTAAAAGGATAATTTTGAGAAATCTTATCAATAATTCCTTGCATCACATTATTCGTTGTTATCAAAAAATCATAATTTTTAGAATTCAATAACTTTTCAAGTAATTCTATCCATTCATGCTGATTAAAACCAGCTTCAAATAATTTAATCTCAACATCATTTCTGCTATTCTGAAATTCAGTCAAAAAATCATACATTGCTTTATAAGAAGGTGATCCGCTAATGACGCCAGGAACAAATAATGCAATTTTTTTATTGGACGAAGATTTAACTTCTCTAAGTTTAAAAAAATTAATATAAACAAACAAAAATAAACAAATAAATGAAATCAAAATCCAAAAAATTCTAAAGCAAAGAGAATTACTCACAAAAATCAAACACCTTCTTTTCATAAAATGAAAATATCGATATTATAAAAATTAAATGACATAAACCTAAAAACTCACATAACATCTACTTTTTTTAAAAAAAGTTTCTTTGTAAGAGGATATCATAAAAGTCTCTATTACGTCCAACTTATATCCAAGTTTACTTACTCAAATTTGATAAAAAAATATTACTCTTAAACTTAATAAATAACCTTTAAAAATACTTTATAAGCCGTCCTTAATCATCACTTATTACACAACATTCATTCTAATTAAAATTCAAGATCGCTTCTTTAAAAGCTGAACAAAACAATATTAAAAGCCATATTTATATTTATATTTATATTTATATTTATATTTATATTTATTTGATAAAAATTGATCGTAGTTTCAAAAATTTCCTGGTGTTAACAAATAAAATTCATTAACACTTAAATTACTAGGAATATCACCATTGGTACGGACCAAATACATCTTAAAAGAATGAATGGTTTTAAAAAACTTCTTTGCCAAAGATAATCGCTTTTTTTTATAATCTTTTAAAAATTTCAAAATAGATTCATAAATGCTTGGGTTGGTAAACGCCTCAGAAGAATACTTAACAATATCTTTTATAAAAAAAAACATATTGGCTAGGCAAATAAAATTATTAAAAAGAATACCTACTCGGCCTCTTAAATAATTAACATAATTTACCATATCAACCCTATTGCCCAAGGTATAATTTTTATCTTCTAAACTCCACTTTGAATATATGGTATTAAATTTAGGATATCTTACTAAGGAATCATATACAAAATCAAATCTAAAACTATATTCAACGTACTTTGAAAATATATTACTTAAACGTCTCTTAGACAGAGCTATAAAGTTTTTACGTGATATTTCTTTTAAATTTTGAATTACATTTTGTGACACGGAATCATTAATTTTACATAAGAAAGAATTATTATCCCAAAGTAAAATGCTAGTACCCGCAGAGATCCAATATTCATCTCTGTTATAATATTTAAGATTACCATCAAAAACACTAACAAAATAATTATTAAAATATTCACAATTGACATAAAATTTTGCCTGGGCCTCAGTTACAAAAAAATAATTATTCACACCCACAGAAAATGAGGAACCTTGAATAACCTCATAAATAATCACTTCTAAACTGCCTTTAAATAAATAAATCTTCGCATCCTGCATATCTTTAAGAGAGGAATAACAAATAAGACTATATGTATTAGAATATAAAGTTAAATCTGACGATACACCATTTATTCCATATAAGCCTATCTTTATTTTAGAATTGTCTCCCACTTCAATAAAATCATACTCAAAAATCTCATCTCCCAAATCTAACTTGACGGGAATGGTATCCCTTATGACATTCACTTGTCCTTCTATTTCTTTAATAGTCGCCACTTGAGAAAATAATGCGACTTGCAAGAATAAAAGTAAAAAGATAATGATATATGATTTTAAAATCAAATTTTCCTCTTTTTTTCAAATCTTATAAGATTAATTATATCTTTTTTAAAGAGATTTACTAATCTTTAATAAAAGTGCAAAATACGTTATACTTTTTGAAAAAGTATTAGATAATACTTTAATTGCCCTGCTCTTTTTAAAGGACTCAAGGCACAATCTTATAGCAAAGGATGCACTTATGATGAAAAAAAACATATTATTTTTAATACTATTTATACTTACTCTTTCTCTAAACTCATGTAAATCACAACCAGAAGAACGAACATGTGGAAATTACAGGATTTTAAAAAATAAAGGGAAGAACTAAAAATATTGACAAAAGAAAACGTAATATGCTAAGCAAAAATTGCATAATGTTAAATTGTGTAATAATATACTATATATACTATTTATATAGGCTTTATGCAAAAAAAAAGAATTTATGTCTAAAAGCCAAAGTTCTTAATTTATGTAGTCAATATCACATAAGAAGGATGTATTTATGATAAAAAAAAGTAATCTATTATTTTTAATGTTATCTATATTTGCTCTTTTTTTAATTTCATGTAAGACACCTCCAGAAGATTCAAAAAGTGCAAACTACAAAATCTCTAAAGACACTGGGGACACAAAAAGAGACATTGAAAAGACAAAAGAAGAGATCATAAAAGAGCGGGGAAACCTTTTCTATTCTAAAGAATTTAATGAAGCTGAAAAACTTGAGGACGAGATGAAAGCAAAATTCAAAAAAGGAAGACCTCGAGAAGGTAATGAAATTGCCTTAAAAGTATTAGAAAGGTATAGAAATATTGCAAGAGATACAATAGAAAAAAAAGAAAAAATAAATTATCTCAAAGAAAATATTGAAAAGTATTTAAATGATGCTGAGACTAATGAAGCATACATATGGATCCCACTAGAAATCGATGAAGTAAATAACTTATACTTCGAAGCAATAAAAAAATATAAAATGTACGATATTGAGAACGCTCTAAAAATGTACAGCAAAGCATTTAATCAGGCACAACAAACTGCTAAAAAGGCAAAAGAAGCAAGGGCTCTTAAAGAAACAGAAGAGAGAATGTACAAACAATTAAAAGCTTTAGAAGCAGCTTCTAATCTTTCTGTGTATAGCAATAATAAACTTATCAAACCATCACCATGGAATGGAAGGGCATTACTTAAGGATAAAGAAGAACGTGTAAATCTTCTCGACACTCAAGGCGAGAGCGAAGTTTATTTACTTGGACAGGCAGGTCCATTAGTACTTGCTTATGAGGAACAAGTTGAAAACTTCAAAGAAAAAACACCGGAAAAAGAATCAGATTCAAGTAAATTCAAAGCACTACAATTAATCGAAAAAGCTAGACAATTATGGGAAAAAGGACTTGAGGCTAAACATTTCAACAACCTTAGACTTGCAAATGAATTATTCTTAGATTCTGCAAGATATCTAAAAGCTTATGAAAGCCATGCAAGTAAGGAACTATATATGGTTAAAATTGGAAACACATTATGGGGTATTTCTAAAAAACTCTACAATGACCCTTATTTATGGCCAAAAATCTGGTTTGCAAACAGGCAAAAAATTCAAAATCCAGATTTAATACATGAAAATTGGAAAATAATAATTCCTTCTAAATAAAACAAAAAAGAAAACAAGCTATGCTTGTTTTCTTTTTTTATATCTAATAAAATTAACTTAAATATTAAATGTAAACTCAATTTAAATGAAATCTTTCTTAAAAAAATAGAAAGAAAAAATAAAAAATAATGAAACAAGAGAACAAAAAATGAAGAATTTAGTAATAATGAGTGTCCTACTATTCTCCTCCTGCTATACAGCTCATTTAAACAAACAACTTACAAAAGAAACTCCCTATAAAATTTATTTAAGAGAGGCCCAAAAATCAACTAATGCTAACGACTATCAATCTGCTTTAAAAATATATGAAAAAATGATTGAAAATTATCAAGCAAATAAAAGCGTAGTTGCCATAGGCAAATATGAAATTGCATTTATACATTATCTACTAAATAAAAAAGAAAAAGCAAAAAAGCTCTTTGCAGAACTAATACAATCTAATATACAAACACCTAAATGGATCATACCCTTATCTCAAAAGATAGTGGATAAAATACAAAATAAACCATAACACAATAAAAAATACAAAATTAATTTAAACCACTATTTAAAACCCACACACACTACTTAAGTAGTATTCCATAAATTGT
Source organism: Borrelia tillae (assembly GCF_055693965.1). Classification (NCBI taxonomy): domain Bacteria; kingdom Pseudomonadati; phylum Spirochaetota; class Spirochaetia; order Spirochaetales; family Borreliaceae; genus Borrelia; species Borrelia tillae. Next base: position 329,744 of record NZ_CM146346.1, read on the forward strand.
AATATCTCTTTCCTTAGCTGCACTAATAACATCTTCATAAACTATAGGACCTCTAGGATACTCATGAGGAGGTGCATCACCTAACACAATAATAAACCGATTTTCTGCTCTCCAATCAAACTGAGTAACAGCAGCACCAATTCCTTCAAATACTGCTTCAGGATAATCTCCGCCTCCTCCTATACTAATATCCTCAAGAACATTATTCAGATATTCTTTACTATTAAAATCAAAAGATTTTGTTAAAAAATCTTCAAGATAATCCTTATAAAACACAAAACCTACTCTATAAGATTTAAATTGCTGTAATTGAGGTTCCACCATATCAAAAAGATGATCTCTTAAAATTTCAATATGGTTCTTCATACTATCAGTTACATCAATAACAAAAACAAGATCTAAATCAGAAAGTGAATCTTCTGATTTTTCTAAAATATCCTTTATTTTATCAACAGCATCAAGTCCCTTCTTAGCAACAACAATATCATCAGCAAACCTAGAAAACCCTTCTCTTAGAGCATCATTTTCAACTGTACTCTTCAGCTGAGTATCTCCAAAAAACAACTCATAAGCATTATCTTTATATTGACCTAAATAATCATTATATTTTTTCTCAAAAGTTCTAATTGAAAACCAAAAAGGTTCTTTATTTCTCTTTAAAACTTCTAAATCAATATCACCACTTCTTGTTGAAAAATTAGGAAAACCATATCTCAATTTCTTAGGTATTAAAATATGAAAAGCTTGACCAAATCTACTATTTTGAACAGGTGTAGAAGATGTTAATGATAAAAGAGTTCTATTTTGAATAACTCTACCATTCAAAATCCTAATTCATCTCCATTAATCCTATTATATTCCAATGTTCTAAATGAATACGTAGATACGTCTTTACTTTTATCTGGAATTTCAAAAGATTCAGTCAAAATAACTGATTTAATATCTGGCTTTTTCCTAATAAAAAGATGAAAACCATCTTCATGGGCTTCAACATATACATCATTATTATTAATGCTTAAGCCAGCATTTAATGCAGAAGATAAATTAAATATAATAACAATAAACAAGGAAATAATAAAGTAAGCTTTTCTCATATAAATCCTTACACATAATTAGACAATAATATGCCACCCATCTTAAAAAACTAATAAAATTAAAAAAATTTAAAGATTATCAGACAAATTGTCATAAAATAAAATCTTAGAACCAATAAATTCATTCTTAAAAACACTCCTAAGATTTAAACTAGCAAGATCCTTCTTGGCATTTTTTACCATATCACCATCACGATTTAATAAATCAAACATTCTAGAAGATTCGGTCAATTTTGCAATTCCTGAATCAAAAAGAATACTATCCTTTACAATACCATATCCAGCCCTATTACCAAGAGAGGCTTTTATTTCAACAACTCCAAGATTATTGTAAACCTCAATTTCTTTTATCAATAAAGCTCTATGATGCTCATTATCTTTGGGTTTAAAACCCAAGATATTAGCTCTCTCTACTTCCAAATTCTGCAATACCCTTAAATAATAACTCCTAGCGGCCTCAAAATTACCCATTTTATAAAGAACAGATGCAATTGAATTTAAGACTTTATTATTATTTGCAAATCCAAACATGTTATTAACCTTAAATAAATAAATTAATGCATCTTTATAATTATTTTCCTTGTAATTAAGCAATGCCAATTTATAATAAACATCTGGGGAATTAACACCCCCATCTATCGCCATCTTATAAGAGGAAATGGCTGATTTAAAGCCATTTAAAGTTCTAAGAACATCTCCCTGCTTTTCAAAAATTAAAGCAAGCTCTTTCGAGCCTTTAACCATACCATTATTTTTATAAAAATCATAGTCATTTAAAGCTAACCTAATAATATTACTTGCTTTAAGAGCATCATTTCCTTCCTCATAAATATCAGATAAAATTCTATAAGCAATAATCTTTTCAACAGCATTTTCGATTAAATCCGCCTGTCTAAAACTATTTATAGCTGTCAATAAATAACCCTCTGACTTTTTAAAGTCACCCATATAATAAAAATATCTACCACTCTCAAATAGAGCCTTATTATAATCAGGATTCTTTAACAAAATTCTTCTAAGAATATATTCAATCTCTGAATTTAAATTAACATCATGTAAAGCATTAGCGATACTCTTTCCAGTTCCCGCTTTAAAACCAGGAAATTCTTTATTAAGCAAATTCATTTGAGCACTCAAATATTTTAGATTCCTAGAGAGAACATTTATTCTCTTATTATAAACTGTAAATTTAAAATATTTATCTATTAATTTCTTAACGTATTTGGTATATACAACCTCATCAATATCTAATTCTTTATTTGCCTTAATAAAAGCATTAACATTGTCAGCTTCTATTTCAGCACCAGCTTCAATATATGCATTAAAAAGCTTAAATAAAATTTCCTTTTTATTACCATATTGTGAAAGCAAAATAGTATAACTATTAATACTATCCTTATAATAAGCAGGATCTATTTGGGCCCACTGAAAATAATTATCGCCCTTAGTCATTAATGCTTCATAATCATAAATAGAATGAGATATAACTTCATCCAAAATGAAATTAGCAGCATCATACTCTCCCAATCTCATTTTCATAGAGGCATAAGATATATACCCATCCCTATCAAAATTTTTACGCCGTCTATCATCAGCGCCTATAGCAAATGGATCAATTGTAAATAATTCTTCGTATTTTTCCTCAGCGCTATCAAAATCTCTTACATCTTCAAAAGCCTTAGCATAAGCTAAAAACCACTTTCTGTTAGGTCGTATATAATATGCATCTTTAAAGGTAGTCTTGGCAAGATTTCTCTTGTTCTCGTATATGTATGATATTCCTTCTTTATATTTTTTATCAGAGACTATATAAAAAAACATCACATCAACTAATAAATAAAAAGATAAAAATGCAAATATCACAAAAAAAGACGCTATCTTAAATATTGGAACTAAGGCTTTAGAAACTCTATAGCTAAATTTTTTTTCAAGTTTGCTAAATTCCTCTGCCTTATAATACATAACAGGCAATTTAACAGAGCGACCAATAATGTCTCCAACAAATTTAGCAATAAATTTAAGCCCTTTTTTATTTTGTTCAATAGAATCAACTAAGGCCTCAATCTTGTATCTAGAGACATTCTCTAACATCAAGGCCTCAGCAATAGCAATCCTCAAATTTCTAGGATAAGAATTCAAATTCTTAAAAAATAACGCATAATTAATTTTAAAATTATCTTTACTAGAAGACTCTTTTGGGGCATCATCTAAAAAGCTAAAATCATCTGAAAGATTAGACAAATTATTCTCTTCATAATCGCTAAAATCATTAGAATTTTCACTAGGACTCTGATTTAAATTATTAACATCAATATCATTATCAAAAAGCTTATCTGGATTTAAATCATTCTCTGCGTCTAAATTTTGAAAATCAGCAGCATTACCTAAATTAACAGCATCATCTAAACTAACAGAATTATCATCAAGAACTCTCTCAAGATCAGAACTTAAAACATCAAAATCATCATCTAAATCATTAAATTCAGGATCAATATCCACTCCTTTAGAATCTTTCAAAACCTCAGTATCACTTTTATCAATTTCATCTTGCCTCGCGTCCTCATTACTAAGAGCACCAAGAATAGAATCTAAGTCAAGTTCTTCTTCCTCACCAAGATCATTTTCCAAATCAAAAATTCCTTTCTAATCTTCCCAAGGCACAATAAGCTCCCCTTCTTCAGGAGGCTCAATATCCATTTTGATACCAAAGAGTTCCTTTTTGGCGCTCTCATCGGCAATATTATCTAGCATGTCTTTTTTAAACTTTTTTATTTTCTCTATATTAGGCATATTATCATCAAAATCCTAACTTAAACAATTATATATCTTGGCTCCCTCTTCATGAAGCATTTCAAAACGTTTTTCTAAATCATCAGCGATTTTAGAACCCAAGATTTCTTTTGTTGGACTTAATCCTTCTTGATCTAATTTTTTCAAAATTAAATTTTTATATTCAAGTATATCTAATATTTCTGTTGCATTATAAACAAGGGTATCTTCTTTAAAAAGATCACATGACATATCCTCGTTTGATGAAACTTCAAGAATATTGCCATTAATACCAATCATTATAAAATAATCAAAAAGCTTGAAATAACTTGAAATTTCTGAAATTATTTTTTTAGTCTCGGGTTTATCTTTTCTATATCTTGTGGCCGTTGGGAATATGAGAATCATGTATCCGTTACTCTTTTTATCCGCAATACACCTCATAGAATTGGCATTAAAACCTCGTCTCTCTTTAAGTGTCTTTTGATCAACTCCAACAAATGCATGCGGAGGATAAATAAGTATCACACTATACCCTAAAGATAAGCTTTTAACCAATAGATCATCTTTAACAAGCTTAACACCAGCTATAGGAACAATATGTTCTGCTACTTCCTCACAACCCATTTTACTGAGCAAAAATTGAAAACAAGGAAAATCAAAATTACTATAATGTTCCATTAATATAATTGAAGATTTACCGGATTTAGATTTTTCATAAAGGTTCAAAATATTTTGAATACCAACAATGGTAGAATTTTTTTTAAGAAGTCTTTTGATCATTGTATCAACTAAACTCCTACTCACAGAGTCTGCTTCATGATAAGAACTATTCAAGCAATTTATCTTTTTAATAACTTCAAGTCTACTAAGGAATTCATTCTCAATGCCTTTAAAATACCTATTAAAACTCTCATTTTGTATAAACATAAAACTTCATCCTTTAAAGTTCTGAAAAGCAACACACTAGCAAATCAAAAATACTTGATCGAAAATATTCATATATATACAAATATTTTACATAATTATACTTTATTTATTTCGCAAATTAAAGTAAAATCCATTCAAGTATATGTTAAACAACAACAATTCAAAAGGAAAACAAAAACCAAGTTAAGGAGAATAAGTTATGAAATATAGAATAATGATTTTTTTATCTTTTTTTATTCTATTTCTATCTTCATGTTCTAGTAATGAACAAAAAGATAAAGTAACGTTTAGGGTCACAAATGATACTGAGCCAGATTCATTGGACCCTCAACTTGCTACATCCGTTAATGCATTCAACATCATTATGAATACATTCGCAGGGTTAACGACAAGAGACCCAAAAACTGGAGGATATAAGCCAGGATTGGCTAAATCATGGACTGTATCTGATGATGGAACTGTGTATACATTAAATCTAAGAGAAGGTATTGTTTGGAGCGATGGAGTTCCCATTACTGCTGAAGGCATCAGAAAATCTTACCTTAGAATATTAAATAAAGAAACAGCTTCACAATACGTTGATATTGTTAAATCAACAATCAAAAATGCACAAGATTATTTTGATGGCAAAATATCAGATTCAGAGCTTGGAATTAAAGCTATAGATAACTCAACATTAGAAATAGCCCTAGTTGCCCCAAAACCTTACTTTTTAGACATGCTAATACACCAAACATTCATACCAGTGCCAGTTCATGCTATTGAAACATATGGCAAAGATTGGACAAACCCTGAAAATATAGTAGTAAGTGGTGCATATAAATTAAAGGAAAGAATTCCAAATGAAAAAATAGTACTTGAAAAAAATGATAAGTACTATAATGCCTTAAATGTTGAAATAGATGAAGTTATATTTTATAACGTGAAAGGCAATATCGCTTATAACATGTACATGAGTGATGAGCTTGATTTCTTAATGAAAGTATCATCAGAATATTTAGATGAAGCTAGAATAAGAAACGATTACTATTCCCATCCTATAAATAGAGTAGAATACATAACATTTAATACCACCATCAAGCCATTTGACAATGTAAAGGTTAGAGAAGCATTAACCCTTGCAATTGATAGAGAAGCACTAAACAGGATCACTCTAAAAGGTCAATCAAAACCAACAAGAAACATAACTCCACCATTTGAAAACTACTCTTATGGAAAACAATTAAAATTGTTTGATCCAGATAGAGCAAAACAACTACTAGCTGAAGCTGGTTATCCTGATGGCGCAGGATTTCCTACTATAAAATACAAAACCTCACAACGCGATGGAATGGCAATCGCTGCAGAGTTTTTACAAGAACAGCTTAAAAAAGTACTCAACATTAATGTTGAGATTGAGGTTGAAGAATGGACCACATTCTTAAGTAGTAAAATCAATGGCAATTACCAGATGTCATACATGGGGTGGACAGGAGATTATATAAATCCACTAACATTCCTTGAAAGTCTGTTTACAACCCCAAATCATGGATTTGGGGGGTACGGTTATTCAAACAAGCAATATGATAATTTAATACGTCAATCCGACCTTGAACAGGATCCAATTAAAAGACAAGAGGTTTTAAGAAAAGCTGAAAAAATAATTGTAGAACAAGATTTCCCTGCTGCTCCATTATCAATACTTAAATCATATTATCTATTTAGACACGACAAATGGACTGGTTGGACTCCTAATATTGCAGAAGCTTATCTTTATGAAGAAATAAAACAGAAAGAAGAAAATAATATTAAATAAAAATAACTTAAAAGTTAATCTATACGTTAAATAATACAATAAAAAACACTTCATTTAAATTCATATAAATGAAGTGTTTTTTATTGTATGTATCTTAAAAAGACTATCAAATTATTTTAAAGAATTATTATACTTATTTGCACATCTCAATAATTTATCATTTTAATTAATAACAATTAATCCAATACATCCTGCACTATATCGTTCAAAAATCTAAATAAAATACATGCTTATTTATTATCTAACTAATATCCTAAATTTATATGTTTTTTACTTATATCTTTATACTTACAAAAAGTTTATGTTATAATTAATTTTCTTACCAAATGATTAAACAATTTAACAAGTAAATTTTATAGGAAGAGAAGTCTTTTAAAATTTTTAGTTAAATTAAATTTAAATAAATAGGAGAGAAAATAATGAAAATAAAAAAACATATATTTATGATACTTTTTTTTATAGCCATTCTATCCTGCAACAAGGAAACGAGCAATGAACCTTTATCTTTCAAAATTATTTTAGGGGGAGCAGAACCTAAGTCAATTGATCCTCAATTATCTCAAGATAAAATAGGTTCTCACATAGTCACACAAATGTTTAATGGAATAACAGATAGTGATTCAAAAACTGGAGGATATAAGCCAGGATTGGCTAAATCATGGACTGTATCTGATGATGGAACTGTGTATACATTCAATTTAAGAGAAGGTATTGTTTGGAGCGATGGGGTTCCCATTACTGCTGAAGGCATCAGAAAATCTTACCTTAGAATATTAAATAAAGAAACAGCTTCAAATTATGTCGGCATGGTTAAATCAACAATCAAAAATGCACAAGATTATTTTGATGGCAAATTATCAGATTCAGAGCTTGGAATTAAAGCTATAGATAAATCAACATTAGAAATAACCCTAGTTGCCCCAAAACCTTACTTTTTAGATATGCTAGCACACCAATCATTTAGACCGGTACCAGTTCATGTTATTGAAACATATGGTAAAGATTGGATAAAACCTGAAAATATAGTAGTAAGTGGTGCATATAAATTAAAGGAAAGAATTCCAAATGAAAAAATAGTACTTGAAAAAAATGATAAGTACTATAATGCTAAAGAAGTTGAATTAGAAGAGATTGTATTTTACACAATAACTGATGCTTCAACTGCCTACAGAATGTATGAAAGTAACGAAATTGATGCATTATCACTAATTCCACCTGACCTAATAAAAGAAATAAAACTAAGAAGTGATTATTACTCATCTGTTATTAATGGTCTTTACTTTTATTCGTTTAATACCACCATCAAACCTCTTGATAATGTAAAGGTTAGAGAAGCATTAACCCTTGCAATTGATAGAGAAGCATTAACAAAAAAAGTTACAGATAATAATCATGTTCCTACAAGAAACGCAAGTCCAAAATTTCACAATTATTCTTACGGAAAACAATTAAATTTATTTGACCCAGATAGAGCAAAACAACTACTCGCTGAAGCTGGCTATCCTAATGGTGCAAACTTCCCTCAACTAAAAATAAAGTATAATACAGATGAAAGTCACAAAAAAGTTGCAGAATTTATTCAAAATCAATGGTCAAAAATTTTAAATATTAATATCAATCTTGAGAACGAAGAATGGTCATCATTCATGGATAATAAAATAAAAGGAAACTATGAAATAGCGCGGGCAGGTTGGGTAGGGGATTACTCAATCCATTAACATTTCTAGGTCTATTCCAAAAAGATTTCGTGCATTTTTCTTCATATCAATATTCAAACAAACAATATGATAATTTAATACACCAATCCGATCTTGAACAGGATCCAATTAAAAGACAAGAGATTTTAAGAAAAGCTGAAAAAATAATTGTAGAACAAGATTTCCCAATTGCACCAATATACATATATGCAGGAAATTATCTATTTAGACACGACAAATGGACTGGTTGGACTCCTAATATTGCAGAAAGATTTAATTTTTCAGAAATTAAAAAAGTTAAATAATAATTAAAATAATAAAAAATAGACATCTATTAAAATCATACTAATAGATGTCTGCTTATCAACAATTCTTATACACATCATTTGAATTAATGATTTAAGTTAAATAACTTTAAATAATCTTAATCACGAATTATCTTAAGTAAAGATTAATATTATGCTAATAAAAGTCAAAAAATTATTAAATTTATTTACAATTGACAAAAACAACATTAAAATAATAAAGAATAGACAATCAATATCAACATATAAAAAATATTGATTTAAAAAACAATTAAATTTAAAATTTTTTGAATAATATTCAATTTCATATGTTAAAATGATTAATGATACATAGAAAAAACTCTTTCGAGTAAAATAAGGAGCCATTATGTTAAAGTTTACCTTACAAAAGTTAATGGAAACAATACCCACCTTAATAGTAATCACTTTTTTATGTTTTTTAATAATGAGACTTGCTCCCGGAAATCCATTCAATTCTGAAAAACCTATTGATCCACAAGTAAAAGAAAAATTAATGCAAAAATATCACCTGGATAAACCTTTTTATGTCCAAGCTTATTACTACATATTAAACATTTTAAAAGGAGATTTTGGACCATCATTAACAAAGAAAGATTTAAATGTAACTCAATACATAAAACTAGGATTTCCCAAATCTTTTACAATCGGAATAATAAGTTTACTAACATCTCTTATGCTTGGAATTTTGCTTGGCTCAATAGCAGCAATTAACAAAAACACTCGTATTGACTATACAATAAGAATAATAGCAATAGTTGGAATTTCTGTACCTACCTTTGTAACTGGTCCCATTTTACAATATTTTCTATCTATAAAACTAAAGTTATTTTATACTTCTGGGTGGATTTCAGAGCGTGGGGGTCTTACAAATTTAATTATGCCAATACTAACAATGAGTTTTCCATGGATAGCTATTTTTACACGCATTATTAGAGGTTCAATGTTAGAAATATTAAAGAGCGATTTTGTAAGAACAGCAAAAGCCAAGGGATTAAGCTTTAATGCAATAATAAGAAAGCACGTATTAATAGGCTCCATACTTCCCTTAGTAAGCTATATAGGTCCTGCATTTGCTGGTATAATTTCTGGCAGTATGGTCATTGAGCAAATATTTAGAATAGCCGGAATGGGTACGTTCACAGTAGAATCATCTCTAAACAGAGACTATCCACTACTCATGGGTTCGTTATTAGTATACTCAACAATATTGCTTATATCCATTTTAATCTCTGATATTACCTATAAAAAACTTGACCCAAGAACATAGGGCGACTAGGAGAAAAAATGAACAAGTATAAAACCCAAGAAGCCTATTTTGAGGTCCAAACAGCAAATAAAAGAGCTTGGTTAAGATTTAAGGACAATAAACTTGCATTTATCAGTATATTTATCATTGGATTTTACATATTGGTCGCAATACTTCAACCAATACTACCGATATATAAATACTACAATCAAGTAATAGAACATGCTGATTTGCCTCCATCTCTTAAATATGCAGGAGAACTCTGGTATGAGAAGGAACTTAATTTCATCAAAAAATTATCAGCAAAAGAAAACCGAGAAATAAATGAAACAGAAAAAGAAAAATTAGAAACCATAAAAAGAAAAATTGAAACTGAAGTTCAAAAAATTAATGGGAAAGAAGTTAAAGTACACAAAAGAATATACCTGCTAGGAACAGATAGTCTTGGTAGAGACCTACTTTCAAGAATAATACAAGGAAGTCAAATATCAATCTCTGTGGGATTTATTGGCGCATTTCTGTCAATGATCATAGGGACCATAATAGGTGCAATAGCAGGATTCTTTGGTGGTATAACAGATAGAATCATAACTAAAGTAGTAGAAATCCTTTATGTCCTACCTACCCTGCTAGTCATAATAACTCTAATGACTGTTATGGAAAGAAATATTATTGGGTTATTTATTGCAATTAGTATCATTTCGTGGCTAACAATTTCTAGAATTGTAAGGGGTCAAGTAAAGTCACTTGCAAAAGCCGAATTTATACAAGCAGCCAGAACTCTAGGTGCAACAAATAAGAGGATGATATTTAAACATTTAATTCCCAATAGTTTTGGCATAATAGTAATATTTACGACAATGAATGTCCCATCATTTATTATGCTCGAATCATTTTTATCATTCCTGGGCCTTGGAATATCAGCACCAATGACTAGTTGGGGAGAATTAATAAAAAATGGAATTCCCACATTTATTGAATATCCATGGAAAATTTTTATCCCAGCTGCAGTTATGACAATATTTTTATTATTTATGAACTTTTTAGGCGATGGATTAAGAGACGCATTCGACCCAAAAGATGATCTCTAGGAGCAATTAGATGAGCACAGAATACATACTAGACATAAAAAACTTAACAATTGATTTCAAATTAAAACATACGACAGTACATCCTGTAAACAACATAAATCTAAAAATGAAAAAAGGCGAAATTAGAGCTATTGTTGGGGAATCTGGAAGTGGGAAATCTGTTACAAGCATGGCAATACTAAAATTGTTACCTGAAACTACCACAGTATATAGAAATGGAGAAATATTATTTGAAGGTCAAAACTTACTAAAGCTCAACGAAAGGGCACTTCAAAATATCAGGGGAAATAAAATAGCAATGATATTTCAAGAATCCAATGACTTCTTTAAATCCATATTTAAGAATCTCTACGCAAATTGAAGAAACGATCAGACTGCATCAAAAACTAGATAAAAAATCTGCAAAGATGAAAGCAATAGAAATGTTAAAAACAGTTGGTGTTGTAAATGCAGAAGAGAGAATAAAACACTACCCTCATCAATTTTCAGGGGGAATGAGACAAAGAGTTATGATTGCAATGGCCCTCAGTTGCCATCCATCATTATTAATTGCAGATGAACCTACCACAGCTCTTGATGTTACAATTCAAAAACAAATATTACTACTTATAAAAAACTTATCTAAAAAATTCAACACTTCCACTATATTAATAACCCATGATTTAGGGGTAGTTGCAGAAATTTGTGATTCGGTTTCTGTAATGTATCAAGGACAATTTGTTGAAGAGGGTACCGTACAAGAAATATTTAAAAACCCTAAACATCCATATACAATTGGGCTATTAAAATCAATACTTACTCTTGATAAGAATCCCAATGAAAAACTTTATTCAATTAAAGATCATCCTGTCGGAGATATCGCTACAAATAAGATTAAGGAAAATTAAATGAAAAATACAAAAAACATAATTCTTAAAGTAGAAAATTTAGTACAAACCTTTACAATTGGTGAAGATTTCTTATTTTGGAAAAATACACGTAAAGTAAATGCCATAAATGGTATCAGTTTTGAAGTTGAATATAACAAAACATTAGGACTTGTTGGGGAATCTGGATGTGGCAAATCAACAACATTGAGAACAATAATGCAACTCTATAAACCAACATCTGGTAGCATATATTTCAATGGAAAAGACATTACTAAACTATCAAAAAGAGAACTCCTCAAAACAAGAAAGGACATGCAGATGGTATTCCAAAATCCACATACATCTCTCAATCCAAGAATGACAATAAAAGAAATCATATCGGAACCATTAGTGATATATAATGAAAATAAAATTTTGCCAAAAACTAAACAAGAAATAGAACAAAGGGTAAATGAATTAATGGATCTACTGGACTTTCAAAAAGCATGTTATCCAGATATCCACATGAATTTTCAGGGGGACAAAGACAAAGAATAGGCATAGCAAGAGCACTTGCTTTAAATCCTAAACTCTTACTGCTAGATGAAGCTGTATCTGCTCTTGATGCATCCATAAGAGCACAAATTTTAAATTTGCTTAAAGATCTACAAAAAGAATTGAAACTATCTTATTTCTTCATTTCACATGACCTGGCAGTAGTAAAATATATGAGTGATAAAATTGCTGTAATGTACATGGGAGTAATTCTAGAAATTGCACCTAGAGAAATTTTATTTTCAAATCCCAGACATCCATACACAAAGACATTAATATCATCTATTCCTGAAATTGATTTTGAAAAAACTCATGACAAAATCAAGAACATCAAACTTGATGAACCATTACTCACAACCATACAAAATACTTCTTTAACAGCAGAAAATGCATCTCTGGAGGAAGTAGAAAAAGACCATTTTGTATCTAGATACCTATTCGATGAGATGAATAATTTACTCAATAAAAACAACACTTAGAACTTATTCTAAATTTTAGATACATAGAATTGGATTTGGGTCTTTTTTTTATAAAAATTAATTGTCAAAATAAGATACCTCAAAATCTATTTTGTTAGCAATACCCTCAACTGAATATAGATTAATCCTATTAACATTATTTTTATCTATAACCTTATTTCCAGAATCTACAAAATAATAATAAATTCTACCTTTAGGAAGATCTTTAAGTTTAATAGTATATACGCCTTTGTGATGCTCTTGTTCAACCAACCTATTTAAAAATGGATTAAAATTATTAAAATTGCCAGCTATTGTAACAATCTGACCAGGACGCCCTATATAAAAAATTTCAACTTCTCTTCCATCAGAAGAATCAATTGGATTTCTCAAAGAGACATAACTATTACTCATACCTATATCAATTACAGAAAATCGTATTAAATCTTTATTAACCACTACATTTTTGTTATATTCATCATTTGTCCAAATACCATCAACAACAAGTCTATACTTAATTTTACTAATTCCATGAGGAAGATTGATTTTAACAAAAAAAAGTCCATACTTATTTTTTTTAAATAAATATTTCTTCACATAACTATCAAAATCAAAAGCAGCAAATATTTTTCTAATATTCTTATTCGGAGGGTAAAACATGATAACCCTTTTAGAATCAACAATTGGTGATAAATTGTCCCTCCTTGTTGAAACTTCTAGAAATTCATTTAATGATAAATCAAAATTTTTAATCACATAAACTTCTGAATAAAGATTAACAACACTAAAGACAAAAAATATAAAATAAAATAAACATCCAACAGTTCTTTTCATGACTTAATTGCCAAACTTAATAGACAATTCTTTTAGCAAAATACTACACATTTATATAATTTATTATTATACTAAAAATATATACTAAAGTAAATATACAAATATTAACCAATAAGGAGCATAAAATGGGCTTTCATATTTATGAAATAAAAGCTAGGCAAATAATTGACTCAAGGGGAAATCCAACTGTTGAAGCAGACGTAATACTGGAGGATGGTTCGATAGGCAGAGCAGCTGTTCCATCGGGTGCATCAACAGGTATAAATGAAGCTGTTGAATTAAGAGATGGTGACAAAGCTGTTTATATGGGCAAAGGGGTACTCAAAGCAGTTGAAAATATAATCAATATTATATCTCCAGAGCTTGAAGGAATGAGTGCTTTAAATCAAGTTGAAATTGACAGAAAAATGCTTGAACTTGACGGAACTCCTAACAAATCAAAACTTGGAGCTAATGCTATCCTTGCAGTTTCAATGGCTACAGCTAGAGCAGCAGCTGAACACCTTGGACTTAAAGTTTATCAATATCTTGGTGCCTACAAAGCCAACATTTTACCTACACCTATGTGTAATATTATCAATGGTGGTGCTCATTCTGATAACTGTGTTGATTTTCAAGAATTTATGATAATACCAATCGGAGCAAAAACTTTTAGTGATGCAATAAGAATGTCTACTGAAGTTTTCCACACACTTAAGGGTATTCTAAGCAAAAAAGGATATGCAACAGCAGTTGGTGATGAAGGTGGCTTTGCACCAAATTTAAAATCAAACGAAGAAGCTTGCGAAGTCATTATGGAAGCTATCAAAAGTGCGGGATATACACCGGGAACAGATATTGCCATAGCTCTTGATCCTGCAACATCTGAATTATATGATCCAGCAACAAAAAAATATGTATTTAAATGGTCAACAAAAGAAGAACTTACTTCTGACGAAATGGTTGAATATTGGGCAAAATGGGTAGAAAAATATCCTATTATATCAATTGAAGATGGTATGGCTGAAGAAGATTGGAATGGATGGAAAAAACTTACAGATAAAATTGGAGACAAAGTTCAACTTGTTGGAGATGACTTATTTGTAACAAATACATCTTTCCTTAAAAAAGGAATTGAAATGAAAGTTGCAAATGCAATTCTAATTAAAGTAAATCAAATTGGAACATTAACTGAAACTTTTGAAGCTGTAGAAATGGCAAAAAAAGCAGGATATACCGCAATAGTATCACACCGTTCGGGAGAAACAGAAGATACAACTATTGCAGATCTTGTTGTAGCACTTGGAACAGGCCAAATTAAGACAGGGTCTCTATCAAGAACAGATAGAATAGCTAAGTATAACCAACTACTCAGAATAGAAGAAGAACTAGGCAGTATTGCTGAATACCATGGAAAAAATGTCCTTTATTCTATTAAAAAATAATAAACATTTATCCATTTCGTAAACAATAATGGAAACATTAAGATGTTTTAATATAAAAAATACAATTAAAGCCCTCATAGGAGGGCATTTTGCATATAAAATATAAAATAAATTATTATCTGTCTTATCTTTTGGAGAATTGAAAACTCTTTCTAGACTTCTTTTTGCCAAACTTTTTACGTTCAACCTTTCGGGAATCTCTTGTTAAAAACCCATTGGATTTAAGAACCATTTTATACTCGTCATTAAGATCAAAAAGTGCTCTTGCAATACCATGTCTAATAGCACCAGCTTGACCTGAAATACCCCCACCATAAACATTAATGTAAAGGTTATATTTTCCAAGAGCATTTGTCAAAACTAACGGTGACAGAGAAACTGTCTTTAACTTTTCAAGTTGCATATAAGAACCAAAATCCTTATTATTGACCTTAATGTCACCATTACCTTCTCTAATATAAACTCTAGCAACAGAAGACTTTCTCCTTCCTGTACCCATTCCTAAATTAATACTCTTATCGGACTTTATCATTTTGCCTCTCTTACTTTGCTTCTAATTTATAAAATCTTGAGATTTAAGCGTATGATTAGAATCAGCAAAAACTTTAAGATTTCTAAAAAGCTCACGTCCCAAAGTTCCTTTTGGCAACATGCCCTTAATAGCTATTTCAAGAGGAGCGGTTGGTTTTCTCTCAGATAATGTTCTAAAAGTATCAGAATAAAGACCCCCAGGATATCGTGAATGTCTATAATAAATTTTCTGAGAATATTTCTTACCAGTAAGTTTGACCTTTGAAGCATTAATAATTAAAACATTATCACCAAGATCCTGATGGGGAGTATAATAAGGCTTATGTTTGCCTCTTAAAATCTTAACAGCTTCTGTAGCAATTCTACCAAGAACTTTATCTGCTGCATCAATCACATACCATTTTTTCTCTACATATTTAGGCTTAATCCATATTGTCTTATTATTAGTTATCCTATTCATAATAGTACACAGCCCTCACTTAGATATTCTACAAAATTATACCTTTCTATTGTATTATTTGTAAATTAATCTGTCAACACTAACTATTCAATTTATCTTGCAAGCTTAAAGAAACTTTTTTAAACCCATCCAAATCTCCTTTAGAAAATTTTAAAGGAACAAGCGATGGAATATCAAAAAAAGGACTAAGCAAATATCCATGTTTTAAATACTCATTAAACACTAAATCATGATACTCAGCCTTATAAACAGGAAACATATATCTATTAATTAACTTAAACATAGGCGTAGCAAAAACATTAAAATTAATTTGCAAACCCTTTTCATAAGATAAAATCTTGATAAGCATATGTCTAGCTATTGCTAAAGTTAAAGCATCAAAAGCATCTCTAAACTCCATTTTTCTAGATAAATTATCCACTATGACAATACTGATAGAAAAACATCCGGGCATTGGAAGCTTGATAAACATAGGATACCTAAAATTACTAAATCCAACTTTAAATTCATATATACCCTGTTTTTCTTCCCAAGGCTTACTAAAACAGCGTTGACCTGTTAAGGACAATAAAAAATCCTTAGCATCCCTTTCACACTTAAAAATATAAACAGAACCTGCTTCTTTGAAAAAAGAAAAAAAGACATTTTCAAATTGTTTTCTAAAAATGGAAGGATAAGAAGCAGTAAGACCTCTTGAAAAAGTTTGCTTCAAGATTAAATTTAAACCTTGAACTCTATGCCCTAAAAAGCTTAGTCCACCATTTAAGTATAAATCTAAATACCTATTACCATTAACATCATAAAGATAAAAAAACCTTGCTCTTTTAATTATTGGTAAGCAACTCAATAAAGATTTACTATACATCCCTTAATTTGCTCATTAAAATTTCATTTGCAAGAATTGGATTCACCTTTCCAGAGGTTTTACGCATAATCTGACCCATCATAAACTTAATTGCATGATCTTTACCCTTTTTATAGAGTTCAATCGATTTGGGATTTTCATTTAATACCTCAAATACAACTGATTCAATTAAGGATTTATCATTTATCTGTTTTAAATTTTTTTCATTAATAATGATGTCAGAAGATACATTACGATCAATCATTTCTAAAAATATTTCTTTTGCAATTTTACCACTGATCTTACCACTCACAATACAATCAATTAGTCCACCAATATAGGATGGTGGCAATTTAAAATCAAGTATGCTTGTCTCTCTATCATTTAATACGCTTAATACTTCAGACAATATCCAATTCGCCACTCTCTTAGGATCACTTGACCCTATAATTGCTTCTTCAAAATATTTAACCAAATTCTTGTCAGACGTTAAAGTTATAACATCAAAATCACTAAGACCATACTGCTCTTTTAATCTAATACGAGTATCAAAAGGCAATTCTACCATTCTATCAGCCTTTATGCTTGCAATATAAGCATCATCAAGCTTGATCAAAGGTAAATCAGGATCTTTGATATAACGATAATCATCCGCTGTTTCCTTGCTCCTTTGAAGTATAGTAATGCCTTTCTTATCATCAAATCCCACTGTATGCTTACCCACACTATTTAAAGTCTTTCTATGTAAAATCCATTCCTCTTTTTGTCTTGACTCTTCATAATTAATTGCCAACTTTACTGATTTAAAAGAATTTAAATTTTTTATCTCAAAAATAGGAGTCTTATACTCATTGTCACTCTCATTAATAAGTAAATTAACATTAACATCACAACGAAACGATCCGTTTTCCATGTTACATTCAGACAACTCAAGATACCTAAAAATTTCTCTCAAAGCAGTCAAATAAGCTATGGCCTCTTCTCCACTATTAATATCTGGTTTTGAGACAATTTCTAGCAATGGTGCACCTGAACGATTAAAATCAATATAACTTGAGTTATCACTCTCGAGCAAATGTAAACTTTTGCCAGAATCTTCTTCCATATGTATCCTATCAATATTAATTCTCTTTAAACCCGAACTGGTTTCAATTAAGATGAATCCATTCTCACAAATTGGTTCATCATTTTGTGATATTTGATATCCCTTAGGTAAATCGGGATAAGCATAATGCTTTCTATCAAACTTAACAATATTACGAATCTTAGAATTAGTAGCATGCCCAGCTAAAATCGCACTACTAATAAGTTCCTTATTAACACTAGGTAGTGCCCCAGGCAATCCAAGACATGTTGGACACGTACGAGAATTTGGAATGCCTCCAAAGTCATTCTTACATCCGCAAAAAGCTTTACTTTTCAATCCCAATTGTACATGAACTTCCAAACCCACAAGCAATTTATATTCCATTTAATCCCAATTCCTCTATGATATTTTTTGAAAAACTTAAAAGCTCAAAATCTCTTCTCGCCTGCCCAATGATTTGCATACCAATAGGCAATCCCATATTATCCTTAGCAAAGGGAATAGAAATTGCAGGGGCTCCAATAAGATTGGCAATTACAGTACATAAATCAGAATAATACATTTTTGTAGGGTCATCAAAATTTTCACCAATTTTGAAAGGTTTCATAAAACTTGTAGGCATAATAATATATGAACAACTATTAAAAACCTCATTACATTTTGGAATCAATACATTTTCAATAATCTTACAAGCCTTTTCATAATATTGCAAATCATAACCTTTTGTTAATAAATAATTACCAAGCACAATACGCCTCTTTACCTCTTCTTGCAAAAAGCAACTCCTATGCTCACAATAAAAATCATTAAAACTTAAATTATTGTTCAATCGCTTTCCATAGTGAATGCAAGTATATCGTGCAAGATTAGACGCAGCTTCGACTGGGGATACCGAGTAGTAAAGAGAAAGTACAAAATTAACTTCTTCCACTGAAATCTCATGTATTTCAACTCCTCTTTTCAACAACTCAGATTTAAATTTATCAAATTCATTAGCAATCTCGCCCTCCATTAAATCTTCACGAAGCTCCTTAATTACAGCCAATTTGGTCCCTTTCAAAGGCTTACTTAATAATGGATAAGGGTCTGGTATAATATCTATGCTAGTAGCATCCATTTTGTCAATTCCACATGTATATTTCAATATTAAAGCGACATCGTCAATAGAGTTAGCAAAAAATCCTATCTGATCAAGGGATGAAGCATATGATGCAAGCCCATAACGAGACAAACCTCCATAAGAAGGTTTAAAACCAATCAAACCTGCAAAAGACGCAGGAAGCCTAACAGAACCTCCAGTATCGCTACCAAGTGCAAAAGGCGCTTGACTGGCAGCAACAACAGCTCCAGAGCCTCCAGAGCTACCACCCACAACATATTTCTTATTTAGAGGATTGAGAGTAGTACCATAATAAGAAAATTCACATGAAGAGCCCATTGCAAATTCATCCATATTCGTTCTACCAATCAAAATTGCGCCATTATCTTTAAGTCTCTTAATCACAGTTGCATCATAAGGAGAAACATATCCTTGTAAAATTTCAGATGCACAAGTCAAACTTTTATCCTTAATAGAAATATTATCTTTAACAGCAATGGGCATACCAATTAAAGGCAAATCCTGCCCCTTACCTTTCACTAAAAGATCATCGTATTCTTTAGCCAATTCTAATGCGTCATCAAAAAATTCAATATATCCATTAATATCTTTATTCGCTTCATAAAGCTCTTTATAAAAAAAAATAATATCATAAATTTTATACTTACGGGTTAATATTAAATCTCTAATTCTTACTAAACTAAAACCTCTTAAATCCAACCCAATACTCCCTACTCAAATACCTTAGGTGATGAAAAATAACCATCTACAAATACATTACTAAACTTCTTAATAGATTCAATAGCTAAAGAAGGCAAAACCTCATCATTTCTTAAATCAGAAAGATTACATATCTTTCTTTGAAAACCATTATTTACATCACAATCAGAACTTTTATTTAACATAGCAATAATTTTTTCAAATTTTACGACAAATTTTTGCTCTTCACTCTTACTTAATCTCAATAAACTTAACTTCAAAGTATCTTCTAAATGAATATTTTTCAAATCTCACCTCTTTTCTAAATCTTTAAACATCCCCTAATATAACTGGCACTCAAAATAGCTTTCTTTCCATTTTTTAAACTAATCTTAATAAATTGTTCACCATCTTGACACCATTTGTCAATAATGAATCCATCCTCACCATTATAAGTTATATAATCTCCAATGTTAAAGCTTTTAACACAATTTTTTGAAACTAAATACTTAAAATTATTTTTTAAACCTTCCGGAACAAAAACAATATCATAATTTTCTTTTTTAATATCCTGAAAAAATACTGACATGGCTGTATTTCTTAGCATCCCTCCAAAAAACCTATGCAAATTCATTGTGACAATAAGTTCAGATTTAGCCCGCGTAATAGCAACATAAAAAAGTCTTCTCTCTTCCTCAAGTCTATCCGCAGTTAATACCTCAATTTCAGCAGGCAAAAAACCTTTCTCAAGACCAGATATTATCACTCTATCAAACTCAAGTCCTTTAACTCCATGAATCGAAGAGAGTAGTACACTAGACTGAAAATCTCCATGAATTAAGGGCGAAAGAGATGAATTTTCCAAAAATATTACAAGACCATCTAAATTGCCGGAGTACTCAACTCCACTATTAATAAGTTCATCAATATTCCTAGATTTTTCTTCCTTATCAAGTTTTTGATAATAATCCCAAAATCCAAATCTAATTACAACATCGTGAATAAATCTCGATAAACTTACATAAAAATCTTTTTGTATCTCTATTGCTAGTTCGTCATACAAATCTAAGAAAGCCATAAGAGAATCTTTTGACTTACCCTTAAGACTTTTAACAACTCTTTTACTTGCAAGAATCAAATCAAAATCAATATCCCTATCATTTAATATCTCAATTATTTTATCTGTAGTAGTTTTTCCGATTCCTCTAGCGGGCTTATTTATGACTCTTAAAAAAGAAATCTTATCCCTTTTATTCACAAAAAGTCTTAATAAAGAAATTATATCTTTAATCTCTTCCCTTTCATAAAACCTAATTGAACCCAATACTTTATGTGGGATATTATTTTTTAAAAAAGCTCTCTCAAACTGTAAAGATTGATAATTAAACCTATAAAGAATTGCTGTCTCAAGCTCATTTTTTAAAAAATAATTAGCAAAATAATCAGCCTCTTCTGTCGGGTTTTGAAAAACAAAAAATTTTACCTTTCTTCCCATACTATTGTCTGTAGTTATTATCTTCTCATATCGATTCTTATTCTTTGAAATAACATCATTTGCAACATTAATAATACTTAAACTGGAACGGTAATTTTGTACTAGATGATACTTAGATACGTCTTTAAACACTTTTTCAAAGTCAAGAATATTTTCAATCCTGGCTCCTCTAAAGGAATAAATGGACTGATCTTCATCTCCTACTACCATAAAATACATATCTTGACAATAAAGCTCTTTTAAAAATAAAAACTGTAAACAATTAGTATCTTGATACTCATCTACAAGAATGGCTCTAAATCGCCTCTGCACTCTTAGCTTTATATTTTCACATTCTCTTAACATTAAAGTAGCTTTCAGAACAAGATCAGCAAAATCAAAAGCATTGTTTCTGGATTTTGCTTGATCATAAAACTCAATATCCCTACCTTTTTTGACATCAATCGCACAAGAACAACCACAGTCACATAAAACACAACACTCTTTATGCTTAAGTATACAAGACGCCTTAGCCTTTGAAAGTTCAATGGTTGAAGCAAGCCCAATTTGTTTAATAAATCTTACAACGTCATTGTTATCCCAAATTGTAAAATTTGAATCATAATTCCTATCGAATTCTTTAAAATAAACTCTTAAAAGCCAAACACAAAAAGAATGAAAGGTCTGAATATGAAAAGTCCTATTCAAATCAAAAAGATAATTTAATCTTGAATTCATTTCATTTGCGGCTTTATTTGTAAATGTTAAAGCAAGAATTTCATCTGGTCTTAAATTCTTTTCTTTTATTAAATAAGCTATCTTGGCTGTTATAACCCTAGTTTTGCCACTTCCTGGACCTGCTAAAACTAATACAGGTTTTTTAGTATCATCAAAAACAATTTGCCTCTGAACAGAATTTAACCCAAAAAGAAAGTTTTCTATCCTGTCCATTAGTAAATTTCAGAAACTTTAAGATCAAAACCTCCAGGGGTTTTTAACCAAAAAAATTGCACTGCCATTATCTCTCTTCCATAATTTTTCAAAATAGAAGTAATATCTTTACCTTGAAGGACAATATTAACATCTGAGAGTCTCGATAAAAACAAAATTAAAGACTTTCTGAAATTTAAGCGTAAAGGAATACCTTTAGATGCAAGCAAAGATTTGCCATAAAGGCTATCTTCATCAGCATATCTTAAAAATGTATCATTTAAAAAATTAATTTCTAAATTAACAGATGAAATATCCTGAGCAGAATATAAAGTAGGATACTCACTAATTGTCCTACTCTTAGGACCACTGACTTCAAATCCCCAATTTAAAATATTAAACCTACTAGCAAGACTAGTTTCAAGTACATACTCAATATTGAGCATAAAAAATTCTAAACTTACATGAGCCTTCCTAATATCACCTTGAGAATAATTGTCATATACAATTTTAACTTTGATATCATCATTTAAAGCTATTTCTTGAGACTTACCTAATTTAAAAACATAGCCTCCATTCTTCAAATTATTTTTTTTAATAACCAAATCATCATTCACAAAAAAGACCTTATATTTTGCAATAATGTCTCCATATCTTAAAGATAAAAAATCACCATCTCCAAGGGCAACATTCCAAAAATTTTCTCTATCAAACACAATTTCATGTACTTCTGCATCTCTCTTTGTAATATGATTTGTTTTAAAAATTTTACCTACAAATTGTTTAACCCCACTAAAATTCAAAATTAAAATAATCAGTAATACAATAGTCATTATTCCTGCTATTATTTTAATAGTTCTATTAAAATTTATCTTTGTGGCATCTAAGTACTTACTCCCAAGTCTACTTTCATTAATAAAATTTGGACTGGTACTATGATTTTCAATCTTAATTCCAATATAACTACTATTAAGTCTTCTTTTATATTCTTTAAAAAGAGAGGAAACATACCAAATATCAACTCCTAAATACTCACTATAAGTTTTCAAAAATCCCACAGCTAAAACTTCATTTGGAAACACTTCGATATTAGAATCTTCAAGTGCCTTAAGATATTTAACAGAAATCTTAATATCATCAGATATAATATCAAGAGTTAAACCCTTATCAATACGGGTCTTCTTTAAAAAATCGCCAAATCTAATGAAATTATTTCCTTCCATCCTCTAATACCTCAAATTTTTTTAATATCGTATAAAAAATTATCCACCTTATTTGAAGTTTTCGGCAAATCATACTTAAATCTACCATCAGAAATCCCAACATTAAACTTTACAGACAAAAGATCAATGATGATTTCACGACCACCACCTGTAGGATAAGCAATAACTCTTCTCATCGCACCATTTGGCATAAACGCAATCATAAAAGAATCAATCGTAGCAGCACCTTTATAAAGTCGCCTTGAAAAAGTCAATTTCATAACACTCTCTGTACTCCCCCCTGATTCATCAAGAGGTTCTAAATTGGGAGAATTAGTATAAGACACACTATATTCAGTACTTAAAATATTCATAAAACCACCGCCCCCTTTTCCTATAGTCAACTGTTGTCTAAAAGATGTACCAAGGGATGGTACATAAACCGTTAAAACTTCGCCATCACTTACAAACACTTGATTATTTGAATCTAAGTTAACAATAAATTTATCGGGAAATTTATATAATAAGGTTCCTGTTTGCTTTAACCCTTTTATATTAAGACTAATTTTGGCTTGAATATCTTTTATATCTTGATACTTTGAATAAATATCTTCAAAATATTGGTTAGAAGACACTTGAGAAAAAATCAAACAGGGGCATAAAATTAATATTACTCTTTTCATTATAAAAACTCGTATATCATTTAAGTTAAATTAACCCTAAATTGCATAGCAAATAAATTTTAAGTTTTACTTTTATACTTATTAAGTGTAACTTGCTATAATTAAATATTATCTATAATATACCATTTTACAAACTAATAATAAACAATATTTGGTAAAAGACAGAAAGGAAAACAATGTCATTAAACTATAGCGAAATCAATGTACTACTTAAAGAGCTTCCATTAAGAAATTCATTTTTAAGAAAGATAAAACAACCCAATCACAAAATTTTAGTTATGGAATTTTATAATAAAGATATAAAAGATATAAATGAAAAAAAATTTAATGTATTGATTGCTCTAGACTCCAAGAAAACAAGAATGCATAAAACAAGTAAAAAATTTGAAAATATCAAACCCCCTTTAAGATTTTTTGAATTCTTAAAATCAAAAGTCCAAAATGGCAAAATATCTGCAGCATATCAAATAAAAAATGAAAGAATCATTTTAATTGAAGTACTCAAAGATAAAACAACCATTCTGCTCTTCATAAAATTATGGCCATCATCTCCCAATATAATTGCAACAGACACAAATTTTAAAATTCTTGATGCATATTATAGAAGACCAAATTCAAAAGAAATTACAGGTGAAATATTCACAACAATCAAAAAAATTATTGAAAATAATGATATAACTGATAAACAAGAAATCAAACTCAAAGATGAATACAATAATGAACTGTCTTACTCTGAATTCATTGAAAAGTATTACGATAACTTAGCAATAGAAGAAACACAATTACATAACATAGAACTATTTAAGAAAAAATATGAAAAAGAAAAAATAAATTTAGAAAATAAAATAAATTCTCTGAAAAAACAAATAAACTCAACCGAAGAAATTGAGAGTCAAAAAGAAAAAGGAGAAATGATCTTGTTAAATATTAACAAAATAAAAAAAGGAATGAATGAAATTACTTTAAACAATCACAATGGAAAACAAATTAAAATAATGTTAGATCAAACATTGCATCCTCAGGAAAATGCCTTAAAATATTTTAAAGAATATAAAAAAAATAAAAATTCCATAAAAATCATACAAGAACAATTAGAACATGCACAAACACAATACGACATATTACTATCCAAAACAGCTTATATAAACGAAAAAGACTGTATCATCTTAGAAAATGAAACGCATAAAAAACGAAAAACTATAAAAAATATATCTATTGGACTCCATTTTTCCTCTTATGGATTTGAAATTGTAGTAGGCAGAAACGCAAAAGAAAATGATGAACTTCTAAGAAGTTGGGCAAAGGGAAACGATTATTGGTTACACACAAGGGATTATCCTGGTGCTTACGTATTTATCAGAAATAAAAAGGATAAAACACCTCCTTTGGAAGTATTAATAGATGCTGGTAACTTATGTGTATTTCATACAAAACGCGCAAGACAAACAGGTGAAGCCAGCCTTCATTATACTAATGTTAAACACTTAAGAAGAGTCAAAGGTGGTAAAAAAGGACTTGTAATACCTCATAGGGAAAAAAACTTAAATATTAAGTTAGATGCAAAAATATTGAGTAAACTAAAAAATAAGAATTAAGTTTGTAATACTTATTTGCAATAAATGTGGATTTAATCTTAAAATACAATGACTAGTTTTTCAAAAAGATTGTTATTGAAGATTAAAAAGCATAAAATTTAAGTACAATAGTAGATACTGTAGTGTAGGAGACAAATATAATGATACAAAAATTAACAAAAATAGTAGCAACAATATCTGACCTTAGATGTGATCCAGAGCACATAAAAGAGCTATATGAAGCAGGGGTAAATGTAATAAGACTCAACACTGCTCATCAAACTCACGATGATGCAATAAAGGTAATCAATAATGTAAGGCAAGTTTCAAATAAAATAGCCTTAATGATTGATACAAAAGGTCCAGAAGTCAGAACAGCCAATATTGAACAACCTATCATCGTTAAGATAGGAGACAAAATAACAATCTCAACATCTCCTATCAATGATCCTAATACATTTCAAACTAATTATAACGGATTTGTAAATGAAGTTCCAAACGGATCAAAAATCCTTATTGATGATGGAGAACTTGAAATGATTGTTATTGAAAAACTTGCAGACAGATTAATCTGTGAAGTTAAAAATGATGGTCAAATCAAAAATAAAAAATCAATCAATACACCGGGTATTTCACTTAAACTAAAATCCGTTACTGAAAAAGATAAGGGATTTATTGAACTTGCGGCCAAATATAATATTGATTTTATTGCCCACTCATTTGTAAGATATGCAAAAGACATTCAAGACGTTCAAGATGTATTAAACGCTGCTGGAAACCCAGAGGTTAAAATTATTGCCAAAGTTGAAAATCAAGAAGGAATTGATAATATCGAAAACATCGCAAAAGCTGCTCATGGAATCATGGTCGCAAGAGGTGATATGGGAGTTGAAATTCCTGCTGAAGATGTTCCTTTAGCACAAATTAAAATAACAAAAACCTGCATTAAATATGGAATACCTGTTATTACTGCAACACAAATGCTTCACACAATGATTGAAAATCCAAGGCCCACAAGAGCAGAAGTGTCTGATGTTGCTAATGCAATTTTAAATGGTACCGATGCTATTATGTTATCTGGTGAAACGGCTTATGGAAAATACCCAGTCGAAGCTGTTAAGATGATGACTAAAATTGCTATAGAAGTTGAAAAATATAGAGAAAAAACACTATTTCAAGATGAGATTTTCTGCAGTAAAAAACTTATTAGAAACTACATTATTAAATGTGCAATTGATGCAACCAAAATAATGCCAGTTAAAGCTATCATTGTTGATTCACTCAAGGGAAGGAGTGCAAGAATAATGGCGACATACAGAGCAAGTGTGCCTTTATTTATTACAACAAATAACGCAAGAATAGCAAGAGAATTATCACTCTCCTATGGTGTTTATTCCAATCTTGTAGAGCATAACTTCAAGGGAACAAACGAATTTGTAGCAACTTCTATTGAAATGCTTAAAACGCAAGGGATAGTTAAAAATTCAGATATCATAGTAATTATCTCTGGAAATCCAAATAGAGATACCAATAAAGGTACAGAATTTATGGAAATAAATACAGTAGAAGAATCAATTAAAGGACACAAAGTATAGATAAAATAAGGCATAGTTTAGTTGATAACATATTTTATTCAACTAATACTTTTCAAACATTATTAAATCTAAATAAAAGAAAAACTCATAAAGCACTACTGACAAGTTATGGTGACTATGAGTTTTTCTTAAGTAAGATTGATTTATTTCAAAAGCTAATAACACATAATACAAAGAACGTATTTGTATTTTCACAAACAAAAGAAAATTCAAAGATTAATATCTCAGATCATAAAGCTTGGAATTTCTTTAATAAAACAATTGATGTAAATCTAGATATAATTAACCTAATGAAAAATATGGAATTTATAAACATAGAAGACAAAATAATACAAAATGATCATAAAATTGAACTTGTATTAAATTTCGTTAAGGATATAGCACAAGACATAAAAATAATCCCCATTATCTTGGGCAAACCTCACAATCAAGTCTTAATAGAATTTAGTAAATTTTTAAAGCCATTTGTAATAGAAGAACAAAATTCCTTTATATTTTTATCTCATTTTACCGCACGCTCTACGAACTTAAATAAAACCATTCAATTGGCAACAACTTTAAAAAAACTCTTAAACACATTAAATTTAAGCTCATCCACTTTCTTGGAATATCACAATACGCATAAAATATTGCCTGAAAATATAAGCGCAATAACAATAATACATAAACTTTTTCAAAGTTTTGAATTTATAGACTACAAGCTTATTAAGAACGATAATGAATACTTCATAATAGAAAACATATTAATAAACTGAAAATTCACAATAGAAAACATATTCTTAAACAAAATCTTTTAATCTTTTGCAATTTTTCCTCAAAAAAACACTAAGACCTACCTTTGCAATACTTCTTAAAGCACTTGCAGAAACCTTAATATTAACATTTTTACCAAGTTCAGGAACAAAAAATTTCTTATTTATTAAATTCACTTTAAAAGTCCTCTTGGTCTTTACGCCAATATGTTGTCCTCCCCCACCCTTCCGCTTAGCGAGTCCTTTTCTTGGAACATTGTTTCCAAACATCGTCTTCTTGCCTGTTATTTCACATTCTCTTCCCATATAAATCTCCTAAACTGTATTTTTCTTTTCTAGATATAAATCCATTAGCTTCAAAAATAAATTCAAACTATCAATTATATTTTTAATTATATTACCAAAATTCGTATTATTACCACAACTTTTTATAAGATCAATATCAAGTTCTTTCCAATTATAAATAAGTTCCTTTTCTGAAGAAGGTTTAACATAATCTTCTAAACAATCCTTTAGACGTCGCTTTAAGGAATTTATTTTTAAATAATACGAATCTAATAAAGCCAAAGCTTTCTTATTAACGTCTGATATGATATTAAGCAGCAATTTTTCTGATGATTTGTCGCCAACAGAAACTCTATGCAAAAGAGCATTTATTCTCTTTCCATAAGTACCCTGTTCTCCGAGATTATTATCAAAATCAGTAAGACCCGTATAAATACTAACTAAAGAATGAATATCATTGGAAATATCCCTAGATACTTCCATATCTTTCCATTGTCCCTTAATAATAAGAATATTAATAATATCACTTAAATCTTTTTTCAAAAAATTAACTGCATGAGTTTTTAAATAACTTAAAATATCAGAATAAACATATCCAGTAGTACTAACAATTCTAGATGTAATCTTAGAATTCATATGCTCATTATAATTATCTAAAATTGAAAAAGTAACTCCAGGAAATAATTTTCCTGCCAAAATCCTAGATTTGCTATTTTTTTGGAAAAGTTCAATTTTTGATATCTCATTTGAAACATGCTTAGAAAGCTCACTAAAAAATAATTTTGCCTTAGCTTTAGATTTCTTGATACCAGACATAGGCAAATAATCAGGATCACCACTAACATACCTTATAAGATATAAAATTTCTTTAGTTTTATTTATCTCAATTATAGAAGTTATCATTTTAAGCCAAATATTTGGCTTAAGAGGAAAATTATCCCTATCTCCATATACCTCTAAAAGAATATCGTATAGATTCCTCCAAACAGAAATATCCCTAATAGAATAGATACACTCCAAAAAATCTTTAATATCATCAAGAATAACACCACAACTAACCGCATTAAACCTTGGTTTATATATAAAATCACCTTCTGGAAACAAACTATCAAAATTTTTTATAATCGAATAATATTGATATGAAGCCAAATCAAAAAAAAGATCCAAAGCTCCACAAGTTTCATCTATTAACCTAACTTGTTCTTGGCTTATTCCTTTTAATAAGTAGTTCAAATTTTTCTCTAAATTATTAGACATATCAGGTGTAAAATTGACTGCATCATTAGCTGAAAAAGAATAAATACATTCCAAAGCTTGTCTTTGAGGATCACTTAAATACTTTTCAACAACAAAATGAATTATTTTATTTGAGTTACGATACCTTTGTATAAAAAACTTAAAAGGAAAGAAAGATCTATAAAAATTATAGATAAACTTAGCAAATTGAGGCAAGGCCTGAATTTTTGAAGCATTAAAAAAATTACCTGATTTACTTAAAGTACTTTTCACTTCTTTCAATCTCCTTTGCTTAATTTGCTCAGGAGTAAGTTCCCTTCCGAAAATAGAAACTAAAAAATCAACTAAACCCAACCTTAGCCACTCTCCCTTTTAGAATAAAATACACAACTTTTAAGTAGACCTAAAATTATAAAATAACTATAAAAATTATACATAATTTATTGTAAAATGGAAGGAAATAAAAGAAATAATTTTATATGTGCATAAAAAATTCAACGTTAATCATAATTTTCACTTTAATTTTTAGTTGCTCTCAAAATAATACCATAACTGTATTAACTGATAATAAAATTATTCCATTATACATAAATCAATTCAATATCCAAAACCAAGCAAGTTTCATAATTAAATATAAAAAACACATTAACATGCAAATGATTAATGAAGAGGGTGCACAAATAATTATCTCAAAAAATATAGACAATATAAACATAACCAAAAACTTAAAAAATATTCAAAAGTATTATTATTCAGACTATCCAATATTAAATAATATAGCCGAAAAATTTGCATACAGGATTGCTCCATTAAGCTTTGATATTCCGATATTAATATATAAAAATGAATATGACATACAAAAATATATCAATGCACAAAATATCAAGGAAATATACAAAAACTTCCAAAAGAATAAAAAAATTTTTATCTCTCCTGATATTTCTGAAAACTTATTTTACATATTGTCTGAAATCAATGGTGTAAATTTTCATTTTAGCAACAACAAACCATCATATGATGAAAAAAAGATGTCAGACATGATCAATTATTTTCAATCTTTCATAGATGCAAATGAATTTGCATTACACAAAAGTTTCTCAGAAAAATACAAATATTTAAATTTAGAAAAAATATTACTTCAAGATAAAACTATCTTAGTTGCAGGATTAACCAACTTAGCCTATTACCATAGCTTAAATGCAGATATTAAAGATAAAATCAATTTTTCATACCTGATCAATAATGAAAAAAAATCATTGATATGTAACATAAATTTTATTGGGGTTAAAGAAATATCACAACCTATAAAAAAATTCATTCAATGGATACTAGACAAAGAAACACAAAAATCTCTAATTAAACTTAAAGGGAAAGCAAGATTTAATGAATATTTTGGCTTTGTAAATGGATTTACACCATATAAAGATTTGAACTTAAAATTAAAACATACATTAAAAGAAATGCCTTTGTTCATTATAGATGAAAACCACATAAATCAAACTTCATACATCTTAAATACAGAACAAATAAACATAGAAAATCGCATAATCAATGAATTATTTCTTACCCACACACACAAATAAATCTTAAGTAAATTGGACTTTTTTATAATTAATATTCACGATATACAATACAATAAAAAATAAAATAAAAAAAATCAGAATAGACGCAATATATATATTAGTAAATATATGAATTAAAAGAGCTATTAAAACCAATAGCAAATAATTTATGAAAAGCGAAATAATACCTGAAAAAACAGCTATTATTAAAGCTATAATAAATACCACAAATTTTGAATCAAATTCAAAATTTATCTTAGAAGCCACAGCAATAAACAAAACGCCTAAAAAAACTAATAAAATAGGACTTATCATTAAAAAGAGCCCTGATGAAAAAATATTGATCAATCTTAAAGTAAAGATTTGAATTTGATTAAAAGCAGTTGGAAGAACTTGAATGGGTAAAAAAATATCACCCTTATCAGAATTAGCAAATAATCGCAAATTATCAACATCTTTATCAATGTCAACAATACTTGGACCTCTTAAATCAAAATCTGTAAGTGATACAATCACTTTAGTAGAAGTAATAGCACTATTTTCATCCCTTTTATCTAAAACATTTTGATAAACTCTGTTTCCTCTAAGAGTAGCAAACGGTACCTTAATATGTAATACAATATTACCTAAGCTATTAAATCTAATAAGTTCAAAATTTTTAATCATTTTAACATAAGAAGAAACACTATCTATAACCTTTTGCATATAGATATAATCATAATTTTCATTACTAGCATCACGTTGAAATAAAAACACATCATTAATACCATAATGTTCATAATATTTTTCAATCTCATCAAAGAAAAAATACTTAGTCTTAAGCTTTTGTAAAGACTTGTTTTTATAACTTAAGATCTCATTATCATTTGGAAATAAATTATGCAGCCTTGAAAAACCATAATATGCGGTTTTAAATTTCTCTGTATTAAGATACAAAAAATTTCTTTGTTTTTCTTCAAAAACTGAAGATTTTCTTTCAATTTCAACATTTTTATGTTCATTAATGGCCTTGAAAGTTAAATCTAAAAGTGTAACAAATTCATTATCTTTAGTTGAAACAAATCCCACATAAGCAAAATAATTGGCTGTAGAATAATCACCTTTATCAATTAATTCATCAACAATATTCTGAAGATCTCTTTTTGTTAAACTTTTAATCGGATACATTGTAATGATTTTTTTAACTTTTTCTAAATCAATATCATAAATAGGCATTCTATCATATTCAGACTTGGTTAAGTAATAATTAATTGAAAGTTCATCATTGTCAGAAATAAGTCTCATCTTCTCATACATCCTAAGCAACTCTTCAAGATGTTTTCTTTTCTGTTTCAATATTTCCATGAACCCATCTATATCTAATATCTTATTTGCAGATGATAAATTTGTATCTATACCCTTAAGTGCATTATCTATCACACTTGCTTGGCCCGCAAGGAAATTATATCTCTCATAGTTATACTTATATTCACTTCTCTGGGCAACAATATAAGACATAACAAAGTTGAAAATAAGCATAAAAACAATACCCATTATAAAAAACAAAAAGATAAATGGGTAAAGTCTTTTAAAGAGATATCCCCTATATTCTCTTAAGTAGACTCGTGTCTCATTTTTAGCTAAAAAAATAAAATAAACTAAAATAAAAAAAATAAAAAACCCATTAAAATAATGATAAACATTTACAATGGTATCGAAAAATGTAGCTATTAATATATGTTTGTCTAAATAATTTGCTCCAAAAAAATATGTATAACAAAAAGTCAATCCAATAAATAAAAATAAAAAAATAACAAAATTACTTAAAAATGTATATACTTCTTGTTTCATATTTAACAAATCAATTTAATTAAACCTATTATCAAAATCTTCATTCATTTTGACATACCCAAAAATAAAATTAACCAAATAAGTAGAAAAGAAAGTCAACAAGCAAAAAACAAAAGGAATATAAGCAGAAAGCATAGTCTCTCCAATAATTAAATTCAAACTCTCAGGAAATTCAATTGAATAAGTATTATAAACTTTAAAAAATAGCATAATAAAAATAGGATAAAGAAATAAAGATACACTATCTAAAAATATAAGATTAAAAATATAAGAAAATGAAAATAAAAGCAAAACAAATCCCAATATGTTAAAAATCAAACCAAAAGGTTCTAAAGAAAACAAAAAATTATTTAAAGCATCTAAATCATTAAAAACATATCTAACTATATCATTATATAATTTTTGAGTAAAAAATATATTTTTATTAAAATGAATGATATCCGATTCAGAAAGATCTGAATTATATGAAAAATTTTTGAAATCTCCGTTATCAAAATCATTATATTCAACTTTTAAAACACCTTTAAACCCAAGTAAGTTAACATCATCACTATAAAGAAATATCTTATCATCAAAAAAATGCACTACCCCATCTTTCATATCCCTCTCATATCCGCTATAAGAGTTCAAAAATATAGAATTAAAATTAACAGATGCCAAAAATCCAACATAAGATAATAACAATATAAAAACCAAAACAACGCCATAAAGATGCTTAGACACGCGTAATGTCTCTATACTAAAAGGGCAAGCTATTCTCATAAAAGTTGCAACTAGAGAGAGAGGAAAGGCATAAAGATAAGACTCATAACAAAGTTCAAAATTCATAATAGAAAGGTTTACATATAAAAACTTATATCTTAAGTAAAAGGTACAAAGAAAAATCAAAGCAAAAACAACAAATATAACAATGAATCTACAAGATATTAAGAAAATAAACCTCAAAATGGGCAACATAATAAATTCCTACAAATACAGACGATCCTAAATATAAGAATAAACAGTCTAAGATTTTTCCATAGACAAAACTTCCTTAATTTTTTGCTTAGCTTCTTCAAAACTAATCTGCAAAGCCAAACTAATTTCATGTTGTAAAATTACTTCAAAATCATTTAAAATCCTTTTCTCATAGAAGGGTAATTCTTTCTGCATAGACTTTGTATATAAGAATTTATATAACTTAGC
Source organism: Borrelia tillae (assembly GCF_055693965.1). Classification (NCBI taxonomy): domain Bacteria; kingdom Pseudomonadati; phylum Spirochaetota; class Spirochaetia; order Spirochaetales; family Borreliaceae; genus Borrelia; species Borrelia tillae. Next base: position 363,839 of record NZ_CM146346.1, read on the forward strand.
AGTATTTAATATATCACTTTGTTTATAAAAATCATGACTGCCATCTTTGATTTCTTTTGATCTATTTGACCCTCAAAATCTTTAATAACATCAAAAACTTCTTCTATCTTTTCCTTGCTAACTAAAGCCCTAATGCCAAGATCATCCGCTCTAGAAACTGGAACCATAAAGGTCATTTCACTAAATGGGAAATATATCTCATAATAATCGATAAATTCACCATTAAACTCCTTATTTTGAATATTCTTTATTTTTCCCACGCCCTGCATTGGATAAACTACAGCTTGATCTAATACAAACGCCATCGCCTTACCTCATATAAATTCACCAATATATGTTATTATATATATAAGTCAAAAGAAATCATAAAAATACGCTTAAATTAGTCCTAATACCAAATTTATTTATATAAAATAAATTTTCAAGATAATTACTACCACAAAAACTTATTATCATACTAGGAGTAAGTTTATTGATATTGGCGAAAAACATCTCCTTATTCCTTTTAACAGCTTTCAAATCATAATAACCAATAAAGTTAATCTCTTTATGAGATTCTTTTAATCTTAAAAAATTCCTCTTAGAAATTACCTTATCTTTATCAATAATATAACACGTTTTATATGTATTTTCCAGTACACTCATTAAAACAAGTAAAATAGAATTCGAATCATAAAAACCAACATCTACTCTTTTAAAAAATTTACAAAAAATTCGTAACAACCCAGAATTTGAAAAAACAAGTGAAGCACTCCTCACAAGATTTCTGAATTTTTTGAAAATAAAAAATTTTATCACAGATTTACAATCAATGAAAATAACCATTGAATGGTATGGATGGGACACAAGATATTCGCATCGATTAATCAATTTCTCGTTGCTTTTAAATACATCTATTGGAACCCCAAAAAAATAAATCCTATCCGGTTTTGAATATATGTCTTTTAGATTAGCCACTATTACCCTCTAATAATAATTTAAAATGAGCAAGCGAATAAACAATAGCCGTGTCTGCTCGTAAGACTGGGGTATTAAACCTTACAAATCTAAAATTTAATTTTTTAAAAAAATCCATCTCTGACTTTGAAAAACAACCTTCAGGGCCTATTAAAATCCCAACTTTACCAAAATCACTAATACCATCGCCACAACCTAGTAGTGTACCTTCACTATGGGCAACATAATAATTTACAGATGGAGAATAAGGAATGCTAAAAAAATTCTTATAAAAATTAATAATAGGTACTTGAGTATTGCCACTTTGCTTCAAAGCTTCATCAATCACTTTTGAAAACCTTGAACTTTTAAATTCTAAATCATTCATATCTATTCTCGCAACAGAATGCTCAGCATTAACAATATTTATCTGATCTACTCCTATTTCAACGATTTGTCTTAAACTTAAATCCAATTTTCTACCCTTAAGACTAGATATAAACATACTTATTTCAAAATCACGTTTATTAAGCTTATCCACTCTAAGCGTAGAAAGCCTAATAAGATTATCACTTATGCTATAAATCTCAGCAAGTCTAACTTCTTTTCCCTTTAAGAGAACATTCAATGTATCTCCTACCCTAAGTCTTCTTACATCAATAAGATAATGATAGATCTTAACATCATCAATAATGATATCATTGCCAAACAAACAACTAGCATCTAAAACTATTTGCTTCACAAATTAATTACGTGTCCTATTTAAAAGATATTCATAAGCGACTCTTAAAGGCTCGTCATAACGCAAACTATAAATTGGCATTTCATTATGCGTATCTTGATAAAATTGTCCAAACACATAACGTTCTAAAATATATTTATCTAAACGATATGATGGATTATTTTTAATAAGATTATCAACAAAAGCTTCTATTTCATCTTCAGAAATTGATTTCTTATTTTTTCTGCTATTTAAGAAGTTTTCTACTAATTTTTGATCAATAATTTGCCTATATATCAAGATCTCCGCATCAGTTAGTTCTTTATCTTTAATTTCTAAATCAGGCTTAATCCCAATATTATGAATACTCTGTCCAGAAGGGGTATAATATTTTGCATTTGTAATCTTAAATCCTCCCGTATAGAAAGGTACTATACGTTGAATTAGTCCTTTACCATAAGACTTTTCGCCTATAACATAAACCCTATTATTATCCTTTAAAGCTCCTACCAGAACTTCTGATGCTGATGCTGAGTGTCTATCAATTAAAACAACAATTGGCATGTTCAACGGTACTATATGTGAAGAAGTAGACTTATGTTCTATAGGGAACTTAGAATCTCTTGCTCTTGTTGTCACAATAACACCCTCAGTTAAAATATCATCCGCTATTTCTATTGCATCTTGTAGATACCCCCCAGTATTAAACCTTAAATCTAAGATCAAAGACTTGATATTCTGAGAATTCAGTTTTTCAAACGCTTTTTTAAAATAAATGTTAGTATTTGGATTAAAACTTAATATCTTGATATACCCAACATCTTCATTAATAACATCATACTTAACAGTTTGTATATCTACTTTTTCTCTAACAAGTTCAAGTTCAAAATTTAAATCTTTACCTCTCAAAATAGAAACTTTAACCTTTGTGCCTGCTTGCCCTCTTAAAAGATTGCCCACTTGTTCCATTGTCATTAAAGCAGTACTCTTTCCATCAATAGCCGTAATCTGATCACCTGACTTAACTCCGGACTTATAAGCAGGACCTTCCTCAAAAGCAGTAACAATTATGACATAAGGAGAATCAGAATTATCAGACTTAACAGAAGGATTTTTTTTAACGATAGATACACCAATCCCAACATAATTTCCTTCCGTAGTTTTTGAAATCTCAAACAAATCTTCCTTTGTTAAATATTGGGAATAAGAATCATTTAATGCCTTAAACATACCCTGCAAGGCCCCTTCAAAAATAACCTCATCATTAACAGGTTCAACATAATTTTTCTTGATAAAATTAAAAGCTTCCATCATCATCTGACCATAATTCGATACAGAAATCTTTCCTTTAGAAAAATTTTCTTGCGCAAATACGGATTCTACAATAACTGCAGAGCTAATGCTTAAAACTAATACAAAGTATACAAATATTAAAGATTTTTTTTTCATTGAATAATTCCTACAAAAATAAAACTTGATTTTATCTTCATAATATAATATTTTAAGATTATGTTAAAGACAAGTAATCCAAAAACAAAAAGAATAATTACATGCCTTATTCTTATTTTGCAAACAATTTCAAGTATCTCCATATTAACAGCCCTATCTATACTTATTGAGAAAACAATAATTATGCACAATTATTCCATCAAGTTCATGATAGCATTTATAATCTTTTCTCCTGAATTATGCATATCAATGCTTACAATGCATTATCTGCTCTATGAACGATTCAAAATTCTTAACAATTTAATCAACATAACAAAAACTTTTCAAATAATAATGAATGTTTTGCTTATTATGTTAGGATTTGGTTTGAACGTACTCGATGTATATCAATTATGGGCATATCAATCATGGTTTCTTGTCTTTTTAGGAATAATAACAATAAATTGCACTATACTGAACACAATAATTTTAATTTTAATCAGAGCAAAAGACAAAATAACGGGGTAAAGATTTGATTATCATTCCTGTAGCCAGCGGAAAGGGGGGTGTTGGGAAATCTCTTTTTTCAACAAACATTGCAATTTGTCTTGCAAATGAAAAGAAAAAAGTATTACTTGTAGATTTGATCTTGGTGGTTCAAACCTACACTCCATGTTAAATATCGCACCCAAAAAGAGCATTGGGACTTTTCTTAAAACAAAACTTTCTTTTAAAGATGTAATAATTGAATCGGGGATAAAAAATTTAAGTTTTATTGCAGGTGATTCAGATATCCCAGAACTTGCAAACATAGCCATCTTCCAAAAAAAACAAATAATAAATAACTTAAAAAATTTAAATTATGATTATCTAATAATTGATCTTGGTGCTGGAACGACATATAACACAATAGATTTTTTTCTCATGTCAAATCGAGGAGTAATAGTAACAATTCCAACAGTAACAGCAACAATGAACGCCTATTTATTTTTAAAAAACACAATCTTCAGACTTATGTCAAAAGTATTTACAAAAGAAACAAAAGCATACAAACTAATATCTGAAATAAAAAAAGATTCGAGTGATTTGCAAAAAATATATATACCCAATTTATTACTTAAGATAGAAACTTATGATCCTGAAACTTATGAAAAATTTATGAAAATATTTGCTAAATATAGTCCTTTCATAATATTTAACATGTTAAGTACACCTGATGACATTAAGAAGACTGAAAGAATAATAAAATCTGCTAAAAATTATCTAAACATCAATTTACAAAGCATAGGTTCAATTTATACAGATGAACTTATTGATAAGGCATTAAACTATAAAATACCAATAACAATTTACAAACCAACAAGTTTAGCTTCTAAAAGCATTAAAAAGATCGCAAAAAAACTAATTGAACTTGAAACTGTAATAAATGATGTAGACTTTTTAAGTGAAGATGATCTAAACGAAAGTTATTATTGCGTAATCAAAGAGGCACAAAATGAATATTTAGAAAAACATTCATATCTTAAGTCACTATTAATGAATAAAACAATAGATAATAATGCAATTATTGATATAATCAAATCGCAACAAGAGGAAATTACAACACTTAAGAAACAAAATATGTTATTTAAAAAAAAATTATTTGCACAATTACAAAAAGACTATAGGGAGGGGTAAAATGCCAAATTACATAAATTATCCTAGTTGGGTGCATCCTGAAATAATTCAAGGTATCCCAATTTCATGGTATAGTCTATCTTACATTATAATAATAACCATTTGCTGGAAATTTATTTGGTATCAAATACAAACCGATAAACTTGATATAGAAAGAAATGATTATGAAAAATTAATGATTTCAATTGTCTTAGGGGCATTAATTGGGGGACGGCTAGCATCTACCTTAATTTATGATAAAAGTGGAATTTATTATACACATCCATGGCTAATTTTCTTACCATTTGATCAAAACTGGAATTTCAGGGGATTTAGAGGAATGGCAATACACGGGGGATTTTTCGGAGTAATTATTGCACCAGTAATAATGATCAATACTAAACTTAGAAATACAAATGTAAAAAAATATTTCAGAAAGATAACAGACTATGGCTCAATAGCCTTTTCTTCAGGATACATGCTTGGACGGCTGGCCAACTTTGCAAATGCAGAACTTTATGGAAGACCGATGAAAGGAGGAATAATATTTCCCAATGCAGAACCTTTTCAAATAAGTCAAAAAGGAGTAAAAGAATTCGCAGCATCAGTTGGTCTAGAAATATCACCTCATAACATATTTATCAACCTACCAAGAATTCCATCACAACTTATTGAAGGATTATTTGAAGGGCCTGTAATCTTCTTACTATTATGGTTTGTTTTTAGGAAAATAAAAAAATATGATGGTTTTATATTTGGAGTATACATTATTCTTTATGGGATATTCAGGTTCCTCATTGAGTACCTAAGAGAACCAGATAAAGAAATAGGATTTGTTATAACTTATAAAAAGCCTGAAAGCATATTAGACTTTTCATTTTTAAACATATCAATGGGACAAATATTTTCATTAATTTTAATCGCATCAGGAATCGTTTGGCTCTTATGGCTTAAAACAAGACCAGAAAGAATAAAAAAATAAATCATAAAACATAGAATAAAATATAGATTTATATCAAAATTAATATAAATTTATTTAAATAAGATGAAAGACACAAATACTATCATAATATCTGAAGAACCTATCATCGGTCATGATGTTACAAAGATCAAATCTATTTTTAAAATATCAAAGATAATAAAGTCCAGAAAAGATATCTCGAGTGCACACATCAAAAAAAATAAAATTAAATTTGCCATTATTTATAATCCTATTAAGAGACCAATAGATTTTTCAATCAATATTGCAAATGACTTAAAAAGTATTAATAACATTCACTCTATTATCATAAGCAATAATCCCATAGATAATAACGTAATATATAAGCCGAATTACATAGAAATATTAAATAATATAATCGAATTAAACGATAAACATAAATTAATACAACAGAAAAAAACTTATTATGACAATACTAATGCTAATCTTGATTTTTTCTTAAATCTATCTGAGCTTATCCAAGAAATCGTGATCATTACAAATACTGATAATGATATTATCTACATTAATGAAAAAGGTAGTCAAGAACTCGAGTTACCAATAAAAACCAAGGGAAAAACAAATAAAATAAGTGATATTAATATCATAGACTTAAACAGGGAAATAAAAATAGATTTAGATTATAATATAAACAATATTCCTGAATTCAAAAACATACTAATAACCAACTGCCTTTTAAAGGCTAAAAATAACAAGAAATTAATGGTAGATTTATTTATTACTACAATTGCTCAAAATAACATTGATAAATTAATTACAATAAAAGATGTATCAAATTTAAAATCCAAAAATACTACTCAAGATATTGACACCACCTACCAACAAACAGAAATATATAATATTAACGAACTTGAAAAGTTATTCATAAACCAGATTGAATTTTCTTACAAAAAAACATATCTATTTGACTTAGACCTACACATCAACACAGAATGCGAAATAACGGGCAATAGAGGAAATGTAGACCTAAAAATACTTAAAAAAATTACTTCCAGAATAATGTCATTCTACTCAGAATATATATTTAGATTAAAAGATAATAATCTAATAGTCATTATATCCACAAGCGGAGATGAACAAAGACTAATTGCAATCGCAGAAGAAATCAAAAAAACTATCTCCAAAGAACTTGGTAAAGAAGGTTTTATAATATTTAAATTTAATATAGGAATAATAGAAATAAACTTAAAAGATGACATAGAAAAAAAGCTTGCAAAACTAAAAATAGCAACAAAAATATCTGATGAATACAGAGATTCTACACCTATTTTATACAAAGATGAATTACCAGAAATAATACTCATAAAAAACCAAAATAAAATATTTGAATATATAGTAAAAGCAATAAAAAATGATTTCTTTAGTCTCTACTATCAAAAAATTACCCCTCTTAAACAAAACCTAAAACCTAAAATCGAAATCCTAACAAGACTTTTTGATCACACAGGAACTCCTATCCCAAACAGCGATGTCTTTAATTTAATAGATAAGTATAACTTAACCGTCGAAGTGGATAAATTAATAATTACTAAAGCTTTAAAAGAATATACAAATTTTGTAGCAAAAAATGGTACTCATATTTTTTCAATCAACATTTCACCATATTCGCTCAAATCTAAAAACTTCAGAATGTTCTTAAAAGAAACACTTCTTAAAAGCCATATTCCTCTTCAAAATATATGTTTAGAAATAACAGAAACTGGAATCTTAGAAAATTTTGAATTGATCAACACATATCTCAAAGAACTTAAAAGTTTTGGTATAAAACTTGCGCTTGATGACTTTGGCAGTGGATATACATCACTCTCATACATTAAAATCTTGCCAATAGATATCATCAAAATAGATGGCTCTTTCATTCAAGTAATAAATTCTAGTCAAATAGATCTTGTAATAATAAAATCAATAAAAGATATTGCCGATACAAAAGGAATAAAAATCATCGCTGAATTTGTATCGAGTGAAGATATACTGAAAAAAATAAATGAAATAGGAATAGATTATGGGCAAGGTTTTTTGTGGCATAAACCAGAGCCAATCTAGATTATAACAAACTAAACTATAATAAAACTAAATTTATTTATGTTAAAAACAATTCAAAATCTTAACCTCATATATACAATGCATCATTCGCTCATAAAGTATATCTTCAAAAGCACAGAATGATATAATAAGTTCAGGAGGAAGAATTTAATGACAAAACAAAATCCTTGGATTTTTTTAAATGAAAAAGAAAAGAATAATATCTTAGAATTTGCCCAAAAATACAAGCAATTTTTAAGCACAGTTAAAACTGAACGAGAAGCTACCGACTATGCTATACAAAAAGCAAAAGAAAAAGGATTTATTAATTCTTATGAAAAGCAAAAACTTAAATCTGGAGACAAAATTTTTTATACGTGTCGTAATAAAAATGTTGCTCTTGCATTTATTGGAAAGGAACCTATTGAAAATGGAATGAATTTCATAGTATCACATACGGATTCACCAAGACTTGACGCCAAACCATCACCAATTACTGAAGAAAATGAATTAGCACTGATGAAAACAAATTATTACGGTGGAATTAAAAAATACCAATGGCTTTCTCTTCCTCTATCAATACGTGGCATAGTATTTTTGCAGAACGGAGAAAAAGTAAAGATTAACATCGGTGACGATAAAAACGATCCAGTGTTTGTAATTCCTGATATCTTGCCACATCTTAACATAAAGGTACAAAGAGACAAAAAAACTGAAGATATTATTGAAGGCGAAAATTTAAAACTTATAATCGGAAGCCTGCCCATTGAAACTCATACAAAAGAAAAAGTAAAATTTGCCACTCTTAAACTAATAAAGGAAAAATACAAAATAGATGAAGAAGACTTCATCTCAGCAGAAATAGAAATAGTTCCAGCAGGAGACGCAAAAGACGTAGGACTTGACAGGGCATTAATTGGTGCTTATGGTCAAGACGACAGAGTGTGTGTTTATACTTCACTAGAATCTATATTAAACTTAGAAGAGATTCCAAACAAAACTGCCATATGTTTTTTAGTAGACAAGGAAGAAATTGGCTCAACTGGTTCAACTGGACTGCAATCAAGATATCTTGAATATTTTGTATCAGATATGTTATTCAAACTTGAACAAAATAAATATAATAATCTCTTTGTTCAAAAAGTATTATGGAACTCTAAAAGTATATCTGCTGATGTTTGCGGTGCAATAAATCCCCTATTTAAATCAGTTCACGATGAACAAAATGCACCTAAATTGGGATATGGAATACCTATAATAAAATATACAGGCCATGGGGGCAAAATAATGGCTAGTGACGCTGATGCAGAACTTGTTTCTTACATTAGAAATTTACTAAATAAAAATAATATAGCGTGGCAAATAGCCACACTTGGAAAAGTAGATGAGGGCGGCGGAGGCACTGTCGCAAAATTCTTAGCACATTATGGCATAAGAACGATCGATATGGGTCCTGGTATCATTAGCATGCATTCACCATTCGAAATAACTTCTAAATTTGATGTATACACTTCTTATATGGCTTATAAAGCATTCTTTAGGGGATTATAAATATGGATAATAAAAAGCCAAATAAAACGTCAAAACATATCTTAGAATGCTTTGGGGGAATTGCAAACATTAAACAAGTAGTTAAAGATTTGACTAGGATAAAAATACTAGTTGACAGTAATTCTTTAGTGAAGCGAGCAAATTTAACAAATGATAAAAATATCATAGGTGCAATTAAGTCAAATGAACTTACAGAAGTTGTAATGAATTCTGAAATAATTGATGACGTTTATAAGGATATCATGTACATGTTAAATGAAAAAAATTAAAAGGACCCGTTCGGGTCCTAATAAATTCTAGTAAATTTTAGAACCTTTAATATAATCAATAATAATCTCAGGCTTCAATTCTTTATTTAAAATCTTATATACTATATGTGCTAAGCTATGCTCATGCGCATCATTACCTAATGATTTAAAAAGCAATGAAACTTCCTTAGCAGCAACAACTCCCTCTGGCAAATAACCAATCTTATGAATATTGTTTATCAGATCATCTATATCTACTAAATTTTTTAATATATCCTTACTAACAATTTCACGTCCAAATCGCCTATTCCTTCCAAAAATACTCCTACATGTAACATCCAAATCTCCAGAACCAGCCAAAAATAAAAATGTTTCAGCATCGCAAGCACCCAATTTAAATGCAATATTTTTCATATCACTTAAAGCAATTGAAAATAAAAAAGACTCTGTATTATTTCCTATTAAATTTGAATTTACAATTCTACATTCATCTAAAATTCCAAATGCAATTGCAAATATATTTTTCAAAGCTGCTGCTATCTGAACACCAAGAATATCCTCGCTATAAAACATAGCAATAGACGTATTACTAAATAAATTAATAAATTCAGAAGCATTTGCTCTACTTTTACTAGCAGCCACAAGTCCTGTAATGACTCCAAGTCCAACCTCTTCAGCATGACTTGGTCCTGCAATATAGGTAATTTCATCTTTGTAGCCATCTAAAACACTCTCAACAACCTCGACAATCGTAGATGGTTTGCCTTCAATTGTTATAAAACCCTTTGTAAGTATTGCTAATTTGAACCTTTTAGTAGAATGCATACCTTTTAATTCTCTTAAAATATTCAAAGTATAAAGTGAAGGTGTTGCAAGAAAAACATAATCAGACTGATTTATAACCTCAAACAAATCAGAACTTGCAACCAAATTATCTGGTAGTTTAATATCTTTTAAATACTTGAAATTTTCATGAGCATTATTAATGCTATCTCTAACATCTCCTTCAAAGGACCATATTAAAACATTGTCCTTAAATTTACTTGCTAAAACTCTGGCAACAGCTGTTCCCCAGGCTCCTGCTCCCACTATAGCTATTTTCATATGAATACCTCCTTTACAACACGAATTTATAATAATTCATATTTCATAGTATCATCTAGGTAAACTCTAATCTTATCATTCTCTTTAAATTTTTTTGAAATCAAATCATTAATAAGCAAACTTCCAATTTCTTTAACCAAAATTTTACGCACACTTTTAATACCAAGTCCATTTTTATAAGTCTTATTCTTAAAATAATCGATAATATTCTCTTCAAAAAAAAGATTAACCTTTTCATTTTTTAGGATTTAATAAAATAATTCATCTCTTCAATAATAACCTTTTCAAAATCACTCTCACCTATAGGTCTAAAGAAAAAAATATGATCTACAAGCTCTAAAAACTGATTAGAAAAACGCTTTTCTAGTAAACTCCTACCATTTGCTGCTTCATTTTTAAATCCAATACTATCAAGCTCTCTACATTCTATGTTAACATCTATTATTATGATACTATCTGATAAGCTTATACTTCTACCAAAACTGTCAAAAAGTCGGCCGGTATTAAATCCTTCAAAAAAAAAATCTATAACTCTCTTAGAAGATTTATCAAAATCAGATAGAAAAATAATTGAACTTGAAGCTCTACTCAAAAATTTAAAAAATTTGGTGGACTCATCATAAGATTCACCATATACAGGTCCTATTAGTCTATTAATACCATCAAAATCACCATATTCACTCATACCTAAAGTCAATTTAGATATCTTAAGTTCTTCTGATAAAATACACGCAATTTTATTTTTATCTATATCAGAAGAACCAATAAAAATGAAAATACCAAGAGTATTATTCTGTAAGAGAAATTTAATACTTAAAAGTTTAATGTTTAAGAGCAAATCAGATAGAATACCCTCATCTATCATAATGTTTTTTCTTAAACTATTCTCTAAACTAATTAATAAATTATTGTCATAATTATCAAAAGTAAAAATATTAGTGCCAATCATAGATTTAACAAAATTCTTAATATCATCCCCCGTTATAACTTTCCTCTTGCCCTCAAACTTAAACTTAGAGCCAATACCATCCAATAAATCAAAAGCTTTATCAGGGAGAAATTTGTCTTTAATGCGCTTAGACATAGTAATTGCTGTCCATATGGCCTCATCTGTGTATTCCACATTATGATGATTCTCATATCGCTCTTTAGCTCCTTTTAAAATCAAATAAGTATCCTCAAAACTTGGCTCTTTAAGCTCTATGCTATGAAATCTTCTTATCAAAGCTTTATCTTTTAAAAAAAATTTTTGGTATTCATATTTGGTAGTAGCACCAATAAACTTTACTTTGCCTAAAGTTAATATAGGCTTTAACAAATTCGAAACATCTATACTACTAAAAGACGTAGCACCAGCCCCAACTATCATGTGGATTTCATCTATAAAAAGAATTACTTTTTTTTTAAAAAATAAGAAATCTAAAAGTTTATTTACTCTGTCTTCAAGATCACCCCTATACCGAGTCCCAGATATAAGTCTTCCAATATCAAGTGAATAAACCTCATATCCCACCAATTCTCGCGGAACTTGGTGCATCTTGATCATATAAGCAAGTCCTTGAAGCAATATCGTCTTGCCAACCCCAGGTTCACCAAAGACAATTGGATTACTCTTATATTTACGCAACATAACTTGAATTAATTTACATAATTCGTACTTTCGACCAATCAAAGGATTTTTATCTAAATTTGGATCTAGGCTATCAATAACATTAACTAAAAAATCTTCAACCAAATTACTATTATCTAATGATTCATCATTCTGATCTAATTTAAAATAATCTTCTTCAAAAATACTTGAACCTCCATCCATACCTACTTCCATATCTAAAGACTCACTTGTAAGCAATCTTTTATTTTCAAAAGAGCTTAAATCTAAATCTGAACCTAAGTAATCATAAACTTCAATTATCTTGTCAAAGACAGTTAAATTAAAACCTGACTTTAATAAAGCACCTAAGATTGTATTTTGCCTTTTCCTAACTAATACCCATAGCAAATCTTTCTCTTGCAATTTACACGGTTTCTTATAACAAAAAATTGTATTGATTATTTCTTGATATAAATCATTCATCTTCAAAATATAATCGGAAGTATCAGAATCCCGTAAAGGCAACTGTTTAAAAAATGATTCCAAAATTTTATCAAAAGTATAAAAATCAAGTGTGCATAAGCTAAGCAACTCTCTGATTTTTTCGTTACTAATTAAACTGTGAAAAATATGCTCTTCAGTAAAAACAAGATGCTTATGTTTCATGTATAACAAAAATGATTTAAAAAATAAATTATTTAAAGCTCTCCTGTCATACATGAAATACCAACTATAAAATAATTCTCATAACCTTTTTCTTACCAATTCTAAGCTCAACCTCACCATTGATAAAAGCATCCTTGTCAAGATAATAGTCTTGCCCTTTTACCCTTACTCTATCTACATAAACCCCACTAGAATTAATAAGTCGTCGGGCTTCTGACTTGCTAGGTACAACTTTTGAAAGAAGCATTAAATCCACTAATAAAATACCTCCTTCTAAATCAGTTGGCTCCAATTTAAAGAAAGGCACACAAGTTCTATCACCTTCACCTCCTTTAAATGCCACCTTGGCCCCTGCAGCTGCCTTTAAAGCTGCATCTTTCCCATGAACAATCTTTGTTATTTCAAACGCCAAAATCTCTTTTGCATCATTGAGCAAATGCCCTTGAACACTTGCAATACGTTCTATCTCATCATCTTCCAAAAAAGTAAATAAATATAAAAAGTTCCTGACATCCAAATCTGGAACATTTCTAAAATATTGATAAAAATCATAAACACTGTAAAGTCTGGAATCGAGATAACTGCACCCTTCTCTGATTTGCCCATCTTTTTACCATCGCTCCTTGTAATAAGAGGTAATGTAAGTCCAAATACCTCTGTTCCTGATTTTTTTCTAACCAAATCAACCCCTGAGACAATGTTTCCCCATTGATCATCACCACCGATTTGAAGTTTACAATTCTTCATTTGATTTAACATATAAAAATCATATGATTGCAAAAGTTGATAATTAAACTCAATAAACGAAAGACCCTCCTTTACCCTTCTCTTATATGTTTCAAAACTTAACATACGATTAACAGAAAAATAGATACCAATATCTCTTAAAAACTCAATATAATTAATATCATTAATCCACTCTGCATTATCAAGAATATATCCATAACTAAAATCTATTATTTTAACCAACTGTTCTCTTATTGCCTTAACATTCTCCTCTACATCCTCTTTTGACAGAATCTTTCTCATTGTATCCTTGCCTGAAGGATCCCCTATCTTTGTAGTACCACCACCAATTAAAGCAATCGGAATATGACCTTGCCTTTGAAGATGTACCATTGCCATAAAGGGAATTAAATGTCCAATATGCAAAGAAGTAGAAGTAGCATCAACGCCAACATAAAAAGTTATCTTTTCCCTATCCATCAATGTGCTTAAGGATTCAAAATTTGTACATTGCTTTAAAAATCCCCTCTTCTGTAAAATGCCCAAGGCAATATTCATGTATTTACAACTCCCTTATAATTTAACATTTCAGTTCTAATATATGAATACAAATCATCAATAGGAATCCTAATTTGAGTCATAGCATCTCTATCTCTTAAAGTAACCGTTTTATCTTTAACAGTATCATAATCTATTGTTACACAATAAGGAGTGCCAATCTCATCTTGACGTCTGTAACGCTTGCCTATTGTGCCATTCTCATCATAAAACATATAGAAATCATCGCTAAACTGCATGAATATTTTCCTAGCAATCTCGGGTAATCCATCTTTCTTGACAAGAGGTAATATTGCCGCCTTATAAGGAGAAAGTTTAGGATGTAAACGTAGAACTATACGCTTATCCCCTCCTTCAAGCTCTTCACAAGAATAGGCATCACATAAAGTCATTAAAACACTTCTTGTAAGTCCAAGAGATGTTTCAATAACATATGGAACATACTTCTCACCGCTTATTAAGTCATGATACTCAAATAATTTAGGTTTACCACAAAATTTAGCATGCTGAGACAAATCATAATCACCCCTATTATGAATTCCTTCAATTTCTTGAAAACCAAATGGAAATTTATATTCAATATCAACTGCGGCTTTTGCATAATGCGCAAGTTCATTCTCATCATGTTCTTTAAATTTAAGATTATCAACTTTTATTCCAAGAGTTTCAATAAAAAAATTCATCCTTTTTTGCTTCCAATAATAATACCAATCATTCATCTGTAAGGGGTGCACAAAAAATTGCATTTCCATCTGTTCAAATTCGCAAGTCCTAAATATAAAATTTTTTGCTACTATTTCATTTCTAAATGCCTTACCAACCTGAGCTATTCCAAAAGGAACTTTAAGTCTTGTGGAATCCAACACATTACGAAAATTAACAAAAATACCTTGAGCAGTCTCTGGCCTTAAATAAACTTCACTAGCACTATCTTCAACAGCTCCAATACTAGTCTTAAACATTAAATTAAAACTTCTAGGTGTTGTCAATGTACCTACAGAATTACAATTAAGACAACCCTTAGATAAATCAATAGAATCTGTTCTAAATCTACTCTTACAGTTTTTGCAATCAACCAACAAATCTAAAAAATTATCAACATGCCCTGAGGCAGTCCAAACTTCAGGCCTCATTAAAATAGAACTATCTAAACCTACTACACTTTCATGCAAGTAAACCATATTTTTCCACCATTCTTTTTCTATATTCTTCTTAAGCTCAATGCCCAAAGGTCCATAATCCCACACACCTGAAAGTCCCCCATAAATCTCTGAAGATTGAAATACAAAACCTTTCCTCTTAGCAAGCGAAATAATATCTTCTATTCTAATCATATTAAACACCTTACAAACTTATTTATCATACATATTTTTCAAAAATTGCTGCGCTAAATTTATTCTATCAAAAACCTTAACCTTACCAAGTAACTGCAAAGAATCAAAAAGAGGGGGTGACACCTTACTCCCAAGAGCTGCAATTCTAATGGGCAAAAGCACTTCTCCTACTTTTAAGTTATTCGCTTTAGCAAAATCATAAAAAATTTTTTCATTCTCATGCAACATCCTTGTCTCGAATCCTTCTAACACTGGTTTAATTTTTTCTAAAAGTAAATAGATATCACCTGCTGTTTTTTTCTTATCCAAAAATTCATTTAAGTTCCAAGTTTTAATATCCTCATAAAAAAACTTAAGCATAGCTACAGCTTCGCTAAGTTTTCTAATTCTTGGTTTTATTAGGGGAATTAAAAGCATTAATTTCTGCTCATCATAAGAACTAATATCCCCTTTAATGTAGCCTGCCTTTTGCAAGAATGGAATTAAAAGCTTGGCTAATTCATCATCCCTCTTAGCCCTGATATAATGGCTATTAAAAAAATCTAATTTATTATAGTCAAAAATCGCATGAGATTTATTAATTCTCTTAATAGAAAATAATCTCTGAAGTTCATTTTTTGTAAAAAATTCACTTTTATCATCATAAGACCAACCAAGCAAGGTAATATAATTAATAATAGCTTCCGGCAGATATCCATCATCAATAAATTGTTTTAAAGCCGTAGCACCATGTCTCTTGCTGAGCTTCTGCCCATCACTTCCCATTACCATCGGAAGATGACAATAAACAGGGGGATCCCATCCAAAAGCATTATAAAGAAGCACATGCAAAGGCCCTGAGGAAACCCATTCTTGAGCTCTTAATACATGTGAAACTTCCATTAAATGATCATCAATAACATTTGCAAGGTGATAAGTTGGCAGTCCATCCGATTTAAGAATAATAGGATCAGGATTAATATCCTTATTTGCCCATGTAACTTTGTCAAGTAAGATATCATTAAAACAAGTCTCCCCATCAAGAGGTATCTTAAACCTAATAACAGGCTTGATTCCTAAATTTAAAGCTACTGAAATCTCATTTTCACTCAAATTTCTGCAATGTCTATCATAACCTGTGGCCATCTTATTAACAGCTTGAATTTTTCTAATCCTCTCTAGTCTCTCAGGTGTACAATAACAATAATAAGCATTCCCCAACTCAATTAACTTTTTAGCATATTTCTGATATATTTCTGTTCTTTGTGACTGAACATACGGTGCATAAGGACCGCCACAAGTAGGTCCTTCATCAAAATCAATACCAAGCCAATTTAAGCTTTGATAGAGATCCTCTTCTGCTTCTTTAAAATATCTAGTCTAATCCGTATCTTCTATTCTAAGCAAAAATTTACCGCCACAAGACCGGGC
Source organism: Borrelia tillae (assembly GCF_055693965.1). NCBI lineage: Bacteria > Pseudomonadati > Spirochaetota > Spirochaetia > Spirochaetales > Borreliaceae > Borrelia > Borrelia tillae. The sequence goes on from NZ_CM146346.1 coordinate 380,790, forward strand.
AAAAAAATAATTAAATAAAGCTGTTCTAATGCCTCCAATATGCTGTAGACCAGTAGGAGAAGGCGCATACCTAACTCTTATATTCAAAAATATAACCCCTCTAATAAAAAATATCTTTTTTTGAAATATCATAAATGTAGTAAAACACTACAAAAAATAAGTTTGTATTTAGTAACCTTGTGTGCTTAACATTAAGCCGGTTTCTATATTTAAAATATTTATCTCTAATCTTAAGTCTATTATCTTCAACAAAGCGATACTCTAGATTCGATTTTTTTAAAATATAATAGAAATAAATTGTAAAAATCGAATCTCTTTTTAAAAAATACTTTTCTAAAAATTTTACTTCGTTATATAAGTTTTCATCTCCTCTATTGGCAATATCATTAAGTGCCACACAATATCTTATCCATTTATTTTTACTATCCCCATGATTCACAATCAAATCAGAAGCTTTTTCTTTTTCTCTAAAACTAATACATATAGAATAAAGTTCTATAATTGTCTTATTACTCATTTTAGTATCTTTCAAATAAAAATAAATCTCATTAAGACTTTTCTTATCTTGTTTAATTAAAATTATCTTCAAAAGAATAGAAATATCAAATACATTTTTAAGCGTCTTGCGGATCATCTTAAGCTTTAAAAAAGTATAAGTATCTTCTATACCATTAAATATAAAATATAATCTTGAATATAGAAACCTATAATAAATAAAATTAAAAATAAATACAAATATAATAAAAAATAAAATAATATAGAAATTTAAAACAATAAATTCTAAAAAATTCGAAAATTTTAAAATTTCTAATAAATACAAAAAGTATAAAAAAACGCCCAAAAATATGATATTAAAGATCAAAAGTATTCTATCAATCATCAAAAATCTCTTATAATAAAGTTTAATTTTGAATTGGTATATATACGTTTAATATATACATGTAGTATTATACTATAATAGATATACAATTAATAAAATAAATAATACTACATGCTTATTATTAAGTCTGAAGTCAAGGAGGAAAATGCAAAATTTTGATAATCTAAATAAAGATATAAAAAATTTTTCATACGTAATAGACAAAGACTTCCTAGTATGGCCCGTAAACTCACTTCTACAATCTGCAAATTTTGATCTCATTGAAAAATGGGGACTTACAAATGAACTCAAAAAAGAACAAACCTTTTTCAATGAGATGTTAACACAAGAAACAAATAAATTTATCCAAGTAGAATACGATGAAGAATCAATTGCTCACTACCATATACTAATAAGCAACCTAGAAGAAATATATGAAACTTGCAAAAAGAACAAAAAAATTTATTACCAGGATGTTCTACCAACTGTCAAAAAGGTAATGGAATTTTACAAAAAAAATCAACAAACATTTATTAAATACACAAAACTACCTAAGCTTTTATCTGACTATCATATTGTCCATTCAATAAACACCGCAATACTAACCGTAGCACTTGGACATGAAATGAACTTAAACAACCATAAAACGGTTGAACTTTGTACAACAGCACTTCTGCACAAAATCGGTTTCCTATTTATTCCTTTGCAGATAAGTGAAAAAAAAGAAAAATTAAGCGATGAAGAATTTGAAGTAATAAAGAAATATCCAATCCTTAGCCACAAAATAATCTCAAGTACTAATTTCTCACATTCTATTTGTTTGGCAATACTAACTCACAAAGAAAATTTAGATGGATCAGGATATCCTAACAAACTTAAAAGTGAAAAGATAAATATTGAAGCCAATATAATAGGTGCGACTAGCTCATACAGTGCAATACTCTTAGATCGAACATACAAAGGGGCCTTAAACTCTGGGGCATCTCTTATTGAGCTTATAAAAGATGCTGATAAGAAATTTGATAAAAGAGTTTTAAAATTGATAATTAAAGTACTATCTCAATGCCCCATAGGTTTTATTGTTGAACTTAACGATAATTCAATTGCTAAAATCATGAAAACTAATATAATGAACATTAATGTTCCATATGTAAAATACATAATAAAAGATGGTAAAATTATACCTCCTAGCGAAGAACAAACTTATGTCAAGTCTATACCTAACACAGCAACAGGAATAAAAAAAATATTAAGACAAGATGAAATAGAATTCATATTAAATAAATATGGATTAAAAGAAATATAAAATAGGAGCAAAATATGATTTTAATAACATCGGCAATGAATGAAGAGGCAATAGAAATAAACAAAATTATAGAAAACAAAGAAGAAATCATATTAGATGATTACTCGGGTGAAAAAAAAATTTATAGAGGAAAAATCGCAAACCATGAAGTCATATCTTTAACCACTGGTATTGGTAAAGTAAATGCTGCTATGTGGAATAGCTATATTATATCAAGATATAAAATCAGTCTTATAATCAATTCAGGAACCGCAGGTGGAATTAGTGAATTCGCAAATCTTAAAATAAAAGATATCATAGTATCATCACAAACAGCATTTCATGATTTTAATTTAACTAAATTTGGACATAAAATAGGACAAATACCAGGTTTTCCACAAAAATTTAACGCAGATGAAACTTTATTGACAAAAATTGTCAATATCATAAAAGATAACCTTCAAAATGTTAATGTTCATATTGGCCTAATACTGACAGGTGATCAATTTATTGAAAATGATAAACAACTAGAAAACATAAGAAACAATTTTACAGATGCTTTAGCCGTAGAAATGGAGAGTGCCGCTATTGCCCAAGTAGCATATACATTTAAAATACCTTTTATAATTACTCGTTCTATATCTGATCTACCAAGCATCAAAGACAACCACATAGACTTCAATACATTCTTACAAGATGCCTCAATAAATTCAGCCAAAATGGTAAAAGAACTCATTAAACTCATATAATATAAAGGTAATAAATATGCTCAATAATAATCTAACATCAACATCTGAAGCTGTATCAGAAGGACATCCTGATAAAATAGCGGATCAAATCTCTGATGCTATACTTGATGAAATACTCAAAAGAGATAAAACGGCAAAGGTAGCATGTGAAACCTTAGTAGCGCAAAACTTAATAATAATAGCAGGAGAAATAACCAGCAAGGCAAAAAAAGATATAGACCTAAAGGAAATTGCAAAACAAACAATTAAAAATATTGGATACACAAATATCGAGTATGGGCTTGATTATAAATCTGCCACAATAATTGATACTACTGGTACTCAATCAATTGACATTACAAATGCAGTTGAGAAAAAAAATACAAATAATATAGGGGCGGGTGATCAAGGAATAATCTTTGGTTATGCATGCAATGAAACTGACAATTTTTTACCCATTGCATACGAATTATCTAACTTGATTCTGCAAAAAGCTAGCAAGCTCAGAAAATCAGGGGAACTTCAATGGTTACGACCCGATGCGAAATCCCAAGTCACCATTGAATATGACTCTAATAAAAACCCTCTTAAAGTCAATACCATTGTTGTATCTCATCAACATGACCCTGGTATATCTCAAGAATTCCTAAAGCAAACAATTATTGAAAAAATTATTAAACCTACTCTTAAGAGCAAATCAATGCTTGAACAAGATATTAAATACTATATTAATCCCTCAGGTAACTTTGTAATTGGGGGGCCGGCTGGGGACACAGGTCTTACAGGAAGAAAAATAATTGCTGACAGCTATGGTGGATTTGCAAGGCATGGTGGTGGAGCTTATAGTGGCAAAGATGCTACTAAGGTAGACAGATCAGCTGCTTACATGGCAAGATACATTGCTAAAAATATGGTAGCTGCAGGAATTTCTAAAGAATTTGAAATGCAACTTGCATATGCCATTGGAATCCCTGAGCCAATATCTATTAAGATAACTACAGGGATAAATGACAATGAGTATGAAAAAAAAATATTAAACTTTATTCTCAATAACTTTGATCTAACTCCCAATGGAATAATTAAAAAATTAAAGTTAAGAGACCCCATTTACTCAAAGACATGTACATACGGGCATTTTGGAAAAAATGAATTGGAATGGGAAAAATTAGATTTTGTAGATAAAATAAAAAAGGAGTTTAAGCATGCATAAAATACCAAGCTTTACAATTGATCACACAAAATTAAGACCTGGAATATATATTTCAAGGAAAGATACATTTGATCATGTAACACTTACTACTGTGGATATTAGGATGAAAGCCCCTGGCAAAGAACCAGTAATTAATAATGCAGAAATACATACAATTGAACATATAGGAGCATCGCTTTTGAGAAATAATAAGGTCTGGGGCGATAAAGTATTGTATTTTGGACCAATGGGATGCAGAACTGGATTTTATTTAATTCTTGTTGGAAATTATGATAGCAAAGATCTCATTGATTTAATATCATGGGTTTTTCATGAACTTGAAAATTTCCAAGGAGATGTCATAGGAGCAACTGAAAAAGAATGTGGTAATTACCAAGATCACAATCTAACCATGGCAAAATATGAATCTAATAATTATTTAAAAATACTAGCAAACATAAAAGAAGAAAACTTAATATATCCTTAAACCTTTAAAAAGGGTAAAAATCTGTTTATACAAAAATTTTTCTTAAAAACTCATTTCAAGACTTCTCTTAAGAAAAATTCTTCATATTTTGAATTATCTTTTTAGATAAATCTAAAAATTCATCTCCTGAAAGCTCAATGTTACTACCTCGCTTAAATCCAAAATTATCTCCCTGAAACCTTGGCACTATATGAAAATGAGTATGAAAAATAACCTGCCCGGCATCAGGACCAATTGCACTATAAATATTAATTCCACTGCAAATATTTAAGTCCAATTTTCTCAAAGAAAGAGCTACTCTCTTGCAAACTTTCAATATTTGTCCATTAAATTCATCACTCATATCTAAAGCATCAATACTATGTTGTTTTGGAATAACAAGTGTATGACCAACATTCAAAGGATTAATATCAAGAAAAGCAAACACTAAATCATCCTCATAAATTTTATAACACGACACCTCATGGTTAACTATTTTGCAAAAAATACAATCACTCATAATCTCCCTCCTCCAGTCTAATTTTATTTGAAATTCACTTAAAATCACTAAAAATTAAATTTAAAAATAATTAGTTAATACCAGTTTCGCTATATTAAAATAAGCAACTAAAGTAACAACATCAGCTATAGTAGTAATTAACGGTCCGGCCATTAATGCAGGATCGATTTTTATAAACTTAGCCAAAATGGGCAAAAGACCTCCCAATATTTTCGCAACCATTAATCCTATCATCAAACACGCAGAAACAACAAAAGCTATTTTTAACCTATCACTATGCTCAGGTATTACAAAAAATATAATTCTTAAAAAATTAATACTAGCAAGAATTAAGCCAACTAAAATACTCACACATACTTCTTTAAGTAACACCTTAAAAAAATCTCTTACTTTAAGAGTTCCAAGAGCAAGTTCTCGAATGATTAATGCAGATGCTTGTGAACCGGCATTACCCGAAGTATCCATTAAAAGTGGAATAAAACTCGTTAGAATGACTAAAGATAACACCAAATTCTGATACTTAGTAATTATTGTAGCAGTCAATGTAGAAGATATCATGAGCACTAAAAGCCAAATGATTCTATTCTTTGTCATGTCAAAAATAGAAGTATCAAGATAAGACCTACCCAAAGGAGTAACCGCTGCCGTTATCTGAAAATCTTCAGTATTTAAATTTTGAATAACTTCAAGAATATCATCAATAATAATGACCCCTATCATTCGACCTTCATTGTCAACAACAGGAACACTGGAGATATCATGATTTTGAAAGAGTAGCGCAACATCTTCTTTTTCATCGCTAACTTTTACAATATAAAATCCACTACTCTTCATTATTGCAGAAATAATAACATCATCACTAGATAACATTAAATCTTCAATCTTGATAACGCCTTTTAACCGCTTTTCTTCATCTGTAATATAATAGGTATAAATGTCCTCTTTTGTTTTTGCAAATTTTCTAATATAATCAAGGGCTTCTCCAACACTAAAATAATCTTTAAGTTCAATATATTCTATTGTTACAATTGAACCAGCAGAGGCATCACTATAAGATAAAAATTTATTAATGATCTCTCTATTTTCCTCAGTAGAACTTGCTAAAAATCTTTGCACGACATTTGCTGGAACTTCTTCTAAAAGATCAATAACATCATCAAGATTTAATTCATCTACCATTTCTCTTATTTCTTTGTTTGTAAAAGAATTAGCTAATTTATTTTTTGTAACTTGATCAAAATTAGAAAAAGCTTCAACAGCAACTTTCTTAGGTAAAAATCTATAAATCAAAATCAAATCAGAACCACTAAGTTTCTTTAAAGCTTCACTAATATCAAAGGCATCGTATTTTAAAAGCTCTTCCTTTATATCAGAATATCTCTTCTCTTTAAGCAAGGTTTTTAAAAACACAACATCTATCATAATACCAATATCTCCACGATTTTAATTTTGAATAAATGTTTATAGCCAACCTATTAATCAAAGCTTATCTAAAAGCATTGAACATCTACCTGAAGGTATAGGCAGAGTCTTTTCTTTCTTATTTAATATATTTATTGTAAAATAATAGAGTTTTTCGGATTCCATTTTGATCTCCCAGCCTCTCTTACCCTTATTGCATATAATTGTAGTTTGGTTCTTCTTAAGTGATAGACTCTCTATTCCCATAATCTCAAGCGCAGGAATATTCCAATAAACCGTTTTATCTGGCAAACTAATTGTAAGGCCGATAATATTTTCTATCATCAGACTAATACTGAAAAGTGAAAGATAACAAATAACATCTTTTTCTGGAAGAATTTTTTTCTCGACATTTAAATATGCAGGTCCCTCTTTCATTGGCTTATAAGCTTCCCAAACATGTCCCTTAACCTTACCATCAGGCAATAGAGTATCTAATATATAATACAAATGTCTGATAGTAAATTCTCTTGCAATATTTGCACGTCTACAATATTCCAGTCCTTTGATAACAAAAAAATTCATATAAGTATAAACAGAACCATAATATCCATTACCATCCATATTAAATTCAGGCTCATTAACCGAAAGAGTGGGAAAAGGATTTGGTGTGCCAAAATGTTCATGGCTCTTTAAATAAAAAACCATTCTCTCTATTCTGTCCTCACTTGGAATTTCAGAGAGAAGTGGTAAAAATCCTACTATGGTCTTACAATTAATAATGTTTTCATTAATATCAAGATCATAATAAAATCCATCTTTTTCATCCCACATTAATGCATTAATTTTAGCTTTAAGAGAAAAAAACCTTTTTTTATATTCAAGGGATAAACTTTTATCATTTAATATGTCTGCTAATTTTGCAATACAATATGCACTATGCACCTGAAATGAATTAAAATCTATAGGATAATAAACATTTTTTCTGGGGGAATCTTTATAAAACACCTTATTCATATCAATTGAATAGAGGCCATTTGGTTTTAAAAATTTCCCCTCTATCCATTTATAATACTTGTCAAGAACTGGTAAAATATCACCAATACGCCTCTTATTGCCTGTTTTATGATATAAATTATATTCAACCCAAGCAAAAATTGGCAACCCAATATTATCGTCATTCCCTTCTATATAAATAACGTTATTATCATGGTCATAACGCGATCTAATTGCACCAGATGCCTCTTGAAGTTCATAAAACTTATCTATAGTAGATGTGGGAGAATACTCCCCATTACTATAAACAAGAAAAAAACTTGAAAGACAAGCTTGCAACTGATTTATAAACCCAAGATTTTCAGAGTAATAGTTCTTATCTTTTCTACCCTTCTCTAAAGCTTGAGAAAAAACAATTTTATCCTGAATCCAAGAAAGACTCTTATTATAAATATCAATAAAATCTTGATCATAATAGTAAATTTTGGGAAATATACTCTTATTCAATGCTTAAACCTCTGAAAAACAAATATCTAATCGACTCCTATTTATTATACATTATAATAACAACAAAATAAGATTTACAACTAAAAATTTTGATATTAAAAATAATTTAAAAGTTAAGCAAAATATCAACTATTACAAAAATAGACTAATAACTCAAAACTAAAAAGCTCAAATATAAAACCCAAGCATGACAATATTTAAAAGATATGCAAATATTTTTCAAAAATTATTCACATTAATCAAAAAATATTCTTTAAAAACTTATTATAAGCCTTCTCATTATTTGGAATAATAAGTTTTCCATTAATTATCTTTTCATAAATTTCTTCCAATTCTTTTTCAAGTTTAAAAGAAATCATTTTAGGGTTTTTAACAAAATCTAAAAAGCTTTCCCTTAATCCATAATTCAATATCTCTCCACCTTCAAAAATATTTGTTTTTAAATAATTAGAAATTATAATATGCAAAACACGTCCGATATCTTTAACTGAAGATGTAATAACATTATCAGGTGCAAGATGTGATTGATCCCTATCAACTCCAATAACATAATATCCATCTCCAAGATCCTTGGCAGCCTCAATAACTCCAATCCCAGACAAACCCGCAACATGATAAATAACGTCTACACCATTTGCGTACATTTCATTTGCCATATTCCTTCCAGAATCGGTATCAAAAAAACTACCGATATATTTGTTATCAATACTAGTGAACATATTAGCATAAATAGCACCTGCTTTATATCCATAATTAAATGTATTAATAGTAACATTATCAATTCCACCCAAAAATCCAATTTTACCCGTCTTAGATAGCTTAGCTGCAATATAGCCTACCAAAAATGCTACTTCTTCAGCTCTAAAAGTTATGGCTGATAAGTTTCTAGGAATAACTAAATCACTATCATAAACAGGATCAATAATTGCATATTTAATATTCGGATTTTTCAAAGCAGTAGCCATAGCAAGATCACTAAATGTATATCCAATGAACCAAATAAAATTGAAACCATCGTTATTTAATGACTCAAGATCGGTTAAATGAAATTTTTCATTAGATTCCTTCATAAATATTTTCAATCCGAATTCTTTTTCTATTCTTTGAGCACCACTCCACACACTCTTATGAAAAGATTCATCCTCAAATACTCCATCAACTAGAACAGCAACTCTAACAGACACACCATCAACTTTAGAAGAATCAGAACATGAAAAACAAAAAATACATAAAATTAAAAATAAATTTTTCACATATATCTCTCTTCAAACCACTCTAATACATAAGTTTATAACCTTGCCTTAAATAAATCAAATTCATGATTTGTAGAAGGTACAATGAGCGTTCCATTAACTATTTCAGTCTGAATCTTTGTAATTTCATCAACTAGCTCATTACCAATAATGCTAGGATCTTTAACAATATCTATGGTTCCGTCTTTTAATCCTTTCTCTATAATTTTAGCACCATCAAACTTGTGTTTATCTATAACGTCCGATGAAAGCTCATATATTACTTTACCAACATCTTTAATCACAGAAGTCAGAACCCTCCCAGGTGCAAGATGTGCCTGATTTTTATTAACCCCAATGACATAATGACCTACACCAAGCTCCTTTACAGCATCAAACACACCAAAAGCAGTATGACCCACTAATACAGGAAAAATAATATCGACACCATCATTAACATACATATACTCAGCACAAGATTTACCAACATCGGCACCACTTCCATCTAAAACTCTCTTAACAATTACTTTCGTCTTAGGATTCGCATAAAAAGCACCTGCTCTAAATCCAACTAGAAATCTCTCAATATATTTAAGATAATGACCAGACATAAATCCAAGTTTATTACTCTTACTCATCTTAGCGGCCATATATCCAACTAAAAATGCTCCTTCCTCAGATCTAAAATTAATAGCTATAAAATTTTTAGGAAGCGAAACGTTATTATAATTAAAAGGATCTATAATTCCATAATAAACATTTGGATTTGTATGCGCCAATGTTATTGCAATATCTGAAAGAGCAGCGCTAATAAACCAAATAAAATTCACGCCTTCTTTTTGCAAAGATTTAACATCTTCTGTCCATACTTCATTAATCGTTTTAAGTCTATTTTCTTCAGTAGGCTTAAGTGTTAAAACTTTTGAAATAAGTTTGATTCCAAATTTATCTCTTATATCTGCAACACCCTCAATAGCGTTTTGCAGATATCCTTTATCATCAAAACTACCCGGGGCCATAATCCCCATAATAATTTGATTATTAAGACCAATAGAAGAAACTTTTTTTGAAGATACACAAGACATAAATAACAAAACAAAAAAAATTACAAAATATAAATTTTTTAACACAGCAATATCCTCTCCACCATAAATGAATTTAAACGTTTTTAAATGATAAGACCAAAATACTGTGGAACATACATCAATCAAAATAAAATTCATTATGAACATCAAAATTTACCTTGTCTAAATTAAAGGTAAATCTAAAAAATAAATGTTAACGAATTGCCTCTCCTTAAATCAGTATTTAATCTAATAAATTATGAGTATCTAAAAATTTATTATATTCATCAAGATTACTTGGAATTGAAATATTTCCATTAACTATCTCATCTTCTATAGTCTCAAGTTTAATTCTCATGTCATCATCAATTTTAACACCATTCTTAACAACACTCACAGCAGCTTCTTTAAGTCCAAATTCTAATACTTTACCGCCATCAAAATTATTTGTATTCAAATAGTTCTTTGTTATTTCATAAATAGAACTACTAACATTTTTAATAACTGATGTTAAAACATTATCAGGTGCAAGATATGATTGATCCTGATCAACTCCAATAATATAATGTCCTGCTCCAAGTTCTTTTGCAACCTCAATAACCCCAAGGCCTGCAAGTCCTGCTGCTACAAATATAATGTCAACCCCATCTGAATACATCTTCAAAGACATAGTCCTTGCCAAAGAGATATCCATAAATGAACCCATATATTGAGAATTAAGTTTAATATCTTTCTTTGCATATTTAGCACCTGCCTCATACCCATATTTGAATGCATTAATCACTACACTTTCCATTCCACCTAAAAATCCAATCTTACCAGTCTTAGATAACTTGGCAGCTATATACCCAGCTAAAAATGAAGCCTCTTCAACTTTAAATGAGAGGCCAAGCAAATTATCAGGGAGACTTACGTTATCTTCATAAGTAACATCAACGGCTCCATAATTGATATTTTTATTAAGAATAGCCGCCTGCTCAGTGGCCTCTTGCAGTTTAAAACCAATTCCCCAGATAATGCCAGAACCTTTATCTTTCAGATCTTCTAAATCACTTATATAAGCAGCACTTGTTGAAGCTTTTCCAACAATCTCAACTCCAAAATCTTCGCCCAACATTTGAGCACCACGCCAAGCATCCTCGCCAAATGACTTGTCATCAAAAGTTCCATCCACTATTAAAGAAACTATGGGTTTTTTTAAAGACTCAGAGGCAGACTCTTTATTGCATTCTAAAAAAGTTAACATAACGAAAAAAAATAACATAAACTTCTTCATATATATAAATCCTCCTCAACTATACTAGCTTTTATGTAACAGATTAACAATAAAGATATCATAAGATTTTTTATCTTTGGGAATACTAATCTCATTATTAATGATTTTACCTTTAATTTCTGATAAGAAATCAGAGTCTTTTATTAAATCTAAATTTAAATTCTCGTTAAAAATAAAATCAAATGCTCCTTCTTTAAGTCCAAATTCTAATACTTTACCGCCATCAAAATTATTTGTATTCAAATAGTTCTTTGTTATTTCATAAATAGAACTACTAACATTTTTAATAACTGATGTTAAAACATTATCAGGTGCAAGATATGATTAATCCTGATCAACTCCAATAATATAATGTCCTGCTCCAAGTTCTTTTGCAACCTCAATAACCCCAAGGCCTGCAAGTCCTGCTGCTACAAATATAATGTCAACCCCAGAAGCATACATATTCCTTGCCATTGAACGCCCAAGTGCAAGATCGGCAAATGAGCCTATATATTGAGAATTAAGTTTAATATCTTTCTTTGCATATTTAGCACCTGCCTCATACCCATATTTGAATGCATTAATCACTACACTTTCCATTCCACCTAAAAATCCAATCTTACCAGTCTTAGATAACTTGGCAGCTATATATCCAGCTAAAAATGCTCCTTCTTCCGATCTAAAATTTACATTCAATAAATTTTGGGGAAATTTAGCATCTTCTGCATAAGAACCCTCAATAATTGCATAATTAATATTAGGATTTTCAAGGGATTTTCGTAAGAAAATATCTGTGAATTTAAAACCAATTCCCCAAATTACACTAGAACCACCTTCTTCCAAACTCCCAATATTGGCCAGATAATTAAAAACCGTGGATTCTTTCTGAATAACATTGACTTTGAACTCTTCTTTAATCTGAGTCATTGCCTTAGAAGCACCCTCATTAAAACTTCTATCATCAAAAACCCCATCGACAATGACGGAAATAGTCTTAGATACTGGAACCTGCTCCTGAGAATCCTCACAACTAAGAATACAAATACATAAAATAATTCCCCATAACATAACACAAATCCCCCATTTGTCATCTTCAAATTGTACTTAATTAATTTAATTCAATGCGTATAAAACATCAAGAAGATATTAAAACAGATTTTTAATATCTTACCATCTGTAATGCGTAAAAGCTCTGTTTGCCTCTGCCATCCTATGAGTATCTTCCTTTTTTTTAAAAGCAGCACCTGTTGAATTATAAGAATTAGCAAGCTCATTGGCTAATTTTTCCTTCATTGACTTTCCACTTGCCTTTCTGGCAGCCGCAATAATCCATTTCATTGCCAAAGCTTCACGTCGCTCTTCTCTAACCTCAACTGGAACCTGATAAGTAGCACCACCAACCCTTCTACTTCTAACCTCTACAAGTGGCTTAACATTATCTAAAGCTTTACTGAAAGCAGCAACCTTATCAACTTCTTCAAGTTTTTCTGCAAGCATATCGATTGAATTATAAACTATAGCTTCACTGATAGATTTCTTGCCATCATACATCATTCTATTTACAAATTTAGCAATTACTTTAGAATCATATTTAGAATCTTTAGAGACTTTTTTTTTAATTTTTCTACGCTTTCTTGACATATAATTTATACCCCTTAAACTTTTGGTTTCTTAGTCCCATACTTAGAACGACCTTGCTTACGATTATTAACACCAAGAGTATCCTTAGCTCCTCTGATAATATGGTATCTAACACCTGGCAAATCTTTCACTCGCCCACCTCTAATTAACACCACTGAGTGCTCTTGTAAATTATGACCAATCCCTGGAATGTAAGCTGTTACTTCAAATCCATTTGAAAGCCTAACACGAGCTACCTTTCTTAAAGCTGAATTAGGCTTCTTAGGTGTAACTGTCATTACACGGGTACAAATTCCTCTTCTTTGAGGACAATTTTGAAGCGCAGGAGATGCTGTCTTTTCCTTTTGACTCTTTCTTGGCTTCCTAATTAGTTGATTGATTGTAGGCATCTATGCTCCCTTTTCCTAATTTTACCAATAAATGGTATCAAATATATAATTTATTTTCAAGTTACGCTTCCAAGCTTGCCTTCTCTCTTACCTTAACCCTCTTGTATAAATTCATACCTGTTCCGGTAGGAATCAAATGCCCAATTACGACATTTTCCTTAAGGCCTTTCAGATCATCAACACTGCCTGCAATTGAAGCATCAGTTAATACCTTGGTTGTTTCTTGGAAAGAAGCAGCTGAAATAAATGAATCAATATTAAGAGATGCCTTTGTGATTCCAATAAGAATTGGACTTGCTACTGCAGGTTCACCACCTTGCTCAATGACCCTTTTATTTTGTTCATAAAAAGTATGTTTATCAACTTTTTGATTGTAAACAAAATTAGTATCACCTACAGATACAATCTTAACTTTTTTCATCATCTGTTTAATGATCACACCAATATGTTTATCATTAATACTTACACCTTGCTTACGATAAACATCTTGAATCTCTGCTAATAAAAACTCTTGTAAGCTAATCCCACCAAGAATCTCAAGAACATCATGAGGATTAATTCTTCCATCGCAAAGCATATCTCCAGCTTTCACAATATCTCCATCTCTAACCAAAAGGTGCTTCCCGGCAGGAATATAATGCTTATGTTCAACTCCATACTCATCTAAAATATTGATAAGTCTCTTACCCTTTTGAATTGCTTTAAACTGAACAACTCCACTTACTTTAGCCATCTCAGTCAAATTCTTTGGAATTCTTGTTTCAAATAAATCGTTAACCCTTGGAAGGCCTCCTGTAATATCTTGTGTTTTTTCAGACCCTTTAGAAAGCTTGGCAATAACATCTCCTATATTAATATCTTGTCCATCTTCAACTTGAAGATAGGCATCTCCAGGAAGAACATAAGATGAAATTTCAACTCCCCTGTCATTGATAATTAAAATCCTAGGATCAAGAGACTCAAAAACTTAATCCGTAATTCTTTTTTCAATATTTCCCGTTTCAAGATTGATTTCCTCTTTAAGCGTTGTTCCCAAAATGATATCTTTAAATTTAACTTTTCCATTCACTTCAGCAATAATTGGTTCTGCAAACGAATCAAATGTCCCAATTACACGTCCAGTCTCGACATAATCACCCACATTTATCTCAAGTCTCGTACCAGCTTTTAAAGGTATTTCTTGCTCTTCAGAAACAATCATCAGATTGTCATCTTTAATTCTAATATAACCAATATGAGATGATACTACGTCAATGCCCTTGTTATTTACAAATAAAGGCATTCCCTTAATTACCTTTTGTGAATCTGAAACCTTAAGTTCTTTGATTTCTTTAATATCTCTCTTATAAATAACATTAATTATTTTTAAAATTCCTTTTCTTGTAAACAGTAATCCACCATCATTCATCTGGACATTAAATCCTTCTATTCCATTAAGAATAAAAGCATTCTTAAAAGTAATTCTATCATCCTCACTTCCAGCTTGTGCAACTCCACCAATGTGGAAAGTTCTCATGGTAAGCTGGGTTCCTGGCTGACCTATTGACTGGGCCGCTATTATTCCAACAGCCTCTCCAATATTAACAGGTTTATTATTTGAAAAATCTCGCCCATAACATTTCTGACAAACTCCATGTTCAGCCTCACAAGTTAAAACAGATCTAATCACAAGCTTGTCGATACCAACAGTTTCCAATAACTTTATCTTATTTTCTGTAATTTCTTCATTTACATCCAGAATAATCTCACCCGTAATAGGACTTTTTATCCTTTCAATTGAATAACTTCCAACCGCTTTTTCTCTTAAAGGCTCAACTATTTCTTCACCATTCTTTAAAGCCTCAACTTTAATACCATTAATAGTTCCACAATCTTCTATTCTAACAACCACATCTTGGGCAATATCTACTAGTCGTCGAGTTAAATAACCGGCATCTGCCGTTTTAAGTGCTGTATCTGCAAGTCCTTTTCTTGCACCATTTGTAGAAATAAAGAATTCTATAACAGATAACCCTTCCTTAAAATTAGAAATAATTGGAAGCTCGATAATATCTCCAGAGGTCTTAGCCATAAGCCCTCTCATTCCTGCAAGCTGCCTGATCTGATTTCTGCTCCCACGCGCACCAGAATCAGCCATCATATAAATCACATTAAAGCCATCTTTATCCTGTTTAAGAATTTGCATCATCTTATTGGTAAGTTCTTCATTTGTTTTAGACCAAACTGATACAACGTTATTGTATCTCTCTTCTCCAGTAATAACACCCTTAGTATAATCATTTTGAATTTTTGCAATTTCCCTATTGGCCTTGTCTACATACATCTTCTTTTCTTCAGGAACAATAATATCACTCATACTTATTGTACATCCAAACTTAGTAGCATATTTAAATCCAAGCTCTTTAATAATATCTAACATCTCAATTACAATTGAAGAACCATACACAACATAAACTTCAGAAATCAAACTTTGCAACTCATGATCGCTCAAAGTTTTATTTACAAATGCAATCTTTCCTGGTAAAGCCTCATTAAATACAACACGTCCCGCAGTAGTTTCTATATATTCAGCACCAACTTTCACATAAATTCGTGCATTATAATCTAAACTTTTATTATTAATTGCAAGAATAACGTGATTAAAACTAACAAACTTACGCCCTTCTCCAACTACATTTTTCCTTTTCATAGTTAGATAATAAAGACCCAACACTATATCTTGAGATGGAAATACAATAGGGTGTCCATTTGCAGGATTTAATAAATTATTAGTTGATAACATTAAAGTCCAACTCTCAGCCTGTGCTGCAGGTGTTAAAGGAACATGCACAGCCATTTGATCTCCATCAAAGTCAGCATTATATGCATGACAAACAAGAGGATGAAGTTTAATTGCCTTTCCTTCAACCAGTACTGGTTCAAAAGCTTGTATTCCCAATCTGTGAAGTGTTGGGGCTCGGTTTAAAAGCACAGGATGCTCTTTAATAACATTATCTAAAATTTGCCATACTTCATCCACTTCTTGCTCAATTAAACCTTTTGCTCTTTTAATATTAAATACAGACTCACTCTCAATCAATTTTCTAATCACAAATGGCTTAAAAAGTTCAAGTGCCATCTTTGCAGGAATGCCACATTGATGTAGTTTAAGTTCAGGACCAACAACAATTACAGAACGACCTGAATAATCAACTCTCTTCCCAAGAAGATTTTGTCTAAATCTACCTTGTTTGCCCTTTAATGCATCAGAAAGAGATTTGAGTGGCCTATTGGATGTACCCTTAACAACTTTTCTCTTATGTGAATTATCAAAAAGAGAATCAACTGATTCTTGTAACATACGCTTTTCATTTCTAACAATGATTTCAGGTGCATTAAGAAGTAAAAGTTTCCTTAATCGATTATTTCTATTTATTACTCTTCTATAAAGATCATTAAATCCGAAGTTGCAAATCTTCCGCCATCAAGCTGTACCATTGGTCTAATTTCTGGAGGAATGACAGGAAGAACATCCATAATCATCCATTCTGGCTTATTCCCAGAAACTTTAAAATTCTCAATAATTTCAAGCCGTCTTAAGAGTTTTTTATCAGTTTTATCATCTTTGTCAATCATTTGAAGTCTAAGCTTAGAAGAAAGCTCATCAAGATCAAGATTTTCAAGTAAAGTTTTAATAGCCTCGGCACCCATGGAAGCACTAAAAGACATACCATATCTCTCTTTTGCTTCAGAATATTCATCTTCATTTAAAAGTTGCATCCTCTTAAGATCGGTATCGCCTGGCTCAATTACAATATATTTTTCATAATAAAGAATAGAATTCAAATTGGAAGCCGTAATATCAAGCAAAAGACCAATCCTAGAAGGGATATACTTATAATACCAAATATGTGCAACAGGGGCTGAAAGCTCAATATGCCCCATCCTTTCACGTCTAACTTTAAAATGAGTTACCTCAACATTACAACGATCACAGATAATGCCTTTATACCTTATAGACTTAAATTTTCCACAATAACATTCCCATTCTTTAGTTGTTCCAAAAATTCTTTCACAGAAAAGACCATCTTTCTCAGGCCTTAAAGTTCTATAGTTAATAGTTTCAGATTTTTTAACTTCTCCATAAGACCAACTCCTAATTTGATCAGGAGATGCTATCTTTATTCTTATCTTCTCAAAATCTTTTATCTCTTTCATAAAACCCTCAAAACCTAAGTTTTATTAATTAATTCTTCTTCCTTTTCCGTTAAAGGAATTTGATTGCCTTGATCATCATAAATTGATAAATCAAACCCAAGACCTCTTAACTCTTGCATCAAAACATTGAAAGATTCGGGAATTCCAGATACATTGGTAGGAATGCCTTTGACAATATTTTCATATATCTTAACCCTACCTGACATATCATCAGATTTTACTGTTAATAGCTCTTGAAGAGTATGAGCAGCTCCATAGGCTTCAAGCGCCCAAACCTCCATCTCTCCAAGTCTCTGACCACCAAATTGCGCCTTTCCGCCTAAAGGTTGTTGAGACACAAGTGAATAAGGCCCTGTAGACCTTGCATGCATCTTATCGTCAACAAGGTGATGAAGTTTAAGCATATATATAATTCCAACCATTACCTCATTTTCAAATGGTTCTCCTGTATATCCATCATATAAAATGGCTTTTGATGTTTCATTAAATCCAGCTTTTTTTAACCTTTCTTGAATGCATTCATTTGTGGCAGACTCAAACACAGGAACATCATAATATTCACCAAGGTATTTACCAGCAAGCCCAAGCTGAGACTCCATTAATTGCCCAATATTCATACGAGAAGGAACACCTAGAGGATTTAAACATATATCAAGGGGAGTTCCATCTGCAAGATATGGCATGTCTTCAACAGGAAGAATTTTTGCAACGACACCCTTATTTCCATGTCTT
The DNA here is from genome assembly GCF_055693965.1 of Borrelia tillae. NCBI lineage: Bacteria > Pseudomonadati > Spirochaetota > Spirochaetia > Spirochaetales > Borreliaceae > Borrelia > Borrelia tillae. The sequence goes on from NZ_CM146346.1 coordinate 399,254, forward strand.
CCTGCCATTTTATCACCTTCTTTAAGCTTCCGTTTCTTGGCAATATAAACTTTTAATATCTCATCAACACCAGGTGGAAGATTACCAACATCATCCTTAGTAATTCTTTGAACATCAATTACAGTTCCTTCTGTACCATGTGGCACTTTGAGTGAATTATTCTTAACATCCTTTGCTTTCTCACCAAAAATGGATGTTAAAAGCTTAAATTCAGGTGTAATGTCCCCTTCTGATTTTGGAGTAACTTTACCAATCAAAATATCACCCGGCTTTACATAGGTTCCTATTCGTACAATTCCATGCTCATCAAGTTTATTTAATATCTTGCTACTAACATTGGGAATATCAGCCGTAACTTTCTCAGGCCCAAGTTTAGTTTCTCTTACCTCAATACTAAATTCTTTAATATGAATTGAAGTGTAAAGATCTTCTTTTACAATTCTCTCAGAAATTAAGATAGCATCTTCATAATTAAATCCATTCCAAGGAATAAAGCCAACCAATAAATTATTTCCAAGCGCCAACTCTCCATACCTAGTAGCAGGGCCATCAGCTATTATTTCATCTTTATTAACTATCTGCCCCTCTTTAACTAAAACTGAGTGATTAAAAGAAGTATCCTGATTTGTTCTCTCATATTTCGCAAGCTCATATTTATCTAAATCATTTTCATCAATAGCATCATCCGGTCTGATAATTATTTGTTGATTAGTTGCAAGTACAACTGTACCTGTTCTTTTTGCCTTAACAACAACACCAGAATCTTTAGCCACTATTCTTTCCATACCAGTACCAACAATAGGTGGCTGAGGAAATAATAAAGGTACTGCCTGACGTTGCATATTTGAACCCATAAGAGCACGGTTCGCATCATTATGTTCAAGAAAAGGTATTAATGCCGAAGAAACGGAAATCAACTGCCTAGGCGAAACATCCATGTAATCGATATTCTTAGGGGCCATTGTGGTATAATCACCAGATACTCTAACAGAAATTAAATCATCAATATAATTACCTTCAGCATGAACAGCAGCATTCGCCTGAGCAATGCATTTCCTCTCCTCATCAATTGCAGATAAATATTCAATTTCATCAGTAACCTTGCCATCAATCACCTTTCTATAAGGAGTTTCTAAGAAACCATAAGCATTTACCTTTGCATAAGTAGCTAGGGAAACAATAAGACCAATATTTGGACCTTCGGGGGTCTCAATAGGGCACATCCTACCATAATGAGTATAATGAACATCCCTTACTTCAAAACCTGCACGATCCCTTGAAAGTCCCCCAGGACCCAAAGCATTAAGACGTCTCTTATGAGTCAATTCAGCTAAAGGATTAACCTGATCCATGAATTGGGAAAGCTGGCTGGTTGCAAAAAATTCTTTAACAGCAGAAACAATAGGCTTAACACTTATTAATTCTTGGGGCTTAAGATTAAACACTTCTTTATTAGACATTCTATCCTTTGCTATTTTTTCTACCCTTGACATCGCCCCTTTATATATATTAGTAAGTAACTCACCAACAGAACGCACTCTTCTATTTCCAAGATGATCAATATCATCAAGAACATCATGACCATCATATATTCTTAAAAGATGTGATATCGTATTAACTATATCTACGATAGTAAGAACTGAAGTCGTCAAATCATTAAGACCAAACTTTTTAGAAAGCTTATATCGTCCTACATGACCTAAGTCGTATCTTTTTTCTGAAAAAAATACCGTCCTTAAGTCATTCTCAGCACTATCAATAGATATCGGCTCGCCAGGTAAAAGTACATTATAAACTGCAAGCATCACGGATTCTCTTGAAAGCTCCTTAAAGCCATCCTTTAGAGAGAAATAGGCGTCCTCTCTTTCGAAACAATTTAAAATAACATCAGAACTAATGAAATGTTTACCAGGAACACTATCATATCCATCAAAATCAATAAGATTGATCTCTTTTACTCCATTTTGCAAGAAATCTTCAATATCTTGTAAAGTTATCTTATCGCCTGCCCGATAAGTCATGTTTTCTTTTATAACAATATTTACTGCTAAATATTGCCCTGTAATTTCTCTTTTAGTATCCTCATTTACCTCAATTTTTTTAATTTTATAAAAAGTTTCAATAATTTTTTCTCTAGTACCAAGACCTAAAGCCCTCAAAAAGAGAGTAACGAGTATACGCTTTTTTCTGTCTATCTTAACATAAAGGTGTTCTTTCTTTGAATCGATCTCAAATTCCAACCAAGAACCACGGTAAGGAATAATACGAGCATAATATAAATCTTTTTCCTTGTAAAAAACAACCCCAGGGGATCTGTGAATCTGAGATACAATTACTCTCTCAGCACCATTAACGATAAAAGTTCCTCTATCAGTCATTAAGGGAATAGTTCCCATATAGACATCCTTCTGTCTTATCTCTCCTGTTGTCAAAAACTGCAAATTCAATCGTATCTTTAAAACAGCTTCGTAACTTTGCCCTTTTCTTTTGCATTCTTTTTCAGTAAAACTAAGAGAATCATACTCAATATAATATTTTTCATATTCAAGCATAACCTCACCATTACTGCTTTTTATAGGAAAAACATCTCTAAAAACAGATTCAAGGCCTTCATTAAGCAAAGGTTCATTATTTCTTAATCTCTCAAGTTGCAAAAATTTCTCATAAGAATTCAATTGTATTTCTATTAGGTTAGGTAAATCTAAGATTTCTCCTGACTTTCCTTGACCCAGATGAACTCTTTTTATCATTGAAAGACTCCTTTTAAGACATAATAAACCACATGCCCATAAAATGACATGTGGAATAATAAATCTGGCTTATTTCTAATGTTTTATTTAATTTCAACTTTTGCACCAACTGCTTCCAGTTTCTTCTTTATTTCCTCAGCATCTGCCTTTGAAATACCTTCCTTAATTGCCTTAGGAGCAGCTTCAACTAAGGCCTTAGCTTCCCCTAGCCCAAGTCCAGTAATAGCTCTTACTTCTTTAATGACATTTATCTTACTGTCTCCAAAAGATATAAGCATTATATCAAATTCTGTCTGCTCTTCAACACCACCTGCAGAAGGACCGCCAGGCCCAGCAGCAACAGCAACTGTAGCAGCAGTAACTCCAAATTTTTCTTCAATAGCTGTTATAAGCTCAACAATTTCGGTTGTTTTGGCCCCTTCAAGCCATGTTAAAATATCCTCTTTATTTAGTGCCATATTAACTTAACTCCTTTATATTATTCTAAACAGTGATAGCATGCACTTTATTTAAGACTAACACTGTTTTGATTAAATTTTAGAATCAGACAAAGCCTTTAAAGTTCTTACAAGTTTTGAAATTGGTGCTTTCAGAACACTCATAAATAAAGAAATAGCTTCTTTCTTAGTAGGAAGCTTACTATATGCATTAAGTCTGGCTTCATCATAAACCTCCCCTAAAACAAAGCCTCCCTTAACCTTTAAAGTACTAGTTTTAACAAATTCATAAAAAATTTTTGCAATTACGTTAGCCTCATCAACAGCAGTCACAACAGCTGTCGGGCCTAAAAGATAAGAATCAAGCCCATCCATATGCTTACCTTTTAAAACTCGTTTCATTATGTTGTTCTTCACAACCTTTAATTCACCCTTTTCATTTTCAACTCTATTTCTCAATTCAGTAAGTTCTGCGACTGTTAATCCTCTGTAATCTAGGAAAAAAATGTTATCTTTGCCATCCAAAAACTCTGCCAAAGAATTAAACATTTCAACCTTTTTAGGACTTATCTTTGCATGCATAATTCAACTCCTAAACAAAATCAATCTTTACAGAAGGCCCCATGGTAGATGAAACATAAACACTATCCACAAAAGTACCTTTTAAATCACTTGGCCGTCTTTTAAGAAGTTCTTTAATAAATTCATCATAATTTTCTTTTATCTTCTTGTTATCCATAGAAGATTTGCCAACAGAAAAATTAATCACACCATTTTTATTTGCCCGAAACTCTGTACGACCTTTCTTAAGACTAGCTAATGTGCCTTTTAAATCATTCGTAATCGTTTGTGTCTTAGGATTTGGCATTAAACCTCGCTTACCTAAAATGGGACCAAGCTTTCCCACATCCTTCATCATATCAGGCGTAGCAACAACAACATCAAAATCACCAAAACCACCTTTGACCTTATTAATAAGATCATCATCTCCAACATAAGAAGCACCAGCTTCCTTTGCTTCCTCAGCCTTATCACCCTTTGCAAAAACAAGTATTCGCTTTTCTTTCATAAACTGATTTGGCAAAACAACCGTATCTCTAACTGTATGATTCTTCTTTAAATTAAGATTAATAGATACATCTATAGTCTCATCAAACTTAACAAATTTGATCTCTTTTAATAAAGCTAGAGCATCATCTATACTGTAAGATTTAAGCTTATCTATCTTAGATAAAGCCTGAATATATTTTTTTCCACTCTTAGCCATTATTTCTCCACCTCAACACCCATAGAACGCGCACTTCCTGCAATGATTTTAAATGCTGCCAGATCAGTTTTTGCATTCAAATCAGGCATCTTGAGCCTTGCGATCTCCATTACCTTTTCTTTTGAGATAGTCCCAACCTTTTCCGTATTTGATTTTTTAGAACCTGCCTCTATTCCAACAGCTTTCTTAATTAACACTGAAGCTGGGGGAGTCTTTACGATAAATGAAAAACTCTTATCACTATAAACAGTAATAACAACAGGAACAACAATCCCAGGCTCCATCGTAGCCGTTCTTTCATTAAATTCCTTAACAAACTGAGGACCACTAACACCGTGGGGTCCAAGTGCTTGGCCTATTTTAGCTCCTGGGGCAGCTTGAGCAGCTGGAACTTGAAGTTTAACCCAAGCAATTTCCTTCTTTTTTTTAGACTTAGACATAAATAACTCCTTATGGTACTAACGCCTTTAAGCTCCCATTAATCATATATAACTATTAAATTTTCTCTATGTGCTGAAAATCAACTTCAACAGGAGTTGACCTCCCAAAAATTTGAACTGCAACTTTCAACTTCTTTTTCTCATAATCAATAGAGCCAATAACACCTTCAAAGGAATCAAAAGGTCCTCCCTTAATTCTCACTCTCTCCCCTTCTTCAAAATCATAAAGTATAAAAATGGATTTATCTGCCTTAATTTCACCAGCAAGCATAAAAACACTTTTAACTTCTTCATCACTAATTGGAAGAGGTTTTTGCTCCTTGTTAGTACCAACGAAACTCACAACACCTGGAATCTTAATAATATTAGCTACCGTGCTTTTCCACTCTTGCTCAGGGAGATCTAACTCAATAAGAATATACCCCGGCCAAATCTTCCTTTCCCTTATCCGTTTTTTACCATTTCTGATCTCTTCTACCCTTTCAATAGGCGCCTTAACGTCTAAAACATTGCTCCCAAAAACACCTTCGCCAATCAAAAGTTTTATCTCTTGTTCTATTTTTTTTTCATACTGAGAAAAAGTCTGTAATACATACCAGGCCCTGGACATAATTCTTCCTTAAAATATATGAGTTATAGCAAGATACATAATATAATCTACTATACCCAAAAAGGTGGAAATAAAAATAACTAACCAAAAAACTTGCCTTCCGCTGCCTATCACCTCATTGTGCTTAGGCCATGTTATCTTTTTAAGCTCTAAAATACTTTCTTTAATAAACTTAAACACTTAAAAGCCTCTCTTTAACAATACAAACAACAGGTCAGGAGGGACTCGAACCCCCAGCATACGGTTTTGGAGACCGCAGTTCTACCATTGGAACTACTGACCTATTACTTTCAGTTATTTTATTTTACCTTCTTTATGAAGAGTATGCTTTCTGAGGACTGGACAATATTTCATTAATTCTAATTTTTCTTGTTTATTACGTCTGTTCTTAGTAGTTGTATAATTTCTAAGTCCTGTCTCCTCACATACTAAAGCTATAAGCTCAACAGCACTTTTACCCTTTTTCTTGCCCATAATAATACTCCCGACTATAAAAGCCCTCAATCGGATTTGAACCGACGACCGCCACCTTACCATGGTGGTGCTCTACCCCTGAGCTATAAGGGCATTATTTCCCCTTACAATAAACTCTTATATCATGTTAATTTATTATTTAAAAAAAGACAAGTCTTAATATTATATTTCCAAATTATTATTTAATAATAACAAGTTTGCCTTCTTTCAAAAGATTAATATTATTCTTATTTGAAAACAACTTATAAATAGAATGTTCATCAAGCACGATATCTGAATGGTTTTTACCATAAATTCCTTTAGCAACTATCTTTAAAGGAAAACTCCCAACTCTGTCCTTACTTTTATAAAAAATATCATCTGTATATTCAAACATTCCCCACTTCTTAAGTGCGTCTGGCATAACCATTCTTCTATCAAAATAAAGCTTAATATTTTCATCATAAATCTTAATAAAAAAAGCATCTTTTAGTTTGACAAAATCGCCTGTAGGTGATTTATAATCATCACCCACATAAATAATAACTCCAGTATAAGTCAATTGATCAACATTTGTATTCATTAATGGATAAAAAGTCTTATAAGGCTTATTATGAGATAAAAACAACTTCATGAAATCAGGAAAAAGGGCAAGCTCATATCTAACTGTTATATTTTTCAAATCCTCTGAATATTTCGTATATCCCCTTTTCAAAATATTATCAAGTCCTGAAAAATGAAGCATTAAATGGGGAATCGGAATCAAAATAATCTTTAAAAACATTATCAGAGTCAATAACCATGTCAAAAAGCGATTGTCTTATTAAAGTATCTTTAAAATCATTAACGCTAAACACTAATCTAGCTGTAGAATCAACTCCAACCCTACCAAATCTCTCCTCATCTACTGGTTTAATAATATCAAAATAAACAATCTTAGAATCCCAATCAATCGTTCTCTTAATACTAGACTTAGATAAAGAATCATTTATAATAGAGACATTAGAATAAAATAAAAATAAAAAACCCAAAAAATTATTAAGCAAACTCAGTAAAGTCATATTAAGTCTCCCTATTTTTTCCCTAAATAAACCCCTATCCAAGCCCAACCATTATTAATTTCTGGATCTTTTGGATAAGAAATTCTTTTAAAAACAAAATACCATTCCCAAATATGTTCCCAACCACTAAATCCAAGATAAGATATATCATCACTAGAATCAGCCTCAAAACTACTTGCAAATTGTATTCCATTTTTTCGTCTACTACTAAGCTTAATCATTGTTGTTAAAAAACTGTTTGTATTAATTGAATTACTTCTACCGCCTCTTTGATCCCAGCTTTGAATAAAGAAATTATGTTTATTCCTTATACTTAATAATTTCGTAGTATTTCCAGAATGGATATATTTCTTAATATCCTGAATCAGATCATTTAAATTTCTATAAATTACAAAATTTGGATTATTATAATAATTAATCTTAGTAACAATACTAGAATAATCTATTGAATCTATTCTTAAATCTGATCTTGGTATTGAAAGCAGCTTTTTATAATAAAAATAAGCCTCATCATAACTTTGAACATGCTCTAAACTTAAGCCAAGGTTGTAATAATAATTGCCTCTATCTGCATCAGTAAGACTCAAACCATCATCATTAAGCAATAATTTATAATAACGTATTTTATATTCAGATTCAATATTTAAATTGACAACCCTTTTTGCAATATCTAATTTTATAGAACTATTTTCATAAATATAGTCATCGAAATTATCAACAACATATCTATAATAAGTAAAAGCCACTAAGTCTTCTTTCATAAAAGAATATATATTACCCATTAAGTAAAAATATAAAGGATAATATTCCCTACTTTCATCATTAACAATTGCTTGATTAACAACTTGTAAAGCATCCTCATAATCTTTATTGTGCACATGAATATCAACTATTCTATCAACAATAAGAAACCTATCTAAACCCTTTTCGTTTGATTCTTCTAAAAGACCTACAAGACTTTGCATTTCACTCTGCTTAATCTTACAACAGCTAAAAATCAGCATTAGTATAAATGCTTGAATTAATAACTTCATTATTTTTATTATATAATAAAGGTCATGTATAACAAAACATATATGAAAGTCAACAAAAACTATCAGAATTTTAACATGTTCAAAACATTAATTTATATAATTTATATACTTTTAATATTATTTCTTTCTTGTCCTAGCAAGAACAACAAATACGGTATTGTTTTAGATTCAAACCATAGAGAAGCACTTCCAAATGGTTCGCTTGTAAAAATAGAAGATATTAACTTTAAAAAAAACACACTAACAATAAACTATAATGGGACAAAATTTATAGTAAATAAATTCACAATAGAAGAGTTTCAAACAAAAACAGAAGCAGAAAAATTTCAAACTAATATTCAACCCTATGTAAATAAATACGCATTAAGCAAAAAAGACCTTTTACCACTTAGAACTTCTCCTGATAACTATAGAGAAAACATAATATATAGAATACCAAAAGAAACCACAATAAAAATAATACAAATTGGAGATGAAACAGAAGCGGGTTCCCTTAAAGGAAGATGGCTACAAGTTTTAACAAAAGATGGATATAAAGGTCATGTTTTTGACTATTCGCTTGAAGTATTTGATAATATTCCAGGGAAAATATTCTCAAATCCATTAGATCAAGATTCACAAAATAATATCATCAATACATTTAAAAATATTAAATATTTAAGACCGTTCTATTACGAACAAATGATAGTCAACAATCATTATGACACCAACTTATTCAAAGAAGACTATGGATTATTTTTCACCCACAAAAATGAAATAAAAATCAATATACCTGAATTAAATTTAAATTTCAAATTCGATATTGTTGAAGAAGTCAAACCTAATGGATTCCTATTTAAATCCAAAACTGCAAAGGAAGATTTGATTCTCCTAATCAAAGAGCCTCAAAACTATTACAAGTCAATCATAAAAGTCAAAGAACATAACCTTGAATCAAAATTCGTTATTATTGAACAAAACATTACAACAATTATTCTTGAAGCAGAAAAACAAAATCAAAATCTAATAAACAAATTAGCATCTTATGGAAAATTAATAAATACACAATACGGAAATATTCAATTTAAAAGCGATCAGACTTTTGTTTGGGAAATAGATGAAAAAATTTATAATCTTCCAAATTCTGGTTCATTCACAATCATAGGACTTAGTCCAAAGTTACAGATCTCATATAAAAGTGCTATTAAATTAACAAATAATCGGGACGGGAAAGAATATTTTTGTCTGTTAGACTATACAAATAACGCCTTACAACTCATATTCCTATCTTCCAACAATATTGAAAATGGCCTAATAATAACTGACGATCGGGACAAAATTGCAGTCATATTATTTAATAATGCCCATCTCGATCAAGATATATTTACAAATCAATTACATAAAACCACTTAAAGGTTAAAATGATAAAAATAATGCTTATACTACTATTGGTACTATTTGTTACATCTTTAAATGCAAATGAAGACATAAAAATAATAAAAGAATTATCACAAACAACTTGTAATCTTAGCCATAAAGAATATGAAATAAATAAAGACAAACTAAATAATTTTATAGAATCAATAAACCCAAACAACAAAGGTCTATTAAAAAAGTTGCAACAGATAAAAAATGACTTATTAATAACATCTGTATGTTTTCAAAATATAAAGGGTACTTTAATAGCTCTAACCCTCTCAGCAGAAGTAAATTACCAATATAAAATATCCCCACTATCAATTTCAATTATTAATAACGATTTTAAAATTACAAAAATATTAATAGACTATGGGGCACAAATCAATCAAATAGACGATACCGGGTATCCACCAATATTTTGGGCAATATATCTAAACAATGAAGTAATATTCAATCTTTTAAAAGATAATGGTGCCGATTTAAGCCTGGCCCTTAAAAATGGAAAAACACCTATACAAGCTGCAATAGAAGTTGAAAATATAAATTTAATAAAACTTCTACTTGAACAAAATGTTTACATTCAAGATAAATATAAACAAGAAATTCAAAATTTAAAAGATAAGAATATAAGAAATATTCTCAAAAAATACAAGATAATATAGACAATTAAGTAGACAATCAATATCCATCTGACATCTCAATATTTTTATCTTTTTCAAAAAGTTCCTTATATACAAAAGATTTTTTATTAAGCTCTTCCCTTAAATTTTTAGGAAAAGGGGCATTTCGCCACATTATTCCACGTACTATTTTTTCAAGCTTTTGAACCCCTCTGCTTTCCTTATCTAACCAAAGCAAATAGTCATCAAGAAAAAAATTTTTAATATTACCTTTCTTAATAAATTTAGAATAGTATTCATAATACTGCCCAGTTATTCCTGTCTCCATCCACCTAAATGAAGCTTGATCTTTTGCAAGCTCCCAAAAAAAATCTCCAATGCCAAAAATAATAGCCTTTCTTAAGTCTTTGGCATACATAGGTATTAATATTTTACCCCGCCCATTGGCCCGATTTTTAATATCAACAGGCTCCCAACAAATTCCCCTATCACCATAAGATGGTACTAATATAAAATAAGGAACAATTCTAAGCAAATCGCCCCTATAAGTCTTACAAAAAATTTTAGGTTGAATATTTTCAATCTCTCTTACAAGTTGCATAACTCGTTCTCTACTACCAAAAGTTTTAGGACTCGCAACTACATTACTCTTAAGTAATATTGGAAAATAATTACCCCTAGGTCCAATAGTAAGCTTATTAGCCTCCATTAAGGTCTCAACTTCTTCAACTGCCATGGTGGAAGAATTAGGCATATCAATTTCTTGAATCTTATCTTTAATTGCAGCAAGCTCTCTCTTTGCGTCTTCAATCTGAGAAGAAAAAGCCATAATTTCTCTATTAGTTTTTATAAAACTATCAACATAATGAGATGCAAAATTTAAAGGTTTTAAAATATTATCAGAATAAATTTTTTCCATCTTAAGTTTATATGTAAGCATCTCGTAATCAGATATTTCTTCAGTAAATAAAAATCTAAACATACTCCTTAGATTACCAATAGCCTCACTTCTTATCTTATCGCTTTTTTTAATATTGCTCTTTGCAAAATCAATATTAGCTAAAAGCTTTTCTCGTTTATTAAACAAGATCCTCTTAATATCTTCATCTTTGATAATTGTCATTGACTCATCAGTTGCAAGCTTTCTTAGTTTCAATTTATTAACGCCATAAATCCATTCATCAAAATAAATAAATGGTTCATTATAGTTATTATCCCAAATGGTCTTAGAAATTAAAGATTTAAGCTCATTACTAAGAGCATTTGGAAGCAAAGCAGCAAATCTCAATAAAACTTTCTGTTCAATTGTTAAATTTAAAACATTTCTAGCTATTGATTTCAAAAATTCCCAATAAATGCTGATTATCTGTCTATATCTGACAACTTTAGTACCTTCTTCTTGTGTTGATTGTGGGCTTAAATAAGCCAACAATACTTTGTGAAGTCTAAAACCAATGTCTTTATCACTTGAGATAAGATTTTTATAATAATCATTCGTAAAAAAATTCTTGTCATGTTCTTCTAAAACACTAATTTCAGGCAATCTTAAATTTAAATCTGTATTAACCAAGTCAGGATACTTATACAAAAACTTCTCTCCAATTAGTTCACATATAATATATTAACAATTAAATATTATTATTAAAAGTTTATTTTTACTAAAAAATCTAGTAAGATTTATTATGCTATAAATATTACTTTTCAAACTCAAATAAGGAATCGTTTATGAATACAAAAGTAAAATTCTTGTTAAGTACGCCCACTGGAATATTGCTTGGATTTTTTTTCCCCTCTGAAGCTTATAACACATTGTCTCATATTTTCATAAGATTAGCCTATTTCTCATTAATTCCTTTTTTAGTATTCTCAATTCCACTTGGAATAGAAAATATTATTGAGAATAAAAAATTCAAAAAATTGTTTGGAAAAACAGTCTATTATGGAATTTTAATTAATATTATAGGAGTTATCATATCCATTGCGGTTGCAACAATCCATCTACCACAAAGAATACCAATATTAGATAAAAATACCCAAAACATATATACATTTGATAAAACAACATTTATTGAAACATTCTTCCCAAAAAATATCTTCACAATACTCACAAGCAGTAATCCAAATCTCTTAAATATTTACATTATTTCAATAATTATTGGTATCAGCTTTTACTATGCAAAACAAAAGGGAAGGATTGCAAGAGAACTTATTTTAAGTATTTCAAATCTTTTTTATAATGCAAACGGAATAGTTGTCAAAATATTATACTTTGGTATTATTTTTATTACAGCTGCATACACTACAAATTTAAAAAACTTTAACAACTATCAATACTACACTGACAGCATAATTTTTTTATCATTATGGACAATTATTATTATCCTAATAATAATTCCAATGATTAGTTATCAATTAACAAAAAATTTTAAATTATCATACAAAAATATCTTGCTATCTATTCAAAATATAATATTTGTAGGCCTGACAATGGATACTTATACTCCCTATGCCATTTTAATAGAAGATATTAAAAATGAAAAAATAAATATAAAAAAATTAATGATTACAAATATACCCATAGTTAATTTCATTTCCAAATTTGGAACAATCTTTATCTCAATAATTTCATTTTTTATTATTTTAAAATCTTACTCTAGCTTGCCTATATCAATTTATGAAATAAGCTACATGAGCATATTGGCATTTCTATTCATTTTTGCATTCCCACACATACCAAACAGTCTGATTTACATAATTACAATGCTATGTTCAACTTATACAAAGGGAATTGATCTTAGTTATTCTAACATAATACCCATACTTCCAATCTTAACATCTCTAGCTTTAATGATTGATTTTACAGCCAATATCGCAATAATGCAAATAGTAGATTTAAATGACTTAACAGATACTGCAAATTAAGAACATCAATATTAGCTGATAATAAAATCTTACAAAATTAAAATACAATTAAAAAAGCAATAAAAATACCAGATTAGTATTCAATCTAAACTGGCTACCTACATATCCTATTTCTTTCTCCTGAATCTTACTACTATCCTATTATTTCCCTAGGAATCGAGATCATTACCATCTGGATAGACTATCTGGAAAAGCCAATCGCATAATTCATTTATGCTTTCATAATTTTTCCATCTGTAAGAGAATAATATATCTTTCGCTCTTTTATCAATACTCAAATGCCTAATCACGCGCATCTTTAAGATACTGTTTATATCTCTCTTTATCTTACCTTATTATATTTTTCAGAATATCTATCATATCCCTCATCATCATTCTAGTATCCCTTATAGTCAGTTACTCAGCTCCTTAAAGTATTATAAACTCGGTCCAATTCTTTCTATTTGCCCTCATTATATCCCTGCTCTAATTTCCTTTTTTTGACTTACGTCTCATATATTCTCCTTTTTCATACACATGCTTAGTGATTATAACATCCTACAAATTATGCCTATCATGCTACAACATGTTTATCATGAAATACAACATGATAAATATTAATAAAATAAATTCGATATATTAATACTAGTAAGCTCTTGCAAATAAGACAAGATATTTGGCTGCCTTATTGCAATAAATACAGAACAAATCATTTAAAAGTCTATCTTTAAAATCATCAGGAATACATCTTATTGTGGCCTTTGTATCATTCTTAATATTCTCTTCACAAACCCCATTTCCACACCATGAAGAGAGCACAAACCCTAAAGATTCATTCATATAAGTCTTAAAAGTATTATAGTCATTCTTTTTAAATCCAATAATTTCTTTAGTATGTAAATTTCTAAATTCTAATGCCCTATTAAACAAATTGCATTGCATAGCCTCAAGTTCATCTCTCATTCTAGATGATAACTCTTTAAGTGATACTTGATACTTAGAATTTTTATCCTTATCTCTTCTTGCAATAGTCACGCAATCCATCAAAATATCATTAGAACCTATTTCAATTCGTATTGGAATTCCCTTAAGCTCCGCATCAGCAAACTTAAATCCTGGAGAATTTTTAACATCTTGATCAAGTTCAACTCTAAATTTTTCTTTTTTTAACAAATTAAAAATGATCATTCCATACTCAAGAATTTTTTTATTAGTCTCATCATCCCTTTTAAAAATAGGAACAATAATAATTTCAATTGGTGCTATTTTTGGTGGCAATATCAAGCCCCTGTTATCAGAATGAACCATAATCAATGCTCCGATTAACCTGGTTGATACTCCCCAACTTGTTGCAAAGACATATTCCATATCACCTTTATTATTTTGAAACTTAACATCAAAAGCCTTAGCAAAATTTAATCCTAAATAATGAGATGTTCCTGCTTGTAAAGCTTTTTTATCTTGCATCAATGCTTCAATTGTGTAAGTGGATACCGCACCTGCAAATTTTTCACTCTCTGTCTTTTGGCCACAAAATACAGGAACAGCTAAATAATCCTCAATAAATCTTTTATAAAGATTTAAAATTAATAAAGTTTCCTCTTTTGCTTCCTCAGCTGTCTCATGTGCCGTATGTCCCTCTTGCCATAAAAACTCAGTGGTGCGAAGAAATGGTCTTGTTCGCTTTTCCCAACGAATAATATTTGCCCACTGATTTATTTTAATAGGCAAATCTCTATAAGATTTCACCCATTTGCTATACATATTCCAAACAATTGTCTCAGAAGTGGGCCTTAATACCAAAGGTTCTGCCAAATCTTCACCGCCAGCAATCGTCACAACAGCAAGTTCGGGTGAAAAACCCTTAATATGTTCTTTTTCTTTTTCTAAAAATTCATAAGGAATAAGCAATGGAAAATACGCATTCTCATGCCCTGTCTCTTTAAACTTACAATCAAGTATGCTTTTAATTCTCTCCCAAATAGCATATCCGTAAGGCATAATAACCATGCAACCCTTAACAGGACTATAATCAATAAGTTTTGCCTTTTGTACTATATCCAAATACCATTTAGAAAAGTCTTTATCCTTTGAGGAAATAAAATTACTCATAAATCCTATCCTTTTTAAAAAATCTTATAAATCCTAATCTTAAAAAATTATTTAATTCATTTTGTCAAAACACAAATATAATAACTTTTAAATTTACAAAATAGACCTTTATATTCAAACAAATGCGTTTTATTGGGCATTAAAACTATTCAAACATATAACTTTGAATAGTTTTAAGTTAAATATCTTTAATATCTACTTTAGAGTTTGTTTTAGACATTATCGATCTCAATTCAAAAAACAAAAAGCTATCTTACCACCTTATAAGCTAAATATATATTTATATTTATAATATATCAAATAAATTAACTCAAACTTTTAATTCAAAATTTACACTTAAAATGCTTTTCTAAATTCATACATTACATACAAATAAACATAAAAATATACACAATCTTTTGCAATCAAGAACTTTATTGGCATCTTTTTTATTGATATTGAAATATATATAAAAACATAATTACAACTTTAATAATTAAATGAATGAAAAAAATCAACTTTAGAAAAGTTGATGAATTCCATGAATAAATGGTTACTTGCTAGTTCTACAAACTTAAATTTACATATCGCAAATACTACTAACATACGAAATTACTATATTAGAAAGCTTCAACAAGAGCTAACATCGCCTAATAAAATACTAACAAACAAAACTAATTTAAAAAAATTAAAATGATAAAAATATATGATAAATAAAATTTTAATGCTAAAAATACGTAAGATAAAAGTTACATATGTATTACATATTCACTACTAAAATTTTCTATATTCCTATATATTAAATTTTCTATATTCCTATATATTAAATTTTATGAAATATAATTTTAAGAATTATATGCAAGATGAGACATAATGTGGAGGAATATTCATGAAAATATTACTAAAACTAATTATAATTTTTTTAGCAAGTCTATCTGGAGCAACGACAATTAATGCATCGGCACTTAATAAAATATTAAGTGAAAAACAAATCCAATCGAAGACATTTGGAATAGGATTTGGTATTGGAAATCCTATCACCAATATCATACTTAATTTCCCATATGTACAAATAGATCTTGGATATGGAGGCTTTAACGGATTACACCCTAATAATTTCTTACCTTACATTGTTGCTGGACTTGATGTTCTATTTAAAGAAGAAATTTATCAAAATACAACTCTCACAGGTGGACTTGGAGTGGGGTTTGATTTATCACAAATCAAAATAAAAGAACCTGATGCTGCAAACATACCTCAAGGAAATATTCAAGTTCAAGAGGAAGAATTTTCAATAACCTCATCTAATAATAGATTGGGGATTGTGCTTAGACTTCCTATTGTGCTTGAATATAGCTTCTTAACGAATGTAGTAATAGGGTTTAAGGTCGTGACAACAATTGGGGGAACAATAAAATTTAAACCAGCATCAATGGAAGGGATAAGATTTGGATTTTTCGGTTTTGGATTCATAAAAATATATATATAAGAGATAAGAGCATGCAAAGGAAAATAAATGGAGAAGATAAATGGAAAAAAATACCAAAAAAATGCTTATATTATTATTAATATTCAACTCACATCTTTTAGCATTCTCTCAATCCAATAAGGCTTATTCCATCAAATGCACAAAAAACAGAGATGAAATCACCTGCACTACAAATGCTAAACCTTCTCTTGAGGCACAACCTCCTATTGAAAAAATTAAACCTTCTCTTGAAGAGCCTAAACCTCCCATTAAAACAATTCAACCTTCTCTTGAAGAACCTAAACCTCCCATTGAAACAATTCAACCTTCTCTTGAAGAACCCAAACCTCCCATTGAAAAACCTAAACCACGCATTCTAGCAAATCCCCATACAAAGAAAGAGCAAGGCAAACCCTTTTCATTTGCAGTAGGGACAGGAGTGGGAAATCCACTTATTAACTTTTTAATCTCATTCCCGTATGTAGACATAGATCTAGGATATGGTGGTTTCTTATACTTTAACCCCAAAAACTTTAAACCTTACAATTTAATTGCTATTGATTTAATTTTTAGAAGACAGGTAGGAAAATCTGTAATAGTCGGGGGGGGATTTGGTATTGGAGCAGACTGGTCTCAAGCAGGTCTAACTCCTCTGGGCGCTAAACAACCATCTCCTTATGAAAGGATAGGAATAGTAACCAGACTACCCTTATCACTTGAATATAAAATTGTAAAAAATGTATCAGTAGGATTTAAGATCTATCCTACGCTTGGTCCAACGATATTCCTTACAAAGCCAAAAATAGCATTTGAAGGTATGCGATTTAAGTTTTTTACAATTGGATTTATAAGAGTTTTCACATAAATAATCAATCCTGACAAAATTAAAAAACCAAAGTTTGGCTATACAGAAATGGCAACAAAGATCTCACCATCACCACAAATTAATAGTGCTCCACCGCAGTTTCCTATAAATATGCTTTCTCCTCTCTTAAGACAAAATCTATTATTAATCTGAATCTTTCCATCCATAACTAATAATATCATTACACCATCTTGTTTAAACAACATTTTTCCGCTTATATCTCTTTGAAACAAACTTAAATTAGTACCTGGAAGCTTAAATACATTAAAACCATCAATATTTTTACTCCTTAATAAAGAAAAATGTCCCTCCTCAAATTTACCAACATTAAGCATTTCATTTGTATCAATATATTTAGCAGTAAGACCTGCCCTAATAACATTATCAGAATTAGTCATAAGCTCAAGACACTCACCCTTAAGATAAGCATGCAACTGTTGACTTTCTGTATAGAATGCCTCACCTGGATTCAATTTAACAATATGCATCCCTAAAAAGATCAAAAGACCAATATCTGCTCCATAAATCTTATAGATCTCATTAAACCAATAAGCTCTAAAACTATCTATTAATCCTAAATTTTCTTTTACTTTGTTAATAGTATTCTCAATTTCATTTCCTTGCAAACTAAATATATGTTTCATAAACTCCTTATGAGTTGTAAAATGAAAATCTAATTTTAACTTTTCATATATATTAATAATCTCAAAAAAAGGCAAAAAACCCTTAAGAGCGTAAAAATCACTTAATGCATAAACAAGTTCTATCTTTGGATTTTTATCCTTATAAATTCTTCTAAAATCATCAATATCTATTCCCTTATCATTTTCTACTTTAAAACCCTTTAAAGCTGCTTCTTTTGAAGGATGTATTTGAATTGATAGGGGCCTTTGGGCTGAAAGAATCTTAAATAAAAATGATAATTCGTTCTTACATCTGAACAGATCCCCATTATTCTCCAAAAAATCATAAAGAGAGATATATTGACCGGCAACCAATATCTTACTAGAAAATGTTTTATGTGCCCCAAGCCACATCTCGGCTTTAGGTAAACCATCTTCTCTTTGCTCCAAAAGAGCAGGGATGAAACTAGTTCCACCCCAATCATATTCTTTAATTGCATTTTTCATCAAAAAAATATCATTACCTATCATTTAGTTCCCCTCATTCTTAGTGATTTCAGCAAAATAACTAAGCCTGTTGCAACAGCGACCCCAGCAGCCATTGCAATAATAAATCCTAACTTATTATCAACTACAGGAAACACTATTGGCCCCCCATGAGGAGCATGATCTGCAACTCCCAAAAAAGCCGCAATAATGCTTGCAACAGCACCCCCAACCACTATTGAAGGCAACACTCTTGTAGGATCACTTGCAGCAAAAGGAATCGCACCTTCACTAATACCAATAAATGAAATTAAAAAAGAAATCTTGCCAGATTCGCGCTCTTCCTCTTCAAATAATCTAGGCATAATCAAAGTAGCAAGTCCCATAGCCATAGGGGGAACAGGTATTGCTGATGCAACCATACCCATTATTTGTGGAACTTGAGGAATCATACCAACACCAAAAAGGAACGCTACTTTATTAAAAGGCCCCCCCATATCAACCGCTACCATTGCACCAAGCACCAATCCAAGCAAGAGCTTTCCTACAATACCATAAGCTTCTGAATTATTTTGAAGGGCTCTAAGACCATTTTCAAGTAATTCCATAAATTGAGCAATATAAATACCCCCATAAATCATGAAGAGACCAATAATAACAGTACTTATTAATGGAATTACAAAGATAGGCATCACAGGTCTAAACCACTCAGGAACTTTCCTTTTGGCTACCCATCTAGCAATACAACCTGCCATAAACCCTACAAGTATGGCTCCTAAAAATCCTGCTTTAACATCCCTAGCAAGAACTCCTCCAACAAGGCCTGGCGCAAGACCTGGTTTATCAGCAATTGCCATTGCAATAAACCCTGAGAGTACTGGCAACATCATACCAAAAGATACAGCACCAATATCTGTAATTGTTTTATAAAAAGGATATTTATCAAAATTTGGACCCTCCGGACCAATGCCTGCAAGAGATATCCCAAGAGCTATCAAAATACCTCCACTTGCCACAATTGGAACCATAGGAGATACACCACTCATTAAGTACTTATAAACACTAGATTTACTTTCGCTAAACTTACCTTTCAAAGACTTAGCATTCTTAGAATTAAATATTGGAGCACTCAATGATTCTTTAATCACATTTTCCACGTCATTGATGACCTTTGCAGTTGAAACTTTATAAACCCGCTTTCCATTAAATCTCGTTTCATCAATCTCTTTATCCACCGCAAGTATCACAATCTCAGCAGCTTCAATATCAGTATCTGTTAAAGGATTATCAATCCCAATAGACCCTTGTGTTTCAATTTTCATGTTGTATCCTTGCCTCTTAGCCTCAGTATCAAGCTTTTTAGCAGCAATATATGTATGAGCAACTCCTACAGGACAAGCGCACACAGCTATTATTTTCTCCGATTTAGAATAAATTTTAACAGCAGGTGTCTTTGTATCTTCAAGGCTAACTATATAAGAATAAATTTCATCAGGCTTATTTACAGATATTAAAAAATTCTTAAAATCATTGCTTTCAAACAATCTGGCTATAAAAGCTATAGACTTAATATGATCATTGCCTTGATGATTTTTAGACATACAAATTAAAAATATTAAATTAACAGAAGAATTATCTTTAGACCACTTTATACCATTACCTTTTATGTAAAGCAATGAAATAAAACTTGATTTAATAACATCTCCTATAAAATGTGGAATAGCAACTCCATTATCCCAAGATGTTTCCCCAATGTCTTCTCTCTTCAACAATCCCTGCAACAACTCAGTCTTATCCTGCGTATATCCCTTTTCACTTGATTGATCAACTAAAAAATTAATCGCCTCATTTTTAGAATTTATTTTATCGGAAATAAAAATAAGATCTTTTTTAAAAAATTTTAAAAACATAATATTAAACCTCCTAAGTACCTAACTTAATTTTACTATAGTACAAACAACAAACTCCTTTTACCCTTTTTTATTTTCAAATTATTTTATATTATTTAAATTAATTTAATTATGAAAAAAATGATCAAATTTTCTTTTTTACTAATATGTATTAATCTACATTCTTCAAATAATGAAATACAAAATAACGAAGTACAAAAAGAAAATGAAACAAATAAAAAAGAAAATTTATTTAAAAAACTCCCAAATAAACACAAAAGTAAGTTCTACTCAATCCAAAGAGGCTTTGTCTATTCAACAGGAACAGGATTTGGAACAGGTTTTTTTTTAAATTCAGCAATCAGTCACATAATATTTAGACCCTATTATGTATTTGCAATTAATAATTTTGATTTCATGGCTGTTTTCATGATCATCATGATCGAAGACTATAACATATCAAAAAAAACGCAATACTCAAGCTCGCACATTGGTATAGGAATAAACTGGCATATTATAGATTTTACCAAAAAAATGCAATATTTATCTTCTACTACCGGCGTTGGGGCACGACTTTATCTTTCTACAAGCTTAATAGACGATTTCAAATTTTATAACAGATTACCTTATACATTAGAGCCATACGTATTTATTGAATTTTCTACAAAAAAAGCCATGTCTTGCTTAAACATATACTCAAAAATTGAATGTTTGGTTCTCGATACATTTAATATTTCCTTTGATTTTGGCATTAAATATAATATTAAAAATAGCAAAGAGGTAAACTTGTGAAAAAAAGACTAAAAATCTTATTATGTTTTTACATATCAATTTTATTAGTGGCTCTGATCTTATATAGAAATCCTACAGCCTTTAATAACATAAAAAGAATAGCTGCCGTCTATCTAGAAAAACTTAAAGATAAAATTTATGGTCCCCAAATCCCATATGAACTACAAGAACAATATCTCTTACCAAAAGGATATCTTACAA
The DNA here is from genome assembly GCF_055693965.1 of Borrelia tillae. Lineage (NCBI taxonomy): Bacteria > Pseudomonadati > Spirochaetota > Spirochaetia > Spirochaetales > Borreliaceae > Borrelia > Borrelia tillae. The sequence goes on from NZ_CM146346.1 coordinate 420,640, forward strand.
CTCAAGTATTGCATAAAAAATACTACTCCTTAGGTTATGCTGAGAGTGCAAGACAAGCAGAATGGGTAGCCTACCAACTAAAAAGAGAAATGGTTGAACTAGCTTTAACTTTGCTTAGAGAAAAAAAAATAAAGAGAAGCAGAACATTTTTTGAAGATAAAGATATTAAAGGGATTGCTCCCAAGCTAACTGATTATCTAAGGAGTGGTTATGACAGAGGACATATCGTCAGCTCTGCTGACATGTCTTTTTCCAAAGATGCAATGTTAGATACATATTTCCTTTCAAACATATCCCCTCAAGTGGGAGAATTCAATTCAGGAATCTGGCTCAAACTTGAAAAACTAGTCAGGAAATGGGCTATTTTAAAAGAAAAGATTTATATTATTAGCGCAGGAATACTAACAGAAAATAAAGGATTTATTGGAAAAAATAAGATTCTAGTTCCAAAAAATTTTTATAAAATAGTGCTATCATTAAACAATGATAACTCTTATGATATAGTGGCTTTTGTAATTCCAAATGAGAAAGCTGAGGATTTAGAATTACGAAATTACATTGTAAATGTTAATCTAATTGAGACAAAGACTAAAATAGATTTCTTTGAAAAACTTGATGCTAAAATAAAAAAAATAATTAAAATGAAAAAAGACATATTCTCTTGGGAATTTAAATGAAAAAACTCTTTACTAAACTAAATTTTTTTTTACTTATAACCGTTGTTTTAGGAATAGTCATTATATCAATAATAATATATCATATAAACTTTAATATCGATTTTTATAATTATCTAATTAAAACCTATAATACAAACTTATTAACCTTAGTTAATAAGTTTTTTATCTTTAGTATTGGGATTATAGGTTCTCTCTGGGCATACATTAACTATAAAAGAACAAATAACATACAATTTGTATTTTTTTATTGCTTCATCTGCTCATACATACTTTCCCCCATTTCACTTTTTAAATATTATTTTTTAAAGAATATATTAAGTTCAGAACTTTATTCTTTCATAAAATTTTATCATTTAATATCTGTATTTGCATTACTAAACTTATTTTTTCTAAGCCTATACATATGTGATTTCAAAATAAAGTCAATAACTTATACCATTTATTTAATTTTTACTTTTTCAATGATTTATACATCTTTAATTCCTATTAATGCTTATGAAAACACACATAATTTCTTATCCTCAACATCAAACAATAATTTTTACACTTATTTATTCTTGTTGTTAATACCAATAAACTTTTTAGTAGCATGCCATAGAAAAAAAAATTTAAGCTACTCATTACTCTTTATATCAATGTCATTAATAATATTAGGGGCTTATCTTAATTTAATTGAAATACCTTATGCATTTATTCCAACCCTAATAGGGGTACCAATATACTTAAAAGAATCTGGCAAACTGTTCTTCTATTGGTTATAAATAAATCTAATGATGTGTTAAACAATAAATCAAGTAACAAGTAAAAAAGATAGAGTAGCTACACCTACAGGCAAAAACAAGTTATCATATTTTGCAAAATCAAAAAGCTCAACAAGTACCGCCCCCATTCCAACAATTGATGCTAATATAAAGTTTGGAAAAAAATAATAATAAACAATAAAAGCAACACAAAAAACAACAACACTACCTGAAAATGTTTTATTATTGACAAGTCTAAAAGATGGTATTAATTTGCCAAAAAGACTTGCGAGTCCATCTCCAAGACATGCAGAAAATATTCCAATATAATTAAAAGGTTCAGCTATAAAAAAATAAGTACAAAATATACTAACTATTAAAAATATTGGTGAAAAAGATATCTTGCCCGGGGATATTTCTCTACTCTTTACTATTATTTCCGATATTTTTTGAAAAAAAAATAAATTTATTCCCATGATTCTAAATATTTCTAAAGTCAAATATGCAAAGATAAAAAATAGACTAGATGCAAGACCTACCCAAAAACTTACTCTATAAAACAACAAAAATATCAAAGTAACAATATGAAAAAATTTTCTATAAATCTCATATTTAATACTTTCATCAAATAAAACTTGATTAAACACTAATTAATTTTCCTTAAAATAATATTAAATTTTAAAAATGAATTTGCTTTTATAATCTCACCAATACTTCTATCTCTGTAAGCAAGATTCGGTGGAATTATGACTACCCTCTCCTCTCTCTCACTCATATCTAATAACATTATGTCCCAACCCTCAATTACTTGACCATTGCCAACCATAAATTCTATTGGATCTCCTCTGTCAATTGAACTATCAAATTTTACTCCACTTAGTAAAAACCCTTCATAATCCACTTTTACAACATTACCACTCTTAACATTTTTGCCATTTCCTTGCTTATTTATCTTATAGAGAATACCACTTTTATCTTTCTTAAAATCCTTATAATCTCTATCAATTATTTCAATCTGGGATGCCATATATTTTTTAGACTCCGCAAGCTTTGTTTCCTCATAACTTGTTTTTAGCTTTAAAAACGCTTCATTGTTAACTTCAAAAGCCTCTGCCTCCTTACCAATACGAGTAATCCTTATTTTTTCTATCTTATCTCCTTGAGTTATACTGCGAACTGTATCCATTCCTGCAACTACTTGACCAAAAATCGAATGTTTAAAATCAAGGTAAGTAAGATTATCTGCAAGGGTAATAAAAAATTGACTGCCATTTGTGTCAGGACCTGAATTGGCCATAGAAACAATCCCTGGCTCATTATGACTCAACTCCTTACTAAATTCATCGGGAAAAACATAGCCAGGTCCGCCAGTACCCGTCCCAGTAGGATCTCCTGTTTGAATAACAAATCCATCAACAACCCTATGAAAAACAATATTATCAAAATAAGACTGCTCTGTAACAGAATTTTTAATAGTACCTTCACTAAGACCAATAAAGTTCATAGCTGTTAAAGGTGCAATCTTATAATAAAGTTCAACTTCTATAATACCTTTATTTGTATTAATTGAGGCAAATATTCCATCTTTTTTCACTAAATCTTTCCTTTTGCTGTTACAAGCTACTAAACTCAAAATCAACAAAAAATATAATAAACACTTATTCACAAGTCTATTCCTTAAAATCAACATTTAAATTAAACGATTAGTCATAATTGTACTATTTATTGAAAAAATAATACAATTAACTAGCAATTTATAAGCACTTAAGTGATACTATTTACTAAAGAAATTTATAAAATGTGGATTCATGTAAATGTTGAATATTAATAATGAACTTCTTATGAAATTTTCTGATTTTATATACGAAAATAGTGGAATTCGATTTGATGAAAAAAACATCATTGTATTAAAAGGACGAATCAATGATGCAATACGTGAACTTGAAGATATCAATACTCCTAAACAATTATACAACTTAATCACTTCTAACAAACTTCAAAAAGAATACTTTTTAGATCTAGTTACTACTAATCTAACACGATTCTTTAGAAACGAAGCCCATTTTGCAACCTTCGAAAAATTCATAATCCCAAATTTAATCAACATTAAAACTGAAGAAGGCAAAAACAAAATTGTCATATGGTCTGCAGGATGCTCAACGGGGGAAGAACCATATTCACTAGCATTTGTTCTTAAATATCATCTCCCAAGAAATTTTGAATTTATTATCATAGCTTCAGACTTAAGTCTAAAATCGCTCATGATAGCAAGAGAAGGATATTACTCTGTACAAAAATGCGAAAATATTCCCATACAGTATAAACAATACATCAAGTCTTACATGAACGGTTATAAGGTAACAGAGGATATTAAGAAACACATACGATTTGACTATCATAACTTACATTTTGAAAGCGAATTTTCAAACATGGATGTTGTTTTTTGTCGAAATGTGTTAATATATTTTGATGAAAAATCGCAAATAAAGGTCTTGAAAAGATTTTACTCTTCCATGTCTACCAAAAGTTATCTATTTATTGGATACTCAGAATCGCTTTTTGGTCTCAATCTTCCTTTCAAATTTTTAAAAACACCTTGGGCAATAATATATGAAAAGAATGAAAGTAGTTATTCTAAAAAAAATTTACAATTCAAAAACAAATACAAATTATAGTTTTTAAGTTATTATAAATTACAATTTAAAAACTATAATTTGATACAAACAGGCACACTGGGAGCAAGACAAAAATGCGAGAAAAAATTTATGTGCTCGTTATTGAAGTTTCTTCTATTAACAGAAAGATTATATCAGATATTATAAACTCATCTTCAAGACTTGAAGTTATTGCAACTGCAGCCAATACAGATTTTGCTCTTAGAAAACTTAACAAACATCCTGATGTAATATTACTTAGTTTAGAAGTAGAAACATTTAAAGAAATCTATTTTATAAAAAAAAAGCAAAGCATTAACGATAAATTACCTGTCATTATTCTCTCATCAAATCAAGACATAGCGCAAAATGCCATATTAAAAGGTGCTGATGACTTCATAATAAAACCTAAAAACAAATTAGATGTCGTAAAAAATCAAATAATAGATTTACTTTTAATTTATGGAAAAAAAACAATAAAAAATAATATCATAACTAACATTAATGCTAAAGTTGCAACAAACGCTAATCCTTTAAGCAATAACAAAATAAAAAAAGAAAACCTAAACATAACAGAAATGTTATATAGTTCAGAAGTTAAACTGAATGCATTTAAGATTACAAATCTAAATCAAAACAAAATACAAGACAAAATAATAGATGAAAAAGATTTAAAAAAGCTTAAAAACAGAAAATTTGAAATAGTTGTTATTGGAATATCTACAGGGGGCCCTGTAGCATTAAAGACAATGCTACCAGAAATACCTAAAAACTTTCTTGTACCAATAATAATTGTTCAACACATGCCAAAAGACTTTACCAAAGAATTTGCAAGAAATCTTAATAATATATGCAATTTAACAGTCAAGGAAGTAAGCAATAAAGAAGTACTTCAAAAAGGCTTCATATACATAAGCCCTGGAGGATACCATACTAGAGTTAATAGAATAGATGAAAATTATCAAACAGAAATCTTTGATGCTGAAAATGTAAATGGACATAAACCGTCCATAGGTGTACTCTTTAAATCAATAGCAGAAAATGTAAGGGAAAAAGCAATAGCTTTAATAATGACTGGCATGGGAAATGATGGTTCTAGAGAAATCGGAGACATTAAAAAAGCTGGTGGTTTGACTATTGCACAAGACGAGCAAAGTTCAGTTGTGTTCGGGATGCCAAAAATCGCAATAGAAGAAAATAATGTAGACTATATAGTTTCAATAAGTCATATGGTAAAATTATTAAAAGCCATCCTTATTGATGGTTAAATTTTTTAAAGGCAAGGACAAATTTTGAATATCACAGAAGAGAATACTGAAGATCATTTTTCACATGTCAGCACTCTAGACATAGGTCATAACAAAATATACGTACTAGGAACAGCTCATGTATCAAAAAAAAGTTCACAAGAAACAGCTACTTTAATTGAAAAATTAAAGCCAGATTTTATTGCTGTTGAACTTGATGAATCTCGATATCATGCAATCTTAGAAACAGATGAAAACGAAAAATGGCGCAATTTAGACATATATAAAGCAATAAAGCAAGGCAAAGCATTTTTATTAATAGTACAAATCATTTTAAGCAATTTTCAAAAAAAATTGGCGAAAGAACAAGGCATTAGTCCTGGCGAAGAAATGAAAACGGCTATTTTAAAAGCCAAAGAACATAATATACCGTTACTGCTTGTTGACAGAAAAGTTGAAACAACTCTTAAAAGAGCATGGAATTGTGTCCCAATATTTGAAAAAGCTAAAATAATAACAAGTCTGTTTTCATTTTCAGACGTAAAAATTACACAAGATGAGATTGAAAAACTAAAAGAAAAAGATGTGCTTTCAAATATGATGGAAGAACTTGCAAAAGAAATCCCTACTGTAAAGAAAGTTTTAATTGATGAAAGGGATGAATTCATAGCAAGTAAAATACTTGAAAGCTCAGGAACAATTCTTGCAGTAGTAGGGGCGGGTCATGTAGAGGGAATAATGACAAATTTAAAAGAAATTCAAGAAAATAAAAAAACTATTAATATCAATACACTAAACAGCATACCTAAAAATAAATTCTCAATGAATAAGTTGATATCATACTTTATAACAATTTCAATTGTTGCACTAATAGTAAGTTCATTCTACTTTAAAGGATTTGATTTCGCCTATAAAAATTTAGAGCTTTGGATAATATGTAATGCTTTATGTGCAGGTCTTGCTGCTATCTTACTAAGATCAAATATCATAACAATATTAATAGCATCAATTGGCGCTCCAATATTTTCACTAATTCCGTTTATTGGAACAGGTATGGTTGCAGGTCTTGTTGAAGCTTATATCAATAAACCAAAAATAAAAGATTTTGAAAAATTACAAGAAGACTTGGATAACATAAAAGGATATTTTAAGAATAAAGTTACAAGGATTTTATTAATAGTATTCTTCGTAAACATTGGATTTGCAATTGGCACAATTGTCGGTTTTAAATTTTTATTAAATATATTTAGCTAATATTAGCTAAATACCAAAAAGAAAAACAAGAATATACGGGAGTTAAATTATGAAACTTATTTTTTTAGGACTTCCAGGTTCTGGAAAAGGTACAATTGCAAAAATCCTTGCAAATAAGCTAAACTATTATCATATCTCAACAGGTGATCTATTTAGAGAAAATATATCTAAGTCTACACCTCTTGGCAAGGAAATCAAACAAATAGTTGAAAATGGACAATTAGTACCCGACTCAATAACAATAAAAGTTGTTGAAGATAAAATTAATACCCTTGAAAATAAGGATAATTTTATTCTTGATGGATTTCCCAGAAATATCAATCAAGCCAAAGCGTTAGATACATTCTTGACAAATATTAAAATAATTAATTTTTCACTTGATGAAGAACTACTAATAAAAAGACTATCTGGAAGAAGAATATGCAAGTCATGCGGAGGAATATTTAACATATACACATTCCCCTCAAAAGAAAAGGAAGTATGTGATCTCTGCCATGGTACACTTTATCAACGAAAAGATGATACAACAGAGTCACTCAAAATAAGACTGCAAGAATATCACTTACAAACAAAACCACTAATAGATTTTTACTTAAAAAGTAACCGACTTAATCATATAAACACGTCAAAAGATATAAAAACTGTGGAAAAAAACTTAATGGAAATATTGTTAAATTAATATTATTAATTTAAAATAATAGTTATTAATTTAAAACAATAGTTATTAATTTAAAATAATAGTTATTAATTTATATTTATTAAAAAACTATAATGCAAAAAAGTATAAAAAATATTTCATAGGGGTAAAATCTATATGTTAAAAAAATTAATTATGCTATTACTCTTTTTACAAACTCTAACAATCTACTCACAGGAAAAACAACAAGAAAATTTAGAAAAACAACAAGGAAACACAGAAAAACAACAAGAAAATCTAAATGAATATTTTTACAATAGCTTTCAAATGGCATATTATCCACCGCATGCACTTGGCACAAGAGGGGGTAAATTTTCTCCAAGTTTTATAACTCCTCAATTTCAATCAGTAACACCAAATGAACAAGTTTCGCCTAGTTCTTGGGGAAGTATTAAATTAATAGCATTTCTAGGATACTATCAATTTTTTAAACTATTAGATCACCCCGACTCAGCCTTATTTCAAAATAATGGAATAGATGTCAACATTAATGCTGGGCTTTCACCTGTTATTGCATTATTTAAAGGGGAAACAAGTTTTACCCCTATTGCATTCGTTAATCTATATGCAGGAATTGAACTTGGAATAGGGTGGCAAGGATTTGGCTTTAAAGGTGTTGGAGTACACCTTGGCAATGGCAAATATTCAGAGAAGATGGAATTTTATTCTGAAATAACAATAGGAGGAAGACTGCAATTTGATCTAAACGCTGTACTTACAGGAAACTGGACTCACATTATTACAGTAGTTGGAAATAATATTTTGTATACAAACAATCCACATGCCAACAATAATCAGCTTTGGAAATATAAAGCCGATGAGGGCAAAAATGTAAATGGTTTTACAATCAATCCTTATGCGCTCTTAGCCTATAAAATGCCTTTACCACTTAGTATAATTGGATTTTTATACGAAGGTCAAACATATATTGGACACGCAAGATATGTAAGTACAGCTCAAGATAAAGGATGGGGAAGTGATTTCTTTTATCATAATTTTTCCCTTATCTCGAAAATTGAAATTAATCAAAATTTAACACTAGATATGCAATTTAAATTTTCAACAGCGCCTCTTTATACAGAAAATACAGCAGGAATGGCTGACATTTCTAAAAGAATAAGCACAAATAATACATATATCTACTATGATTCTATTGGATTGTCATTAACCTATAAGATTTATTAATATTTAAACTGATTACGACCAGAAATCTTAGCCTCATATAATTTCTCATCAGCAAGTTTAATAATGTTAGTAAAGTTGGAATCATAAGGAATCTGAGCAGCTAATCCAATTGAAACTGTTACAAAATTAGAAACACTACTGTACTCATGCACTATTCCTAAACTTCTAATATCTTCAATTAAAATACTAACAACCTTAAATATCTCCTCTAAACTCTTACCCACAGAAAACAAAATAAATTCTTCCCCGCCATAACGGGCAATATCTACCTTATATTTAATGGCAACTTTATTTAAGCTCTTTGCAATTAACTTAAGACATTCATCACCATTGGTATGTCCATAGTTATCATTATATTTTTTAAAATAATCAATATCTAACATTCCAACAATGACGTTCTGTTTATTTTCCAAAGCTTTCATCCAAGACTGTGCAAACTTATCAGTAAAAAATCTTCGATTAGGAATTTGAGTCAATCCATCAATTCTTGCAAGATTTTTAAAATAATCTCTAAGTCTTTTAAGTTCAAGATGAGTCTTAATTCTCGCATTAATGATCCTGCTATTAAAAGGTTTTAGAATATAGTCCACTCCACCAACATTAAACCCTTCAAGTTGTGCATCGGTAGAATCTCTTGAACTAATAAAGATGATGGGAATATCTCTCGTCTCAGGATCGCTCTTAAGTCTCTTACAGACTTCATAACCATTAACATCTGGAAGTACCACATCAAGCAAGATCAAATCAGGTTTTGCAAGTTCAACTTGTTTTAAAGCATCAACTCCATTTAATGCAACCCTAATATCATAATCAGACTGCAATATATCTACTAATAAATCTAAATTCGTAGGGGTATCATCTACAAGTAGCAATCTCTGGGGCTCAACTGAAATTTCCTCAGAATTATCCCAAATCATACCCTTCATTATGACTTCCCTATTTTACCAGAATTCATCATAAGCTTAATAATTTTAATGCTTTCTTCAAAATTGTATGCTCTTATACACTTAACAAGAGATTCAAATAACAAAATATGATTATCATCCAAACTATATTGTTGAAGAATATCAAAGACCCTCTTATACTCTTTAGGATTCCTATTTTCTATACCGTTTAAAAGCTTTTGCATAAGACCCAAAAATTCATCATGGCTTTTAAATTTCAATTTTTCACGATAGTCATTCTTAATAACATTTAAAATCCGCTCTCTTATGTTCTTAACAAGAACGATCAAATCTTTACGTACTTTAGAATATAATACTTTTAATTCATTTATTGAATCTGTACTTGTTTCAATGTGCTTAAAATCCTCAAATAAGTCGCTACGCATGTTGCAAAGTGTTCCAACAATTGAATGTGCCAGCTCTTTTACTAATTTGATATTGTTTGAATTAAAAGCTTCATCCAAATCAAGTATAAGATAATCCATCATATCAACAAACCCTCTGCATAAGTCAACATACATATCATAGGAAATGTTTAAATCTTTTAAAGCATTAGTAATATCTAAATTGGGCAAATCAAAAAATTCATATAATTTCTTGTTCTCTATAATATTATTATCTTCAACCTCAATATATAAATATTTTTTTAACATATATTTAATTGAATTAATGTGTATTGGTTTAGCAAGATAATCATTCATTCCATTTTCTAAACACCTATCTTTATATTCTCTTAATGCATGTGCAGTAACAGCTATTAATACACATGGTGTCAAATTATTTTGACTTTCAAATTTACGTACTTCTCTAGATACCGTAAATCCATCACAAATTGGCATCCTTATATCAATAAAAGCCATAGCATATCTTTTAGTTTTTAAAACTTCAATAGCCCTAACGCCACTTCCTACAATATCAATAGAACTCTCTTTAATACCTATGACAATCAAAATATTTTTTAAAATTTTTTGATTAATTGCATTATCTTCAGCTATTAGAATTCTAACATTACCCCCAAGCTTAAAAGTGCTAGATTCACTTACTATTGGGACATCTACAATTGGGCCATTTTTAATCCAATCAGAATAAAAATTCCACCTTTTAAAAGGTTTTTGCATGTATTCATATTTAAAATTAATGATCTCCTCACTATTTAAATAATAGAACACAAATACTATTCTTGTATTACGATTTAAATTTTCAATCTTATCAGCAAACTCAAGCCCTGCTTGCAAACCAGAAGAATCATCAACATTTATAAAAATAAGATCATAATGAGCCCTATAATAGGCCTTATAAGCATCTTCATAAGAATAAAAATAATTCATGTTGTTATAATCAAATAATTTACTTATCTTATTTAAAATCTCAACTGTTTTTTTATTTAAAAATAAGCTTAAAATCCTTTTGTTCCTTACCAATTCCAGCTTATTTAATTCTTTACTCTCAAGTTTATTACCTAAAACAAAAGGCAAAATGAATGAAAAAGTTGTTCCCTTTCCTATCTCGCTTTCAACTTTAATACCAGGTCCACCCATTAAATTAACAAGCTTTTTAGATATTGCAAGTCCAAGACCGGTCCCTTCATGCTTTCTTGCATCAGAATTATCTCCTTGTCTAAACAATTCAAATATTATCGGTATATTGCTCTCTTTAATTCCCTCCCCAGTATCAGTTACCTTAAATTCCACAGCAACTATCTTATTTCCATTATTATCTTCTGTATTGTTTACAACTTCATAATTTACAACTACTATTCCGTCTTCAGTAAATTTAAAAGCATTTCCTATTAAATTAATAAGTACCTTTTTAAGTCTAGAACTATCTCCTATTAAATAATTCTCTAAATCTGACTTTGAATAAAAAATTAAATCAAGATTTTGCTTAGCACTATGAGACTGAAAACTCCTTATAACACCTTCAATTTCATGCTCTAAATTTATTTCGCTATTTTCAATACATATCTCATTCATATCTATTTTAGAGATATATAATATTTCATCGATCAAAGAAAGTAATGAAATAGATGAATAATTGATCATTTGTACATACTCTTTTTGAACACCTACGAGATCAGTATTTTCCAAAAGCTCAGTGGCTGCCATTATGCCATTAATGGGAGTGCGAATATCATGACTCATACTTGCTAAAAAAATAGTCTTGGCATCAAGCGCCTCCTCAATAACTTTTTTTTCACTGATTGCAAAAGAGTACATTTTTTTCCTAAATCCTATCTCTTTCCACAAACTAGATAAAAAAAATATAAAGATAGTACAAACAAACGCACCAATGGTTAATAGTGCCAGACTGTTTTTTTTAAATCTTATATCCTTTGAGCTCTCATAAACATTAAACACCCAGTCATCAAAGTATAACTTATTATTATGATTTGCAGGAAATAAAACTTTTTGTATAATCCTTCTTAAAATATGATCTTGATTATGAACTGCAATATTTAAATTAAATGTTAAGTCTGAGAAAGTAAGAACTTTTTTAATATCCCTAATGTTTAAATCTTCGAAATTTATAGTAGCAGTGTATTCATCACTAACAATTCCCGTGACCTTGCCTCTATAGAGAAATCCAAAGCTTCTTTAAAGTTATCAACCTGTACTAGTTGTGCGTTTATTTGAGATTCCAATTTTTTGGAATATAAAAATTTCAACACTGCAAGATGATCAGAAAACTTTGAACTAAATACTCTAGTGCGATTTGAAAAAAGATATAATGGTACTCCTGAAATCACTTTAATATTAAAAACATGATCTAAATTGGCATCGTCTAAATTAGAAGACAATACATCTATTTTCCCAAGTTTAATTACTTCTTCAATCTCTCTTTCCTGCACACTTATAATATTAAAACTCAAATTCGTAAATCGTCTTATTTTCTTAATTAGCCATTCATTAACTCCTTTATAACGACCAGAATCAAAATAATCAATAGGATACCAATCTTTAACAGCAAGATTTAATTGCTTATTATTTTGTAACCAAATTTTTTCTTCTATATTAAAATTATTAACATTTATATGCCTATGCCCATAAAAATTATCTCGATAATTATCAACCTCATCTTGCCCAAGCCAATTTTTATATATCTGTAACAAAGTATCAAAAAAAATGTTGGATGTTAACGCATTAAGCATATAAGCAAATAACTTCAAGTTTTTACTATTATTAACAGCTAATATTAAAAGCTTTTCTTTACGTAAACTTGAATCTTGCGACCTTGCTATATGATTATAGCCATACACTCTAGTTAAATAATTTGTGGTAACTACATTTTCTACAAATCCATATGAATTATTTACTATATCTGAAAAATTATTTACTATGTCTGTATTCTTGTCTAATGAAGCACCATTAAAATCAAGATCAATCATTTGTGAATTGATAATTTCATTACTATTTTTAGCCTTTGTCAAATATAAATTAAAAGTTAATGCACATATTGCATTGAGCGCCCTATATTTTTTAGAGTTCAAAATACTATCGCCTTCAATAATTCCACCCCAAACACATACATCTTTGTCATCCAAACCATTCTTAATACTTTCCTTTGGAAATCCTATAAACTTCACTGAAAAACCATATTCTCTGGAGAGAGTATTCCATAAGTCAACTAAAATGCCTGAAAATTTACCCTTAGAATCAATAAAACTAAAAGGGGGATAATCGTCATATAGTCCAACATCAAGATTAAACGAAAAATCTAATTCCTTAAAGGGAACATATTCCTCTTTGGAAAGAAATTGTACATAACTTAAAAAATCAAGTTCTAAGCCTCTTAAATTCATAGTAGCATTCTTACTAATAGCGGCCCTTATGCTGAAACTGTAAAAATACTCAGAATTAGCAATTTCAGCAAAAGATGGGTAAAAAGAACTATGCCATACATAAAATAATGACTTATAACCTCCATACGCCAAATCAATCTTATTCTCTCTTAATGCTAAAAGTAATGTTGTAGTATCTGGAAATAAAGAAACATTATTGGTATAACCATGAAACTTTAAAATATCTTCATATATAGTATTCTTCACAACACCTACATTTAACTCATTTGAGAGAAATAAATAGGGGGGGGCTTTCCCTTTTGCTGAATTATAAATCAGTGCAGTTACACATTTTCCAATTTCATTTTTAAAATATAAATAATCGTTTAAGTACTCATTATAAGTTAATCCTAAATAAACTACATCATCTTCAATTTTATTCTTATCAAGATAATCGATTGCCTCTATGCTAATGTCATAATTATGATCTTCTGCCCATTTATTTAAAAGAGAAAAAATCATACCAACCATCTTGCCTTCTCGATTTTTATAATAAAGAGGATAATGTTGATCTATAAGCTTAAATTTTAAAGTTTGATTAGCTGGCAAACTGATATGAGAGAAAAAAAATATAAATACAAAAATACTTAAAACGCGCATAATTAATACTATTCATGATATATGCTTTATATATGTAATAACTATTATATATATAATATATTCATGCATACAAAATATAAAAAACCCTGGCAACAACCTACTCTCCCGCGAACTCGCAGTACCATCAGCGAATAAGAGCTTAACTTCTGTGTTCGGAATGATAACAGGTGTTTCCTCTTTTCTTTAATCACCAGGGTTATTTTATAAGGAAGATAAAAATATGGCCAAAGATTGGGGTAATTAGTATTAGTCAGCTTAATATATTACTATACTTACACTTCTAACCTATCAACCTGGTATTCTTCCAGGACCCTCATAGGATATCTCATCTTGAGGAAGGCTTCCCACTTAGATGCTTTCAGCGGTTATCCCTTCCGAACGTAGCTACCCAGCACTTACCCTTGGCAGGATAACTGGTACACTAGAGGTTCGTCCATCTCGGTCCTCTCGTACTAGAGATAGCACCTCTCAAATATCCAACGCTTGTGGCAGATAGGGACCAAACTGTCTCACGACGTTCTGAACCCAGCTCGCGTACCGCTTTAAATGGCGAACAGCCATACCCTTAGGACCTGCTCCAGCCCTAGGATGCGATGAGCCGACATCGAGGTGCCAAACCCTTCCGTCGATGTGAACTCTTGGGAAGGATAAGCCTGTTATCCCCGGAGTACCTTTTATTCGTTAAGTGACGGCGCTTCCACTCGCTACCGCCAAATCACTAAGACCTACTTTCGTATCTGCTCGACTTGTCAGTCTCACAGTTAAGCTACCTTATGCCTTTACACTTACAGAGTGATTTCCAACCACTCTAAGGTAACCTTTGCGCACCTCCGTTACTCTTTGGGAGGCGACCGCCCCAGTCAAACTACCCACCTGGCACTGTCCTCATAAGAACATGAGTTAGAAACTTAATTAAACAAGGGTGGTATTTCAAGTGCGACTCCACTACCCCTAACGAGATAGCTTCAAAGTCTCCCACCTATCCTACACATATTTAACCAAATCTCAATACCAAGATATAGTAAAGGTTCACGGGGTCTTTCCGTCTAACCACAAGTAATCGGCATCTTCACCGATACTTCAATTTCACCGAGCTCCACGTTGAGACAGCGTCCAAATCGTTACACCATTCGTGCGGGTCGGAACTTACCCGACAAGGAATTTCGCTACCTTAGGACCGTTATAGTTACGGCCGCCGTTTACTGGGGCTTGAATTCAATGCGTCGCTTTTACACTAACATCTCCTCTTAACCTTCCAGCACCGGGCAGGTGTCAGTCCCTATACTTCTCTTTGCAGATTTGCAGAGACCTGTGTTTTTGGTAAACAGTCGTTTGGACCATTTTTATGCTACCTAATCTCTTAGGTCATACTTATCCCGAAGTTACGTATGTATTTTGCAGAGTTCCTTAACGTGGATTTCTCGCGCGCCTTAGAATTTTCATCCCACCTACCTGTGTCGGTTTGCGGTACGGTCCCTTATAGCCTAACCTTAGAAGTTATTTCTTGGCACCTTGACTACCTACATTTCATGCTGCCTAAACAGCACTCATCATCACATCTCAGCTCTCTTAGCGGATTTACCTGCTAAAATCAACACCTTAATGCTTAAACTAGGACTACCATCGCCTAGCAGTAGTTAACCTCATGCGTCACTCCAATCGAAACTATAAGAGGTACGGGAATATTAACCCGTTTCCCATCGACTTCACTTTTCAGCTTTGCCTTAGGGGCCGACTAACCCTGGGAAGACGACCTTCACCCAGGAAACCTTAGGTTTTCGGCGAATGGGGATCTCACCCATTTTTTCGTTACTCATACCTGCATTCTCACTTCTGATACCTCCATCAAACTTCTCAGTTTAACTTCTCAGGCTTACAGAACGCTCCTCTACCATTCTAACTAAGTTAGAATCCAAAGCTTCGGTAATGTATTTAGCCCCGTTACATTGTCGGCGCTTAAGTACTCGACCAGTGAGCTATTACGCACTCTTTAAAGGTATGGCTGCTTCTAAGCCAACCTCCTGGCTGTTTACGTACCTAAACCTCCTTTTCCACTTAATACATTTTTGAGACCTTAGCTGTTGGTCTGGGTTGTTTCCCTCTCGACCATGGACCTTATCGCCCATAGTCTCACTCCTATTCATTATGCAATAGCATTCGGAGTTTAACTGAGTTTGGTACCCTTTGACAGGCCCTAGCTCAATTAGTGCTCTACCTCTATTGCACTAAAATAAGGCTGAACTTAAATCCATTTCGAGGAGAACCAGCTATCTCCGAGTTTGTTTAGCCTTTCACTCCTATTCACAGCTCATCCCTGCCTTTTTAAACAGACTAGAGTTCGGCCCTCCACTTGGTTTCACCCAAGCTTCAGCCTGGCCATAAATAGATCACTCGGCTTCGGGTCTATCACATCTAACTAAATCGCCCGTTTAAGACTCGCTTTCGCTGAGGCTCCAGCACTACTATGCTTTAACCTTGCTAGACATGATAACTCGCAGGTTCATTATGCAAAAGGCACGCCATCACCATGAATAGTCATGGCTTTGACTGCTTGTAAGTCTACGGTTTCAGTTCTATTTCACTCCCCTCCCGGGGTTCTTTTCACCTTTCCCTCACGGTACTCTTCACTATCGGTAGCTTTATAGTATTTAGCCTTGGAGAGTGGTCTCCCCAGATTCAGACAGGGTTTCTCGTGTCCCGTCCTACTTAGGAACATCTTTAAGAAGATATTTACATTTAAATTACAGGGCTATCACCTTCTTTGGCTAACTTTTCCAAGTTATTCTTCTATATAAATATTTTGTAACTTCTCAGCTTATTACAGACTAAGCTTCAAGCGTCCTACAACCCTCTAAATGCAACGCTCTGCAGCTTGACACATTTAAAGTTTAGGCTATTCCCCTTTCGCTCGCCACTACTTAGGGAATCTCTTTGATTTCTTTTCCTCAGGGTACTTAGATGGTTCACTTCCCCTGGTATAGCCTTTACTACATAAGTAGTAAATAATTAGCATCTAGCTAATTGGATTACTCCATTCGGTAATCTTGGGATCATAAAATGTTTGCTTTTCCCCCAAGCTTTTCGCAGCTTACCACGACCTTCTTCGCCTTAAAGCTCCTAGGCATCCACCATAGACTCTTTATTACTTTGACCATATTTTTATCTTCCATCTCTAATTTGCCAATCGTTTATACAACATAAAATAATATATACTTTTAGTTTTACTATGTCAATACCATTGACATACTTTTTATCAAATAATTTTTCAAAGCCAAACGGCCATATAAGAAACATTAAATCAAATTGTAATTTTTCACAAAAATTCCATAACCTAAACACAAAACAACACTTAATATTCATCAGTATCTACATAAATGACTTTTACCCAAATAAATCAAATTTAAAACGTTTAAATAAATAAACCTAACTAAACATGCCTAATGAGTAATATCAAGGTCAAAAAACTCAATTAAAAATTTTGCAACCCCATCTTCATCATTATCAAACTTTGTAAACTCATTATTTGGTAAATTATTCTTAACACAATCATTTGCATTTTTCATCAGAACACCTTTTCCCACATTCTTTAACATATCATAATCATTGCCATTGTCTCCAAACGCTAAAATATCATCAATATCAATGCATTCAAACAAGGCAATATTTTTAATAGCATTATACTTGCTAGCTTCAATACTTGTAATTTCTAAGAGATCATTAGCAGAATAAAATATGCTTATATCTTTAAAATTTTTTTCTCTGATTTTATCTTCAAACACTTCAAGCTTCAAACAATCCTCAGAATAATAAACTATCTTCGAACACGAATCTATATCAAGTTCAAATAAGTTAGTAATAATAGGTTTTAATCCTAAATTTTCAATAAAATAACCCATAATTGGACTTTTAATTTCTCTATCAGAATACCAATCATTAAGAGTATAGAGATTGACATCAATGTTCCCTCTATCTAATTTAAGAATTTCCTTCACTAAGTCATAACTTAGTTTATATCTCAAAATCAGATTATTTCTCAAAAATACTTCAGCCCCATTTGCCGTTACAATATAACGTTTGTCAATTTGCACCTCTCTGAGTTGCACTAAAACATCCTTAATTTCATATAATCTCCTACCAGTAGCAATAATTATATGAAAATCTTCTTTTAATTTTAAAAGAACTTTAAAGGTCAACGACGTAATTTCATGATTACTATTCAGCAGAGTACCATCAAGATCAAAAACCAACATCTTATACTTAGCATAATTGGAATTCATTATTATACCCTCTTGTTCAATAAATAATATCACATTCAAACAATAACTTATAGCTGACAATTCGCAAAAGACTTGAATTAAATTGACAAAAAAAATATAATGATGAAAGCAAAAAGTTGAAGATAGAGAGTTAAATACAAAGCTGAATGAATGATGAAATTTCAACTTTATTCACAGAAGAAAAAATAAAAGACAAAATTAAAGAGCTAGCTCGAGAAATTAGACATTATTATGAAGGTAAAAAAAATGTAGTTTTTATATCACTTCTTAAAGGCTCTTTTATGTTTTTTGCAGATATTACAAGAGAAATCGGGCTGAATGTAAAAATAGATTTTTTACACGCATCAAGTTATGGAGATAAAACTCATTCTTCATTAAATGTAATAATAAAGAAAGATATCGATATCAATATAGAAAATAGTTATGTGATAATTTTTGATGATATTATAGACACCGGGCTAACATATAAAACAATTATCGCACACTTGAACACCAAAAATCCCAAAGAGATTAGAATCTGCACTCTTTTTAATAAAAAATCCAGAAGGCTTGCGGAATTAAAAATAGACTACTCTGGATTTGAAATTGAAAATGATTTTATAGTCGGTTATGGTATCGATTTTAATGAAAAACATAGAACTTTAAAGAATGTATCAAAAATAAATAAATAGGAGATATTTATGTCAATCTATGCAATTGTCGGGACTCAATGGGGAGACGAGGGTAAAGGAAAAATTATAGACTTCCTCTCATCAAAAGCAGATTATGTTGTAAGGTTTAACGGAGGAAATAATGCTGGACATACAATTGTTGTTAATAATCAAAAATTTATCTTCAATATATTACCATCAGGTGTCTTACAAGGAGCAAAAGGCATACTTGGACCTGGAATAGTAATTGATCCAGCAATTCTAATCAAAGAACTTGAAACGCTTAAACTCAATAATATAAAAACAGAACTATCTATAAGTGATAAGGCTCACATAATAATGCCCTACCACATTAAACTGGATGAACTTAGTGAGCAAAAAAAAGGTGTTTATAAAATCGGAACTACAAAGCGAGGTATTGGGCCTTGTTATGCAGATAAAATCAACAGAATTGGCATAAGGGCTATTGATCTACTTGACATAGAAATTTTTAAAAAAAAACTCAAGACAAATCTAGATGAAAAAAATGAAATTATAGAAAAAATATACAATGATAAACCATTTAATTATGACGACATCTTAAATAGATATAAAGAATATATAGCAATACTTAAACCTGCAATCACAAATACAGATAAAATATTAAATCACTCCATCGAGTCAAAAAAAATAATCGTCATAGAAGGGGCTCAGGGTACAATGCTTGATATTGAACATGGAACATTTCCATTCGTAACATCCAGCAACACATTAATTACAGCAGCAGTAGGATGTGGTATCCCCATCTCAAAAATCAAACATAAAGTCGGCATAGTTAAGGCCTTTGCCTCAAGAGTTGGAGCAGGTCCTTTTGTAACCGAAATTTTAGATCCCATTGGTGACCAGATTAGAGAAAAGGGACAGGAATATGGCTCAACAACAAAAAGACCTAGAAGAATTGGTTGGCTTGATCTTTTAACGATTAAAAAATCAATAGAACTCAATGAATTAAACTATTTAGCATTAACTAAACTAGACATATTAAACCAAATTGAAAACCTTAAGATTTGTACAGCTTACGAATTTCAAGACAAAATATATGACTATATACCTTCTTCTTGCGAAATACTTGAAAAGGTTAAACCTATATACAAAGTCTTTAAAGGATTTACACAAGACATAAGAAATATAAAACACTACGAAGACTTGCCCATTGAAGCCAAAGAGTACATTGAATTTATAGAAGAAGAAGTGGGAATTCCAATTGCAATTCTATCTATTGGAGAAGAGAGAGAAAAAACTATTTTTAGGGATAAAAAATGGATCAATATATAAACCCATTAAAGTCACGATACTCAAGCAAAGAAATGCTTTATATTTTCTCACCCAAATTTAAGTACACCACGTGGAGGAAATTATGGTACAACTTAGCTCTAACACAAAAAGAATTGGGAATAGATATCGATAACAAACAACTCGATGAATTATCTAAGCACATTGAAGACATTGATTTCAACATTGTAGAAAAATACGAGCAAAAATTTCAACATGAAGTCATGGCACATCTTTACGCTTATGCTGACTTAGCTGGCAAGGACGCCAGAAAGATTTTACATCTAGGTGTTACAAGCGCATATTTAATTGACAACACAGACTTAATTCAAATCAAAGAAGCTTTACTGATCATTGAAAATAAATTGATAAGGCTTATAAAGACTTTAAAAGAATTTTCAATAAAACATAAAAATTTGTCAACACTCAGCTTTACACATCTACAAGAGGCTCAATTAACAACTCTTGGCAAAAGAAGTAGTTTATGGCTTCAAAGTCTAATTTTTGACTTTAAAGAACTTGAATTTCTACTGTCTAATATGTGCTTCAGGGGAGTAAAGGGAACGGTTGGGAATCAAAATAGTTTTAAAGAATTATTTTCATCCAACTTTGAAAAGGTAAAAAATTTAGATACAAGTCTTGCAAAAAAAATGGGATTTGACAAAGTTTATAAAATAACTAGTCAGATTTATGATCGCAAATTTGATTCATTAATATTAAATTTTTTGAGTAATCTAGCCCAAAGTTCACATAAAATCACTAATGACATCAGATTCATGCAACATCTTAAAGAAATTGAAGAACATTTTGAAACATATCAAATAGGTTCATCAGCAATGCCTTATAAAAAAAATCCTATTTATAGTGAAAGGGTAGCATCTCTTGCCAAGTTTATAATGAGTCTACAATCAAGTGGTGGGCTCATAGCAGCAACTCAATGGCTTGAGAGAACTTTGGATGATTCAGCATGCAAAAGACTAAATATTGCCCAAGCATTTTTAGCCAGTGATGCTATCCTGATACTGTTAAATAAAATAATTAGTGGTATGAAGATAAATAACAAAATTATTGAAAAACACGTAAAAACAGAAATGCCATTTATATTAACAGAAGACATATTAATGAAAGCAACAAAAAATGGTGGAGATAGACAAGTTTTACATGAAAAAATAAGAATTTATTCGATGCAAGTAAGGGAAAGCCTTTATGAAAACACCTCTGAAAATGATCTAATCAAATTAATCCTCAACGATAAAAGTTTCAGATTATCATCTAAAGATATAGATGAAATCTTAAACCCAAGCGAAAATATAGGTTTTGCCCCGCATCAAGTTGAAGAATTCATTAAACAAATAGTAGATCCTATTCTTGAAAAAAACAAAGAATATTAAGATACACATACTAATATTTAGACACAAATTTATTTCCACTTATATAAAACCGCCAAGGTTTATTCGCATACTCTTTACCTGCATAATCAACATTTATTCTTTTTGAAGATGATATTTCAAAATCAAAAGACAAACCTTCCCTTAGAAAAAGCTCACAATTATTAGTAAGATCAACTTTATTAAAATTTAAACCTATATCTAAAAATTTCGTAAGCTTGCCAGGTCCATTAGTAAATACTCCATTAAATTTTGGTGAAATCGGTTCAACACCTCTTATTAAAACAGCCTGGGGATTATTCTCATTAGATGTCACGACATTTAACATATAATACATGCCATAAATCATATAAACATACGCATATCCCCCTATATTATACATGGCACTAATACGAATTGTTCGCTTTCCCCCATAAGAATGGCAAGCCCTATCTATTACACCCATATAAGCTTCCGTCTCAACTATTCTTGAAATAATTTCTCTGCCATCACTCATTTTCCTAACCAGTAAGTGACCAAGCAAAAATTTGGCTACAGTAACAGCATCGTGCATAAAAAATTCTCTATTCATCTATATAATTTTAAAGTAAAATAAACCCCAAATTCAAAACTTTTTGTAAACGTACTTATACTTGAAACTAAAAATCAACTTCTAAAAACAAATATCCGACAAATACCATAAAAACTGTCTCGGAAAAATAAACCATATATTGACAAACATCATAAAGTTAAATAGAATCTTAAAGGGTAATAAAATTTTAGGGATCATAGCTCAGGTGGTAAGAGCGCAGGTCTGATAAACCTGAGGTCGGAGGTTCAACTCCTCCTGGTCCCAATTGATTTAAACTTTAAGGTCCTTTTAAGTACTAAATCAACAAAATTATGTCCAAAAGTGTCAAATTACATACCATGTCTATTACTAAAAAATATCATGAAATCTTTCTTTAAGATATAAAAAAAATATTTTATCTGAATATCAAAATTTTAATTAAACTATCTTAATTCTTGAAAAGAAATCTAATCAATACACCTCAAATATTCTATAAATAACTTAAATTACACTGACTTCTTGGTAGACGATGGAGGTTAAGGGATTCGAACCCTTGACCCCCGGCTTGCAAAGCCGATGCTCTAAACCAACTGAGCTAAACCCCCCAAAAAATTAAAAAAAAAGACAAGGGAAGAGTTAAAATTAAGTATTCAGCTTAAATTTTCTTTCTCTTAGAAAGGAGGTGATCCAGCCACACTTTCCAGTACGGCTACCTTGTTACGACTTCACCCCCCTCACTAAACATACCTTAGATACCTTCCTCCCTTGCGGGTTAGAATAATAGCTTCGGGTATCCTCAACTCGGGTGGTGTGACGGGCGGTGTGTACAAGGCCCGAGAACGTATTCACCGTATCATTCTGATATACGATTACTAGCGATTCCAACTTCATGAAGTCGAGTTTCAGACTTCAATCTGGACTGAGACCTGCTTTATGCGTTTTGCTTCACATCACTGCTTCGCGTCGCTTTGTACAGGCCATTGTAGCACGTGTGTAGCCCAGGACATAAGGGCCATGATGATTTGACGTCATCCTCACCTTCCTCCGGCTTATCACCGGCAGTCTCGTCTGAGTCCCCATCTTTACATGCTGGTAACAGACAATAAGGGTTGCGCTCGTTGCGGGACTTAACCCAACACCTCACAGCACGAGCTGACGACAACCATGCAGCACCTGTATACAGACCCCAAACGGGGAATAGTTATCTCTAACTACATCCTGTATATGTCAAGCCCTGGTAAGGTTCCTCGCGTATCATCGAATTAAACCACATGCTCCACCGCTTGTGCGGGCCCCCGTCAATTCCTTTGAGTTTCACTCTTGCGAGCATACTCCCCAGGCGGCACACTTAACACGTTAGCTTCGGTACTAACCTTTCGATTAACACCAAGTGTGCATCGTTTACAGCGTAGACTACCAGGGTATCTAATCCTGTTTGCTCCCTACGCTTTCGTGACTCAGCGTCAGTCTTGACCTAGAAGTTCGCCTTCGCCTCTGGTATTCTTCCTGATATCAACAGATTCCACCCTTACACCAGGAATTCTAACTTCCCCTATCAGACTCTAGTCATGCAGTTTCTAGCATAGCTCCACAGTTGAGCTGTGGTATTTTACGCATAGACTTACATATCCGCCTACTCACCCTTTACGCCCAATAATCCCGAACAACGCTCGCCCCTTACGTATTACCGCGGCTGCTGGCACGTAATTAGCCGGGGCTTATTCATAAATTAACGTCATCACTCTGTCATTTCCTACAAAGCTTATTCCTCATTTATAAAAGAACTTTACAATCTTTCGACCTTCTTCGTTCACGCAGTGTCGCTCCGTCAGGCTTGCGCCCATTGCGGAAGATTCTTAGCTGCTGCCTCCCGTAGGAGTCTGGACCGTATCTCAGTTCCAGTGTGACCGTTCACCCTCTCAGGCCGGTTACTTATCATAGCCTTGGTAGGCCTTTACCCCACCAACTAGCTAATAAGACGCAGACTCATCCACAAGCGAAGCTTTAAAGGCTTCCTTTCATCAATTAACAACTTAATTGACCTTATTCGGTATTAGCTACTATTTCTAATAGTTATCCCCATCTCATGGGCAGATTATCCACGCGTTACTCACCCGTTCGCCACTGAATGTATTGCTACATTCCGTCTGACTTGCATGCTTAAGACGCACTGCCAGCGTTAGTTCTAAGCCAGGATCAAACTCTTCGTTATTTTTATTTTGTCAAATTTAAAAATTAACAGGTTATTTATTTTATTTGGCTTTTAAACCTTACTTAACTCTTCCCTTCTCTTCTCTTCCAACTTTTAACATCAACTCTTACTACTTTATAATATAAAATATGATTTGTCAACATTTAATATTTATTTTTTATATTAATATTTTTTATCTGATTACTCTTTTGTGTTGCACTATTTCTCATTAGCCTCTTAGCAACACCGAAAACATTACCCATACCTTCATATCCATTATAACGACCATCCCTTAAATTAGCACCTAAAACCCTTTTAAATCCAGCTTTCCGGGCTGCCAAAACTTTACTTTCAATATTAGAAGATGCCTTAATTTCTCCTGAAAGAGAAATTTCACCTGTAAAGATTAATTCTTGATTTACAATGATATTTGTCTTAGAAGAAAGCAGTGCGATTAAAACAGCAAGCTCAATTTCTCTATCATCTACTCTAAGTCCCCCAGAAACATTAACATATACATCATCATTACTAAAATTAAGATTCAAATATTTATTAAGAACAGCTAAAATTCTTGATATCTTTCTAGAATCTATTTTCTCAGAAAAAATTCTGGGAACATTCATATTAGTCCTTGTAACTAGAGCCTGTATCTCAACAAATAAAACTCTGCTACCCTCATTAATAATGCCAATAGCAATACCTGATGATACTTCTTCCTTTTTTTCCAAAAAAATAGAAGATGGATTTTAACCTCAACAAGTCCCAAACTCGTCATTTCAAAAATACCTATTTCATTAATAGCACCAAACCTATTCTTAGTAGCTCTAAGCATACGCAAAGACCCCTCTGCCTCCTCAAAATAAAAAACAGAATCTACCATATGTTCTATCATTTTGGGTCCGGCCAAGACACCTTCTTTTGTCATATGTCCCACTAAACATAAAGCTATATTCTTACTCTTTGACCACTCTACAAGTTTATAAACACAATGTTTTAATTGCGCCACCCCTCCAAGACTACCTTGCACTTCTCTTGAATGCAAGGTTTGAATAGAATCAACAACCATAAAGTCAAGTTCAACATTTGAAAGCATGTCCATTAAAGAATCAACATCCGTTTCATTAGTCATAAATATGTCAGCAAAAATCTTAAGTCTATTTGCTCTTAGTTTAATTTGTGGAATTGATTCTTCACCTGCAATATAAAAAACATTCTTGCCAGCAAATGACAAAATATTAGAAATTTGAAGCAAAAAAGTTGATTTTCCAATCCCAGGGTCCCCTGATATCAAAATTGCACTACCAATTACAATTCCAGCACCAAGAACTCTATCAAATTCCTCAATACCTGTTAAATGCCTAACATTATCAATTTGCTTAAAATCTTTTAAAGATACAATCTCATTCTTAAATTCAATTAAATTGCTCGAATAGCTAGATTTAAACTCAGTATAACTCTCTAAACTTTCCCAACTAAAACACTCAGGACACTTCCCTAACCATTTTAAAGATTTATATCCACAATTTAAACATTTGTACATTACCTTGTCTTTATTTTTTGCCATAAGTAATTAATCAATAAAATTTTTTCACTTAAAATCAATGATAAAGCTATTTTTCATTTTTAAACTCATTTTGCAACTTAAACTTCTAACTTAAACAGAATATACTAATTATATAATCTTTTAGATTTCCTACTAACCAAAACAGTAAATTCTCCTTTATTTTTATTATTCTCTTCAAAATACTTTCTTAATTCTAAAGGTTTGCCAATTTTGTATTCCTCATATAATTTCGTCATTTCACGTCCAACAAGAACATTAGCATCTAAATTGACCAAAGAAATTTCAGACAACAACTTCAAAATCCTATGACTAGATTCAAGAATAATAAATGCGTCTCCTCTATTGTAAAGCTCCTCTATTCTCTTTAACCTCTTTACTCCCTTGTTTGGCAAAAATCCCTCAAAGACTATAACTTTATCTTTAAAAGGATTTACACTAATAATCACATTAAAAGAACTAATGCCTGGAATAGGACAAACTTTATACCCATTTTTAAATACCGCATCAACAAGCAACCCACCAGGATCACTAAGACAAGGTGTACCCGCATCACTAACAAAAGCTACACTTTTACCAATAGATAAGTATTCCAACAACAAATTAATTCTCTTGTGTTCTGTTATTGCATTACAAGAAACCAACTTCTTAACAATACCATAGTGCGATAAAAGTCTCTTAGTAATTCTTGTATCCTCAGCAAATATAATATCAACCGACTTCAAAACATCAATTGCACGATACGTAATATCATCTAAATTGCCTATAGGTGTTCCTACAACGTATAACACACAATCTCCTTAAAACTTTAAAATACAACTTATTAAACTGCAAAAACTTAACTAGCTTGCACAAAATAATATTTAATCCTAGTCATCAAAAATTAAGTTCATAAAAAATTTTCCACAAATTAATCATCTCGCAATATATTATAATTTAATAAAAATACTTATTTTTTATGTGATCACACTAATAAAATATTTATTTTTTATGTGATCACACTAATAAAATATTTATTTTTTATGTTATATTTATATTGTTATTTAATTTTAACAAGTGAAAACTAAAAGGCGGTAAAGTTTTATGTTTAAACTCATTAAAAAGATATTCGTAATTTACTTTCTATGCATTACACTTACTGGGCTTGTTATGGTTTTCATCGACAGCAAATTCTCTGCAACAGAAACTGCTCAAAACAATAAAAATCAAGTTGTCAAACATACAATCAATCCAAATTTAATGCTCCTTACCTCTGCAGTTGGGGGTTTTTTAGGAATTTATTCTGGAATATGGCTTTTTGATTATGGGAAAGATAATTTTTACTTAAGTTGGGGAAGCTTGATAATATTAATATATAATATAGGATTAATTCTTTCTGTATATTCCAAAGCAAAAAATAAATAAACTAAAGTTTTATTAGCTGGTGACAATAATTCCTCTCTTAATCATATATTTATACACCTCCTCTGGGTTTTCTAAGCTTTCAATTAAATTCTCAGTTTTATCATTTATCCTCTCTACCAATTTTTTAAAAGTCACTTTTATGCCTCTACTTTCTAAAAAATCCTTTGCCGGTTGCACAATAATACCTGCTTGAACATTCTGAAGTCCAATATTGTAAATAATGACAGCAGCGGCTTTCCCTACAACCTTATCATAAACTTCTAAACCTTCTTTATTTTGAATATATTTATTGATAAAATTATCAACTTCTAAGAGAGGTTTTAACCCTCTTTCCATATTAGAGTAAAGTATTCTATGCTCCTTAAACAATCTTAACGTAGGATTTAATCCTGATATCATTTCTAACCCCTCTTAAACACTTACACCTAGAACCTATACAAAAGCAATCATTATTATGATATACATAAATTAAAAATACTTCAACATAAAAAATATGATATATTATTAAATTAAATGATATTAATTCCTAAAGAAAATACTTATATAAAAATTGAAGTCAAAAAATCAATTTTTTTATCATATCTCTTCTATGTAGAACAAAGAGAAGAAATAAACAAAATATTAAAAAAATACAAATTAAAATTTAAAAGCGCAACGCATGTAGTCTACGGATTTAGAATTGGTAGTTCAAATTCATTTATAAACGGAATGAGTGATGCCGGAGAACCAAAGCTAACAGCCGGAAAACCCACTCTGGATGCCATATTAAATAAAAATTTAACAGATACTTTAATTATTACAATACGTTATTTTGGGGGAACTTTGCTTGGAAAAGGGGGGCTTATTAAAGCATATTTCAAAGCAGCACAAGAAGTAATTATAAAATCAAAGCTTATAGAAAAGGAAGAAAATGAAACATTACATCTCAATCTAAATTATAACCAGTATAATTTGCTTACACGAATGAAAAACAAAATGAGAATTAAAATTACAGATGCAAGTTTCTTAAATAAAATAACTACTACAATACAATTTAGCATTAAAGACAAGCAAAATATTATAGCATTTTTGCAAGAAAATTCCCTAATTTAATTTAATTTAATTATCTTATTGCAATAATTTACAATTTATAGACATATAATTAAATTAAATGTCTATTTATAAAAATAGTTTTTATTTTTTAAGAAAATTTTACATGTTACTATTATCATTTTTGCTATTTATGTTTTACAATAAAGTATTATTAATATACACAACAAGAGAAAATTTTTATGAAAATAATATCCATTATTAATCAAAAAGGCGGTGTTGGCAAAACAACTAGTTCTATAAACATTGCCTATTCAATGACACTTTGCAATAAAAAAATACTCCTAATAGACATTGATTCACAAGGAAATACAAGTAGTGGAGTTAACATTTTAAAAAAAGAAAATACAAATTCAAGTTATGAACTTATACATAAAAAGAAAAAAATCAAGCCTACTAAAAATTTCAATATAGATATCATTCCTTCAAGCCTCAAATTAGCACTACTTGAAAAAGAATTGATACACAAACTTGCAAGAGAAAATTTCTTAAAAGATGCTTTAAAACAATATAAACAAGATAGGTATGATTTTATTATTCTTGACTGTCCTCCTACCCTATCAATACTTACAATAAATGCTCTTGTCGCAAGTCAATATCTTTTAATACCAATAGAAACAGAATTCTTTGCTCTTGAAGGTATCAATCAACTATTAGATACAATAACTGCTGTTAAACAAATAAACAAATCCCTAGAAATTGCTGGTGTGTTTATAAATAAATATGACATTAGAAACAAAAGCAAAGAAAAATATATTAGTTATCTAAAAAAAGTATTTAAAGAAAAATTTTTAAATACAAAAATAAGAAAAAACATCAGCATTTCCAAATCTCAAGAAGAAAATATACCAGTATATATGTATAACAAAGAAAGCAATGCTGCTAAAGACTTTCTAAAGCTTACAAAAGAAATAATGGAGAAAATTAACAACTAAAATGTCAGATAACTTAGACACCCTAATGACCCTCATGGGTCAAAAATTACAAAAAAATGCAAAAGAAGAAATCACCTTAGAAAAACAAGAATTAATTGTCATTCAAAACAAAAATTTTAAATATGAAAAATTAGATAAAGAAATAGCCGATTTCTTAAAAACGAAACAATATGAAATCTTTAATATATTCAACAATGCCTATACAGAAATTGGAAGGATATTAAAAGAAGCTCAAGAAAAACTACGTGGAAATAATCAATATGATGGACTTTTTTACAAATGGTTTACAAGTATGGGCTTTAAGAAAGATAAGGTTTACTCATTAATATCAAGATATGAGCTGCTTGTCGAAAATTCCGACAAGCAGCTCATAATAAAAAACCTACCTCTATCACTATCTTATGAAATTTCCAAAAAATCGTGTCCTATCCATTTAAAAATGGAAGTCCTTAATGGCAAGATAAAATCTTTAAAAGAATTTAAATCACATTACAAAAAAAATGAACTAAATCAATCAAAACTTAAGATCAATTTAGATAAAAAACATATCAAAAAAGAAGATATTATAAAATTAACAGAACTATTATTGCAAGAATTAAAAAATATCAAACTAGACAATATAGAAAATAAAAAAGAAATTTTAATTATTTTAAAAGAAATACGACAAAAAATAAATTATATAAAAAAATCACTTCATACTGTCAAAGATGGAAATAATTCTTTTTAAATCAGATGATGTGAAATAGCTTATCTCGATTTTACCCTTTTCTTTATTTCCCTTAATACTTATTTTAGTTTGCATTCTACTTATTAAAAATTCCTTAACACTATTTAAAAAAGGATCTCTTAAAATTTCTGAATTATCATTAACGGATTTGTAAAAATTTTTAACATAATTTTCTGCATCTCTAACAGATAATTTCTTTTTTATCATTAAAAGATACAGTCCATATCTATCCTGATTATCTTTCAATGATAACAAAACTTTAGCATGCCCCAATGATATTTCTCTCTTATGTAAAGAATTTAATATTTCCTGTTCAAGTTCTAAAATTCTAACTAAATTAGCAATATGAGATCTATTTTTACCAATTTTTTCAGATAAAACTTTTTGAGTCAAAGAATGCTTATCCATAAGGTTCTTATAAGCATAAGCCTCTTCAACAGGGGTTAAATTTTCCCTTTGAATATTTTCAATCAAAGACATAAAATCTTTATTTTTTCTAGTAGGTTCTATTTCTATAATAGGAATTTGCTCCATACCGATTAATTTAGCGGCTCTAAATCTTCGTTCACCTATAACTATGTTATACCTACCGTTTTCATGAAAAACAACAATAGGTTGCAATATTCCATGCTCTCTTATAGAAATACTAAGTTCTTCAAGCTCAATAAGATTAATAGACTTTCTAGGTTGTGCCTTATCTACATCTAAAAGATTAATATCTACCATTTTAAAAGTCTCTTTCATTTTATCAAAACCCTCCTTGTAATAATACAAAATTTCATAAAGTTGTTCTATGTTAATTTCGAATAAAGAAATAGCAATAAAAAAGAATGTTCCACGTAGAACATTCAAACAATACAACAAAACAATAAAAAAGAATGTTCCACGTAGAACATTCAAACAATATACATAAAATTAATTTATTATTTAATAAATTTTGCAACAGATATTAATTTATCTCCCTCAAGAGATAATACTTGCATTCCTCTAGCATCCTTACCTTGCTCAGATATTTTATCAGCCAATGTGCGTAAAACTTTAGAGCCTTTACTTATAAACAATATTTCATCGTCATTGGCAACCGTAATGGCATCAACAACCTCGCCCGCTTTCTCATCAGATTTCTTGTAACAGGTATAACCAGTAGCTCCTCTTTTAAGCTCAGTCACTTTAGCTATTTCTAATCTTTTTCCATATCCATTTTCAGAAACAATTAAAAGATGAGATCCCTGCTTTACGGCTAGTGCCTTAATCAGTGTATCACCCTCTCTTACTTTCATACCAGATACACCTTGAGTTCCCCTATGTGTGAGCCTCACATCATTTGCATTAAATGCAAACGCATTACCCTTCTTAGAAATACAAATAATTTTTTCATCTTTAGATACAACCTCAGCAGCTGTAACAAAATCTTTGTCATCAAGTTTAACAACAATAACACCTCTTGATTTAACAGTTTTAAAATTTTCTGTTTCAATACGAGCTATTTTCCCATTTGCAGTTGTTATTAACAAGTAATTCTCCGATGATAATTTATCGCAACTTGCAATAGTCAATATTTCTTCTTTTTCCCCCAAATTAATAAGCTCACGAATATTTTGTCCTTTTGAAGTTCTCGAAATATCTTTAATTCCATACACATTAATCACATAAAGCTTCCCTTCATTCGAAACCATTAATAAAAAATCATGAGTATTTACACATAAAGCAATATTAACTTGGTCTTTGTCTTGCAAGTCAAAAGAACTAAGGCCCTTACCGCCTATACCTTGAAGCTTATACTCATCTTGTAAGATTCGTTTAATGAAACCTTGCTTTGTAAGAATAACAATAACATTTTCCCTCTGCATTAAATCTGACATACTGGTTTTTAAAACCTCCTCATCATAAATTATTTTTGTTCGGCGCTCATCGCCAAATTTAAAACTTAAATTAATAACTTCTTCTCTCACAATACTTATAATCCTTTCCGGACTCGTAAGAATATCCTCATAATCTTTTATTAAAGCTAAAATAACTTTAAATTCGTCTTCAAGTTTCTCAACCTCAAGAGAGGTCAATTTATGTAATTTCATATCCAGTATAGAATTAGCTTGGATTTCTGATAAATTAAATTCTTTAATAATACATTCTTTAGCATCTCTTACAAGCCTAGAAAATCTTATTATCTCTATTATTCTATCAATATTTCTTAAGGCAACATTTAATCCTTCAAAAATGTGAGCCTTCTCTCTTGCTTTCTTTAAGTCGAACTCCACCCGCCTTCTAATAATTTCTTTTCTATGCTCAATAAATGCAGATACAAGTTCCTTTAAATTTAACTGTCTTGGGATCCCATTAACGAGAGCCAAGTTATTTATGCTAAAATTTTTTCTAAGCTCAGTATACTCATAAAGTAAATTCATAACAACATGAGGATCGAAACCCTTTTTAATTTCAAGGACAATTCTAATACCTTCACGATCAGACTCATCCCTTATATCAGACATACCCTCAAGTTTTTCTTCTTTTACCAACAACGCAATTTTCATAAGCAAAGAGGACTTATTAATAGCATAAGGTATTTGCGTAATTACAATGGCAATCTGATCTTCAAACTTCTTTTCAATATGATATCGAGCGCGAATAACAACACTACCTCTTCCTGTAGTATAAGCTTTGACTAAACTATCATTATAAATGATTTCAGCATAAGTAGGAAAATCCGGGCCTTTCACTATTTCAATTAAATCATAAACAGAAACATCATCGTGATCTAACATATAAACTATGGCATCACAAATTTCCTTCAAATTATGTGGAGCCATGTTAGTTGCCATTCCAACAGCAATTCCACTAGAACCATTAACTAATAGAAAAGGAAAAGCAGCTGGCAAAACTTCAGGCTCAAATAAAGAATCATCATAATTGGCTTTAAAATCAACAGTGTGCTTATCTATATCTCTAACAAGCTCTTCGGCGATTTTTGCCATACGAGCCTCAGTGTACCGCATAGCAGCGGGAGGATCTCCATCAATAGAACCAAAATTACCCTGTCCACTTACTATAGGATATCTTAAAGAAAAATCCTGAGCAAGCCTTACAAGTGCTTCATAAATAGACTGATCGCCATGAGGATGATATTTACCAAGAACATCTCCAACAATCCTTCCGGCTTTTTTAAATGCCTTCTCAGCTTTAAGACCCATTTCATGCATTGAGTAAAGGATCCTTCTATGAACCGGCTTAAGTCCATCCCTCACATCAGGAAGGGCTCTTGAAACAATAACAGACATTGCATAATTTAAATATGAAGTCTTAACCTCATCTTCTATTTTTATATTTAATAGTTGTTCTTTATCTTCTTCGGTTACCATTAATGCTCCAATTACACATCTAGATTTACTACATCCAGCGCATGCTGTTCAATAAATTCTCTTCTAGGTTCAACATCATCTCCCATAAGAGTAACAAAAATTTTCTCAGCCTGCATAGCATCATCTATTTCTATTAATTTCATCTTTCTAGTAGCAGGATTCATAGTAGTTTCCCAGAGTTGTGTAGGATTCATCTCTCCAAGTCCTTTATATCTTTGAAGACTAACTTTATCTCTCTTGTCCGTCTCAATTGAAGCTAAGAAAATTTCCTTTGTTAAGTCATCATAAAAATAATGAACTTTATTTTCATATTTAATCTTGTAAAGAGGTGGCATAGCTATATACACGTGTCCATTATCAATCAACTCTCTCATATACCGAAAGAAAAAAGTAAGTAGCAATGTGCGAATATGGGATCCATCAACATCAGCATCCGCCATAATAATAATCTTATGATAACGAAGTTTTTCAATAAAAAAACTCTTTCCAACACCAGCTCCAAGAGATGCAATTATTGGAATAAGTTTATCGTTCGTAATAACCTTATCCTCTCGCGTCTTTTCAACATTAAGCATTTTGCCCCACAATGGCAAAATAGCCTGAGAAAACCTATCCCTTCCCATCTTTGCACTTCCCCCCGCAGAATCACCCTCTACAATATAAATCTCTCTTTCAGCCGGATTCTTAGATGCGCAATCTGCCAATTTGCCAGGCAATGCTAAACTTTCAAACGCACTTTTTTTTCTCTCAGATTCCCTTGCTTTCCTTGCTGCCTCTCGAGCACGAGCAGCTCTTATTGCCTTACCAAGAATAACATCTACTTCTAAAAGATTAGCACCAATAACTCTTAAAAGTCCATCATATACAATATTTTCAACAATCTTTTTTATATAAGAATTTCCCAATTTTCCCTTAGTCTGACCTTCAAATTGAGGTTCTGGCACCTTAATAGAAATTACCGCTGTTAAACCTTCTTTAAAATCATCTAATGTAAGAGTTGGAACATCCTTCTTGCTTATCTTTGATTCCTTAAACACTTCATTCATAGCCTTAAAAAACCCACTCTTAAAGCCAGCAACATGAGTTCCCCCTTCTCTAGTATTAATATTGTTTACAAACGATAAAATATTATCCGAATATCCTTCAGTCCATTTAAGACCAACACTAACAACAACATCATCAAAAGTCCCTTCAATAAAATAAGGTTCACTTTGAATATTTTTGCTATTATTTGTTATATAATTTACAAAAGCTTTTATTCCCCCTTCAAAATAAAATTCTAAAAACCTCTCTCTTTCTAATCTTTTATCTTCAATTGAAATTCGTATCTTATCATTTAAAAACGCAAGTTCCCGCAGCCTTTTTGACAAGGTTTCAAAATCATATTCTAAAGTTTCAAAAATCTCAGAGTCAGCTAAAAAAGTAACTTTAGTACCTCTAGAAGAACTTACGCCAACAATCTCAACTTCAGATGTTGGAATACCTTTTGCATAAGTCTGCTTAAAAACCTTCTCATCTCTACTAACAATCACTTCTAAAAAAGATGATAAAGCATTAACAACCGAAATTCCAACCCCATGAAGTCCACCAGACACTTTATAGGTACCTTTATTAAATTTTCCTCCAGAATGTAGCTTAGTTAAAACAAGTTCAAGTGCACTAATTCCTTCCTCTTCATGAATATCTGTAGGAATACCTCTACCATTATCACTTACTGTTATAGAATTATCCAAATTTATAACAATCTCTATCTTATCACAAAACCCTGCCAAGGCCTCGTCAATGCTATTATCAACCACCTCATAAACCAAGTGATGTAATCCATTAATTGAAACGGAGCCAATATACATACCAGGTCTTCTTCTAACAGCTTCAAGGCCCTTGAGCACTTGAATATTACTAGCAACATAATTCATAAACCTTCCACGCAATTAATCATAATATAGATATAAGCAAATTCTACATTAAAAATGATTTAATATCCATTAAATCATACAAATTACAAGACATATTTAACTTTGTCCTACACAAACAATAAAATTTCAATATCCACAAACAGTTAAGATAATGTGTTCCAGTTCATTATTATACTATATACTTATGTATACATATACTAATAATCAAAAAGATATAATAATAAAGTGCCAAAATAAATGGGGATAAGATATGCAAGAAGGAAAAAATATATGGAGCTTAATTTTAGCAGCAATAAGAAAAGAGCTTTCTGAGGAAGAATTTTACATATGGTTTGAAAATTTATATTTCACAGATGCAACTAACACTAATATAACAATATCTGCTCCAAATTCTTTTCATAAGAATCAAGTAGAAAAAAGATTTTCTAAAAGAATAAGAGAAATTCTCATTGAAAAAGGCCATAATACAATCAATGTTGAGTTTATAAATCCACAAAATGAAACCGCAATCCATAATACAGAATCTAACATAATATCACAAAATACCTCACTAAAAGATTCTCCTGCACACCCTCCAGCTCTGTCTGAAAATAATTCAACCCTTAAAATGCACAATCAACATATACTAGCAAACACAAAAAAATATACTATAAAAGAAGAAATCCATACAAAGTATAAAAATCCATTTCTTAAGAAAAAGTATACATTTGAAAATTTTATTACAGGTCCAAATAATAAACTTGCATATAATGCGAGTGTATCAATTGCAAAAAATCCTGGTAAAAAATATAACCCCTGTCTCATTTATGGTGGCGTTGGTCTTGGTAAGACACATTTGCTTCAAAGCATAGGAAACAAAACAGAAGAATTACACAGAGAACTTAAAATACTCTATGTAACTGCTGAAAATTTTTTGAATGAATTCGTAGAAAGCATAAAAACAAATGAAACAAAAAGATTTAAAAAGAAATATCGACATCTAGACATGTTACTACTAGATGATATTCATGACTTACAAAAAAAAGAAGGCATACAAGAAGAGCTATTTCATACCTTTAATGCTCTTTATGAAGATAATAAACAAATGGTATTTACATGTGATAGACAGCCTTCAGAACTCATCAATTTCACAGACAGACTAAAGAGCAGATTTACAAGGGGATTAAATGTAGACATATCAAAACCAAATTTTGAACTAAGAGTAGCCATTATAGAAAAAAAAGCAGAAGAAGATGGAATTAAAGTTCCAAAAAACATTCTTAACTTAGTTGCCAAAAAAGTTACAACAAATATAAGAGATCTGAAGCTGCTGTAACAAAATTAAAAGCACACATAGACCTTGACAATATAGAAATTGATACCAATATAGTAGAAAAAATAATTAAAGAAATTATAGCCTATGAAGGCGATAACACAAATACACATAACAAAATAAATATTGATAGCATAAAAAAAGTCATCTTAAGGGAACTAAAACTCACCAATAAAGATATTGAAGGTAACAGTAAAAAACCTGAAATCACAAAAGCAAGACATATTTATGCTTATCTTCTTAGGAATTTTACAGAGCTTTCAACAATTGAAATAGGTAAAATTATTGGGGGCAAAACCCATTCAACGGTCATTTATTCAATAAATAAGATAGATAAAGAGAGAAACAATGACCTAGAAATTAACAATTTAATCATAGAACTTATGAACAAAATAAACAAAAAATAATAAAATTCATAAAACTTAAAATACTTTTGAACAAGTTGAACAGAAAATTCATCAAAAAATACAAATAATTAGACATATCTATTTGATTATAATATAATCAAATAGATAGAATTCGACAATTAAACAGCCTTCTACTAATACTACTATTTAAATATAATAAATAAAAAAATTTAAGTTCATCCAATTTAATGAACAATAATTAATACAAGAGGGGAGTAAAAACATTGAATGAAAAATTTATACTATGCGATACAGAACAAATCTCGAATGAGATTGAAAAAGCTAAAAGCATAATTTTAAACAGAAATATAAATGATATATGGAGTGCTATACTGCTTGAAGTAAAAGACTCTAATTTAACTATAAAGGCAACAGACAGAAACATTTTTTTTGAAAGCACAATCCCAATTGTCTCAACTGCAAATTTTAATGTACTAGTTAATGCTTCCAACTTTTCAGATGCTGTAAAAGCATTAAATCTGTATAATGAAATAAAAATAAAATTTATCGAGAATGAAAATAGACTAAGCATTACCGGAGAATCAGAAAATAAAGATACCAACTATACAAACGATTACTTAAATGAACCGACTTTTTCTAACGAAGAAATTGAAAATTATAATTATGATATTAATGGGGAAACTTACAATTTCACAATTGAATTAGATCAAAAAGATTTAAAAAAAATTATAAATAAAGTTTCGTTTTCAGCGGGATTTAATAATCCTAAGGATGTTTTAAATGGAATTTATTTCACAAAAGACAAAAACTCTTTATTAACGCTTGTTTCTACTGATACGCATAGATTGTCTGTTTATAGATCAGAATTAATCTTAGAAGAGGAATTTGGCTTTATTGTGCCTAGCAAGATGTTTAGTCTTTTAAAACAAATGATGATAGGGAAAGGTGTAATAAAGATCAAGGTTTCTAGTAGAAAATTTTATGTTGAATTTAATAACTATAAAATTGCTTGCAGTCTGATAAGCGGTAACTATCCTGATTATGAATCTGTTATTCCAACTGAACAGCAGAATAGAGTACTGTTTGATGCCAATATTTTAAAAGACAGGCTTTCAAGAATAAATTATTACGCAGACAAAAGGTCTAGAAAAGTGATTTTTAATTTTCAAGGAGATCGACTAAGCCTTAAGGCAGAAATCCAATTACAGGTAGAAAGGGAGAATTTATTGTACAAGATCCCAGTTATAATTATAATGGAGTTGATGCAGTTGTAGCTATGAATAGTGCTTATCTTGTGGAAGCAATGGGTATATTTGATACTTCAAAATTAGAGATAAAATTTAGTGCAGAAGCTATATTAAAATTAAGTGATCCAGATAATTCTGACTTTATTCATTTAATTATGCCCTTGACATTAGACTAAAATTTATTTTTATTGGCAAGATGATAAAGAAAATTGAGTTTTTTAATTTCAAGAATATAGAAAATCAGGTAGTTAATTTTGATTTTGATCATATTTATTTTTGTGGAGAGAATGGTTCAGGCAAGACCAATATCCTTGATGCTATTTATTGTCTTGCTTTTGCATCTTCATTTTTAGTTAATACTGATAGAGAGCTTATTACATATGGCAAGACTGAATTTTATTTAAAGTGTTTTTATGAAACCAAAGGAACGTATGGAGAGATTAATTTATTGCTTAGAAATGGACGCAAAGAAGTAAAGGTGAATAATAATCTTATAAAAGATAGAAAAGATTTGATATTAAATATTCCATCAATTGTTTTTTCAAGCTATGATACAGACTTTATCATTGGATCTCCAGTTAAAAAGAGATGGTTTTTTGATCAGGCTATAAGTTTTGTTTCGTTAAGTTATTTGGATTCTTTAAGGAGATATCGAAAGATTTTGAAACAAAGAAATTTAATATTAAAAGAAGGCAATAGAGATTTACTTAAAGTTTACAATGAAATTTTTGTCGATTGTGCTCTTGAGATAACAAAAATGAGGGAAAATTTTGTAAAATATTTTTATGAGTTCTTTAAATATTATTACTCTTTTGTTTTTGATGCGTCTTATAATTTGGAAGTTAAATATTTACCTTCTGTTAAATGTGGCGGAAGGGATGAGTTCTTGCAGGTTTTACGTTTAAAAGAAAAAGATGAACTTTTAAATGAAAGTACTTTAATAGGTCCGCACAGGGATTTATATGAGATATCAAGTGGAGAGAGGGTATTGACCCATCATTTGTCAACAGGGCAAATTAGAGCACTTGCTTTAATTTATAGACTTGCTCAAGTCATGATTCTTAATAAGCGACTTGGCATAGCTCCTATTTTGCTTTTTGACGATGTGTTTTTAGAATTGGATAGTATAAGGCGCAAGAAGGTTTTTGAAGTCTTGCCAAAAGATTCCCAATGTTTCTTTACTTTTTTGGATGATTGTTATGATATTAAAAGAAACAATAATTTTATAATATACAGGGTTAAAAATGGAAAAATTGAGCTTTAAGAAAGCTTCTGATGTACTTAAAGAATATTTAAATTTAAATATTCATGCTAATAAAAATTTGAATACTAGTTTGATGTTATCTCAAAATTGGCAAATTCTATTTAAAGACCTTTCTAGTAACGTAAAATTATTACATGTGAGAGATAATAAGATATTATTTGTTTCTGTTAAGAATTCAAGTGTTTTGTATAATATTACTCTTAATAAATCAAGAATAATAAAATTAATAAAGGAATCTACAGGTCTTGAAATTGTAGATATAAAGGTTTTGATAAGATAATTTGATTGACAATTGTAATTGTATAATATAATATTGTAGTGTTTAACTTATATCTTATGATTGAAGATGTGTTTTTAATGGGAGGGTGTTTTTGAAGAGAACTTATCAGCCGAGTCGGGTTAAGAGAAACAGAAAATTTGGATTTAGAGCTAGGATGAAAACTAAGACCGGAAGACTTATTCTGGCAAGAAGAAGGGCCAAGGGACGCACAAAATTAACTGTTTCTGATGAGAAAAAGAAATATTAATATAAAATCGAAAGTAGAAATTCAGGAACTTTTTAAGAGCGGTAAATTTATTAAAATAGAAGGAATTAGTGTGTTTTATAAATTTACAAGCTTGGCGTTTTCTAGAATACTGATCACCTTCCCCAAAATTTTTAAAGGTGCTGTTAAGAGAAATCGTGTTAGAAGAATTTTTAAGGAATGTTTTAGGAAACAGGTTGTTTTATTTAAAGATAAGTGTGTTGATTTTATTTTCGTAATTTATCCTCAAAGAGCAGATTTGAATTATTATGAAGCTGAAATGGTACTAAAGGGTATAAGTATGTATGTGTTACGAAGAGGAAGATGTGAGTCAAAGTAAAAGGATTTTCAGAGCTATTTATTTGTCCTTGTTTTTTATTGGTATTTTTATGATTATTGATGATCTCTTTTTCTATCAAAAATCTTCTTATGTCATGGATAAGGAGATTGGGTTTGACTTGAATAAAGATTTTGATATTGATACTTATTTACTTGATGAGGGTCATTCTTTGAATTTGCTTGCCGATTCTAA
This sequence comes from Borrelia tillae, assembly GCF_055693965.1. NCBI lineage: Bacteria > Pseudomonadati > Spirochaetota > Spirochaetia > Spirochaetales > Borreliaceae > Borrelia > Borrelia tillae. The sequence continues at coordinate 461,078 of NZ_CM146346.1, forward strand.
AGATATTGGTGTTGAGACTGACATATATTATGCGGTCTTTTCTACATTTGGCGGGAATTTGATTTCGCTCAAGCTTAAAAACCATTTAAATTTAGATAAAGAACCAACAGAAATAGTTAAAATTGGTATGCCCGCTAAGGAAAGTCTTTTTTATATCACGTTTGATTATTTAACTAAAAGCTTATTTACCTATGATAGGGTAGATGACTATACACATGATTTTAAGACCAATTTTGAATATAAGGGTAAACATTATAAGTACGTAAAGAGATATACATTTTCAAGTAAAAATGAGTATTTGATCAGACTAGAGGTCTTTTTAAATAATATTGATGTTAATGAGGCTATTGATATTGATGCTTATAAGTTTATATTAAGTTCTGATATTGAAAAATTAGGTGATAGAGGAAAGTTTCAATACAATAATTATTTATCTCAGGCTATTTATTATGATAATAAACTTAGATATGGTAAAGATGGTTTAAGTGTTATTAATCCTAAGTGGGTTGGCTCAAGTACTAAGTATTTTGAAGTTTTAGTTTCAAAAGCAAACATGAATATGGATATTGAATTTAAGCAAGAAAATAAAATTTTAAAAGCTTTTATTTTAAATAAAGTTGATGATAAAAAGATTGATGATACTTTTTATATTTATGCAGGGCCTAAAGATAATGGATATCTCAATATTTTTGATAAAGATACTCTTAATAGTTTTGGTTTGTCTGATACTGCATTTGGGATGTCTGTGGAGAAGGGTTCATTATACTTTATTCAAGTTCCTATGCAGTTGATAATGCAAACTTTTTATAATGTTATTCCCAATTGGGGGCTTTCAATAATGTTTTTAACAATTGTTGTAAGAATACTTATATTTCCTTTAACTTTTAAGAGTTTTAGGGCTACATCGGAACTTTCTAAATTACAACCTAAAATGAAAGAGATACAAGTAAAATTTAAAAATGATCCTAAGAGATTAAATGAAGAGATGGGCAAACTTTATAGAGAAGAAGGCGTTAATCCTCTTGGAGGGTGTTTGCCTGTTCTTTTGCAACTACCTGTGTTTTTTGCTCTTTATGGGCTTGTAAATAATTTCTTTTTACTAAGGGGGGCTAGTTTTATTCCGGGTTGGATTGATGATTTATCAATTGGTGATAGCATATATTATTTTGGGTATAAAGTTTTTTTATGGACTGATATTAGAATTTTACCTTTTATTATGATGATTACTCAGTTGTTCTCTACAATGATTAGTTCTAATGTTAATTTTAAGAGTCTTGGTTCACAACAAAAAGTTTTATATTTTGGTATGCCCATGATGTTTTTTTTCATACTTTATGATATGCCATCAGGACTTTTGATTTATTGGGTTACAACTAATGTTTTTACTATTTTGCAACAATACTATATAAAGATGATTGTATCTGAAAGGAGGAGCAGATGAGTTATGAATTTTATGGAAAAACAGAGCAAGAAGCAATTAAAAAGGCCATGAGAGATCTTGATTTAAGAGAAGGCGAATTTGATGTAGAGATTCTGGATAAAGAAAAAGTTGGATTTCTATTTAAAAAAGAAATGATTAAGATCAAAGTATCTCCTCATGTGAAGGAAGAAGTTACATTAAAGTCTAATGTTCAGATTAATGATAAGGTTTATGCTAAGGCTTTAGACTTTATTAAAGAAATGATAAATAAAATGGGTTATTGTGTTGAGTTGAAGATTGAATCCAAAGAAGGTGACTACATTAAGATTGGTATCGAGACAGACAGTCCAAATATATTGATTGGGAGAGAAGGAAAAAATTTGGATGCTCTACAGCTTTTAGCAAATGTTTATGTGTCTAGGCTTATTGGGGAGAATGGTAATTTTAATAGAATAATATTAGATATTGAAGATTATAGAGAAAGATTTAAATCAAGATTTATTAATTTGGCAATCAATTCTTTGCATAAGGTTAAGAGGAGTAGACGTTCTGTTCTTTTGCCAACCATGAATCCTTTTGAGAGAAGAATTATTCATACTACTTTAAATCGTTATAGTGATATTAAGACAGAGAGTGAAGGTGATGGAAATCTAAAGCGAGTTAGAATTTCTTATGTTAGAAATAGTAAATATAATAATAATTTTCGTAGTTATCACAAAAGGGATTCTAATATTAGAAAGTAAAAATCTTATTTCCTGATATTAGTAAACCAATAACTTATGATTAATTTAAGTTTTGATCAAAATTTAATTTTTTGTTTATATAGTAATGTATGGGGATTATTGTATGAAAGTGTTTTTAACAGGTGTTGCAGGATTTATTGGGTTTCATGTTGCCAAGAAGCTTGCTGATAGTGGGCATGAGGTCTTAGGTATTGATATCTTAAATGATTATTATGAACCTGATCTTAAATATGAAAGATTGAAAGTTTTAGGATTTGAACGTGATGATATCAATAGGAGAAGTGTTGTTCAGAGTAATAAATATAATAATTTAAGATTTATCTACCTTGATATCTTAAATAAAAAACAAATTATATCTATTTTTGGTGATTATAAATTTACGCATGTTTGTCATTTGGCAGCTCAGGCTGGTATTAGGGATAGCATTGAGAATCCCGATAGTTATATTTCAGTTAATATTGTTGGATTTTTTAATGTCATAGATGCATGCAGAATACATAAAAATTATATTGAGCATTTTGTTTATGCTTCAACATCTGCAGTATATGGCATAAATGAAAAAATGCCTTCAGATGAAGATAGTATTACTGATCATCCTTTAAATTTATATGCGGCTAGTAAGAAATCCAATGAAGTAATAGCTCATGCTTATAGCGCATCTTTTAATATTCCAACAACAGGATTAAGGTTTTTTACAGTTTATGGTCCTTATGGGCGACCTGATATGGCATTGCATTTGTTTGCGGATGGCATCGAAAAACAAACTCCCATTGATGTTTTCAATAATGGAAATATGGCTAGGGATTTTACATATGTAGATGATGTTGTAGATGCTGTTTATAATGTACTTCAAAAGCCAGCCCAAGGTGATAGTAATTTTGATGTACAAAATCCTAAATCTTCAAATTCAATTGCTCCTTATACAATATATAATGTGGGTACAGGAAATGCTATTAGATTGATGGATTTTATTAATGAGCTTGAAATAAATTTTGGAAAAAAGGCTTGTAAAAATTTTTTACCTATGCAAAAAGCAGATGTTATTGAGAGTTGTTGTAATGTTTCAAAACTTAAAAATGATTTTGCTTATGGATCTCTAATTTCTGTTAAGGAAGGAATTAAAAAATTTGCAAATTGGTATAAATCCAAGATTATCTAAGATAATTTAAGTAATTTTTTGGTAAGAGAATATTTTATTTATTAGTTTTTATGAATTTTGTTTGCCCGAAAATAGAGTCAATTTTTATTTAAAATAATATAATAAAAATATAAAGGTTATAAGAGTGTGTTATGAAAGATACACAATATATATGCCAATTTATGAGGCAGGAGGGTGTTATATATGGGTGTTTTAGATAAAATTAAGCCCGGAGTAGTTTATGGTAAGGAATTGCATACTTTGTATGAAATATGTAAGAGTGAAGGATTTGCAATTCCTGCAATTAACTGTATAGGTACAAATTCAATTAATACAGTTTTGGAAGCGGCAAAAGAAATTAATTCTCCGATTATGATACAATTTTCAAATGGTGGGTCTTCCTTTGTTGCTGGTAAAGGATTAAAGGTTGAAAATCCTCAAGGCACAGCTGTACTTGGGGCCATTTCAGGTGCTATGCATGTACATTTGATGGCGGAATATTATGGAGTTCCAGTTGTGCTTCATACGGATCATTGTGCAAAAAAATTAATACCTTGGGTTGAAGGGCTTTTGGAATATGGAGAAAAATATTATAAAGAGAACAATAAGCCTTTATTCTCCTCACATATGTTAGATTTGTCTGAAGAGCCAATTAAAGAAAATATTGAGATTTCAAAAAAATTTTTAGAGAGAATGTCTAAAATAGAAATGTTTTTAGAGATTGAACTTGGCATTACTGGTGGCGAGGAGGATGGTGTTGATAATTCAGATAGGGCGCATCATGAGTTATTTTCGACCCCTGAGGATATTTACTATGGATATTCTGAACTCATGAAAGTGAGTCCTAATTTTCAAATTGCAGCGGCTTTTGGAAATGTTCATGGTGTTTATAAACCTGGAAATGTTAAACTTACTCCTACGGTATTACGAGATGGACAAAATTACGTTAAGTCAAAAACCAATGCAAACAATCCAAAGCCTGTCTCATATGTGTTCCATGGGGGTTCTGGCTCTACAATGGAAGAGATTCAAGAAGCGCTTTCTTATGGTGTTGTGAAAATGAATATTGATACAGACACTCAATGGGCTGCTTGGGAAGGTATATTAAATTATTATAAGAAAAATGAAAATAGATTGCAAGGTCAACTTGGTGATGGTAGTGATGCTGATGTCCCAAATAAAAAATTTTATGATCCGAGAATGTGGCTTAGAGAATCTGAGATTAGTATGAAAGAACGTGTAAAGCTTGCTTGTAAGAACCTTAATAATATTAATCGAAATTAATGATTCAGGCAATTGAGTGTAATTAAGGAGTTGAATTTGTCGCCTGCAGGGGCGACTTTTTTCATTTATGTGTATTTATTATACATAAATAGGTTTTTTTTATATTTAATGTTCCATCTATTCTCATTGTGTTTTTATTGCAATTATATTTTTCATTTGTTTGTTTAAATATTAAGTAAATATTTAAGTTGAAGGCTTGGTATGGTTTTTGCTTGAAGTTTTATATGCATTAATAAAAAAGGAGTTTGATATGTGGTTAACAAATTATAAGAAAAATCTTTTGGATTTTTTAAATGATGATTTTGATTTTGTGAATTCTAGAGGTGTACAAGATGTTCCGGTTAATATTAAAGATGAAGGAGATTCATTCATTCTTGAAGCTTACTTGCCCGGAATAGATAAAAAAGATATTTCGGTTTTAATTAAAAATGATTATTTGACAATAGCTTATGAAACTGGAACTGAAACTGAGGAGCAACATAATAAATATTTGAGAGTAGAGAAAAGAGATATTTCTTTTTCAAGAAGTTTTAGATTGTCTGGTAATATTGATCAAAATAGGATCAAATCAGAACTAAAAAATGGTGTTTTGTTTATTAAGCTTCCTAAAATGGAAGAAGTCATTAAGAAGAGCAAAGAGAAAAAGATAGAAATTGACTAAAGATGCCATGGTATCTTTAGTTTTTATAATTTGATTTCATGCTTTAATAAACAAGTTTAATTCTTGTAATTGTTCATTTGAAATCTTAGAGGGAGATTTATCAAGTGGGCTGGCTGCGAATGAATTTTTTGGGAAAAGTATGACGTCTTTTATTGAACTTGAATGAGTCATGAGCATTAATAGTCTATCAATGCCAATAGCTATGCCCCCATGAATAGGAGCCCCATATTCTAGTGCCCTTAAAAAAAAGCCAAATCTCTCTTCTGCTAGTGTGTTTTTAAATCCCACTATGTTAAAAATTTTTTGTTGAAGTTCTCTTGTATGAATTCTGATTGAACCTGAACCAAGTTCCATGCCGTTTAATACAAGATCATAGACTTCCCCTAATACTTTACTTGGATTGCTTTCTAACATATGGATATGTTTTAGTTTAGGAAGTGAGAACATATGATGAGCTGCTTTATAGCTTTTTAACTCTTCATCGTATTCAAATAGTGGGAAATCATAAATCCATAAGAACTCAAATGTACTCTTGTTTGCGAGATTGAGTTCAGTTGCAACCTTGATTCTAACTTGTCCCATGGCTTTGCAAGCAATTTCCCATGAATCAGCTATAAAAAATATTATGTCGTTGTTTTCAAGTGAATAAGTGTCAATTAGAATTTGCTTTATTTCATTTAAAAATTTGGAAATGCCCCCTGTAAATTCATTATTCTCTATTTTTGTAAAGTAAAGGTTTTGTGCCTTATAAATTTTGGCATGTTCTTCTAGATTATTGATCTTACTTCTTGAAAAATTATGAGCTTGATTTTTGATTATAAGCGCTTTTATTGCACCTTTATTTTGTATTGCATCTTTAAAAACACTAAATGATGATTGCTTGAAGTGTGTGCTCATGTCTTGTATTAATAATTCATATCGGATATCTGGCTTGTCACTTCCATATGTATTCATTGCATATTCGTAGGTCATTTTTTTGAACTTTTTAGGTAAAGTAATATTTAGTGTATTTTTAAAAACTGTGAAAATAAGATTTTCTATTAAATTAAATATATTTTCTTTCTTTATAAAGCTCATTTCAAGGTCAAGTTGTGTGAATTCTGGTTGTCTGTCACCTCTTGAGTCTTCATCTCTGTAACATCTAGCTATTTGAAAGTATTTATCAAGTCCAGCTATCATTGTAAGTTGTTTATAAAGTTGTGGTGATTGCGGTAGTGCATAAAAATGACCTTTATGTATTCTTGATGGAACAAGAAAATCCCTTGCTCCTTCTGGCGTTGCTTTGACAAATGTTGGAGTTTCTAATTCTAGAAAATCTTTTTTTGCTAAGTAATTTCTAATTATGTGAATTACCTTACTTCTGAGTATTATTTTTTGTTTTTGTTCTTCTCGTCTTAAGTCTAAGTATCTATATTCAAGTCTTGTATTATCACTTGCATTATTATTGTCTTCAATCATAAAGGGCAATTCATTACATTTGGAAATTATGTGTATATTTTCTGCAAGTATTTCAAATGCCCCTGTTCTCATTTCTTTATTTACAAGTTCTGAAGGTCTTAATTCTAGTTTGCCTTGGACTTTAATGCAGTATTCCATTTTTATTTGTGATGCTATTTTTAAAAGTTCTTCATCATTTATTAGTACTTGTGCTTCATCATATCTATCTCTAAGATTAATAAAGGTAACTTTTCCATGATGTCTTATTTTTTTTACCCAAGCATTTATTTCTACTCTCTTATTTACAAGTTTATTGTTTATCTGATTGCATTTAATAATATTAAACATAATTTATCCTACTATTATATTATAAATTTCTTTGTTAGTTTTAGCTTTAAGCATTGCTTTTTTATTAGCTTCGACTTTGCCTACAATAGATGCTAAAATTCGAGGGTAATTAATATACTCTTTTGCTGGATATAATATTAATATGAAGATAAGACTTAGGTTCTTATCAATGGCATTAAAGTCAATCCCAGTATGACTGATGCCAATGGCAATATGCATTTTTTTAATTAAATTAGTCTTTAAGTGCGGTATTGCAAATCCTTCTTTAAGGGCTGTAGTTATGAGTTTTTCTCTTTTCATTAAGTCTTGTAATATTGCCTCTTTGTCAATGTCAACTTTTATTACATTCAGCAGTTCTCTGAGTACGTCAGTTTTATTGGTTGATTTTAAGTTTAAGATGATATTTTCCTCTTTAATTCTTTTATCTAATGCGATGTTACTTCGTATTTTGTAGTAATTGGTTGAGTAATCTAATTTTTGTGCCTTCTCAGCAACGGTTTTAACCTCATCAGTTATTCTTTCTAGATTTAAAATGGTTTCTCTAAATAAATCTTTTATGATGATTAGATGTTTGTTTGGGCATTCTAATGTAATTTTACTCCCTTCTCTTTTTATTGATATTGCAACGTCATTTCGTCTTGCGTTTATGTATTGAGAGAAATCATTTTTTACTTGTTGAGTGAAAAATCCTTCATTTCTGAGTTCATTCTTCAAGTCCCATACAAGTATTTTTGTTAGGTTGTCATATTTAAGTGATACCGTGATTTGAGTGTTATTTTCTGTTTTAATTTCTTTTCTTAGTCCATTTTTGTTTATTTGGAATAATAAATTGATTATTGGTGTTGCAATGATTGTTGGTAAGAATACTATTATTATGATTATTCCAAATATTTTTTGGCTTATAAATTCAGAAGATAATGCGACATTTGCAATAATTAGTGATATTTCTCCTCTTGGAACCATGCCAAAAGCTATTCTTAGTGAGCCTAATTTGTTAAAGCCCAAGAAACATGATGGAATAAAACAATATATAATTTTGGTTGCTATGGCTATGAAGCTAAGCAGAATTCCGAGCATTAATACTTCTTTTGATAATATTACATTGATGTCAGCCATAAGGCCTATTGATGTAAAGAATACTGGTATAAAAAACCTTTCAAATATTGTTAATTTATCATGAATTACACATACAATATCTGTTTTTGACATGGCAAGTCCAAATATGTAAGCTCCAATTACAAATGACATACCTAAATTTTGAAAAAAACTTGCAACGATAAAGGTAAAAGTAATAGTTATTACGGTTGCTAATGTGACACTGTTGAAGCTTTTGAGTAATTTTGAAATTGGTTCTGATAGTAAGATTAAGATGAATGTTAAACAAAACCAAATTAGTATATTTTTGATTGTAGCTGTAATTGAGATAGCAATATCAAGATCCGAGAGCGATCTTGATATTGTTATCACACTTGTCAGCATAATCATTGAAAGTACGTCATCAATTATTGAAGTTGATATTATTGTTACTCCTTCTGATGTGCTCATTTTTTTTCTAGCAGATAGAATGCTTGCAGCAATTCCCGCAGAAGAAGGAGTTGCAATAATTCCTATAAATAAAGCTGTGGGACTAATGAATTGCACATCAAATAGGATAGTGGATATCAATGCAAAGCTTGTAAAAGTGCCTATGACCTCTGTTATCCCTATTAATCCCCCACGTGGTAAAAATTTAAGGAATAATTTTAAATCAGTTTCAAGACCTGCCATGAAGAGTAAAATAATCGATGCTATTGTTGATATTGCAAATATTTCTTCATTTATTAAATAATTATCACCAACAGTAATGATTCCCGATGGAAATAATAAAGGTATTTTAATCTTACCAAGAAATGTTGGACTTAAGATTATGCCTGCTGTGATTTGTCCTATTACTTTTGGGATTCCGAATTTGCCTACTAAGTTTCCAAGTAAACTAGCTGATATTACAATTATTGCTAGACTCATTATGAAAGAAGAGATTTTAGCATCGATATTGTAACCGGTGTCTTTCATATAGTCTACCGAGCCAAATGAAAGGATCGGGTTTATAATAAATAATAATTGGTATAATATTTTTTTGTTCATTTTTTAATCTCTTTTTGAAAGTTTGATTTTAATAGATTTGATAGTTTATCACTTACTTCAGATTCTTCGTTGCCATCTACGATAACTGTTATTTTTTCTTTATATATGACCCCAAGTATCATAATTTCAACTGTAGATTTGGCATCAGCTTCTCGTCCATCTTCTGTTACTAGCTTTATATTACAAGAAGAATACTTACTTGCAAGTTCTGCTATCATACTTGATGGCCTTGAATGAAGTCCTTCTTTATGAGTTATTTCAATTGTTACCTGTTGCATTTATTTTTATTTGTTTATTTTAATGTTCCTCTTTTATCTTTTTCTTTGTTTGCTGAATTTTGTAATCTTTCTATTAAACGTTCTATCAATGCATATAATTCTTTCCCTTGCTCTTTAATATGTATGATTTTTCCCCAGTTGAAGTGAAGATGTGCATCTAAATCAAAAATATCATTTTCTTTTTTGATTGTTATTTTAAGACTTTCTGAGTTTTGTTTAATATGTATTTTAAGTTTTTCTAACTTTTTTATGATAAAGTCTTTTGTGGTATCGCTTAAATGATAATTAATAGATTGTATTGTAGGTTCCATAAAATTCCCCTTTAAATTTTAATTCATTTCTATATTTATTTACAGTTCTTCTTGAAATAGTGATTCCTTTGGATTTTAGTATAGCAGAAATTTGACTATCTACCATGTTTTTATTTTGTTCTAATATTCGCCTGATTATTATTTTAATGCTTAATTTTGAAAATTCATTTGTTTTGGCACCTCCAATTGAATTGAATAATTTTCTGATTGGTATTGTACCCCAATTAAATTGCAAATATTTATTTTTTATTGCTCTTGATATAGTTGATCTTGATAGATTAATTTTGACTGATATATCATCTAATTTCATTGGTCGTAGACTTTTAAATCCTCTTCTTAAAAATTCTTTTTGCAGTGTGTATATTGCTATTCCTATCTTAGCTAATGTTTCATCTCTGTATTTTAAAGATTCAATTAGCCATTTTGCTTGTTTATATTTTTTTGAATCTTTGATTTTTTGTTTTTTAATTTCTTTTTTAAAAATATTAACTTCTTTGATTTTAAGCTTAAGTTTATTGTCTTTGTTAATAACAATGATATCCGGTTCAATATAATCATTTGCATTGTCTTGATCTTGGAACTCAGATGTGGGGTTAGGATTGAGTTTAAGTTTAATTGTTTCAAGGGCATAATGTAAGTCTTGGGTGCTGATATTAAGCTCTTTTTTTAGCCTGTCTTGATTATTGTTAAGCAAATCTGCTCTTTTGAGGATTTGAATTATGTTAGTATCTAATTTGTGATGTTTTGCTTGTACTATTAATGATTCTATGATATTGGGTACACAGATTCCTATTGGATCAAATTTTTGAATTAGTGCGATTATCTTAGCTACTTGAGGACAATCTTCTTTTTTAAACAAATCATAGGGGTTAATTATATAAAATCCTTTGCTGTTTAGATTATTGATTATGATTTCTCCTATATTGATTTCAATTTGACTGAGTCTTTGAATTCTTAACTGTACTAGAAGATATTCTTTAAGAGAGGTCTTAAGTGATATTTTAGTTAGTGCAATTTCATGTTGTGTTTTATGATTATCATTTTTATATAGAAATTTTTTAAATCTATAGGATTTTAACGCTTCAAAAAATATTTTATTTTGATCTACTTGTAGATATTCATTATTTTCAATTTCGTCTGATATGATTTTTATCAATTCTTTTTGGGCAAGACTTATCATTTGGATTGTGTTAGTTTGCATTATTTGTAATTTTTGTGTTAGTTTTAAGTTTTGTTTAAGCATCTCTACATAAAAATATACATTATACCACTAAATATTATTAGTAGTGCAGTAGTAATATTTTTATAAAGTAATAAAACTATTAAGTTTAATCCTGCAAGTATAAAGCTTTTTAAAAATTCTGTGTTGTTATGACTTGTTTTTAAGAAAATACTTTCAATCATAATAACTATTGTCATTATCCATAATGCTATGATGACTGGTCTTAGGTGTTGAAGGTAGTAATTTATAAAGTTTATTTTATGCAGTATCAATGTTATAAGGGTAATGACTAGTATTGGTGCGGTTATTAAAGCTATTGTGGCAATTATTGCGCCAGGGATTCCACCTACTTTTGTACCCACATATGTTGCTATATTGGTGGCAATGGGACCAGGAGTGATTCTAGATATTGTGATGACATTAATAAATTCTTCTTTTGTAATCCATCCTTGATTATTAATAATTTCTTTATTTATAATTGTCGCTATTCCATTCCCCCCACCGAAATTTAGAATTCCTATTTTAAAAAATGTGATAAATAAATTTATTAAGATCAAATCCGCGGTACCTTTTTTTTAAAAAAAAAATTCTTAGTAGTATATGTTCCAGCACATATTAATAAAGTTACTAGCAGTATATATAATAGATCTATTTGAAATTTATATAGTATGTATGTGATTAATAAACAAGTTAGCCATTTGAGTATTGATCGATTTAGCATTTTTTTTGAGAATTCAAATATTATAGTTGACATTATGATCGTTGATGATATTTTTGCACCAGTGAGAAACTTTTGAAGATATATATTATTTGAATTTAAATTTATATAAAGTGCTAGTATTGTAATTACGACTATGGATGGTAGTATGCCAGCAAAAGTTAGTATAATTGCACCTTTAAATCCTTTAAGTTTTTTCCCAATTAAGAATGCAAAATTAATAGCTGTTACTCCAGGAATTACGTTTGATGTTGCAAGTATATTATTGAAATCTTGTTCAGATATTAATTTTTTTTTATCCACAATGATTTTTTTAATTTCAGAGATTATTAATAGTCCTCCGCCAACTGTAAGCGTTGTTATTTTCAATATAAGATAGAATAATGATAGTAATTCATGCGTTGTCTCTTTTGTTTTATTCATGTATCTTTTCTGTCCTAAAAGCCTTAAAAAAATTAGAAATAATGATGAGAATCAACTCACACTAATAAATAGTACCATATTATATCTATTTATTAATATAATTGCTTTGAGCAATAGTTTTTGTTTTGCTGATAGATTTTTTGAAGATTGTATTTTTTATTGTGTCTTTATACTATAATTTAATAATTGATGGATGAACAACAGGGAATATTAAGTTTATTTAAAGAAATATTTGCTTTTCATGATTATGCTAACAAGCTTTTTGAAGCCGTAGTAGGTTATGGATTGAAAGTTTTAGTAGCGCTGGTAATATGGTATATTCTAAGGTTTTTTTTAAATAAATTAAGTAAATTTTTTTTTAAGGCTTTCAGGAAATCCAAATTGCGAATCACGTTGGATTCTACTGTTTTTGATTTTTTTGAGTCATTTTTACAGGTAATGACAGATGTAGTACTCATTTTGATGATTGTGCCTTATTTTGGTGTTCCTACAACTTCTATTTGGGCTGTATTTGGTTCTTTGGGTCTTGCAATTGGTCTTGCTACTCAGGGGATTTTATCTAACTTCGTTAGTGGATTCGTTGTTTTAAATTCCAATTTTTTTAAAATAGGCGATTATATTAGCTGTGATGATATTGAGGGGCAGGTAAAGCATATTCAAATATTTTTTACCACACTTAGAACTGTGGATGGTAAGATTATTAAGATTCCAAATAGTAAGTTTACAAATACTTCAGTTATTAATTTTTCTACAAGTCCCAAAAGGAGGATTTCTTTCAATTTTCAAGTGCCTTATGATATAAATATTAGTTTACTTAAAAGCAAAGTAGAAAACTTGGCATTTTCATTCAATAAGAATCAATATGGTATTGAAATTCCGAGTGTTATTGTAACAGAATATACTCCTTGTTATATAATCATGCAGATAAGATGTTTTGTAAAAACTGAGTTTTTTTGGGACTTTCAATATTTTATAGCAGAAAATATTAAGGGTGTTTTAGATGATATGGGAATAAAATTTCCCATCCATGTCTTGGATTTTAGTAAGTTGCATTAACATTGTTGATTTGAGATTATTTCAGAATAATACTGTTCAATTCTTTCTATGAAAAATGAACTTGAAAACATTATAGATAACTCTTCGGTATTTTTCTTCAAAGTTTGTAATTTTTCGTCATTTTCTATTATATCTTTCATGTATTTATATATGTCTTCATAACGGTCTATTAAGAATCCGTTTATTCCTTGTTGAATTACATTTTTGTATATTATGTCATTAATAAGTATTGCAGGTATTCCAGCAGTTAAGGCTTCAATTATTGTCATTGGGTACACTTCACTGTTTGATAGACTTGCAAATACATCAGATATTTTGTAATAATAATACATTTCTTCCCAAGGTATTGTTCCAATTAGTATTATTTGTTTTTCAAGCCCATATTGTTTTTTAAATTGTCTTACCTTGGTTTCTTCTTGTCCCTTTCCTATTAAAATAAGCTTACAATTTTTATTCTCTATTAAAAGTTTTTTTAAGTGTTTAATTAAAAGGTATATATTTTTTTCTTTATTTATTCTACCAACAAAGATTATGATTTTATCATTTTTACTTATGCCATGTTTATTTAAAATTTCTTGTCTTTTCTCTTGGTTAAAATTTTTTATGAAAAGTTTTCTGTCTATCCCATTTGGTATGATTTTATAGTCAGCGTTTTTTGCAAAATGAAAATACCTATCACGTGCTTTAATAGATGGATAGATGAAATGATGAGTCTTATCATAAAATTTTTTCATTATTTTGTCAGGATTAGTCAAATATTTAAGAATCCCTAAGTAGTGTAGATAATAATTCCACATTGTATGGTTTGTGTGAACAATTGGGATATTGTATTCTAATGCCATCTTTTTTCCAATTTTGCCCATAACAAATTCTGAGTGTGTATGTATTATTTCAGGTTTATATTCTTGTATTACTTTTCTTATTTTTTTTTTGCTTGGAAATGCTATTTTGGCGTCTACTTTGTGATTCAATGAAATTGAGGGATATCTGTAAACGTTATTTTCTTTTATTAAATCTGTCTTGTGAGATTTTGGACAAAAAATATAGACACTATGACCTTTTGCTTCAAATCCTTCTTTAATCTGCTTTACAGACGTTGCAACACCGTTTTTGTCGGGGAGGTATGTATCTGTAAATATTGCAATTTTCATATTTGCCTCTCACAATTGAAGTATAACATATTTGTTATTTGAATTATAATTTTATTTAAATGAAAGAAATTTATTTACTTTTAGGCAAAGAACAGGGATTAAAAGAAACTTATTTAAATAATATCTTGAGTAAGTTAAGTGTTGATGATGCATGTGTTACTAAACTTTTTTTGTCAGATTTGTCATCCCTGGAGCTTTCTGAACGACTTTTAACCAACTCTATCTTTTCCAAGAGAGAAATTTTTATTATTTATGAGGCTGAAAACTTAAAAAATAAAAAAGATTTGGAGTTGATGTATAATACAGTCTTAAAATCTTTAAATAAGATTATTATTTTTATTTCTAATGAAAACTCAATCAATTTTGATCCTAAAGGTTCTATTAATTTAATTAAGAAAGTTTTTTATGAGTTATCTTATAATGATAGATTTTCATTTGTAAAGAAAAATTTTTTTGAGCTTGGGATTAAAATTACGGATTAAGCAATAAATTTAATGCTTTTTATGCTAGATGCTGACACTAAAGTTTTGCAATTTTATATAAATTCTTTTGCTCTTATAGTTAAGAATAAAATCATTGATGAACATGACATCAGTTCTTGGCTTAGTTTCGTACGTCCTGAAAATACTTTTTCCTTATTCGAGTCAATTCTGATGAAAAATCTAAAATGTTCTTTAGTTAAATTTAGAGCCATTCTGGCACAAGGTGAGGATTTGATTAATGTTTTAATGAGTCTTAGTTGGCAATTCAAAAAATTTTTAAAGGTTAAGATTGATTGTGAAAATTCACATAATATTTCACCTGTCTTTAAAAAGCATAAAATATTTGTCTCACTAGAAAAAGTTTATAAAATGGGATTTGAAAATTATTCAATTTTTGATATCAAATTTGTTTTGAAAATTCTACATAAATTTGACTTATATGCAAGAATTTATGGTAAAAATATGCACTTGAATTTGTCATATTTTATGATATTTATCTTATTAAGTCAGGATGATACCATGTTGAGTAGTTTTTCTTTCAAATCTGAATGTAATTTTTAAATATTTTCATTTAAGTATTTTCAATATATAAGACTAAGATTCTGTGGAATTTGTATGTTTTGAATTTTGCTCTTCTGAAAATTTTTTTATTTTTTTTGCGAGTTTGATGTTTATTTTAGTCTTTTTGGATATTTCATCTTCACTTAAAGGTAATATATCTTTATATGTTCCAAGTGTTTTTAAAATGTTTTTAGCTTTTTTCTTTCCAATCCCCTCTATCTGACTGTAATTCAATTTTATATCTTCTCGTAGTTTTTTGTTAAAGCCATTTGCTCTTCTGTGAGCTTCATCTCGAACGTTTTGTAATATTCTAAGGGCAGGATTTCCTTTTGGAAGTTTAATACCTTGTGTTTTATTAGGTAAAAATAATGTTTCTTCTTTTTTTGCTAGTGAACAAATAGTAATTTTATCTTCGATTTTTAGGCCTTTTAAAATGGAATACGCGGAATTTAATTGCCCTCGTCCTCCATCAATTAATACCAAATCGGGTAGTTCTAATTGTTCATTAATCAGTTTTGAATACCTCCTTGATACAACTTCTTGTATTGCCTTGTAATCATCAATCTCCCCATGATTTAATGAATTGATTTTATAAACCCTATATCCATCCTTGAAAGGTTGTCCCATTTTAAAGGTAACAAGTGATGCTACTGTTTTATGTCCATTAAGATGCGCAATATCAAATCCTTCAATTGTTTTTGGTAATTTTTTCATTTCACAAATGAGTTTTAAATTTTCTATTGCTTTATTTTTTTCATTATCATATGATTTCAGTGCGATTTTTGCATTAGAGATTGCCATTTCTATTATTTTTGTAGTGTCCTGAGTTTCTTCATAAATTATTTCAGGTTTTGTGTTTTTAAGTTCATTTATTAGTTTTGTGATATTTTCAGTTTTGATTTTTTTAAAAATATATATTTTATTGGGTACTATCATATTTATATGTGTATAGTATTGCGTTATAAATTCTGCTACTAGTTCATCCTCTTCGTATATACTTTCATCAAAATTTATGTCTTTTTTTACTAGTTTGCCGTCTTTATATTTAAGTATTACTATTACATTCAAATTATCGGTTTTATGAATATATATATAGTCTGCACTAAGTTTGTTCATTCTTGTAATTATTTGTGTTTGAGTTATCTCAATTAATGCTTTTCTAGTATTTTTTACTTTTAGTGCTGTTTCAAAATCTTCTTTTTTAATGGCTTCTTTCATTTTAAGTTCAATTTCATTCAAGAGTTCAGATATGTTTCCATTTAGGATAAGTTTTATTTTGTCCACTTCTTTTTTATATTCTTCTTCAAGGTCTTCTCTGTAACATACCCCAAGACATTGTCCCATGTGAAAATAAAGACAGGGAGTATATGATTTCTTTTTGCACTTTCTGGTTTTAAATGTTTTGTTGATGAAATCTAGCACTAAGTCTAAGTTTTTTGCATTGACATATGGACCAAAGTATTCACTTCTATCATTTATTATTTTCCTAGTCTTAAAGATTCTTGGATATTTCTCACGAGTAATTCTTATCATTGGATACCCTTTATCATCTTTTAACTTGATATTGTAATCTGGTTTGTGTTTTTTTATTAAATTGCATTCTAAGAGTAGAGCTTCATATTCACTGTTTGTGGTGATTATCTCTATATTTATTACGTTTTTCATTAGTATTTTTATTCGATTGTTGATTCTCTCTAGGAAGTAATGTTTAACTCTTGCTCTTAAATTTTTTGCTTTCCCAATATATAGTATTTTATTGTCTTTTGAATACATTTTATAACATCCACTTGTTGTTGGGAATTCTTGTACTTTTTTATATAAACTGTCCAAATGCTTTCTCATGTTGTGTCTATTGTTGCTTTTTAATAATGATTTTATTTTTGTGATATAATATTATATCAATATTTAGATTATTGTATAATTTTGTATTAAAAAATATCAAAAGGTCTGTAATGAGATTGATTTGTGTATTCGTGTTATTTTATCTTTGCGTTTTTAGTGCTTTTTCTCAAGAACTTAAATTGATTCTTGACTCCAAAGATGAATTTAAATTTATTCAAGAAGCTCATAACATTAGTTTTGCAAGAGATAGCAGAGGTATTCTTGGAATCTATTTGGATAGACATAGGGGGCTATTAGACATTAATAATGTTGATTTTAGATTAGAAATAGAAAAAGATAATAGTGTCAAGGATGCAGCCTCAAATTATTTTATTGATTTAAATAATGCAAAAATTTCAAATTCTTTCTATAATATTTCGGGTAGTTCTTTGATTTTTTATTCAAGCCGAAATACTGTTAAACTTAAGCCACTAACAAAAAAAGCTTTTTTTTATTCAGGTAATATGATTTCTGATTTTACTATTCAATTTTGGGCATATCGTTCTACTTCTATCACTGGAGAGGTTATTGTAAGTTGGAACGGTTATAAGAATATTAAGGGTGTATGGTTAGATCAGGCTATTCGGTTGGAAAGTGAAGGTGGTACTTTTGTTTGGAATTTTAATAATGTGTTTTTAAATGATAATGGAGAACCTATTAAGATTAAGCTTAAAAGTGATGATGATTTTATTCCAAAAGAGTGGCATTTGCATACTGTTCGGTATAGACAAAAGGATGGATTATTAGAATACCTAATAGATTCTAAGCCTCAATCTATAGCATATATTACTGCTGATAAAAAAGAGGGATCTGGATATTTATTGAATATTGGTAATTTTATTGATTTTACATTGGGACAGTATTTTACAGGAGCTATTGAAAATTTTGAGATTCATAAAAGCTTTGAAGACGTGCATAATGCTTTCTTTTCAAAGGAGATGGGATATATTATTACAAAACCAATCAAATTATCTAAAGATTATTCTCAGATTTTATCTGTTGAATTTGATAGTTATAAACCAAAAAATACAGATATTTTTTATTATTATAGGGTAGATAATAAAGTATTTTATGAAACAGAGCAGAATGGGGAGATAAAAAAGAATCTGACGGGAGATTGGATTCATTTTGATCCTAAAGGTGGGTTTTCTAAATTTGATGTATCAAAATATATTCAATTTAAGGTTGAATTTTATCCAAGCGGTAATCTTGTAGAAAGTCCATCTCTTTATGGAATGGTGATTACTTATATACCCGAGGCTGCACCTTTTCCACCACTAATAACAAAGGCTGTACCAGGGTCTGGCGAGATATTATTAGAATGGTTTCCTGTTATTAATAGTAATATTGGGGGTTATTATATTTATATTGGTGTTGCCCCTGGTAATTATTATGGTAAAGTTGGAAGTGTTTTTACATCCCCTATTGATGTTGGTAATCAAACTTCTTTTAGAATTACGGGTCTTGAAAATGGAAGGCTTTATTATATTAGTGTTGCATCTTATAATTTAGATAAGAGTGTAAATAATACATCTTTTTCAAAAGAGGTTTCTGTAAGGCCTATGGAGTTTTTTAAGCAAGATGAGTAGTATTGATTTTGAAAGTGCATTAGAGCTTTATAAAAAGGGTGATTTTAAGAATGCTCTTTCAAAGTTAGATGTTTTTGATGATAGTTTTGACTCTTTGGCTCTTAAATCTCTAATTTATTTTAAATTAAAAGATTATAAAGCGCTATTTTATGTATTAAATACTTATCCCATTTTAAAGGAATATAGGTTTTTAGTTGAACTTTTACATCATGGTAAATTTGAAGACCAAGAAGATGAACTTACTTATTTTCAAAATTATAATCTTGGTGTTTTTTATTTTGGACTTAAGAATTATAAGAAGTCTTTGAATTATTTTTTAAAAGTTAATAAGCAATGTCCTAGTTTCATTCAGGCCATTAATAATGCTGCTATTTTGTTTGAAGTGCTGGGTAGAAGAGATAAGGCTTTAAAGATGATAGCTAAAGCTTCTTGCGTGGATAAAAATAATGCCTTAATTAAATTAAATACCTGGTTTTTAAAAAATAATTGTATATTCAAAAATGTCAAACCATGTGAGATAGATAAAAGCTTTTCAGAGGTTAATCTTTCTCTTATTGTTAATTATTTAATGTATTATCTTTATTCTATTGGGGAGATAAGTAGTGCAATTAAATTTTCCGAGAGATTTTTAACAGATTCTAATTATTCTAAATATATTTGGCATAATAGAGCAACTATTTTACACAGCATAGGTAATATGACCCAAGCAACTAAATCTTATATGAAAGCTATTTTAAGTTTTCCTAATATTTATACAATATATAATATGCATATTGCTACAATAGACCTTTTAGGTTTTTCTCCTAAAAAATCTATTGATAGAATGTTATTAGATTATCCTAATATGGATTTGGTTTATTTTTATGCTTTTTTGTTTTTTTTAAGGAATCGTGATCTTGAAGATGCTTATTTTTATATGAAGAAACTTTGTGAAATTAGTCCGAATGTTTATTCTAATTTTTTAAATCTACTTGAATCTAGAGAAGATATTTTAATTGAAGAGTTGTTAAATGAGTTTGCAATGGCTTTAAAAGGCAAATGGCCTTTGGAATATTTGTTTTTTATTGATAATTCCTTGGATTTAAAAGGGCCCGTTTTTGTGTTTAATTATGATACTAGACTTTATTCATATCTTTGGAAGATTGGAGATGAGCATATTGAACTTAGAGCAGGTAATAATGAGGTAGAGATTATTAATACAATTTTCTCAGATGAGATTACAAGCATTAAATTTGATGTTGCTATTAAGGAAATTAAGGATTTAATAGAAGCTTATAGAGATTTTAGAATTAATTTTTAAATTTTGAAAATTAATTTTGTTGACAATGTAATGACTCTAATATACTATTTATTAGTATAGTTATAAAGGAGAGATGCCAGAGTGGTCGAATGGGGCTTCCTGCTAAGAAGTTGTCCTTTTAAAAAGGGGACCATGGGTTCGAATCCCATTCTCTCCGTAGGGATTTTTGTTGGAATTTCCAATAAAGATTTCTTTAGTTTATTAATGTGATAATAGTTTGGAGAGGTGGCAGAGTGGTTTAATGCTACGGTCTTGAAAACCGTCGTAGGTGAAGCCTACCGTGAGTTCGAATCTCACCCTCTCCGTTTTGTTATAAAATGGATTATCTATTTTTATTTTTCTTTAGTTTTCAGTATTGTGATCTATTGGAAATGTAAATTCAATTTTCCCATCTGCCCGTGATCGTATTATCATTGGATCGTAGAAAATTATCACATTATTATTTTTGAAGTAATATTTATATTGTCTGAAAGCTTCTTCAAATTCGGATTCGTTATTTTTACTGGTAGAGTCAACGTTAAATTTAATAAAGTCTTTTTTGACTTGTTCTCTTAGTACTTGCATTAAGGAATCTAATTGATCTTTTGAAATTATATCTGTAAGTTGTATTTTTTCTTTTCCACGTATGTTAATTGGATGATACGTTGTACGTCCATTTGCATTATACGATGCTATTGTATATTGTGAGTACAAAATAGATGTGATTTTAAGGTCTGGATTTTTGAATGTCTCAAAATTAGAATGATAATTGAATTCATAAGCGTGTTTTTGTGACTTTTGAGTTTTAAGAAATTCAGTTTCATTAATTTTCCATTTTTTTATAAGAGCTTCAACACTTAGTTTTAGGCCTTCTATAGTGGGAATTTTGGCATCTATATTAAAGATATTGTTATTTTCATCAGTTATGGTTTCTTTAATAGTTTTTGTTTCAATATGAATTTCAGCGCTTTCTATCTTTTTTTCGTGTTTTTTACATGATATTAATAATAATAATGTTGATATTAATATTGGAAGTTTAATTGTCATTTATTACTCCTTTTATTTTATTAATTAATGTTCTTATTTGTAAGAATAAATTTGACTATTTTATATAAACTTGACTTTATTGTAATAAATAATAATTTTTATTACAATTGAAGTTAAATGTTTGTTTGTGCCCATAGCTCAGCTGGATAGAGCATTAGATTGCGGTTCTGAAGGTCAGAGGTTCAAATCCTCTTGGGCACGAAAGTTATTGGTTTTGGAGAGATGGCCGAGTGGCTTAAGGCGCACGCTTGGAAAGCGTGTATATATGAAAGTGTATCATGGGTTCGAATCCCATTCTCTCCGATTCCTAGGATCCGCACTATTGGGGATTGCCTAACTCCGTCAGGACTGGAAGGTAGCAGCGGTAAGTAATTACTCAATGAGTGCGTACATCTTAGGATAAATTTATTATTTTTTTGGCTAGGCAGTTTGATTAAGTGTGTTTTATAAAATTCATGCTAAAAAGAATTGTGTTATATTTGACTTGCTTTAAGAATAATTTTTGTTATTTGAATGTTTTTAATTTTGTTAAATTTAAGGTTTAAGTGAGATTTGTTGGTGTATGGGGAGTGGGATGATATCTGCAAGAGGTACTGCCATTAAGAGGCGCCCAAAAGATTTTAATTCTCTTGAGGGGCAAGATTTTGTTGTTGAAACCTTAAAACATTCGATAGAAAATAATAAGATAGCAAATGCTTATATATTTTCAGGTCCACGAGGAGTTGGCAAGACTTCTTCTGCAAGAGCTTTTGCACGGTGTTTAAATTGCCATACAGGTCTAACAAGTATGCCTTGTGGTGTGTGTTTCAGTTGCAAATCTATTGATAATGATAATAGTATTGATATTGTTGAAATTGATGGAGCCTCCAATACTTCTGTTCAGGATGTTAGACAGATAAAAGAAGACATAATGTTTCCTCCTGCTAATTCCAGGTATAGAATTTATATTATTGATGAAATACATATGCTTTCAAATTCTGCTTTCAATGCTCTTTTAAAGACAATTGAAGAGCCGCCCCGTTATATTGTTTTTATTTTTGCTACCACAGAAGCACACAAGTTACCAGATACAATAAAGAGTAGGTGTCAGCATTTTAATTTTAGACTTTTGCCTTTAAGCAGGATTTATGAGATGTTAAGACATGTTTGTATTGAAGATAATATTAGGTACGAAGATGAGGCTTTAAGGTGGATTGCTTATAAAAGTGGAGGAAGTGTAAGAGATGCTTATACTCTCTTTGATCAAATTGTTTCATTGAGTAATTCTGACATTAAATTTGAACAGATTAAATCTAAGATGGGACTGACTGGAGATGAATTTTTGAAAAAGTTGGCCTTAAGTATTCTTAATGATGATTTAAAAGAATTACTCCATGTTTTAGATGCTGTCTTCTTAGCTGGGATTTCATGTGAACAATTTTTACTTGATGCGATTGAATTTTTTAGAGAGATTTTATTTTTAAAATTGGATATTCAAGATCTTACATTTATTGGTATTAAATCCAAGAGTTTAAGAGAAAAGTTGTTAGCTTTTGATTTAAAGCATGTTGAGAGAAGTATTGGTGTATTACTTGAGACCTATAGGGATTTGCAGTTTTCATTAAATCCTAAATATGAACTTGAGATTAATTTTATTAAAATACTTAGACTTAAAAATTATGTGCCCAACCATGTTTTAATTAAGCAAATTCAGGATATTGAAACTAAGGTGCTTGATGAAATTGGGTTTAGTGTTAGTGATGTTGATTTGGATACTGATTTAAAGGCCGATTTCAAACTTGATTTAAGGCCAGAATTAGATAATGTCTCTTTGATAGAACCTGAGCCTATGAAATTAGATTTGGATGACAAAATTAAGACTAAGTTGAAGAGTGAAGTTGAAGACCTGATACATGTTGATTCTAATATTGTTATTGATGCCGATTCTAGTGTTGAGCCTGATGTTGATTCTGATGATGGTGACATTGATGAGATTTTTGTGGAAACTAGAGATGGTTTTGATAAGGCGGATGATAATGATAGAATTAAAGAACGTTTTATTTATTTAGTATCTAAGTATGTTCAAACTTTGGTGTACTCAGGAGAGGTATTAATTGATAATGGAGTGCTTTATTATAAAATTTTTAGTGAATTTGAGTATAATCAGTTACAGGCTTATCATAATGAGATAAGAGCTGAATTTTACAGAGAATTTCCTAGATTGAGTATTATATTTCAGAAGCAGTTTAAGGAGAATGAGGATGAATTTGAGAATGAGGTATTGAGAATTAAAAATATTTTTGGAGCAAGTGAGGTGAAAGAGTAAGACAATGGCAGTAAATCCATTAGATTTTTTAAAGAATGTGTCAAATTTTAAAGATAATATTGATAATATTAAAAAAGAAATCTCTCAAGTTGTTGTTTATGGTAAAGCAGGAAGTGATGTCATTATTGTTGAGATGAATGGAGAATTTGTTGTTAAAAAAGTTTCAATCAAGGAAGAATTTTTTAGTGATTTAGATAATGGGGCCCTTGAACATATGTTGAAATCAGCTTTTAATGATGCTATTTCTAAGGTTAAAGAAGAAATAAAATCAAAAACCATGGGCTCTATTCCATTTGGGATTTAATTTTGATTATACAAGAATTAGTAGATTTGATTTCTAAATTACCAGGCATAGGCAAAAAAACGGCAACACGCATGGTTTATGATATTTTGTATAATGATGAAGGATATGCAAGGAGTTTGGGAGAGATTCTAACCAATCTTCATTTTAGAATCAAAAAGTGTAAAAATTGTTATAATTTTTCTGAAGAAGAGTTTTGTAGTATTTGCAAAGACATCAATAGAAATAAGGATATGATTTGTATTGTGGAAATGCCACAAGACTTAGAGGTTATTGAATCTACCGGGGAATATTATGGGCTTTATTTTGTGCTTCATGGTCATCTTGATCCTTTAAAAAATATTGGTCCAAGTAAGTTAAATCTTGATAAATTGGAAGACTATATTAAAAAACTTAGAACCCAGGAAGTGATTGTTGCTACAGAATTTAGTATAGAAGGCGATGTAACGGCCAATTATATTAGCAGTCTTTTAAAGGATTTAAATATTAATGTTACAAGAATAGCATCAGGCCTTCCTGTTGGGGGTAGTATTGGTAGTGCAGACAAGATTACTACTTTGAGAGCTTTGCGTTTAAGATTTAAGATGTAAATCTGAGCTATTTTATAGCATTTTTAAATTGTTTTTATTAATTTTAATTTATTGTAATGTATGTTGTTGGAGTTATAAGTTTAATTTTTTTTATAAAGATGTTTTTTAAGCCTAAGTCCATTTGTTGAGTTATTTTAATATTTATTTTATTGATGTCTTAAATTGTTGTATTAATAAATAAAAATTATTAAAAATAATAATTTTTATTTATTCTTGTGAAATTAATGTTTATAAAGTGTCCAAATTATGTCTTATAATTAACTTGAATTGTATTAAAACATTGGGAGGTTTTTTATGTCTACTTTGATACAAAGAACTTTATGTATTATTAAGCCTGATGGCGTTAAAAGGGGATTAATTGGCTATGTGATTTCTAGATTTGAAAGGGCGGGATTAAAAATTGTGGCCACTAAAATGACTTTAGTTAATAGAGAGATGGCTAAGGCACATTATTTGTATGATGATATTGCTTTAAGGCATGGTGAGTTTGTGTGGCAAGCTTTAATTGATTTTATAATGAGTTCGCCGGTTTTTGTATTCGTTGCCGAGGGTGTTGAAGCTATTGAGGTTGTTAGAAAGTTTTGTGGTACCACAGAGCCAAAAACGTCTCCTCCCGGCACAATAAGGGGTGATTTTGCTCATCATAGTTTTAATTATGCGAATGAAAAGAGGTTTGCAATTTATAATGTGATTCATGCTTCTGCTAATGCTGTTGATGCTCTTCGTGAAATACCCATTTGGTTTAAAGAAGATGAAATATTGACTTACGCGAGAGATGATGAGCTTGAACATTATTATGATTGATATGAATGTAAATATTGCAATAAGGCCTGTTTTAAAATGGGCAGGTGGTAAGCAAAATTTATTGAAATCTATTTTCAATAATATTCCTATTTCTTTCAATAATTATGTTGAACCTTTTGTTGGAGGTGGTGCATTATTTTTTGCATTGAATTTAAATAATTCAATTATTAATGATATTAATTCTAATTTAATTAATTTTTATAGAGAAATTGCTTATAATTTAGATAATTTTTTATTGGCAATTGAGAAGTATGATAATGTTCCTTTAGTTAAGGAGTATTATCTCTATATTAGGAATAGTTTTAATAATAAGGATTTGACTAATTTAGAAAGAGCATGCATTTTTCTTTATTTAAATAAAACTTGTTATAATGGTCTTTATAGAGAAAATGGAAATGGAAGATTTAATACTTCTTTTGGCAAATATAATCGGGTTAGTCTTTATGAAATTAAAAATTTGCAATTGGCATCTAAGCTTTTGCGGGAGGTAAAGGTTCTTAATCTGGATTTTTTTTGTTTGCTTGATTTTATAGAAAAGGATGATTTTGTTTATCTTGATCCCCCTTATATACCTTATTCAAAAACAAGTAATTTTACAAATTATAATAAGTATGGATTTGATTTTAAAATGCATGAAAAATTATTACATTTTTGTGACAAAATAGATAAGAAAGGGGCTAAGTTCTTACTTTCAAATTCTGATACTGATTTTAGTCTTCAGTTATATAAGAATTATAATATTACTTTTGTTGAGTCTAAGAGATCTATTAATTCAAATTCGGTTAGACGTGGTAATATAAGAGAGATTTTAGTGAAAAATTTTTAAGAGGATTATACAAATATTATTGTATTTTTGTGCAGTGTGAGTATTAATATTTAAAAAATAAGAAGTATTAATTTATGAATAATATGATATTATAAATTTTTTAAATTTAAGTGATGTTAAGTAATAATATATTTAAATTTATGAATGAAAGTCATGTTGAATTTTCGATATTCGCTTTTTGGTTGAAAAGCTTCAATATAGCGTATTGCAAGCTTAAGCAAGGATTTAGAGGACTTATATGATAAGATTTGTTTTATTGTATGTTTTTTTTTCTTTGTTTGTCTTAGGTTGTACGTTTGATTATACAGAGTATACGGGTAGAATGGGGGCTGCTAAGGAGACGCCTTCAATACAGATATTGGGAATTAGTTATCATAATATTGTAGGTGGAAAGAAACAAACGACATTGGAAGCCTTAAACTTTAATTATTTTCATTATTATAAAATTTATAGAGTTGATAATGGAAGATTTTTATACCATGCTTTGGAAAATCGAATTTCAGGTAAATTTAATAGTTTAGAAGGTTCGCATGTTACTAAAGATTTAGATATGAAAGATTCTGTGGAGTTAAAGGTAGAAGATGAGGATAATTATTATCTAATCAACACTAATAGACTTTTATGGAAAGATGACGAAAAAAAATTATCATCTCCTCCAAATGAATTGGTTTTTATTAGATTTAATGAGAGCAATATAACAGGGAATGGATTTTCGTATTTTGTTAAGAGCAATAATTTTTATTTTTATTCTGGTATCGAAGGATTTGTAAAATGAAAAGATTGATTATTTGCTTGGTTTATATTTCTTTTTTAAGTAGCTATGCACAGAATAAGGGAAATTTAGATAAATCTTCAGATGTACAAACAGTTAGAGATAAAGATTCTAAAAAAAAGAATGAATTTATTTTTAGGGCTGATTTCTCTCACGGTATTTTTTCTCCCCTTTATAGAAAAATTATTTTAAAGGGAAATCCTGAAGTAATTTCTGATGATTTCAGACTTAGAGCTGATGAAATTGAAATTTATGGTGAGGGAAGTTCTTATATTGAGGCTCGTGGTAACGTTTATTATGAGAATTATAAGGATAAGATGAATGTTAAGTCACAATTTTTATTTGTTAATAGAAAATTGGATAATTTTTATCTTCAACAAGGTGTTGAGCTTGAAGATTTAGAAAATGAACTTGTTGTTAAGGCTGAAAGAATTGAAGGTAGTCGTAAGACGAGTGTTTATATTATGCAGTATTCTGTTAAGATATATAAAGGTGATATTTTTGCTCGGGCTGAAAATGGTATTTATAATAAAGAAAAAAAGGAAGTTATTCTTGAAGGTGTTCCTGTAATTTATCAAGATGATAATTATTATTCTGCTTCAAGAATAATTTTGAATACTGAAACTAAAAAATATAATCTTGAGGGTGATGTTGAAGGTAGATTTACTCAAGTGGAGGGAGAAGTTCCTTCGCAGAAAAAATAGAACAAAGTTAATTAAAGAAAAACTTAACCTTGGCACTGTCAATGATATTATTCTTAAAGCAGATAATATTGTTAAAAGGTATGGTGAGAAGTTGGCTGTTAATGGCGTAACTATTGGTGTTCATAGGGGTGAGGTTGTAGGTTTGCTTGGACCTAATGGCGCTGGGAAAACTACAACATTTTATACCATTGTAGGTTTTATTAAAGCTAATGGTGGACGTGTTTTGCTTAATGAGCATGATGTCTCTAATCTTAATATGTATGAGCGAGCACGATTAGGAATCGTGTATTTGCCACAAGAACCATCTATTTTTAGAGAACTTACAGTTGAAGATAATATTTTAGTTGCTCTTGAAAGGCGCGAAGATTTATCACAGGCTGAACGTAAGATGGAGCTTGTGAATCTTCTTAAAGATTTTGAAATTAAGAGAATACAATATCAAAAGGCCTATACGCTTTCTGGTGGAGAGAGAAGACGAACTGAGATAGCAAGAGCTTTAGCAGTAAGTCCATATTTTTTATTGCTTGATGAACCTTTTGCAGGTATTGATCCTATCGCTATTGGAGATATAAAAGATATAATAAGGATTTTAAAAAGTAAAAATATTGGTGTTTTAATTACTGATCATAATGTAAGAGATGCGTTTGATATAATCGATAGAGCTTATATTATCTATCAAGGCCAAGTTCTTGATGCAGGAAATGTTGATTATATTATAAATAGTGAAAAGGCTAAAAAACTTTATCTTGGTGAAGAGTTTAGATTATGAGAGTAATAGAAAAAGAACTTTATTATGAATTCGAATTAGAGCCCGACGTTAAATTACTTTATACTAAGAAACCTTTTGATTTGGATATAAAGGATATTAGTAATGATAGTTTGAGCTTTGTTCCTAAAGATAAAAATATAAAATATTTAAAACAATTACACACAAATATTGTTTATAAAGTTTCTGATGGGTTTGTTAATTATCAAGAAGGTGATGGACTTGTATCTTCTTCCCCTGATGTTGCACTTCTTGCTTACTATGCAGATTGTCTTCCAATATACATGTTTGACAAATCAAAAAAATATATTGGACTTGCTCACAGTGGCTATAGAGGTAGTTTT
Source organism: Borrelia tillae (assembly GCF_055693965.1). NCBI lineage: Bacteria > Pseudomonadati > Spirochaetota > Spirochaetia > Spirochaetales > Borreliaceae > Borrelia > Borrelia tillae. The sequence goes on from NZ_CM146346.1 coordinate 489,643, forward strand.
AAGTTAATAATTTTAAAAATGTTACTTATGTTTGAGAATATGGGTTCTGATTTTGAAAATTTAAAAATTATATTTGGTCCTTGCAATAGATCATGTTGCTATGAGGTTTTGCCAGAATTTTTATCAGAGATAAATTTAAAATTTAGTAAAGAATTATTAAATATGTCTTTTTGTAAAAAGGATGATAAAATATATTTCAGCAATGTTGATTTTAATCTGGGATTGATTTCTAGCTTTAATTTAGATGTTGGGGATGTTCAAATGTGTACTTATTGTAATGAGAGTCTTTATTCTCATAGAAGATTAAGGGGAAGTAGAAGTTATGCTTTAATTTGGAGGACTTGATTGACTACTAGGGAGTTATCATTTTTTTTGGATGAAATATTTAGGGTAAATGATTATCGGAATATTGACAAAAGTCTTAATGGATTACAAGTAGGTAATTTGGAGAGTGAAGTTAAGAGAGTTGCTTTTGCTGTTGATGCAAATATGCCGACTTTAAGAGAAGCAAAAGATTATGATTTTTTAGTAACTCATCATGGTATTTTTTGGTCAAAGTCGGAAAAAATTATATCTGGAACGTATGCAAAAGTTAAATGGCTTATTGATAATAATTTATCACTTTATTGTGTGCATTTGCCGATGGATGCTCATCCTGATTATTCGCATAGCAAAGTACTCTCTGATTTTTTGGGTTTTCGTGATTCTATACCCTTTGCAAATTATAAGGGTGTCAATTTAGGTATTATTGCTACTGCTGATCTTAATTTTTCTGAAATTTTGAAGAGAATTGAGGCTCATAATAAACATATTCTTTATTATAGAAAATTTAAGGATCATGTTGAAAGGGTAGCAATTGTTAGTGGTTCTGGATATTCTTTTTTTCAGGAAGCATTAGAACTAGGTGTTGATTTGTTTATAACAGGAGATACTTCTCATCAGATATATTCTTTAGCTGAAGAGTATGATGTGAATTTAATATTTGCGGGACATTATTTTACTGAGACATTTGGTCTAATGAAGTTAATGGAAGATTTGAAGGGTAAAAGAGAATTAGATGTCAATTTTATTTTAAAAGATACTAATTTATAAGGATTGTATATGAATATCAATAGAGGAATATTAATTAATAATTTTGTGTTTATTTTCATTTTAGTTTTCCTTGATCAATGGTCTAAGTATTTAGTTGCTAAATATATTGATATAGGAGCTGAATATTTATCTTTTTTTGGAGATTTTTTTAAAATAATACATGTTAGGAATACTGGAATTTTGTTCTCATTAGGTGCTAATATTGATTCTAGTTTGAAGAATTTATTTTTTCTTATAATTCCTATTATTATTTTGATTTTCGTTTTTTGTTTTGCTTTAAAAGAAACTAATATGACAGCACGGATTGCTTTTATATTGATTTTATCTGGTGGTATTGGAAACATAACAGATAGACTTTTTAGGCCTTTAGGGGTTGTAGATTTCTTGGATGTGAAATTTTTTGGTATTTTTGGTCTTAAGAGATGGCCAACCTTTAATTTTGCAGACAGTTATGTTGTTATAGGAATAGCTTTATTTGTAATTTACGATTTGTTCACTAAAAATAAAAGTACTAATTTATGAAAATTTTATATTTTATTTTATGCTCATTGATTAATTTATCTTTAATGTTCTTGATTTTTTTCCTGGAGTTCCTTTTTATTGCTAGAATGAATATTATTGTTTCTTCTGTTTTTCAGTTTATGTTAGTTTTTTTTATGGTTGTTATTGCAATTGTTATAAGTTATTTTTTATCAAATATTATTTTGAAAAATATTATTCTTAAATTTTTTAAGTTGGATCAATAAAGAGAGAGGCCTTGGTGAGTTTGCGAATTTTAATTACTGGTGAAGTTGTAGGTAAACCTGGTATTGTTGTGATAAAAAATTTTTTATCGTCTTTTAAACAAAAGAAGGAAATTCATTTTGTGATATCTGGCAATAATTTTACTACAGGTTTTCGAGGGCTTTGCAAAAGGCATGCATTTTTGCTCAAGAAGTATGGCATTGATGTTTTGACTTTAGGGGAAAATGCATTTGTACGAGCTGGGCTTAGTGATGAACTTGATAAATATAATTTTATTTTAAAGCCTTTAAATTATCCTACCAAATTAAAAGGTTACTCTTATTTTATCTATAATGTTAATGGCAGTAAGCTTGCTGTTATTAGACTTGTTGGACAAACAGGAATTACAAAATATAATTTTAATAGTCCTTTTTTTGCTTTTGATTATTTTTATGAGAAAATTAAGTTACATACTAATAACATAATTGTTCTCTTTGATTCAAATACTACAGCCGAGATCAATGCTATGTTTTTTTATCTAAAATCTAGAGTTAGTGCTTGTTTGGGTATAGGTAAGAGAATATTAACAGCAAATCTTAGAATTTTTGATAGTACTGCAGTTATTACTGATCTTGGTAGAGTTGGTAGTTTAAATAGTGTTATTGGATATGTTCCTAAATTTGAGATAGAAAAATTCGTAAAGGGGTTATTAAGTAATAGATTTACCGAATCTTGGGATGGTCTTGGTTTTAATGGTGTTATGGTTGAGCTTGATGATGGAAAAGTTTTATCAGCCGAAGTCATAAGGGAATTTATTGATTTCGATGGTAGTAATTTTGAGGCTAGCAATATTTAAAAGAATTTCTTTAATTTTCTAAAATTTAAGGTTATATAAGCTTTATTTATTTTGGAGGTTGTGATGTATAGCTATCTTGTAGAAGGCGGTTTTAAAATAAGTGGAAAAATAACAGCTAGTGGGAATAAGAATGCGGCTTTGCCTTGCATTACGGCAGCTTTGCTTACAGATGAAGAAATTATTTTAGAAAATATTCCAAATATTAGAGATGTAGAGGTTATTTTAAATATTTTAAAGGATATAGGAGCTGATGTATTCAGGGAAGGTAATATCCTTAGATCAAGGCCTTAAATGTTGTAACAACCGAGATGAATTCTGCTTTGACGGATTTAATTAGGGCCTCAATTTTATTTGTAGGGCCTATGCTTGCTAGATGTGGTAGAATCGATATTGCCCCCCCTGGTGGAGACATTATCGGTAAAAGACGACTTGATACTCATTTTTACGGACTTGGAAAGCTCGGAGCGAGGCTCAAAGAGGGTGATCGAATTGTTTTAGAGATAAATAAGTTGGTTGGTGCTAAGATGTTTTTAGATGAAGCATCAGTTACTGCCACTGAGAATATTATTATGGCAGCTGTTCTTGCTTGTGGTGAGACTGTGATAATGAATGCTGCATGTGAACCACATGTGCAAGATTTGTGCAATATGTTAAATTCTATGGGTGCTAATATTTCTGGTATTGGTTCTAATATTATTCGAATAAAAGGTGTTAAAAGATTACGAGGAACTAGGTTTCGTATAGGGGCTGACTTTATGCAGGTGGGTTCTTTAGTTAGTCTTGCTGCATTAACAGGAGGCGAGCTTGAAATTAATAAAGCTAATCCTGAAAATTTTGCTTTAATAAGACATATATATTCAAAACTTGGTATTAGTTTTGAGTATGATGATCATAATATATATGTTAAAGGAAAACAGGATTTAAAGGTAAAATTAGATTTCGGGGGACATATTCCCAAAATTGATGATGGACCTTGGCCGGCTTTTCCAACAAATCTTATGAGTATAATGATAGTAACTGCTACTCAAGTTCATGGAACTGTTCTTATTTTTGAAAAAATGTTTGAATCAAGAATGTTTTTTGTGGATAAGCTTATTAAAATGGGCGCTCAGATTGTTTTATGTGATCCTCATCGTGTGGTAGTTACAGGAAAAACTGTTCTTAAGGGAGATTGCGTATCTTCTCCTGATGTTAGGGCTGGTATGTCTTTACTTATTGCAGCTCTTTGTGCTGAAGGCGAGAGTCGTATTCAAAATATTTATCAGATTGAGAGGGGATATGAAAATGTTGTTACCATGTTAAGTTCTTTGGGAGCAAAGATTAAGAGGGTAGAGGAAAAATAAAATTTTTATTTTTGATTTGAGTTTGATTATTTAACTAAAAGTCAATTTCTCTGTATTAAGAAAGACAAACTTATGGATGCTTTTATAAGTGTCTGGGGTTTACAAGTTATTTGTTTGACATATTACGTTCAAATAAAATATTTCGTTTATTATCTCTTTTGGCTGACTTTATAGATGAGGAATCTTTGTAAGTTGCAAAAATTACCATAAACTAATTTTATTTATCTTTTAAATTTAATCGTAAATATTATTATAAAATCTTGCAGTTTTGCCAGTATAATAAAATTTAAGGTGTTTATTTATGTCTGTAAGCAAAACTAGAACTAAGGTTAGGGAATTAATATTAGAAGGTAATGTATGTCGAGTTATTTTAGTGATCAGCTTTCCTATTATGGTAACTAATATTTTTCAGGCACTTTATGAGCTCGTGGATATGTTTTATGTGGGAAAGCTTGGAACTATGCCACTTGCCACCTTGTCTCTTATTGGTCCCCTTAATTTCCTTATTATGGTATTTGGTATGGGAATGGCTATAGGAAGCATGTCGTTAATGTCTAAATGTATTGGGGAGGAAACTTTTGCTAAATTTTCCAAATATGCAGGCCAATTAATATTTTTAAATTTTATGTTATCCTTGCTTGTTACAGTTTCCTTTTTGATATCTATGGATTTTATTTTAGATGCCATGAATGTAAAAGGAGAGCTTAGAGGACTTGCAAAATCTTATTTTTATATTGTGATTTATGCTGTACCTGTAATGTTTTTAAGTGTTTCTGTTATTTACATATTAAATTCTCAGGGAGAAACCTTAATTGCAATGATATTAATTTTGGTTGCAAATATTATCAACTTTGTTCTTATCCAATCCTAATGTTTACTTTTGATTTAGGTATTGCTGGTGCTGCTTGGTCTACCCTTTTTTCGAAATTGATGACAGTTGTGTCTTATTTTTTCTTTACTTATAAGTTAAATTACGGCCTTAAAGTTCATTTAAGGGATGTTATTCCAGATGTCGCTCTAATAAAAAATATCATTAATTTGGGACTTCCAGCAGCTTTTGGGCAGGTTATGGCTTCTCTTTCGTTTTTGATTTTTAATTACATTGTAATTAAAATTAGTCCAAAATTCTTAGCGGCTTATGGTATGTCTAATAATATTATTGCTTTTTTGCTTCTTCCTGGAGTAAGTATTGGTACTGGTATTGTTTCAATTGTTGGACAAAATCTTGGCGCAAAAAAAGTCCATAGGGTGGGAGACATATTAAAAAAGGGATTTTTTGTTACCTTAATAGTAATTTCGGCAATCGCTTTATTTGTGATCTTTTTCAGGGAGGCTATAATAGGAATCTTTACAGATGATCCGGAAGTTATTGGTTATGCTAATAATTATTTGTTATTAGCGTCGATTGGAACTATTGGGTTTGGATTGCAGCAAGTTTTCTTGGGAGGATTGGTTGGGTCAGGTCTTACAAAGGTTGTTATGATAATTGTTTGTATCCGTCTTTGGGTTGTTCGATTGTCAGCTGTCTTTATCTTTCAATATTTTGGCATCATAGAGAACTCTTTAGGATATGCTTTTGTAATCTCAAATTATGTGGCTTTAGGTATCTTTTTATGCTTAACTTTGACTAGATATTGGGAAAAGCATAATAGGTAAATTTGACCTGGTTTGTGTGTTAGTTTAATTGCAATTGCATAATAGATGAGTGTGTGAGGCAATAATTAAGAATCTAATCTTAATTACCCCTTAACTATATGATTATATGGAGCAGCCTTAAATCAGTCTTGTTTTAAAAATATATGAAACGTATTTTTTTGTTTTTTATTGATATTGATATTTACTTTAAAAGTTTTTTCTTCTCCTGACTTAAGTCCTCCGTTAATTATGTAACCAGTTTTATTTCCTTTTTTGAAAATAGCTAATGAATTTGGTTTTATGTCTGTTGTTTTGTTGTTTTTAAGAGTAATAATTAATTCATTTTTATTTTTGGTGGTATAAAATCTTATGATTTCAATCTTTTTTGTATTTTTTTGAAAACTGATAATATAAACGATCTCTTTTGCGGTTTCTTTTGATTTTACAAAATTGTTTTTTGTGCAGCATATAATTATAGATATAATTGATGGTATAATAATATTTAATAGTCTAGTTTTTAAAGCATTTTGAGACATCTTGTTATTGTATTATGATTTCGTAAATATCAAGTTTATTATAACCTTTAGTTATAAGTTTTAAAATAACTTGTAAATTTTGATATTCATATTTTTCAACTTAAGTCATTTTGAATCAGGTTTTTACAATGTATTGCTTGTTTGAAATAAATTTTATATTGATAGTATGAAGTGTATTGACTATATTCTAAATAATATGTAAACTAACTAAGTTGTTAAGGATTCTTTTAGAAAAACACGGAAATCGGGTCAATTTCTAAGAAATTATGTTTTTTTAATATGATAATTTTGCATTGTTGTTATAATCTTATTATCCTAATAAAGAAACAAAATAGGATTCTTAAAGTAAGAGTTTTGAAGATATAGATAGGTAAAGATTTAGAATACAAATTTTTTGGAGGTGATTCATGGCTAAGGAAGTTTTTCAAAGAACAAAGCCGCATATGAATGTGGGGACAATAGGGCACGTTGACCACGGTAAAACAACATTAACTGCGGCTATTAGTATTTATTGTTCAAAGGTCAATAAGGATGCTAAGGCGCTTAAGTACGAAGATATTGATAATGCACCTGAAGAGAAGGCTAGAGGAATAACAATTAATGCTAGACATATTGAGTATGAGACCGCAAATAGGCATTATGCTCACGTTGATTGTCCTGGACATGCTGATTATATTAAAAATATGATTACAGGTGCGGCTCAGATGGATGCTGCAATATTATTGGTTGCTGCTGATAGTGGGGCAGAGCCTCAAACAAAAGAGCATTTACTTCTTGCACAGCGAATGGGAATAAAGAAGATAATAGTATTTTTAAATAAATTAGATTTAGCAGATCCTGAACTTGTTGAACTTGTTGAAGTTGAAGTTTTGGAACTTGTTGAGAAATATGGATTTTCTGGTGAAACGCCAATAGTAAAGGGTTCAGCTTTTGGGGCTATGTCAAATCCTGATGATCCTGAAGCTACCAAATGCATAAAAGAACTTCTTGACACTATGGATAATTATTTTGATCTTCCTGAGAGAGATATTGATAAACCATTTTTGCTTGCAGTTGAAGATGTTTTCTCTATTTCTGGACGTGGTACTGTTGCTACTGGGCGTATTGAAAGAGGTCTTATTAAAGTTGGACAAGAAGTTGAAATTGTTGGAATTAGAGAAACTAGAAAGACAACTGTTACTGGTGTTGAAATGTTCCAAAAAATTCTTGAACAAGGTGAAGCAGGGGATAATGTTGGTCTTTTACTCAGAGGTATTGATAAAAAGGATGTTGAGAGAGGTCAAGTTATTGCTGCTGTTGGTACAATTACGCCCCATAAAAAGTTCAAGGCTTCTATATATTGTTTAACTAAGGAAGAAGGTGGAAGGCACAAGCCATTTTTTTCAGGCTATAGACCACAGTTTTTCTTTAGAACAACAGATGTTACAGGTATGGTTAGTTTAGAGGGTAAGGAAATGGTTATGCCTGGAGACAATGTTGATATTGTTGTAGAACTTATATCTTCAATTGCTATGGATAAAAATGTTGAGTTTGCTGTTAGAGAAGGTGGTAGAACTGTTGCTTCAGGAAGAATTCTTGAAATATTAGAGTAGTGTGGGTTTTAGAAGATTTTATATCTCTAAATTTTAGGAGAATAAATTGGTTACTAAAGATAAGATACGGGTAAGGCTATTTAGTTTTGATGTTAAGATATTAAATCAAAGTGCTGAATCTATTGTTAGGGCTGTTCAAAAGTCTAAGGCACAAATTAAGGGTCCTATTCCTTTGCCGACAAAAGTCAAAAAATATACTGTTTTGCGTTCTCCTCATGTGAATAAAAAATCAAGAGAACAGTTTGAAATGAGAACTCATAAGAGGCTTATTGATATTTTAGAGCCTACTTCTGCTTTAATGGACTCTCTAATGAAATTAGAGCTTCCTGCAGGAGTGGAGGTTGATATTAAGCAGTAAATAGATTTTTTAAGTTATGAATTTGAGGTGTTTTAATGTTGGGATTGATTGGAAAAAAAGTTGGCATGACGCAGGTCTTTCAAGGCAATGGGGTTGTAGTTCCTGTGACTGTGATAGAATTTGAACCCAATTATATTATAGGAAAAAAAACGGTAGAAAGAGATGGATATGATGCCTTGATAATGGGTTCTGTTGATCTTAAGAGTTCTAAGATTACAAAACCTATAAGAGGTCAATATAAAAATCTAGAGAATGTTGAGCCTAAGAGATACATTATAGAATGTAGGGGTCTTAGAGGTTATGATGCTGGTGATGAGGTTGGTCTTGATGCTTTCAGAGAAATTAAGTATGTGGATATTACTGGTACCACTAAGGGCAAAGGTTTTCAAGGCGCTATGAAAAGGCACAATTTTAGTGGGGGCCCATCTTCTCATGGTTCTAAATTTCACAGACATCTTGGTGGTACAGGTCAAGCTACTACGCCTGCTAGAACTTTTAAAGGAACCAAGATGTCTGGTAGAATGGGTGGTGAGCAACAAACTATTCAAAATCTTGAAGTTGTTTTTATTGATGAGGAAAAAAGAGCCCTTTTGGTAAAAGGAGCTGTGCCGGGAGTGAAGGGTTCTTTTGTTATTGTTAAAAAGGCAAAAAAAGTGGGTGTTTAGTATGGAAAGAAAAGTTTTTTCTAAGGATGGACAAGAACTTCGAACTATAGATTTAGAGGATAGAGTTTTTAATATCGATATTAGTTATGGTTCTATATATAATGCTATTAATAATGAGCTAGCTAATCTTAGAGTTGGGACAGCTTCAACTAAGACTAGGTCTGAGGTTAAGGGTAGCTCAAAGAAGCCTTGGAAACAAAAGGGTACAGGACGTGCCAGGGTTGGTACTAAGAGAAATCCAGTTTGGGTTGGTGGAGGCGTGGCTTTAGGACCAAAACCGAAGGATTATAGTTATAAACTTCCAAGGAAAGTTAAACGACTTGCTTTTAGATCTGTTTTAAGTTTATGTGCATCTGTGGAAGATAGATTGCAAATTATCGAGAATTTTACTATTGAATCAGGAAAGACGAAAGAGCTTGTTTTGATAATGAAAAATCTTATTAAGACTAGTGGTAAAACAGTAATTTTATTGGGGAATGATGATCAGATGGTTAAAAGGGCAGGAAGAAACATAAGGGATTTGAAAATTTTATCTTTTAATAGACTTAGAGTTGTTGATTTGTTTTATGCCAAAAATTTAATAGCACTTGAGTCTGCTGTTGATGGACTTAATGAGCTTTATGTTAAATAAGATATAGATGTAAGGGAAGAGTTATGAAAGCTTATGATATAATAATTTCGCCTATGCTTACTGAAAAAACTAATATTCAAAGAGAGAATATGAATGTTTATGCTTTTAAAGTCAGGAAGCAAGCAAATAAGAAAGAGATTGGTGCTGCAATTAAAGAGCTTTTCAATGTTACTCCAATATCATGCAATTTGCTTAATGTTAAGAGCAAGGTTAAGACGGTTGTGTCAAGAAAGGGGTATCCTATTGGTAAGGGGAAGACTTCTTCATGGAAAAAAGCGTATGTGTATCTTAAAAAAGAAGATAAGATAGATATTTTTTAATGGTTTTGGAGAGAGTATATGGGTATTAAGACTTATAGGCCAAAAACTTCATCTTTGCGTTATAAGACAACTTTATCTTTTGATGAGTTAAGCAAGGGTAATAAACCCTTAAAGTCTTTAACTAAAGGGAAGGTATCTAGGGCTGGAAGAGATTCTTCTGGGCGAATTAGTGTTAGAAGAAGAGGTGGAGGACATAAAAGGCGGTATAGGGAGATTGACTTTGGCAGAAGGGATAAGTTTGGCATACCTGCTCGAGTTATGTCTATTGAGTATGATCCAAATAGAAGTTCTAATATAGCTTTGCTTTTTTACAAGGATGGAGATAAGAGATATATTATTGCTCCTAAGGGTATTAAAGTAGGTGATATTTTGGAGAGTGGTCCTGCTGCTCCAATAAAAGTGGGCAATGCTTTGCCACTTGAAAATATTCCTGTTGGTAAAACAGTGCATAATATAGAGCTTAATGTTGGAAAAGGTGGGCAGCTTGTAAAAGGTGCTGGAGGTTATGCGATGGTACTTGCTTCGGAGGGAGATTATGTAACAGTTAAGCTCCCATCAGGTGAGATGCGCATGATTTTTAAGAAATGCATGGCTACTCTTGGAGAGGTTGGCAATGAGGATTATATGAATGTCTCTATCGGCAAAGCTGGTAAGAGCAGGTGGCTTGGAAAGAGGCCTAAGGTAAGAGGTGTTGCTATGAACCCTATTGACCACCCACATGGAGGTGGTGAGGGAAAGACTTCTGGTGGTCGTCATCCTGTATCTCCTTGGGGGCAGCCAACTAAGGGATATAAGACTAGGAAGAAAAATAAGTACTCAGATAAATTTATTATTAAGAGAAGAAATAAGTAGGAGCGTATAGTGGCGAGATCTATTAAAAAAGGACCTTTTATAGAAAAAAGTCTTTATCAAAAAGTTTTGGCTTCTTCTAGCAGAGAAAAAAGGGTAGTGATTAAAACCTATTCTAGGGCCTCAACAATAATTCCTGAAATGGTAAGTCTTACTATATCTGTTTACAATGGGAATCCTTTATTCCTGTGTATATTACTGAGGATCTTGTTGGGCATAAGCTTGGAGAATTTTCACCTACAAGAATTTTTAGGGGCCATGCTAAATCGGACAAGAAGGGAAGGAAATAGGGCTTATGGTTATAAATAGAAGATATACTGCAAAGGGTAAAAATTTACCATCTTCTCCAAAGAAGGTGAGGCCTATAGCTGATAATATACGAGGCAAGTCTTATACTGAAGCTGTTGCAATACTTTATTCTATGCCCAATAAGGGAGCTAAGCTTTTGGGCAAGGTGGTCAAATCGGCAGCATCAAATGCTATGTATCATAATAGGAATCTTTCTGAGGATATGATTTTTGTAAAGACAGTAATGGTAGATGACGGCAGGCGACGTAGGAGTATTTGGCCTAGAGCTAGAGGTAGAGCAGATAGGCTTATTAATAGAAGTTGTCATATTTTTGTTGAAGTTTATGAAAAGATGTATGGTGGAGAATAAGATATGGGTCAAAAAGTACATCCTTACAGTTTAAGAATTAAGATTAATAGGGATTGGAAATCAAAGTGGTATTTTGATAAAAAGTTATATTCTGAAATTCTTCACGAAGATTTCTTAATAAGACGAGAAATTATGAAGTTTCTTCAAGGAATTAGGTTTGATATTTCTGATATAGAGATTATTAGAAATAATCTTCAAAGAGTGACGGTGGTTATTTCTACCCCAAGGCCTGGTTCTGTTATTGGAGTTAAGGGTGCTAATCTTGAGAGAATTGGGCAATTATTAACTAGGAAAATATCTAAAAAAATTAATATTAAAATAAAAGAAATTAAGAAGCCAGAATTTGATGCTCAGATTGTTGCCAATGGAATAGCAAAACAGTTAGAAAATAGAGCTTCCTATAAGAAACTTTTAAAGTCTGCTCTTTTATCTTCTATTTCCAAGGGCATTCAAGGTGTAAAAATTAAAGTTGCAGGCAGACTTGGTGGGGCTGAGATTGCGAGAAGTTTTGAAGTTAAAGAGGGACGAGTTCCTTTGCATACTCTTAGAGCTAATATAGATTATGGTTTTGCTGAAGCTCAAACAACTTATGGTGTTATTGGTGTTAAGGTTTGGTTGTTTAAGGGAGAAGTTTTAGGTAAGCAAACTATTTCAGATGCTGGTCAGGTTATTAACAGAAAGTCCCCAAGAGATAGAAGTGAACATTTTGAGAAAAGTGGTAGGATAGATGATAGGGGTAAGAAGGTTATAAATGACGATAATTTTTCTAAAGAAAAACTAGAACTTGGATCTAAGTCCAGTAAAGATTTAAGGAAGAAAAGTGGTTTTGATGTCTAAAATTAAGGAGCGTTTAAATGTTAAGTCCTAAGAAGGTTAAATATAGGAAGAAGCAGAGGGGAAGACTTTCTGGGGAGGCTCAGAAGGGTAATGAAATATCTTTTGGAGAATATGGACTTGTTTCTCTTGAGACATATTTTATTACCGCAAGGCAAATTGAGGCGGCTCGTGTTGCTATGACTCGTAAAGTTAAAAGGGGAGGTAAGGTTTGGATTAGGATATTTCCGGATATTCCTTATACCAAAAAGCCAGCTGAAACTAGAATGGGTAAAGGCAAGGGGGGAGTTGATTATTGGAATGCTCCTGTTAAGCTTGGAACCGTTATGTTTGAGATGGCTGGAGTTCCTAAAGAGCTTGCTGAGTCAGCTATGATGCTTGCTAGTTCTAAGCTTCCGGTTAAAACTATCTTTGTAGTAAGGCGAGATTTGAGGTGAATTATGTTAAAAAAATTTAGAGATCTTAGTCTTGAAGATATGAAATCCAAGAGATTAGCTTTAAAAAAGGAATATATGGACTTAAGATTTAAGGCTGTGGTTGGTCATGTTGAAAATCCTTTAAAAAAAAGAGAGCTAAGGCGAGATATTGCAAGGCTTAATACAATGATTCATGAATACGCAATAGGTATTAGGAAGGTTTAATTGTTATGGCAAAAGAGAATAAGAGAGAGCTAATTGGAAAAGTTATTAGTGATAAGATGAATAAGACAATAGTTGTTGAGATTGTGCAAAGAAAAATGCATCCTATTTATCATAAGTACTTAAAGGTTAGTAAAAAAGTTAAGGCTCATGATGAGAAAGAAGAATCAAGAATTGGAGATAAGGTAAAGCTTATTGAAGCCAGGCCTATTAGTAAAGAGAAGAGATGGATGCTGGTTGAGATCTAGAAAAATCAAAGTAATTCCAATATTTATATAGGAGATTAATTATGGTACAGATGCAGACATATTTAACGGTTGCTGACAATACGGGTGGTAAGATAGCTCAGTGCATAAAGGTTCTTGGTGGTAGTAAAAAACGATATGCTAGGGTTGGAGACATAATAGTTATTGCTGTAAAGCAAGCAATTCCTAATTCACCTGTTAAGAAAGGGGATATTCATAAAGCTGTAGTTGTTAGAACATCGAAAGAGATAAGACGTAAGAATGGTACTTATGTTAGATTTGATGATAATGCATGTGTTATACTTGATGCCAATTTGAATCCAAGAGGTAAGAGAGTTTTTGGGCCTGTTGCAAGGGAACTAAGAGATGCTAATTTTATGAAAGTTGTTTCATTAGCTTCAGAGGTAATATAAGGGGTTATTTTATGAAGACGAAGTTGAAAGTAGGCGATAATGTGAAGATTATTTGTGGCAAGGATAAGGGGAAGACGGGTAAAATTATTAGTATAGATAGGAAGAATCTTAAGGTTATTGTTCAATCTTGCAATATAGTTAAAAAAGTTATCAAGGCAAGAACACCTCAAGAGAGGGGCAAGATAATTTCAAAGGAATCACCTCTAGACATTTCCAATGTAATGTTGTTTTCAAATGGGATAACTTCAAGGATAGGAATTAAATTTGAAAGTAATGAAAAAAAGAGATTCCTTAAAAAGAATGGGGAGAATGTTTAGATTATGAGTTATATTCCTGAATTAAAGAAGCATTATAAAAATAAGATTATAAAAGAGCTTGTTAGTGAATTTCAATATAAATCTATTATGCAAGCCCCCAAAATAGAAAAAATTGTTGTTTCTATGGGAGTAGGTGATGCTGTTAAGAATAAGAAGCTTTTAGATTCAGCTGTTTTTGAGCTTAGTCAGATTACTGGGCAGAAAGCTGTTAAGACAAAGGCTAAGAAAGCCATTGCTGGATTTAAGATTAGGCAGGGTCAAGAAATAGGTGCTAAAGTTACTCTTAGGGGTAACATTATGTATGAGTTCTTATATAAACTTATTAATTTAGCGTTACCTCGTGTTAAGGATTTTAGGGGTGTAGATAGTAATGCTTTTGATGGCAATGGTAATTATTCTTTTGGGATAGCAGAGCAAATAATATTTTCTGAAATAGATTATGATAAAATAGAAAGAATATCTGGCTTGAATGTTACAATCGTAACTACGGCTTTAAATGACAGAGAGGGTAAAGCTTTGCTTTCTAAGTTTGGTATGCCATTTAGCAGTTAAAGGAGTTTTTATTTATGGCTAAAAAGTCAATGATAGTTAAGGCCTTACGAAAGCCAAAATATAAAACAAGACAGAAAAATAGATGTAAGTTGTGTGGGCGTCCAAAGGGATATATGAGAGATTTTGGCATGTGTCGTATATGCTTTAGGAGTTATGCATCTACAGGATTGATTCCTGGTGTCTCAAAATCAAGCTGGTAAGGAGAATTTATGGCTGTTACGCATTCAGTAGGAGATATGTTAACTAAGATAAGAAATGCAAGTAGGGTTAAGCATGAATTTGTAGACTTAAAGATGTCTAAAATAAATAAGTCTATCTTAAGTATTCTCAAAGAAGAAGGATATATTAGAAATTATAATATCTTTGACAAGAAAGGAATTTCTTTTATTAGGGCAATACTACATTATGATAGCAAGAGGAATCCGGCTATAAATAGAATAGATGCTATTTCAACTCCTGGTAGAAAAGTTTATTCTTCATATAAGAATATGCCAAGGATAAAAAATGGATATGGCATATTAATAGTATCTTCTTCTAAAGGTGTTATTACTGGTAAACAAGCCAAGGAAAACAAAGTAGGCGGCGAGCTAATTTGCTCAGTTTGGTAAAGTTTAAGGGGGTAGGTAAATATGTCACGTATTGGTAAACTTCCTATAAAGATAATTGACTCTGTTAAAGTTGACATTAATGACAACGTAGTAACAGTTGAAGGAAAGAAGGGTAAATTAAGCCAAAAAATTAATAGTAGCATTAATGTTAAAGTTCAGGATAGCAGTATTATCGTTGAACGTTCCTTTGACGACAAACGAACAAGAGCTTTTCATGGACTTTATAGGAGTTTAATTTTTAATATGGTTAAGGGAGTATCTGATGGATTTTCAAAATCTCTTACTATCAATGGTATAGGGTATAGGGTTGAGCAACAAGGCAATAGTCTTTTTTTCAACTTGGGATATTCAACTCAATTTGAGTATGTAATTCCTGAAGGGATCAATATTAAACTTGATGGTAATACCAAAATTTCTGTTGAGGGTATAGATAAGTGTAGAGTTGGACAAGTAGCTGCTGAAATTAGAAGTTTGAAGGCTCCAGAACCATATAAGGGTAAAGGAATTAAATATGACAGTGAAATAATTAGACGAAAGATAGGAAAATCAGGGGTAAAAAAATAAGTTTTAGGTGCAAATATTTATGAAAAGAATAAAAGAAGCTGAAAAAAGAAATATAAAGCGTAAAAAAAGGATAAGGGCTAGAATTGGGTTTGGCGTTGCAGATAGGCCTAGAATTACAATTTTTAAGTCCAATAAATATTTTTATGCTCAAGTCATTGATGATATGGCAGGTCATACTCTTGCCAGTGTTTCTACCATTGAGAGAGATCTTAAATTGAATAAGAATATTGATGATGTAAAGAAACTTGGTGAGGTACTTGCAGAGAGACTGAAGGATAAGAAAATAAGTAGACTTGTTTTTGATAGAAATGGTTATAAATATCACGGTCTTATTGCAAGTTTTGCAACTTCTTTGCGTGAAGCCGGTATTGATGTTTAGGGGGGGAATTATAGTGGAATCTCAAGTTCATAAAAAGCAAATAGAGAAATTAATATCGCTCAATAGAGTTACTAAAGTTGTAAAGGGTGGAAGAAGGTTTTCTTTTTCTGCTTTTATGGTTGTTGGTGATGGCGAGGGTCAAGTTGGTTGGGGTTTTGGCAAGGCTAATGATGCTAGTGATGCAATCAAGAAAAGTTTGACTAATGCTAGGAAAAACTTAAGATTGATTCCTATTAGAAAAGGGACTCTTCCTCATATGGTTATTGGGGATTTTAAGAAAGCCAAGGTTTTAATTAAGCCAGCAACTCAAGGTACTGGCATTATTGCAGGTGGTCCTGTTCGTGCTGTCATGGAAGCATTAGGAGTGCATGATATTTTGAGTAAATCTCTTGGTTCAAATAATTCTATGAATGTAGTAAAAGCGACTTTTAAAGCATTTGATCTGGTTTTAGATGCTAGGAAAGTAGCACAGATAAGAGGTAAAACTTTAAGGACTTTATGGGGTTAGTTTATGATTAAGAGAAAATTGCGACTTCAACTTAAGAAGATTCGGTTTAAAGCTTCAAGAGCCAGAATTAAAAATAAAGCTTTTATTAAAAGAATGGAAAACAATAGGGAAATTCTTGGTAGAAGAGATAGCGAGGTTGAAGTTGAGCTTCGGAGGAGTCTTATTGGAAAATTAGACAGTAAGGTTAAGACGTTGAAGGCTTTGGGATTAAAGAGAATAGGAGATAAAAGGGTTCATACCTTAAATAAATCTATTCAAGGGATGCTTAACAGTGTAATTAGCATGGTGTTATTAAGTGAGGTAAAGAATGATTAAGTTAAGGAAACCTTTAGGGGCTAATAAGTCTCGAAAAATTGTTGGTAGGGGCCCAGGCTCTGGGCTTGGCAAGACTTCTGGTCGAGGGCAAAAAGGACAAAAGGCTAGAAATAGTTCGCCAAGGGTTGGCTTTGAAGGGGGGCAAACTCCTCTTTATAGGAGGCTTCCAAGAAGAGGTTTTTCCAATCATGACTATAAGGTTAGATATGAGATTGTAGGCCTTGAAGATATAGATAGAAAGTTTGAGGATGGGGATCTCGTAAATTATGATTCTTTGTTGCAAAAAGGGCTTATAGGTAAGGATAAAAAAAATATTAAGATTTTGGCTAATGGCAAACTCACTAAAAAGGTGAATTTTGAAGTTTCTCGTATGTCAAAGCCTGCTGAGGAATGCGCAACAAAGATTGGTTGTAATATTAAATTGATTTAGATGGTAGTAGAATGAGAGGTTTATTTTTTAATTTGTTGACACTTAAAGACTTAAGAGTTAAGTTTTTATTTACTTTGTTTATTCTTTTTATTTTTAGAGTGGGATTCTACTTACCAATACCAGGAATAGATCCTGTAGCTCTTAGAAGTCACTTTAAGTCCCAGTCAGATTTTTCCATTACCAATTATTTTGATTTTTTTTCAGGTGGTGCTTTTAGCAATTTTTCCATATTTATGCTTAGTATAGGTCCTTATATTTCAGCATCAATTATTATTCAGCTCCTTGTTTATTCTTTTCCTGCTCTTAAAAAGATGCAAGAAGAGGACAATGGAAGGAAAAAAGTAAAAAAATACACAAAATATTTAACTATTGTTGCAGCAATAGCTCAAGGATATGCTACTAGTGTTTATGCCAAAAGTATTCCAGGAGCACTTAATATACCTTTTTATAGATATATTTTTATTGCTATTTTAACGGTTACAACAGGTACTTTTGTCCTTTTATGGCTTGGCGAACAGATTAATCAGAGAGGAATTGGGAATGGTGTATCTTTGATAATTTTTTCAGGGATAGTGGTTAGACTTCAGGCAGCTTTATTTAATTTGTTTCAGAGCATGCGAGACCCATCTCAAAATATTAATCCTGTCTTTGTGATATTAGTACTAAGTATTTTCCTTTTAGTTGTAATATTAATTATATATGAATATAAAGCCCAAAGACGTATTGCTATTCATTATGCTAGAGTAAACTCACGTAGTACAGTTAGTTCATACTTGCCAATCAAGCTTAATCCGTCAGGTGTTTTGCCTGTTATTTTTGCATCTGTGCTTATTACTTTACCTTTGCAAATTTTGAATGGATTTTCTGAAACTTCTGTTATCTCACGACAAATTTTATCTTATTTAAGGCCTAACGGACTTTATTATACTATATTAAATGTAGTTTTAATTATAGGGTTTACATATTTTTATTCAAAAATACAATTGAGTCCTAAAGATATAAGTAATAATATTCGCAAAAACGGGGGAACCATTCCAGGTATAAAGGCAGACGAGATGGAAGGTTATTTGGATAAGATCATGAATAGGACATTATTTTCAGGGTCTATCTTTTTGTCTATTATTGCAATTATTCCATTTTTAGTGCAAAATATCTTTAGATTTCCTTATGATGTCTCAAGGATCATGGGTAGTTCCTCATTACTTATTATGGTAGGCGTAGCTCTTGATACGTTAATTCAGATTGATGCATATTTAAAGACTCAAGGATTGTCTCGTAGGACTGGTAAGAAATATGCTTTTTTGCAGAAAATTTAGGAGTAATTTATGAAAGTTAGGGTAAGTGTAAAGCCGATTTGTGAGAAATGTAAGGTAATAAAGAGAAAAGGTGTTTTAAGAATTATTTGTGATAATTTTAAACACAAGCAAAGACAAAGATAAGGGGAGAGAATGGCTAGAATAGCAGGAATAGATTTGCCGAATAACAAACAACTTCAGATAGCTCTTACATCTATTTATGGCATAGGAAGGGCTAGAGCTTTAGAGATTTGCAAGAAGACAGGTATTTTGCCAGACAAAAGAGCTAAAGATTTAGATAATGATGAAGTTAATAAGCTTAGAAAGATAATTGAGAGTGATTATGTTGTTGAAGGAAAACTTAGAAGTGAGCTAGCTATGTCTATTAAGAGACTTATGGATATTGCATGTTATAGGGGTCTTAGACATAGGAAAGGTTTGCCTTTAAGGGGTCAGAGAACTAAAACTAATGCAAGAACTAGGAAGGGCAAGAGAAAAACTGTGGCTAATAAAAAGATAGCTGCTAAATAAAGTTGTTTTATTTATGGAGGAGGGAGAAGTTTGAGTGCAAAAGTGTCAACTAATAAAAAAAAGATAAAGCGGAGTATTGGTGAGGGTAATGTTTATATACAGGCTACTTTTAATAACACAATTGTAACTGTGTCAGACATAAGAGGAAATGCTTTGGCTTGGGCGAGTGCAGGTGGGATGGGCTTTAAGGGTGCTAAAAAATCTACTCCTTATGCTGCTCAGATAACTGCGGAAGCGGCTTTAGGTAAGGTTAAAGATTTTGGCATTAATTATGTTCATGTTTTTGTCAAAGGGCCAGGAATTGGTAGAGAATCTGCTATACAGCAGTTGGTTCAGCAGGCATAATTGTCAAATCAATCTCAGATGTTACTCCAATACCACACAATGGGTGTAGACCTAAGAAAACTAGACGAGTTTAGTTAGAGGAGCTATTGATGTCTTTAGGAAAACTTTTAAAAGATTTTACTATACCTGACAGGATTGAGTTTTTAAGAGGAGAGGATGATGGCTCTTATGGAAAGTTTATAATATATCCTTTTGAGAAAGGCTTTGGTGTTACTGTTGGTAATACATTAAGGCGAGTTTTGTTATCTTCTGTTGAGGGATATGCTATTTCTGCTATGAGAATTCAGTCTAATCAAGGTGGATCTTTAAAGATTGTTTCAAGCGAATTTGATTTAATACCTGGGGTTGTAGAGGATACTCTTGAAGTAATTGCTAACATTAAAAATGTTCATTTAAAGTTGGATGAAGGAGTTAACAGTATGACGATCAATCTTTCTGTTAATGGGAGAGAGACTAATGTTTTAAAAGCATCCCATCTTGAGAGAGAGGGAATTGAAGTTTGTAATAAAGATTTAGTTATTGCGACACTTTCAAGTGATGCAAATTTAGATTTTGAGTTTCAAATTGATTATGGGAGAGGATATGTTTCCTCTGAACAGAATGCTAAGTATTTAGAAGAAGTTAACACTATTGCGCTTGATTCTATATTTTCCCCAATAGAGAAGGTGACATATTCTGTTGAAGATACTAGAGTTGGACAGAGATCTGATTATGATAAACTTGTTATAGAGATTTGGACAACGGGTGTCATTAGTGCTAAAGATGCAATTAAAAAGGCAGCATCTACTGTAAGGGAGTTTTTACTTCCATTGGTTAATTTCGAAGATAAAGTTGTACATTCTGTTGATGATTTTGAATTTAGAGATTCTGATATACTGAGTATGAGTATTGAAAAATTAAATTTATCTGTTCGGTCTCTTAATTGTTTAACTAAGGAAAATGTGAAGACTTTAGGAGAGCTTATTAGTAAGACCGCAGAGGAACTTTCAAAGGCTAGAAATTTTGGCAGAAAAAGTTTAGAAGAAATAGTTGAAAAGCTTAATGCTTATGGATTGTTTTTAGGCATGTCTAAGACAGAAGCTTTAAAAATATTAAGTAAGAGCGATAAAATATCTCGTTAAAAAGGAGATCATTTTTATATGAAAACGAAGGTAGGATTTAATAGATTAGATAGAAAGGCAAGTCATAGGAAGGCTCTTTTGAGAAATATGATAATTTCTCTTTTTAGACATGAAAGAATAACTTCTACTAAAGCAAAATTAAATGAAGCTAAAAGGTTTGCTGAGAAGTTAATTACCAGAGCTAAGGTTGATAGTGTGCATAATAGGAGAGAAGTGTCAAAATTTATACATGATAAATATATCCTTAATAAATTATTTACTAAAATTTCCCCTATCTTTAGAGAGAGAAAGGGTGGTTATACTAGGGTGATTAAGCTAGGACAAAGGTATGGGGATGCAGCTGAGATGGCAATTCTTGAACTAGTTGATAAAACCTTAGAAGAAAAGTAGTAGTCTTACACAATTAGATATTTTCTTTTAAAGTAATATTTAATTGGTTTGGTGGAATAGGGGGGTAAGTTATATGGAATATATTACTTTTTCTTCTATTCTTGCTGGTATCCTGGGTATTATCTTAGGTTTTGTGATAAGAATTATTTTAGGTAGATTTTCTTTATTAAATTTAGATAAAAAATTAAAGAAGATACAGGAAGAGTCATTCTTAGAGATAGAAAATGAAAGAAAACGAGTTATTTCACATGCAAAAGCACAAATGCTTAAAGAGAAGAACCAGCAAGATAGGGACATAAGAGAGAGAAAAAATGAGGTTTTTAATTTAGAAAGAAGATTATTGCAACGAGAAGAGACTTTAGACAAAAGGGTAGCGTCTCTTGATAAGCAGCAAGGCAGAATTGAATTTAAACTTAAAGAATGTGAACAAAAGGAAAGGGTAATACGCGATAAGGAATTATCTCTTGTTAAAAAGTTAGAAAATATTGCAGGTTTGACAAAAGAAGAAGCAAGAAAGATTGTAATTGAGAAGATTGAAAATGACGTTAAAAGAGATGCTCAAATTATTATCAATAAAAGTGAACAGGAAGCTCAACTTTTAGCAGATAAGGTCGCAAAAGAGATTTTGGTCTCTACTATGCAACGTATAGTGACAGAAGTTAGTTCTGAGTTTACAGTTACTTCTGTTGAACTACCTAATGATGAAATGAAAGGTAGAATCATCGGTAAAGAAGGGCGTAATATTAGGGTTCTTGAAACTTTAATAGGTGCAGATATTATTATTGATGATACCCCTGAGGCTGTCGTTATATCTTGTTTTGATCCCGTAAGAAAAGAGATAGCTAAGAGAACTCTTGAGAGACTTGTTGCAGATGGGAGAATTCATCCCGCAAGAATTGAAGAAATTGTTTATAGTGTTACTAATGAAATTAATAATATTATTCTTGAAGAAGGTGAGAAGGCAGTATTTGATTTAAATATACATGGATTTGATAAAAGACTCATTAAGGGACTTGGAAGACTTTACTTTAGAAGTAGTTATGGTCAGAATGTTTTAAGTCACTCAAAAGAAACAGCGATAATAGGAGAAATTTTAGCTAAAGAAATGAAATTGGATCCTATTGTTGTCAAAAGGGCATGTGTTTTACATGACATCGGAAAAGGTATGGAGAGTATTTCTGAGAATAGTGAGGGGCATGCTATTACAGGTGCTGAACTTGCTCAGAGTTGTGGTGAGAGTGATATTGTCGTTAATGCTATTGCTGCACATCATAATGAGATAAAGCCTGAGAGTTTAGAGGCTATTGTTGTTCAAATTGCCGATGCTATTTCTGCATCTCGACCTGGTGCAAGACGTGAGAGTTTAAACAATTATATAAGCAGACTTAAGAGGCTTGAAGAGATTGCGTATGGTTTTGAGGGTGTGCAAAAATGTTATGCAATCCAAGCAGGGCGTGAGGTTAGGATTATTGTTGACAATTTATTAGTTAATGATGATAAAGCTACTATGCTTGCAAGAGATATTGCAAAGAAAATAGAGATTGAGATGAGGTATCCTGGTAAAATAAAAGTTACTATTATTCGTGAGACTAGAGTTATCGAGTATGCAAGATAAAGATGTTATTCGATCTTTAATTATTGGAGATATTGTAGGTGATGGGGGACTTAAAAAGATTTTTTTTAATCTTAAGAGTCTTCAGGAGAAGTACAACATAGATTTAACAATTGTTAATGGAGAGAATTCTGCAGGTGGATTTGGCATTACTCCAGAGATAGCAGAAAACCTTTTTAAGGCAGGTGTAAATGTTATTACCACAGGTAATCATGTTTATGCTGATCATAGCATAAGGGAATATTTGGATAAGCAGGAATATGTTTTAAGACCAAATAACTTTTCAGATTTACTTGAAGGGCACGGATATTGCATTTTAAATGTTAAAAGTGAAAAGGTTGCTGTTGTAAATGTTCAAGGATTTTTAGGAATGACTTTCATTGTTAAAAATCCTTTTGAAAATATAAAAAAAGTTGTGAATATGATTAAAAATAAGGCTAAAACTATTTTTGTTGATTTTCATGCTGAGAGTAATTATGAAAAGGAAAGTTTTGGATATTTTTTAGATGGTTTGGTTACTGGAGTTGTTGGTACGCATACGCATGTAATGACTCAAGATGAGAGAATTTTAGATAAAGGAACTGCTTATATTAGTGACCTTGGGATGACTGGTAGTTTAAATTCTGTTATAGGCTTTAATCCTGAAATTTCTCTTAAAGGTTTGCTTGAATATGTAGCTTTGCGAACGGAAACTGTTGAAGAAGGTGTAATTATACAAGGAGTTGTTATTACTTCTCATTTAAAGACAGGACGTGCTTTAAAAATTGAAAGAATACAGAAATAGTTTATTAAATGTGCTTTGTAAGAATTATCCTAAATTTACAAGAGAAGAGTTAAGAATTTTAATTTTGACTGGAAGAGTGTATGTTAATTCTCATAGAGAACGAAATCCTAAAGTTTTGTTACTGAAGAATAGCAAAATACACTTAGTAGAAAATCAGTCTAGACAATTTGTTTCAAGAGGCGGAAGCAAGCTTCTTGAATCTTTAGAAGCATTTAAGATTATAGTTAGAGATAAGATTTGCATTGATGTTGGAGCTTCAACAGGTGGCTTTACAGATTGTCTTTTGCAAGAAGGTGCTAGGTTGGTTTATGCAGTTGATGTTGGATTTAATCAATTGTCTTATAAACTAAGGGTTGATCCAAGGGTTAGGGTTTTTGAAAAGACTAATATTTTTGATATCAAACAATTTGACATACAACCTAATTTAGCCGTTATTGATGTTTCTTTTAGATCTGTAATAAATATATGTGTGGAATTAATGGGCAGTCTTACTGATAAGCTTATTATTGCTCTTGTTAAACCTCAATTTGAGCTTAAGGGATTAAATTTAGATATAAAAGATTTTAATGGTATAGTTAAAAATAGATATTTAAATGAGATATTGGATAGAGTAATTAGAATATTTTATAATAATGATCTTCAAGTGAAGAATATATTAAAGCTTACAACTAAGGGGCGGAAAGGGAATCAAGAATTTATGTTTTTAGTTGTTAAAGATAATGATATAAGTCTTAATCAATCTCTTGTATTTCTTAGGGATATGAATTTTTAATATTTTGAAATTTTTTTATTATTTAAAATTCCTGAAAAGTTGAGATTTAAATCTTCAAATATTATTGGGCTATTTTCAATTTTTAAGGTGATTCCGTTAATACCTTGGATTTCAAGGCATGTTGAAATAATTTGTTTTACCTGATGAATTATTCCTTCGACTCCAAAGCTATTTTCATAAAACTCTTTGGATAAATTTATATGAGCAATTCCATCATTTATGCTTAAATTTAGTATCTTGGTATTGATAGGAATTAAACTTAAAAAATTATTTTTAAGTTCATATTCATTTGGACCTTTAATTAATGCTTTTAATGTTTCTTCAAGGATATTTTGATCATAATGAATAATTCTTTTGGTTCCTTGTTTGAAAAAATGTCCCTCAGAGGTAACTTTAATAAAATATAGCTTAACTTCTTTTTGGTTTTTTAAGTATTTTTGTCCTTGATATTTAAATTCTTCTTCAATTTTTTGTATTTCAGGTGGTTTGATTAAATAATTTTCATTATTAAACATTTTAATAGTTTCACTTTCTGTATGATCTAATTTTGCGTCGATTTCTTAGATTTTGATTCGATAAATTCAAAATTATGATTGTTATCAATTTGTTCAGTGAATATATCTCTAATTAATGAATTTTTAATTGTTAGTAATAAACACAATGTTGTTAGCATACTTGCAAATAATATTAAGAATATGTCTGTTTGAGTAAAATTACTTTTCTTTCGTCTGCTATTCTTTTTCTTTCTTATCAATTGAACATCCATTTATAATTGGCATAAAGGTATAATATTTGATAATATAAGATATTATAATAAAAATACCTACGTATAAGAAAGAGGCGGGTTAACTTTGGATAGTTCTACTAGAGTTCAAAATTATAAAAGTGTCCTTATTGCTGGCAGACCAAATGTTGGAAAATCTACTTTATTTAATAAACTTTTAAGTTTTAATAGGAGTATTACTGATAAGGTTTATGGTGTTACTAGGGATTTGGTAAGAGAAGTTTGCACTGTAGATTCTCATAAATTTTATTTGATTGATGCTGGTGGATTTACTCTTTTAAAGGATGAACTTAGCAAGGCTGTGGTTAATAAAGTTATAAGTTTACTTGATAGTGTTGACTTGATTTTACTTGTTCTAGACGTAAATGAAATGTTGTCAGAAGATTATGAACTTATTGAAAGGCTAAGAAAATATAGAGATAAGATAGTTTTGGTGTTAAATAAGGTAGATAGTCATCATAAGGAAGCTTTAACTTATGAATTCCAAAAATTGGGTTTTAGAGAGAATTTTTTGATTAGTGCAATTCATGGAAAGGGAATTAATAGCTTAAGAACTTTTTTGAAAAGTGTAGTGGGTAGTTTAAGTAGTGATGATAATAATATTGATGTTAAAATTGGTATTATAGGAAAGCCAAATTCGGGCAAATCTACTCTTATTAATTTTTTGGCCGGATATGAAGTTTCAATTGTATCTCCTGTGGCGGGAACCACTAGGGATTTTATTAAAGCAAAATTGCAAAGAAATGGCAAGACATTTGAGATTATTGATACGGCTGGAATAAGACGCAA
Organism: Borrelia tillae; assembly: GCF_055693965.1. Classification (NCBI taxonomy): domain Bacteria; kingdom Pseudomonadati; phylum Spirochaetota; class Spirochaetia; order Spirochaetales; family Borreliaceae; genus Borrelia; species Borrelia tillae. The sequence continues at coordinate 515,127 of NZ_CM146346.1, forward strand.
ATCAAGAGTAAATGAATCTATTGAGCATTATTCTGTCAGCAGGTCTTTAAGAGTCATTGATATGGTAGATATTGTTCTTCTGTTAATTGATCTTAAAGAAGATTTAACGACTCAAGATAAAAAAATAGCTCATTATGCAACTAAACGAGGCAAAGGAATTATTATGGTGTTTACCAAGTGGGATCTTGTAAAGTCAAAGAATGGTTATTTTGATGCTTTAAAGGAACGTGTTAGGTTTTTTTTCCCAATTTTAAATTTTGCCCCTATATTAAGAATATCTGTTCATAAGGAAGTAGGATTAGATAATCTTTTTAAAGAGGCCATTAAGTTAAAGAAGCAACTTGATCTTAAGATAAATACTTCTGATTTGAATAAGATGTTAGATTTATGGATTAAGGACTATCATTTAAATATTTCACATAAAGTGAAATATTTAACTCAGATTAGTGTTAATCCTGTTAAATTTATTTTATTTGCGAATAAGATAACTAATTTTCCAAATTCTTATTATAATTATTTAGTAAATAATATTCGTAAAATTGGCTATTATAATATTCCAATTTTAATAGAACTTAGGGACAAGACAAGAGACTTAAAGTGAGATATATATTTTTATTTTTGATAGTTGTTAATCTAAATCTCTTTGCATTTGAAAATTTTGTTTATGATTTTAGTGTCAGGTCCAATTATGCAAAATATTTCAGCTCAGATAGTACTACTTTCAATATAAAACCTAAAAAATATTATATTGCAGATAAGGTTTATGTTGAAGTATCAAGTTCAAAATTAGGGGATTGCACTTATTATTCTTTTTTTAATAGAAAGGATAATGTTTCTTATATTTTACCAGGTTCTTATGTAATTAAAGTGGGGAGATATGGCATTGAGCAGATAAAAATATTTCTTTTAAATAGGGCAGATACTTTTATTAGAATCAAAGCAGGTAGTGTTAATTGTAGTGCTGATTTTTATTTGGTCAATACTTTAATTTATAGCAATATTAACTTGCCGTTTAAAATTAGCGATATTGCTACTGGCTCCTTTGTAGAAATAGCTAGATATATTAGCGATTTTATTGATTTAGGACTTTTTATGCCTAAGTATTATGATACCTATAATAATGTTTCTAATTTTGTTGATAATCTAGAATCATTTTTCAAGCTTTATCCTTTTATGGTTGAAGTACATGATGGGGCAATGAATGAACTAGGTGAAATGGTATATATTAATACGGGTAAGCCTCAACGAGAGCCTGCAGGATTTAATTGTTCTGGATTTGGCAAATGGATAGCAGATTCAATTTACAAGGCAATGACAGGTAAGCTTTTGAGAATAAATGATCTTAAAATTAGGCATATTGGAGTTAGAGGTAATAGTTTTACTGGATACTATGAGTTTAGTAGGGATCCATTCTTTGGACTTGATTGGACTCGTAATATTGCTTATAAACTTAAAAATGTTGATTCTGATTTAGATCTGTCTAAGATTAAGGATTTGGATGTAAATAACGTTAATTTTTTTCAATATATTGAAAATCGTGGATATGAGATTGATAATTTAGAGTTTATTTTGTATTATTTAGCTGTAAAGGAGCCTGGTCATATATATTTTGGCTCTGTTAGTACAACAATTGATGAGTTTCCAGGAAAGATTTTTCACAGGCATGTTATTGTGCTATTTCCATTTATTGACAAAGAATCAATTTTTAGAGTATCTTTAATGGAAATTAATAACGAAGCTTCAATTAAATCGCTTAAGGATAGATATCCAAATTCATATGTGCATTTGGTTAGAACCAAGATTCCAAAGAATATGTCTATAGTTCCGATACCGATACCAAAAAGGATAAATAACTAGACGTTATGATACAGGCTGTAGTATTTGATCTTGATGGGACTCTTTATCCTGAAATTAGTATGAATTTAGGAATGTTGCCTGAATTTTTAAAGCATATTAAATTTTTTTTAACTTTTAAAAAGGTAAGAAGGGAAGTAAGACTTTTGCAAAATGGCAAAAATACCCCTTCTAATAGATCTGAATTAATGTCTATGCAAGTTAAAATGCTTGCTAACTATCTAAAGTGTAGTAATGATAGGTGTGAGTTTTTATTAAATAAAATATATTATAGTGAATCTTTTAGTAATAAATTCAGGAATTTCAAACCGTATGTTGGCGTTCATGATTTGATTTATTTTCTTAAATCGAAGGGAATAAAATTAGGAGTTATGTCAGATTTTCCAATTGCTGCTCGCGTAAGTAATTTGCTCAACATTGGTGATAATTTTTGGGATATTCTTTATTCGTCAGAGGAGACTGGTTATTTAAAACCAAACAAAATGGCTTTTTTTAGGATTATGGATGAGTTAGGTATATCCAGTGAGCACATTTTATATGTTGGTAATTCTTATGAGTATGATATTGTAGGTGCCAGAAGTGTGTGCATGAAGACTGCTTATTTTTCTAAGAAACGGTTGATTAAAGATAATATGGAGTGTGACTTCATCTTTAGTGATTATAGAGACTTGCAAAGATATATACTTTTAAATATATAAGAGCATGGGTAAAATATTTTATGATAGATGTTATAACCATTTTGGTTAATCTTTTATTAGTTGTTGTGATTTTATTTTTTTATAGACAGTATGATAGGCGTTCAAGGGCTTTAGATAAGATTAAAAAATTTGTTGACATTGCTAAGGGTAATCTTGAAGATTTTATTGATGAGAAAACTAAAGAGATGAATAATCTTGCTGTTGATATGGAAGCGTATCAACGCTCTAGTATAGAGATCATAAAGAAAATCGATGAAGTTCAGCAAAAGATTAAAAATAAGAGCAATGATTTTGCAGAAGTTGAGAAGAAAATTGCTTATCATAATTCTATGCTTAAAGAGTTAGATGATATGGCTCTTAAAGTTCAAGATAATATACAGAGACTTCAAGTAGATGGAAAGATCGTAGATAAACTTTCAAGAACCTTAAAGAATTTTAATTCTCAGATCGACTCTATTGATTCCAGATTAAATACAGTTTTTGAGAAATTTAATAATACAAATAAAGAAAATCTTGAGGCTATCAAGATTGAGAGTTGGGATAAATTTGATAACACTATTAAAAATTTTAGTGTGAGAATGGATAATTTAGATAAAGATCTTACATCTTATCAAGAATCATTGATAATGATTGAGGAGAGGAAGCAAGAAGTTTTAGGTAAGGGCAATGAAAGACTCGAGAATGAGTTTAGAGAGTTTATATTAAAAATTGAATCTAGTATAGATAGTTATAATAATTCCATTGAGGATTCTTTTAATGTGTATGAAACTAAATATAAATCAATAGAAAATTCTCTTGAGCTTATTTTGGAACAAGTTAAAACTAAAATTAATGATAAAGAAGATTTTATTTTAACTAAATTGAATGAAGAACTTAAGATAAAATTTGATGAAGTATTTATGTATGTTGATAAACGGTCTAATCAAATAAAGGACAAGCTTGAAGGTAAGTTAGTATTAATAGACAATGAAATTGCTACTTTAGGTTCTGTTTTTAAGGATGATACCTACTCTAGGCTGAATTCTCTTGAAGAAACTATAAGACAAGAAATGAGACAATATGAAGAGCAATTTGCAGATATTTTGGGGCAATTTAGGATTCAGATTGAATCTAATGTTGGTGATATTTATAGGGAGTATGACAATAAGATAAATCAGTTTGATAAGGACATAAGAGAGAGAATAGAGGTTAGTCTAAAGGATGCCAATTCTAAAATAGAGAGTGTACAAGTTGATGTTAAGACATTACTTGATGATCTTGAAGATGATTCTAATAAGATTTATTTTGAATTTAAAGAGAGAGTGAGGGGTGATATTAATAATTTCAATGAAAATGTGTTTTCAAGAATGAATAATATTGGCAATGAATTAGAATTGAGGCTTGCAAATATCAATAAAGATATTCAAGACAAAATTTCTAAGTTAGATGGTAGTTTGTCTTTAGGGCTTAAAGAAATGAATGATAGGTTTATGAATGATTATTCATGCTTAGATAATGGCATTAGCTTAAAGTACGAGACTCTCTTAGAAGCTTTAAATTTAAAAAGTAGTGCATTAGAGACGCAGCTGGAGAGCAAGTATAAGAATATTGCAGATAGGTTTGAGAAAGATATTTATAATTTTGTCGTTAAATGTGATGAAAAATTTAGTGAGATATCTGAGAAATCAGATCATGATTATCAAAGTTTTGAAATTACTAGTAAAAAGATAAAGGAAGGAATAACTTCTTTAAACAACTTATTGGCACAGGATTTTGAAGGGTTAAGAAGAGATTTTGAAACCAAGTTCAGTAATATAAGTACTGAAATCAATAATGAAGTATCTAATTTGAAAAATAATTGTGGCGGGGATATAGATAAATGCTTTAAGCAAATAGAAGATAGTAAATTGCAACATGAAGCTTTACAAAGAGAAGTAGATTTGAATTTAGAAAATATTAGATCTCATTTAGATAGAATCAATGAAGAATTTTTAAATTTGATTGAAGGTCAAAGGACTCGGGGCAGAGAACTTAGTGATAATGTTTTTAATGAGCTTTCAGAACATATTCAAAAGAAATCAATTGATATGCATACTAATTGGAAAGATGAGCTTATTGTTTTAAACAAATCTTTTCTTGATATTAAAATTGCAAGCGAAGAATTGCTTTTATCAGCTTCTTCAAAGATTGAATCCTTTGAAAAGGATGTTAATGAGAGACTTGAATATGTGACATCAAAGAGTGAAGATTTTGAAAGTTCAATATTGAGTAAATATAAAGAATTAAGAGATGTGTCATATAAAAATAGTGAAGAGGTTTTATCAGGGGTTAGAGAATTTATTGACAATCAGGCCGAAATGATTCATGACAAGATTATCATGATGCTTAATGGACTTAATGAAGATTTTTCCAATAAAGAAGATTTAGTTAAAGGCAAGATAGAAGAACTCGATTATAAACTTAAAGATTTCAGGCTTGAATGTGAAGATATTTTAAATAATCTTAGATTAGAACTTGATGTATTTATTGACACCAGATCACAGAAAGTTTCTGAAATTAAGCTAGATAATCAGATGCAGATAGATGATTTTTTAAATAGGATATCAGAAGATATTTTAAGTAAAAGAGATGTGCTTAATAATGAAATCGATAATAAGCTTAATGATTGGCAAGGTAAATTAAGTGAAATATCAATTAACATTGAAAATATAATATCCTCAGGAAAGGTTGATATCAATACGCTTGATTCTGAGATGACTTTGAAGATCAAGGATCTCAAGGTTACTTTTGAGGGACTTGAGAATTATTATCTTGAAAGGATAGATGAATTTAGGAATCAAGGAAATATATATGCGGATGAACTTCTGAAAAACATTATGAGTCATTTTGACGCGGATACTAAAGATCTTGAGGAAAATTTATCTAAAAAATTTGCTACAGTTTTAGAAGAGTCAGAAGAATTTGTTAAGGAAGTTGATAGTTTGCTTAAGGATAAAAGAACAGATATTGCTTCATTTCAAGCAAGTATTGATATTACCATTGATTCTCTTAATTCAAGATTTAATGATGTGAATAGAGAAATTAATGAAAAATATAATAAGGTAATATCTGACTCTAGAGGATATTCAGAGACCCTTGCAAGCAAATTGGAAGATGAAATAGGATATGAAATTGAAAGTGTAAATAGAAGACTAATAGATAAGATAGATATTTTTAGCAAAAATATGGGTGAAAGTTTGGAAAACTTTAAGTCATCTTTTGATGTATCGAAGTACCAAGTTGAAAATTTTGAGGTTAGAATTAAAGACATAATAGAAAAAGAAGAACTAAGAATAAGTGAGTTACTGAGAGAAATTGAACAGCAATATAAAATTAGATGGGAAGAGGCAGTTGATTACAAGAAAACCATCAATAGTGATATTCTTAAGTTGAGAGAACAGTTTATAGAGGTGGTTAATGAACTTAAGAATAACATAGAAGACAAATCTGATTTTTTAAATGAGCTTTATAAAGAAAGATTCAAGATTATTGAAAATAATTTTGAAGAAAGATATTCAACATTTTTTATTGAGAGTGAAGATGCTATTTCAAAGATTAGGGATGAGATCTATAAGATACTTACAGATAATGATGAACATTTGAGAATAAAAATTTCTGAAATGGATCGTAATTTTGAATTAATTGAGGAGCGTTCAAAAGAAATTTTGAGACTTGAGGAGGATTTAAGAAATAGAATACAAGAAGGTAGTAATAAAATGCATGATCAATTTGATACCATTAAGTCTGGTGTTGAAAAAGAGATGAAAGAGCAATTTAATACTTATATTCAAAAGGTTACTGTTGCAATTGATGAAGAGATTGAAAAGTATGATCAAGAGCTTAATGATAAAATATCTGCTCTTAAGTCAATTGGAAATAGTATCGACATTATCGAACAAGATTTAAAGGAAAAAATTAATGAATATCAGTATGAGTTAGATAAGATTTTTGAGAGCAGATATATTGAGCTTATGGCGAAGTGTGATGAGAAATATCTGATTGTAGAGAAGACAATAGATGATAAGACTAATTTAATTGATAAGTTGATTTCAAGTAAGTATACTGAGCTTACGGACAAGTATGATGAGAAATATCTGATTGTAGAGAAGACAATAGACGATAAGACTAATTTAATTGATAAGTTGATTTCAAGTAAGTATACTGAGCTTACAGACAAGTATGATGAGAAATATCTGATTGTAGAGAAGACAATAGATGATAAGACTAATTTAATTGATAAGTTGATTTCAAGTAAGTATACTGAGCTTGATAGCAAATATTCTGATATGCATGTTACTATGAAAAATAGGTTGGATTCATATATTGCTGAGCTAGAAGTGGAGCTTGCTCGTTCAAGCGAGAATATGGATAAGGGGATTAAGGAGCAGCTTCAAAATCTTAGTGAACTTAAGTTAACTTTGAGTAATATTGAGGGTGATGTACTAAAGCTTAAAGAGGATTCGTATCATAATGTATCATCTCGTCTCGAGCTTCTTGAAGAAGATTTTTTTCAAGATTTGAAGAAAAGGGGTGATAATTTGAAAAGTTCTTTGAAAAATTTTGTGATGTCTTCAGATCAAAGAATTGAGAATTTAGAGAAAGAGATAATCAAGAGTTTGGAAGAAAAAGAAATCCTTATGAAGAATTTTAAGATTGAAATTGAACGGGAATTGATGATTAATAAAGAAAATCTTTATTTGGAATTTAATAAAGAGTTTGATACCAGAAAACAAGATACAGAGGATAAGATCGTTTTAATGGAAACTAATGTTTCCAATAAAATAGATGAATTTATTAAGTTTGTCGATAGTCGTCAAAATAATGTTGATTCTTGGCTTTTAAAAGTTCAAGATGATATGACAAATTGGCAGGAAAATACTTACAGGGAACTTGAAGCGAGAACTGAAGTTGCTCAGAGGAATCTAAATGAAATTGCGAATGGTATTTCTGTTGTTGAGAGCGATTTGAAAGTTATTAAAGATAGTGTTAATCAAAGAGCAAGAGCAATTTTTGATCATGTGCATGAAGATATTAAGGAATTTGAAAATAATTCTTACCTTAGTTTAAAAAATATTTCAGATGAGGTGCAGAATAAGGTTTTAAATATTGAAAATTCCATGGATTTGAAGATTAAGTCTGTAAATGAGAAGATAAATTCTCATTTGGAAGAGCTTGCAACACAGGTTGAAATTAAGTTTTTAAGTCAACAGAAAGATATTGAAGATAAAGTCATTGAGTCTGGAGAAAAATTAGAACATGAATTTACTATGATGATTTCTAGGCTTGAGAAAGAGAAGCAAGGTATTTTAAATAGATTTTCAAATGACAAAGATGATTTTGAATCTCAAGTAAAGTTAATTCAGGATGATGTTTTAAAGCTTGCTGAGAAGGTTAATGTATATAGGACTGATATTGAGGGCACAATTAGAAAAAATTATGATTCTTTTTCCAACTCTATGCAAAAGGAATATGTTGCGTTTGAAAATAAAATTAAGAATGGTTTAAATTATTCAGAAGAAGAAATAAGAGTTTTAAAGGATACTTTAAAAATTCAGGTTAGCAGCATAGAATCTGAATTTAAAGATAAATATAATTTAATGATTAAAGGTATTGATGAAAATATATTACAGCTTAAATCGAAGCTTGTAAGCTATGATAGTGATCTTAATCATTTCATAGATGAAATTAAAGATAATTTAATTATCTTTAAGGAGGGCTTGAGAGAAGAACTTGACAAGCGCTATCTTACCATGAGTACTAAGCTTGAAAATTTCAGGAGACTTGAAGTTGAGCTTGAGAGGAATAATGATCTTATAACAGAAGTTTATTCCTTTAAAGATAAATTAGAAGGGTTGCAAGAGACTTTAGTTAGTGAAATAGATATTATACAAGGATATAAAGGTGACTTTGAAGGCATTACTAGAGAAATTGGAGATATTAAAGTTAAATCATCAAATATTATTGAGGTATTTAATGATTTGAAGATGCAACAGATGGATGTTAAAGGGATTAAAGCAGAGCTTGATCAATTTCTTGAATTTCATGCTTCCTTTAAAGAAAGGTATAAAAAATTTACAGAGTCTTATGATGAAATTCAAATTTACAAAGCTAAGCTTAAGGAGATCAAAGAAGAGCAGAATACCATCCTTGCAAATTATGATAGAATGAGTAATAAGGATAGTATCCTAAAATCTACATTAGAATCTGTTGATAGAAATTTTGATTTAATAAATGAGATAGAAGGTAAAATGAATCTTTTATTTAAAGAGAGCTCTGGATTTCATCAAGATCTTAGTGAATTGAAAGGTATTATGTCAGAATTACTTGTAAACAAAGATTTATCACTAGAAGTTTTAAATAGTGTTCAAACTCTTAAAGAAATGCTAGGAGATGTTGAAAGTAAGCTGACATATATTAAAAACGTAAGGGAAAAGGTTGCAAAATCTGAGACTCGACTAGAAAATTTAAATGTTGCTGCAGAAGAGAGAATTAAGACTCTTGGGATTCTCGTAAAAACCGAATCTAAGTATAAAGATAATGTCGGGCTTAATAATGAAGCGGTCAGAGATTCTGTAATTAAGCTTATGAGACAAGGTTGGAGTGCTGTAGAAATTTCAAGGGCTACTAAATTATCTGTTGGAGAGGTTGAACTTATTTTAGAACTTGGGATTAGTAGCAAAAGTGATGATTAAGGGATAACTTTATGGAAAGTGATTTTGAGATAGTAAAGACATTGCATCCTCTTGAGACAAAGGTCATTTTAAGTTATAAGGAAGGAGATGAAATTTATGCATTAAGGCTTATTTCTGATTTACATTATAATGAAGGACAGTCAAATAAAACAATTGAATGGCTTGTTGCTAAAGGTATTCTCAGCGAAACTTTTAGAAAGAATAATGTGTTTTATCGTTTGACCGAAAGAGGTATTGATGCTTTAAATAATGGTTTAATTGAAGAGAGAATCATTAGTCTTGTGTCTAGAAAAGCAGTTTTAGTTGCCAATTTATCTAAGGAATTAGGGCTTGATGTTAAGGATACTGGTAAGGCTTTTGGTAATTTGTCTAAGGAGGGAGTTCTTTCCTTGGGACTAGATAAAGAGATTGTTGTTAAGGACTTAAGTCGTGGTAGTTACAAGATAGTTAAAGAATTACTTATCAAAGCTAAAGAGGGGGCTCTTTTAGAGGATGATTTATCTAGAGATGAATTGCTAGTTATTTCTAATCATTCTAAGAAGAAGGGCGCTAATGATGCTTTATTTAAGATAATAGAAAAATTAGATTTAAAATTTAAATTTTCTCAATTTGGATCAGAAATAAAATCTGAGCTTAAAAAGCGTGCTATCGAAGGTGATGAGATTGTAAAATTAACCCCTGAAATATTAAAAAGTAAATCTTATGAAAATAGAAAATTTAGGGCTTATAATATTCATATTGCATCAAGTAAGGCTTTTATTGGGCGTGTGAATCCTTACTCAGAATATATTTCTAAAGTTAAAGATAGGCTTGTAAGTTTTGGGTTTGAAGAGTTTGATGGTCCTTTAGTTGAAAGTGAATTTTTTAATAATGATGCTCTTTTTATGCCCCAATTTCATCCTGCACGTGATGTAAAGGATGTTTATTATATAAAAGAACCAAGTTCACTAAAGTCCTTGCCCGAACCTTACTTTTCTAATGTTAAGTCTGCTCATGAAAATGGTTATACTACGGGATCAAGAGGTTGGAGATATGATTTTAGTAAGAGTATTTCAAAGAGATTGGTGCTTAGAACGCAAGGTACGGTGCTTTCAGCAAAACAATTAGTTGACATTAAAAATCCTGGTAAGTATTTTGGAATTGTTAGGTGTTTTAGATATGATCAAGTTGATGCTACTCATGGAGTTGATTTTTATCAAACAGAAGGGATTGTTATTGGTGATGATGTTAATATTAAGACTTTATTAGGTCTTCTTGAAATTTTTGCTAAAGAACTAGCTGGTGCTACTGACGTGAAATATGTGCCTGCTTATTTTCCATTTACAGAGCCTTCAATTGAAGTACATGTGAAGCATCCTGTCCTTGGTTGGTTTGAATTAGGCGGAAGCGGTATTTTTAGACCAGAGGTTACAAAACCTTTTGGAATTGATGTGCCCGTTATTGCTTGGGGTATTGGTATTGATAGAATGGCTTTGATGTATTTGGGTTTAAATGATTTAAGAGAGCTTTTTACCCATAATATTGGTGATGTTGTATTGAGGCGAGGAAAAGCAAATGCCTAAGATTGAAGTTTATAAAGGTCTTTTATTAGAAAAAATAGGAAAAAATTTAACAAATGATGAGATTATATCTGTCCTTGAGATGATTAAGGCTGAAGTTTGTGAGTTTGATACTATAAATGATAAAATAAAAATTGAATTTAATGATACGAATAGACCTGATTTGTGGTCTTATACAGGACTTGCTCGTCAAATTAAGACATATCTTTTAGGCAAATTGCCTTCATTTGAGTTTATATCAATGGCAGGTAGTTTGCAGAAATTTTATGGTGAAATTTTGGTCAGTTCTGAAGTATTTGGGATTAGGCCTTTTATTTTTGGATTTTTAGCTAAGGGTATGATTTACAACGAGCAAATGCTTGAGACTTTAATCCAATTACAGGAAAAACTTTGTCATAACTATGGACAAAAGCGTAAGAGGGTTGCGATGGGAATGTACTCATCAGCTTCTATCAAGTTTCCATTAAATTATATTGCGTGTAATGGAGATTATAAATTTGTTCCTTTAGGTATGGATCGTGAAATGTCTATTGAAGGGATCAATAAGGTACATCCTAAGGGAATAGAATATTCACTTATTTTAAAAGACTTTAATTTGTATCCTTTGTTGTTAGATTGTAATGCTCAGGTTCTCTCTTATCCTCCGGTAATTAATTCTCATGATATTGGGACTTTAAGGGTAGGTGATACTGATTTATTTATTGAAGTTACAGGAACTAATCTGGAAGCTACTTTATTATCTTTATCGGTTGTTGCTTGTGATTTGCATGATATGGGATTTGAAATTTTGCCAGTAAAGACCACTTTTCCTGAGGAAACCTTATTTGGTAGGGAAATAATCAGTCCTTATTATTTTCAGGATGCTATAGAGGTTAGTGTTAATAGCGTTAATAAGATACTTGGCAGTGATTTTACAGCAAATGATATGTGTCTTGACTTAAAAAAATTAGGAGTAGCATCTTACTTGAAGGAACCCGATAAATTTTATGTTGTTCCCCCTGTTTATAGGAATGATTTTTTTCATGCAGTGGATGTTATTGAAGAAATAATGATAGGTAGGGGACTTAATAGTTTTAAACCAGAGCTTCCTAAGAGTTTTACTATAGGGAAATTGACTCCGATAGAAGAATTTTCAAGAAAAATTAGGAATTTAATGATTGGAATGGGATTTCAGGAGATGATTTATAATTATCTTGGTTCTAAATCTGATTTTATTGAGAAGATGAATATTAAGGGAGATAATTTGTTAAAAGTGTCTAATCCAATGACAGAAGGGTATGAGTATGTTAGAGGCTCTATAGTGCCTGACTTGCTTAAATCTGAGAGTATTAGTTCAAATTTTCCTTATCCTCATAAAATTTTTGAGATTGGGAAGGTAGCTTTAAAGGATTTAAATAGCGTGGATGGTAGTATTACTTATGACAACTTGGCTTTTTTGATGGCTGATAAAAAATTTTCATTTAATGATATTAATGCTTTAGTTTCATCGCTTTTTTATTATTTAAATATTGAATTTACATTAAGAGAATCAGATAAGACTCTTTACATAGGTGGTAGGGGAGCTAATATCTTAATAGGCGATAGTGTGTTAGGTAGCTTTGGCGAGGTATCACCTTATATATTGAATAATTTTGGAATTATGGTTCCATGTTGTGTTCTAGAAATTAATCTTAATAAGCTTTTACATTGTTTTGGATAGCTTTAAATTACTTTAAGTAGAATTTTATTATTAATGGGTGTATTCATATTTATATATTTTATGTAGCATATTTTGATGAGTTAATGGGGGATAAGAGATATTTATGTTAAAATTCGAGTCACTGGACATAAAGTTGAGTAAAGAGACTATAAGAACAGAGATGGATTCTATTGAAGATGTGATAATTGTGGGTTCAGGGCCTGCGGGACTTACAGCTGGGATCTATACTGTTATGAGTGGATATAAAACTGTTGTTTTAGAAGGCCCTGAACCTGGAGGACAGCTTACAACTACCACAGAAGTATATAATTATCCAGGGTTTAAAAATGGTGTGAATGGAAGGGAATTGATGTTGAATATGAAAGAACAGGTAATTAATTTGGGTGCTACTACTTATTTTGAGGTTGTAAGAATTATTGAAAAGAGAGATAATCTTTTTTATCTCTTTACTGATAATTATGTTTATAAGAGTAGATCTGTTATTATTGCATCAGGATCAGTACCTAAAAGACTTGATACTCTTAAGAATTCAGATTTATTTTGGAATAAAGGCATTTCAGTTTGTGCAATTTGTGATGGACATCTCTTTAGGGGCAAAATTGTTGCGGTAATTGGTGGAGGCAATACAGCAATTTCAGAGGCTATTTATTTAAGTAAATTAGCAACAAAGGTATATGTTATTGTTAGAAAGGGTTATTTAAAAGCTATTTCTATGCTAAAGAAAAGTGTCGCAGAATTATCTAATGTTGAGATCTTATATAATTGTGAGGCCATAGAAGCTAACGGAGACAACTCTTTATCCAAAGTGCAGATTATGAATGATAAGAATAATTCTACTTTTGAATTAGATGTAGATGGGATATTTATAGCTATTGGTTATAAGCCAAATACAGAATTTTTAAAAGGGTTTTTGGAATTAGATGAGGATGGATATATTTCTACTTCTAATTTTGTTAAGACTAGTGTTGAAGGGGTATTTTCTTGTGGTGATGTTAGCAACAAGATGTATGCTCAAGCTATTACGGCTGCAGCTGAAGGATTTATGGCTTCTGTTGAGGTGAGAAATTTTTTGGGATAGTAATTTAAGTTAATTAATATCAATCAATAATATCAATCAATATTGAATATAGTTAAAGTAAATTAAGCTGTCTTTTAATTTCAAATATTAAAATTCCTGTTGAAACTGATACATTGAGTGAGTCTATTTTGCCCTTGGTTGGAATTTTGACTAAAAAGTCTGAGTTTTTTTTTGTTAAATTATGTATTCCTTTTCCTTCATTGCCCATAATAAGTGCAATTTTAAAATCATTTATTTTAATGGTATTTATTGCCGTCCCTTGAATATCACTAGCATATATCCAAAATCCATTCTTTTTTAATTGTTTGATTGCATTATTTATATTTGGAACTATCAATTTATTAACGTATTGACTTGCACCAGAGCTAGTACGTAAAATAGTTAAATTATCTTTTGCACTTCGTCTCTGGCTAGTAATTACAAGATCAATATTAAATTGTTCGGATGTTCTAAGAATTGCCCCAAAATTTTGAGGATCTTCTATTCCATCAAGTATTAAAATAAATACGCTATTTTTATTTTGAAATTCATCTAAAAATTTTTCTAAGTCCTTATTTTGATTGTTAGTGTTATGTAATTTTAGTTTTAATGCAAAACCTCTATGATTATTGCTACCAATTATCTTATCAAGATCGTTTATTTTAGTTATTTTAATGTTATGTTTTTTAGCTAGTTTTTCAATGGTTATGCTTTTTGGATTTGTCTTTGAAATATATAACTCAAGTCCTTGATTGTTTTTTATGCTTTCAGTGATTGAATTGGCGTGTGTAATATACATACTAAATTTTATTTAAGGTAATCTCATCAACGTCTTTGATTTCGTTGCTTAAAGCTTCCAACAGATTAATAGCATTATAACTTAAATTTTTAGGAGTTTTGATCTTAATAATTAAGAGCAGATGTCCAAATTTTTCTGTATGTAATATTGGCATGCCTTCATTCTTGATGATAATTTTTTCATCATTTTCTATGCCCTTTGGAATTTTTAGTGCAATTTCTTTTTCTGATAATGTGTGTATTTTGATCTCTTTTCCAAGTGCTGCTTGAGTAAAACTTATCGGAAGAATTGCAAGCAATCTTTTCCTTCTCTTTTGAAAATTTTATGAGGTTTTATCGATATTCTTATATAGAATCCCCATATTGTTGATTTTCAGGATTTACACTCCCCTTTCCTCTCATTTTTATTTGTTGAGAGTCATCAATGCCTGCTGGAATATTGAGTTCTATTGTTTCTTTATGCTTAATACTGCCCGTTCCTTTGCATGATTTGCAAGGATTTGATATTATGTGTCCATTTCCATAGCATTTTGGGCATGTAGTTGTTACTCTGAAAAATCCCCCCCCTTGCATTACTCGACCACTACCGTTACACATATTACATGTTGAAGGCTTGGTTCCTTTCTCAGATTTTTTTCCAAAACAAGATTCGCATAACATATTTCTTGTTATATTAATATTATTTTTATAGCCTGAATAAGCATCTTTAAGTGATATATCTATTTGGTATGCTATATCTTGACCTTTTGCACTCTGCCTGCTTTTATCTTGTCCGCGATTGCCAGTGAAAAATGAATCAAAAATGTCTCCAAAATCTTCAAAAATATCTGAAAATCCGCTAAATCCATTGGAAAATCCATTAAATCCTGAAGCTCTGCCTTCAAAAGCTGTGTGACCAAATCGATCGTATTGAGCGCGTTTGTTATCATCCCCTAAAATTTCATAAGCTTCTGTTGCTTCTTTAAAAATAGATTCAGCTTCTTTGTTATCTTTATTCTTATCAGGATGATATTTAATTGCTATTTTCCTGTATGCTTTTTTGATTTCATCTTTTGAGGCTCCTTTTGAGAGCCCCAAAATTTCATAATAATCTTTTTTCACTATTTCTTATCCTCATCAACAACTTCGTAATCGGCTTCTTTACTTTCATTACTTGTATTGTTTTGAGTATTGCTTTGATTTGATGTATTAGCTTGATTTTCTTTGTACATCATTTCAGCTATTTTATAAGATGCTTGTTGAAGTTCTTCTGTCTTTGATTTGATTGAAGATATATCTGAACCTTCTAGTGCTTCTTTGAGTTCTTTGATTTTATTTTCAATAGCTTCCTTATCTTCACTTGTTATCTTGTCTTCATATTCTTTTAGAGATTTTTCTGTTTGGTAAATCAAAGAATTGGCTATGTTTTTTGCTTCTATATTGTCTTTTAGTTTTTTATCTTCCTCTGCATGAGCTTCAGCATCTTTTACCATTCTCTCAATCTCATCCTCAGACAGTCCTGATGATGATTCAATTCGAATTTTTTGTTCTTTTCCAGTTCCCATGTCTTTAGCAGAAACATGCACTATTCCATTAGCATCAATATCAAAGCTGACCTCTATTTGTGGCACTCCTCTTGGTGCTGGTGGTATTCCATCAAGAATAAAATTACCTAGTACTCTATTTTGTGATGCCATCTCACGTTCACCTTGTAATACTTTAATGTCTACAGAGGTTTGATTATCAGCTGCTGTTGAGAAAACTTGACTCTTTTTGGTAGGAATTGTTGTGTTTCTTTCAATTAATTTTGTCATAACTCCACCAAGCGTTTCAATACCTAGAGATAGAGGGGTTACATCGAGGAGTACCATATCCTTGGTTTCTCCTGTTAAGATTCCACCTTGAATTGCAGCCCCTATTGCAACAGCTTCATCGGGGTTTACTCCTTTATTTGGTTCTTGACCGAATATCTCTTTTACGATTTTTTGAATGGCTGGTATTCTTGTGGAGCCCCCTACGAGTATAACTTCATTGATGTCGGAAGCTTTAAGCCCAGCATCTTGAATGGCCTTAATGCAAGGTTCTTTTGTTTTTTGAACTAAATGATCTACCATCTGTTCAAACTTTGCTCTTGTAAGGGTGTATTGTAGATGTTTAGGCCCGTTTGCATCGGCTGTAATGAATGGAAGATTGATTGATGCTTCTTGAGCACCTGAAAGTTCGATTTTGGCTTTTTCAGCTGCTTCTTTGAGTCTTTGGAGGGCCATTTTATCGTTTGATAAGTCAATAGCATTATTTTTTTTGAACTCAGTGATTAAGTATTTGATGATTTCATCATCAAAATTATCTCCCCCAAGATGGGTATCTCCATTTGTTGATTTAACTTCAAAAACACCATCTCCAAGTTCAAGTATTGAGATATCAAATGTTCCTCCACCAAGATCGTAGACAGCAACTATTTCTTCATTTTTTTTCTCAATTCCATAAGCAAGAGCCGCAGCTGTTGGTTCGTTAACAATCCTCTTAACGTCCAGTCCAGCGATTTTGCCGGCATCTTTTGTTGCTTGTCTTTGCGCGTCATTAAAATAGGCTGGAACAGTAATTACAGCTTCAGTAACAGTTTCTCCTAAATAAGCTTCAGCTGTTTCTTTCATTTTAGTAAGAGTTGCAGCTGATATTTCTGGTGGTGACATTTGCTTTTTGATGTTGGAAATGTTAACTCTGGCATCTCCATTTTTTCCCTTTTCTACCTTATAAGGAACCATTTTGATTTCGCTTGCGACCTCTTCAAATCTCCTTCCCATAAATCTTTTTATTGAATAAATGGTATTTTCTGGATTTGTGACCATTTGGTTTTTTGCGACTTGTCCTACAAGTCTCTCACCTTTATTTGTATAAGCTACGATTGATGGGGTGGTTCTTCCTCCTTCTGAGTTCTGTATGACAACGGGTTTGCCATGTTCCATTATCGCCACACATGAATTTGTTGTTCCAAGGTCAATTCCTATTATTTTTCCCATATAAAGCCTCCTTTTTTTGATTGCTAATATTAATTTTTACTTTGTGCAACTTTAACTTTTGCAGTTCTTAATATACGATTGTTATAGCAGTATCCTTTTTGGTATACTTCTACGATTTCAGGGGTTTTAAGTCCAGCTTTTTCTTCTATGCTTATTGCTTCATGTTGGCTTGGATCAAATTCTTCCCCTGATTTTCCAAATTTTTTTAGATTATATTTTTTGTCAAAACTTGATAGCATTTCGCTTTCAATCATACTAATTCCTGATAATAAAGTATCAAAATCTTTTGATTGTTTTGATGAATCTATTGCTCTTTCTAGATTATCAAGAAAGTTAATTATATCTTTCATTATGTTTTCATTTGCAAATTTAATGAAGTTTTCTTTATCCTTTTCAAGCCTTTTTCTAAAATTTTCAAATTCTGCTTGTTTCCTTAAATACAAATCTTTTAAATTTGAAATTTCATTTTCTAGTTCAATAACCTTTTTGTCGATGTTGGGACTATTTCCATTTGTGAGAGTTTCATGTTCTTTTTCTTTAATTTCTTCAGGTTCTTCACATTTTTCCTTGTCGTCCACTTTGACCTCCTTTTATAAAGCATTTTATATTTAAAGAAAATATTTTACAAATTTTTTATTTACAAATTTTTTTTTGAATTTGATTCATTTTAATGATTTTTAAAAGGGTTGGTTTTGACTATTAAATCATAATAGTATAATATTGACACATATTTCATGGTTAATAAATTCTTATGTGTACTTTTTTGTCAAAATAAAAAAATAATTAATGTGTTTTTTTATTTAGTCTTATTTTTAAAGAATTGTGTTTAAAAACCTATTTTTATGTGCTTGATTTAAGGGGTTTTTTGAGTATCTATGGTTTTAGAGTAAGGCTTGTAGCAGGATCTTAGATTTTTCTTTTAGATTATATTCACAAGGTATTGCTTATAGTGAACTTATCAAATAATTGTAGTTATGCAGAACACTATTAGGATTTGGAAATGTTTTATGTAGGTTGTATTCTCACAGAGTGGTTTGTGTATTGGGATTTCCTTGTAATTAATTTGGATTGCAAGAACCAGGACCAGATAATGAAATTTTGACTTTTTGTCGGACAATGTACAGTGTTTTATTTCCTATTTTCTCTAAATTAGATGTTAATGGTGAGGATCACATCCTTTGTATAAGTGTTTAAGCGGAAGTTGCCAGCAAAATTAAAAGGTGGTATTCGGTGAAATTTTACTAAGTTTTTGATAGATCAAGAAGGTCAAGTTGTAGCTAGAGATAAACCTAAGATACTCTGGGGAGTATTAAAATTAGAATTCGGAAATTGGTAAGTGTGACTTAAGGTTTTCTTGTAATTTTTTCTGTTATTGCGTATTATTTACCATGTGAAAATATGTATAGCACAGACGAAATGTAGACTTTTTAATTTTAAACAGATTTTGGGTGAGTTCAAGGAAAATTATGACTATGCTCTTCAACATAACGTTGATATTTTGGTTTTTCCTTTTATTTTTATTGGAGGCATTGAGTACAAGAATTTGTTTCATAGACCAGAATTTTTAAAGAAACTTCTGGATTGTCTTAATTTTATAAAAGCTCAAGTTGATGATAGGCTTTGTGTTGTATTTGGGCATTATGATTTTTATGAGGGCAAATTATGTGACTTTGTATCTGTGGTAAATGATCATAAATTTATCTTGACGGCTAGAGAAAGCCATGTGCCGGTTTTATTTGACTATAAAGGTCGAAGTATTGGTATCTTAAATTTAAGAGGTGAATTTTTCTTTAAGAAGGGATTTGATGAAGAATTGAATGAACTTTTAAGTAAATCTGATTATCTCTTAATCCCATCAAAGTCTTATTTTACTATTGATAATAATAACTTGAGGCTTGAATTTTTAAGAAAGATAGCTATGAAGAATAATGTGGAAATTGCTTATGCCAATTTGTATGGAGTTTATGATTCTATTGTATTTGATGGTTTGAGTTTTTTTATTGATAAATATGGAAAAATAAAACAGGCTAAGGAATTTGAAAGTGATATCATATTGAATGAAGGATTTGATGATTTAGAACTGGATATTGAGTCTAAGAGCTTTGATAACCTTATTAAGGCATTGGTAAGTTCTTTAAGAGAATATGTGGAGCTTGCTGGATTTGAGCAGGTGCACTTGGGTATTTCTGGAGGTATTGATTCTGCTCTTGTAGCTTATATTGCATGTGTTGCTTTAGGAGCCCATAAAGTTGTTGGGATTTCTATGCCTAGTAGATTTTCATCTACAGGATCTATTTCTGATGCAAGGGACCTTTCTAGGAATTTGGGATTTAAGTTAATTGATATGCCTATTGAAAACATGTTTCAATCTGTTTTAGAATTTTTTAATGGGTATTTTGATACAAAGGGAATTACTGAAGAGAATATTCAAGCCCGATTACGAGGTCTCTTTTTAATGTCTTATAGTAATGCAAATAAGTCTTTACTTTTAAATACTAGTAATAAAAGTGAATTTGCTGTTGGTTATTATACTCTTTATGGTGATTCTTGTGGTGGAATTTCTTTAATAGGCGATCTGTTTAAGGTAGATGTTTATAATCTTGCTAAGTATATTAATTTAAAAGAAGGAAAGGTAATCATTCCTGTTAATATTCTTTTAAAAGAACCTTCAGCTGAATTAAAACCTGATCAAAAAGATAGTGATTTTCTTCCTACCAGGTATGAAATTCTTGATGAGATATTGTATAGGTACCTGCTTAAAGATGAGCCTTTGGATATGCTGTATAAGTCTTTTGGGAAAGAAGTTGTTACAAAGGTATTAGATCTTTATTATAGCAGTGAATATAAACGAAGGAACAGTCCTATGGTAATTAAAGTTTCTAGAAAAACTTTTGGTAAAGACATTTCACTTCCTATTTCAAGAATTGCGTTGACTTCAGAATGAATAGTAAATGTGTTATTAGTATATTAAGTGAGTTTAGTCTAAAACTAGAAGAAATCTTTTTACTTCTAAATACTTATTCTTATGAACTTTATAAGGAAACCCCTAGATATTTTTGTAATGATATTACAAATTATCTTGAATTAACAATGGGAATTGTTAATAGGTTTCAAGGGGAATTTGAAGACTCTCAAGAATTAGATTTAGGTAGATTTCTTATTAGGAGCATGAAATGTGATTTAATATCTTATTTATATTTATCTTTGGAATTAATCAATAATTCTATGCAGCATACTGGTATTAAAGATACTGGTATTGCCTTTTGTAAGGCCCTTTCTTGTAAACTCTCATCTGTAATATCTTACGTTGAGGTTGAATTTGAAAATATGGTTCTTTCTTCTGCGTTTACAGGTAAACAAACTCTTAAAAGCGGTGGTCATAAAATATTGATTTTTTCTTGTGATAGTATTTATAGTAAAAGACTTACAGATTATTTGATTTTAAAAGATTATACTGTTTTATCTACAGATACTGTTGATTGTTCAACCAATTACTGTGTAATTATTTTTATGATTTAATTATTCTTGATTTAAGTTCGGATGAGGATGTACATTTAATTTTAAACTTGCTTAGGAATATTAAAAGTCATAGTCTTTATGAGATGATTCCTGTTATTGTTATTTCTCAGATAAGTAGAACAGACATTATTCAAACTTTTATTGAAGAGCAAGTAGATGATTATTTTTTAAGGAGTTTGGATTTTTTGGTACTGGGCATTAGGATCAATAGTTTTATAGAAAAGAAAAGGGTTATAGAGCAGGGGCAAAAGTGTTTAGATCTTGTACTTCATGGTAAAGAATGTTTTGAGAGTGAATTAATTGATGCTGGAAATTATATTGAGAATTTATTGCCTAAGAAAATACAAAACGAATTTTTTAATTCTAATTGGATTTTTATTCCATCAAAAAGAATTGGGGGTGATTTTTTTAATTATTATTTTGCTAATGATGATGATTTGATAATTTATTTGATTGACGTTTCAGGGCATGAAATAGGTTCTGCACTTTTATCTCTTAGTGTTTCAAGTGTTATTAATTCTTATATTATGAATAATAATAATATTAATCCATCAGAAGTATTAAGTTATGTTAACAGCTATTTTTTTAAGTTTAAAAGTGATATGTTTATTACGTTATGGTATGGTGTTTTAAATGTAAAAACAAGACATCTAAGATTTGCTTCAGCAGGATCACCGCCTGCTGTTGTTTTAAGTTCTAAGGACAATGTTTATCTTAATACAAGGGGAGCAGTTCTTGGAATTGAAGAGATGTATTCTTGCGAGGATAGTGAATATGTCTTGAGTAAATTCTCACATCTCTTGCTTTTTAGTGATGGCGTTTATGAAGTTGAGAATAAACATGATGCAATAATGTCTATCGATGATTTTTATGAAATATTGGAAGAAAATTCATATAACTTAGATGATTTTATTTTAATGCGTCTTTATGAAAAGATGTTGAATTTATCAAGGTATAATACATTTAGAGATGATTTTTCTATTTTGGAGTTAATTATTAATTAGTTAATTAATAAAATAATTAAATGTAAGTTATTGAATATAAGTTAAGTTTTTGAAGAAAGATTTATTAAGTATGTTGATTGTTTTACGTTTTTTTAGATGTTTTTTTATCTTGACTTATAGTTGAATTATTAATAGTTTTTAGTAATTTATTTAGTGTCCAAGTTGAAAACTTAATATAAAGTTTTTTAATCGGATTTTTTGTATTCTTAAGCAGTACTTTTAAAGATTCTATGTTCATTATGGTTATTATTTCTTTTAAAATTTTTGGTAAGGTATTAAAAATTTTAGAACCAACTTTATGTCCCTCTATGATAAAATTTTGGAGCATTATTTGATCTCTCTTTTGTAATCTTCGCATGTATAATTTTAGTGTTCTTTCTTGTACGTTCATTATTTCTGAATTGATTTGTTCTTGTTTTTTTGATATTTTTTTTGATTCAATAATAGGCTTTCTGGGAAGAGACTTGTATGGATTTGTTCCTGGAATATAATTTTTTGGAATCTTCATTTATTTTTTTACTCCTAATTTATAGTGATCGTACATATATTTATTAATTTTATTAAGTTTTTTGCTTTTATACAACCGATATTGATATTTTAATTCTTTATTATTAATATTGAATGATATGAAGAAATATTTGGGTTCGAGTTTTTTTTATTTGCTAATAGGCATATTTTTTTTATTTTCGATTATTTTAATTCAATTTAAAGCCTTAAGTTTAAACATTTTTTTATTAAATGATTTAAAATTATTAGTTAATAGCAAACTTGAAGATAATAGGTATGTTTTAGATGGTCTTACTATTAATGTAAGAGGTATTAAAATAAGTTTGTCTAAAACAAAACCTCTTATTGTTCCCGAGAATGAGCTCCAACTTTCGCCTATTTCTTATAAAATTCAAGACAATGCGGTTCATGTTTATTTTGAAAATAATATTTTCTTATTATTTTCATTTGACTCAGACAATAATTTTAATGTTAGTTCGAATCTCTCTAAAAAACTGTTAATAAGTTATGAAACTGATAGGGATTATAATGTTTTAATTGATAAAAATATTATTATTAAGGGCTTTGATAATCATTTTGAAGTTTCATTAGGAAAGCATAGTAAGATGAATGAGAGAGAAATTTTAGTTAGTCCTCAGGAAGTTTTTAAAATAGGAAATTTAGTTGAAGAATTTACTACTATTGAAGAAGTAGCTGCTAAGGAATCTTCTACGGATATTCCTTTAGATATAAATGCAAATTTCAATGCTATATATTCTTTAATTAAGAAGGTAAGTAAAGAGGATTTTGACTCAGAGTTAATGAAATTTAGAGATAAAGCATATAATGCATGGAGTGATAAATCAAGTTTTAATGTTAATAAGGGTGGTTGGCGTAAGGGCAATGTATATTCTTTTTATGAGAATATATTTATTTATCTTTTAGCTGAGTCTTTAACAAGACCTGATTATGAAGCTTTATTTTTAAAGCTTAAATCTTTAATGAGTCTTAATGAACATCATTTAACATATTTAAGTGCAAGTTATTATGTCGATACAGAAAAGATTAATAGGTTTTTTCGTTATTTATCTATAAATAAAACTTTTATTAATTCTCTTGAATCGAATAAGCTTTTAATATATTTAAAAGAAGATGCGTATCTTTTGGAGAAAGTTTTTTTATCTGAAAATGTTTCTATTTTAAATGATATATTAAGTATTTTAAGAAAACCAGAAGTAATATTGACATCTGAATTTAATTTGATTCAAGCTTATAATGTGCTTTCTAATTATATTATATTCTTGAAATTTGATAATAATAGTTCTGTCCTTGAGAAGTTGAGAGAGGCGTTAACTGGATTTGTATCTACTTTATTTTCTGTAACTAGTGATGGGGAAGCGTATGTCTCTGGAAGTAAGAGAAGCGTATCTTGGGATTTTGAATATACACTTAAGATTGCAGGTTTGCTTAAAAGGCTTGCTTCTAAGTTGGGAGATAATTCAATCTTAGAGCTTGCTCTTAATGCAATTTATTATTCTTTGCTTAAACCTAAGCTTAAAAATATACCATATGAAAATTATTATGCTGATATTGTTGACAATGAATATGTTCCAAAATTTATTTTGTTTCCAAATATTGGGATTGGGCATTGGATCTATGGTGCCTCAAAAATTGTAAATTTTAACTTTTCTAATGCGTTTTATTCTATTGAATTTGATCGTAGCTTAAATTCACCTGGGTATTTCTTTTTGAAAGGTATTTCATACCCTACCTTGGTTAGGTTTAGAAATATTAATTGGTATACAATCCTCAGTTTTACATATATTCTGATGGATGGAGATATTATTTTGATAATAAAATATTAATTTTAAAAATAACACCTAAAAAATCTGATGATACAAAGATTCTTTTAAGATTTGATAATGCAAAGGTATTGAATAATATTGATGAGTAACCTCGTAGGTGAATCACAGCTAATCATTGATATTGGAAACACAAGTATATCTTTTGCAGTGTATGTAATGGATAAAATACATGTGTTTTACAGGCTTAATACAAAACATGATTTAAGCTTTGAGGAGCTTTATGAGTTTCTTAAAGATAAATTTGACTATGAGATTGATAGGGTATTCGTAAGTAGTGTTGTTCCTGTTATTGATAGAGTTATTACAGATGTAATTGTTGCCCTTTATAAAATAAAGCCTTTGTTTATTAGATTTGATTTGAATTATGATTTAAGTTTTAATTTTTATAATAGTGATCGATTTGTATTAGGAGCTGATGTTTTTGCCAATCTTGTTGGAGCTATTGAATATTATAATATTGATAATGCTTTAGTAGCAGATCTTGGAACGGCTTGTACGATTTTTGCAATCAGCAGAAAGGAAGGTATACTTGGCGGTCTTATTAATGGTGGTCCTTTCACTAGTTTAGATTCATTAATTCAAAAGGCATATCTTTTAAATGATTTTGATCTTGAAGTCCCCAAAAAATTGTTAGGATTATCAACTATTGATAGTGTAAATAGTGGTGTAATTTATCAGTATAAGTATTTAATAGAAGGTGTTTATCATGAACTCATGCTTACTTATAATAGGAAATTTAAATTGATAATTACAGGTGGAAATTCTCACTTGGTCTTACCTTTAATAAATGTGGATTTTATATCTAACATGTATTTAACCCTTGAAGGCATTAAGATTTTGGGGAATGCACAAAAGCAATAATTAGTACCTTTTCTTTTAATTTTCAGTATTTAAATTTTAAATAGATTTGTAAATAGTTCTTCTTTATTAAATTCTCTGTTTATTCCAAATCGAGTTAAGGAAAAATCATATTTCACAGGATCATTGCTGTTCATCTTTGCAAAGTGTTTTGTGACTTCTATTGCTCTTTTAAGACTTACATTTTTGGTATTTTGGAGATTAAATAGTTTTGATGAGATATCTGTCATGTGGGTATCCATTGGGACTATTAAATCTGATGGGTTAAATTTATCCCAAATTCCTAAGTCAATATTATCTTTTCTTATCATCCACCTTAAGAATAGAAATAATCTTTTACAAGCACTTCCTCTTGAAGGTTTTGGTAACATTATGCCAAATGAATGTTTATTGACGTTTTCCATTTGCGTTATTAACTCATTTAAGCTTGATATGAAATTTTTATTTTTTTTATAAATCTTATAAAGTAAATTTTCAATTGTTAAATATTTTTCTTTTATTGTTTGAAAAGATGTTAGTAATTTTATAATATCTTCTGTTTTGAAAAATCGATAATTAAAATTTTTGTATATGATGTATAGATCGTCTTTGTTAAGTGTTCTGAGAGTTTTTACAGGCCTGCTACCAAGTGGTTTTAAGACTGTATCAATTGCTGATAATATTTTTTCAACTCTTCCTAGCGCTAATGAAGAACTAATAAGACCTACAAATTCAATATCTTCTTTTTCTGTATATTTATATAAAAATTCTAGTGGATCTGGATGAACGAATTCTCGTTTATTATAGTTGTTATATATAAATTCTAATATATCTAATATATTATTTTTATTTTGTTGCATTGTCGAATTCTAATAATTCCAGTAGTATTTTTTTTAATTTTTTGTCATAAAGTTTATCTGTGGCCCATTTTCCTGTAAGATCGTATATTGTTGGAGCAGAGCCCCTTTTAACTAGGTAAAATCTAGGGTCAACCATATTGGAATTTATGTTTTGTCTTGAAGCATAAGCTTTTAAATGTTGGATATGTGCTCTTATTCCTTCTTTAATATTAGAAAAAGAATTTCCTTTGGTTGATTTATCAGTGGCCCCTATTCCTGAAAAATTGTGTTGTTCTTTTGATACAATACCGTTGAATTTTAAACTACCTGTTTCAAGTAGCATTTGAGCATAGGCAATATCATAATTTATTCCTTCAATTAGGGATTCGTCTATATAAGTTTGAGCAATTGTTTTTACATATTCAACTTCAAGATAGGGATTCATTTTTAACGTATACTTTACCAGATCTTCTACTTGGCATTTGCCTTTACTTAGTAAAAAAGGGATATATTTTTCTTTTTGTAGTTCATCAGTATTGATTTCAATGATATCTTCGATACAATGAATTTTTACTGTTGTTAATAGCAATGAGATTAACAACAGTATAGATTTTTTTTGCATTTTAAGATCCTTTGATGAATTTATCAATTTCGTTGATTACAAAATCAAATCTTGGTAACATTAATTTTTTATCTTCAAGTAGATTAAAACTCTTTAAATAATTTCTACTGAAGATGAAGTCGGAAATTTCACCAATATTATTCATGTTTATTACTTTTATAGAAGATGATTCTATGTTTGTTTTTTGCCATTCATTTTCATCTTGTTTCATTAGTAATTGTAATGTTTGTATATTTAAATTTTGAGGTTTTCCACCAATATTAATGTATTTTTTGATTTGTTTGTTTTTATTAATGATTGCATTTGCGATATTTGCTTGATTTCCCACTGTAATTAGAATTAGGTTATTTAGATCCATTCTTAGATCTAAAAATTTTAACTTTTGTGTTGATTTAATAAGTTCAAGAACATTTTGGATTTTTGCAACTTCAGATGCTTTATCTTCTCTATCACTAAAAATTTTGATAGGTTCTATTAAATACTTAATAGTTAAGTTTGCAAGATGAATTAATCTGTTTGAATCATTATTTTGAATAAAATTATTGGTTTTTATATGTTTGTATTGTGGAGTATATAGGTACACAATATTTCCTTTTTTTACTAATCTGTTTACTAATGATTTAAACATTGAATCATGAGAGTAAAAGGGTAATATAATTAAGATATTGTCATATAGTTTTTGATTGTTACTGATTTGGGCATCTTTATATACGTTTTCATATTTTGGTAGATAATTCATTTCATTTATGAAAAACGGGTTAAAATCATAATAAAAAAATGGATTTTGACGTTTAAGTCCTAATGTTAGACTGATTGGATACCAAACTGATAAATTTAAATTATTATTTTGATCTTTGATTATTGTAAATCCTACTTTATAACTAGGGTTTACATCTTTTGGATAATTCGTAAATAAGGCAAAGTATGAAAACATTGTTGTGGTTAGTACTATTATTATTGCTGGCACTACTATCATTATTTTAAATGGGATAATAAAAATTATTCTTTTGAGTTTATTATCTTTTTTTTTAATTTGTCTTCTAAAAATGATTGTTTTGATGGTTTTTAATGTAGTTGTCATTAAAAAAAATAAAAATATGGGACCAACATAAAACATAAGTGGCCTTATTTCTATTAGATACAAAGTAATTATAAAGAATATTCCTGGGAAGATTATGAAATAGTCCTCATAAGAAAATTCTTTTTTAAAATTGAATAAGTTTATTACTAAAAATATACTAAAGCTCAGTAAAAATATTGTTTCATAAGATTGTTCATGCATAAAAAATAAATGTCCCTTAAATAATTATAAGCATAAATAATGATATTTACAAAACAATTGATTAAGTTATAAACTATTTTATAATGATTAAGATAAGTGGTGTCATATAATTTAATCTATGTTGATTTATAAGTACAATAAATACCAGATTAATTTTATTGTGTTTTGCTTTTATCATTAACTGATAATTGGTTATAATTTTTTGAGTATTAGATTTGAAAATCTAATATTAGAGATATAATTGATTTAGGTTGTTTTATAGTTTCTTTTTCTGAATTTTGGTGTGAATTTTTAAATTCGCATTATTAAGAATTTAAAATGGTTTATTACTTCTCATTTTATCAAGCATTTTTTATTATGATATAATTAGATTCCTTAAGGGGCAATAGTAATATATGTTAGGAATCTTTTTAGGAACTGGCTCATCAAGTGGTGTTCCTATGCTGAATTGTAAATGTAGAGTTTGCAGTTTAAATTGTGGTAAAAGTAGAAGGCTGAGAAGTGCATTTTTTATCAATTTCTGTGGTGTTAATTTATTAATTGATACAGGTCCTGATATCAGAGTGCAGCTTTTAAGAGAAAATATTGTTAGATTGGATTTGATACTGTATACCCATGAGCATTATGATCACATTATGGGTCTTGATGATATTAAGTTTTATACAAGAGCTGAACCTTTACCTATCTATGCTCGAGAGAACACAATGCAGCATATTAAAAACGCCTTTCCTCATAATTTTTCATCCAGATTATCTGTTAGTGGAAAGGCAAGGATTGTTCCCAATTTGGCAGTTGATTTGCAGCAAATCTTTTTCAAAGGAATAAAGATAATCCCTGTTCCTTTATTGCATGGGGATATAATTAGTTTAGGATATAGAATAAAGAATTTAGCATATCTTACTGATGTTAAATCTATTCCTGAAATTTCTTATAGTTATTTAAAGGGATTAGATGTACTAATAATAGATGCTTTGAGAATTAAATCTCATCCTGGGCACCTGAATTTTGATGATGCTATTACTGAGGTAAAAAAAATAAAACCTAAGATTGCATATTTTACGCATATTTCACATGATATAATGCATGAGGAATTTGATTATTTAAAAAGAAATAATATTTATTTGGCTTATGATGGCTTACGGATACATATTTGAATTGGTAGGTGGTTGTGAATTTAATTTCTTGGAATGTTAATGGAATAAGAGCTATTCTTGGTAAAGGTTTTATTGAGTTCGTTGAAAAATATAATCCTGATATCCTATGTCTTCAGGAAACTAAAGCCTGCAAAGAGCAGTTGCCAAAAGAGCTCATTAATGTTAAAGATTATTATTCATATTTTTCAAAGTCTATAATAAAGGGTTATAGTGGGGTTTGTATTTATTCAAAGATTAAGCCTACTAAATTAGAAAATATGAATATAGAAATATTTGATAGGGAAGGGAGATGCCTTGTTGCTTATTACCGTGATTTTATTTTGATTAATGGGTATTTTCCTAATTCTCAGTCTCTAAGGAAGCGACTCACCTTTAAACTTGAGTTTTTAAAGAATCTTGAATCTATTGCAAATTCATTTGTGGCTTCTGGAAAAAATCTTATTATTTGTGGCGATTTTAATATTGCTCATACAGAGATTGATTTATCTGATCCGAAGTCCAACAGGGAATCCGCTGGTTTTTATGTTGAGGAAACTGGTTGGATGGATAAGTTTTTAAATGTAGGTTATGTTGATACTTTTAGGATGTTTAATAAGGAACCAGGTAATTATACTTGGTGGGATTATAGAACAAGGGCAAGGGAGCGTAATATAGGTTGGCGGATTGATTATTTTGTTGTAAATGAAGCTTTTAAATCTGAAGTAAAAGATGCTTTAATTTTAAACGAGGTAATGGGTAGCGATCATTGTCCCGTTCTTTTAGAATTGAGGTAGTAAAATGGATCCTGTAAGGGGGGGGAATTTATATGAGTAAGTTTTTTTTAGTCGTTTTAAGTATTTTAGTTTATGGTTTTGTTTTTGGGATTGATTTAGAGAGTATTGATTTTTATCGCAGTTTTGAAAAGAAAGACTTGTTATTTGTACTTCACTTGTTAGAACGAGAGAAACATTTGACTAACAAAAATGAACTTTTTACATATATTGATTTGGCCAAGCGAGCTTTGGCTGAAAAGGGGGGAGTGCAGATTCTAAATGTTGATAGCAAGTTAGATGTTATACGGCATATTGAAACTTTCCAACGTCCCAAAAAGTATAATAACTCAAAATTTGTTTTAAGAGCATCAAAAGCTTTAAATGTTTTTGTTTATTTTGACGATGGTGATGGATTTTTGAAGACTTTGGATGGACGTAATGTAGGTATTCAGAATGGGAATTTTGTTATTTTAGATTCAGAACCTTTTAAAGGTTATGTTGATGTGTCAAGTGAATATGCTACTATTGAAATTTATGAGAAAAGTATTTTAAATCCTGATTTTAGTAAGTTGTGTTTGGATAAGTTGAAACCTTTTGTTTATGTTCAGGAAATGGATAAGAGAGTTTATTTTGATGACATTTCAAGGTTGTCTAAGGAAGAACTTTTATTTTTATTTTATGAATTATTTCCTATTGCTAGATTAAAGGGTATAAAGGATTGGTATAATTTTGGATTTTCATCTATGCTTAGAGAAATTCAGAAAGTTTATAATGTGAAAATAAATTCGAGGAAAGTAAAATGAAATGTAAAAACATTAATCAATATATTAATTATATTAACGTATTAAAATTTGTCTTTTTAAGTATGGTTTTTGTTTTATTATCTTGTTCATCTTTTAAGTTAAAAGTTGATAAAAACTTAGTAACAGGTCAACTTGAAAATGGGCTTAGATATTATATCTATGGCAATCAAATTCCAAGTAAGGCTGTTTACATGGGAATTTTATTTAATGTTGGATCTTTAAATGAAGAGGATGATGAGCGAGGCTTGGCGCATTATCTTGAACATATGGCTTTTAAGGGTACAACTGATTATCCTGGGGGTGAGCGTATTTTAGAACTCCTTAAGGATTTTGGAATGGAATTTGGGGCTGATATTAATGCTTATACTAGTTTTGATAAGACGTATTATTATCTTGAGTTGTCGGATGGTAATAATGAAGCGGAGATTAATGAAGGTTTAAATATTTTAAGGAACTGGGCTTCAAAAATTGAGTTTAATGAGGCAGAAATAGATAAAGAGCGTAATGTGATTCTTGAGGAAAAGAAACGAAGAGAGAATTATATGGGTAGATTGCTTGAGAAAGTATATGGGGTTATTTTTAGGAATAGTAAATATTCAGTCAGGTTTCCTATTGGACTTGAAGAGAGAATTTTGTCTTTTAAATCAGAAGATTTTAAGAAATTTTATAATAAATGGTATAGACCGGATCTTGCTAGTGTCATTGTTGTGGGAGATATTGCCCCTGATAAGATTGAGAGTAAAGTGAAAGAGTTGTTTGCGTCTTTAAATAGGCCTAAAGATGATCCTGATAAAATCAAAATCAATTTGAGTACTGTTAATGATGAAAAATTTGTAAGTATCGAAGATTTCGAGACATCATTTCCTAGCATTGGTTTTATAGTTAAAAAAGAAATTGATAAGGGTAGTTTTGATACCATTGAGAAAGTTAAAAAAACAGTTGAGACAAATTTATTAGATTATCTGTTTATAAATAGATTTTATGAGTTAAAGACAAGTGGAACGCATCCTTATTTTAGAACTCTTGAGAAATCAGATTTAGATTTAATGAAATCAGATGATAATTATATTTTGATTAGGGATATGTCTTTTGAAATTGATCCAGAATATTTTAAAGAAACTATTGAAGATTTTTTTTATGAAATTGAGAGAATTAAGAGATTTGGCTTTACTAAGGGCGAAATCAATAAAGCTAAATCTAAGATTATTAGTTCTTATGAAGTTTTCAAAGATAATGTTAATAAGCGACATTCATCTAATATTGCAAGTGTTTTAGTAAGTGTTGCATCTACAAATTCTCAAATGTCTGATATGAATGAATATTATGATATTGCTATTGAGCATTTAAATAAAATTAGTTTCGATGAAATAATGGATTTGGCTAAGAATGAGGCATCTCTTGATGATAAGATGATTATTTATTCTTATGCTAAGAAGCCTCATCCTAATTTGACTTTTGAGGATATGCAAGAATTACGTAATCTTGCCTTAACCCGGGAAATGAAACCTTATGATGATGTGCCAATTCAGGAAGGAGAATTTTTTAGAGAGTCTCTAGAAAATAAAAATATTATTGAAGAAAAAGAATTATCAAATGGAATTTCGTACTTTATGATAGAAAATGGAGTTGAGATTTACTTTAAACATAATGAACGTAATAAAAATATAGTCAATTTTAGAGCAGCTTCTTGGGGCGGTCTGCTTGATGAAGAGCCTGATTTGATACCTGTTTTATCTTTAGCTCCAGCAGTAGTGTCTGGTTCAGGGTATGGAGATTACTCTAAGCTTCAAGTTGAGAGGTATTTATCAGATAAGATCGTGAGTTTAACGCCAACAGTTGGTGATCAAATGTCAAGCATTAGTGGTAGCGCTGATACCAAGGATCTTGAGACTTTATTTCAGCTTATATACTTTACATTTAATGAGCCAAAGATAGATGATGTGATTTTGCAAGATATTATTAGTGATGTAAAAGCATCAATTAAGAGTAGAGCAAATGATTCTAGGAGACTCTTTTCTAGTGCTATTAGAAAATTTAGTAATAATAATGATTATCGTTTGAGAGATATTGAGGAATCTGACTTGAAAAATGTACCAAAAAACGCCATTTTAGATTTCTATAAAAAGCGATTTACTTATGCAAATAATTTTAAGTTTGTCTTTGTGGGAGATACTGACTTAAAAACGATAAAAGATCTTGCAAGTAAGTATTTAGGTAATTTAAACTTTAAGAAGTTAGATGAGTTTAACGATTTGGATTATTCTTATAAGCTGGGTACAGATAGAATAGTTATAAAAAAAGGTGAGGATTCAAGTAGTATTGTAGGCATCTTGTATCCTTTTAAGTTTAATTATACCCCTGGGGATATTTTGAATTATGAGGCTTTAGCGTTCTTATTAACAGAAGACCTTATTAAAGTCATTAGAAGAAAATTGTCTAGTGTTTATTCAATAACAGCTTCTTTTGATTATACACTTAGAAAATATACAAGTTCAGATGGGTTTATGGTTATAAACTTCACAGTTGATCCTAAGTCTTTAGATAGTGTTTTGATGGCTGTGAATGATTACTTTTTAGAGAGTCAGAAATCAGGTTTTGGGGATAAAGATTTTGATTATGTTAAGAAAAATATGATTAAAAATAATGATAATCAATCTATTGGCAATGGGTATTGGATTTCAAAAATATTATACCCAGTTCTTTGGCACGGTACTTTAAAAGATACTTTTAGTACTAAATTTATTGAGGATAGTTTAAGTAAGGATGTCATAAATACATTATTTAAGAGGATTGATTTTACGAAGGGTACAGAGGTTGTATTGGTTCCTGTCAAGGATAATTAGTATGCTTAGTTTAAAATTTGATTATCATATATATTTTTGTTATTTTATTAGTTTTTCATTTAAAAGGATTAATAGTTCTCCAGCTATTAATCCTTTTGTTTTCCAAATTAATTCTTCTAATTTTAAAGTCCATTTTTCATATCTTTTAACTCCAAGTTTAGAGAAATATTGGGTATTGGTTAAATAATTTGCTATATTTTCTTTTGGAATTTGAGTGGCATAGGCATAAAATTCGTTTATTACTAGAGCTTTAAATTTAACATCATAACCTTTGCTGTCTAGAAATTTAAGCCAGGAACGTTTATCTCTTTTGGAAACATTTTTATACCAGAAATTAGATATAGCTCTATTAAGATAGGTATCTGTGAAAAAATACATGTGTAAGATTTCATGCATCAATATTATCATTTGAGTTGTCTTAGGCATGGCATCGCTTTCTGCGTAAGTTGCAAGTGCTATATTTCTTGATTTGTTTTTAATTTTAAGCTTTTTTTTTGCAGTATAATATGCCCATTTGTTGATTAAAATTAAGTTTTTTAGAGTTATTTCTTCCTTGTTGAGTGTGATATTGGGCCACTTTTGCGCCACTGCATTGAAAAATGCAATTATATCTTTAAGTCTGTAATTATGTCCTTTCCATCCTATTTTATTTTCTAGCTCGTTGTTTGATAATATTTTTCCTCTATAAATTTTTTTTTCGATAAAAAATGCCAGTCTTTTTAGCATTAAGGATTGACTATTTAAATTTTAAATTTGATTACATATATGTTGGGTTCTGATATTAGATTAAAAAATTCAAATGAAGTTCTTCTATAATTTTCTTTTTTATAGTTAAAAATAAATTTTAATTAGAATTAATAGGTTTATTTATGTCATAGTAAGAAGTTATATCAATATATCCAATTTTGTTTATTTGAATCATATTGTTATTTTTAGATAACCTTATTTCATCATTGCTAGTCTTTAGTGATATATATTTTGTAAGATTGGATAGTACTACCGTTTGTTCTTCGCTTTTTGAATATAATTTTGTTATCATTGGATTTGATATTTTCTCTTTTGCCTTAAAACCTATAATAGGAAATCCATTTTTGTTTAGGTTGAATTTAATTGAATATTCATTTTGGTTAATTAATATTTTAAATTTATTAAGCTTTGATTGTTCTGTTTTTATATTAGGAGATTTGATTTCAATGCTATTATTTAGTTTAATAGATTTGATGTTACTCATTTTAATTTCCATTGTTAATGTTTCATCTTGATTGATGATTTTTGGAATGTTATATAAGTAATTCTTGTGTTGGGTTTTGATTTCTACACTTGCATTTTCACTGATTTGTAGGTTTAGTATAACAGGGGAGTTTTTTGATCTTTCACAGCATATTATTTGAACTTTATCATTACTTGTTGAAGATTGTTTTTTACCTTTGCTGACATATTTTTCATGGAAACTTATTAGTAAAATTAATATCACTAAAACAGTTTTCATCATTACATATTCATTATCATACAATAATGAAAAATAAAAAACCCATAAAATTACCTGTTGTACATCCTCTAGGGGACTCGAACCCCTGCTGCCAGGATGAAAACCTGGAGTCCTAACCACTAGACTAAGAGGACAAAAATTGAGCTCAGTAGGACTTGAACCTACGACCCTCGCCTTAAAAGGGCGGTGCTCTACCACCTGAGCTATGAGCCCTTCAGGTGCATTATTAAATTCACCAGCATCTATTATATCATTTATTTCAAAATATATCAATATCATCAATATATTGAAATAATCAAAAGTTTAAGTTAACACAAGTAAGAGTGAGCTGCACAGGACTCGAACCTGTGACCTGCGGGTTAAGAATCCGATGCTCTACCACCTGAGCTAGCAGCCCTTGTTTATTAATAAACTAATAAATAGGATAAATGCTTGCAAATATAATGTCAAGAATTATCCTGATTTTTTTATATATTTTCTAGCAAATTTTTTGCTTCTAAGTGATTGGGATTTAAGGTTAATAGCTTTGTTAAAGCTTCTTTTGCTAAGATTTTGTTTTTAGCATTGATTCTTGCTTTTGCTAGCTTAAGAAGTATATTTTGATTATTTGGCAAGTGTCTTAGGGCATTTTCATATGCGAAATCGGCTTCATTATATCGTTCAAGTTTATAAAAAGAATCTGCAGTTAAGGTATATACCTTGCCTATTCGTGCTCCATTGGATTCAAGGCTAATATATTTTTGAAAATTTTTAAGAGCATTTTTGTATTGTCCTTGAAAAAAGTAAGTTTCTCCTAATGCTTGGATTATTCTTGCATCATGCTTTTTTATTTCAAGTCCTTTGAGTGATTCTATTTCTGCTTTTTTGTATTCGCCTGTTGCTATTAAGCTCCATATGAGTATTACTCTTGCATCTAAATTTCTTGGATTATATTTTATTTCATTTTGGGTATTTATGATTGCTTCTTGAAATCTACCTTGTCTATAAAGTAAAAGTGAATCTTCTTGTTCTTGTGCCCTTAGTGGACTTAGGGATAAAAGCAAGATAATAGTTGTTTTTAAGTAAAAAATTTTATTTATCATTTATTCTCCATTATTCTCCATTATTCTCCATTATTCTCCATTATTCTCCATTTCGCAATTTCCGTTAAATAATGCCCCTGAATCTATGAAGAGTTCTTTTGTTTTAATATTTCCGATTAACTTTCCAGTTTTATGAATTTTGATTGACTCTAAAGCATCTACATTACCTTTCATTGTTCCGTAATTTAGGAAATTATAACATTTAATATCTGCTTCTACATTAGCTTTTTCTCTTAAGTATATTGTGCTTGTGGAATTTATAATTCCTTTAAATATTCCTTCAATAATTATTGGTTTATTGCTTTCTACATATCCTTCAAATTCAAAACTGCTTTTTATAATATTTTGGGTATTATTTTCTTCAAATTCTAAGGTATTTGTGTTCAATTTATCTCCTATAAATGAATGCTTAAGTTTAAGCATTCATTTATTACTTTAATATCACTTAATACTTTTATATTGAGCCAACATTGGGTCATGTTAGTCTTAAGGCCGCATTTTGACTCATGTTGTTGTGCCTTTTAATCTTATTAGTTTCCTATTAATCCCTATTAATCCTTTTAATCTCTTCTTTGTCCTAAAAACCTTAGTAAATATAGAAATAAATTTATAAAATCTAGATAAAGTTTTAGAGAGGCTACAACTGCCATTCTGCTTTTGATTTCAGTACCATCTTCTAACATGTCGTTCATCTTTGAGATATTTTGAACATCATAAGCTGTTAAACCTGTAAAAACTATAACACCTGCAATTGAAATTAAGAAGTTAAGACCTGAACTTCTAAAGAATATATTAATGATGGATGCAATGATAATACCCCATAACCCCATGATAAAATAGCTTCCCATTTTTGTAAGATCTGTACTTGTTGTATATCCGTAAAAAGACATTGCAAGGAAGGTTATAGAAGTAATTCCAAATGTATAAAATATTGAACTCTGGGTATATATCATAAACACAGAAGATAATGTGACTCCTGTTAAAGCTGAGTATCCCAAGAAAAGTGCTATTGCTGTGTTGCTTGATATTTTTTCAATTGCTCCACTTATTGCATAAACAAGTCCAAACTGTACAAGTATCAGTGCTATGTATGACATTGGATTTGTGAATACAATGGCTCTCATTGTTGGATTTTCAGATGTTGTGTATGCAAATATTGCAGATATTAAAAGACCAATTGCCATTAATCCAAAAACTTGAGCTAAAAATTTATTTTTTATTCTTATCTCCTGTTTGTTTTGAGTTAACTCAAACATAATGTCCTCCTTATTTATTTTGTTCGTTAAATTTTTTACATAATTCATTAAATATTGCGCTTGGCACTTTGCCATATCTTAAAAATTCCATTGAAAATTCAGCTTTTCCTTGTGTGGAAGATCTAAGCACCGTTGAAAATCCAAACATCTCGCTTAGAGGTACTTCGGCTTCCACTTTTGAAAAACTTCCCTCTTCAACAGAGCCTAGGATTATTCCCCTTCTTTGATTTAAAAGACCAAACATATTACCTTGGAATTCGGTTGGACCTTCAAGAGTTACTTTCATGATTGGTTCAAGTATTGTGGGTTTTGCTTTGTTATAGGCTTCTCTGAATGCTCCAATTGCTGCAAGTTGGAATGCAATATCTGACGAGTCAACAATGTGGTATTGGCCATCATTAATTGTAATTTTAATTCCAACAATTGGGAAACCTATTAGAGTTCCTTTTTCCATAGCTTTTTGGAAACCCTTATCACAAGATGGAATGTATTCTGTTGGAATTACTCCACCTTTTATGAGATTGACAAATTCATATGTTTGTCCTTCTGTATCAAGTGGTTCCATAAATCCGGCAACTCTTCCAAATTGACCCGCACCTCCCGATTGCTTTTTGTGAGTATAATTAAATTCTGCTTTATCTGTAATGGTTTCTCTGTATGCTACTTGTGGCATACCTGTTTCAACTTCTGCTTTAAATTCTCTTCTCATCCTTTCAATATAAACCTCTAAGTGTAGTTCACCCATTCCTTGTATGATTGTTTCTTTTGATTCATTATCTACATAAGTTTTGAATGTAGGATCTTCTTTGGTAAACCTTCCAAGAGCTTTTGCCATATTATCAGCGGATTTTTTGTCTTTGGGTTTTATTGATAAAGATATGACTGGTTCTGGAATGTACATTGATAGCATGGAATATCGAATTGAAGGATCACAAAACGTATCCCCTGATGAACATTCTATTCCAAATAATGCAACAATGTCTCCACTGTTTCCAAATTCAATATCTTCAGTGTTATTAGCATGCATTCTAATAAGTCTTCCGACTTTAAACTTTTTAGAAGTCCTTGAGTTTATGAGTTCTTGTCCTTTTTTTAAGACACCTTGGTAGATTCTAACATAAGTTAATTGTCCGTATTGTCCATCTTCCAATTTAAAAGCTAACGCCACAGTTGGCAAAGTGTCATCAGTTCTAAGTTCAATTTCTTGTTCGTTTGCGTTTAAATCAAGTGCTACATTTTTGATGTCATGAGGAGAAGGTAAAAACCTATTTACAGCGTCAAGTAGTAACTGCACACCTTTGTTTTTGTAGGCAGAACCCACGAATACAGGACAAAGTTTTAAGGCTAAAGTACCTGTTCTAATGGCATCGTATATTATCTCTACGGCTATATTTTGTCCTTCCATGTGAAGTTCCATAAGCTCATCATTGAAATCAGACAAAGCATCAAGCATGATTTTTCGTTTTTCTTCTGCTTCACTTAGCAACTCAGCAGGAATTTCTTTTTCTATGACTTCCGTTCCACCTTCGCCTGTAAAGTAATAGGCTTTCATTAACACAAGATCAACAACTCCCATGTGTTTGTCTTCTAGCCCGATTGGGATTTGCATTAAAACTGAGTTTAAATCGAGTTTATCTTTAAGTTGCTCTTTTACATTGTTGGGATTTGCTCCGGTTTTATCACATTTGTTTACAAAGGCAAGACGTGGTACGTTATAGCGTTTTAGCTGTCTGTCAACTGTTATTGATTGGGATTGGACTCCTGCAACAGAATCAAGAACAAGTATTGCTCCGTCTAAAACTCTGAGTGAACGTTCAACTTCTATTGTGAAGTCAACGTGACCTGGGGTATCAATAATGTTGATTGGATGATTTTTCCATTCAACATGAGTTGCAGCTGATGCGATTGTAATGCCTCTTTCTCTTTCAAGTTCCATTGAATCCATTGTTGCTCCAACCCCATCTTTTCCTTTGACTTCATGAATTGCGTGAATTTTGTTACAATAAAAAAGAATACGTTCTGTGAGTGTAGTTTTCCCTGAATCAATGTGAGCACTAATACCTATGTTGCGCAATTTTTTATAGTCCATGGAATATTTTCCCTCCTGAGTGGTATGTATAATTCGAACACTAATTACTTTGTATTTTACATGATTTTTAAAAAAAAGTCTATTTTAAACTGTTGCAGTCGAGTTTGACTTAGAAGCATGGCATTGTCTAAAGGGAAATAATATATTGATTATATTGCATGATTGTCTTTTGTAATAAGGAAATTTCGACGTTCTTTATGTGCTTTATTAATGGATTAATGTTAATTATTTTTAGATTTTCTTTTGAGGAAGTTAAGTTATTTTAACATATTTGCTTGACTTAGGTTGTATGAAACATATACAGTTAATTATAAGGAATATATCATTTAGTAAATTTTGATTTTATTGATTAAAGATGCTGAATTATTTAATGAATTTACTCTTTCTTTACTTTATATTTTATACTCCTAAAATAATTATTGGAGGATATAAGTTGAATACTTTAACAATATCTCATGAATTGAGCAAAATATGTCAGGTTGATTATGATTCTGCTTTGTTTGAACTTTCTGTATTTTTTAAAGATGGAAGGGCTTATAAATATTTTAAGATTGAGCCAAGGCATTTTAATATAATATCTAAGCTTGTACAAGAGAAAAAATCAGTTGGTAGATATCTAACTGAGCATATATTTAATAAATATGACCAAGAAAAACTTTAGTTTTTGTTTTGAACTTAGTGATTTGAGAGAGATTCCTGTTAGGGAATCTTTTTTTTGTGCTAGTTGAAATTTAACATGATATAGATTTGTTTCATTGAAAAATGATAATTATGTTGTATTATTCTGCCATAAAGGTTACACTTAATACAAGTGCAATTGTTGAATAGTTTATTTGCTTTGCAGGGTAACTATTTGGAGTATATTAAAAGGCTTGATTCTATGAAAAAATTTTTATTATTTTTATTTTGTATTATGTTATTTTCGTTTCCTAATATATCTTATGCCAAAGTTCTATATTTTTCAGCGGGTTTTAGTACACAAATGAGTCTTGAATCTCTTTCTCTATTTAGTAAAAAAACAGGTACAGTTTTAGATAAATTGATGAGTTTTGAAATATTCCCTATTTTAAGAAATTTTCAACGTGACTTTTCGAGTGGCTTAAATTCATTTGAAGCTAGTATGACTAGTTTATATGAGTCTTTTCAAAAAAATTTGTCTCTTTTAATTA
Source organism: Borrelia tillae (assembly GCF_055693965.1). NCBI lineage: Bacteria > Pseudomonadati > Spirochaetota > Spirochaetia > Spirochaetales > Borreliaceae > Borrelia > Borrelia tillae. The sequence continues at coordinate 555,592 of NZ_CM146346.1, forward strand.
GACTGTATAAGGGCAGAAAAGATTGAGAGGGCAATATTGAAGAATCCGATTTGGACGATTTAGGTCCGCTTGTAAATAGTACCCATAATTTACAGCAGTTCGTGTCCGAGTTAAAAAGATTAAATACAAAGCAAGTGCTTAAAAAGCTGGATGCAACTGGGTTGGCTATGAAAGACCTTTTGGATCAATTGGGACGCACAGCAGAAGAGGCTATTAAGCTTAATGAAACATTATTTGGTTCATTAAATGAAATTGGAATTGGTAGTTTAGATGATTTTTTGCAATTATGGAAAGATGTGTCTACACCAGGAACTGTTTTAAATAATGCTTTAAGGCAGAAACTATCTCCTTTGTTTAGTACCGGTTTCCAAGGTTACTTTCAGGTAGGACTTCCCATTGCTTTTAGTGATTTTTATTATGGATTTGAGCTTGGATTTGGTATAAATCTTGGAAGGTTGCTTGCTCCTAATGTGAGCTTTTTAAAGAGCCCTTATCCTGTTAATTTAGGTTTTGGGGTTATGCCACGATTATTTGTAAAATATGATATTTATTATTTTGCCGCTACTTTATTTTCAGGTTTTGGTGATAAGTCTTTAGTTGTGGATCCTCTGTATGTAGGGAATTTGCGTGGACCTAGCAAAGTGACTAATCCTTTTAGTGTGATTGAAACAGGCCTTAGGTTGAGATTAGTCTTTATTAATTTAGAATCATCTGTATTGTTTTCTATTAATGATTTCAAGTATAGAGACTTAAGAGTTGGACTTGGATTTGAGGTTCCAGTAATTATTTAGTAATTATTGATTAGTAATGTATTTAATTATTTAATTTAGATGTCAAGTTTGATTTTTAATTGTTGATATTCTATTTTATTATGTGCAATTTTAGCTTATTATATGATATAATATGAATTTTCAACTGTGGTATTCAGGTTTTATTTTAATGAATAAAATGTTGTATTTTGCCCTTTTCTATTTGTTATTGTCTTGCAAAACGCTTGTTAAAGATTATCAAGCTATTTCAGATGAGTATTATAAACTTGCCAAGTTAAATGAGAAGCTTGGCAATGATCAAGCCTCAGTTGAGCTCTATGAGCAAGCTATTAAATTTAATTCTAATGTTAATGAAGCATCTAGTTATAATTTTATTTTGGCTTATATCAATTTAAAAAAGTATGAAGATGCTGAATTAAAGCTTGAACCCTTATTAAAAAATGATCCAGACAATATTTTATTGATTAGCTTAAAAGCTTATTTGTTCTTTAAAAAAGATAATTTGGAAGAGGCTTTGAAATTTTATTTGAAAACTTTAGAATTGGCACCAGCTAATCAAGAAGCATTATTTAATATTTTCTATATTTATTATTTAAAAAAAGATCTTGAAACTGCAAAAAAGTATATCTTGAAATATAAAGAATTAAAATATTCAATCCCTTCTAATGCTATCGAGATAGTCGAATCTGTTTTGGGAGAGCAAAGTTAAGAATCGTTTTGTACTAATTTGTTATTTGTACTAATTTGTTATCTGTTATTCTGTGAGCTTATGTACAAATACGTTTCGTTTAAGTATTTTAAGGAGGCTTACATATTTATGCGGATTATGCGGATAAAGATTTTATTTTTAAGTTTATTGATGTTTATTACAGGTAATGCTTTTGCATATGTTAATTTTGAACTTAATTTGGGACTTGGTCTAGATTTTCCAGTTGGCACTGTTTCAAGTTTATATGATACGGCTTTATATATTGGTGAAAAACTTGATGATAATGTGTCTGATTTGGAAAGAGTGAAGATCGTTAAAGAATTTTCGGATAAGGTTAATATTGCTAAGGCTGGATTGACTTATGGAGGGCATGTTCAAATGGGGGCAAAATTTGATGATTTAATTTCACTTGGGTTTGAACTTGGATTGGATTTTAATGTATTTAAAAGAGTTGACTATGGAGGACGACTGGGAGATAATCTTTCGTTTATTATGGCTATTGAACCTAGATTTTATACAAGGTTGGATTTGTTCGTTGGAGCTGTTGCGTTTTTTACTGGGCCTAGAGCTAATATAGCTACTGCTGTTCAAGATTCTATTTTGTCTGAGTTTGGAGTGTTTGGTTGGGATATTGGTATGAGAGCCACATTTGCATTCTTGGCACTTGAAGGATATTATTGTTGGAACATTAAGAATCATAGATTTTGTGATTTTAAGTTTGGGGTAGGCTTTGAGTTTGGGGTTATTTAGATAGATGGACAGTTATTATATTAGTTGGTTTTTGATTATTTTTATAATAAAAATTTAATAAAAGTTTTCATTACTTAAAATTTATAATATAAGCTTAAGCTTGTGTAAATTATTTATATTATAGATCAGAGCTTAAGCTTGTATGAATTATTTGTATTAATGTACAATGAAATAAAGATTTCTGTTTTAAGAGAGGGAGTTTTAAAATTGAGTTTGCTTATTAAAAAATCAATAGGGGTTATTGCTTGCCCTGGTGGGAAAGTGTTTGCAGATAAGATAATGGGAGAACTTAAAAAGATATTTTTAGATACTGAGAATAAAGTTATTGGAAAAATTTCACAAACTTTTAGTTATGTAAAAGAAGATGTTCTAAAACTTGAAGAAATTTTGTTTCCTTTTTTAGAAGGATTTGAGTTTTCTAATTTACGATTTGATGAGACCATAGAAGTCCCTGTCAATTTTGTTAAGTTTGCTAATGGGGAATTTAAAGCAGAAATTTTAAAGACTATAAGACATAAAGACATTTTTATTGTTCAAGATGTTGCTAATACTTATCCGGTTAGTGTAAACGATGATGAACAAGTAGTAATGACAGTTAATGATCATTTAATGAATTTGATGACTACGATAGATGCATGCAAACAGGCCAAGGCTAATTCTGTGAGTGTTATTGTCCCTGCTTATCCTTATTCAAGGCAAGATAAAAAGCATTCAAGAGAAGGACTAACAGCAAGTCTTTTTGGTAGATTTTTGGAGGAATTGGGAGTGAAGCATATTTTAACACTCGACATTCACTCAAAAGCCATTGAAAATGTTTTTAGAAAAACATATTTTGAAAATTTAAATGTATCTTATGAAATTTTTGATGCTTTAGCCGAATTGATTGATATTCGAGATTCAAATTTAGTAGTTGTTTCTCCGGATACAGGAGCTGTTAATAGGAACAAATTTTTTGCATCTAGTCTTAAAAGGCCCTTGGCTTTACTCTATAAGGAAAGAGATTATTCAAAAATAACTCATAATGTTAATGATACTAATATTTCTGTTACTAAGCTTTTAGGAGATGTGGAAGGTAAAAATGTTTTTATGAGCGATGATATTTTAGCTACTGGTGGAACATTTATTAAAGCTGTGAAACTGCTAAAAAGTATGGGGGCTAAAAAAATTATATGTGCAATAAGTCTCCCATTTTTTAATGGGGATGCAATTAGATACTTTGATAAAGCTTATGAGGAAGGTTATTTTTATAAGATAATTGGAACGAATGCTGTGTATCATGATGATAGACTTATAGGTAAACCTTGGTATTACGAAGCTAATGTTGCGCATCTTTTTGCAGGTGCGATTTTTGCAATTCATAATAGACTTAGTTTACAAAAAATTCTTGATAGAAGTCAGGATATTCAAAATTTAATTTCTAAGAGTTAAGTTTATGAATGTACTCAGTATTGATATTGGTACTAGTACTTTAAAATCCGCTTTGATTAATTCCCATCAGGGAATTTTAGAGAGTTTTGATATAAATTATTTTGATTATTTTAATGTTGATTTTGAAAACTTTGATTACAAAATATGGTTATTTGCGTTTAAGAAAGGAATTTCTAACTTCAGAGATAAAAAAATAGATTGTATTTCTATTAGTGGCATTTCTCCATGTTTAATTGCTCTTGATTCAGATTTAATTCCTTTGGAGGTTTTACATTGGAATTCTTCTAAGGTAGTTAATAATTTTCAAGGGAAATCAGCTTTTTTGCCCTTTGTGCTTAGCACGCTTGAGAGGGGAATTTATGGTAAGGTTAAATATTTTGTATCTTGTTTTGAGTATTTTATTTATTTACTTACAGGTAATTTGATTACGAGTTATCCAAGTTTATCTTATATTCCGTTTATTTGGAATGATATTGAAATAAAAAAATATAACCTTGATATAAATAAATTTCCCCCTTTTTTAAAGATGGGAGCGAGTGCTGGTTGTGTTACTACTGGTGCTAGTATTGAATTTGGTATTGATAGTGGAATAGAAGTGATTATTGCTGGAATGGATTATTTAAGCGTTCTTGTTGGAAGTGGGGCATTCTTCTCAGGAATTATATCTAATAGAACAGGCACAAGCGAAGGTTTTAATTTTGTCTCGGATGCATATTTGCCAGGCTTTTCTTTGCAGTATCCTTATTTTTTAGATAATTTCTTTGTTATTGGAAAAATAACCCCTTTGGGGTACTTATTGCAATTACTGAAGGATAAGTTGTTTAAAGATAAAAAATCATTTGAAGAATTTTTTGAAAACATTTCTAAGATATATAATTTATATAATTTGAGCAGTATTTATTTTTATCCAAATAAAAAAAAACTTTTCTCTGACAATATTTTAATAGATTCAGAGATAAGAGATTATTTAAGTAGAGGCATTTTGGGCAAATTAGATGATCCTTTACAAATTGGAATTGCAATTCTTGAATCCACCTATTTTTCATTTTACAATAAAGTTCTTCAGCTTAAATCTTTTAATAGGGATATCTTAGATATTTTTGTGAGCGGTTCTAATTCAGATAATTTATTTTTCAATCAGCTTAAAGCTAATATTATCGGTAGAGATTTGAAGATTTTTGAATTTAAACATTCCGAAATTGTCGGTAATGCAGTCTTAGCTTTTTATTGTTTGGGAGAATTTGATAGCTTAAATAAGGCATTTAAGAAAATTGTTAAATTTAAACGAGTTATATCTTGTAATACTAGTATGCACGAATCTTATTTAGAAAAATATCATAAATATGTTTCTAACTTTAATTTATTTGTTAATCGTTAATATATAAGCATCTTTAAACGAACTTAAACCCGATATCTTTTGCAAGTCAAGTTTTGCTTCTGTTATAGTTTTATAAGGCCCTGATCTGACTCTATAGATATCTTTATCATTGACTGTTGCTGAATAGAGTTTTGCATTGATTTTATATTTCATTAATTCTTGAACGTTATGATCAGCAGAAATTGGATCCGAGAGTGATGCAAATTGTATGTAGTATTCTTTTTTGGGGTCATATTTATTTTCAAGATTATTATGCTTTTTTTCAGATTTTGTTGATTTATGTGTCTTTATAATTATTTTTTGAGGTGCTTTTTCTTTTGTATCTGTTTTTATAGTAGGCTTATGTTGATTTATGATTTGTGGTGCTTTCTTGTTTATAATTGTTTGGTTATTTTGATTTGTGTTATTACTTAGACTTTTGTTTTGTTTGATGTCTTGTGTGAGATCAATGATGATTTCATTGGGCTTGTCAATTACTGTTAAAGTATCATCAGTATTGTCAGGCTCGGTATCTTTTTCATCTTTTGTTTCTTGTAAAATAATGTTTTTACTTGCAATATCCGAAGCTAAATTTTTATTTGGAAAGAAAATAATTATTCCAAGAAATATGATTGTACAAACAATTACAATTGAAGTTAATGCCACCAAAAAGCCTTTAGTATTATTTTCATTAAAATCTTTCATAAATTACCCCTTGCATTTTTGTCCTAATTTCTTTTTCTAGATCCCCATAACTATCATTGTTAGTGATATCAATAATTTTTATTGAATTTTCAATTCTTTTATTAAAAAAAATATCTTCTTGCCGTTTGAGAATGTTTATAATTAAACTTTCATCAAAGATACAGTCATTTAATCTTTTTTTTATTATCTCATCATCCGTCTTTATTATGAATATATGCTTGCAAAACTTTTCTAGATTTAATTTAAAAAGTAGTGCAGCGTTAATTATAAATTTATCTGATCTGTTATTTAATATTAATTTTTCTACTGCCTTGTATATGGGCAGATGTGTTATTGTTTCTAGTTGTTCTAGTTTTGATCTGTCGTTAAATACAATATTGCGAAGTTTTGTTCTGTCTATCTCATTATTATTATTTAATATTTGTTTGCTAAATGTCTTAATTATTTTTTCTTGTTCGGATATTAAGACTTTATGTCCAATTTTATCTACATTGATTATGCGAAAACCATATTCATTACTAATTATTTTTGAAACAGTATCTTTACCAGTTGCTATTCTACCAGTTATGCCAATCGATGAATTTCTCCCCATGATTTTCCAATCCCAATATTTGTTCTTAGAGGAAGCTTTAAAGGATAAGCGTTTTCCATCATTTCTTTGATTATCCGCTTTGCATCTTCACATTCTTGTTCAGGCGATTCAATTAGTATTTCGTCATGTACTTGTAAGAGTATTTTTGATTTAAGGTTTTTACTTTTAAATTCATTATATACTTTGATCATTGCAATTTTCATTATATCAGATGCACTCCCTTGGATTGTACTATTTATTGCTATTCGTTCAGCTGATGAGCGTTCTGAGTAATTTTGACTGTTAATTTCTTTTATGTACCTCCTTCTTTTTAAAAGGGTTTCACTATATCCATTTTTTCTGACAAATTCTATTTGGTATTGTATAAAAGTTTTTATCTTAGAATAAACAGTAAAGTATGAGTCTATAAATTTTTGAGCGTCTTCTCTTTTGATAGATAGTTCTTGTGAGAGTCTAAAGGCTGACATTTTGTAAATTATTCCAAAATTGATTGATTTTGCTATTCTTCTCATAGAAGGTGTTACTTCATTCTCATTTACTTTGAAGAGTTGAGATGCTGTTTGTATATGGATGTCTTTTTTATCTCTAAATGCTTGAATTAGTGATTTGTCTTCTGAAAGGTGTGCTAGTATGACAAGTTCAATTTGTGAATAATCAGCAGAAATAAAAATATTACCTTTCTCAGGTTTGAAGGCTTCTCTTATTTTGCGCCCTTTTTCATCTTTGATTGGAATGTTTTGTAAGTTGGGAGCAATACTTGTAATACGGCCCGTTGCTGTTCTTGTTTGTATAAAGTTTGTATGTACTTTATTTGTTTTTGAATTGATAAATTCTATTAAGTTGTCCGTATATGTGTTTTTTAGCTTTGAGAGGTGTCTATGTTGTATAATTTTTGGTATAGCTTGATGTTGATATTTGATTGTCTCTAATACTTTAATATCTGTTGAGTCTTGCTTGACAGTTTGGGGTACTACTAACTGCAGGTTTTTGAATAAAACTGTATGTAGTTGTTTGGGTGAATTTAGATTAAACTTCATACCTATACTGCTTATTATTTCATTTTCAATTAATTTTAGTTCTTTTTCAAGCTCCTTGCCATATTGGTTTAGATAATCTTTGTCTAGGTAAATTCCGCTTTCTTCCATTTCTGTAATGACATTACTAAATGGCATTTCTATATCTAGCATTAAATTTACAAGGTTATCTTCTTTGAGCTTTTGTGAAAAGATTTTAAATAATCTAAAAGTAATATCGGCATCCTCAATAGCGTAATTAGAGACTAACTCAAGTGATACGTCTTTTAAGGTATTATTTTTTGTTACGATTTCTTCATACTTTATATTCTTGTGCATTAAATATTTTTCTGCTAAAAAATCAAGAGATACTTTTGTATTTGGATCAATAATGTATGCTGCTATCATTGTATCAAAATAGGGAAAAATTACATCAAATTTATGTTTTTTAAGTATTTTATAATCAAATTTATAGTTTTGACCGATGAGTTTAGGTTTTGTTTGAAAAAATTCATTAAATTTTTGTATTATATACTCTTTTTCAATGGAATTTTCTTCTTTATTTTCTATCGGGATATAGTACCCTTCAAATTCTTTAAATGAAACTGATATGCCGAGTATTTGTGCTTCATAGACGTTAGTTGAAGTTGTTTCTGTGTCTATTGCCACATATTGTGCTTTCTTTAATTGCTCTATTAATGAGTCCAGTTGATCTTTTTGTAATATTGTCTTATATTTGATGTTTTCTTCAGATATTGTTTTGAGGTTATTTGGGTATGATGATTTTTTTTGCAAAACTTCCATGTCTGTTGGATTTAGTTTTGTCATGTCGGTCTCAAAGATTGATTTTTGTGTTTGATTTGATATTATAGCATATTTTTTTAATATAGTTTTATAAGTTTTGATTAGAGTTGTTGCAGAATATTCTTCAAATAAGGGGATGATATCTTCACTAAGATCTTCTAATTTAAAATATTCAAGTTGTGGCAACATGAGGTCTTCTACAAGACTTATAAGTTCATAACTTAAAAAGGCATTTTCTCTCTCTCTTATCAGAATTTCTTTGTGTCTCTTATTAATGGAGTCTAAATTTTTATATATGTTTTTTAATGTTTGAAATTCATTTAACAGTTTAACGGCCCCTTTCTCTCCAATTCCTTTGATTCCTGGAATATTATCTGATTGTCGCCAACAATGGATAAGTAATCTTTAATTTGGGATTGATGTACTCCAAATTTTTTCATCACATAATGATTATCCATTTCCACAAGATTACTATTCTCGATTTTAAATATCTTGATCTTTTCTGACATTAACTGTAGTAAATCTTTGTCTGGGGATATGATATAGGTTAAGTAATCATTGAGTTCTGCTTTTCTTGAAAAGCTGGCTATAAGATCATCAGCTTCATATCCCCGTAGCTCAAACATTGGAATGTTTGCTTTTATTAAAGCTTCTTTTATCCAATAAATTTGTGGAATTAGATTATCTGGAGGGGCATCTCTTGTTGCTTTATAGTCTGGATACTTTTGTTGTCTAAATGTTGGGGTTTCTGAGTCAAAAGTTACAATTAGATTTTCTGGATTTTTTTCTTTGATTATGAAAAAAAGAGTTTTAAAAAACCCAACAAATGCGTTAACATTTTCCCCTTTGCTGTTTGTTAAGGGATTATTTTTCATTATGTGGTAATTTCTGAATATGATATTTAAAGCGTCAATTAAATAAATTTCTTTTTTCATACTTTTGTATCTATTAAAATGGGATTATTATAGTTAAAGGGATTTTTAGAAAATTTTATTTTTGGTTTTATTTTCTTATAATCAAATATTTTTTTTATGGTTTTGCGTGTATTTTGATATTGAATGTATATTTTTTCTTTCAATAAATAAGTATCTTTGATTAATTTTTTAGTTTTTTCTTGTAGCTTGTCTTGTTCTTTTAGCCATGAATTTATGGTTATATAATAATTATTGATTGAATTCAATATTAAATCTTTTGCAGGATTTGTGATGTCTAATATTTCTAGCATTCCTTTATTAATCTTTTCATCTTCAAATTCTAAAATGGCTTTTAATTTTTTTAGTTCAAGCATTAGATCTTTTAAGTATATTTCTAATATTTGATTATCCGACAATATTGATCCCTAATTTTTTCTTAATAATATTATTATCTTTTTTAAGCAATGCTTTCCAAGCTGTGTGTAGATTTTTTAGATGTTTTAGGACTTCTTGAATATTATCTCTATTTTTTTCCAATGTGACACTTTCTAGGGCTTTGTTTAAAAAGGAGTATATTGAAAATAAGTTATTTGAAATATCTCCACCATCTTCAAAATTTAGTGTAGACATTAATTCAATGATTATATCTTGTGCATGGTAAACTTTTTCATCGGCTTTTGAGGTATTGGTTGGGTCTTCGCTTTTATAAAATTCTTTAGCGATTTCTAGATCTTGTATTGCTTTCTCATAAAGCATTACAAGTATTGATATAGGATTTGATGTTCTAATTTGTACTTTTTTATAGATGTGTTCTTTTGTTATCAAGAATTTTCTCCTAAGTTTAGCTTCTTTATTTGTTCTGCTATTTGTTCTTCTCTGAAAGGCTTTGTAATGTATCCTTTTGCTCCAAGTTCTAAAGCTTTTGCAATAAGGTCTTGCTTTCCAAGTGCTGTGACCATCAATACATTCATCTTGCGTGCAAGTTTAGCGTTAACTGCATTGATCCTTTCAAGAGCAGTAATGCCATCCATTCCCATCATTGTTATATCAAGGGTTATTAAGTGAATTTCTTCTTGTTTTTCGAATTCTTTAATAGCTTGAATTCCATCTTCTGCCTCGAAAAATTCGCTAAATCCTAATCTACTCAGTATTTTAATTAAATTTTTTCGCATAAAAATAGAATCGTCTACTATTAAAGCTTTGCTATTTGCTTCCAAATCCATCTCCTTGTTTAATTTTAACATAATAACATTAAAAATCATTTAATAATAAATAAAGATATCATGTATCAATATCTATTTTGTAGCTTATTTATAGATTTTAAGATGAATGAATTTATTACTCAAGAACTTGGGTTGGAAATTTATATTTTTATTTATATTATTCTGTTAAAATGTAATGTAAATTTTTAAGTAGAGTTGATAACAAAATTATGACTAAAGACATAGAAGATGAAATTTTACGATTAAGGGATATTATCAAAAAATGGGACAAAGAATATTATATTGATTCTTCACCTAGTGTAGATGATTTTACTTATGATAAAGCTCTTTTACGACTTCAAAATTTAGAAAGTAAGTATCCTGAGTATCAAACCTTGGATTCCCCTACTCTTAAATTTGGGAGCGATCTTTTGAATAATTTTAAAGAAGTTAAACATACGTTTCCCATATTAAGTTTGGATAAGGCTTATGATATTAGGGAATTATTATTATGGATTGATAGAATAGTGTTAGATAATTCTATCTTAGAGTCTGATACTTGTATTTCAGTTGAACCCAAAATAGATGGATGCTCGATTGTTCTTTATTATAAAGACGGAATACTTCAAAGGGCATTGACCAGAGGAGATGGTAGAGTTGGCAATGATGTTACTGAGAATGTAAGAACTATTAAAAGTGTTCCTTTGCGTATTGAGCAAAGGATTGAATTGGTGTTACGAGGTGAAATTTATATTACTAAGGAAAATTTTTTGAAAATTAATCAGACATTAGCAAATTCTTATATTAATGCCAGAAATTTAACCTCAGGTATATTACGGAGGGTCAACAGCAAAGAAGTAGCTAATTTTCCTTTAGATATTTTTGTTTATGATATTTTATATTCTAGTTTTGAATTGGATACCAATCGCGATGCTTTTGATAAACTTAGGCAGTTTGGATTTAAAATGAATCCTTTTTGTAAATTTTTTGTTGGTAATAATTTGGGAAAAGATATTATTAGTTATATTAAAGAGCTAGAGACTCGAAGAGATGTTTTTGAATATGAAATTGATGGTATTGTACTGAAAGTTGACAGCTTTTATTTAAGAGAGATTTTAGGATATACTTCTCATCATCCCAAGTGGTCAATAGCTTATAAGTTTGAGTCTTGTACGGTAATAAGTAAGGTAATTGATATCATTGTGCAAGTTGGCCGTAGTGGTAAGATTACTCCTGTTGCGCGTATAGAAGAAGTTCTTATTTCTGGAGCTTTCATTACTAATGTAAGCCTACATAATCAAGATTATATAGATTTTATTGGCTTAAATATTGGAGATGTTGTTTCAATTGCAAGACGTGGTGATGTGATTCCTGCCGTTGAATTGGTAGTGGAAAAACTTGCTGTTGGTAATTTTAAGATTCCTAGTGATTGTCCTTCATGTAAAATGACTTTAATAAAGGAAGGCGCACATCTTTTTTGTATAAATAAACATTGTCTTAGGCGTGTAATTGAGCAAATCAAATATTTTTGCAGTAAGAAATGCATGAATATTGTAGGACTTTCAGAAAAGACAATAGAATTTCTTGTTAGATTGAAATTTATATCTTCAGAAATCGAGCTTTATACTCTTGAACTTGATAAACTGATTTGTATGACGGGTTTTGGTCGTAAGCGGGTAAACAGGTTGAAACGTTCAATTGAAAATAGTAAAAATCGACCATTTAGTAAGTTGCTTCTTGGAATGGGAATTAAGGAGCTTGGTGCAAATACAGTATTGATGTTGATGAAGAATCATTTAAATTCATTTGATGCACTTAGTATGCTTTGCAAAAATAAAGAAGTTGCCCTTGCCAAACTTTTAAAGATTGAAGGGATAGGTGAAAGGATAGCTTTAAATATTATTGAAGCCTTTAATGACAAGGCTATACTTGATAAATTCATTTTTTTTAAAGAGTTGGGATTTAAAATGGAAGAAAAAAATACCAATTATGTTATAGATTCTTCTTCATTTTTATTTGGTAAGAAATTTTGCATTACGGGTTCTTTTGAAGGGTATTTCAGACATGTTCTTATTGAAAAAATGAGACAAAAAGGTGCTATTTGTAGCAATACAGTTACTGAGCATTTGGATTTTTTACTTGTTGGAGATAATCCTGGTGGAGCAAAAGTTAAAAAAGCTGATGAGTTGGGTATTAAGCTTCTTAAGCTTTCTGATATTAGAGACTTTGTGAAGTTAGATGATATTCTAGATGATTAGTTTATTTGATTATTCTTATATTTTTAAATTCTGATGATAAACTTTTGTATAAAGTACCTATTTCATTTATGTGTTCTATTTTTATTAGGTTTCTGAAAAATTGTTCTTTATGTTTTAATGATGGATTGATGAAATGTGTTTTGACATTATATTTTGGAATTAATTTATAAATTTCTTTTGCTCTGTATAAATTTTTTGTTGGTTCTATTTCAATATAATATCCATTAGACTTTTTGAAATCAAATTCACTACTTTGATCTTTAAAATTGTAGTTGTTTGCATGTGTGTCCGGATATATTTTAAATTCAGCGATTTTAATTGTGACATTTTTATAATTTATTCCTTTAGTTTTAGGATGAAATTCATTTTGTATGGATTGTAATTTGCCGTTTTCACGTTTGAAGGTGTTTTTATATTTTGTAAATTCTTTCTTAAGTTTTAAAATGGTATTTTCATTGTCTGTTAACCTTTTATCTAAGACATTTATTGTATCTTGCTTTTGTTGAATTATATCTTTGTTTTCTCTGTATAATTCTTCGTTCTTTGTAAGCTTATCCCTTAATGCGTTTATTACTTTCTCTATTGAAGATAAATTATTTTCTATGTTCTTTAAGTTTGTGTCATGAGTATTTTTTAAATCTACTAATTCTTTTCTAAATGCTATTAGTATGTTTTCATTGTTATCTATTTTATCATCAAGTTCACCTAGTTTTAGTGAGTGGTTGCTAAGAGAGTCTTTGTTGTTATCTATTTTATCATCAAGTTCACCTAGTTTTAGTGAGTGGTTGTTAAGAGAGTCTTTGTTATCATCTATTTTATCATCAAGTTCACCTAGTTTTAGTGAGTGGTTGCTAAGAGAGCCTTTGTTATTATCTATTTTATCATCAAGTTCACCTAGTTTTAGTGAGTGGTTGCTAAGAGAGTCTTTGTTGTTATCTATTTTATCATCAAGTTCACCTAGTTTTAGTGAGTGGTTGTTAAGAGAGTCTTTGTTGTTATCTATTTTATCATCAAGTTCACCTAGTTTTAGTGAGTGGTTGCTAAGAGAGCCTTTGTTATCATCTATTTTATCATCAAGTTCACTTAGTTTTAGTGAGTGGTTGCTAAGAGAGCCTTTATTATTATCTATTTTATCATCAAGTTCACCTAGTTTTAGTGAGTGGTTGTTAAGAGAGCCTTTGTTATCATCTATTTTATCATTAAGTTCACCTAGTTTTAGTGAGTGGTTGTTAAGAGAGTCTTTGTTATCATCTATTTTATCATCAAGTTCACCTAGTTTTAGTGAGTGGTTGTTAAGAGAGCCTTTGTTATTATCTATTTTATCATTAAGTTCACCTAGTTTTAGTGAGTGCTTGCTAAGAGAGCCTTTGTTATCATCTATTTTATCATCAAGTTCACCTAGTTTTAGTGAGTGGTTGCTAAGAGAGTCTTTGTTATTATCTATTTTATCATTAAGTTCACCTAGTTTTAGTGAGTGGTTGTTAAGAGAGTCTTTGTTGTCATCTATCTTATAATCAAGTTCACCTAGTTTTAGTGAGTGGTTGCTAAGAGAGTCTTTGTTGTTATCTATTTTATCATCAAGTTCACCTAGTTTTAGTGAGTGCTTGCTAAGAGAGCCTTTGTTATCATCTATTTTATCATCAAGTTCACCTAGTTTTAGTGAGTGGTTGCTAAGAGAGTCTTTGTTATTATCTATTTTATCATCAAGTTCACCTAGTTTTAGTGAGTGCTTGCTAAGAGAGTCTTTGTTATCATCTATTTTATCATCAAGTTGACTTAGTACTTGATCTTCTGAATTGAAATATTCTTGTTCTGGGACATATATATCATATATGTCCTTTTCAGATAGATAATTATATTCTTCATTTACTATATCTTTGTTTTGATTTTTTTTGTATTTTTGGTCATTATAATTAATATTGTTTTTTGATTGAAGAGTATGATTTATGGAGTTTCCTTTCATTTGAATTAGCTTTTTAATTTTTTCAATTTCTTCTTTTAAGCTTTTTGTTATAATTTCGTATTCTTTATTCTTTTTTTTAATTGATTTTATGTTTGTCTGGTTTAAAAAATTTTCTATATTGTTTATTTTTCTCTCATAATTTTCAATTCTAAGCTTTAAATTGTCTATATTTTTTATAAGCCAATCATCTATATTTTCTTCTTCTTCTTCTTCTTCTTCTTCTTCTGAATAACCTTCATTTGAGTAAAAATTTTTTGTTTTTAAACTTGTTGGATATTGTAGTTGTGAGTTTGTTAAGAGGTTATTTTTTACTTGTCTATTACCGTTAAAAATTGCATTTTCCTCATAATAACTTGATTTTTTTGAATTTTTAAGATCTTCGTTTGGGATGTAAATTTGCAAGTGGCTTATGATATAATCAGTTGTATTTTTTTGATAACCTTCCAATAATATACATGAAAATAACATGCAGATTTTAGAGAGTATTGAAATTATCTTTTTACCTTTTCCCATAAATACCTTGTTAATATTATTTGATGCTATTCAACTTAATTTTGATATTATCATAGATTTTAAGATTTATCAAAAGAAAAAGTTTAATAATGTAAATGTTAGAACGTATTATTGTAATTTTTAGGTATCTGACTTAAGTGAACTTGGTTGTTTATCTAGCATATTTTGATTTCCAATAGCAATTTTGTTGGTATTGTGCCATAATGTACGCATAGAAAGTAAGTTAGAAGATGTATTATAAAATTTTGATTTTTTATTTTACTTAATTGGTTATGAAGCTAGAAAATATGGATGAAGTTTGGGCATTGCCAGTTTGTTGTGATAGTAAGAATTCTATCATTGAGGATTTTAAGCTTCCAGATAAATATAAAGATCGGATTTTTAATATAAGTTATAAAGATGATATTATCTTAAAATTTGTTGATATTGTTGATTCTAATGAATTTGACTTGAAGCTTTTTGATAATAAAATAGACTTTGAAGGGCAAGTTCCTTTAGTTTTGTATTCTGATGATTTGGACTTTTTATTAGAAGCAGAGGCGAGTATTGTCTTTGAAGTAAAAAATATTGAGACTGATGTTGATTTTAATTCAAAAACTTTGGAATTAGATGAGTTTAGAATTCATAATGCTTGTTATCAATTTGAAGACTTCTTAAACTATTGTAGCGATGTTCTTTTAGTTAGAGTATGCTTTAGAGACAATAATTTAATTATTGATGCAGATCTTGATAATATTACGCTTGTAAAAAAAATTATTAGCGATAATTTTTGTATCTCTGCAAACAAGATAGTGATTAATCCTATCAATAATGATTTTGGCAATGTTTTGTTTCCAGTAGTATTTAATGCTGTATTACAAGGTATAATAATTGCTAAGAAACTTAAGCAAAAGGTTAATGTGATTTATTATAAACGACATTTTTTAATGACACAATCTTTGAATTTGAAATATGAGGTTGTTAATTGTCTTTCTGAGGAAAATAGATTAGCCAAGATTATATTAGATATTGAAATTAATAGGCCGTTGAATTTTTTATATAAATTTTATTTTGACTATCTTAGACGTACTTTTAGTAATTTATTTTTTGATGTGTATATACATATTAATTTTATAGCGACTAAGAGTAATGCTGTATTTTTTTATGATAACCATTTCTTATTTGAAAATTCTGTTTATAATTTCATTTATTCAAATTTTTATAATCTTGCAATTAGTTTGTCAATTGAACCTCTGAGTTATTTACTCAGCTGTGTGAAAAGTGAATACGATCTCTTTTTTAGACTTTTTAAGGAATTGGATTTAAAAAGTTCTATAATGCGTAAATCGTCTTCTCTAAGCTTAAATACTGAATATAATGTTTTAGATGTTAGAAGAAAAGGTATAGGGTTTGCTTTCTTAAGTTTGGATACTACTTTTTTGGGTGGCAGTCAAACTGTTTCTATGAGATTAAATAAAGACAAATTAGAAGTATTTATTCCCTATAAATTGATAGATGTCAATTTAATGAACTATTTAAGAAATACTCTTGCTAAAACTTTTCACTTATCTTATGGTAATGTCAATTTTATTGTTAGTGAGCCTTTAAGGGGTGATGTTGAACTTTATAGCATATTGATAAAAGAATCTTATCTTATTGAAAGAGAAGTTTTGGCTGTTAAGGATGATCTTGTAGTAATTATGGGTGAAGACTTTAAGGGGGAGTATCCTATTATAGTTGATAGATACTTTGTTATAGATATGGATAAGCAATTTAATGTTGCTTGTTCTCTTGAGATTGATATAAAAATAAATTCATTTAATATCGTATTTAGTAATGTTAACTTTTTTGTTGCAAATGGTAAGTTTGATAAACTTAGGATAAATAATAAACGCATATTTTCAATTTTTAATTTGGCAGTTAACTATGTGTTTGGAAAAGTTGTTTATGATATTGTTAATCCTGTAGAACTTGAGTTTATTGAAGATGGTGAATTTATTTTTTCTTTTAGAATATTATTTATTGCATCTGTTTCTGCAATTAGAACAGCCTTAATTCAGGCTTTTGATTTTAATATATGTAAAACTCCTATTTCTCTTAAAGATATTTTAAATAGTTGGAGTGTGAGAGTTGATATTAATTAGCTTTAATTTGAATGGAGAAACTCTTTCAAAAAGTATTGGACTTTCTTTAAATACCCGGGAACTTTTAATAAGTATTTTTTATTCAGTTAATCGGAATTTCATTGAAAATATAAATAAGAAATTTTCATTAGTGCTTTTGGACTTAAAACCCGTATATTCATCTATTTTGCCAGCTTTTATGTTGAATGGGCGTAGTATCATTACTGTTGAAGGTTTGCAAAATACGACCTTTTACGAGACTTTAACCAAAATTTTATTGGAAAATGATTTTGGATTTTGTACAAATTGTTTTTCATCTAATGTATTGTTATTTTATTGTCTTTTGAAACGTAGAGTTATAATTAGAACTGATATTTTAGGATATTATAATATATTAAGATGTCATTGTCTTGATTTTAATACTTTTTTAGAGCTTTATTTGCGGTTAGAAGAGTTAGAAAGAAAATGAGTGATGTGAGAGTATATTACCCAGAAAATTTTAATGTTCTTGTTAGTTTATTTAGTAGAGATTTAAACAATTATATAGTTTATAATGAGATTGATTTTCACAAAAATTCT
Organism: Borrelia tillae; assembly: GCF_055693965.1. Classification (NCBI taxonomy): domain Bacteria; kingdom Pseudomonadati; phylum Spirochaetota; class Spirochaetia; order Spirochaetales; family Borreliaceae; genus Borrelia; species Borrelia tillae. The sequence continues at coordinate 573,251 of NZ_CM146346.1, forward strand.
GAAATTTTTATGAAAGATGAAATTTCAGGCAATTTTTTTATAATTAATAATTTTGAGAGATTTGGTAAGGTTTCTCTTAAGAGTAATTTTTTGGAAATGGGCCCATGTGTGACGTATAATTCGATATTACAATTTGGAGAGAAGAATATACCAAGATTGTTTTATGAATTTATTTCAAGGTTAAATGATAGGATATATCTAAATAGCATTAATATTGCCAATGGATTTTATTATAAAAATACAGTATTTGATTTATACCCCTTATTATTAAGTCTTGATGCTCAACTTGAATTTAAAAATATATTAACTAAAAAAACTTATACTTATAATGCTTATAATATTAACAGGGATGATTATATACAAAGTCGACATACTTTGTTTTTGAGTAAATTAAAATTTCCAATCACAAGTTTGTGGAATAAGAGTTTTTATAGTAGTATATTCGTTGATACTTTTTCACTTGATATTTTAGAAGAGGTAAACATTGTTTTCATTTGTGTTCTTTTAAACATTAAAAAAGATATTATAAATGATTTTATGATGAAAATATTTTATAATGATAAAGTTATCACTTTAAGAGATTTTCAAGTGTTACTCCTTAATAAATCTTTACCGTTATCTTTAGTGGAAATTGAGGATTCCATTAAGATGTTAGATAAGAATATTCGTGATGTTAAAAATTTTAGTTTAGGAGAGAGAAGTTTAAGACTTATAAAAAATTTTTATTTCGATACATTATTTAATTTTTAGGATTATAATAATTAGCATTATTAAAGAATTGCTACCAATTTGGCATTATTTTAATATAAAAGCAGTATGATTAATTTATCAATTTGTTTTTATGCATTATAATATTTATTTGTTAATAACTTAATCAAAAAATAATTATTCAAATAAGGGGCTTAAGCTTATGGTAAAAAAAGAGGCTACAATTAAAGCCGTTAATGGTTTGCATGTTAGACCAGCGTCAACGTTTGTAAAAAAGGCTAAGGAGTATGTTAGTGATATAACTATTGAAGCTGATGGAAAATCGGTTAGTGGAAAAAGTTTATTTCGATTACAAACCTTAGAATTATCTTGTGGCAAGAAACTTGTAATTTGTGCTGAGGGTGATGATGAAGAGAAAGCTGTTACTGAACTTGTTGAGCTCGTTGAATCTTTTACAGAATAGGTATGGAAGGTTAATATGACTTTATCGGGGAAAAGAATATCTAAAGGGATAGGTATAGGAGAGGCACTTTTTATTAAGAAGGATTTTGATACATTCATTGATAAATCAAAGATTACTTCTTCGCAAATTGATGGTGAGGTAAAGAAATTTAATGATGCTAAGTTAAAGGCTATATCTGCACTTGAGGGTCTTACAAAAAAGGCTATAGCACAATTTGGTGCTGACAAGGAAGGTATCTTTGAAGGTCAGATATTAGTTATTGAAGATGACGAGCTTTCTGATTCTGTGATGAGTTTCATTAAAGACGAAAACTATAGCGCTGCTTATGCTGTTTATCTATCTTTCAAAGAATTGATTGCAAGTGTAGAAGAATATACGGATGCTTATTTAAAAGAAAGGGCTTCTGATTTTAAAGATATTAGGAATAGGCTTATTGCCAATATTTTGGGGCATGTAATCGATCTCTGTGAGATTAAGAGAGATGTGGTTCTAATTACTGAAGAATTGACACCTTCTGATACAATGCAGGTTGATTTAAGTTATGTTAAAGGGTTTGTGACTACAGTTGGTGGGGAAACTTCTCACGCTGCTATTTTGGCAAGGACAATGGGACTTCCAGCTCTTGTTTTAGCACCTTTAGATATTGCTAAGATTAAAGAAGGTGAGCAGTTGATCATTGATGGACTTTCTTCAGTAATTATTGGTAATCCTTCATCTGAGGAACTTGATAAATATACACATAAGATATTAGAGTATAATGAGCATGAGAGAAAGCTTTTTGCATTGAGAAATCAGGATGCTAAAACAAGAGATGATATTAAAATATCTCTTAAGGCTAATATTGGAACTCCCGCTGATATTTTCTATGTTAATAAATATGGTCTTGATGGTATAGGGCTTTTTAGGACAGAGTTCTTATATATGGAGTCTGTAAAGCCGCCAACAGAAGATGAACAGTTTGAAGCCTATAAGCGGGTTGTAGATACTATGGAGAAGAAAGGTGTTATTACTATTCGTACTCTTGATATTGGGGGAGATAAGGAGATTCCATATTTCAATTTTCCAAAGGAAGATAACCCTTTCTTGGGATACCGTGCCCTTAGAATGTATATGGATTATGAAGATTTAATACAAAGTCAATTTAATGCAATTTTTAGAGCTAGTCATTATGGTAAAATAAGGATCATGATTCCTATGGTGTCTAGGTATGAAGAGATTGATATAATTAATTATTTCGTGGATAAAGCTAAAGCAAGTTTGAAGTCTAGGAATTTGCCTTTTGATGAAACTTTAGAAGTTGGATGTATGATAGAAGTTCCTTCAGCAGCTTTACTGGCACATGAATTTTCTTGTAAATTGAATTTCTTTAGTATTGGTACCAATGATTTAACTCAATATACTTTGGCTGTAGATCGAGGTAATCAGAAGATATCAAATTTATATGATAAGTATAATCCTGCTGTCTTAAGGTTGATTAAAAATGTTCTTGATGCAGGTAATAGTGCTGGTATTGATGTTTCTGTTTGTGGTGAACTTGGAGGCGATGAGGCTGGCGCTTTGATTCTTATTGGACTTGGATTTAGATCTTTAAGTATGGTTCCTAGTGCTTCACTTCGAATTAAGTGTTTGATGAGAAAATATACGATGGCTGATTTGAGTGAGCTAGCAAGTCAAGTCTTAAATAGTAATTCAGAATCAGAGACTTTAAAAATTTTAGAGAAATATATAGGAGATTAATTTATGGGATTTTTGGGTTTTTTTAAAAAGGTAGTCACTTTAGATTTAATAGCACCTGTTAGTGGGAAGGTTGTTTCAATTGATCAGGTGCCAGATGAAGCTTTTGCTGAAAAGATAGTTGGCGATGGAATTGCAATTGTGCCAATTGGGAATGAGTTGGTTGCTCCTTGCGATGGAAATATTGGTAAAATTTTCAAAACTAATCATGCCTTTAGTCTTGAAACTAAAGAGGGTGTGGAAATCTTTGTGCATTTTGGTATTAATACTCTTAATTTAAATGGTAAAGGATTTACAAGGGTTGCTGAGGAAGGCATGAATGTTAAACAGGGAGATGTTATTATTAGGCTTGACCTTGAGTATTTAAAGGCACATGCAGAATCGGTAGTTACGCCTGTTGTTATTGCCAATTCTGATGAAGTTGCAAGTATTGAGTATGTGTTTGGAAAGCTTAATGATGGTTCTGAATATGTTATACCGTCTTCAACTACTTTGACCGAAGATGTTAAACTGAAGATATCTCAGACTGGCCCTGTTGAGGCAGGCAAAGATTTAGTTCTTAGAGTGAAAAAATAAGTTCACAGCTTATTATGTGAACTTATTTTAGTTATATATTATATTAACTATTATGTTTTTATATATACGTTATATATTTTTTTCTATTATTTCATTTATGATTTTTATAAATTGACTTGGGTTTTTATTGGGTAGGCCTGAAGTTATCATAGCTTCTTCAAGAAGGACAATACTTATTTTTTCCAAGTTTTCATCATCTAGATTTTTTAAGTTTTGAATAATTTTATTATTGGGATTGAGTTCAAGGATAGGTTTTATTTCTTTCACCTCTTGTCCCATTGATGCCATAATTTTTTGCATTTGATAAGTAGGATCAGCGCTGTCGATTATTATTGCTGATGGTTCTTGTGTTAATGTTGCTGAGAGTGATACATCTTTGACATGACTTTTCAGTATTTCTTTGACTTTAAGTAATATAGCTTTAAATTCTTCTTCCATGTGCTTGAAATTTTCATCTTTTAATTCATCGCTGGTTTCATTTTTATTGATTGCTTTTAGCTTTACTCCGTCATATTCTGTGATGAAATTTAATATTGCCTCATCAAGCTCATCATCCATAATAAGAGTTTCATATCCCTTTTCTTTGTAAGCATTTACAATTGGATTACTTTTCAGTATATTTTCTTTCCCTCCGGTTATATAGTATATGCTTTTTTGTTCCTCAGGCATTCTTTCTCTATATTCTTTTAAAGATACAAGCCCTTCTATATGTGAAGACTTAAACCTGATTAGGGATATGAGTTTGCTTCTGTTATCAAAGTCAGAATAAAGCCCTTCTTTTAAACACCTTCCAAATTCTTTAAAAAATTCATTGAATTTTATGTGGTCATTTTCACTTAGTTTTTCAAGTTCGCTAAGTATTTTTTTTATAGAAGCTGTTTTTATTTTAGCTAATATTTTATTTTGTTGTAAAATTTCCCTACTTACGTTTAGTGGCAAATCTTGACAATCTATTATTCCCTTTATAAACCTTAGGTAATTTGGAAATAAGCTGTCAGCAGAATCTGTAATGAAAATTCTATTTATGAATAATTTTACACCGGGTTTAGAATTTGGGTAGTAGAGATCATAAGGGGCTTTGCTTGGGATATAAAAAAGACTTATATACTCAATACTTCCTTCTGCTTTTGTATGAATATGGATTAATGGATTTTCATAATCAAATGTTAAATTTTTGTAAAATTCATTATATTCTTCATCAGTTATTTCACTTTTATTTTTTATCCAAATGGCTGTTGTGTCGTTTAATTTATCTTCCTTATCTTCAAATCCTTCCTGTTTGCCATCTTTCATTACAGGGTCTTTATACTTAATGAATATAGGATAACTTATATGATTTGAGTATTTTTTGACAATTTCTTGAATTTTCCATTTGTTAGTATATTCACTACCTTCTTCGTTGAGATAAAGAATTATTTCAGTTCCATTCTCATCCTTTGTTGTTTGTTCTATTTCATATCCTGTTTTGCCGTCACTAGACCAGATATAGGCAGTATCTTCTAGAGCTTTTTTTGTTATAACTTCAATTTTGTCTGATACAATGAAAGCACTGTAAAATCCAACTCCAAACTGCCCAATTAAGCTTGCAGCTTTTTTTTCATCTTTTTTTAAGTTATTGATAAATTCTTTAGTTCCTGATTTTGCAATTGTTCCGAGATGATTAATTAGGTCTTTTTCATTCATTCCAATTCCATTGTCTTTGATCCTAATGAGTTTTTCTTCAAAACTGATTTCGATTTTTGGATCTAATTTAATGTCCTTAAATTTTTCGTTTGTTAGATTTAAAAATTTGAGTTTATCAATGGCATCAGAAGCGTTTGATATTAATTCTCGTAGAAATATTTCTTTATGAGAATATAGAGAATGTATGATTAAATAAAGTAAATCATTAACTTCTGTGTCAAATTGTTTTTTCATAAAATTCTCCTGTTTCTTGCATTTGTTTTAATCTTTACTTTTTTTATAATATAACATAATCTAAAAATAATGAATAAAATCAATTTATTTATAATGAAAGATTAGGGTGGGGGAGAATAGAATGGATATTGGTATTTATGGGCTAGGAGTCATGGGCAGCAATTTATCTTTAAATATTGCGGATAACGGGTTTAATGTTTCTGTTTATAATAGAGATCATGATAAAATGGAAATTTTCTTTGTAAACAATGTTCATAAAAAAATTAATGGGTTTAAAGATATTGAGACCTTTATTGGGAGTTTGAAAAAACCTAGAAAAATTATTCTTATGGTAGCAAGTTCAGCCGTAGATGAAGTTATTGAACAGATCTTACCTTTGGTTGAAAAATTTGATGTTATTATTGATGGAGGAAATTCTCACTATAAAGATACAATAAGAAGAGAACAAGAATTATCTTCTAAGGATATTTATTTTGTTGGACTTGGAATTTCAGGTGGTGAAATGGGTGCACGGTTTGGACCTTCTTTGATGTATGGTGGTAGTAAAAAGGCGTATGGGCTAATTGAGCCTATTTTAAATAAAATAGCCGCCAAGACGAACACTGGAGATATTTGTTCTGCTCATGTTGGTGAAAATGGTGCTGGGCACTATGTAAAAATGATACACAATGGAATTGAATATGCAGATATGCAACTCATTAGTGAAGCATATTTCTTTATGAAAAGGGCTTTTGACTTAGATAATTTAAGAATTTCTGAAGTATTTGATAAATGGAGTGAAGGTGAGCTTTCTAGTTATTTGATAGAAATAACATCTAGGATTTTAAAATATAAGGAAAATAATGAGTATTTATTGGATAAGGTCTTAGATATTGCAAATCAAAAAGGTACTGGAAAATGGGTATCAATTGAAGCTTTGCAATTAAATGTACCAGCAAATCTAATTTTTGAATCTGTATTTGCAAGGATCTTGTCAGGGTTAAAGCATGAAAGAGTGATTGCTAGTGACATCTTAAAAATGGATGTGGACTTTGTTAAGTTTGATATTAGTGATTGGATTTTGGATCTCTATTATGCCCTTTTAATTTCTAAAATAGTAGCTTATGCACAAGGATTTATGATGCTTAAGAATGCGTCTGTTAGTTATGCTTGGGACTTAAATTTGGGAAAAATTTCTTTAGTATGGCGAGAAGGTTGCATTATTAAAAGTGCTTTTTTAGATAAGATTAAATTAGCTTATGATAAAAATCCACATCTTATTAGCTTACTTTTTGATGATTACTTTTTGGATATAATAAAAAGGCATCATCAATCTTTAAGACGAATAATATCAAAAGCTAGCGAAATTGGAATACCTTTGCCAGTATTTTATTCAAGTCTTTCTTTCTTGGATTCTTATTCTACTAATTGCTTGCCAGCGAATTTAATTCAGGCTCAAAGGGATTTTTTTGGAGCGCATAGTTTTGAGAGAATTGATTCAAAAAGAGGTGAATTTTTTCATAGTACTTGGTAATAGTTATGGGAATAATTTTGAGAACTGATAGGTGATAATTTAAGCTTGATATTTAAATAATGTAATACTTGATAAATATCCCACCAGTTATATTTATTTTGAACCCTGCATAAAAATAGTGATATGCCATGGATTTTGCATTGGATATGAATTCTAGTGAAGGTGCCATTTTTACTCCTATTTCTATTTTTGATGTTAAATCATACAAAACGACCATTGGTATCCTAAATCCAAATCCCATTTCCATGTTTGTGAAACTTGATCTGTTAGATGATATATGTATGTTTCCACCAATTCCTGTTCCAATAAATAATTTTTTCATTATCGGAATTGTAAATATTAAATCTAAAGCTGAGAGTATGAATACCTTGAAATCATATTGTTTTGATTTGAGAGTGTCAGGCGATAGATTGATACCATTAGTGCCTCCGTAGCCTATTTCAAGATCGATAAATGGGAATGACATAATACAATTAAGTATTGGATTTCCAATACTTCCCCCAAATCCTATTGGTCTGTCTGAGTATGAGCTTTTTCCAAATGCGCCAATCCATGTGACTAGTATTAGTAATACTCTTAGTACTAATTTTTGCATTAAGTTCCCGCCAATGAATATTTTATATTATTATATGTCATTTTTGATTATTAATAAAATTGTATAAAAGGCATTCATTTAATTTGACCTTAAAAATTGAGAGGCCAATAATATTATTGATTCTTATGCAAGTTATAGTTTTGTATTAAGTTCAGCAAATGCTTCTCATTTTTGTTTTTAATTATTTTCACCTGTGTTCCAGATATTAATGTTTGTTCCTGTTTTTAAGAACATATCAAAACTTTTTTTAATAATTGGTAAGGTTAGAGTAAGAGATATTCTGATTCCTATATTTATTGACTTGGATATTTTATGGATATTTTTTCATTCAGATACCATCATAGCCCCTAAATTTCAATTCCTAATGATGCGTATACCATTTGAATTTGATGAGAGCGCAATAAATTCTAAGGATATAAACAATATGTTGAAAGTTTGGAATAGGTTTTTAATCCATTGTGCATTCCAATTTATATTTCTATGTTTTTAGTTAAAGTTAGTTGCAATGCGTTTGATAATGGTCCTAAGATTCCAACACCAAAATGACCTTTATTGTTATTTGCACTGATATATGCATGTGTATGTTTTGCTTGAGCATCAAAATAAGTTATTAGTAATAAGATTAAGATTATTTTTGTCATGTGATAGTAGTGAATCCTTTATTTATAAGTAAATATCTTTATTATGTTTATATTCTCAAATATTTAAATTTTTAAACGAAAATGGCAGTTATGACATTTAGTATAAAATTAGTATAAAATATGTGTTAGGAATTGGCAGTGATTTGGATATTGGTGGTTTCTAATCCTATTGTCAAAGATTGTTATAATAGAACCAGTCTTTAGTGACCTTGATTTTAATCTGTTTTTAAGTTTGGTTTTGATATTTTGTAAATCTGTAAAGAGATGACCTTAAGCACTTCTCTTTATATGATAAAGTTTGCTTATGCAAACCATAGTCGCATACCAATTCCGGCAAACATTTCCCATCTAAATCCAACTCCACCACTCCGTATATTTATTCCAAGACCAGGTGCGATTTTTAGAAATATGTCAAAATTCTTTCTAGCTATTGCCAGATTTAGCATTAATGGTAATCGTCCCCCCAAACTCACTGGTCCACTATCTGCTTGATTATTGCTCCATCTTGAGAACCATATTGTTCCATAACCACCCCCCCCAACAGCAAAATCTAGAATGTCAACTCCCCCAAAGGTATGTATGTAGAAGATATAATCTACTGCAAGGAATAAGGTTTGCCAGTCCTGAAAAAGATTATTTGCGCCGTTATAAATACCTAAATCTATGTCAAAGTTTTTGATATTGAGTTCTAATGTAATTGGAAATGGCAGTAAGATTCCCATTCCAAATTTGCTTCTATTTATTGATGTTGGATTTGCAAATGTAGATATTGAAAGTAGCATAAATATTAAAGCAATTATGCTTTGTTTTTTCATAAGTTTTTTCCTTTATTATTAAGATATGAAATAAAGTTTAATTCTGGATTTACATAATACAATAAATTTGTGCCAAGAGGTCTTCTTATCGTTTACTATCTTTTATTAAATTTCTTGTTAATACTTTTGTGCAATGCTTTACTTAAGTGTAACAATTGTTTAAGTGATCAGATATTATTATGTCTAGTTAAGTAGCTAATTATGTATTTATATTTTGGTTTTACTGGATGAAATAATTATATTAAATTTTATTCCTTATATATAATGTTTTAACATTGTTATATTTGTTTAGTATTGGAAATTTTGGTTTATAATTGATACATAAAATATGTGAGATATGTGAAGAATGAATAAAACGTTTTGACTTATGTAAGTTATGTTATTAAGAGGCATTTATGGAAGTAGAAAATGATATGCAAGGTACATTAAATCAGTATCTTTTATTTAGTTTGGATGAACTTTATGCTATTGAGATTAAATATGTTGTGGAAGTATTAGAATATACTAAAATCTCAAAAATACCAAGAACTCCTGATTATATGGCAGGTATAATTAACAATAGAGGGAAAATAGTTCCAATAATTGATATTAGAAAGCAATTTGGTATGGGAGAGCGTAAAGTTAGTGATGATGGGAATAAGAAGAAAGAGGTTAATATTTCAAATATTATTATATTAACTTTAGTTTATGAGGGTGATGAATTAAATCTTGGAATTTTGGTAGATTATGTTAATGAAGTTCTTGAGTTAGGATCGTCTGATATTGATGATGCTCCAAAGATTGGTACGAGATTCAATTCAAGATTTATATCTGGAATAGGTAAACATAATGATAAATTTATTATTATTCTTGATATAGCGAGTCTATTTGATATTGCAGAACTCTCTAAATTTAAAAATACTACAATATATGATGGTCATGATGATCAGTAGGAGTTGTACGTGTTATGATCTATAACCCAGAAGGAGAACTTGTAGTAAACAATATTTTCAAAGTTAAAGAAGATCTTTTAAATATTTTTAAAGAGATGAAAGAAAAAGAGACTCTTGTGATTAATCTTTCAAATGTAGAGAAAATAGATGTTACTTTTATACAAATTTTGTATGCTTCCAATAAATATGCTAAAGATAGAAATTTATTTATAAAGATAGAATATCCATCGGACGAAGTTTTAAGTTCATTGATATATGGTGGATTTTTAAATGACATTGAGGATATTGATAACTTGGATTTAGGCCTTAGTTTAGTTGAATTTTAGTTTTATGTATTTAAGGGCAAGTTTATGAACAGTAGTGATATGATAGATAAATTTAAAGACTCTTTTAAAGAAGAGTCTATAGAAAATATTGCAGACATTGAGCATGCACTTCTTAATATTGAATTTGAGTCGGGAGAAGAAGTTATCAATTCTATTTTTAGGAATCTTCATACAATAAAGGGTAGTGCAGGGATGTTTGGCTTTAATTTGACAGCTTCTCTTGTACATGAAATAGAAACGGTACTTGAACCTGTGAAAAAAGGTTCTGATAAGTTTAATCAGGACACTGTTGATTCTATTTTAATGGCGGTTGATTTTATTCGTGAACTTATTGAAGGAGATGAAGCCATTGATGAGAATGCATATAAGGAACGTGAAAAAAATCTGATAGACACAATCAAGAAGGAATTTGGGTTTAAGGATGATTTTGATTTGCATCAATCTGCAATGGATACATCTTTGAGCAGAGATAAGTTTGAGGATGAAGCTTTAAATGTTGAGACTAAGGTATATAGAATTCTTTTTTCGCCTTCAAGGGGAATTTTATTTCATGGGCACAAACCAATCAATTTTTTAAAAAAATTATTAAATTTAGGAAATGGGCAAGTAAAAGCTAGGGTTGCAAATATTCCTGATTTAGAGTTGATATCACCTGATAATGTTTATGTTGAATGGGAAGTTAAGTTAGAAACAGAAGAAAGTGAGAGATCTATAGAAGATATTTTTATATTTTTAGATGGGCAGTCAAAATTTGTTGTTGAAGAAATGGATGAGTTTTATGAAATATCCGAGGCTTTTGAGCTTGAGCCTTCGATTGGTAATTTAGATGGTGACATGTCCATAAAAGAACAAGTTATGTCAAAATCAGAAGGGCTATATGATAAAAATAGGACAGTCTTTAAAGGTGGAATTAATGGTGATACTGTTAAAAGTAAAATAAACATTTCAAGTATTAAGGTTGATTCAAAAAAACTAGATCATCTAGTAAACCTTGTTGGTGAACTTGTTACAATTCAGTCTAAGCTTGCAAAAGAAGCTGAGAATAGTAATAATAATATTTTAAATTCGATAGCGGCTGAATTTTCTTTGATTATTAGCGAGCTTAGAGATTATACTACAGGGCTTAGAACGGTTCCTATTGAGATTTTGTTTGTCAAATTTCAAAGAATAGTTAAGGATTTATCTACTCAGCTTGGCAAATCAATTCATTATTATTCGCAGGGTGGAGATACTGTTCTTGACAAGAGTATTATTGAGAGATTAAATGAACCTTTAGTGCATTTAATAAGGAATTCAATTGATCATGGAATTGAATCGGTTGAGGAGAGGATAGATGCAGGGAAGGAATCTCAGGGTGCAATTAAACTTTCTGCCTATCAATCAGGTGATTCTGTGGTTGTTGTTATCGAAGATGACGGTAGAGGACTTGATAAGAATAAAATAATTAAGCGCGCTATTGAAAGAAATATAATATCTGAGTCTATTGCAAAAACTTTGTCAGATATAGATATTTATAATTTAATTTTCGAACCTGGATTTTCAACTGCTGATGTTGTTACAAATATATCAGGGCGTGGTGTTGGAATGGATGTTGTGAGAAAGCAGGTGGAGTCTCTTAGAGGGCATGTGATTCTTGAGAGTGAATTTGGTAAATATACTCGCATAAAGTTGATTTTCCCATTGACTTTAGCAATTATTGAAGGGTGGTTGGTCAGAGTCAAGGATGAGCATTTTATTGTTCCGCTTTCTAGTGTTGAATATTGTCTTGAAGCTGATAAGTTGATTTCTAGAATGTGTGGCTTTGAGAGTAATAGTAATGTTATGAACTATAGGGGGAGTATGATTAGCTTCATACGTCTTAGAGAATTTTTTGAAATATCTGATGAGAAGAATGATAGTGAGCATGTTGTTGTTGTTAATACAAATAGTGGCAAGATAGGCATTGTTGTAGATGAGGTGTTAGGACAGCATCAGACTGTTGTAAAGACTTTAGGTAAAATTTATTCAGGAGTAGAAGGGATTTCTGGAGCTACAATACTTGGGAATGGTAGCCTGGCATTAGTGATGGATATTGATGCAATAACCAAAATCATAAGGTAGCTATAGTAGACTTTAACATGTGGTATGTTTTAGGGTTTTTTAAGGCAAGGTAGAGGGTATACTAAAATAATGAAAGTATTGGTAATTGATATTCAAGGGCTTATAAGACAGGTTTTTGTTAGAACTTTTTCTAAGGATGCAGATGTTGAGATATTAAGCCCAGGTGCTAATTCTTTAAATCTTATTAATGTTTTTTTACAAAAATTTCCTGATCTGGTTATTATTGATGAAAATACAGCCAAATCACATTTTGGAAGTGCACTTAATAATGTTCTGAATAATATTTCTTTGCCTGTTGTCTTTATAGCAGAAGATGAAATTTATCCTAAGCTTGGCTTTCTTGAACCTAAAAGAGATAAACTTAAATTAATAATAAATAAACTTAATTTTAAGCTTACAGTTAATTTATTTAGAAGTGATTATTTGGATTTAATAAAATCTGAAATTAAGCAATTGGCCAGCAATAAATTTATTGCTTCTCTTGAAACTAAAAGAATAAAAGCGCCTGATTTTTTTGCTAAGTCTGAGAATAGGAAAAAACATGATAGTCATATTACTGGTATAACAAAAAGTTATAAGGTTTCAGATGTTATTAATGTTGCTCCAAAAAATGATCCAGATGTTGTCTTGAAGTATCAAGGTATTATTAATAAAAATAAAACAGGAAAAGTGATTTTTGTTGGCTCTTCGACTGGTGGCACTGAAGCTTTAAGAATTTTTTTAAAGTTTTTTAAGAAAAATTCCCCTCCGATTGTTGTTGTTCAACATATGCCAGGGGGATTTACAACATCTTTTGCAAAAAGTTTGAATAATGAACTTGAAATTGATGTAAAAGAGGCTGAGGATGGAGATATTTTAAGACCCGGGCTTGTAATAATTGCAAATGGTAATTATCATTTAATTGTTAAGTATGCTAATGGAAATTATTTTGTTAATTTGTTAGATGGCCCTTTGGTTAGTAGGCATAAGCCTTCTGTCAATGTTTTGTTCCGGTCTGCTGCTATGTATGCTGGGGAAAATGCTATTGGAGTAATGCTTACGGGTATGGGGGATGATGGTGCTTATTGTATGCTTGAGATGAAAAAAAATGGTGGATATAATATTGCTCAAGATCAAGCAACATCTGTGGTGTTTGGTATGCCTATGGAGGCCATCAAAATAGGTGCTGTAGATAAAGTACTTCCTTTAAATAAAATATCTGAATATATTTTAAGGAGTCTTAATGGAAGATAATAAGTTGTTAGATATTGACTCGCATATTAATAAATTATTTGGCGAACTTGAAGCCTTTGATAGCCGCTCAAGACAAGTTTATGCTAATTTAAGCAAATCAATTCCCAAATTGATAGAAAAACTTTCTAAAGATATTAAGGATTTATCTTTCAATATTGAATTTGTTTCTGATCTTGATATTGATAATGAATATTCTTTAAATACCTTTATCTCTAAGGTGTTAAAGGTGTTAGATGATTTCATATCTTATTTTAATTCTTCAACTGAATTGCTGGAATCTCAGTTTGGAGTAATAAGGGATAAGGTTAAGGACATAGAAATTCTTGAAGATGTGATTGAAAAAATGAAAAAGAGCTCTATTGATATGGAAATAATGTCTATCAATACATTGACTGTTGCCATGAGAGCAGGAAATGCAGGGAGTGCTTTTTCTTATATTACAAATGAAATTAAGACCTTAACTCAGTCTATGATCAAGCAAGCAGATCAGCTTACTAGTAAGGGTAGGGATATTAAAGTTGGACTTGATTGTGCTAAGGATAAAATACTTGAAAATAATACGGCCGAGAATAAAATTCTTGAAGAATTTAAAGATAGTTTGGTTAAAAATATAGATGAATTTTCAGGGAGCATTGGAGAAGTTATTGCCTTTTATGATGATATATTGAATATACTAGGTGAATTTAAATTCAAATTTGTTAATGCTGTATCTTATTTGCAGTTTCAAGATAGACTTACTCAGTCTTTGTATCATTTAAATATTATGTATTCAAGTGTTGATGTTTTTAAGTTTAGAGATATAAGTGAGCTTCAAAAGTTAAAAGTTTTATCTCTATTTACAGATTCATCCAAAATGATTGTCAGCGATGTTATTAATAAATTAGATGAAAATTTGGTAGTTTTTGAAGAATTTATTGACACGTCTATTGCATCTATTCAGAGAATCAATGATTTAAAAGCAGATAATTCTTTATATATTGATATTTCAAAGGCAGTAGAATCTTTTTCTGTTATTTTATCGAATTTACTTAAAAGGATCGATGATGTTGAAACTAATAATTCTAATTTTTTGAAGCTTTATTATGAACAGATTAAGCTTGTTAAATCTTTAGAATTAATGTTTTCAAATATTTCGTCTATCTCTTCTAGATTTCAAAATATCAATATAGCTTCTAAAATAGAGGTTGTCAAGAGAGTTGAACTTGAGGATATGGAAGGTAATATTTCTGAAATGTCAAAAATTATTAATAATATTGAGCTAAATATTACTAAAGGACGAGAATTCTTATCTCAAATAATATTTTTCTTTGAAAAAGTTTTAAAAGATTGTGATAATAGATTTTATCTTGAGAAAAATTATTTTAATAAATTTAAAAAATTATTCATGGAAATCAAGAATAATATTTCTGAGATAAAAAAGATAGCACTTGATCATATATTATCATATGAAATATTTCCAGTTGATTTCTTAGAAATATTTGAAGAAGTAAAATTAGATATTCACAATATTAAGAATTTAAAAATGGATTTTTTAAATCTTGAAAAGACTTTAGCTGAAATAGAGAGTGATATTAATAGTAGTCTTAGCTCAGAATTATTGAACAATGGCTTAAATTGTGTTGAAATTGAAGATAAGGAATTTATTCTCAGAATTGCTAATAGGTTTACCTTATTTGTTCATAAAAAATATTTATTGTCTCTTATTGAAGATGAAAGAGATGTCCATTCATTTGATGAGGGTAGTGTAATTTTATTTTAACTTTTGTATACTTTTATGTGGGTTTTAGGAGTGTTACATGCAAAAAAGGATTTTGGTTATAGATGACAATAGGGCTATTAGACAAAGTGTTGCTTATATCTTGGAGCAAAATGGTTTTGGAGTTTCTGAGGCTCAAGATGGGCTTGAGGGTGTGGCTAAATTTAAGGAAGCTGTTGGGCAGAGCGATAAAGATTTTGATCTTATTATTACGGATATTAATATGCCCAATTTAGATGGAATAGGTGTAATTAAACAGATAAGAGAGTTTGGGAGTTTTGTTCCAATATTGGTTTTAACAACTGAATCTGAGCAGTCCAAAGTGGATGAGGGGCGTAGAGCAGGTGCTACTGGTTGGCTTGTCAAACCTTTCAATCCTGATACTCTTATGCAAACAATATCAAAGATATTTTAATTTTAAGATATTTGAAATTGTTTTTGGGGTTTTATCTTAAAGCATTATGAGTTTTAATTTAAAAAAGCAGTTTTATTTTCATTTAGAAGAATTGATAAAGTTTAATGGTATGAATGCCCCCCTGCTTTAGAAAATAGACCTTTTGGAGAACAAATTGCTTTATGTTGAAATAAAGTTTTAGAAATATCACAAGATATTGGTTTTAAAATTTATAAAGATTGAGATGGATATTATGGTTTTGCTGATATAGGACAGGGTGATGAACTTATAGGTATTTGACTCACATTGATATTGTTGATGCTGGCAATGTGTCTAATTGGTATTCAAATCCTTTTAAGCTTAGTTTTAGAGATGGCAAGGTGTGTGCTAGGGGTGTTTTAGATGATAAAGGGTCTTGAATGGCTATTCTTTATGCTTTTAAATTGTTAATCTTGGAAGAAATTTTATCAAAAAACGGTTTAGAGTATTTTTTGGGACGGACGAAGAGAGTAAATGGTGTTGTATTAAAAAATATAAGATTAGGGAAGAGATTCCTGATTTTTCCTTTACACTTGGTGGTGGTTTTCCTGTTGTTAATGCTGAGAAGGGTTTATTACAGTTTGATGTTATTCGTAGTGAAAGATTTTTTATGAATTTTGGACTTGGGACTGGATATAATGTGACCCCTGATGATGAGTGTTCTTTTGAACTTGGCGATTTTAATAGGGACGATTTTAGGATTTTACTTGACAGTCTTGATGGTAAGATTAGATATAAATTTTTTGAGAATAATGTTTTAATTCACGGAATTTCGGCGCAGGCTTCTTTGCCTGAATTTGGTATTAATGTTGCTCCTTATGTACTAGACGTTATGAAGTCTTTAGGTATAAAAGCTAATTTTATTAATTTTTTTGAAGATAAAATTGGGTTTATTATTAATGGTGAAAAATTATTTGATAAGGTTTTGGAGGATTCGAAGTCAGGCAAACTTACTCTTTGCTTGACTAAGATTAAGTTGTCTAAGACATCTAATCAAGTTTTATCTTTTGATATGAGATATCCTATAAGCTATAGAAAGGAAGAATTGGTTGATTTAATAAAGAAAACTTTAAGTTTATATTTTTTAGATTATCATGAAATTTTTTTTCTTGAGCCTTTTTATGTTGATTCTAACTTACAATTTATTAAGGCTTTAATTAAAGTTTATAAGGACTTTACAGATGAGATTGGAGTTAATCCTATTGCTATTGGCGTTGCAACTTATTCCAGGGCGTTAAAAAACTGTGTTGCTTTTGTCCCATTGTTTAAAGGTTCAGACAATACAGCTCATAAAACTAATGAATATATTGATGAGAGTGAACTTATGAAACTTATTTTTAATTTATAAAAATGCTATTGAGAGACTTAATATCTAAACCTTTGTTTTAAAAAATTTGATATCAATATAATAAGTCATTTTTATTCCTCGGATTGCAGTTTGATCAACATCTTTTAATATACGTAAATGCAAAGAGATTTCTTTAAGTGAATTATGCTTTTTGTCTAAATGAATTTTGAAATGAGTGCAAGTACCGGTAGTCGGGGTCGAACCGACACGAAGTTGCCCCCATCAGATTTTGAGTCTGACGCGTCTACCAATTCCGCCATACCGGCAATAGATTTTATTTTACTACAATAGTTCCTAAAAAATCATCATTTTTATCTAAAACTTTCTTTAAATTTTGAAGATTGGTTCCATTTAATACGTAAGCTTTAAGACCAAGTTTTGAGGCTAATTTGGTTGCCATTGGATCAAATGGTAGATTTGACCCAGGATCCCAACTGTTTCCAACAATATTTTGTAATTCGTTCCAAGTGATACTTCGTAGTCCTTTTGCGTCCTCAAATTTTCTTGGATCTTTATCGTAAATTTGATTTACATTAGTTAAATTAATTATTTCAGTTGATTTAAGCTTTTCTGCAAATTTTACAGTGATGTAATCTGTTGAAAATCCAGGTTTCCATCCTGATGCAATTAGTATTTGTCCTTTGAAATTAAAATCTTGTGTTGGATCTTTTACAATATCATCAATGCAAAATGGTTGCATTACTTTGCTTATAAGCTTGGCATTTAGTTTAGTTGCCATTATTCCAATTTCATCAAGTTCATGGTTTTGAAAATTAGGGTTGATTTGTTTATACGCATCTTGATACTCTCTTGCTGTTTTTCCGCCCCCTGTAATTAAAATAATTTTCCTTTTATTCTTATTTTGTAACCATTGAAAAATAAGATTTTTAAGATTTTTAATATACTCTATGTTAATTTTGTCAGGATTGATTATTCCGCCTCCAAGGCTAATTATTTTGAGCATTGAAACTCCTTGTGTTCTCTGAGATTTATCTGTTTCTTTAATTTATATTATATAGTATATTTATATACTGGTTTGCTTGGGGAATATATTTCAAACATGTGGGCTTATTAACTATGCTATACGGTATTTCCTTATGATTAATATTATTAGTATATTTAGTTATTAATGCAGACTTTTTATTAGGTTGGGTTTATTTAGGAGGATTTTATGTATAAGTACAAGGTCTCTGTAATTATTTGTTTTTTTAATTCTGAGAGTACCCTTGAATTGATAATAAAGAATGCTGTTAATCAAACATTAAGAGATAAAGAAATTATATTGGTGAATGATGGATTTATGATAGAAGCTTAAAAATAGCACAGAAGTATGCTGATCAATATGATTTTGTTAAAATTATTAATCAGAAAAATATGGGCATAGCTGCTTCTAGGAATAAAGGACTTGAAACTTCTGAAGGGGAATATATAATCTATTGGGATAGTGATGATTCTGTTGAGAATACTATGCTTGAGGTATTATATAATAGAGCGAAGGCTGATAATTCAGATGTTGTTTGTTCTCAGTTTTATCTTTACTTTGTTGTAAAAAATATTAAAAGAAAATCTTTACTTCCTTTTCCAAACTATCCAATTACAGGAGAATGTGCTTTTAATAATTTGTTGCTAACTGTTTTTTCTAGTTTTGTTAAAAAAAATTTTGTTGTTGGTACATTGTGGGATAAGTTGATTAGAAGAGATTTAATGATAAAAAATAATATTAAATTACATGACGTAATGTTGGAAGATATAGTTTGTATGCTTCATATTTTTTTAAAAGCAAGTAAAGTTTCTTTTGTCAATAATTATTTTTATACTAATTTTCAGCGGATGGGAAGGGCCAGTTCGACAATTAGTGTAATCGGTAAGGTTAGTGCATCTATGAAGCTTGTGGAGAATTTTTTAAAAGAGGAGGGACTTTTTGAGAAGTATTTTGAATATTATAAGAATTTTTACTTACAGATTTATTTTTATATTACTTTTAAACAGGTTTATATCATAGGTTATCATATTAAAGATCGGCTTATTTATAAGGCTTATAAAGAAAAACTTATTTCTGTTCTTAATGAAATTCGGGCATCGAAGG
This sequence comes from Borrelia tillae, assembly GCF_055693965.1. NCBI lineage: Bacteria > Pseudomonadati > Spirochaetota > Spirochaetia > Spirochaetales > Borreliaceae > Borrelia > Borrelia tillae. The sequence continues at coordinate 592,427 of NZ_CM146346.1, forward strand.
AGTTTCAAAATTATTATGTAACCCTTAAAGGTTCCAGATTCAGGGAGATTCCAATATTGCCAAGAGTTATGCTTAAAATTTTGAATTTTAATGCAAGACTTTATGTTAATTTTTCTATACTGCTTTGTAGTGTTTTTTTAAAAAATTAAAGTCTTGTCCTTGTATTTATTAAAATCTCTTTTTACAATTAATGTATAAGGAGAATTTTAATTGAAAATAGAATTTGTAGATACTTCATTTTCTTATCATAATAATAAAGTTTTTGAAGATTTAAAGTTAAATTTTTCAGAGCCACAGGTTTATTTGATTCTTGGCAAGAACGCATCAGGAAAAACTACTTTACTTAAGCTTGTCAGCGGACTTTTAAATCCATCAAAGGGAGAAGTTTTATTTAATTTCTTGAAAGCCTTTCCAAGAGATCCTTTGAATTTGGCAAATTTATTTTTTGTACCTGCAGAATTTAAGTTGCCCAAGATATCTTTAAATGATTATTATAGGTCTTTGTGTGGGTTTTATCCAGATTTTAAGGAAAACAATTTTAAAGAATATCTATCAAAATTTGAGATAGATTTAAATCTAAAGTTTGTATCTTCGTCATACGGGCAGAAGAAGAAAAGTATTATTGCTTTTGCTATTGCTACAGGTGTTCCTATCTTGATATTTGATGAACCAACGAATGGCCTTGATATTGCCTCCAAGAATGCTTTTAGAGAACTTATAAGTGGTCTGGAAAACAAAATAATTTTTATTACAGGTCATAATATTAGAGATTTGGTAGATGTTATAGATTATGTCACCATTATTGGTAATAATGGCATTCTTTTTTCAAATTCAGTTTCTTATATTAATGCTAATTATAAAATTAAGTTTGTAGATAAATTGAATGGAGAAGAGCTTTATTATAATAACTTAAAAGATAAAAGGTTTAAGGCGCTTTATCGTGTAAATGAACCTTATGATAGTGTTGTTGATTCTGAATTTTTCTTCTTATATATTACGAGTAAATTGAAGGACTAATAGTATGTTTAATTTGAAGAGATTTTTTTTGTTGTGTAAGTTTGATTTTATTAATCATAAAAAATTGTATTTTTATTTACTTAATGCAATTTCGGTAGGTTTTTTTGTAATGTATATTTTTTTTAAAATTTATGGCTTTCGTTTAGTTGATTTGCTTTTTAATATTGATGGTATATTATTTTTTATACTTTTATTTTGTATCGTATATATTGTTTCAATATACAATATGTTTGTTCATTATAATCCTATTCATGATTCACTTAAAGATGTATTTTATTTGTCTCTGCCCGCCTCTACACTAGAGAGATATATATTTGATTTATCCAAATTTTTATTTATTTTTCCCTTATTTCTAAGTTTTTGTTGTTATGTAGGTTTGGGTTTAACTATGTTTTTAGATAAAAGTTTTTTTATTGGGTGTATATCAGATTATTCTTATCCTTCTTTAGATTTGAGCTTCAGCTTTTTTAAAGAGGCTTATATTTTTTATTTTGTAGGATTTTCTATGTTTTTATTGTCTAGACTTATGTTTAAAAATTATCCTTTTTTAAAAGCTGTTATCATGGGAAATCTGTCTTTAATGTCATTGCTTATCTTTTTTTATTTTGTTAGATTTTATATCAATAATTATTTATTTAAGGTTACGTCTTATGCCAGGTTGAAGCAAAGCGATTATGATTTTATAGGATTTTTTTATATAATCTTATCGGGATTAATTTATTGTTATTCATATTTTATTCTTAAAAATTTAGGGAATTTAAATCCTAAGAGTGGTTTAGATATTTTTGTAAAATTAATGTCTTTTCTTGTAGCATCATTTTTATTTGTGTTGGCTTGGCAGTTATGTAAATTATATATATTTTGATACAACAAATTTCATTATTAAAATTCAAAAGTATAATTAATTGTGTCTTTATGTAAGTTGAATGTTAATATTTCATAGATAGCAGTTTTATTGAAATTGCTTTAAAGACAGTTTTTATTTATACATGAATTGTATTGTCATGATAAATTTATTTTTATAAATGTGTGGATAGTAGTGTTCTTCAATTTATAAATCTTTTTTTAATTGTATATATAATAAATAGTTTGAGAATGATAATATTAAAAGTTTTGATTTAACTATTTTAAAGTGTTGATATTGGTCGTTTGAATTTATTTTTTTTTGGGGGGGTAATTAATGATAGATAATCTAAAAATTTTGGTAGTAACAGGTGGTGTGATTTCTGGAATAGGTAAAGGAGTTACATCGGCAAGTATCGCACGGTTATTTAAAGATGATTTAAGAATAACACCAATTAAATGTGATGGCTATTTAAACACTGATCCTGGGACTTTAAATCCTGTTGAACATGGAGAAGTATTTGTTCTTGATGATGGCGGAGAAGTGGATATGGATTTTGGTCATTATGAGCGGTTTTTAAGTTTGAATGCAAAATCTAGTTGGAACATTACGATGGGTAAGATATATAAGAATATTCTTGAAAATGAGAGACAAGGAAAATATTTGGGAAGAACTGTGCAACTAATTCCTCATGTTACTGATGAGATTAGAGATACGATTTTTAAGATTGCTAAAGAAGAGTGTAGTGAACTTTTATTAATCGAGATTGGTGGTACCGTAGGGGATATGGAAAATATTTTGTTTATTGAAACAATGAGGCAGATCAAATATGAGATTGGGGTTGATAATATTGCTTTTGTGCATTTGACTTATATTCCAAATCCTGTTGGAATAAATGAGCAAAAATCAAAACCTACGCAACAAAGTGTGAAAACCTTAAATAAAGCTGGAATTTTTCCAGATTTAATTATTGCAAGAAGTTCTCAACTGCTTACAAAACAAATAAGACAAAAAATAGCAATGTTCTGTAATATTGATGCATCATCTATTATTGATAATATTGATGTTTCAACTATTTATGAAATACCCATTTCTTTTTATAAGCAGGGATTACATGAGATTTTAGCTTCAAGATTAAAAGTTAATGTTAAACCTAAGGTGGATGGTCTTGAACGATTGGTAGGTGTAATAAAGAGGAATTTGAGTTTTTCGCAGAGAGTGGTAAATATTGCTATTTGTGGTAAATATATTGAGCTTGGCGATTCTTATGCATCAATATTTGAGTCTTTGACGCATGTATCTGCTAATTTAGATATTTTAGTTAAAACAACCGTAATTGACAGCATGAATTTTGATGAGGAAATGTTAAATGGTATAGATGGCATAATAGTGCCTGGAGGATTTGGAGGTAGAGGATATGAAGGTAAAATACGTGCAATTAAATATGCTCGGGAGAATAATATTCCTTTTCTTGGTATTTGCTTAGGTATGCAACTTGCGGTAATTGAGTTTGCACGTAATGTTTGTGGCATACTTAATGCTGATACTGAAGAAAATTTATCCGAGGAGCATTCTGCATGCAATTCTATTAGTCCTGTAATTCATCTCTTGCCTGAGCAAAAGGAACTTAGGGATAAGGGTGCTACAATGAGACTTGGAGGATATCCTGTTTTATTAAAGGAAAATACACTTGCTTTTAAGCTTTATGGACACAAGATGATTGTCGAGAGATTTAGACATAGGTATGAAGTTAATAATGATTATCTTGATTTATTTAAGAAGCATGGGCTTACGATATCTGGAGTTTCTGAAGATTCACAAATAGTAAAGATAATAGAAATACCAAAGAATAAATTTTTTGTGGCTTGTCAATTTCATCCTGAGCTTGTTACGAGACTGGAAAACCCAGCTAAGCTTTTTGTAGGCTTGGTAAAAGCATGTCTTTGATTTTTATAAGGCATGTTTGTATGAACTGCTTTTATAAAATCCTTTAAAAAATTGTATTAAATATTTAATATAATTTATGATGGTTTATTTTTTAGAATATTTTTTAGGAGGAATGATGAGAGAATATGATATTAAAAAGGCAATTGCTATTAAGAGGTTAGTTAAGTATTTTTTTGATGAGCTTAAATATAGAATGAAAATACCTTGTCTTAGACCTAATAATAAAGATATGAGTACAAGGTATATACTTCTTAATCTTTTAAGAAAGATAGCTAATCTACCATTTAATAAACAATATGAAATTGAAGAACAATTCCCCCTTGATGTTTTGGGAAAAAGCATGATTGCAGATGCAGTGCTTATCAAAAGAGTAGATTATGATAGATGTGTTATTACTGGTATTATTGAGGCAAAAGCGGAACATGTGGATTCTTGAGTATGAATTTAAGAGATTTTTTATTCAAAGTGGTAATGTTAATGTTCTTTTTTGGCAGCCTAAACAGGTTATTTTAAAGCAGAATGAAGATTTAATTAGGTTGGATAATGAGATTCTTAATCTTGATACGGATCTTTATTCATCTGCTATAAAAGAGAAGTTGGAGGGTTTTATTAATATTCTTGTTCAATTCTTTTCTTATGAGTATGTTTTATTTGAGTATAATAGAACATATAGTAAATATGTTTTAGTGAAAAATAAATAAATTCCTTGTTTGATGTATAGGTTATATTTTGATTCCATTAAGGATAACTATTATTTAATAATAGTTATTATTCATTGCTTATATGAAATTTAACTTTGTAATTTCATGTTAAACTATTTTTTTGTAATTATTTATTTTTAAGTTCATTGTATTTTAAATATTCATTAAATTAAGATGTGTTAAATATTGTTAGAAAATTCTTTTTTGTGGTAAAATTTTTTCATGTATAAATTTTCGTTTTTTGGTAAAAAAGAATCTGATATGTCTAAATCGTCTAAGAATGAGTCTTCAATTGGTATTGATGATGGTAATGAAGGTTTAAATGTGCATGAATGTTTAGCTCCTGTTAAAGAAGTGATAAAGGGATTTTATCATGCCAAGTCTTCTATTAGTAATGTATTAGTTCGTATTGAGTTTTTGTGTAAAAAGTTGTTTTCTAACTTTGAGAATATTGATAAAGTCTTTGAGGAGCTTATTGAGAAGGCAAATGATGCGCGTAATCAGGTCAGTATGATCTTTGAAGATATTGAGAAGAATAATGAAGAAAAACTTAAAAGGGTTAGCACTGTTATTGTGGGAGTTCAGGGCAGTTTAGAGACTATTAATAGTTTTTTAGGTGCGACTAATATGATTTCTCTTAATGCCAAACTTGAGGCGGCAAGAGCAAAAGAATATGGAAAAGGGTTTTCTGTTGTTGCTGATGAGATTAAACGGCTTTCGAATCAGGCAAAAAATGTTATGAGTATGATTTCTATTAAGGAAATTGAACAGGTATCTAAGGATTTAGTTTCTGATAATATTAGAAAATTGCAATCAGATATTGATGATTTTTTTTCAAATATAATTGAAAAACTTACTTCTCTTGAAGATTTATTTAAGCATTTTGTTGGTAAACAAGGTGAATTTACAACATTAATTGGTGAGCTTGAAAATGTTGAAGCTAATATTTTATATTTATCAGGGAGCTGTGATGTTTTGTCTAGTTCTGAAGCGTTTATGTATTCCAATGATGAATTTTTAAAAGAATTGGAATTTATCATTTCAGAACAGATGTCTTGGATAAATATTGTAAGAACAATGGTTGATAATCAAAAAAATATGGCTATTCAAACTGATCCTATGAAACATGGTTTTGGATTGTTTTATAAGGGACTTGCTCCAAAGGCTTTAGAACTTAGAGAAATCTGGGAAGAGGCTTATTCTAGTTATTTAAATATTCATAAACTTGTTGTTGGAATAATAAAAGTTTTTGAACAAGATAGTGTTGACAGTGTAAATTTAAAACGTGCAGTAGATTTTTTAGCCCAAGCTGAAAGTTTATCAGATGAAATTGTTAGCAGGCTTGAATCTATTCGAAAAATAGTAGTTGAATATGAAAATCAAGGCATTAGTGTTTTTGCATGACCTTCGATTTATTATTTTTATTGTTTTATTTTTTTGTGGGGTTGAAGTTTAATATTTAAAGGTTTAATATTTAATATTTTGCTTTAGGTTAAGATATGTGTCCAATAAAATTCAAGTTTTGGTGAAATAAGTATAAGTATGGATTTAGAAGCTAAATTTATTCATTTACATGTGCATTCAGATTATTCTCTTTTAGATGGAGCTGCTAAGATTACAGATATTGTGGCAAAGGCAAGAGAATATAATATGTCTCATATTGCATTAACAGATCATGGAAATCTTTTTGGAGCTATTAGATTTTACAAGGAAGCAAGAAAGGCAGGGATAAAACCCATCATTGGTATTGAAGCTTATATGTCGAGTACTTCAAAGAATATGAAGAAAAATGATGAATTTGGTAGGCCTTATTATCATTTAATTCTTCTTGCAAAGAATGAATTGGGTTATAAAAATTTGTTAAAGTTGGCAAGTATTGCTTATCTAGAGGGATTTTATTATCGCCCAAGGATAGATAAGGGTGATATTGAAAAATATTCTGAAGGGCTCATTTGCACGTCTGCATGTATTGGTGGAATTATTCCTCAATTGATTCTTGCAAATAGGTTTGATGATGCAAAGAATGAAATTATTTGGTTTAAGAATGTTTTTGGTGATGATTTTTATCTTGAATTGCAACGCCATGGAATTAAACAACAAGAGATAGTTAATGAGAAGTTGATTACCTATTCCAAAGAATTTAGTGTTCCACTAACTGTTTCTAATGATTCTCATTATGTAAATAAAGAAGATTCAATAGCTCAAGATATTATTGTTTGCATTGGAACGGGGGCTAAGAGAAATGATCCTAATAGACTTAAAATGGAGACAGATGAATTTTATATTAAATCTCAAGAGGAGATGTGTGAGCTTTTTAAGGATTTGCCAGAAGCTTTAAAAAATACTTTAAAGATAGCTCAAAAATGTGATGATTTTGAAATTAAGTTTCCAGGCCCTATTTTTCCTGAATATCAGCTGCCTAGTGAATTTGATACTTTGGGTCAATACTTAGAGTATTTAACACTTGAAGGTTTGAAGTTTAGGTATACAAATATAACTGATAGCATTAAGGAACGGACTTTTTATGAACTTTCGATAATCATAAAAATGGGATTTGAAGCATATTTTTTAATTGTTTGGGATTTTATTAAATTTGCACATGATAATGGCATTCCGGTTGGACCTGGGCGTGGTTCTGGCGCTGGTTCTATTGTTGCATATGCTCTTAGAATTACTGATATTGATCCTTTGAAATATAACTTACTTTTTGAAAGATTTTTAAATCCTGAGCGTATATCTATGCCTGATTTTGATATTGATTTTTGCTTTGAAGGCAGAGATGAAGTTATAAAGTATGTTACTAGAAAATATGGTGAGGATAAGGTTGCGCAGATAATTACCTTTGGTACCTTAAAACCTAAGGCTGTATTTAAAGACGTGGGACGAGTATTAGATATTCCTTTTGTTGAGTCTAATGAACTTACCAAACTTATTCCTGATGGTCCCAAAGTGTCTCTAAGAGAGGTTATTGAAGATGGATTTTTAAAGGATTATTTAAATAAGGGAGCTGTTTATGATGAACTTCTTGAAGCGGCTCTTGTTCTTGAAGGCATGAATAGGCATGTTTCAACCCATGCAGCAGGCATTGTGATTTCAAGAGCACCTTTAACAGATTATGTACCACTTTATAAGGACTATAAGCAAGATACTATTTCTACACAGTATACTATGGACTTGTTAGAAGATTGTGGTCTTGTAAAGATGGATTTTCTTGGACTTAAAACATTAACTTTAATCAAGAATGCAGAAAACCTTATTAAGATTACTAATCCTGATTTTAATATTGCTACTATTTCTGATAGCGATACTAAGACTTTCAAGATGTTATCTGAGGGGCGTAGTGCGTCTGTTTTTCAGTTTGAATCTGAGGGTATGCAACAAGTTTTAAGGGAGGCCAAACCTGATAGTATTGAGGATTTAATTGCTTTAAATGCACTTTATCGTCCAGGTCCCATGCAGTTTATACCTCAATTTATTGCAGCTAAGACAGGAGCTAAGCGGATTAAATATCCCCATTCAGATTTAAAAGAAGTTTTAAAGCCAACATATGGAGTTATTGTTTATCAAGAACAAGTGATGGAAGTTGCAAGAATTATTGCTGGATTTTCTCTTGGAAAAGCAGATATTTTAAGACGTGCAATGGGTAAGAAAAAAGAAGATGAAATGAATAAGATGAAAGTTGATTTTATAGAAGGTGCTATTAGTAAAGGTTATGACAAAACTCTTGCAAATGATATATTTGAACTTTTAAAACCATTTGCTGGTTATGGATTTAACAAATCACATGCAGCTGCGTATTCTTTAATAGCTTATCAAACGGCATATCTTAAGGCCAATTATCCTGCAAATTTTATGGCTGCCAATTTAACAAATGAGATTAATAATACTGAAAAGTTGTCTTATTATATTGAAGAAGCAAAATCTATGGGAATTAGCATTTTAAGACCCGATATAAATCAGTCTTTCAAAGAGTTTCGTGTGATTGATTGTAATATTTCTTATGGGCTTACTGGTATTAAGAATATTGGGGAGGGAATGGTTGATTTGATAATTGTTGAGAGAGAAAAAAATGGAAATTATAAATCCTTTGAAAATTTTATTCGAAGAGTGGATGATAAGGTTATAAATAAAAAATTTCTTGAATCTGCAATAAAATCCGGACTCTTTGACAGTCTTGACCAGAATAGAAAAACTCTTTTTGAAAATCTTGATAAATTAATAGATTCTGTAACAAAAGATAAAAATGATAAAAAACTTGGTCAGAGGAGTTTGTTTAGTATTCTTGACTCTAATGATATTGTTCAAAGTAGTTTTAATTATCATGTATTTGAGGAATATTCTTATCCTGAACTCTTAAGATTTGAGAAGGACCTTTTAGGATTCTATGTATCTGGACACCCTCTTGATCCTTATAAGACTGAATTGGAGCGATTTACAAATTTTAATGTTTTAGAAGAACTTGCGCTTAGAAAGGATACTATTGTTAGATTTGCTGGTAGTTTGAATTTAGTAAAAGTTATTTATACTAAGAAAGGTAATGATAGAATGGCCTTTGGAGTTATTGAAGATTTTAAAGGCGCAATAGATCTTGTGATTTTTACCAAACCTTATGAAAAATATAGACATTTATTGATTGAAGGTGATGTAATTGGTGTTATAGGTAAGCTTACATTTAATAGAGATAAGTTTTCAATAATTGTTGATAAAGTCTTAAGCATTGAAGATATTTCTGTTAATAAGATTAATAATATTCATATTAAGTTTTCTAATGAGAGATTAAATGATTCTGATCTTCTTTATGCTTTAAAGGATAAGCTCTTTAATTTTGAAGATAGTACTGGCTATTCACATGTTTATTTTTATTTAAGCAGTGATGGTAGAAATGTAAAACTTAAAATGGATTTGGCCTTAAAATTTAAGCCTGATGAGTTTAAACTTAATGAATTGAGATGCCATGAAATAGTAGAAGATATTTGGGTTGATTAGGAGGATTAGTTGTGATAATAGAAACGTTAATTGTGTTTTTAAATATTTATAGAATTTTAATTTTACTTAGAATTCTTCTTAGTTGGCTTGTATCTTCAGGAATTAATGCTAGTAAGTTTTTTAGATTCATATATAATTCAACAGAACCATTTTTATCTATTTTTAGAAGGATTCGATTTTTTAGGCTTGGCATGTATGATTTTTCCCCAGTTGCAGCTTTAATTACTCTTACAATATTTGAGCGAATGTTGTCTTATGGTGATTATAAGCTGTCTACATTTGTTATATTGTTTATTATAGAAATTTGGGGAATATTAAGAAGTATCTCTTTTGCGCTTATTTTTTTCTTTGCTTTAAGATTAATATTTTTATTTTTACATTTGTTTGATGGTACTGATCTTATGAAAAGCGTTGATTCATTATTAATTCCTTTGTCTATTAGAATAAATAATATAGTTACAGATAAAAGTATGTCTTATGCTGTGAATTTAATTGTAGCAGGAGTGTTACTGTTGGCATTTATCATTATTTTTGAGCAGGCTATAAGGGCAATTAGCATCTTAAGCTATTATTTACCGTTTTAGGATTTTATCATGTTTTTACATGAATTTTTGCATGATTTACAAAGTATACGTGGTCTTGGTGAGAAGGGAGTTGCTAAATTAAATAGTTTGCATGTCACAAATATCAGGGAACTTATAGAATATTTTCCTAAGAGATATGAAGATCGTCAAAATATCAAAACCTTTCCATATCCACTGCAGGTGAGACATTGTGAATTTATGACAATTTTTACTGTATTGGAACATAGAAATTTTGGAAATAATTCTAAGAAGAATTTGAGACTTATAGTTCAAAGTGAAAATAATGAGATATTTGAAGTTCTTCTTTTTAATAGAGGGTTTTTAGAGGGAATTTTTAAGATAGGTCAAAAATTTTATATTTATTCTAAATTCAATTATAACGATTATAATCAGATGTGGAGTTGTTCTAATTTTGATAGTGAAGTATTTAGTTATAACCCTGAGAAATTTAACAAAATTATGCCAGTTTATTCTCTTTGTGAAGGATTGACTTCTAAAAGGATATCGTCTTATGTCAAAGTAGCGCTTGGTTATTTTTTAAAGTTTGGGCAATCAGATATGCCCCAATTTTTGATAGATAAATATTCATTATTGCCCTTTCATGAGGCTTTAAATGAGATTCATTTTCCAAGTACTCTTGAAATGCTTGATATAGCAAAAAAAACCCTAATTTATAGGGAAATTTTTTTACTTCAATTTTTTTCAAGAGGAAGAAATCCTGTAGTTTATTTAAGGGAGAGAAGAAATTTGCCAAGGAGTTTACTTGAGCAAGTTGTCTTAAAACTTCCATTTAAGCTTACAAAAGATCAAAAAATTGTGATTGATGAAATAATTAGTGATCTTGAAAGTAGCAAACCAATGAATAGGTTATTGCAAGGAGATGTTGGTAGTGGCAAAAGCCTTGTTGCATTTTTATCTGTCATTCCTTTAATTGAAGCTGGGTATCAAGTTGCATTGATGGTACCTACTGAGCTTTTAGCACGGCAACATTATAATAATTTGAAGGGTATATTAAAGGATTTTAGTATTTCTCTGGTTCTTTTAACTGGTAGTCTGAAAAAAGGGGATAGGGATTGTGTTGTAGAACAAATCCAAAATGGGACTTGCAGTTTAGTAATTGGTACACATGCTCTTTTGTCTAAGGGAATAAAATTTAAAAACTTAGCTTATGTCATTATTGATGAACAACATAAGTTTGGTGTTGAACAGAGAGAAGAACTTAGAAACAAAGAAGAAGGAGTTGATTTGCTTTTAATGTCAGCAACCCCTATCCCTAGAAGTTTAGCTTTAACCCTTTTTGGTGATTTGAGATATCTTTAATTAAAAGAGGGCCTGCAGGTCGAATTCCTGTTACTACTTACTTAGCAAAACATGGAAATGAAGATAAAGTATATGAATTTTTAAGAACTGAACTTGCAAAAGGACATCAGGTATATTTTGTTTACCCTTTAATATCATCTTCAGAGAAGTTTAATTTAAGAGATGTTACTAGCATGTGTCTAAAACTTAAGAGTGTTTTTGAAGGGTATGTTGTTGAAATGATTCATTCTAAACTTGAACCTTATGTTAAAGAAGAAATTATGCATGATTTTTACTTGAAAAAAGTGAATATTTTGGTTGCAACGAGTGTAATTGAACTTGGTATTGATTGTCCAAATGCAACCTGTATGGTGATAGAGCATGCAGAACGTTTTGGGCTTTCTACCTTGCATCAGATTAGGGGACGTGTTGGCAGAAGTAACTTAAAATCTTTTTTATTTTTGCTTTACAGAGAACCTTTGACAGAGGCGGGAAAATTTAGACTTAAGACTATAAAAGAAAATGTTGATGGATTTAAAATAGCAGAAGAAGATTTGAACTTAAGAGGTCCTGGTAATTTATTTGGCTTTGAACAAACTGGTTATTTAAAACTTAAGATAGCTGATTTTATTGAAGATAGAGAAGTTGCGAGTTTGATAAGGGAAGAACTTAATATGTTTTTTTTAAATAAGTCTTCTTATTGTAAAACAGATATTGAATTACTTGACAACCTTTTACTCTCATATGTAAGTTCTGTTGAAAAATAGAGGGAATATTAATTATTTATATTTAGATATTCTTTGTATATTTTTGGATTAATTTTGAGAGTTCTTTTTTGTGTTCATGCCAGAATTCGAGAAGTTTATGTTGTAAATTATTAAAATATTTTTTTTGTAATATGCATACTTGTTTTCCAACATACATATAATGCCAAGGTTCTGCTTTATAACCAGTGTCTTTCTCATAGTTTTTTGGATATGATAATGAAAATCCGTATTTTGATGAATTTTCATAAAGCCATTTGCCCATCTTTGTTTCTAGTAAATTATCATCTAGACTGATAAAGTCTATAGTTGTTCCTAGTTGATGCTGTGAATGATCAGGCATGGCTGATTGAATTTTTGCTGCCTTAAGACCATAAGTCTTGACGTTATATTCAAATAAAAATTTTTGATATTCTTTTGTTCTGTATGCTGATATTATTGTTATTGGAAATCCATTTTCTTTTCCTGCTTTTACAAGGCTAATTAAGTCATCTATTAATATTTGTCTTAGCCTTAAATTTTTCTTTTCAATGTTCTTTAGTTCTTTGAAATCTTTTAGATAAACTAAATCAGTTGGATTGTAGTTTTTAGGAATTGAGATTTTTTTGTTTATATGTATTAGTAAATTATTTTTTTCTGCTTCAAGTAATGGTCGAAGTTCTTTTATGAATTGAATTGGGTTATCTTTTATTTGTTTTTGGTGAGACTTATTTAAAAGCTTTATACTTTGAAGTAAGATTTTTAGATCTTGATTTGGTATTGTGTTTGATCGTAACTCAAAGTTATTGATTAATAACATTAATGAAAAAATATGTATTGATCTCATGAAAACGTAATTAATATTATAACTTATTTTTATTATGAGAGTTATTGTAGAAGCGATTTTAATACTTTATTAATGTTAATTTTAAATTTTGTTTGTAAAAGTGATAAACTAAATAAGATATGCTGAAACAGTTTAATAATCATCGTTTGGTATTACGAGAATTGTTGATATTGGCCGTTCCTACGGTTTTTGAATCTTTTTTATTTCAATTAGTAACATTTTTTGATAACTATATGATTGCTTATCTGGGGTCTTATCAAGTAACAGGAGTTTCTCTTGCCAATCGAATAACTTTTCTTTTCTTTATTGTTATATTTGGACTCGGCAGTACGCTTAGTACTTATGTATCTCAAGCATTTTCTAAGAGAAAATTTATGCATGTTAAGCAAGTGTTTGCTTATGCTTTGATGATTGGGATGACTATTGGAATTATTTTCTTTTGCATATCTTTTATTTTTTCAAGGGAGATTATTAAACTATTTGTGAAAGAGGATGGGTCTTTAAATTTTGGCAAAGATTACTTAAGAATTGTTGCTGTTTCCTATATTTTTATGCCTTATTCTTTTTTATCCGCCATGGGGTTTAAGAGTATTAAAGATATTAAAATTCCCTTAATTATTACCACATGTGTTGTAATAATTAATATTATTTTAAATTACATTTTGATTTTTAGATTTGGTATGGGAATAAGTGGAGCAGCTTATGCTACTTTGATTGCTAGAATTATTGAGTTTGCTTTTTATTTTTTTTATAATTTTTGGTATGTAAATTCTTATTATTATCTTCAAATAAGAGATTTTGTCGTTTCAAAGAATATCAAAATAGCCTATTTGAAAATCTTAATTCCTGTTTTGTTACATGAAATTTGTTGGGTTTTAAGTATAACTATTCTACATGCTTTTTATGCTCGACTTGGAAGTAGTGAGTATGCATCTTTTGCAGTGGCATCTAATCTTTTGGATTTATGCTTTGTTATAATGCATGGAATGGGAGTTGCAACTGGTGTTATTATTGGTCATTTAATGGCAAATGATAGGGAACATGTTAGAGAATTGGGAATATTTTTATCATTTATTGGAATTCTTTCAGGGTTTTTTGTGGCGTTTATTCTTTGTTTGGTATCTAAAATTGTTCCTATTATTTTTAATAATTTGGATTATCCTGAACTTGTAAGTACATTTATTCTTATTTTTGCAAGTATTGTTGTTTTTAAGGGTTTTACAACCCAGGTACTTATTGGTACTTTTAGGGCTAGTGGAATTCCTAATATTTGTTTTTGTATTGAGATAGGAGTGATTATTTTTTATACATTACCCATTGCTTATTTTTTAGTTTTTTTTACTAATTTTAGATTACCATTAATAGTTTTTATTGTTAATCTTGAAGAGATTATTAAAAATATATTTATTTTAATAGAGTTTTTTAAAGATAATTGGATAAAGGAAATTCATTATGAAGAACTGACTTAATCCTTAAAATGTGTTATGCTGGTACCTAGAATATTTATGACCAAAATGAATTTAAATTCATTTTGGTTTTATTTAATAAAAGGATTCCTGCTACATTTCTATAGTATATTTTTTAAGTTAAATTCGTCTATTTTTTGACAATTTGAAGACTTACTGTTTTTGTGTTTAGGAGGGGGTTGTGTATTTATTAAGCAAATCCAAAAAAAGCAGTGTATGTCGTGATATTTTAAATATTGCCATTCCCACGGCCATTGAGTTATTTTTATTTAATATTGTTGCATTTACAGATAATATTATGGTGTCTTATCTTGGTGATTATCCTGTTGTTGGCGTATCTCTTGCAAATAAATTGTTTGAACTTTTTAATACTATTGCCTTTGCAGTAATGGGAGCTTATAATATATTGGCAACAAGACAATATGTCCAAGGCAAATTCGATAATTTTAAAAATACGTTTTTTATTAGTATTGTAATCCTTTTATTATTTTCATTTTTATTTATAGTGATCTCACTATTTTATTCATATTTTTTTATTGGTTTATTATCTGATGATCCAATTGCTATATTTTATGGAGTATCTTATCTTAACATTGCTGTTTACTCTTTTATATTTGCAGTTGTTAAGGGAATTATTGCTAATTCACTTAAAGTTGTCAAAATAACTAAAATTCAAATTGTTACTTCTGTTATTTCAGTTATTATTAATATAGTTTTGAACTATTTATTTATTTTTGTGTTTAATATGGGAGTAGTTGGTGCTGCTATTGCAACTACGTTGGTTCGTTTGATTGAACTTATTTTTTATCTTCTTTATACCGTTTTTAATATAAATTCACATTTTCATCTTAAGTTTTCAAATTTAAAAATTAATCCTGTAATATTTTCTGAATTAATTAAAGTGTTCGTTCCAATTTTTTTAAATGACTTTATTTGGTATTTGGGATACTTTGTCTTAAGTGCAATTTTTGCAAGAATTGATACGGCGAAATATGCAGCTTATAGTATAACGTTTTCTATTTATTTTATTGGATTTAATATAATTTATGCTTTTTGTTTTGCTGTTAATATTATTATGGGACATGAGATGAATAATGATAAAAAAGAAATCATGTCGGTTGCGATCTATTTAAGCAGAATAGGGTTGATTCTAGCTGTTTTGACTTCTTTTTTTATGTTTGCTTTATCATTTATAGCTCCCTATATTTTTTATCAATTGGAATATTCAGAGCTCATGGGTGTTATGTTAAGATATTATTCTATTTCAGTTTTTTTTACATCACTTGCGTTTCAATACTTATTTGGGTTTTTTCGTGCAGGCGCATCACCAAATTTTGGAGCTATTATGGAAGGTTCTGTGACTTTAATTTATACTATTCCTATTGCATATTTTTTAGCAAACTATACACGCATTCCATTTGAACTTATTGTTTTTATCCCTACTCTTGAAGATATAATTAAGTTTAGTATCTCTTTGCCTTATTTTTATAGTATTAAGTGGATTAAATCTATTAAAACGGGTTAATTATTTTGTTATAATATTTGTGTTGTGTGTTTAAATGAAATAAAGGATAAAAATCTTTTGATTATGGGTTTAGGGGTTAATGGGGGGGATTAGCTGTTGCCAAGTTTTTGTTAAAACATGGTTGCAATTTAGTCATTACTGATTTAAAAAGTGAACTGGAATTAGCTTCAAGCATTAGGGATTTGGAGCAGTTTAGAGATAAAGTACGATATGTTTTAGGACGCCACGATGAAGATGATTTTAAAAGAGCAGATATTGTTATTAAAAATCCTGGTGTAAGATCTAATAATAAATATTTAAAACTTGCAAAAAGAGTTGAAACTGATATTAGTTTATTTTTGATGTTTAATCGTAATCCCATAATTGCTATTACAGGCACTAAGGGAAAATCAACTCTTGCATCTCTTTTGTATAAGGTTTTGCATGCTTGGTATCCAAATTCTAAACTTGGTGGTAATATTGGAATATCCCCTTTGAGTTTTATGGATAAACTTGATGGAACTTCGCCTATTGTGTTAGAGCTTTCTTCTTGGCAATTGCATAATCTTAAAAGTTTAAGTCCTATTATTAGCATTATTACAAATATTTATTATGATCATCAAAATTATTATTCAAGCTTTGCTAATTATATAGAAGATAAAGCAAAGATTTTTATAAATCAAAATATGGGGATCTTAATTTCTCAAGATCAAGCTTATTATAATTACTTTTCTAGATTTAAATCTAGCTCCAAGGTAATTCTATTTTCAGAAACTATGCCTTTCAATTTTGGAAATGATATCTTTTATTTTAAAAGAGGGGTAGTTTATTTAAATAACGAGGCTATCGGTACTCTTAATGAATCAAAATTTGTGCTATTGCTTTCTAAGATGATTACAATGTTTATTGCAAAATATTTATGCATGGATTTAAGTGTTGTATCTAGTATTATGGCTGATTTTGATGGAATTGAACATCGTTTGGAATTTGTAAGAGAATTGAGAGGTGTTGAATATTATAATGATACGGCATCAACAATACCTGATTCTACAGTTTTGTCTGTTAAAAGTTTAAAGTTTTCAGAAGGATTAATTAATCTTATTACTGGTGGGACTGATAAAGAGCTTGATTTTACAGCTTTTGGTGAGATTTTAAGTATGGTTAAAACTTGGATTTTACTTAAGGGAAGTGCTACTTTAAAGATTGTTCGATTTTTAGAAGATAATGATGTTAATTATTTTATTTTTACAACTTTAGAAGATTGTGTTTATTATGCTAGAGAGATTGCTGTTCAAGGTGATATAGTTTTGTTTTCTCCGGCTAGTGCTTCGTTTGAGCTTTTTAAAAATGAATTTGATAGAGGATTGAAATTTAAGACTTTAGTAAATACTCTAATTTAGAGCATTTACTAAAGTCTTTTTTTATGACCTTATAGTAGACGTATCTTATTATCTCAAGAAATGTATATATTTGATATAAAAATTTTTTGTATACGAAGTCGTAGCACCCAGCTCTGTGTATAAGCCTTCCCCCAAATCCAGTTTTAAATTGAAATAGACCAAATAAAGGGTGTTTTACATCAGCAATTGGAGGGATTCCTAAAAGATCATATTCTTTTATTTCAAAGCTTTTAAGCATTTGTATGGTTTTAAATTGAACCGCGTAATTGGGCATTAAGTGTCTGTTCTCTGTACTTGAGGCACCATAAAGATATGTGGCTTTATCTTTATATATACCAACAATAATTCCAGATATTAATTGTTCATTGTGTAGTGCAATTATTAGTTTTATTTTGGAATTCTTATCTTCTTTAAATGCTTGTATTAACCCTTGTATGTAGTCTTTTGAGTGAATAGCAAATTTGTCTCTTTGTGATGTTTCTTGATAAAGTTGATAAAATTCATCAAAATATTTAAGGTCATCATCTATGATAACTGTAATGTTTTTTTTGCTGCTGAGATTTATGTTATATCTTGTTTTCTTTTTCATCTTAGCTTTAATGATTTCTAATGGATCGTTTAAATCTATGATGGTTGTGTTTGATGGCTGTATGTTGTCAAATGATTTTTTGAGATTTTTGAATTTAAGTTTGAATGGAATATAATCTTCTCTTAAGTTTCGTGAGGTATAAAACATCAAGTCATATCGTACAAAGATAGTATTTTTATGTAAATATTGTCTTATTTGTTCACTAAACTTTTTAATTTGGATATTAATTTCATCTATATTAATTTCTGCGATTGTTTTATTTGAAAATTCTGGATGAGCAATATAACTTAAATAAAAGTTTCCAAATATTCTTCTTTGCATAACAAGAATTTTATTGAAATGACTACTACTTAAGGCTATAGCTTTCCATGGGCTTTGATTGCTTGTAGTTTTTTTGACAATTGTCCATAGTTTACTTTGAAGGTAACTTTCGTTTAAACTTTCTATGCTTATTATTTTAATGTTCATCGTATTTGTTATATCTGTTTATTTTTCTTGAGTTGAGATTTAATACACCTTTCCATTGGGAATTTCTTTAGATAGTATTTTTTCTTTAGAATTCTCTAGTATTAGATTAATACCGTTTATTTTAAGTTCCCCATCTTCTGCTACAATTTGAGTTTTAAAGAATTTATCTATGCTAATCTTTGGTGGAGATTTTAACTCCTTACCACTGTCACTATCAAGTATTATTCGTTCTCCAGGGGTAGGATTATCTTTAAAATCTTCTACAATTATTACTTTAAAATTTTTATTCTTATCTTCAGTTGCAATTAACATCCCTTCAGATCTTATTCCTCTAAATTTAGCAGGTTTCAAATTATCAACTATGATTATGTGTTTTCCAATTAATTCTTCTTCTTTGTAATGATCCGCTAGACTACTTACGATTTGTTTTTCGTCAGAAGAACCCCCGTCATCAAGTTTTAAAATAAATAGTTTTTCTGCATCTGGATTTCTTTCTATTGTCTTAACTTTAACAACTTTTAAGCATACTTGTTCACTAAATAAATTTATTGGATTATTTGCTGCTTGATCTTGCATATCTCTTCTCCCTGAATATTGTGTTTTTAAGCTATCAATTAATTTTTTTTCTAGTTTGGCAAATAGTACTTCTGTAAATAGAATTGTATTTAGACCTAAATTTGTTCCTAATAATGTATGAGAAATTTCGTAACTCTCTCCAAAAAATTTCCTTATTCTGGCACTTGTGTGAGGAATGAAAGGTGAAATTAAAATGGAGAGATCTCTTATTAAATATATTAGATTCAATAATAGTGTTTTTGTCTCATTAGGGTATTTGTCTTTTATTTTCCATGGTTCGTTATCTTGAAATATTTTATTACCTGTTCTTGAAATATCAAGAATTTCTTTTAGAGCCGATTTGAGTTCTATTTTTTTGAAAAAATTAAGGGTTTTATCATATTTAATATTGATTTCTTTCCAAAAATCTTCTTTTATATCTATTTTATCTATTTTGTTCCCAAAAAATTTTTTGTAGAATGTTAATACTCGATTAACAAGGTTTGAAAAATTTCCAATAAGTTCACTATTGACTCTTTCCATAAAATCGTCCCACATAAATTGAAAATCAGATTTTTCAGGTCTATTATAATATATGTAAAACCGCCAGACATCAGAAGGTATGCCAGTGGTCATGACATCGTTTCCAAATATACCAGTCCCTGCAGATTTTGAAAATTTTAGATTTTCATAGTTTAAATATTCACTTGAAGCTATCTTGCTTAACATTGTCCAGTTTTCCTTGCTGCCAAGCATGATGGCAGGAAATATGATGGTGTGAAATAAGATATTATCTTTTCCGATAAATTGTACTAAATCTGTCTCTTCATTATTTTTCCACCATGATTCCCAATCCTTTAGAACTTCTTTTGTAATTGAAATGTATCCTATTGGTGCATCAAACCATACATAAAACACTTTATTTGCATATTCCTTTTTGGGTACTGGTATGCCCCATTTTAAATCTCTTGTTATTGCTCTTTCTTTAAGACCGTCTCTTAAGAAAGCATTTGTTATGCTAGTGGCATTAATATTCCAATTTTTATTTTGTTTAGTTGTGCAAATCCAATGTTCAAGCTCATTTTGTATTTTTGGTAGGTCAATGTAGAGATGTTTAGTTGTTCTTATGATGGGTGTATTTTTGCAGATTATACATTTTGGATTTATTAATTCAGTTGGAGATAGTAACTTAGAGCAGCGATCGCATTGATCTCCTTTTGCATCATACTGACAATTTGGACATCCTCCTGTTACATATCTATCCGCTAAGAATATTTGATCTTGTTGACAAAAAAATTGTTCACTCTCTTTATCTATGATATAATCATTTTTTTCTAGTTTTAAAAACAAATCTTGTACGATGTCTTTATGGGATTTATTAGTTGTACGTCCAAAAATATCAAATTTGATATTGAACCATTCGTATATTGATTTGTGTATTTCATAATATCTGTCGCATAGTTCTTCAGGGGTCGTTTTTTCAATTATAGCCTTAGTTTCTGTGGCTGTACCATATTCATCTGTTCCACAGACGTAGAGTGTTTTTATATTCATCATTCTTGAATATCTCGTAAAAGCATCTGCTGATAAAACTTGCACTAGATTTCCAAGGTGGGGTATGTTGTTGACATATGGTAATGCAGCTGTAATTAGATTCTTTTTTTTCACTTGATTTATATTTTCCTTTTTTGATGTAATATATTCATATTTTAATACTAAAATAGGTTATTTTATTCATTTTGTTTATTAATAATTTATGCTTTTATTAAAGATAATTATGTAATATATGAGGTATTATGGTTTCTTTTAATTTTAAAGATTATGTTTATTGTAAAGCGCAAAAAATTGTGATGATGAGGGGCAATAAGGCTAGTATAGTTTTTCCTGAAAGTAATGATGTTAGGATTTTACAGGCAACTATTATCCTGTTAAAGAAAAAACTTGCAGGACTTGTAGTGCTTCTTGGATGCGAAAATGAGGTTTTTAGAATATTAAAAGAATTTGTGGGAGCTAGAGATGATATTCTAGCGATGATAAGAGTTATAGACCCCAAATCTTTTAAAAATTTGAATTGGTATTTAGATGAATATTATAGTTTACGACATAATAGTAAATTAACTTTAAATAAAGCTAGGGCAGAGCTTTTAGATGAAATTGTTTTTGCTATGATGATGGTAAGACTTGGCGAGGTTAAAACATGTGTTTGTGGTGCCTTAGCACTTTCTGCTAAAGTTTTAAAGAATGTATTTACAATACTTCCTAAACTTGATGATACTAAACTTGTGTCTTCTTTTATGATTATGGATACCGGCAATGTTTTAAATAAGTTTAATACGTCGTGTTTTGGGTATGATGGAATTTTATTGTTTGCTGATTGCGCTGTAGTGATCAGTCCAGATTCTTTGCAGCTTGCAGAAATTGCAATACAGAGCGCCAATTCATTTAAGAATATTTTTAGTGCTGAGCCAAAAGTTGCTCTTTTAAGCTTTTCTACAAAAGGCTCCGCTCATTCTGTGGAAGTTGAAAAGGTAAGAGGTGCCTTAGAGATTGTGAAAGGTAAATGCGCGGATTTAATTATTGATGGCGAATTGCAAGTTGATGCGGCTTTAGTCAAAAGTGTAGCAGATAAAAAATGTAGTAATTCCTTGGTTGCAGGTGATGCAAATGTACTGATTTTTCCTAGTCTGGAGTCTGGCAATATTGGATATAAACTTGTTGAGAGATTAGCTTCTGCTAAAGCCTATGGGCCTTTTTTGCAAGGTCTTAAAAATCCTGTTAGTGATTTATCAAGAGGTTGTTCTGTAGATGATATCGTATTAGCAAGTGCTTTGATGATCTGTAGTTAGTTTATTGGAAATGTCAATGAATTCTTTGACAGAAATTTCTTCAGGTCTTTTATTTAAGAATTTTTTTAAGAAGTCTGCTTCAAGAATATTTTTATCTTGAATAAAATTAACAATTGTATTTTTAATTTTTTTTCTGCGACTTGTGAATACTGTTCTGACCAATTTGTTGAATAATGTAAAATCTTTAATTGCCTTTTTGCAAGGAATGAGCTTAAGTGTCGTTGATTTTACTTTAGGAATTGGATAAAAATTCTTTTTATCAATATCCATTATTTTAATTACATTAAAATGTGATTGAACTAGTACCGTAAATGATGAATAATTTTTATTCCCCCTTTCTGCAAGCATTCTATCTGCCAGTTCTTTTTGTACCGTTAGTACCATGTGAATTAAGATTTCATCTTCAATAAGTATTGATATTACTTTTGATGCAATGTTATAAGGCAAATTTGAAAATATTTTGTTAATGTTTTTTTGTTCTTGCTTGTATGTTTTTAAAAAATCACCTTCTACCAACTTAAAATTTTTAAATTTACCAAATTTTTCATTTAAAATTTCTGAGTACTTAGGATCAATTTCGAAAACTGTCAGAAAATTTGCTTTTTTAAGTAAGATAATTGTCATTGCCCCAAGTCCTGGTCCTATTTCCCAAATTTTATCATTGTTTTTAATTTCAAGCGCATCTATGATTTTTGTTCTTATATGTTCATTAATTAAGTAGTTTTGTCCCCATATTTTTCGTGGAGCTATATTTTTGTTTTCAAGTACACTTTTGATACTATTGATACTGTTATAATTTATGTTCATACATATTAAAGATAATAGCATATTGTATTTAGGATTTTTTTAGTATTTTATGATTCTGTTGAGGCATCTTTTTTCTTGTTCTAATTTATAAATCATATAAATTATCGTTAGTATGCTTAAGATTAAAAATATTCTTATGTTATGATTTTGAATTGCTGGAAATTTGCTAAAGATAATAGCTGTGTCTTGTATTGTTTTGACTATATAGGTGTTTATTAGATCAAAGAATAAAAACAGGTGTGTGTTTACGATATAGGCTCCTAAACTCAATATTGTTATTATGAGAAACATTAGCATTAAAGGAGTAATGATTAGATTTGATAGTATTGATATTGGTTGGAGATTTAAATCATTAACATAAAGAATTGGAGCTATTGAGATTTGAATTAAGAGGGTTGTAAAAATTGGCGATATAAACTTATTTAACTTATATCTTTGATTAATGATAAGAGAAATTGATATCCCAAGTACTGCAAGATAAGACAACTTTAATCCTATTGAATTTAGTGTGTGTGGTAATATTATGGCATTTATTATAAAACTGATTGACAATGTGCTAAGCAGGTTAATTTTTCCATACACTGATTTGTAGAGCATAAATGTTTCTATCATTATAAATGCTCTTAGTGCAGCCGGAGAAAAGTTTGTTAATATTAGGTAATTGAGTAGTATTATACTTAAGATTGCATATTTAAGTTTTTCACTTTTGACTATAAGAAGTAAGTAATAGATTATAAGATAAATTAGATAAAAATGTAGACCAGATACCACCAAGATATGTGATATGCCTGCTTTTTGAAATATTAGACTTTCATATTTTGTTATATCCGATTTATTATTTGTTAGAATTGCTTTTGAAAAATGAGAATATTTGATGCTGATTGAGTTTAAAAACCGAGTTATTACCTCATTATATTTTTCTCTGATTTTTACTAACAGAGGTCTTTTGATAAGTTGTATTTTATTATTTTGAATTTTAATTATATCCCCAATACAATATTTATTTTTAATATTTTTGAATATGAATTTATGTTTTTGACCAAGTCCATCTATTGCTTCAATTTTAATCTTTAAGTATTTTGTAAGATATGTGATATTGACTACTTGATACAAATTATCATTAAGTCTTTTAAAATTTAGGCTGATTTCAAAGATGATTAGCAAGCTTATACTAATCATAAATGTTAGAGATAAATGGGCATTTCTTTTTATTAAGAAAATTAACATTAAGATTAAATTTAAATATAATGGATTTAAGTTTAAGTAATATTTTGTTAATAAAGTTGATGCGCTTATTATAAATAATAAAATCACTGAAATTTTCTCTTAAGTTAAGTATATATTAAATATATCAAAAATATGTCAGCTCATTTTAAAACGTTAATTATTATGAAGTTTGACAATCTTCTATTTATATATCTATAATTTATTATGACATTGTTAAATAAGTACCCTTTAAAATATGCTTTTTTAGAACTTATACTATCTTATTTTATAATTACTTGTATTTCGCCTTTTGATAATGTTAATGTTAATCTTTGGAACTCAATTCAAAATCATTATTATTATTGGTTATATAGCGCTTTTTTGATTTTTTTTGTTGTGCATTTTGCTAGGTTAACAAGTTCTTATGATTTTAGGGACGAGTTTTTGATACCCGAGTTTAAGTTCGTATTTATTTGGCAAGCATTTTTGGTTTTTGTTAAGTTGCTTATTTGTATTTTTTGCCTATTAGGTATAGTTTTATGTATTGCATATTTTTTCCCAGGATTATTACATTTATGGTCTAAGTCAGATGAAATTGATTTTGTATGGAATATAGGTAGCAAAACATCGCTTTATTTAATGGCTATTACATCTCTTTTTACAGGAGGCATTGAAGAATTATTTTATAGAGCTTTTATTATTACCAAACTTAAGCAAATGGGGATTGCTTCGTTGGTTGCAGCACTTTTGAGTAGTATTATTTTTGCTTATGGACATTTATATTATGGTTTTATTGGTTTTTTTGTTACATTAATTTTTGGGGGAATTTTATCTTATATATATTTAATATATAAAAATATATATTATGCAATTTTTGTTCATGGTTTTTATAATATTTTTGTTAGTGTTTTGCTCTTTTTATTAAATTAATTAAGGAGGATTTATGTTGGATACCGTACCCAAGCGTTTTAGGGAAGTTGTAGGACTTTATGGTGAGCTTGATATTTTTATTTATAGGGAAAATGAGTCTAAGGATTTTAAAAAGCAGATATACTCTGATTTTTGGAGTGAAGTTAAGAGTATTGGATGTGGTCTTTTGCATTATGGTATTAAAAAAGGTGAAAGAGTAGCTCTTATTTCTGATTCAAGAAGAGAATGGATTGTTATTGATGTTGCTGTTATGAGTTTAGGATGTGTTGATGTTCCAAGAGGTAATGATTCGTCTGAAGATGAATTATCTTATATTATGAATCATTCTGAGTCCAGTTTTGTTTTTGTGGAGAATGCCAAACAGCTTCAAAAAATCCTTTCTAAAAAACATGAGCTTAAATTTATTAAACATGTTGTTATTATTGATGACAATAAACTTTATGAAGATAAATTGGGAGATATTACGATTATCTCTTATAAGAAACTGCTAAGCTTGGGGTATGAGTATTTGAAAGATAATCCTAAGATGTTTGACCTTGAGCTTGAAAAGGTTTCTGGAAAAGATATTGCTACCATAATATATACATCAGGGACTACAGGATTGCCTAAAGGAGTTGTACTTCGTCATGAGTCTTTTATCTTTCAATTAGATAGGATCCATGATTATTTGCCTACCCTTGAACCGGGGAAAATAATGATCTCTATTCTTCCTCTTTGGCATTCATTTGAGAGAACCTGTGAATATATAGTTATCCTTAGTGGCATAGCAATTGCTTATTCAAAACCTATAGGACCTATTTTACTTAAAGATTTTGCAGCTTTAAATCCTACTGCAATTATTTCTGTTCCAAGAATTTGGGAGGGTATCAGGAGCGGTATTATTAAAAAAGTATCAGAATCATTTTTTAAGAGAGTTTTATTTAATTTTTTCTTAAAGGTGGGAATGATTTATGTAAAGCTTAATGAAAAAATTTTAGGACTTGTTCCTGTTTATAAGAAGTCAAATTTTTTAGTTTCATTTTTAAAGAAAATTATTTTTCTTACTGGATTAATTTTAATTTCACCTCTTAAATTTTTAGGTCATATTTTAATTTTTAGAAAAATTAAGAAGGCATTTGGAAGAAGATTTGAATTTGGTATTTCTGGCGGTGGGGCTTTGATAGATTATGTTGATTATTTCTTCAAAACTGTGGGTATTTTAGTGCTTGAAGGTTATGGTCTGACAGAAACGGGACCCGTTTTGAGTGTAAGACGTCTTAAGACACCTGTTGCAAATACCGTTGGCCCTTTATTGCCAGATGTTGAGTATAGAGTAGTTGATGGCAATGGCAATTCTTTGCTTCCTGGTGAGAAAGGTGAACTTTGGGTAAGGTCTCCTCAGGTTATGAGTGGTTATTTTAAAGATGAAGCTACAACAAAAGAAGTTTTGACACGAGATGGTTGGTTTAAGACAGGTGATTTAGTTTGTGCAACAATTAATAATGAAATTTCAATTGTTGGAAGAACTAAAGATACAATTGTATTAAGAGGTGGAGAAAATATTGAACCTGAACCTATTGAAAGAGCTTTATCTAAATCTTTGTTTATTGAGAATGTTGTGGTTGTAGGGCAAGATCAAAAATTTTTGGGCGCTGTGATTGTGCCTAATTTTGAAATTCTTGAGAAGTGGGCTACCTCTAATGAGGTAGTGTTTTCTTCTTATGATGATTTAATATCCAATGAGTCTGTTAACAAACTTTATTCTAAATGTGTTTCAGATATAGTGAATTCTAAGTCTGGATTTAAGAGCTTTGAAAAAATTGCTGGATTCGTTTTATTACGAGATGCCTTTGTTATTGGCGAGGAGCTTACTAATACTCTTAAGCTTAAGAGATATTATATATTTGAGAAGTATCATAAAAAAATAATGTCAATCTTTAGTAAAGATGATTGCGAGTTATTATAATGTGTGTAGAATAAGATGGTATAAATTTAATTGTGGATTTGACACTTGAGTTTTGACAACTACATCTTTTGCATGTAGGGAATGTTAAGTAAATTCATACAATTTTTTATTGTTTGTAAAACTGTCTTTGATAAGATTATTCTTGCATGCGTAAGTTCAAGATCTTGATCTATTATTTTTGTGTCTTGATAGTATGTACTGAAACTTTTTGCAAGTAAGTAAGAATAATTAACTATAACGGAAGGATTAAGATCCTTTGAAGCTTTAATTATATGTTCTTCAAATTCAGATATAATCTTGATTATTTCCCATTCTTTTTCATTTGATAAAAGAGCAAAATCAATATTGTTGTTAGATTTTTTATAAGATAAATTTAGTTCATCATACTTTTCAAGAATACTATTAATTCTTGCTCCTACATATTGAATATATGGACCCGAATTCCCAGTGAATGATAGACTTTCTTCTTTGTTGAAGAGTATATCCTTGTGTATTGTCGTTTTGAGTAAATAATAATGAAGAGCCCCTAATGATATATTTAATGCAATTTGTTGATGATTTTGTTTGTGGAAATTTCTATCCTTTAGCTCTAGTATAATCAGGTTTTTTAGGTCATGAATTAGATTGTCAGCATCAATTACATTGCCTTCTCTTGATTTCATTTTACCTTCAGGCAGGTTTACCATGCCATATGATAAGTGTCTGAGATTGTTCTCTTTTGTGATACCCAATTTATTTGCAACATAAAATAAAGTTTTAAAATGATAAACTTGTTCACTTCCAACTACATAGATCATTTCGTCAAAATTAAATTCATTTTTTCTAGTTACTATATTTCCTAAATCTTGAGTTAAATAAATAGATGTACCATTGGCTCTTAAGAGTACTTTTTGTTTAAACTTTTGATTAGTGATTTCATTTTCTTCTGTAGGTATGTCAATGCATATTGCACCATCTTTTCTTTTATAGCATAAACCTTCTTCTAATCCTTTAAGTATAATTTCTCGCCCAAGCTTAAATATTTCGCTTTCAAGGTAAATTTTATCGAATGTGATGTTTGTAAGCTCATAAGTTGCTTTAATGCCCTCAATTGCCCATTTGTTTAATTTTTTCCAGAGTTGTACAGTGTCTGTATCGCCTTTTTCCCATTGACACAACAATTCTTGTATTTCAGATTCTGCTATTTCATTGTCTTTAGCATATTCATTGTATTTTACATAGAAATCACCTATAAGATGATCTCCTTTTTTGAAGGAGAGTTCAGGAGTCGTATTATTACCAAATTTTTTGTAAGCGAGCATGGATTTGCAGATGTGTGTTCCTCTATCATTGATCAGGTTTATTTTTGTTACCTTTGCACCAGAAGCTTTTAATATTCTTGATAAGCTTTCTCCTATAATGTCATTTCTAAGATGTCCTATATGTAATGGTTTGTTTGTATTTGGTGATGAAAATTCTATTATTATTTTTTTGTTTTGAAGTGTATTATTTGTTCCATATTTGTCCTTTTGTTCATTGACTTTTTTGATTGTGTCTTCAATGTATTCTTTTCTGTTGAATTTGATGTTTAAGTAAGGCCCCATTGAATCAATTTCATATTGATTTTCAATCTGTTTGATAAGCTCTGCAATAATTATAGATGGATTGCGTTTTAAGATTTTACTAAATTCAAATATTGGTATTGATAAATCCCCCATTTCACTTTTTGGAGGTTTTTGCATTACAATATTTATTGTTGAAATATTAATGTTTTCTCTTAATGCCATTGTTTTTATAGTTTTGCTAATTTTGTTCTTCAAATCTTTTTTTATTTTATTGATCATTTTTTTTCCTTTTGATATTTATTAATATGTTAATTAACAAGAAAGCTAAGGATGCTATTAGGAAAACATTTGAACTATAGGCTTGTGTTTGAAGGCTATTGCTATATTTAATGATTGATAATTTAATGTTGAAAAATTTTAGGCTGCCAGTATTTAATATTTCTCTAAAAAGTGAAATTATTGTGCTTAGTGATATGAATATTATTATTGGTAATTTAGAGTATTGGAATATTTCTGCTGAGTCTTTTAAGTTTTTAAAAGGTTCATTTTTGTGAAATGAGATTATTATGACTATTAAAATGGGGATTGAGAATCTTAAATTTTCATAAAGAATAGGAGTTGCATAATACATAAATAGGTAAGTTAAGCTTACAATAATTCCTATTATTAGCAGATAAATTGCTAATATTTGCTTTCTAAGTCTACCACCTATTTGTTTAATAATTATTGCTGGGAGTAAAATACAGATTGAAATCCAAATTGATATTATGATGCCTTCTAAGAAATTTTTTGTATAGGCAAAGATTGGAAAGAGCATTAAAGAAGTTTTTAGGTATTTATCTGTGATGTAAAATATTTTATTTTGCATAATTTTGCCTTTATCTATTTTGTTTTGAATTGATTTGTATCTGTTTTGATTTCTGCGATATGATCTGAGTTTGTTGTTCCAAAAGTTCTGATGCTTTCAATTGCTTCTATTAGTTTTTTAATTTCTTCTTTTAATCCTTTCATTGAATTTGAAACCGTGATATTAATTTCTTCTAGAACGGAAACCGTTTTGATTATCTCTTTATTCCCTCTGAACATTTCATTAGATCCTATTTTTACCTCATATGTTATTTCTCTCATTGTATTCAAGGCTTTTAAAATTTCTTGACTGCCAATTGATTGTTCTTGCATGGTGTGATTGATTTCTTCTATCACTTGAACTACAAGATTAATTGAATTAAATATCTGATTGAAAGCTTTATTTGTAAGCTCGGATGTTTTTACTGTTTGATTTATTGAATCCATTATTTCATTTATTGATGCTGCAACTGACTCAGATTGTGACGTTACTTGCTCTGCAAGGTCTTTAATTTCTTCTGCTACTATTGCAAAACCTTTCCCAGCTTCCCCTGCATGAGACGCTTCAATAGCGGCATTCATAGATAGCAAGTTAGTTTGGCTTGCTATGGACGATATTAATGCATTAGCTTCTTGGAGTCTTGTTGAATTTTTATAAATATCTTTGATGCGCATAATAACTTCTTCTTGTTTTTTTCTACCATCATCGGAAAATACTTTAAGTTCTTCTGTGCTTTTTGCAGCTTTTTGTGTTATTTCTGTAACTGATTGTATGCTTCCTATCATTTCTTCAATAGCTGAGGATGATTCTTCAACACTTGCAGCTTGGGTTTCAATTGAGTTGTCAAGCGATGAAATATTTTTAGATAAGTTTTCTATTGTGTTTGTTGTATTTGAAATGAACTCAACTTGTTTTTCTATCTCACCTTGTGTTTTTTCTATATATTTATTTGAATTTGTTATTGTATCATAAGCTTTATTTATTTCATTAAATAGTAAGTCACCGTTTTCTTTTAGCAATCTTACTCTACCTTGTAGTGAATTTATTACATTTTTTAGATTTTCAATGAAATGTCCGAAATGATTTATTGTTGCACTTATTGAGTCTTTTCCTTTTGATGCAATTTTGATTGTGAGGTCGCCCTCTTTGACTTTTGGAATAATATCATTAAGTTTTTCTATTTTTGATATGATTAATTTTTTGATTGTGATGATCATAATTAATATAAATAATATTACGAGTAATATTATTGTTGATATTGACATTAATTTGATATTTTGTAGTTCATGTGAAAATATGTGATTATAATTCATTCTTATTGCTAAATACCAAGGTGAAGATGTAAGTCTTATAATAGATATTATATTGTTATTGAAACTGGCGCTATAGTTGCTTTTTCTCTGATTTATTGCATTTAATAATGAATTTGTCATTTCTGTATTATTTTCAAGCAATACAGAAATGGATAATTTAATAGGTTTAAGCGTCTCTTCATCTTGTTCACCAAAAATATCTCCTTTATTGTTGATCGCATATATTTGGAAGTAATGGGAGCTTTTGTGGTTGTTGTGCCTTTCTAATAAAGATCTCTCTAAAAGCAGAAATATATTGTTTCTTAGTGTCCTTATCTGTTCTAATATATCTACATATAAAACGACATATCCATTATGCTTGCTAAGCATATCTTGTTTTGAAATTTGGGAATTATTTGTAGTTTTGAAACCATTTGGCTCCGTTTGGGGAAGCTTATAAAGAATAGGCACATATGATTTATTATTTATCATTATTAAATCTTGGCTTAATAGAAGTGTATTATGAGCATCTGCATTATTGTCAGCTTTCATTTCTTGTAAATTTATGTAAGAGTTTAATCTTTTCTCATTGTTTGAATATAATATTTTTCCGTTTTTGTCTGTATATTCTACTAGCTTGATGTATGATGGGAATAAGCTTAAATGGTCAGTGGATATTATATTTGTTAAGGGGGCATTTTTTTGTGTATTCAAATTCGGGTGACTATTTTTAACAAATTTATCAATGGCGATTAACATATTTCTTGTGTCTCTAGAGAAACTTCTTATCATGATATTGTTGACGAATTTTGTGAAACTTTGAAGTTCTTTTGTTATTATTTTTTTATACCCATGATCTAACAGTAGGAAAATGATTGTAGCAATAATAATTGTATAAATTACAATAACAATATTAAATTTATAAAAAAGAGTGGAACTGGAATGATTTTTTTTCATTTACGGCCTCACAAAACTTTCTACAAAATATTATAACTAACTAGTATTATATACGTTTTATTATATAATACTACATATATAGAATAATAAAATATATTATTATATTGATTATTTATGTGGCACTTAGAGGGTGCTATATGCTTTAAAATAGCTTGAAATTTTATTTTTATAGGTTTGATTTATTGGAGAAATTTTTTTATGGGTGAGAATTTAGTCAATGTTAAATTAAAAAATATGAGTTTTCTTATCTGTTTCATATTTTTTATTTTTGTTTGTTTTGGTTTATTGTTTTTAGGTCAAGCTTATTTAAACTATAAAAATAGATATTTGGAGCGTGTTGAATCTGATTTTAAACTGTTATCAAATAATGTGGCGTTTCAGATAAAAAATAAATATGATAATGCTGTTGGGGTTTTAAAAGATCTCATTAAGGATAACAAGGTATTAAGTGTTTTTCATAATGTTGCAAATAGTTTTATTAAAAGTGTTGATTTGCGTGTTATGGATTTGGACACAAGTATTGCTCTGTTTTTAAGTTCCGGTGGATTTAAGGAGATAAGCAAAGTTTTAGGTCATATCTCTCTTGAGGCGAATTCTTTGGAAGGTATTTTTTATGTTCCTTTTGGTCAAAATATTTTAATTTCAAATAAAAACTTTTCATTCTTGGGTATAAATGATATTACTCAAGATCCAATTTATTTAATTCCCGCAAAGAATCGAGTGACATATTATTCAAGTTATAAGAGAATAAGGAATAAACTTTATTCGGTTGTAAGCATGCCGGTTATGAATAATAATTCTGATGTTTTAGGCGTGATCTGTTTTTTTGTTTATTTTGATAATTTATTTTTTGATATTGAGAGCCAATTCAATTCTTATCTTAAGCTTATCAATGC
This sequence comes from Borrelia tillae, assembly GCF_055693965.1. Taxonomy (NCBI): domain Bacteria; kingdom Pseudomonadati; phylum Spirochaetota; class Spirochaetia; order Spirochaetales; family Borreliaceae; genus Borrelia; species Borrelia tillae. The sequence goes on from NZ_CM146346.1 coordinate 624,647, forward strand.
AAATTATGAATTTTTTGTGGTTGATAGGGAGTTTAATCCTTTATTATTAAAACTTGATGACCTGAATATTAATGATTTTTCAGAAAACTATAAAAGCAGTATACTAAGCAAGGTTATAGATCTTGTCAAGGAACAGCCTAATATTTCTAGAGATGTTTTAAAGCACAAAACTTTTTCTTATGTTTTAAGCACTGCAAGAGTTGATGGAGATGGCATTCAAGGCATTATGTTAAATATGAGGCATCTTCCTTTTAGGTTTCAGTCAAATGCAATTTTTTTCTTAGGATTTATATTTTTTGCTTATCTAATTATGTTTTATTTTTGCAATAAGCTTGTTTTGCCTTTTATTGGAGATTTTAAGACTTTGCTTAAATATAAAAAAATAAGAGAGGATATTTTAAATCTTGACAATCCTGATTTAGAAATTCGGTATAATCTTTTATTTTTGCTTATATTAGTGCTGAATTTGATAAATTTTTTGCAAAAATTGCTAGCATTGGAGATAACATTAAGATTTATTTGCAAGACATGAGACAGTGTCTGAATGAGGTAAGCATACCTGATGAAAGTGTAAATAAGGTGCATACTAGTCTTGCTACTTACGATAGAATAGGAGATGTTTTTTCTAAGTTTGAGAGAGAAGTTGTGAATATTTTAAAGGATTTTGAGTCGATATCCAACCCCATTAGTGAGCATAATAAAAACATATTGGATATTGCTACTAAATTTGAAGAGAATGCCAATTCTTTTTATGGAATAGATAAGAATTTGGAACTTTTTAATAAAGTTGTTACATCAAGTTCTGCAAGTGTTGATAATATCAAGAGTAAGGTTTTTGAATTGAATTCTGTTTTTGAGAGTGTTAACAAGAATTTTTCTGAACTTTTGTCTCAAACTAATAACCTTCAGAGTGCAAATAAGCTATTGGTATTAATATCAGCTCAGACTAATATGCTTGCAATGAATGCAGCCATTGAAGCGGCCAAGGCTGGAGATGCCGGCAAAAGTTTTGCGGTTGTTGCAGAAGAGATTAGAAAACTGGCCATTAATTCCGGAAAATATTCATCAACTATTAAGGATGAGCTTAAGATAGTGAATAGTATCATTTCAGGTATAAGTTCAGAGATTGATGCTATTTATAAGGATTTTATTGATATCCAAGATAATATTGATAATAATTCTGTACAACACGAAAGAATTATTGCTACTCTTGCTAAGCATGTAAAAGAGATTGAAGAATTTAAGGATAAATATTTATCTCATGATATTAAAATTAAAGATACTAAGAATATGTGTAAGGAAATATTTAACAGTTATTTTGTTATAAGTGGGAAGTTTAATAATTTAAATAATGATTTAAATGAATTTAAGATTTCTAAGATGAGTTTAGATGCATTAGAGTCTTTGCGTGAATATATATCTTTAATTGATGGATATAAAGAAAGTGTTTCTAAGATGAAGGGTATTGTTGATAACATTAATAATGAATTGCGTGATATGTAAATACAATAAATCATTCAATAATAAATTTATTTATAAAATTTTTATTGTGAATTTTTATCGTGAAACCCGATATAGAGCACTTCTTCTTCAAGTAAAAAACCTGTTTTTACTTGAACTTCAGTTTTTACTTTTTCTATTAAAGTTTTGACATCTTTTGCAGTGGCGTTATTATCATTTATAATAAAATTACCGTGGTAATGGGATACTTTTGCCCCCCCAATTTGTAGTCCTTTTAAGTTACATTCTTCAATTATTTTTCCAGTAGGCTTGAAAAAGTTTTTATTATTTTTAAAAATACTGCCACTACTTGGAAAGAGGTAATGTCCTTTTTCTTTTCTATTTTGTTTATTTTTTTGCATGTTCTCTTCAATATATTTTTTATTTCCCTTTTTCAGGTTTAAGGTTGCTTTTAATATTACCGTGTTTTTATTTTGAAATGGTGAAACTTTATATGCAAATTCATTTTTTTTAAATTTTTTGCAAATGGTTTTTCCATTTTCGTCTACAAAAACAATCTGATCTAATATTTCAGAAATTTCGTTTCCAAAACATCTGGCATTCATCCAGATTGCCCCCCCAAGTGTTCCCGGGATCCCATATATGAATTCTAATCCGCTTAGTTCATTTTGTAATGCAAAATTACATAGATCGTCAAAATTAGTTCCGCATTCAGCAGTAATTTGATTATCTTTGAGTTCAATTTTATTTAAGTAGCCAGTGTATATTATAGGGAAATTAATATCTTTTTCATCGTTGATTAGTAGATTGGAGCCCCCCCCTAGAACAAATATTTTGACTTTTTCTTTTATTGCCATGCTGAATATGTGTTCTGTGTCTTTTATTGTTTTAGGGGCTAAAAATAATTTACAAAATCCCCCTATTCTATAAGTTGTATGATTTGCAAGATTTTCTGTTGTGGGTTTAATACTAATTTGTTTAAGGAAATTATTTATATTGTTAAACATGTTTCTTAATTTTATATTGGATTATTATTTTTTTCAAATTTGGATTAAAATTTATTTGGATTTAGTTGTGCTCAATTTGTCAAATTTTTTTAAATATACTAAACTTGTATAGTAAGTTATGTAGAGGTTACATTAATTACGATTTATTGTGGTATTTTTGATTTTTAGAGTTAATTTTCGCGGGATATAATGTTTCTTAAATTGTATAATACAAAGACAAAGAGTTTATTTGAAGTAAAAAATTTGACAAATACTAAGGTATATGCTTGTGGCCCTACTGTCTATAATTATGCTCATATAGGCAATCTTAGGACATATATTTTTGAAGATATTCTTATTAAGTCCTTAAGGTTATTGAAATATGATGTTAATCATGCAATGAATATTACTGATATTGGTCATTTAACGGGTGATTTTGATGGGGGAGAAGATAAAGTAGTTAAGGCTGCCCGAGAGAGAAGACTTACGGTTTATGAAATTAGTAATTTTTTTACAGAAGCTTTTTTTCGTGATTGTGAAAAATTAAATATAGCTTATCCTGATAAAGTGCTTATTGCAAGTAAATATGTTGAAAGTATGATAGAGATGGTTAAAGTCCTTGAAAAGAATGGATTTACATATTTTGTAAATGGTAATGTTTATTTTGATACTTCTCGTTTTAAAAGTTATGGGCAGATGGCAGGTATTAATCTAGAGCATGCTGGATGTTTTTCTATTTCAAGAGTTGAGGTAGATACATTAAAAAAGAATAAATTAGATTTTGTTTTGTGGTTTACAAATTCAAAATTCAAAGACCAGGAAATGAAATGGGATTCTCCTTGGGGCTTTGGCTACCCAAGTTGGCATTTAGAATGTGCTGCAATGAATTTGGATTATTTTAAAAGTAATCTTGATATCCATTTAGGTGGAGTTGATCATATTGGAGTGCATCACATTAATGAAATAGCGATAATGGAATGTTATTTAAATAAAAAATGGTGTGACATATTTGTCCATAGTGAATTTTTAATTATGGAAGATGAAAAGATGTCAAAATCAAATAGTAATTTTATTACTATGCAGGATTTAGAAGATAATGGATTCTCACCTTTAGACTTTAGGTATTTTTGTTTAACGGCACATTATAGAACTCAACTTAAGTTTGCTTTTGACCATTTGAGGGCCTGTAGGGCGGCTAGAAAGAATATGCTTAGTAAGTTAACTTTTCTTTATTCGTCATTAAATCAATCTGATATGTCATTATTTTACAAATATGATGGCAATATTGAATCTGATCTAGGGAATGAATATTATAATAATTTTTTGGAAAAAATAGCTTTGGATTTAAATATTCCTCAGGTATTGGCATTGTTATGGGATATTATCAAAAATGATGATTTAGATATTATTTTAAGACTTAAACTTGTCTTTAAGTTTGATGAAGTTTTATCCTTGAGTTTAAAGGAAGGAGTGCTTAGAGAGATTAATAAGGATAGAATTACTCTTGATGAGACTATGAATGCTTTATTAGAGGAGAGGCGTCTTGCTAAGTTAAGAAAAGATTTTAAGCGGGCTGATGAGATTAGGGAATATTTTTGTTCTAAAGGGTTTGTGTTAATTGATACTCAAGAGGGAACTGAGGTTAAAAGAGGTTAGTTTTTGGCAATCTTTTTCAAGAGCAGGTATTTTGTTTTAATTCTAGTTTTTCTAATTTTTTTTGGCCTATTCATTTTTTCTGGATTTTTGTTTTATTTAAAGCCTGTAATCTATGAGATATCACCAATGCCTGCTTCTCATAAAAATATAATTACAATTAAAGGATATAATTTAGGTAATAACGTTGGTGAGATTAATATTAATGGTCATTATTTAATGAAAAGTAGTATTGTTAACTGGAGCGATGACAGAGTAATTTTTAAAATTACAGATGAGATCAACTCAGGTCTTATTTTCATAAAGAGTGACAAGGGAATTAGTAATGAGCTCTTTCTTGTGATTAGTCGACAAGTTCCAATTAAACTTGATGGGCAAGATAAGCCTTTGATCTTTGCTGCTCAGGATTTAAGTTTAATGACAAATGTTCCTGTTACATTAAGGGGGAGAAATTTAGTACCAATTTCTGATGCTGACTCTGTTGAAGTATTGATTCAGACTGAACGCGAACTTTATAAAGTTGCTCCTCAAGATATATTTGTGCTTGGTAAAGAGGATATTAAATTTATTCCCCCAAAGACCTTGCATGCTGATGGTGATATTTTTTTGTTAGTTGATGGAGTGAAAACTAATAAAATACCTTTTACTTTTAAGACTAATTTTTTTAGGTGGAATTTAAAGAAAACTAAAACTTTTAAAATATCTCATAAAATTTATTTTGTTAAAGTTGACAATAAGGATTCTAGTTTAACGTTAGATGATATCAATTTTAATGTCTTTTATTTAAGTCCAATTGAAAATGAAAGACAAAAAATTAAGGTTTCAGACAATAATGGAACTGCTTTGGATTTAAATAATTTATTCTTTAAAAGTTTAAAGTCAAATACCTATCATTTACAGTTTGAAGTTGAGACTTGTAAATTGGATTTAGATATTGTTAATAGAAAGGCTTTAGAGAGCATTAAGGTAAGTACTAATAGTGATATATATGAATTTAAAACTTATGTTTTAAATAAGAGAAATCGTTATTTGTTTTATGATTCACTTGATTTAAGTTCAATTAATTTGCATATAACAGTTAAGGATTCGGCTTATGAATTGGCAAAATCTATTATTGATGCTTTAATTTCTCACTTTACTGTTACAGATAATGATTTAACTTTGGATGAGTCTATTAAGAAGAGAGAAATTTCAGCTGATAACTTGATCTTGCTTACTAATCTGTTATTTTTGCGTAATAATATTCCTTTAAGAAATGCAGTTGGATTTTATTTGATCCCGAGTCTTCTAGTCTGAAGGGGCATAGTTGGTGTGAATTTTTTTTAGAGCATATTGGATTTATTTATTTTGATATAGTAAATGCAGTATCATTTAGGGATAGATCTAATTATTTTGTAAATATGTCAGAGAATTATATTCATTATGGGTACAGGGAAGATTATGATGACTTATTATTTAATGATTATTTAGATTTGGTAATGTTTAAGTATAAAAGTTTAACAAATAGTAATTACTCTTTGGATTATAAGGTTACTTTGGAGGAAGATATTAATGAAAGATACCATTCTGTTTGATTTAATTGCAAGAGAAGCTAAGAGAGAAAGAGAAAATATTGAATTAATTGCTTCAGAAAATTTTGTCTCATCAAGTATAAGACAGGCTGTTGGAAGTATTTTGACTAATAAGTATGCTGAAGGTTATCCTTCGAAGAGGTATTATGGTGGATGTTCTGTTGTTGATGATATTGAGAATTTGGCTATATCGCGAGCAAAAGAGCTTTTTGGTGCAAATTATGTCAATGTTCAGCCCCATAGTGGTTCTCAAGCTAATATGGCTGCTATAATGGCACTTATTAAGCCTGGGGATAGAATTCTTGGCATGGAGCTATCTCATGGGGGGCATTTAACTCACGGTAGTAAGGTCAGTTTTTCTGGAATGCTTTTTGATGCATATTCTTATGGAGTGTCAAGAGAATCTGAGATGATTGACTATGATGATGTTATGAAGATAGCCAAGGAATGTAGACCTAATTTAATAATAGCAGGTGCTTCTTCGTATTCAAGGGAAATTGATTTTAAGAAATTTCGTGAAATAGCGGATGAGGTTTCGGCGTATCTTTTGTGCGATGTTGCACATACAGCAGGTCTTATTGTTACAGGTTTTCATAATTCTCCTATTGATGTTGCACATTTGACCACAAGTACCACTCATAAGACGTTAAGAGGACCTAGAGGGGGATTGATTCTTTCAGGTAAGGAGTCTGATATTAAAGTGAATTATAATGGTAGGGAAAGAATGTTGAGGGATGCTGTTGATTTCTGCGTGTTTCCAGGAACTCAGGGTGGCCCTTTAGTGCACGTTATTGCAGGAAAAGCAGTTGCGTTTGATGAAGCTTTAATGGATGATTTTAAAGATTATATTTCTAGAGTCATAATTAATACTAAGGCTATGGCTGAGTATTTTATATCAGAAAATTTTAGGATAGTAAGCGGTGGAACCGATAATCATTTATTTTTAGTTGATCTTGGTATTTTGGGTATTACAGGAGCTGATGCTGAGAGGATCCTTGAAAGTGTAAACATTACTCTTAATAAGAATGTGATTCCTTTTGATCTAAAGAGTCCTTCTGTGGCTTCTGGTATTCGAATTGGAGCTGCTGCCATTACTTCAAGGGGTTTAGATAGAGATAATTCTATTAAGGTTGCTCATTTTATTGTTAGGGCTTTAAAGGCTAAATCTGATAATGAGCTTAAGAGAATAAGACGAGAAGTTATAGAGTTTATTAGTGGTTTTAGTATGCCTTAATTTTTGAGTTGTTTTATTTTAGAGGTCTAATTTTGTTTCAAGTTTTCTTTTTATTATTACCATTTATTTTGATTTTTAGTCCTTTTCTTGTAAGTATTTTTTTCATATTGTTTATTTTTTTTATAATTTCTAGTATTTTTGGTGGGTTTAGGATATATACGACAAGAGATTATTCTTATTCTAAATCGAGAGAGTTTGAATTTTATAGATTATCGTTTTTGCTGATGGCCAAGTTGATTTCTATTTTGGGATCAATGACCGGTGAACAATTAAATTATATTAATTTTATAATGGGTTCATTGAATTTATCCGAAAGACATAAGTCAGAACTTTATAATATATTTCATTTTTCTGTTGCTCAAAATAGGAATGCAGACAAAATATTATATACTTTGAAGCTTGGATATTTCCAGCATAAAGATCTTTTTGTATGGCTTGTTTCAGTTTTAAGAGAACTCAATAAGTTAGCTAGATATGGGAACTTAGAAGGGGATAAATTTATTCGTTATGTTAGTTCTTTTCTTGAGCTTGATTTTGATAATCAGTATTCTTATCAGAATATTAATATAGAGATTGTTAATCCTTATGAAGTATTAGGTTTAAAGTATAGTGCTAGTGATGATGATATAAAGAAGGCTTATAAAAAATTGGTTATTAAATATCATCCAGATAGGTTTGCAAATGAACCTATTAAACAAAAAGAAGCAAGTGAAAAATTTATTAAGATTCAAGATGCTTATGAAAAGATCTGCAAAGAGCGAAATTTAAAATAATTGGATTCTAGTTGCAATAAAATCATCATAATGAAACTAAAAATCATGAAGGTAGAAGTTTAAATGAGTTTTAGGTTTTGATTTGAAATAGATTTTATAGAGCTTTTATATTGAAAGAATAGAAATCTATTCTTTCAATATAATTTTATAAGTTTATTCAGAAAAGTTTATTGTAATTTGTAGGAAGACACTTCCTTTTTGATTTTTTTGCGCAAATAAGTCGTTTGAGTCCCATCCGAGTGATATTGTTGTTAATTTTATTAATTTATCCAACTCTATTCCAGCTTTTAGGTATAAATTTTTATCTGAACCTTTAAGTGACCCTAAAATATGAGTACCTACATATGGGATTAAATATGCATCTGATGATATAGACTCTATAGGTATTGCATAATCCATGTATAGAGCCCCTCCAATTTTAGTTGCGTCAACAAATGCAACCGTTTTATTGTTCGTAGTGTTCGGTACATTGTTTGTTGTAGCTGTGGTACTTGCTGTGAGACTAGTTATTACATCATCATCTGCTTGAGGTCTTTGTCTTAGTAAATCATAAACTCCAATTGAAGCTATCCACCCAAGACCAGGAATAATTCCTTTTTTGTTATCTTCATAAGTTGAAAATTCGGCGTTAAAGGTTTTAAATGCCTTTGAAGCGATTTCTTGTATTAATTGGTTTGAAGATGTAGGCTTGTATAAATTTTGACCATAGGTAATTCCGATTGCCATACCAGATTTTTTGTCTTGTTCACCAAATATTTTTGTGCTGTACGAATTTTCCCCGTCAATTGAGTATGCTTCTGTTTCACCCTCATCTGTATTCCAAGTTAAACCAATACTAGTTCCTACAGAAAATGAAAAATTAGTTTTTGTCTTTCTATCAAAATTAAATTTATTTAACTTTGGCTCGAGTTGACCCTTAGAATTTGTGTTTGCCTTTTTAGAGATATGTCCAAGTACAGAGAAATCACTGGCAAATGGATCGATTCCCAAATCAGTTCCGGCTTGCAATAAGAGATAAGTATTTCTGTTATTGATTTTTGTAAGACCAATCTTATAAGTAGCTCCGATGGAAGCCATGATAGCTGCATTTGATAGAGTTGGACTTGTAAGATCTGAGCCAACAATAGATTTATCTTCAAGAGCATATGTCATTGATGAATAATTAAATGTTGAATTTCCTATTGCTCCTGAGAATCCAAAATTTAATTCTAATGGAGTTTCTGCAATGACATCTGAGCTGTATTGATCTAATTCATTTGTCATTGGTTTCCAGTTTATATGAGTTCCGTAAATAATACCTTTGTAGGTATTATTGTAAGGAGTTTGTTCTTTTTTCTTTTTATCATCTTCAGAATCACCATCTTTTTTTTGATTATTCCTATTACCTGTTCCTGTTGTTTCAATCGCAAGCACGAATTCTAATTGTGGAATGTTGTAACCAAACTTAAGTGTACCTAATTTTTTTTCTGTACTTCTTGATAAAATGGTATTTCTTACAGCTCTGTCATTATCTGAGAAGCCGTAGTAATCGCTTGAAATACCAGTTAGTGGTGCAAAACTGAATAATGATTCTTGGTTAAAATCAAAATTTTTATTTGATTCAATTTTAAGATAAAAATCATATATGTTGATTTTTGCTGTGATATTTTCTACATCAAGTTTAAGTGTACCCTCTTCTTGATTTTTAACTTTTAAAGTTAAATTTTTTACTTGGATATAGCCTGATAAAGGATCTTCCTTTCCTACTTCGTGTTCTTTATTGGACGGAGCAATTTGAATTCCTACTGAACTTTTGTTTTCCAAACCAGGCACAAGTTCATCCATGTCAAATCTAAATTCACTGCTATTTTTAAATGTTAATTTGGGGAACCATGGCCATGGTTTTGATTTAGTCTCATTTTGAACACCAGTAGTTTCATTTGTATCTGTATTATCCGCAAAGAGTAAGTTAGCATTTAATAGCATCATAAAGATACATGATAATATTATTTTTTTCATCCTTATCTCCTTTGTTATGTTATGGTTTTGGGACTTCATTAGAAGTTTTAAGTAATTATATGCTTTTAGTCTTTGGCTATCCATGATATTAGTTCTTAGATAAAAATTCAAGTGTTTTTGAGCTATATATTAGTTTTATTATAAATTTATTATTTATAATAAATTTATAATAAAAAGTGAACTAATATGCCTGATATGACAATATATCCAAGGGCGTATATGATGGTTTTTGATAATAATTTACCTTCTTGTCCAATCAGTCCTGCAGTTGTTGTTGCTATTGTGATATTTTGAGGTGATATCATTTTACCCCCAGTTGCTCCTGTTGTGTTTGCAGCTGAAAGCCAATAAGGGTTGGCATCAATATTTGCTGCAATTTGTGTTTGTAATGGCCCAAATAGAACATTTGAAACGGTATCGCTTCCTGTCAAAAAAGTTCCCAGAGCCCCAATTAATGGACTGAATAATGGATACATTGTACTTGTCAATGTTGATATTCCATTTGCAAGATCTTTTATCATACCACTATGTGTCATTAATCTTGATATTGATACTATGCAAATAATTATAAAAGAAGATAATGCCATTTTTTTTATTGTAAGTAAAAATATTTTGAGTTGTGTAGCTATGGAAACACCTCTAATTGAATAAGACATTACTGTCGCAAAAATGATCAAGAGGCCTGGGGAAGTTAACCATTTGAATTTTAGTGGACTTGCTCCTGGATAAATTGAAAGAGTGGTTTTGAAAGTTGATAGATATTGATTTATTTCATTGAAAAGTGGTGAAACAAATATTATAAGTGAGACTATTAAAATATAGGGCAGGCACGCAAGGAAACCTTGCATAGCTGGTATTTTTATATTGTGATTATTAGTTATGCTTTTTTTTTCAAAAATCTTTGCATAAATTATAGTTATTGTCATAGCGGGTATACTTCCAATTATTGCTGGAAGTTCTGGTCCTAAGGTTTTTGAAATATAAACTTGAGATATTGCTATTGATGCTCCTGAGAGAAGTGTGAGTATAAATATTCCCCCTCTAAGAGCTTTAATCCCACCCCCCACAAGCATGACTAGTATGAATGGTATAATAAGAGTTGGCAAGATTAGTTGTAAAGAAATATCATATGATAACATTTTAACATCTAATTCTGTTGCTTGAGCTAAAGATATTATAGGAATTCCTACTGAACCATAGGCAGTTGACGATGTGTCCATTATTAGACATATAAGGCAGGCGAAAAATGGTTCAAATCCCATTGCTATTAGTATTGATACAGGAATGGCAACAGCAGTTCCATATCCCGCAACTCCTTCTAAGAAGTTTCCAAATCCCCATACGACAAGTAAAACTATTATTCGTTTATCAGAAGATATATTTGATAACATGGATTTTATTATATTCATATCATTTTGACTTTCGGCCATCTTGTATGTGAATATGGCAGCTATGATAACAATGACTATTGGCCATATTCCCATTATTGTTCCTTCAAATATAGCAAGACCTGTATTAACTACGCCTAAGTTCTTATCAAATAAAGCTATTGCGATGGTGACTATTAAACATGTTGGTATTACATAATATGCTGGTTTTTTAATGATTCCCAGTCCTATAATGATTAGAATAATTGGTATTAAGGCTTTAATAAAATCATAAAAATTCATAGTAAGAGCGCTCCTTTATAGACTTACCATTTAATCTTATAACAAATTTTTATACAATAATATACAGTTTTATTTTATGAAAGTAATTGATAATGTGCTTATTATTTTAATTTTATTTAATAGTTTTAGTAAACTTTTTGCAGTTGATTTACTTGAGATTGAAAAAACAACAGAAGACGCCAAGTCAGTTGTTTTGCTTGATTATGATACCAAATATGTTATTTATGCTAAAAATCCAAGTTTGGTTTTCCCACCTGCATCTCTTACTAAACTTGTTACTATTTATGTTGCTTTAGTTGAGGCAAGGAGAAAAAATATAGATTTGAAGACCACCGTTCCTATTAGTAGTTCTGCATCGTATTATAATCTTCCTTTAGATTCTTCATTAATGTTTTTAGAAGAAGGCCAGAGAGTAAGCTTGGAAGAATTACTTAAAGGTCTTGTGATTTCATCAGGTAATGATGCTGCTGTTGCTATTGCTGAGTTTATAGTAGGTAAGAATTTGGGTGATTTTATTGATTTAATGAATACCAGTGTTTTAGATATGGGACTTGTAAATATGAATTTTGTTGATACATCGGGTTATAGTAGTGCTAATAAGATCACGGCGTTAGAAATGGCATTATTTGCAAGAATTTATATAAAAGAGTTTGAGTTTATGCTTAGCATACATTCTCTTAAAGATTTTGTTTACCCAAGACCTGAAAATTTAGGCAGTACTTCTTATTCCAAGGTATTAAATTTAAGGCAAAAAAATAAAAATAATTTGATATTTAATTATCCTTATGCTGATGGATTAAAAACAGGCTATATTAATACATCAGGCTTAAATTTAGTTGCTACAGCTAAAAAAGATGGTGTAAGATTAATAGCGGTTGTCTTGGGGGTTGATAAAGTGGTTAGTAAAGATATTAATGATATTGGGGAGAGAAAACGAGCCTTAATTGCCCAGAAATTGTTTGAATATGGATTTAGTAATTATGCTAAACTTTCTTCAATTGGTAAAATTAATAGAAAGAAGTTATAATTAGGATGCTTGGTTTTATTTAAAGGACTTGAATATGTTTTATTATAAAAATGTTAATTTATTACATTATAGGCGTTCAATGAGTTGGAGGATTAGTCTTTAGGTATTTTAAGTTAGATATATTATAAATTTAGTGATTTGTTTATTTATGTTTAGAAATTTTATCAAAAATTTAGAGAGTAATTAATTTTATGTTAAATCATTTTAATTTTAAGTTTAAGAGAGATGTTACAATAATAGTTCCAGGCGAAGCTTTTGTATCAAATGATAGGGTTATTTCTACAATACTTGGTTCTTGTGTTGCTGTTGTGCTTTATGATAAGCTGAACCAGCTTATAGGAGTAAATCATTATGTTCTAGTAAAGTCTGATTCGGTAGTGGATACTGCACGGAAAGGTAGATATGGGATTTATGCCATTCCCATGTTAATTAATGCTATGATAGCAAGTGGTGCATCAAAGACTAACCTTAAGGCTAAGCTTTTTGGGGGCGCTAACTTTATGGCCAAAGGGATAATCAAGGTTGGTGCTGAAAACTCAGATTTTGCGGTTAGTTTGCTAAGCAAATATGATATTCCGATTGTAGTACAAGATTTGAATCAGTCTAAATCCAGGAAGATTTTTGTTTTTCCTGAAGATTGTAAGGTTATTGTGGAATATCCTGATGGTGTTAAAGTTTTTTGATTTTTAATTGATTTAATAAAAAACATTAATGAATGTCAGTATAGCTATTTTATTGTTGTTCGTGTTGATCAAGTCTTGTTGTTATAGGTTATAACTTTATGGAAAGGTTCGCTTTGCTCATTTTAAGTTAAGTTGTTTATGTGAATTTTTAAATTTAAAAAACATGTATTTCAAGTATATATTTATATTAATAAATATATTTAATTTTGAATTTGATTTTTAGAGGAATAGATATGGAAAACATTGTAATTCGTTATTTTAAGCAAATATCAGAGATTCCTAGATGTTCAAAAAATTTAAAAGGTATTAGTAATTTTATTAAGGAAGAAGCTAAAAAGTTTGGACATCCCTTTAAGGAAGATAACGTTGGGAACATTGTGGTTGAAGTTAAGGCTAATGCTTGTAACAGCGTGTTGCCTATTATTTTGCAAGCCCATACGGATATGGTTTGTGAAAAAAATGAATCTGTTGTACATGATTTTGAAAAGGATCCTATCAATATAATTGAAGATAACGGGTATTTTTTTGCATCAGGCACTACTCTTGGTGCTGATGACGGAATTGGGATTGCTATGATGCTTGCTATTATGAGCGAGTCGTCTACCTTTAAACATCCTGACTTAGAGCTTCTTTTTACTGTTGATGAAGAAATAGGTTTAATAGGTGCTATTCATCTTGAATCTAATTTTTGTAAGGGGAAGATGTTAATTAACCTTGATGGAGAGGAAGAAGGGTATTTTTTAATTGGTTGTGCTGGTTCTCGACTTGTTCATATTAACTTTGAGCCACAATATAGGCAATCTAAAAAAAAGATGGGTATTGAAATTTTATTTACGGGTCTTAAAGGTGGTCATTCTGGTGCAGATATTCATTTTAATTTAGCAAATTCTTTAAAATTGATGTTTTTTGTTCTAAATAAACTTAGAATAAGGATGGAATTTGAGATTGGGTATATTTTTGGTGGAAATAAAAGTAATGCCATTCCTAGGGAAGCAAAGGCATTGATCTTAATTGAAGATGAGCATTATGTTTTATTGGAAAAAGAATTGGAATCATTTAAAAGTTGTGTACAAGAGATGCATACTCTTGAATCTGATTTTGAAATTATTTTAAGAAGAGTAGATTTTTCTGGAAATGTATTAAGTGATATTGATCAAAATAAGCTTTTAAATATGGGTATGGCATTTTTACATGGAGTGCAGAAAGTTGAAAGTTATGATAGGGAACTTATTAGAACATCTTTAAATTTTGCCAGTCTTTTAAAAGTTGATAATGCGTATCGATTTGTATTTACAATACGATCCCTTTTAGATATTGAAAAAGAATATATTTTTAATCACTTAAAGGCTATTAGTAATCTTTCAGGTGCTAATTTGGAAGTAGTTTATGATTATTCTTCGTGGCAACCAGATGAAAATAACAAGCTTTTAAAGCATCTCAAGGATGTTTATAAAGACATGTATTTAAAAGAAGCTAAAACTGTGGTGATCCACGCTGGTCTTGAGACTGGCATTATATCTGAGAAATTTGGAGGAATAGATTCGGTTACAATTGGACCTTGGATCAAAGATGTTCATACACCAAGAGAACGAGTTGATATTGCATCGACTATTAGAGTTTATGATTTTTTAAAGAGAAGTTTAGAGACTCTATAAATTCTATATTTTGTACCGCTTTTGTAGTAGTGGGACATTTTAGTTGACTTACCATTTAAATATGGATACAATAATTTTACATGTAGTTGAATATAGTGGTGATTGTAGCTCAGTGGTTAGAGTCCCGGGTTGTGGTCCCGGTTACGCGGGTTCGAATCCCGTCGATCACCTTTGCTATTATTAAATAGCACCCATGGCTCAATTGGATAGAGCATTGGACTTCGAATCCAAAGGTTGCAGGTTCGAGCCCTGCTGGGTGTGAAACATTAGTTTTATACTTGAAAAAGCTTTTTAAGTTTTGTATACTACCTAAAGTATGCAGGAGTGGTGGAATTGGTAGACACGCTAGACTTAGGATCTAGTGCCTTAGGCATGTGGGTTCGAGTCCCACCTTCTGTAAAAATGCGAAAGTAACTCAGGGGTAGAGTGTCACCTTGCCAAGGTGGAAGTCGCGGGTTCAAATCCCGTCTTTCGCTTAAGTTTAATAATTATTAATAAATTGTATTTTAGTTTGAGGAATGGCGTGATATTAAATAATGATATAAAATTGATGCCCGGTTCAAAGGTTGAAGCTATTATTAGGATTTCAAAAGAATTTGTCAAAGGCAAATATGACGAAGTTTTACATGATTATTCTTCTCGTCTTAAGATTAAAGGTTTCAGAACTGGAAAAGTTCCTTTAAATATTGTTGAGGGCAAATATTCTGATAATATAAGAGCTCTTACCATAGAAAAGCTTATTCATAAGTCATTGGAAGAATTTTTTAAAGAGGTAGCACATAAACCATTAAGTTATGCTGTTCCTACAATATTGGACGAAAAATTAGAAATTAATTTTAATAGAGATTTCGAATTTACTGTTGCTTATGAGGCTTATCCTTCATTTGAGCTACCCGATATATCTGAGATTGAAGTAGAAGTTCCAGAAGTTACTATCTCTGATTCTGATGTTGAAGATGAGCTTAAATTGTTACAACTTGAGAATGCAATTGTTGTTGAGGATAGTGGTGATGTTGAGGTAGGAAATATTGTTAGGGTAGATTTTGTTGAACTTGATGATGATTTTAATGAAATTTTGGCAACTAAAAGGCAAGATTTTGTTTTTACTGTTGGTGAGTCTAATAATTATTATGGATTTGATGATGACGTTATTGGGATGAGTAGGGGTGAAGAAATAATAATAGAAAAAAATTATGATGCCGATTACAGATTTAGTGAACTTGCCAATTCTTCTAAAAGATTAAAGATCGCTGTTAAGAGTATAAAGAGGCGTGACATTCCTGAACTTGATGATGATTTTGCAAAGGATATTAGAGATGACTTAAATACGTTAAGTGATCTTAAAGAGTATGTAAAAGGTAATATGTTGAATCTTATTAAGGAAAGAAATGAATCTACTAAACTTTCAAAATTGTTATCTAATATTGCAGAAAAGATAGATATTGAAATTCCAGATGCTATGTTTGAGGCTGAATTTAAGAATGCTTTAAATGAATTTTCAAAAAAGAAAGTTGGTCTTGAACAATTAAACAATGTTTCTACAGGCGAGAGTAGTGTTAGTGATGCTTTTAAGGAAACTGTATTCAAGAAAATAAAATCCAAGTTAGTTTTTCAGAAAATTGTGGATAATGATTTAACAGAGATCACTGATGATGATTTAGAGAATGAGCTTATGAAGCAGGCTGAAAATGCAATGATGGAACTTGCAGAGGTTAAAAAATTTTATCAAGAGAAGAACTTGTTTAAGGCTTTAAAAGATGAAATTAAGACTCAAAAAGTTAAAGAACAACTTTTAAAAAACGTGAGAGAAATTAAGCTTAAAAAAGTTGCTTTTAGAGATTTTATTAATTATAAAACAGGTGAGTAATGATAAGAGAATATATGCATAATTTAGTGCCTACTGTTGTAGAGCATACTGGAAATTATGAACGTGTATTTGATATATATTCAAGATTATTAAGGGATAGAATAATCTTCCTGAGTGGTGAGATTAATGATGCAAGGGCAGACACAGTGATTGCACAACTCCTTTTCTTAGAGTCTGAAAATTCTAAGAAAGATATATTTGTTTATATAAATTCTCCTGGAGGTAGTATTACTTCAGGACTTGCAATTTATGATACTATGCAGTATGTTAAACCAGATGTAAGAACAATTTGTATTGGTCAGGCGGCTTCAATGGCTGCATTTTTGCTTGCGGGGGGTGCTATAGGCAAACGAGAATCATTGTCGTATTCAAGGATAATGATACATCAACCTTGGGGTGGAATAGGAGGTCAAGCCAGTGACATTAGTATACAAGCAAATGAAATTATAAGACTTAAAAAGTTAATAATAGATATTATGTCTGATAAGATAGGAGTTCCTAAAGAGAAATTATCTCTTGATATTGAGCGAGATTATTTTATGACACCAAAAGATGCCCTTGATTATGGTATTATTGATGGTATCTTAGTAAGAAATTAGTTTTATTTTAGGTGAGATTTTATATGGCAAGAAGTAAAAGTCAAAAAATTGAAGGTTGTTCTTTTTGTGGACGTACTAGTGTTGAGGTTGAAGGAAAAATTATTTCAGCTAAATCGGTAGCTATTTGTTTTGAGTGTTCTAAAATATGTCATAACCTTTTTCAAGAAGAAGTAGAAAGGCCTCAGAGGGGCAAGTCCTTGAGGGGACTTCCAACTCCTAAGCAACTTAAAAATCATTTGGATAAGTATATTATTGGTCAGGAAGATGCAAAGAAGGTATTATCTGTTGCTGTTTATAATCACTATAAAAGGATATTTAAGGGTA
Organism: Borrelia tillae; assembly: GCF_055693965.1. Lineage (NCBI taxonomy): Bacteria > Pseudomonadati > Spirochaetota > Spirochaetia > Spirochaetales > Borreliaceae > Borrelia > Borrelia tillae. Next base: position 642,148 of record NZ_CM146346.1, read on the forward strand.
ATAAGAAAAAAGATAATAAAGATAATGATTTGATTGAACTTGAGAAGTCCAATATATTGCTTGTGGGACCTACGGGTAGTGGTAAAACTTTGCTTGCAAAAAAATTGGCAGCTGAGATGCGGGTTCCATTTGCAATTGCGGATGCTACAACACTTACTGAGGCTGGATATGTGGGAGAGGATGTTGAAAATATTTTACTTAAGTTGATCCATGCTGCTAATGGAGATGTGAGCTTTGCAGAAAGAGGTATCATTTATATAGATGAAATAGATAAGATTGCAAAAAAAGGAGAGAATGTTTCAATTACAAGGGATGTGTCTGGAGAGGGTGTTCAACAATCTTTATTGAAAATTATTGAAGGTACTATTGCAAATGTTCCCCCTAGGGGTGGGAGAAAGCATCCTTATGAAGAGACTATTGAGATCAATACGCAAGACATACTATTTATATGTGGTGGGGCTTTTGTAGGGCTTGAGGATATTATTAAAAGAAGAATCAGTAAAAGTTCTATTGGATTTTCATCTTTTAGTGCAGGAGATTTTGGCGATGGGCATGTTCTAAAATATTTAGAGATGGAAGATTTAATTAAGTTTGGACTTATTCCAGAATTTATAGGTAGATTATCCGTGCATTCTTATCTTGAAAAATTAGAAAAGTCAGATTTAATCGATATATTGGTTACACCTGAGAATTCTATCTTGAAACAATATTGTCATATGTTTAGGTTAGATAATGTTGAGTTATTGTTTGAAAAAGATGCTCTTGATTCAATTGCAGAAGAAGCTATGTTGAAAAATACAGGTGCTCGAGGGTTGCGTTCTATTTTAGAAGAATTGCTTACAGATGTGATGTTTGAGATACCTTCAACTAAACAGATTAAAAAAGTTATTGTTACTAAGGAATCCGTCTTAAATCGTAATGTTAAGCCCTTGGTCTTGACGGGGAAAAATATTAATAAACCTTGGGCAAAAGAACTTCATGAAATCAATTCTCAACTTAATTAGTTCTAAAAAAGATGATCTTCCAGTTGTTCTCTTAAGGCAAAATGTTTTTTTTCCCAATGTAACCTTGTGGGTTAGTTTAGAGGATATTACTGCAATTAATGCAGTATATCAATCTATGTTAGAGGGCAGATTAATCCTATTTTTTTATGTCAGGGATTTTAAATCTAGTAATGATAATAAGATTAGTTTAGAAAATTTATACTCCATTGGTACTTATGCAAAGATTGTTCAAGTTGTCAAAGTCACAGAAACTTTAATAAAAATTTTAGTTAATTTTCAAGATAGAGTTATTATAAAAAGTATTTTAAAGAAGAATAATTACTTTAGAGCAAAAGTTGATTTTATAGATGATAAATGTGAATTTGATACCAAACTGTTTACTTATTCTAAATTCTTAAAAGAAGCTTATGAAACCTATAAATCTTGTTTGCTCGTTAAAACTTTAGAAGAAGGTGATAGTAATAATTTTTTTGATAGCCCAGCGAAGTTTGTTGATATTATAGCTTCTAATATAAATTTGGAATATAAAGTTAAAATAGAACTTTTACAAGAGTTAGATGTTAAGGTAAGAATAGAAAAATTAATTGTAAACTTAAGTATTGAGACTGACCTTTTAATTCTTAAAAAAGATATTAAGACTAAAGTTAAGGATAAGCTTGATAAGGGGCAAAGAGAATATTTTTTAAATGAACAGATTAAAGAAATTCAAAAGACATTAGGTAGGGATGAGGTTGATTATCTTGAGAGACTAAGCTTGAAAGATATTCCTGATGATATTAAGTTTAGAATTGAAAAGGAAATATCTAGATTGGCCCGCATGAATACAAATTCACCGGATGCTAATATTGTTAGAAATTATGTTGAATTATTGCTTGATTTGCCTTGGAATGAAAATACTGCTATGGAAAATTCTTTAAAAGAGATTGAACTTATTTTAAAGAATTCTCATTATGGTATGAATGAAGCTAAAGAAAAAATACTGAACTTTCTAGCTGTTTATCATATTAATTCTAAAGTTCAGGCCCCTGTTTTATGTCTTGTTGGTCCACCAGGTACTGGTAAAACTTCTCTTGCCTTATCTATTGCTAAGTCTCTTTCTAGAAAATTTGCAAAAATTTCACTTGGTGGCTTAAGAGATGAGACAGAAATTAGGGGGCATAGAAGATCTTATATTGGGGCTCTTCCGGGAGCTTTTATTAATGCAATTAAAGTGGCAGAAAAATCCAATCCCGTTATTCTTCTTGATGAGATAGATAAAATTAATAGTACTTATAAGGGTAATCCAGAAGCGGCCCTTTTAGAAGTTTTAGATGCCGAACAAAATACCAGGTTTGTTGACCATTATTTAGAAATTCCTTATGATCTATCTAATGTGTTATTCGTGGCAACTGCCAATTCTCTTAATGAGATTTCTAGGCCTCTTCTTGATAGGATGGAGATTATTAAGGTAGAAGGATATTCTTGTGTTGAGAAATTAGAAATTGCAAAAAATTTTTTAATACCAAAGATAGTTAAAGAAAGTTCATTAAATAAAGTTTATATAAGAGTAGAGGATAATGTGATTTTGCATATAGTTAGAAACTATACTATGGAGTCTGGAGTTAGGAATTTAAAAAGAATTTTAACTAATTTATTTAGAATGGTTGTAAGAGAATTACTATATGTCTATTCAAAGGAAGATATAATTGAAGGAAATTTTTATTTTCCAAGTTCATTGATGCATAGTAATAATTCTTTATTTACTCACGATCCTGATATTCCTGGTATTTATAAAATAATTAATATGAATAATTTTTATATGTATATGGATTGTGAATATAAATTTCATTTAATGAAAGTCGATTCTCCTGGATTTGTTTATGGACTTGCTTGGACAAGTTATGGGGGAGCTGTGCTTCCTGTTGAAGCTATTAAGTTTAATAAGACGGGTGATATTATTTTGACAGGTAGCCTTGGAACCATTATGAAAGAAAGCGCTCAATTGGCCTATTCGGTTGTTAAAACTTATTCTGTTGAGCTTAATATTGATATAAATGCTCTTCCTGAGATTCATCTGCATTTTCCGGAAGGGGCTACACCAAAAGATGGGCCTTCTGCTGGAATTACTATTGCAACAGCCATAGCCTCTATTTTATCTGATAAGAGAGTGCCTTTAGATCTTGCAATGACAGGTGAAGTTACTCTTAAAGGTTCAATTCTTCCTGTGGGGGGTATTAAGGAAAAGGTGTTGGCAGCTTATAGAAATGGTATTAATAAAGTTATTATTCCACGGGATAATAAGAAGGATTATGTTAAGCTTCCAGCGGATATTAGGGATAATATTGATGTTAGATATGTATCCCATTTGGAAGAAGTATTTGGTTATTTAAATATTATTTAAGTACTTAAGCTTTTATATATGTTAAAATTTATTCAGGAGGAAATATAAATATGAAGGATGGAGTTAGAAAGCCCTCAGGTAATAGAGCATCATTTAATTCCCAAAGTTCTGTTAAAAATATGTCTAAAAACAATTTTTCATACTTTTCAAACAATAGCTTTGGTAAAAAATTTGCTAAGAAGAAAAAAAATAAATAAGATGAGGATGAGGTAATTAAGTTGAGTAAATCAGACAATACCAATCAGCAAGTAACCCAAATAAAGTAAGTAGAATATTCTACTTACTTTATTTGGGTTCTACTTTGTGCTCTTATGCTCTCTTAGAATAATATTCAACAATCATTTGCTCATTTGCAAGGGTAGGTATCTCATCTCTTGATGGAGGACGGGTTACCTTTATATTTAAATCATCGGCATTTACTTCTATCCAAGTTGGTAGTTGCCGAAGGGTTGATGTTTTTTCTATATTAGATCTAACTAATTTTTTAAGACTATCTTTTTCTTTTACTTGTATTATGTCATTTGCCCTTAGAGTAATGGATGGAATTGTGACTCTTCTTCCATTAAGCATTATAATTCCATGTGAAACTATTTGTCTTGCATGAGCTCTTGAAATAGCAAACCCAGCCCTATATACAACATTATCAATTCTTCTTTCAAGTAATGCTAAAAGATTATTTCCTGTAACTCCCTGTTGTCTTCGCGCTTCTTTGAAGATATTAGTGAGTTGTCTTTCATTTACACCATAAGTGAATTTTACCTTTTGTTTTTCGATTAATTGTTTTCCATATTCTGTGATCTTAGCTCGTCTGGATTTTCCATGCATCCCAGGTGGGTTAGGTTTCTTTTTAAGCAATCTATCATATTTGGGTTGCTCAAAAATATTTACACCAAATCTTCGAACTAATTTTCCTTTGGCTATGTTTTTCCTATTCATTAATCCCCCACATTTAAATTGCAGGAGTAGGACTCGAACCTACGACCTTCGGGTTATGAGCCCGACGAGCTGCCATCCTGCTCCATCCTGCTTCTATAATACTTAATTTACCATAAATTTGCTTTAGTTGTCAATTGATTTTATTTTGTTATGTTGTGATCTAAGTTATACTATACTAGTATGTGGACTTCACATATTTCTTTGTAGCGTTCTTTTATTTTATATTTTATTTTTTTTATTTTGTGTATCAAACTTTTCAGGTTGTTCTCATAGTTTAAATCTAGCTTTATATAGAGATTTAAATCATTTCCGTGGTAAAAAAATTTAAGTTCTTTGAAATTTACATTGATATCTTTTAGTGTATTTTTTATTTTTCTTTTTAAGTTTATATCTTGTTTTGAGAGAAGATTATTAATATTATTTATGATTACGTGTAATCCTTCTTTGATCATTATAAAACTAATGCATATAGATATGATTCTGTCAAAACCTGTCCATATATAATTTGCAAGTAATAGGCTTAGTGTGGTGCCTCCATGAGAGAATATACAGTTTTTATCAGATGATGATAATGCTAGAAGTAGATAATTATTATATCTTTTGCCGATTTGAAATTTTATCAAATATTCGATTATCTTTATTAAGAAAAATATAAAAGGTATTAATGGTATCCATATGCTTTTTTGAAAAGAGTGATTTGAAAAGATTTCTAATATGTTTTTTTTGTCTTCATGATAATGATTGCCATTATCATGAAGACTATCATGGCTATGTAGGCTATGTAAATGTAATTCGGATTTTTTTTGAAAACTTTTTATTTTATTGAGCCCTGTTGTGTTTAAGAATATCGTGAATCCTGAGATTATTATAATGATGCCTATACTCAATGCCGCTAAGTTTTCCATTTTTTTATATCCATAAGGATAATAAATTGTTTCAGGCCTATTTGTAATTTTTAAACTAAAATAGGTAATTGTAGATAGTATAAAATCTGATGTAACATGAATTGCATCTGCAATGAGCGCGAATGAATTAAAAATAATACCAATAGTAAGTTTAGATATTATTGATGCTACTTCTGCTAATACTGAGATAAGTCCTATCCTCATGACAAGTGTATTTTTTTTTGTTTCATAAGTTAAATCTTTTTCATATACATTGTTGTTCTTCTCAAACCCTAGATCCATAAGTTCTTCTTTTATGTCGTAAATTTTGCATAAAATTTTTTGCAATTTATTTTTTTTGCCATAGTGAATTAGGTTATGAATTAATATTCGCTCTATTCCTTCTGCTTTAAAATTTGGATTAATATAGAAATTATTAATTTTAATTTCTTTTTCTTGTTTCTGAGCTTTTAGATATGAAACTGTTTGAACATTATTTTCTATGTAAGCGATGTAAATTTCATCTTTTTTTAATCTTTCAAATTTTAAGTGAATGTATTTGCTAATGTTTTTGTCGTTGATTATTTTGATTATATTTGCACTTTTGCTTTTCTTTGTTGCATAATCCTACTATTATATGTAAAGATATCATTATTCTTTTTAATGTTCAATTGATTTAAATATCATAAATGAGATTAGGGGGGGATATATGTTACAATCTCAATTGTTTGTCAAAAGGTGTAAAAGATTGATTTTTAAAGATAAGGATTTAATAAATAATTTAAAGAATATTGAAAATATTTTTTATGATTTTCTTAAAATGTTTGATAAAAGGTCCTTGAATAAGGCATTCAGTTATTATTATGAAAATTTTAATTTTGATGAGGGAATATATTCTTTTATCGATAAACTTATTCCTGTTATTAATTTTTTATCATTAGAAGTATTGGATTACGAATTTAGCATTGATGAGAAAAAATTTCTATTAGATATTTTTAATTCATCAGCATCTACTCTTGAGGCTAATAAATTAGGTGATTACGCTAGGGCTATTATTTCTCTGGATATTCTAAATTGAGCATTGAGTCTTTTTAGACTTTATTTTTATCTAATTTTTGATTTATTTAGTCTTGAATTTATGTTTTCTGTATTTCTTGATTTGCTTTAGATATTCTTGCTAATTCTTCTTTATTAAATGGAATTTTAAGTAGATCTTTAAGTGTGTAAGTGTTTAAAATTGTTTTATTAGTGTTAAATTGCTCAGGGTCTGTTATTAATATTTGGGTACCGTCTTCAAAAAATTCTGACATTACTTGACGACATATTGCACATGGCACACTTGCTGGGGTTGTTGTAATTAATATAAAATCTATCTTTTGTGTACCAATAGATGATATCATGTTCATCATTGCCGCCTGTTCTGCGCAGCGAGTTGCTCCAAAACTTGCATTTTCAACATTTGTACCTTGAAAAAATAAATTATTTTTGGTTTTAATACAAGCTCCTACTTTAAATTTTGAATATGGTGAATATGAGTTGTTTCTTGCAGATTCGGCCAACTTAAATGCTTTTTCAATTGCGTCTTGTTTAATATTGACCATTTAAAACCCCCTAGTTTTATTATTAATTATAGCACATTGTTTATAATTTTCTGTTAAAATATTGTAGAATATTTAACGGTAAAATGTAATTTTTGATTTATGCGGAAGGTTTATTGATATTTTTTTATGATAGATAATGCTATTGAATTTATTAGGAAATACGATAATTTTGTTATTATAGGGCATAAAGATCCTGATTTTGATTGTATTGGTTCATCTTTGGCTTTAGCATCTTTTTTATCTAGAATAGGTAAAGAGGCGATTATGTTAAATGAAGGTCCTTTTATGAGAAAGGAAGTAATTCCTTTTAAGGATAAGTTTTTATCTAGATGGCCAGATATTGATCCTTCAGATTATGCTGTTATTATTTTGGATTGCTCCATATTTGATCGCATTGGAGATGAATTTGTTTTTTATGTTAAGGGTATGCCTATTCTCGTCATTGATCATCATGCATCGGGTGATAAGTTAGATGTCCCTGGATATATTGATCCTTATGCGCCTTCAACTACTTTTTTGATTGAGAAGTTAGTTAGAGCATTCGGATATGAAGTTACTAAAGAAGAAGCATGGTATATTTTGATTGGGTTTTGTACAGATACAGGATTTTTTAGGTTTATCTCAAGCACTGATTCTGAACCTTTTGAAATGATAGCTAGGCTTGTATCTAAGGGAATAAGTCTTAAGGATGTTTATAGATATATTGAATCTGTTAAGAGCTTAGCTTCAATTCATATGGTTGGAGTAATGTTAAATAATCTTAAATCTTATTTTGATGGGAAAGTATTGCTTACTGTTGTTCCTTTTGATTCTAAGGTAGAAAGCAATAGTAGTGGTGTTAATGAACTATTTTATTCACTTCTTTCTAATGTTGAAAATAATGAAATATTAATTGTTTTAAAGGAAACGGAAGATGGGTCTATTTTAGTGGGACTTCGTTCTAGAGAATATTTTGATGTGGGAGAGCTTGCAAAATATTTTGGGGGCGGGGGGCATAAACATGCCAGTGGGTTTAAAATTAAAAATGATTCTTTGAATTTTTTAGAGAGTCAAATAATTGCATACATAAAGAATGCTATTCAAGTTTAAAATTCATTAAAGGAATTTGTCCTTTTGGACTAAAATCTTCTGTTAACGTTAAAAATCCAGATTTAAATGATAAGGTTGTTGTTCCGTATACTATTACTATATTTGGTATCCAGTCTAGTTTTTTGATGTATTGAGGGGTGAGTGAGACAATAATACTTATTTTATCTTTATATTCTTTTAAGTTGTCTATGTATTTGCGACTGGCAGGTGTTGAGAGATTAAAAATTACTTGATCATGTGTTTCAATTAAATTTTTTATTTCTTGTAATTTTGTTGGCTTAGTAGTGTTTAAGGGGTAATAATCGTAATAATAAACAGAATTATTTTGAAATATTTTTTTTCCTTCTTTGATCATTGTGTTATAAGGTGATATTAAAAGCGTTTTTTTATGCTTAGATATTTTTTTTGATAGTTTGACTTTTGTTATTCCTTTTAGTGTACTCTGTTCAAAAAAATTTTTAGCTTCTTGAGTAGGGATTGCTTGTGCCTTTTGATAGTTTGGATAAATTTCTGTTTCATTTTTATTTTCTTTTAAGTATTCTAACTTGATTTTGAGTATTCTTTTATTTGATTTTATAATATTCTTTCTTATTTCATTATCTTTTTGCATGAGATTTAATAGTGTATTGTAAGCGTTATTTTGTATGTCTTCGTTTAATGATATTAATAAAATATCAGTTTCAGTTCTAATAATCCTTTCAATTGTGTCATAAATACTTTCATTTTTATATCTTACTGCATTCATTAATAAATCGTCTGTTATTACTAAATTATCATATTTTAAGTGTTTTCTAAGTATTTCTTTTATAATTTTAATTGATGATGATGCAGGTATTTTTTTGCCATTTGTGAGCAGTGGGTAGGCTAAGTGTCCACTCATGATCATAGGGATGTTTTCTTGTATTAATATTCTATATGGCAGTAGTTCGTTTGAGTACACTTCTTTTAAACTTAAGTTTATTATTGGCATTTTTGTGTGAGAATCAATAACAGTATTGCCATGTCCGGGAAAGTGTTTGGCTGTTGAAATGACTCCCGCTTGTTTTTGTCCTTTATAAAAAGCCAGCGCAAAAAGAGAAACGATTTGTGGATTATTTGAATATGTTCTTGGTCCTATTGTAAAATTTTCTTCGTTATTGTAGATATCTGTTATTGGTGCAAAATTAAGATTAATTCCAAGTTGCTTCAGTTCATTTGCTATATAATACCCTGTAAGATAAGAGTCGTTTGGTGATAAACCGGCTGTAATCCCAAGATTTCCTATTGTTTTTGATGTTTGAAGCTTTATATGTTGTGTCCATCCACCTTCTTGATCTGTTGCTATAAATAAGGGAATTTTAAATCTGTTATTTTGAGACATTGATTGTGCTTTGTTGATACTGTCTAGTAGCGAGTTTAAATTTTGGGCATTCCATCCAAAGATTTTAATTCCTCCCAAGTTTCTATCTTTTATGAAGTTCAGGGCAAACTTTGTTATTTGTTTGCCAGGATAACTTATCATAAACATTTGACCCAATAGTTCTTTATCATCCATTTGGCTTACTATTTTGTCTATTAATTTTTTTTTATCCTCTGTAGACCAGAAATTATGAGGAAAGCAATTGTTGTGAATAAGAAAGATAACTATACAAACAATTTTTTTCATTTAAGCCATATCATTTTTTGTTTTTGTATTTTCCAATCCTTTAATTATATCATATTATTTTTAATTTGCTCATTTCAGGTTTTCTATGATTTGTATATCTTATTCTGATTCAGAAGGTTGCTTAAGTTATAGATTTTAATCTTATGCACATTAATGCATTTAATTTGTTGTCAACAGTTATATTATGATTTACTTGTTTTGTAAGTTCAATTCTTTATTGTGTTGATTTAGTATATTGATTCGTTATTTGATGAAGTTAATGTGTGTTTTTAAGAATGTGGTTTTGTATTGACAAAATATCTTTGAATTTATACACTTTAATGGCTGCAAGCTGATGTAGCTCAGTTGGTTAGAGCACTCGGCTCATATCCGGGTTGTCGTGGGTTCAAGTCCCTCCATCAGCATTAAGGAGTTTTTATGAGAGTAGCAATTGTGTTAGCAAATGGCTTTGAAGAAATTGAAGCTGTGATTCCTATGAATATTTTAAGGCGTGGCGGTGTTAATGTAAGAGTTATAAGTCTAAATGATGATAGGGTTGTTGCAGGCTCAAAAGGATTTACTTTCTGGACTGATGAGAAAATATCAAATTGTAGCGCAGATAATTTTGATTTAATAATACTTCCTGGAGGAATGCCTGGTGCTACAAATCTTTTTGAATCCAAACATTTGGATAATATTTTAAGGAATATGGCTTTACAAAACAAATTTATTGCGGCTATTTGTGCATCACCAGCAGTTGTACTTTCTGCAAAGGGACTCTTGGGTACAAATAAATTTACTTGTTATCCGGGGTTTGAAAATAATATTAGTGATGGTGAATTTGTTGACGAGAGTGTTGTTATTAGTAATAATTTTGTTACCTCTAAGGGTATTGGGACAGCTTTTGAATTTGCTTTTGCTTTACTTAAAATTATTAAAGGTGAGAGAGTGCTTGAAGATGTTAAGAAAAAGGCCTTGCTTTAATATCTTTATAATGTCAATTTGAATAATTTTAATTGAGTAATATTGAGTAATTAACTAAGTTTTTATCTATTAAGAGTAATTATTGTACTTATTATTTAAATTTAAGCTTTATTAAGCGTGTCTAATAAAGCTATGTTGATTATATGTCGTATTTTTCTTTGTATCTTTATTTTAGATTTTCTTAGTATCCCGTATTAAGTTATAAGTATCTTCAAATATTGTTAGCTCTTCATTAGTTGGTATTACAAGTATTTTTGTCTTGCTTTTATCACTTGAAATATCAGATTCTATATTTTTTTCTGTTGCCAAGTTATTCTTTTGAAGATCAATTTCTATTCCAATCTTTTCTAAACCTTTTAATGACAGTTCTCTTATTCTATGATCAGCAACACCAATGTTAGCTGTGAAAACTATTGCATCAATATTGAAGTTGAGTACTGCAAGATAAGAGCCAATATATTTTTTTATTCTATAGCCCAATATTTCGACTGCAAGTTTAGAGTTATATTCATTGTTGTCTACCCCTTCCCAAATATCTCTTAGATTGTTTGATTTAAGAGATATGCCAAGCATACCACTTTCCCTATTGAGGATTTCTTCAATTTTTCTTGGTGTTTTATTGAGTAATCTGCTCATTAAAGGAATAATAGCAGGATCTATGTCACCACTTCTTGTACCCATTACAAGTCCTTCAAGGGGAGTAAGTCCCATACTTGTGTCGTAAGATCTTCCTTTTTTAACCACGTTAATGCTTGAGCCATTGCCTAGATGTAATATTATTAAGTTTAGAGCTTTCATGTGTTTGTTAAGTATTGTTGCAACTCTTTTAGTTATATATGAATATGATAAGCCGTGAAATCCATATTTTCTGATATTATAAGTTTTATACCAAGAATATGGTATTGCGTATAAAAATGCATGCTCATTCATTGTTTGGTGCCATGCTGTGTCAAAGCATAGAACTTGCTTTGCATTTGGAAATATTTTAATTGCTTTTTCTACGACTTTTATTGCAGTGGGATTGTGAAGAGGTGCAAGCGGGGATATCTTTTTTAGTTCACTGAAAATCTTTTCATTCAGAATTACTGAATTTTGAAAATTTGGGCCTCCATGTACAATTCTGTGTCCTATTGCTTGAATTTCATTTAAATTTTTGATGATGCCCAATTGTTTATTTATAAGTAGTCTAATTAGTTGTTTTAGTGCATTATTATGTGACTTAATGCTTTCGTTTGTTTTTTCTAGCGACTCATTTTTGGTTTTAATTTTAATTATTGATTTTTTTGTTTTTATTTTTTCAATTGTTCCTGATGCTATTACTTGTGTGTCTTTGTATAGTGCAAATTTTAATGATGAGCTTCCTGTGTTGAGTGTTAATATAGTCATATCTTTTACCATATTGCTATTATAGCCTTATTTATAAGATTTTATAATAGTAAATTTAGATTTTTATATATACAGTTAATTTTTTCCTCTCCTTGGATATTTTCTAGATTTAAAAAAATTGAATTTTTATATTCTGGATTTATTTTGATTATAGCAGGATTGTCTTTTATAATTTGCATTATTTTTGTGACAGGAATACTTTCTATGTTTAAATATTCAACTTCAAGTAACTTGTTTCTTTCCTTAATGCTAGTGATGTTGAGTTTTTTAGCGAGTAGTTTTAATTCTGATAGTGTAAGTAAGGTATTAAGCTCTCTTGGAATTGGTCCAAATTGATTGTAAATTTCAGCTCGTATTTTATTATTTTCTTCTTCATTTTGGATTCTTGCGATTTTTTTGTAAATTGAGATTTTATCTTGTTCATTTTTTATGTAGCTATCAGGGATAAATCCGTTATAGTTAATTTCAATAGTAATTTCAGATTCTTGAAAACTTTTACCCACCATATGTTTTTCAATTGTTTTGTTCAACATTGTTAAGTAGTAATCTATTCCAATAGATTCAATCTCACCGTGTTGTTCTCTTCCAAGTAGATTTCCAATACCTCTTATTTCCATGTCTTTCATTGCAATTTGAAATCCAGCTCCAAGCTCTGAAAATTCGGCTATTGCTCTTAGTCTTTCAATAGCCCCTTCATTCAAGTTTGAATTTTCTCTATATAAGAAATAAGCAAAGGCTTTTTGCGAACTTCGACCAACTCTTCCTCTTAGTTGGTATAATTGTGCAAGTCCAAATCTATTTGCATTGTTGATTATGATTGTATTTGCATTTTCAATATCTATTCCATTTTCTATTATTGTTGTTGCTAGCAATACCTGATATGATTTGTTTATAAAATCATGCATAATATTTTCAATTTGCTCACCCGTTAGTCTTGCATGGATAATTGCAATTCTTGCATAAGGAACCATTTTTTCTAGCATTGTTTTTATTAGATCTAATTCTTGAATATTGTGATGTACAAAAAATACTTGACCATTTCTTGCAAGTTCATTTTCTATTGCATGTTTAATGAGTAATTCGCTAAATTCTTCCACATAAGTTTCTATTTTGATTCTATTTTGAGGGGGAGTTTTTAAAATAGAGATATCCCTTAATTTAATTAATGACATATGAAGAGATTGGGGAATTGGAGTTGCAGATAAGGAGAGACAATCAACGGAGACTTTGATTTCTTTTAATTTTTCTTTTTCCCTTACTCCAAATCTTTGTTCTTCATCAATGATTATGAGACCCAAATTTTTATATATTATTTTTTTAGATAGTATTTTGTGTGTTCCAATTATTATATCAATTTTGCCTGTTTGTAAATTTTGAATCATTTCTTTTTCTTCTGATTTTTTTATAAATCTACTTATCATTGCAATTTTGATTGGAAAATTTTTGAATCTTTTCTTAAAAGTATTGAAATGTTGTTCTGTAAGAATTGTTGTTGGAGTTAGCATTGCTACCTGTTTTTTTCCCATGACAGCCTTAAATGCGGCTCTCATTGCGACTTCTGTTTTACCAAATCCGACATCTCCGCATAAAAGTCTATCCATTACTTTTGAGCTCATCATATCTTGTTTAATTTCTGATATTGCTGTTAATTGGTCTGGAGTCTCATTGTATGGGAATTCTGATTCAAATAATAATTGCCATTCATCGTCTTGGGGGTATGCAAATCCCTTAGCGCTTTCTCTTTCTAAGTAGAGTGTAACAAGCTGATCAGCAATTGCATCAATTTTTTTCTTTGCAGAGGTTTTTTTCTTTTCCCAGGTCTTTGAGTTGATTTTATCTAATTTTACGTTTTGAGTTTTATTTCCAATATATCTTTGAATTAGATGAGTTTGTTCAATTGGGATGAATAGTTTTTCATTATCTGCATATTCAATTTCAATGTAGTCTTTTTCAATAAGAGTTGTTTTGATTCTTTTTATCTGCCTAAATATTCCAATTCCATGATTTATATGCACGATATAGCTGTTTTTCTCAATTTCAACAAATGAATCAATAGCTTTTGTTTTTGATGATTCGAAAATTTTATTTGTTTTTTGTTGTCTGTTAAATAGATTCTGACTCAAGAATAATGGCTATTTTTTCTTGGTTTATTATGAGTGAGCTTGATATTTTTAAAACTTCAATTTTAATTTTCATTAAATTTTAAAAAGATATTTTAGTTTTTCTTTTTGTGAGTTAGACTCTGCTGCAATTATTACTTTAAATCCATTATTTAACCAGTTTTGTATCTTTTCCTTTGCAAGCGTTATTTTTGAAAAAAATTTGCATTCACTTTCAATTTTAAATTCTATGAATTCTTTTATTGTTGTGTGTTTAGAAGGCTTGCCGAAAAAGATATTGATGTTTAATTTTAGATCACTTAAATTTATGAGAGTTTCTCTTGGTGAAATCGTATTTTCTCCCGCTTCTATTGCTTGGCTATAGAGTTTTTCATATTCTCTATGAATTTTTTGACTCTCTTCTTGTAAATCTGGTATTTCGAAGTTTATAATCGGTATGTCTGCATTTATTTCTTGACTTAAATATGTATCTCCTATTAATGGATAAAATATTTCATCTGCTCTTGCATGATATTTTGTTTCAATTTGTTCAAATAATTTTTTATATTCATTTGCTTTGATGTGTTGTTTTAATTTGTTTATGTTTTCATTACTCCAAATGACTTCCTTTTTTGGAATTATATCAAATTCGGTAATTGTATTTCCTTTTTTTAATTGAGTTAAGGAATTAAAATATTTAATATCTTCTATTTTATTAATATGGAATGAAATTCTGATGGGTTCAGGTTTGTTAAATGGATGTATGTCTATTAAGTCATTTTTTATTGTGAATTCTCCAGGCAATGTAACTCTCATTGTTTTTTCATATCCTAGTTTGATAAGTTCAATTTCAAGATTTTTTATATTTATATTTTTACCTGTGTGAATTCTATAAATATTTTTGAATAAGCTTTCTTTTGTAGGAATTTTGCTAAGTAAAGATTTAAGCGAAACAATGTAAATTCCAGGATTATTTTTATAAAAATTGATTAAGAATTTTACTCTTTCACTAAAGATTTTGCTTTTTGAACTTATACCTTTATATGCAAGAGGACTAAAATAATTAAATTCATATATTTGATCTGTAATTTGCATTAAGTCATCTCTGATCTCACAAGAAATGGATTCATTTTTAACTATTAATATCACTTTATTACTGTCACTGAATTCTTTTATTTTGTTGATTAAAAAAGCTTTAAAAAATCCTTCATATCCTGTTACTACAAAGGGTATTTTTTGTTCGGTGAATTGTTTTATTTTTTTTAAATTTTGATTGTCATTTAGTTTGTTGTTTAATTCTTTTTCTATATTCATTTTTTACCTTTTTGTTTTTGTAGTTTAGTATAATATTATATATTAATAGATATGTGCTGTTCCGTTATGTATAATATAATTAGATTTTGAGGAGTTTATGGATTTTAGGAAGTTATTGTTTATTATATCTCTTATGGTTATTCCCTATATGCTTTTTTCCGGCGATCATAAAGGTCTTGATTTTAAGATAAAATTTTTTAATCAATCAATTTATCGTGTTAATAGTAATATTTCAATTGAAGTTTCACTTGGCAATTCATCTGATGATTTAATTACGCTTGAAATAGGAGATATTAATACTTTTGGTTTTGATTTTGATGTTACGGATACTACTAATATAAAAGTTAAGAGGTCTTTTGAATATGTTAAAAGTAAAGCAAAAAATGTTGCGATTCCTATAAGAACTTTGAGTTTAAGACCTAATGAGAAATTTTCTGTAGTTATGAGTTTAAATCAATTTGTAAAATTTGATAAAGATGGGGTTTATTTTGTTAAAGGTATGTTTTTTCCAGATATCTCGGATCCACAAAATCGTGTAGAGTCTAATATTATTACTTTATTTTTAAAGCCTAAGGCGGATGATATTGATGACAAATTTAATTTTTCTAATTTATCTTCTAATCATAGGATTCAAGGTGTTTTAGAAAGAGAGGCTTTATATCCTGATAAGGTTGTTGAATATTTATTTTCAGCTTTGCGGCTTAGGGATAGGGAGAAGTTCTTTTTGTATATCGATGTTGAAAGCCTTATTTTAAATGATCAGAACAAATCATATCTTTATAAGCAAGAACTTAAATTAGGCTCTAATAGTATGCTAGAAGAATATAAGGAAGCTTTATGGAATGATAGCAATTCTGGTATTGCAAAAGTTCCAAGTACATTTTCTATTGTTGAGACTACTTATACGGATTCTACAGGTAAAGTTGTGTCTGATGTGTATTTTGAAGATGGTCATTTTTATGTAGCCAAACGATATACCTTTTTTTTAAAAAAGTATGATTATTATTGGATCATTTATGATTATGCTGTTCAAAATACTGGAATTAAGGAGAAATATTAGAACTTCTATTTTTAAAATTAAAAGAATTAGTGTTGTTCTCTGGATAGTAAGTTCCTTTAATTTATATGCTGATCTTCAACATAAGGTTGTTAAAGGTGATACTTTATATTCAATTGCGCGTAAATATAAGGTTTTAATCAAAGAACTTAAAAGGGCAAATAATTTGAGGTCAGAAAATATTAGAATTGGGAGTATATTAATTATTCCAAATTATTCTGATCTTAAGACTAGTAATAAGGTTAATAAAATTCTTGCTAAGAAAAATAATAAAGAAGTTAACTTTAGAAATTCTAATGTTGATGCTAAGGTTCATGTTGTTGCAATAGGTGATACTCTTGAGGATATATCAAAGAGATATAAGGTTGGAGAGAAAGAATTAATGGCTTGGAATAATTTGACTTCTAAGATTCTTAAAGTTGGTTCTAGGTTGAATTTGGATGAGCCTGATTTTTTAAAGCCTTATATAGTCAAAAAAGGTGATTCGCTCTCTAAGCTTTCTGTAGATTTTGATATTAGTATTAAAGATATTTTGCGATTTAATTCTATAGAGAGTGAAAATTTAATCATTGGCCAAAAATTATATTTAAAGAAATCTTCTGGAAATGTTAATTTACATTATGTAAGGAGAGGAGAAACTCTTGGAAAGATTGCATATGTTTATGGTGTTACCGCAAAACATCTTGTACGTCTTAATGGAGATAGGGCAATAAATTTAAAGGCAGATTCAATTTTAGATGTGTCATCAAAAATGATTGAAGAAAATTTACCCAATTCTAATCATTTACAATTAGAGAGCCAAAAACGTGGCAATGAGATATTTATATCCCACAAAGTATCTGTTGGTGAGACTTTATATAGTGTTGCTCGTAAGTATGGAGTTTTACTTGAAAATCTGAAGAGTTGGAATGATTTGAGCGGGAATAGTATTTTTCATAATCAGGAACTTAAGATTTATGATAAGAAAAAGGAATCAATTATTGCAAATAAAAAGTTAAGAGAAGCTGTTGACAACACTGAAACTCCTAAAACTAAAGTTAAAGCTATTGCAAATATTGCTTCCACTAAGAGTAAAAAATTAGACTTAAGTTTTTCTAATGTTTTAGATAGAAGGGATGCTTTTGATATTGGAGCTTTAGTTGTATTGGAACCTAAAATACCTATCTTTGAAGCTAATGGAGTTTTTTACTATTGGTACAAACCTAAAAAAATCAGTCAGCCAAGTGAATTTTATTCAGAAGATTGGTATTCGCCTTTGAATGCTTATAAGAGGGCAAGTCAGCTTTTTAAGAGTTTTGAAAGTCTTGTTCAATCTCGACCGATTAAAAACAATAGTTTAAAAAATAAATTAATAATTATTGATCCTGGACATGGAGGACTTGATCCCGGTGCTATTGTTAAAGCTAGAGATGGACTTAATAATGAAATTTTTGTTGTCGAAGATGAATATGTTTATGATATTGCTTTAAGGCTTTATGTATATCTTAAAGAATATGGTGCTAATGTTGAGCTTACTATTTTATCACCTGATCATTTGATTAGGGATAGCGTGTCTGCTAATAATACATTTGTTAATGTTAAGAATGAAGTTTATAATGATTATGATTTAAATAAGACTGACACAGTTGATTCTTGGATAAATGGTACTATAGAAGGCTTGAAGAAGAGATTAATTGTTGTGAATAAATTTGTAAATAAATATAAGAATGTTAAGGACAAAGATATTCTTTATATTAGTTTACATTCTGATAATAGTGTTGGTGCGCCTCAGTGTATGGGATTTTATTATCAGTCGGAAGATGGAAAGAGCTTTGACGCTTATTCTAAGGGTGTGATTGAAAAAATGATAGAAGGGTTTAGGAAGCCCCCTTATGTTAAAGGACAAAATCTTTATATGTTAAAACACAATATTATTAAAACTAAATTATTGGTTGAAATTAGAAATCTGGCATTTAACGAGGAAGCATGGGCAATTAGGTCTTCTAAACTTAGGGATAGGGATTCTAAAATTCTTGCTGATGCTATTTTGAAAATTTTATAGATAGGAATATTTTTTAGTGAATTTAAATGCTTGACAAAAGATTTTATATCTAGGATAATGTTTAGATGTTAAATCCCCTATAGCTCAGCGGTAGAGCAGGTGGCTGTTAACCACTTGGCCGGAGGTTCGATTCCTTCTGGGGGAGTTTTGTTTAAAATATGATTTTTTCTATATCTTCACGTTTTACTTTAAAGTAATTAAGTCTTTCAAGTAGTTTTTTGTTATTTCCATGGCCTAAGTTAAAGTGATTTTGTATTTGTTCCCTTCTTTGTTTAGATTGTTCTCCCGTAATACCAAGTTCTATTAGGTCACTTAAACTTAAACTATCTGTTTGTTTTTCATTATCGAATGTACCCACTTTTTTTAAAATTTTGGCTATTTCGAGTTTTGATGACATTTCTACTTCTTGATTTTTATTTTTAAGATAAGCATGTTTAATTTTATCTTGATCTAAGTAACTTATTCTTTCAAGTATTTGTTTTCGAATTAATTTCCCTGCCTTATCGCTATCGGTAAAAATAATAATTCCATTTGTTTCGATTGCTTTTTTTAAAATATCAAAGGTTGTTTTTTTAATGTAAAATCCACCTGTTTCAACTATTGTGCACTTAAATATTTCTTTTATTCTCTTAGCGTCATCTTTGCCTTCGACAACAATTATTTCTTTTATATATTCCAGGTTTTAATTCCAATTTTCAAAAAAAGATCTTAAAAGTCTGATTGCCTCTATGTGATCTGCTATTGCAATGGTTTCCCTTAAAGAATGCATTCCCCACATTGGAACTCCAATATCTATAGTTTCAATTCCTGTTTGGGCATTTACAATTGGACCAATTGTGCTACCAGCCTTAGTATTTGCTTTCATTAATATTTCTTGAATTTTAATATTATTTTTCATAGCTAAAGCTTTAAGTTTGGCCCATCCATGTGCTGTCGTTGCATATTTAAAATTAGCATTGCTTTTAATAGTTACACCTTTTCCCAGACTGATTTGATAGTTTGGATCATGTGTATATGGATAACCCGGATGAATTCCATGTGCGCCATCCATTGAAATATTAAATGATTTGTTTAATTTAATTAGATGTTCTTCTCTGCTGAGTTTTAAAGAATGGTCAATTCTTTCTAAGACTTCTGTTAATAGGTTTGAGCCAGCTCCCCTGGAGGTCATAGATCCAATTTCTTCATTATCAAAAAATATGGCCACTTTATTTTTATTATTATTTGTATGAACAAATGCATTCATTACCGCATGACACCCCGATTTATTATCTAGATTTTTAGATGCTAAAAACTCACTCTCATGTCCTATGATTTTAGACGGCTCAGATGCTGTAAATATTAAATCGCAGGATAATAAGTCTTTTGCAGGTATTTGCAGTGTTTCTATAATTTTTTCTTTAATGCTTTTTTGAAGACTTGTGATAACCACAATATTTTCATGGGTATCATATGCAAACCCTTCATTTACCTTTCGATTTAAATGAATAGCAACATTTGGTATAATTCCAATATTTTCAATTGTTATCAGTTGTGCATTAATTATATCGTCTTTATTAAAGTATACTATTCCTGCTAAGCTTAGATCTCTATCAGTCCAGGTTGAAATTATTGGTCCACCATAAGTTTCAATGTGGCAAGAGAAGACATTGCCTTTGTATTGTGTAGATTCTATCTTAAGTTTAAGTCCAGGGCTATCCGAGTGTGCCGCTGCTATCAAGAATGGTTCGTATATGTTGGTTGTGTTAATATTGAATGCAATTAGACTTGTTCCTTCTTTTTTTACATAGTAATATCCTGTTTCTAGTATCCATTTGTCGTTGAGTTTTAATTCTTTTGCATTAAGATAATACATCAATTTTTGTTCAATATAATTTACTAAATGGTATGGAGTTAAGCTTTTGTCCAATAGATTTTGTAGGTGTGATATGTCTAATGTTTGATCATTCATTTTTATTTTTCCCTTGTAATTTTATTGTTTTGATATCTAATATTTTATTATAATAGCTGGTGCATGTATATACTTTTATATTATGTAAGGAGATTATTAAATGGTTAAGTTCTATAATAAATTGATATTTGTTTCTCTATTATTTATTGCTTGTGCAACGGTTGCAGAGGTTGATTTGAAAGATGGTGCTAGTGGAACAAGTATGGTAATATTAAATGTTAATAAAGAATTTGAGAGAATCAGAAAAGAACTCGCAGCAACTCTTGTAGGAGAAGAGGCTTCTAAACTGCCCCTTTTTCCTGTTGATAAAATAAAGCAATATTTTAATATTGAAGGTAAGAAATTAGGATTAAAACTTTTAAGTGTTAAAACAAGTGGTGATTCCCTTAAGTTATTTATTCAATTTGATAATTTGATTAATGTTTTCGAAACTTATTTTGCAAAAGAAAAAATGCCCATATTTAAAGTTGAAAAAAAGAATGGGAAAAATATTTTGGATATTAATTTTAATTTAAAAAATGTTACCAAAATTATCAATGCAAATAAGGATAAGGTAAATGATGCTCTTGCTGCACTTTTGCCTTCAGAAGAAATACCAATATCTGAAAAGGAATATAAGGATGTGTTAGTTTACTTTCTATCAGACTTTACTCCACATGCAAGTGAACTTATTGATAACTCTAATATTACAGTTAAATTGAAAACTTCAAGAAAGGTTCAGGAACAATTTGGATTTGAACAGCTTAATCCAAATACTTTAGAACTTAAATTAGGCATGGTTAGAAGTTTAAGTCTTGAAGTACCGATCAAATTAAGATTAGTGTATTAAATTAGTGCGTAAATGATATGTTTAAGAGATAAAAGTAGTTGTAAGTTAAGAGATAAGAATTAATTCTTATCTCTTTTGATAATTCCTACTAGTAAACCAGTTGTTATAGTCCCTATTAGGATAGATATTATCCACATTAAAGGATTAGTTACTATCGGAAGAATGAAGATACCACCGTGTGGGGCCATGAGTTTTACTTCAAAGAATGCAGATAGAAAACCCCCTATAGATGAACCTATTATGCAAGAAGGTATTATTTTTAAAGGGTCTGCTGCTGCTAAAGGAATTACTCCTTCTGTTATGAAACAGGCACCTAAAATATAACAAACTTTGCCAGTTTCTTTTTCTTCTTGTGAAAATTTTTTATTAAAGATGCTAGTTGCAAGTGCGACTCCAAGTGGTGGAATCATCCCCCCTGACATTATGCTTGCATGAGGAATATAATTTCCAGAGCTTATCATTGCAAGTCCAAATGTATAAGCTGCTTTGTTTACGGGCCCGCCCATATCTATCGCCATCATGCCACCAAGTAGTGCTCCAAGTAGTGCCATGTTTGTCCCACTTAGTGAGTTTAATGCATTTGTTATGGATGCGTTAATATACGCAATAGGTGTTAGTAAGAAGTATGTCAGGAAGCCTGATATTAATACTGAGCATAATGGATAGATCAAAACAGGGTTAAGACTACTTATTTTTTTTGGTATTACTTTTTGACTTATTGATTTGATTATTACAGTGACATATCCTGCAATAAATCCCGCTAAGAGTCCCCCTAAGAAGCCTGCTCCTCCTTTATGCATCATTAGTCCCGTAATCATTCCAGGAGCAAGTCCAGGACGTTCTGCTATACTAAATGCAATATATCCGGCAAGTATTGGGATTATTAAGGAAAAAGCATTCTCGCCACCAATTTGCATTAAGATATCTGCTATTTTATTATAACTTGGATCATTTATATCGAAAGCCTGAATACCAAACATGAAGGCTATTGCAATAATTATTCCTCCCGCTACTACGAATGGGATCATGAAAGATACACCATTCATTAAGTGTTTGTATACACCACCATTTGTTTTATTGAATTTAACACTTTCGTTTGTTGTTTTACTATTATAGATAGGAGCTTTATTATCAAGGATATTTTGAATGAGAGCTTTTGCTTTGTGTATTCCATCTTTTACACTGACTTCAATTAGTGGTTTATCACTAAATCTTTCTTTATCAACATTTCTATCAGCTGCGATAATTATGCCTTTTGCTCTTTTAATTTCTTCTTCTTCTATTTTATTTTCAACTCCGCTAGAACCATTAGTCTCTACTTTAATCTCTACTTTTAGTTCAGCTGCTGCTCGTTTTAGATTGTCAGCTGCCATGTATGTATGGGCAATTCCTGTAGGACAAGCAGTTACTGCTAGGATAAGGTCTTTGAGATGATTTTCATTAGTTATAGTTTCTGTTTTGTCATTTGAAAGAATTTCTAGAAATCTGTTTGTATCATTTGTGCTCATAATTTCTTGTCTTAAGATTTCATTATTAAATATGTTATTAAGATAAGATATTGTTTTAATATGAGTATCGCCTGTAGTTTTTTCAGGAACAGCTATCATAAAAAATAATTTTGAAGGTTTAGAGTCGGAAGCACTAAAATCAAATCCTTCCCCTTGAACTCGTAATATGGCTATCCCATGTTTTTCAACGAAATTACCCTTTGCATGCGGCATTGCAATATATTGTTCTAAACCTGTACCACTTATTTTTTCTCGTTTTTTGATATCTGTTATAAAATCTTCTTTATTCTTAAGATATCCATTTTCACTAAGCATATCTGCCATTTTTTCAATTACATCATTTTTACTTTTGGCTTCATAATTCAATAATATTAATTTTTCGGAAAATAAATCTTGCATAGGAAACTCCTTGCTATACTGTGATCTTCATATTATAATGAGTATAACAACTATTTATTATAACATATAAGTTATAAGTGTTGAATATTTGATTGTTTAATCATTTTACTTAAATTAAGAAATAAGGAGAGTACCTTGATATATACGCTTACTCTTAATCCTGCTGTTGATTATAAAATAGTTATGGACAGGCTTCAAAAAGGATGCCTTAATAGTATTATTAGTGGTAATTTTTTTGCTGGTGGTAAAGGGATCAATGTAAGTAGCGTGCTTAAAAATTTCAACACGGAAAGTATTGCTCTTGGATTTTTGGGAGGATTTACAGGTAATTACATAAGAGCTCAACTTGATTTTATGAGAATCAAACATGATTTTATTAGTATATCTGAAAATACTAGAATCAATATTAAAATGATGTCAGGTGGACAAGAGACAGAAATTAATGGGAATTCACCTACCATTCTTGATGGTGATTTTGAGTCTTTAATTTTAAAATTAAAGAAATTAGATAAAGATATATTAATAATGTCTGGAAGTATTCCAAGTTCGCTTGGATGTGGATTTCGGGTTTATAATGAAATAGCTAACAATCTTTCAAATAATGTTAAATTAATTATAGATACAAGTGGTCCTGCTTTACAAAAAATTATAGAGCTTAGGCCTTTTTTAATAAAACCTAATATTAATGAACTTAGGGAACTTGCGAATATGGATTTGGTTTTTGATAAATCTATAGTTAATGCTGGGTATGAACTTATAAAAAAGGGGGTACAAAATATCATAGTATCAATGGGAAGTGAAGGTGCTGTTTTTATAAATAATGATGATGTCTGTGTAGCCCGTGTTCCAAAAATCAATTCTTTAAGCACTATTGGAGCAGGAGATTCTATTGTTGCTGGATTTGTGTATGCATATCAAAATGGTAATTCTCTTTGTGACTCTTTTAAACTTGGAGTTGCAGCAGGTACTGCAACGGCATTTAAGGGGCACCTTTGTAATCTTGATGATGTTAAAGACATGCTTGATAAGATAAAGCTTGAACAGCTTTCTTTAGATTAACGTTTAGACTAACATAGTTAGACACTTAAATATGATGTGAATAGGATTGAATATATTTTTATGGTAAATTATGAAAAACATTGCAGAGTAAGATTAAATTAAGATTAGACTGAAATTTATAGCTTTAGATTATTACCGGGAGCGACGGGTCTCGAACCCGCGACCTCCTGCGTGACAGGCAGGCGTTCTAACCATCTGAACTACACCCCCAAATGCAATATTTAAGATTATATTGTTTTTCTTTTTGTTTGTCAATTTATTTCAAGATATCTATGTGTTCTGCGATTTTTGAATCTCTATCTATTGTTTTTAAGCTAACATTTTTAATGATATCATTGCTTGATATTATTTCTATGCTTTCTTGGGCTCTGGTTATTGCAGTGTAGAGCAATTCTTTTGTTAAGAATGGGTGATCTTCTATTATTATTTGTGCATGTTGATACTCAGAGCCTTGGCTTTTATGTATTGTGGTTGCAAAACTAAGTTCATATTTATTTATTAGATTTAAATTTATTTTTTTATATTTTTCATCGCTTCTTTTAAGTAAAGCATAGATTTTGAAGTTATCTTTAAATAGAATTCCTCTTTCTCCGTTAAATAAGTCGTTTTTATAATCATTTTGTGTAATCAAAATTATTTGTCCAACTAAATTACCATAAGTTTTTTTTAAATATAGTTTTATTATTTCATTTATTCTTTTTGTTCCAAATTTTCCAAAATTTCTTGAGCATAAAATGATATTGTTAAGCAGAGTATTAATTATTGATTCAATTTCTTTGTCATCTAGTAAGTTGAGATCAAAATTAGAGATATTTTTATATATATTTTTGATATGATTTAATAATTCAGTTTCAATATTTGTTTTATTTATATTCTTTAAAATTATATTTTTCTTGGCAGCAAGTTGAATGTCAATTAATTCTTTATCTTCTTTATATATTGCTTCGGCTAGTAAATTTATCTCATCATTACTTCTAAAGTTTTTTTTAAGTATTTCTACATTTTCATCGTTTATATTTTTGATTGTCATAAGACTTGAATATACATTTCCCCCAGCTATTGCTGGGAGTTGATTTTTGTCCCCTGTTATTATGAGTTTGGTATTTAAATTTATTGCCTTTAGTAATTTTAAGAAAGTGTTTGCATCTATCATAGATGCCTCATCAATTATTATTATTTCAAATTGTAAAGGATTGACTTCATCATATTTATCCCTTTTGTTTATAAATGACATTTTTAGTAATTTTTGGATTGTGCTATATTCTATTTCAAGATTTATAAATGACCCTTTTAAACTTGACTTTAGTTTTTGACTTGCTTTTCCAGTTGGTGCTGCAAGAGCTACTTTTTGCTTGGTGTTTAAATTAATATCAATTGCTTTTAGAATATAATTGATAGTTGTTGTTTTACCTGTACCTGGACCGCCACTGAGGATAAAAAAATTACTTTTTAGGGATTTTGTAATTGCATTAATTTGTTCCCCACTAAGATTTTCAGTGTTTAAGTTATCTATTATATTTTGTATTTTTTGAGTATTTATTTCATAATTTGTATTATTTTGGAGTCTTTAATCTATTTTTTTTATTAGTTCTTCTTCTTCTCTAAAATTTTTTTGAGTGTAGATATGAGTATTATTCTCTAGGATTAAAGGAGTTATAATTTTTGCATCTTGATTGAAGTTTTGGAGTATATTATTTTCTTTTAAGTGTAAGATTATTTCTTGTATGGTTGTTAAGTTTGTAAATTTTTCAAGTTTTTTTAGTATACTTATTTTTTGATTGTCTTGATTTTCTTCTTCTAATTCAATGAGAGCACATTTAATTGTGGTTTGAATGTCTTTTATGAGTAAATTGATATTAGCTCTTAAATGTCCTTTGGAGAAATAATTAAATAGAAATATTAAAAAAAGAGTAAGTTCATTATATTGTTCAGTTTTTATTTTTCTTGTAAGTAAATGTGATTTGTAGTAATTTTCTACATTTATGTTTAAAGTTTCAATTATGTCATAAATCTTGAGTTCTGGATTTAAATAGTTCCTTTTATGCCCTTTTAAGAATTCTTTTAAGACTAAATAATTTTTCATATTTCCCTTTTTAATATTTTAATTGCAAATATATTTGTTCTAAATCACATTCTTTAAAGTTAGGTATGGTGAAAAAAATTCCGTTTTGAGTTTTAGATTCTTCTTTAATATTTTTTTGAAATGCTCTTGTAAAGAGATATATCACCCCCCCAAAGCATTTGTTGTATTCTTCTATATTCTTAAAGAGTATTTTTTTTATTCCTAACGTGTAGAGCTTATATTGTAAATCATATTGTTCTTGTTTGATCTTAAGTTTTAAGTTTTTTGAGTTATAATCTTTCAAATTGTCTCCAAGGTAATTGGTTTTATAGTCTAAAATATATATTTTGTTATTTATTTTAAAGATAAGATCAATGATGCCTTTGACGTATCCTTCATTAAATATTAAATCTAGCTTATTATAGTTTTTAAATATGGATTTTTGTTCGTAGATTTTTGTATCTACTTTAATTAAAAATTCCATTTCTCTTTGCAATTCTTGAATATCACACAGTCTTGAATCAATGGATTTAATTTTTATGTTTAAGATGTTATAAATCATCTCCCCTAACATTTCTTGTATTTTAGGTGTATTTAGCCTTGAATTGAAATAGTCTATGCTTTTTTGTATGAGTTCAAGATTAATTTTTTGAAAATCATTGAAGTTATTCTTTCCATCTTTAAAATTTATGTCTTTCATTATGGCATGTAAAATATTGCCAATGTCTTTACCCTTTGGGAGTACATTTTCAGTATAAGGAATATCATCATTGTCATAAATCTCATCATTTCTCATTTCTTGATTTGCATGATGTCTGGCTTTATAAATTGATACAAGACTTGTGTAACTATGTGTATATTCTTTTCTAAATAAATTTTTATTTATGCGTGATGGAGGGATTAATTTTATTTCTTTGTTGTCATTTGTGAATTCATTGAATTGATGAGTTTTAATCAGGTGATGTACATTAAAGTCTAAGTTTATTCCAGCAATTGTTTTGATTTCTGATAACTCTAACATCTTATTGATTATTGTTCCTTTATTGAGGATAAATAGTGCAAATCGAGAACGTG
The DNA here is from genome assembly GCF_055693965.1 of Borrelia tillae. Taxonomy (NCBI): domain Bacteria; kingdom Pseudomonadati; phylum Spirochaetota; class Spirochaetia; order Spirochaetales; family Borreliaceae; genus Borrelia; species Borrelia tillae. Next base: position 669,429 of record NZ_CM146346.1, read on the forward strand.
TTGTTCCCACATAAAAAATATTTTTTTCTTCATTTAAAATTTTGTTTTTAGCAAATTGTTGATTTTCTTTTAATTTTAAGAAATCAAATCTCATTTTATTATCTAAGCAAAACTTATAGAACGTATCTGATTTTTTTAATAAGTTATCATTTTGTTGCATGTCGCCTATGAGGAATACGATATTTATACTTAATCCTTTTGATTTATGGATTGTCATTAGTTCTATGGCTTGATCATTTGAAGTAGTAGTTTTATCTTCATCTTGTTGGATATCTTGGTTAAGTATTAGATCTTCTAGAGTAGATATTAATGATTCTATATTTTTATCTTCATAGTAAATTTTGGAAATAAAATCTAGACTTGTTTCATAGTTTTTAAGTGACTCAAATTTTTTCTCATTTATGAGGGTTTCTCTATAACTTTTTTTTGATCGTACAAATTCGGTGAATTTAGTATTATTTAAAGTTTTTGACAAGTGAAGCCATAAATCTTTCTTTAATGTAATTTCTTCTATTGCTTTTATTAATGTTATTTCTTGATTTTCAAGTAAATGTATTAGATCGCCAATAGCTTCTTCTATATGTTTAATTTCATTACTTTCAAGTAAATTTATGTATAATTCCCATGGAAGATTAATTATTTTGCTGACTAGAGTGTAATTTAGTGTTTGGAAGTTTTGTTTTCTGTCTAAACATTTGATGAGATAAAATATTTCGTTGAATTCTTTTGTCTTCAAGAATGACTCTTCAGATTTATTAGTTTTTATATCTTGTGTTTTAAGTTCTGTGTCGATTAAGTTTATTTCTCTGCTTGTCCTGCAAAGCACTTTTATATCTGATTCTTTAATTTGTCTCAGTTTATTATTATCATAAATTTTACCGTTTGTTAGTAGATATTTTATTGTTAGTGCAGTTTTTTGTAAAATGTTGTCATTTTCATTGTCAGATTCTATTATATTAATTGCTTCTATTTCTTGGTCATTTATAAAAATTTTATTTTCATCATTTTTAGGCTCAGTTGTTGATTTGATAAAATCTATTTGTTCTATTGGAGATATATCGGTTTTATTATAGATATTATCGAACATGATATTTAAAGGTTCAATCAATTTCTTATTTGATCTGTAGTTTTTCAGTAAGGTTATTTTTGCATTATTTTCTATTTTATTCTTTATTCCTTGATTATAGTATGATATATCGGCATTTCTAAATGTATAAATTATTTGCTTTGGGTCAGCTATGAATACTAGTTTTATGCCACAAGAGCCTAAGAATTCAAATATTTCTATTTGTGTTAGATCTAAATCTTGTGCTTCATCTATTAGTATGATTTTATATCTGTTTTTTATTGAAGTTAGTAGCTTTTGATCATTAAACTTTAAGTGCTTTTTGAAATTTAGCATTATATGTTTTTGGTCTATTGTGTTTGTTACATTAATGATATTTGTAAGTTCGTTGTCTATATATTGGAGTATGTTATGTTCAATTTTTAGACTAATATATCTTTTAAGTGTATTCTTGTCTTCTCTGTTAATATTTGTTTTATGACTAAGTTCTCTTAAATCGGTTTGTATTTTTAGTTCTTTAGGTAAGAGAGTAACATTTTTTTTTAGATTAGCTTCTACTATTTTAGAGAAAAACTTATTGGTTGTAAGTATGTCTATTATTTTGACTATGTCATTTTCTTGGTTATATTTTATTTCTGATATTTTGCTTCCTTGATTATGTTTATTTAAAAAGATTCTTTTCTCTTCCATAGTCATTTCGTTTAATTCTTCTATTATTGAGTTGTATTTATGGATGAATTTATTTTGATTTATAAGTATTTTTTCAAAAGTCTCTTGAATTTTTAACCAATCTCCAAGTTCTTGTATTTTATCCCTTTTGTACTCTTGTTTGAGATATTGAATCATACCTTTTGTATTTTGAAATTTAGATTTAAAGATTTCAAATTCATTGTCTTTGATTTTTAGTTCTTTTTTTAGGAAATCTGACTTTCTTAAGAATTCATAAATTATTTCATCAATTTCCGATGTAAAGTTTTCTTTTACATTGTATTTGGAAAAGTTTTCTGTCTCAATTTGAAAGTTATTTAGAGAATATAGTGCAAATTTATTTATAGTTGAAACCATAATTTTATTTGATTGTTCATAAATGATTTTTAGCAATTTATCTGTTTTTGAATCTTGATATGCATTTTCAATCGATTTTAATATTCTAATGTGCATTTCATCTGTTGCTTTTTTTGTGAATGTTAGTATTAGGATCTCATTTGGGAGTACATCTTGCTTATGAGTAAGTTTGTGACGATGTTTTCAAGTGTATAGGTCTTTCCGGTTCCCGCTGATGCTTCAATTAATATTTTTTCATTGTGTTTGATTTTATCTATTATATTTTTCATTAAATTAACTCTATTCCTTAATAAATTTGGCATAAAAATCTTGTAGTAGTTTTTCCAAGTTTACATCTATATCTAAGTCGTGAGTATCTTTAAATCTGTTATAATATGGACACCATGTTATATCTTTTTGTTTAAGAATAAATTCCATACTTTTATTAATGCTAATGCTTTTCTGTGGATATTTTATTTGTGTTTTTAATACAGTTGGAAACTCATTTATATCTTTTATTTTAGTTAGGCTTTTTTGTATTAGATCTTGATAAATGGGAGTAGGATAGCTTGAAATATATGTTATTTGTTTTAGTAGATTTATAAGGTCAGAAGATTTTATTGCTTCGTTTGTGTATTTATTTTCAAGTGATACTTTTGAAGTATCATAAATTATTCTTATCTCTTGAATTGAGTCTATATCTTCAATTTCGGTTTTTAATATTAATCCTATTATGTATAGATTGATTTGCCTGATAATTTTATCTTGACTATAATCTTTTTTTTCTAGATCAATATAATAATATTGATTGCCGATTTTGTATATATTTTGCAATTTTCCACGCAATTTAAATTCTAGTATTTCGTTCTGGAAGTTAATCGATATGCTTTTATTTAATATGCTATCAACTTTCTGCATTGTGAAAAGTTCTTGGCAATTAATAGCAATATTATTTTTGATTTCATTGAATTTTGTTATGAATTCTTCTTTTAAGTTTGTTTTTTTGATATTCATAGGAATTATTCCTTGTTGAATTTGATGTTCAATTATATTGTCTATTCTGTCTAAGATATAATGTTCATTATTTTCATTTTTGAAGTATTCATTTATTTGTATGAAATTCTTCATTAACTTATAATTCAGATTATCAATAGCAACAATTTGTTCTTCTCGTATTTCCTTAATTTCGCTAGTTTGATTTATGTCTTTGATGTATATATTTAATATTTCTTCGTAAAAATATTTGTATGGATTAATGATGGCTTTTTGTATTTGTTCTATTTCTAGTGTAGTTTGTTTTTTGAATTTGAGTCTTTTTTGTTTAAAGCTTGAGTATTGATTTTCTTGTAGTGACTTTGCGATATTAAAAGCTTCTGTATCATAATTGATTAAGTAGTTGTTTTCATGCTTGAAGTATTCAAAGTCATAATTTTCATTCGGGTGTATCTCAATTTTTAATTCTTGATTCGAATCTTTTATATAATTGATTAGTTTATTTATTACTTTAGGTTTGCTGATATCGGCATTTAGAAATTCACTTACTGAATAATAGAGATAAAATTTACTTGTTGCCGCAAATAGTATTTTAATTAGATTTGAAATATTATCTTGTTCCAGATTTGTATAGTTATAATATTCATTTAATAGGTTCATGTTATCAAAATTAATGCTTGAGTTTAATATGTGTGCTCCTAAAAAATGAATTTCAGATTTCTGCAAATATTCGATTTTATCAGAACTTGCAACGAGTATACCTATGTTTTGATTATTTGGTTGATATTTGATCTGTTCTATACTTTCTTCAAGCATTATTTTAAAAAGAGCAAAATCAACTTTTTTGTCTTTAATTGTTGTCATGTAATCTTTATAAAGATTTGCGTTAAAATCCCTTGAAAAATTTTTAAGGGATTGTATTCTTGTTTTTATGTGTTCATCAATTTGATTATTGTCTTCAAGTTTAATATATTTATCTATGAATATATCTATTATTTCTGCCCATTCATATACTGTGTATTCTTGTTCTTTAAAATATGTTATGTCTTCATATAGGCTTTTTATTATGTTTATCAATTTTATTATTGAGCTTGGGTCTTGAAAACTTATATTTTCTTGATAATTGTTGCATTCGTATTTTTCATTAAAGATTTCAGACATGAGAAATCTGTTAAACCCATCTTCCCATGAATTGAGAAAGTATGTATTATAAAATAAGGTTTTTTTATGATATTCATTCATTCCAAAATTAATATTCATTGTGTCACTGAATTTGATTAGGTATTCAAGTTCATTTATTGAGATATTAAATTTATTCATTACTTTTGTATTACTTAAAAATTCAAGTATTTCTTTTCTGTTGAAATTACTAATTGTTCCTCTGTTTGAAATGAATAATTTCATTAATTGTTTTAATGCTATTATACTTTTGCTTTTTGAGATATTTTTAGAATTTAGAATAGTAAATTCAAGTTCATATTTGTTTAAAAATTCTTCTATGTATGGTAAGTACATGTCCATATCTTTTGCTGGGTAAGTAATTATAATGTCATTTATTCTTAAATTCTTATTTTGTGTTGAATGTAAAATATTGTTTATTAGAATTTCTACTTCTCGTTTTTTTGTTTTTGCTTCTATTATTTTAAAACTATTATCTGGCTTTAATAGGGGGGTACCTTTAATAATATTATTTTTTAAACTTGCTAAGAAATTTTTATCTTCAAATAATTGAATATCAATTTCTTCCTCTATTTGTATATTTAAAGTATGTTTGTTGACTTTTACAGGTAATAATTCATCTATGAGGGTAGATGGAGTTTGAATTGTATCTTCAAGTATTAATTCGTATATTTTGATGTCGAAAATTTTTTGTAATGAGTGTAAAATTTGTCTATCAATTTCTCTACTTTCTCCTATGATTATTATTTTTTTAGTTTCAATACTTTGTTTAGTATTTGTTATTTCTTGTTTTATCTTATCGTGCAAATCAAAAATGTTGATTTGATTTGCGAATAGTTTTTCAAACATTTCTTTTTGCATTGCTTCATAAAATATTTTATTATCATCTTCGAATAGGAGCGTATTTCCTCTCCAATTATCAATCAGATTTGAAAATTTAGAGTAGTATTTATGAAAAAGAGTTATTATTTTGGATGTAAAGATATATCTAGTTTTTGGTGATTTAAATTGTTTTATGTCTTTTATTTTATTTTCTTTTAATATGTGATATAAAATAAATTTTTCTGTTTCTGAGTAAAGTAGTAAAGTATTATTTTCTAGAAAATTTTTTATATTGTGATTTTTTATTGCAAGATTATAGATTGTCTTTATTATATTTTGTTTGATATTAAGATTATATGACACTCCATTCATGGTTGCTAAATATTTTTTAAGTTCTTCACTGAGAATATTTTTTTTTGAAATTATGATAGTTTCTTTTTGAAAGATGTCATCATTTTGAATTAGTTCTTTAATTTTATTGTAAATTTTACTTATCTTATTTGTTTTATATATCTTATACATAATGTGTTATAGTATCTTATTTTCTTCAGTGAGTTTATTTTTTAAATTTTTTAAATTTTGCGTAATACTTACTTTATACATGTGCGGATTTATGATCCTTTTATATGTATGATCAATTTTTTTAGATCACTTTTAACTTTTTTTCTTATATTCTTTAGGTCTGATTCAAAAGTGTTATAAAAATTACCATTTTCAAAAATTGTGTGTATTAAAAATTCAAAACTTTCATATGTTTTTATTTCTTTAAAGACATTCTCTTGTGTTGGATGAAAAATTGTAAATTTCTTTTTTGCCCTTAACATTTCTTCTATCTCATTTTCTTCTTCTTTTAAAAAAATTAGATCAAAAATCATTTGTTCATTTGAGTATATTCTGACAACCCCTTTTTGAGAAGGAAGTGTTGCTTTATCAAAGTTATTTGATATTTTCATTTTAGGAATGAATTTATCGTTTTCTTGGATTGATATCATTTTATATACCCCTGAAAGATTGGGATCTCCTTTTGCAGTAACTAGATTGGTTCCTACCCCCCAACAATCAATAGGAGCATGAATTGAGCTTAAATACATAATAATATCTTCATCAAGCTCGTTTGATATAATAATTTTTACTTCAGGTAGCCCATTTTCGTTAAGATTTTTTCTTATCCTTTTACTTAAATATTCTAGATCGCCACTGTCAATTCTGACAGAAAAGTTTTTTTTATCTTTGTTTTTTAATGCTTGAAAAACTTTTATTGCATTTTTAAGACCACTGTTGAGTGTATCATAAGTGTCAAGTAGTAAACTTACATTATTTGGATATGTTTTTGCATATTCCCAAAAAGCTTCTTCTTCGTTTTTAAAACTCATTACCCAACTGTGGGCCATTGTGCCGGTAACAGGAATATTATATTTATATCCTGCAAGTACATTGCTTGTAAAGTCAGCACCCCCTATATAGGCAGCTTTGCTTGCCGAAAGTGCACCATTGATGCCTTGAGCCCTTCTAAGACCAAATTCAGCTAGATTTTTAGCACCAGCTTCTTTAATCCTTGATGTTTTGGTTGCAATTAAGCTTTCAAAATTTATCGTATTTAATACTAATCCTTCTATTAGCAAAAGTTCAATTAAATGTCCTTCAATAATCAGTATGGGTTCATGAGGAAAAACTATTCTTCCTTCTTCTATTGAGCTTATTTTAATATTTAATTTAAGTGTTCTTAAGTATTCTAAAAATTTTTTGTCAAAATAATTTAGGCTTTGTAAATATTCAATTTCTTCTTCTTTAAACTGCAAGCTTTTTATAATATTAATTAATGTATGAATTCCTGCTAAAATTATATATCCATTTTTAAAAGGTGTTTTTCTGAAAAACATTTCAAATTTAGCTTTTGGATTGATATTTTTTGTGAAATAAGCATTCATCATTGAAAGTTCATAAAAATCTGTAAATAGTGATAAATTATTCATTATTTTTACATTATACACTATTGTACGTTATCTATATCGATGTTTTAATTTTTTAATTTTTTAAATTTTACTTAAAAACGGGCTTCAAGATTAAGTTTAAAGTAGATAAAATTTTTATTCTAAAAAGAGCTCCATATATGCTAGTATAGCATGGTTTTTGATGTGACAATAATAGTATAATTTTATTCATTGGAGATGTTTATGAGTGAAAGGAATGTATCTAATTTTGATATTGTGCTATTTGGTATTACTGGTAATTTATCTAGAAGAAAACTTATTCCTTCTCTTTTTAATTTGTATAAAGATGGTTATATCAATAATTTTAAGATTATTGGGTTTGCGAGAAGAAATTTTACTGATGCGGATTTTAAGGTCTATATTAAAGATTCTCTGTGGCAAGAAGAGCCGACTGCTTTAATTGATGATTTTTTGAAATTTTTTGTTTATTTATCAGGAGATTTTAGAGAAAGGGATGCTTATGTAAAATTAACATATCTTTTAAATAACAGGGAGAGAATATATTATCTTTCGACATCCCCTGAGTTTTATGAGGTGATAATTGAAAATTTAAAGCCATATTCGTTTAATAATATGTTTTATATGTCTAAAATTGTTCTTGAAAAGCCTTTTGGTAATAGTCTTGATACATCTAGATATTTAAATTCTCTTCTTTATTCTGTGTTTAAAGAGGAACAAATCTACAGAATAGATCATTATTTGGGCAAAGAAACTGTTCAAAATATTTTTACATTTAGATTTGGAAATTCTATTTTTGAAAATATTTGGAATAATCGTTATGTAGATTTTGTTCAAATTACTGTGGCAGAAGAAATAGGAGTTGATGGTAGGGCTGAATATTATGATTCTGTTGGTGCTTTAAAGGATATGTTCCAGAATCATATCTTGCAGCTTTTAAGTTTAATTGCAATGGAGCCTCCTATTGGATTTAATGCAGACTTTATTCATGATGAGAAGGTTAAGATTTTAAAGAGTTTGAGAAAGTTTAATAAGGCAACTATTCAAGATTATGTTGTGAAGGGACAATATGTGTGTTCGCAAGTACAGGGGATTTCAAAGAAAGGATATAGAGAAGAAGCTGATTTTTTAAGTACTTCAAATACTGAGACTTATTTGGCCATGAAATTGTTTATTGATAACTGGCGCTGGTCAGGGGTTCCATTTTATGTTAGGACAGGAAAAGCACTTATGAGAAAATTTTCAGAAATATATATTCAATTTAAAAGACCTAATTTTAATATTTTTACTAGTGAATTGCGTAATATTGCAAATGCTTTAGTTTTTAGAATTCAACCAAGAGATGGCATTGAAATCAAGTTTAACATTAAGCGCCCAGGATATAATTATGAAATTCATAAAGCTAATATGGAATTTTCTTATCAGTCCTCATTTAACAAGTTTTTTGGTGAATCTTATGAGAGATTACTTTTAGATGCTTTTTTGGGTGATAAGACTTTGTATGCTCGTAATGACGAGATTGAGAATTCTTGGGAATTTGTGTCCGATATCCTTGATAAGTGGAAGGATATTAAGAATTGGGACTATTTGCATGGCTCAGAAGGACCAGCTGAGGCAAATATAGTTTTAGAAAAGGATCATTTTTGGCGTAAAATGTGATATCGTGATATATTAGTTTTATTGTTATATGAATCAAATATAGAATGTGTTTTGCTATTTTTTGACTTAAAATGAGATTTTTAAATATTTTTATGTGGTATAATATATAGAAATATATTTATGATTTTGAACTTATAATGGAGACAAATTTTTATTTATCTTTTGTCTTGTAATTTTAGGTTAAGAATGTTGATATGAATGTTAGATCTAGTGTTGGATTTGCTCTTTTTTCTTTAGTAGGAAGAAAGTGGTCGGCTTGATTTTTCTCTAAATATTGGCAACCATAAGTCTTTTTGTTGTATTAGGAATGCAAAAATTGATAAGGATTGTAAAGTAATAATTTTTGTTAGGTGAAAGTTTTATGGTCATATGTCATCTGTTTATGGTTGATATTTCTTTTTATAAAATTGTTTTTTATTTAGGGATGTTTGTTTGTATTTTGTTAAATTACAAGTTCTTGTGTAAAAGCTTGTGGAATTTAAAGATTTGTTTATGGATGAATGATTATATCTTTAATTAATTAACTATTTTTTTGTTTTTTGTTATTTTATCTATGGTTTTAGTATGGGATTTGAGATTGTTGTTAAAAATTAAGTTTATATTAAAGATTTCTTAAATTGAATGGAGATCTTGAGTAATAATAATTCATAGATATATGAATTATACAGGGGGTTAAAATGGACAAAAGTAGTCATGTAAAGCCAAATTTTTTGGGACTTGTTCCTTTTCTTGTTTTTATTGTTATTTATGTGGGAACAGGGATAGTTTTGGAAATTCAAGGTGTAGAGATGGCTTTTTATCAGATGCCACCAGTAATTGCTATGTTATTAGCTGTGGTTGCAGCATTTATTTTATTTAAAGGTTCATTTGTAGATAAGTTAAATGAATTTATTGAAGGGTGTTCTCAAAATGATATTATATTCATATCTTTCATTTTTCTCATTTCAGGTGCTTTTTCTGCTGTTTGTAAAGAAATAGGTAGTGTTGAAACCGTAGCAAATATTGGTCTTAGTTATATACCCTCTAATTTGTTGGTGGCAGGAGTATTTTTAATATGTCTTTTTCTCTCTACTGCAACTGGTAGTTTTCTTGGTACTGTTGTAGCTATTACTCCAATTGGATTTGAAATAGCAGGGAAAAGTGGTATCCCACTACCAATGGTTGCAGGGGCTGTACTTGGGGGGGTGCTTTTGGTGATAGTATGTCTTTAATATCAGACACAACTATTATTGCAAGTCGTACGCAAGGAGTTAAAATTATAGATGTTTTTAGAAATGGTGCCTGTTTCACATTTCCAGCATCTATTTTAGCAACTATAGCATTTGCTTGTTTAGGTTCTTATGTTGGTGGTATTGGAGTTAATGTTGAGCTTGGTGAGATAAATTATTTTAAGGTAGTGCCGTATCTTTTTGTTGTAATTTTTGCATTCTTGGGATTTGATGTATTTTTAGTTTTATTTTTTGGAATATTAATTGCTGGTGGTATTGGTATTTTAAATGGTGATTTAAGTTTGCTTTTAATGTTACAAAGGATTAATTCGGGACTTTTGGATTTAAGTGAGATGCTTATTCTTGTTGTTTTTACAGGAGGGATTTCTTATATGACTATTAGTCATGGGGGTTTTGAGTGGCTTTTAACTAAATCAAAGTATTTGGCTAAATGTAGGAGGAGTGCCGAGTTTACGATTACTTTTTTAATAATAATGGTAACAGGTTTTCTTTCAAATAGTGGTCTTGCAATTTTAGTTAATGAAACTGTTACTAAAGGTATATCTGAGGCTAATTCTGTGTGTCCTAAGCGGTGTGCAGCATTGCTTTCAATTACTTCATGTGCTTTAATTGGTGCCCTTCCTTATGGTATGCACATGATAAGCGTGATGAATATTTCAAAAGGTGCCATATCACCGATTGACATCATGCCATTTTTGTTTTATCAAGTGTTATTGGGTATAATTATTATTTTGTCTATATCTTTTTTTGGATTAAAAAATCAGATTTTAAATTCTTCTAAAGCTTGTGAGTAATGAATAAAAGGCACCTTATAAGGTGCCCTGTTAAGATGACAAGTTTACATATATTCTCATTTGTTCTTCTTTGATCTTTTTGGGTACTGCTTTAAATACTTCATGTTTTGAAAAGTCTTTTGGAACAAATTTTTCATTTAAATATAAGTTAAGCTCAGGATTGGTTTTTGCGTCTTCTCGCAACTTTTTAAATACATTTTTATTTGGAGAGTTGTATTTTGTCTCGTCAAAGTTTGCATATGATGATTCATTTTCATAAAGAAAATTTATGAATTTGTAGGCAAGGTCTTTGTTAGGTGCATCTGATGGAATAACCATAACATCGATCCATAGATTTGTGCTTTGAGGTACATAAAAGTCCAAGTTTGGATCTTTAAGCATTGCATCTAGGGCTTCCCCGCTCCATGTTAGTTGAATCGATGCATCACCATTAAGCATTAGTGATTTTGCTGCAATATCTGAAAAATAGCCTATTACTAAAGGGGACTGTTTTTTGAGTAGTTCTTCAGCTTTTTTGATAATTGATATGTCATGTTCATTAAAGGAATAACCAAGCTTTTTAAGTGCAACACCAATATTTTCTTTTGGGGAGTCTAACATAGCTATTTCTTTTTTATATTTTTCGTTGAATAGTATATCAAATTCATTCATGTCTTTTATATCTACTTTGGTTTTATTATAAAGAATACCCATTATGCCCCAAAAGAGAGGTACTGAATAAAGATTACCCGAGTCGTGTTCTAACATGTGAAATTCATCTAACAAGTTGCTTCTTACATTTGGTAATTTTGAATGGTCTAGTTCTTCAATTTTTTTTGCACTTACTAATTCTCCAACCAAGTATTCTGATGGAACTATGATATCATAATAACCTTTTGTATTATTAAATTTGGCCATCATTTCTTCATTATTATTAAAGCATTCATAATTTATCTTGACATTATGTTCTTTTTCAAATTTAGATAGTAAATTTTCATCAATATATTCTGCCCAGTTAAGAATATTAAGAGTGTTTTTTTGCTTTCGAGAAGAACAGGCAATTATGATTAAAATAATTATTAACGTTAAAAATTTTTTCAACATTAAACCCCTTTTTATTAAATTTCTGTGTTCATTGTTAATTTTTTAATCCCTACGAATTTGTTGATGATAAATAATAGACTAAGTATTACAAAGAATAATATGGAAGATATGGCATTTATTATGGGTTTTATTCCCCTTTTAGCTAAAGAATTTATGAGTATTGATAAGTTATCAAAGCCTTGACTAGTTGTAAAAAATGATATTAAAAAGTCATCGACTGATAATGTGAATGCAATAAGACTTCCTGTTATCACACTTCCAATTATTTCTGGACATATTATGTTTTTAAAAATTTGAAGTTCTGATGCTCCAAGATCTCGAGCGGCATCAATAATGTTTTCTGGAAGAGAGTATAGTTTAGGTAAAATTATTATTACTACATAAGGCACTGAAAAAATTATGTGTGACATTAGCATTGTAGGAAAGCCCAGTTGTACTTTTATTAAAGAATAAAATGTCATTAAACTAATTCCTGTTACGATATCGGGATTGATTATTGGTATTTTATTTATTGATAGCAGGATGGTTTTTATTTTTTTATTTTTTGTTTTATAAATACTGTAAGCCCCTAAAACTCCAATTATAATGGAGATTAAGGATGATATTATTGCTACTAGTAAAGTATTATATATGACCGTTTTTATTTGTTTTGATATGAATACTTCTTTATACCATTTTAGGCTAAATCCTTGAAAGTAAAATCCATTATCGCCCGCATTAAAAGAATAAATTATTAAAATTATTATGGGAGCATAAACAAAACCAAATGTTAAAGATAAAAAAGTATTTTTTAGTATTTTAATCACATGAGTATCCTTATTTTAGGTTGTTTTATGTATTAATTTAAGTATTGTTAAATTAAATATTAATATTACTATCATTACAATAAATGAAATAGCAGCCCCTGTGTTCCAATCTTCTACGAACAAGAACTGTTTTTCAATTAAATTACCGATTAAAATTTGTTTAATCCACCTAATAAATCTGAAATGATAAATACAGTGATTGAAGGGATGAATACCAATATTATACCTGTTGCAAGATATGATAATGTTAATGGCAGTTTTATGTATAATAATATTTGCCACATTCTTGCACCAAGGTCTTTTGCTGCCTCAATATATTCATATTTTATTTTGGAGAGTCCTATATATATTGATAAGACCATAAATGGCAGAAAATTATATACCATGCCAATTATTACAGCCCTTTCATTGTAAAGTAATTCTATTGTGTTAAGTCCCATTGCTTCAAGTAAACTATTAATAATTCCATTTTTTCCTAATATTTTGATCCAAGCATAGGTTCTAAGTAGAGTATTGATCCACATAGGGAGTATAATCATTATTATAAGCATATTTTGAATACTTTTTTTTGACATGGATATGAACCATGCTGTGGGGTATCCAATTAATATACAAAAAATGGTTGTAATTAATGCAAAATTTATACTTCTTGAGAAAATTTTTAAGTAACTTGGTTCTAGTAATCTTATAAAGTTTGCAATTGTGAATTCATTGTGTTCATTTAAGAAACCCAAAGCCATTATTATGACTAATGGAAAGATAATGAAAATTGATAAAAATAAAGCATATAGTGCTAGAATTACTCTATTCATATTGGCCTTCTTTACACATTACATGAATATCATCAGGCCCTAATGATATATCAACTTCTTTACCAACTTTTGTCAATTTTGTGCTTTGAACTAACCAACTAGATTTTTGAATCTCTAGTGTCATTTCGTAGTGTACGCCTTGAAATATTGCTGAAGTAACTACACCACTTAAGTGTCCTTCTCCTTTTGGCATTATTTTTACATCTTCTGGTCGTATTACAAGGTCAACAGATTCTTTATTTTTGAATCCCTTGTCAAGACATTGAAAATCTTTTCCAAACATGTTCACTACGAATTCTTTTTCGTATGTCCCTTCAAAAATATTACTCTCCCCAATAAAACTAGCTACAAACTTTGTTTTAGGCTCATTATAAATCTCCTCAGGTGTTCCAACTTGAAGTATTACACCTTCATTCATTACTACTATCCTATCACTCATTGTTAGTGCTTCTTCTTGATCATGTGTGACGTAGATAAATGTTATTCCAAGCTTTCTTTGTATTTTTTTAAGCTCTCTTTGCATTTCTTGTCGCATTTTGAGATCAAGGGCTGAGAGGGGTTCATCTAATAGTAATAGTTTGGGTTCCATAATGATTGATCTTGCAATAGCTACTCTTTGTTTTTGGCCACCTGATAGTTCATTGATGCGTCTGTAGGCGTATTTTTGCATGCCAATTAGGGAAAGGACGCTTTTTACTTTTTCTTTTATTAAATTTTTGTTTATCTTTTTCATCCTAAGTCCAAATGAAATATTGTCAAAAACATTCATATGTGGGAATAGAGCATAGTTTTGAAATACAGTATTAATTTCTCTTTTATTAGGCGTGATTTTTGCGATTTCTTTTGATAGAAAATAAATTTTTCCTTCTGTTTGATTTAAAAAACCGCCTATTATTCTTATTAATGTTGTTTTGCCGCATCCTGATGGACCAAGTAGAGTAATAAATTCATTTTTATTAATTTTTAAATTAATTTTATCTAGAGTTTTATTATCACTATCAGTGTAATAATGACTTAAGTCTTTAATCTCTAGGATATAATTATTCAACTAATGGGACCCTCCTTTTTATATATCTCTATTTTTAAGATATATGACATCAAATTATACTTTATATTAATGCTTATGTAAATGGTTTTATTTGTTGTTATTATGACGTTTTACGTCAAGTATAATTTTCCCAAAGTTTCCTTCTCTATATTCTTTTATTAATATTTTTGATGCTAGTTCAATATCTATTTTATGTTTTTTATTTATAAATCCCCTTGTTGTTGCAAATTTTTCTAAGATTTCAAGTGAATCTGTGGATGATATATTATATTTATTTAGTAATTTGGTTTTATTGTTTATATGCATTTTTCTTAGTAGGTATAGTGCAAGTTCTGTGTTATCTATTATTTCATTTTTGATCATATCTAGTATTGCGAGTTTTTTTGCAGTTTCTTGATCTTCCAGGTTGTGCCATAAAATTCCTGGCATGTCAAAGATATTAATGTCTTCGGTTATCTTTACTATTTGTACATTCTTTGTATGTCCTGGTTTATTTGCAACACTTGTGCTTTTTCTTTCTACCAGTAGATTAATTATTGATGATTTTCCAACGTTTGGTACTCCTATTACTAACACTTTTATTTTTTCTCTATAAGTTTTAATTTTTTTGACATTGGCTGTTTTTTTTATTTTATCTATTATTTGTCTTCTCATTCCTTTTTTATATATGTTTGTTATTAATACATTATTTCCAAGTGTTTCAAAATATGATTTCCATTTTAAAATTTCTCCTTCTTGTGAAAGGTCTGATTTATTTAAAAGTATTATTTTGTCTTTATTTGAGTCTTTAATTATTTTAGCAGTTAGTGGATTTTGACTACTAAGAGGTGCTCTAGCATCAAGTATTTCTAATACAATATTTGTTTTCTTAATATTTTCTTTGATTAAGTCTAGGGCTTTTTTCATATGCCCAGGGAACCAATTGATTTTATTTGACATTGTTAAATTATAGCTTAATTTAAATCAGAGATAAAATTTGTTTTTTTGTTGTTTTTTGTATACATAAGTTTATGATAAATTGTATCCTTTAAAGAAATGGTATAGGTTGTAATTTGAGATTAGTTATCGATTAATTGATAGGAGGAGGTTTTGGTATTATTGGAAAAATTAAAAAGGGGTTAATTGTGTCATGCCAAGCACTTGAAGGCGAACCATTATATAGTAGTTTTATTATGTCTAAGATGGCCTTAGCAGCAAAGATGGGAGGGGCTGTTGGAATTAGAGCTAATAGTATTGTCGATATTAGTAAAATAAAATCAGAAGTTGATTTGCCTATAATAGGTATAATCAAAAGAGTTTATAACAATTCACCTGTTTTTATTACACCCACCATTAAAGAAGTAGATGAACTTTGTAATGAAGGGGTTGATGTGATTGCTCTTGATGCTACTCTTAGAGAGCGTCCTGATGGGCTTTCGCTTTCTGAATTTTTTGCTCAGATTAAAGTAAAATACCCTAATCAACTTTTGATGGCCGATATTGCATCTTTAGAAGAAGCTGTTAATGCAGATAGACTTGGATTTGATTTTATTGGTACGACTTTACATGGGTATACTGGAGATACAGAAGGGTGTGATATTGCAGATAATGATTTTGCCTTCTTGAAAAGTTTACTTAAGTGTAATTTGAAATCCGAATTAATAGTTGAGGGAAGGATTGATACACCTCTTAAAGCTAAGCGAAGCTTTGAATTGGGAATCTCTTTAGTTGTTGTAGGCGGGGCTATTACACGTCCTATGGAAATTACAAAAAGTTTTGTTGATAAGATAAATGAGGTTAAAGAAAATTGAAAATGTTTATTGTCTTAAAATAGACATATAGGAGGGTTTTATGGGGAAATTTTTTGAGAATGCTCAAAAATTTGGGCGTTCTTTTATGTTGCCTATTGCTATTCTTCCTGCAGCAGGATTATTTTTAGGTATTGGAGGTGCTCTCTCTAATCCAGCAACTATTAGCGCGTACTCTTTTTTAGATGTGTTTTTTTTCAGTCGATATTTAATGTAATGCGTACCGCAGGTGCTATTATCTTTGCTAATTTGCCACCGATATTTGCAATTGGAGTTGCTGTTGGACTTGCAAAATCAGATAAAGGAACAGCAGGTCTTTCTGCTTTTATTGGATATCTTGTTTTAAATTCTACTATTGGTATTTTAGTTGATATGTTTGGAAAAGTGGAGGATTCTGTCAACTGGAGCTGTTGGATTTATACTTGGAATTAGAACTTTAGAAACAGGTGTTTTTGGTGGCATTATTGTTGGGATTTTGACTTATTGCCTGCATAATAAGTTTAACAAAGTTGAATTTCCAAGAGTGCTTGGATTTTTTTCAGGATCTAGGTTTATACCAATAATAGTTTCTTTTTCAAACATCCTTCTTGCTGTGTTAATGTTTATGTTTTGGCCATTCATGCAATCTGGAATTAGCAAAGTAGGTGCACTAGTAGACGCAACAGGATATGTTGGTACGCTTATTTATGGGATCTTTTTAAGAATGTTAGGGCCTTTTGGATTGCATCATATATTTTATTTGCCTTTTTGGACGACTGGTCTTGGTGGTTCTGAAATTATTAATGGTAAATTAGTTGAAGGTACACAAAACATCTTTTTTGCTGAACTTGCTTCACATGATACTGATAAATTTTTTATCGGAACTAGCCGTTTTATGAGTGGAAGATTTATTACTATGATGTTTGGACTGCCAGGTTCTGCACTTGCACTTTATCGTGTTGCCAAGCCTGAGCAAAGGTCAAAAGTTTTTGGACTTTTATTTTCAGCAGCTTTAACTTCCTTTTTAACGGGAATTACAGAGCCACTTGAATTTTCTTTTCTTTTTGTAGCACCAGTTCTCTATGTGATTCACGCAATATTTGATGGTTGTGCATTTATGGTTGCACACATTTTAAAAATTACAATAGGACAAACTTTCTCTGGGGGATTTATTGATTTTATTCTTTTTGGTGTTTTGCAGGGAAATTCAAGAACAAATTGGATTTTAGTTCCAATAGTGGGTGTTTTTTGGTTCGCTCTATACTACTTTAGTTTTATATTCTTAATATCTAAGTTTGACTATAAAACTCCCGGGAGAGAAGATATTTTTGATGTGCAAGATGTTCCTCTTGATGTAAATGGTAAAAGAGATAATGTTGCTTTTCAAGTAATTATGGGTCTTGGGGGTATTGATAATATTGTTGAATTTGATTGTTGTGCTACAAGACTTAGAGTAACTGTTAAGGATTCTTTAAAAATTGTAAAAACTATTTTAGAAAGCACAGGGTCTAAGGGAATCATCATTAAGGATAATGGTGTTCAGGTTATTTATGGACCTAGTGTTAGTGTCCTTAAAAATGAAATTGAAGAGATTATTGGTAATTAATGTTTAAATTATAATAAAGCGAGTAACTATTCAATTACTTGCTTTATAATTGTTTAATAAAAGCAACAGCATACTTTGTTAGGTAAGATGTATTTTGCGCACTTCTGTAGCTATGATTCCCGACAGGAACATGAGAGTAAAAGCCTTCAACAAGAACCATTGGTATTATTTTTTTATATCCGCCATATTCATTTATGAATTTGTTTATTTGAGATGAGTCTACTGTAGGGTCGTTTGGCGAGTAAGTTATTACTAGGGGAGTTCTGAGTTTACTAAAGTTGTTATCGTTAATTAATTTAACAAGACCCATCATTGCAATGATGGAATCAACTTGTCTGATTGGTGAGTGGAATGGTTTAATCTCTTCGTGTTCTATTTTTTTAGTTTGTATTTCCTTAAGTTCATTATATCCACCTGTTATAAGGTAAGCAAATTGACGTCCCCAAGGGTAGTAAATTATGTTGGTTCTTTTGTCTTTAGGAGAGATATTAGGTGATATTAATACAGCTGAATGTATTTTATCTGAGTAGTTTTTTAATGCCCAAATAGCGCAAGCTCCCCCATTTGAAGTACCAATGAGTATTAATTTTTCTCCTATTGCTTGCCCAATTTGAATGGCTTCATCTATGTCTTTGAGCCAGTCTTGAGTTTTAACATTTTTAAATGCATCTTTATTGTTAATTCCATGTCCTTTAAGCCTTGTAAGGAAGAGATTTGCATTTAATGTTTTGGCGATATTATGTGGAACAGGGTAAATTTCATTCTTAGATGCTCCAAAACCATGAATATATACTACTGAGTATTCTGTTTTTTGGGATCCGAATTCCATATGATTTCTTTTTTTGTATTTGCTTCTAGGTTAAACTTAGATTCTTCAATTAGGAGATATTGATCGATTTCTGTAAGTTTGCTAGGAACTTTAACTTTTTCAAATTCATTCCTAAATTTTATTCTTGGTCCTACTATGACTAATAGGAGTAAGAATATAAATATAAAAATAACATTTTTTATGTTCATATATCTTTTTCCTTTTGATAATTTTCGTATTTAAATTTAAATATTTTTATATTCAACATTGAATTATTCACTTTGAGATTCTTGATAACAATTATTACATGAACCTGAGTAAATAATTTCAATGGATTTTGTTTTCCATTCTTCGCCAAGTTTGTCTTTCAGAATATCTTTAATGTCATCAAGCTGAATAGGATATACTTGATTGCATTTGTTGCATTTAAAGTGAGCTATTGTAGAAGTCAAACTTAAGTAAAATCTTGTTTCTTTCTGATTGGTTGTTTTAATATCTTTAAGAATATTACGTTCTTTTAAGATGTTTAATGTATTGTATACTGTTGCTTTTGACAGGCTTGGTATTTCTTTTATTAGTTTATTGTAAATCTCTTTTGCTGTAAAATACTCTCTTGGATTGGAAGCAATATGTAGAATTATTCTATTTCTTGAATGTGAGGCTTTCATTCCCAACTCGGTTGTTAGTGATTTTAGCAAGATAGGGTCATTAGTAATTCCGACTTTTTCTAAAGTAGAATGTACCTCTATTGTATTGTTGTCCATATATCATACCCTTTATTATTTAAGATTAAGTACTTTAATGTCCTTATAAAAATAATTTTATAACGGTTTATTGATATTTTGCTACTGATAGCTATTTATTTTCATTTTTTTTTATATTTGGGTAAAAAAGTAGAGTTTTTATTTTTGAATTTATTTTTATTTTATTATCAAAATTATTATTAATTGGTAATAAGAGCAAATTTAAACTCAAAGAATAATTTTCTAAATTTTCAGTCTTTACTGTATTATATGAGCCCCCTATATTCAAAATGAACCATTTCTTAAATCCTCTTTTTTCAATTTTATAATTAAGAGTGTATATAATATGTTTTTCAATATTTAAGAAACTTATGAAGAAATTACTATTTTGATCGTTTCCTTTGCATATTAAAAATTCTGTGCCATTGATATATCCTTTTGTATCTTTTTTCGTTTCAATGATCTTTTCATAATTATCAGAGTCATTATATCTTGCAATAACTTTTAAATTGACCCCTTTTTCAATTTCAAAAATAGGTATTTCTAAGCTTGAGTATTCAGATACATAATTTATGTTATTTGCCTTTGAGTTTTTGTTGTTGCAAGATATAACAGAAGGCCATACTATTTTCATTGATATAAAGAAACTGGCAAGACTTTCGTCTAGGAAGAAATCAATAATTGATTTTTCTTTTGCATTGAAATTTAAATATTGTCTAATGCCCACAATTTTTTCATTTGAGAATGAAAATGAACTTTCAATAATAGGTTCTATAATTCTTGCCTTTTTTGATAGGACTTTAATGTAAGTCCTGCATGAGTCTAAGAATTCAATATTTCTTTCTTTATATTTGATTTTATTTAACTTGCCCTCTTGAAACTTTACATGGTACTTTTCATGAGATAATGTAAAATTACCTTCCATGTTATATTCAAGATTTTTACTTGTAATAGGCTCTAAATTAGTTGGTTGACATTCGATATTTTTATTAATTAAGAATTCTTTTAAAAAAGTTTCATTTATTTGATATTCTTTTAATCTCTTGTTCTGAAATTGTAGTATTAATTCTTGTTCTTTTAATGAATTGAATTCTGGAAGCTCCAATAGTTCTGTTGTTATTTTTTTGCCGTCTAGATTTTGTATTTTCATACTATAAAAGTTTGCATCTAGTGTTTTTAAAGCGAGTAAAAAGTTCTTTAGTTCTTGGTTGTTATATTCATGTTTGATTTCATAAAAGTAAAGAAGTGTATCCATATTTTGGTTTTGTGTTTCAGGTTCTTGGACTTCTGATAAGAATTGACAGTTGTTTTTATAAAAAATTAAGTATTTTTTATTGTTTTTTGCAATTCTTATTCCTTCGATATAGTTAAAATTAAGTCTTTTGTATAGTTCAAGTACTCTCTTTCTTAGTTTTTCCATGTTATATATGTAAAACATATGAGGATTATTTTTAAATAAATCTTTGTATCCGCTCTTAAATGGGTTTTTTAAAGCCCAATATAGATCTACATGGATTTCATCATGTAACATGTATTCATGAGGACTTCCGCTGTATGTGCTTGGAATGTAAATATCCCCATTATCTGTAAGTCTTTTAAAAAACCATTCATTTAATTCTAGATTTGATTTTAAAATTTCAAAAAAATATGTTGGAAATGTCCAATGTATCTTATAATTTAAATTTTTATTTTCAATTAAATATTTACTATTTGATAAAATGGAATATAATTTATTCTCAGCAAATGCTGTTATTGAAATTATAATAATGTAACTTTTTGAGTTTCTAAATTTTCTAAACATCATATGAAGTCTTTACCTAAGTATATATTAAATATATATGAAATTAGTATAGATGGTATTGATTTTCCAGGAAATTGCTAAAAATAGATTGTTTGATTTTTATGTGATTTTGACATGATTACTTGATTAATGGCTAAAAAAAAATTATATTTTTATAGTGATATGTATGAAGTTCATGCTAACTTTATAATGCGCTATTTAGTTTAACTTTAATTTTTATGCTTAAAAGGAGTAAAATTTATGGCTAAGGACATATATTTTAATGAAGATGCTAGGAAAAGTTTGCTCAGCGGCATTGAAAAATTATCAAATGCTGTAAAGGTAACTCTTGGTCCTAAGGGGAGAAATGTCTTAATTGATAAAAAATTCGGTTCTCCTACTGTTACAAAAGATGGAGTAAGTGTTGCTCGTGAAATTGAACTTGAAAATACGTTCGAAAATATGGGTGCACAATTATTAAAAGAAGTTGCGATTAAAACAAATGATTTGGCTGGAGATGGCACTACTACAGCTACTGTACTTGCGTATGCAATTGCAAGAGAAGGTCTTAAAAATGTCTCTTCTGGTATTAATCCAATTGGAATAAAGAAGGGAATAGATCGTGCTGTATCTTTGGCTGCTGAGAAAATACGCAAATCTGCCAAGAAAATTACTACCAAAGAAGAAATTGCACAGGTAGCATCTATTTCTGCAAACAATGATACTTCAATAGGTGAAAAAATTGCTGAGGCAATGGACAAAGTTGGAAAAGATGGAGTTATTACTGTTGAAGAATCAAAAACTTTTGATACTACAATTTCTTATGTTGAGGGAATGCAATTTGATAGGGGTTATTTATCACCTTATTTCTCTACAAATAAAGAAAACATGAGTGTAAGTTTTGATGATGCTCATATCTTAATATGTGAAAAAAAGATTAGCACAATTAAAGAACTTTTGCCAGTGCTTGAAAAAGTTTTAAATACAAATAAACCTTTGTTAATTATTGCTGAGGATATTGAGGGAGATGCACTTGCTGCACTTGTTTTAAATAGTGTACGCGGAGCTTTGAAAGTTTGTGCTATTAAAGCACCTGGATTTGGTGATAGGCGTAAGGCAATGCTTGAAGATATTGCAATACTTACTGGAGGAGTGCTTGTTAGTGAAGAATTAGGGCTTACTCTTGAAAATGTGGAGCTTGAACAACTTGGGCATGCTAAATCAGTAAAAGTTGATAAAGATAATACTACAATTATTAGTACTGGGAATAAAGAGCAAATAAAAGAACGAGCAGAACTTATAAAAAAACAAATTGAGGATACAAGTTCTGAGTATGATAAAGAAAAGCTACAAGAGCGTCTTGCAAAACTTGTTGGTGGGGTTGCTGTTATTAACGTTGGTGCTGTTACTGAAGTTGAACTTAAAGAAAAGAAACATAGAGTTGAGGATGCTTTATCTGCAACCCGTGCTGCCGTTGAGGAAGGTGTTGTTCCTGGTGGTGGATCCACTCTTATTGAAGTTGCGATGTATCTTGATACAGTTGATGTAAGTAAACTTAGCTATGAAGAGAAGCAAGGTTTTGAGATTGTGAAGAGAAGTCTTGAAGAACCAATGAGACAAATAATCTCTAATGCTGGATTTGAGAGTTCTATTTATATTCATCAGATTAAAACTGAGAAGAAGGGACTTGGTTTTGATGCAGCTAGTTTTCAGTGGGTAAATATGATTGAGAGCGGTATAATCGACCCTGCCAAGGTTACAAGAAGTGCTCTTCAAAATGCAGCTTCAATTGCAGGATTGCTTTTAACAACAGAATGTGCTATTACTGAAGTTAAAGAAGAAAAGAGCAATGTTGGTGGCGGCGGTTACCCTATGGATCCTGGAATGGGAATGATGTAGGCAAAATTGACCTACATATTCTCTTTATTAGGATTTGTATTGTGGTAAGGAGTTGCATTTGAGTGAAAATGAGTTTGTTTTTTGTATAGGTTATGATGGCTCTAGAGCAATAATAGATAAAGAGCTTTTAAGTCAGCATAAAGGCAAAAGTGTAGAAGAACTTTTTGAGCTTGGATTTTATAGGAGTGCTTTTAGTAAGGCTCTTTACAGGAGAGATAGTAGGCTTATTGAATATTTAATTAACAGTTATAATAGAATTAGCAAGTCTAATTATAGCAAAAAAGAGGAGCTTGAGCTCCTCTTTGGAGTAGTCTACCCAGATGATATTGATAATATAAAAGTTACTTATGTTTAAAAGTTAGGAAATTGTATGTTTGTGTTACAAGAATTTAGTCATAGTAGTAGTTTTTTTAGAAGTTTATTGGTTTTTGTTCCTGTGATTGCTATATTTTGGTTCTTAGTGATATCACCTCAGCGTAAGGAAGATAAGAAAAAAAAGGATATGCTCAAAAACCTTAAGAAGGGAGATAAGGTTTTAACTATAGGTGGAATTTTTGGAGTTGTAAAAAAAGTTAACGCTTCTGAAGTTGTGCTTGAGCTTAGTTCAACTTCAGAAGCAAGATTTATAAAAAGTTCAATTGAAAAAGTTATTTTTGATGAAATTAAAGATAAAAATTAAGGCGTTGGAAGTAATTATTAATATCTAATTATCTAATTTGAATTAACAAAAGAAGGTGTTATTTATGAACAAAGTCTCTAAATTTATATTAATACTATTTGTTACATCATTTGCTTATTTTTTGATATTCCCTACTTTAAAATGGTATTTTTTTACTAATGATAAAGATAAAGAAATTAGTTCATATTCAAAAGAGACTTTAAGAGATTATTCTAAGAGTAAGGCTTTGAATTCTCTTATGAAACTTAAAGAATTGTATCGCAAAGATCCGAGTGCTAAGATCCCAAATGATTTGCAGTATTTAATTCCAGTTGCAAAAAATAACTATAAAATTTATGGAAAAAAGTTGCCTAAATTTTTTAATATTGAATCTTTAAGAGATGGGTTTTTAACAGATACTGATATTGATGAGCTTAGTCTTGAAATTTATAGGTATTATGAAGAAATAAAGAAAAATAAAAACAAGATCATACAACTTGGTCTTGATTTGTCTGGAGGAATGAGTGTTACTATTTCTCTTGATTATTCAGGACTTGAACAGAGATTGGGTAGGAATTTGAGTGTTTTAGAAAAGGAAGAAGTTCTTGGACGTACAATGCAGATACTTAAAGAGCGGGTAGACACTTTTGGGCTTACAGAACCTAAAATTACAAGGGAAGCAGGCGGAAACAGGATTTTCTTGGATATTCCAGGAGAAAAGGATGAGAAGCGTATTGATTCTCTTTTAAGTGGTAAAGGAAGTTTAATCTTTTATGTAGTTGATAAGGAAGCTACTTCTGCGCTTAATGCCAAGATCCTAGAAGCTGGTCCTCTTTATTCAATTTCTGATATTAAAAACAACATGGGGCTTGGAGAGCATAAAAAAGTTTTTCCATGGTATGTTAAGGATTCCTATGGCATTGATGATGAATCCAAGGTTCATTATTATGTTGTTGACTCTAGTGTTGATAATTTTTTTGATGGTTCTCATATTAGGGATGCTGGGGTTTTTAATGATAATAAGATGGGCAGAGATGTGGTTACATTTAGTCTAGATAATGAGGGAAGTGAAAAATTCTTTGTATTTACACAAAAAAATATTGGCCAGGCTTTGGCTGTAGTTATGGAGGGAAAAATTAAATCCGTAGCTAATATTAGTCATGCTATTGCTGGTGGAAATGTTTCAATTCAGGGAGATTCTTTTGACAAAAGAGAAGCCAATGAGCTTGCACTTGTCTTTAAGACAGCAGCTTTTCCAGTTGAAATCAAGGTAGATGATTTGAGAGTGATTGGGCCTACTATTGGTGAGAAAACTGTTGAGCTTGGAATGAAAGCATCTCTTCTTGCACTTGTTTTGATATTTTTATTTATGTTTGCATATTACAAGATGAGTGGTTTTGTAGCTGGTTTTTCATTGGTTATTTATAACCTATTTTTAATATTAGCAATTCTCTCAGCATTTAACTTCACTTTGACTCTTACAAGTATTGCAGGTCTTGTATTAACTATGGGGATGGCCGTTGATATTAATATAGTTATTTATGAGCGTGTGAAGGAAGAAATTAAAAATGGTCGAAAATTTGAGAGGGCTTTTGAAGACGGATTTAAGAAAGCTTTTTGGGCAATAATGGATTCAAACGTTACAACGTTTATTGCTGTTCTTTTTTTAACTCTTCTTGGAACCGGTACTATTCAAGGTTTTGCTTGGTCTTTGTCTATAGGTATTGTAGCATCACTCTTTAGTAGCTTAGTCTTTTCAAGATTTATTTTGGAATTTATTATGTCTTGCAGTAAGAACAAATGTGTAAGTATCTCTTGGAGTTCAAATTATGCAAAAAGTGTTTAATTTTTTAAAGTATGGAAATAAGGTTATTATAGTTAGTCTTTTTGTTATTTGTTTAGGCTTTGTTTGTACCTTTATGTATCATGGTGGTTATAATTGGGGCATAGATTTTTCTTCAGGAGTTAATATCAGTTTTGTCATAGACAAAGCAGATATTAAAGAGCATGATATTGTAAAGATACTCTTTCCAGTTTATAAGACATTTGATGTTAATGAAATTATTTCAAGTGATTTATCTAAGAGCCAGTTTTCTGTTATTGTAAAGTCCGACATTACTGATTATGCTTTAAAAAAAGAGATTCATAGTGTTTTAGTTGATAAGTTAAGAACTGAATTTAGTGCTAATGTTGAGGTGCTTGATTCTTATTTTATTGATTCAAATTTTTCATCTATTTTAAGAACAAAATCAATATTATTGGTTTGTTTAACATTTGTACTTATTTTAGTTTATGTGGCATTGCGATTTAGGTTCAGTTATGCTGTTTCATCCATATTTGCAACGATACATGATATACTTTTTGTTGTTGCTTTTTTAGGGGTATTTAGAATAGAGGTAAATAGCTCAATAATTGTATCTATATTGACAATTATTGGGTATTCGTTAAATGACACAATAATTATTTTTGATAGAATTAGAGAAAATTCTAAAGGTATGACAGATACTTCATTTATAAATGTTTTGAACGTAAGCATCAGCCAAACTTTGTCAAGAACCATCTTAACATCTATTACGACATTTGTTGCTGTGTTTTCTATTTATGTGTTTACTGAAGGTGCCATTAAAGATTTTGCTTTAATATTCATGGTAGGTGTTATTGTTGGAACCTATTCTTCGATTTTTATAGCATCACCTGTTCTTTTAAGTTGTTCTAGAAGAATTAAATAGATGTTTTGTTGTAATATTATGATATGAAGTTTTTTGATTTTGGATCATTAGGATTTTATAGATTTTTTGATTTTCAAAAACATTTGAATTTTAGTATTTTTAGGTATAGTTTAATAAATTATTATTCTTATAAGGAACAGTCAAACCTTATTAATGATGCCAATTTGCTTAAAAGTAAGATTGTTTTTTTAGATAAAGCCTATAAGGACTGCACAGTTACTGGTGTT
Organism: Borrelia tillae; assembly: GCF_055693965.1. NCBI lineage: Bacteria > Pseudomonadati > Spirochaetota > Spirochaetia > Spirochaetales > Borreliaceae > Borrelia > Borrelia tillae. The sequence continues at coordinate 696,129 of NZ_CM146346.1, forward strand.
TCTTCATCAAAGGTGGATGATAGTTTAAACAGTAATAAGAAGATGTTTTGCGATGTTTTAGACACTGTTAAGACTTTGATAAAAAAGTATTACCCGGAGTCAGAATTTCTGGATTTAGGATGTGATGTGCTTTTAAATGATGAGGATACTTTTAGTAACTTTTTAGATAAGCTTAGGTACTTAAATTTTAGGGTGGATTTAAAAAAAAGATTGAGGAATTTGATAAAAGAAATAAAACATTATATTCTTGCATAAAAATTGCTACCTTTTTTATTAAAGAAGAATTTTTAGAGAGACTAACAAATTCAATTGATTTTTTTTCTAACGAAGCTAATAATAGTAGCTTGGATTTAATTAATCAAGAAATAGATGAATATTGTGAAAAGGTTGAACAGGTTAAGGTCAGTGAGTATATTAAGGATACGCATAAAAAATTTGTTGTAGAATATGCAAAAGAGAGAATATCAAAGATTATGAAAGAACATAGTCTTGATGTGTCTAAATTGCTTATTAAGATTTCTTTGTTAGATATTACTATTCAGTGTTTTGAAAGTTATTATTTAAATTTGTTAGAAACCCTCAATATTCTTTTGTCAATAGGTAACATTATTGAGATTGGTTTAAATGAATTACCCGATGCCATTTTTAATGAGTGGAATGAGTTTATTTATTTGCATAGGAAAGATTTTCAAAGACTTGTTTTAATATCAGATTATGTTTTTCAAAAAAGGATAGTATCTACTATAAATTCTGGAGGCTGGAAATTTACTTTCTTTAGTTTGTCACCACGTCAAGGTGATGTTATTCAGTTTTCGGTAGATATTAATAAAAGTTTTCATAATGTCGAAGATGGAATTAAAGAATATAAACTAAAAATCAGTAGACTTAATAATCTTAAACTTGATTGGGAGAGAAGCTTAAAAACTTTTGAACATTTATTTGTTTAAAAGTTCTTTTTTTTGTAATTTCTAATTATATATTTCTTTTAATCTTTCATATATTCGTCTTACTTCATCATTAATAATTGTGGGTACATTTACTATTAATTTAACTTTAAATCTCCTTTGATAGTATTTCCAAGTGCAGGCATGCCAAGACCTTTTAAACTAAGTATCTCTCCATTTTTTGTATCTTTTGGGATTTTTATTTTTATTTTTTTATTTTCAATTGTTGTGAAGATTTTTTCACTACCCAAAGCTATTTCCCATGGATATACATTAATTGTTGTTTCTAAATTTCGTTCCTTTAGAGTAAAGTTTTTATAACTTGATATTTCGAATTTAATGATTAAGTTACTTCTTTTTCCAGAAATTGGATTTATATTTCCCTTTTCATTGAGCTTTAATTTAGTAGTTTCAATTGTTCCCTTTGGAATATCAAGTTCAATTTTTTCGTTATTTATTAATATGAATTTTTTTCCCCCCATATAAGCTTCATATAATGAAATCTTAATAGTTATCTCTTTGTCTTTAAGTGTTCCCTTTGTAGAACCTTCAAAGATTTTAGAAAACAAATCGAAGTTATCAAAATGGTGAAAACCAGCATTTCTAAATTCTTCACTAAATGATTCTGCATTGAAATTATTATTAAATGCAGCATTGCCAAAATTGTCGTAATTGGCTTTTTTTTGAGGCGACGATAGAACTTCATAAGCTTCATTTATTTCTTTAAATTTTTCTTCAGCAAATTTATTCCCTTTGTTTTTATCAGGGTGATATTTGATTGCTAGTTTTTTATAGGCTTTTTTGATTTCTTCGGTAGTAGCATTTTTGTTTATTCCAAGTATGTTGTAATAATCTTTAGACATTCAAACCTCTTGTTTTTATTTCCCATTTTATATTGAATTTATTTAAATCAATTATAATTGATGCCTGTTATTATATATACTATAATTAAACTGAAATTTTTTAAAGGTCATTTCTAGAGTAGTGAATTTTGTACGTTTGATGGATTTAAGTATTTATATTGATCTTACTAGATGTTTGAGTTATGTTTTTTTTGATAAAATATTACATGAAATTTCTTATTACCTAAAAGTTTTAGGTTTTCCCGCAATTAAAACTCTTTATGTTAAATATAAAGCACCCAAACTTGAGAGTGGCTTTAATTTGGTATCTTTTTTAAATTCTTTATCTGAGAATTTTTCTTTTACTACATTAAATGAATTTACGTTTGAATTACACCCAGGGGAAATTACATTGTCTCTTTTAACAATTTTAAATAATTTCTCTGTTAATAGAATCAGTCTTGATGTTAAGAGTTTTTCCTCAAAATTGTTAAATGTTATGGGTGTGTCTGACATATCTGCAGATAAAGTAAATACTGCCATTGAGAATATTTGTAAATTTAATTTTAGTTTAAATATTGATTTGAATATTAATATTCCTTATCAAGAAAAAATACACCTTAAGAATGATTTGATAAGGGTAGTTGCATGTGCTCCTGAGCATATTTGTTTGTCAGAAGTTTTAATTGGTGAGGATAATTGTGCCATTGATCTTTTTAAGAATGCCTTTTTGGATTATGATGAGGCTAAAGCTGAGGATTTTTGGTTTTATGCTTTTGACTTTTTGCAGTCTAATGGCTATATGAATTATGAAATTTCAAATTTTGCTTTAAAGGGGAAAGAGAGTAAACATAATTTGCGATATTGGGCACTTGAGCCATATTTAGGACTTGGGGTAGGTTCTGTTAGTTTACTTATGACGGATAAAGGAGGTAATTTGGGGGCTATAATAAGAACAGATAATGATTTTTTAAGTAATACAAAATCTACTGCGGTTTTTGAGAATGTGAGTGATTTAGATTTTTTTATTTATCATTTTATTACAAATCTTGGCACTAAGAATGGTCTTGATGTTTCTGTTTTAAAACGTAGATTTATATATAATCAGGAAGATTTTTTTAAATTTATTGATTATCTTTTAAGTTTAAATAAATCATTTGTGTTTAAGAATAATCTTCTTTGTTTAGATGGACAGGAGAGATTTAAATTGGATTTTTACCTTAGATTGATTAGGAAATATTTAATTAATAATTCTTTTAGAATTAACTTTAAGTCTCTTTAATCTTTTCATTTTGATAATATATGATTTTAGTATTTTGATGATTAAAAATACCAATTTCGAGTATTCCTGGGATTAATTTAAAATATTTTTCAGTTCCTTTAGGATTTTCAATGTTCATTTTTACATCTAAGATGTAATTATTATTATCAGTTATTATTGGTCCTGCTTTCGACTTACAAGTTCTTACAATGGGTTTGAAGTTCATTTTTTCTAAGTGGTCCATAATAAATGCAAGAGCATCTGGAACGATTTCAATTGGTACAGATACTTTTTCTAAGTTTTGTACAATTTTTGTTTCGTCTGCAATAATCAATAATTGATGGGAATTATATGCTACAACCTTTTCCATTAAATGGGCTGCACCACCACCCTTTATTAGAGATTTATTTTCTAATAAGATTGCATCAGCACCATCAATTGTGATGTCTATATTGTTATTAAATTTTGTAAATCTAGATTCATATGTAATATTTTCTCTTGCAAGTAAATATTTTGTATCATGACTTGTTGGATGGAGTTTGAGTCCTTTTAGTTCTTTGGATTTTATTTTTTTACTTAAATATTGAATTGCATAAAAAACAGTTGTTCCTGTTCCAATTCCGAGACGCATGTTGTTTCTTACATAATGATCAATTGCGTATTGTGCAACTAACTTTTTTTGTTCTTCCATTAGTTATGCCTTTATAAGATAATAGACTTTAAAATTAATTATATCATTAAGAGATGTTGTTAACTAATAATATAGAGGTTTATTAAAATCGTTATGTTTATTTATAAATGAATAAAGGTTTGTGAGTATTAACATTAGCTAACTTTTATGTTAATTTATAAATAATAAATTGTTATTAAAATAATCAAAACATTTCTTAGGAGATTTTATGTATAAATTAGTTTTAGTGCGACATGGCGAGAGTGAGTGGAATAAGGAAAATCTTTTTACAGGATGGACTGATGTTAAACTTTCTGATAAGGGTATTTCTGAGGCCCTAGAAGGTGGCAGGGTTCTCAAACGAGAAGGTTATTTTTTTGACATAGCTTTTAGTTCGGTTTTAGTAAGAGCTAATGATACTTTAAATATTATTTTGCGTGAACTCGGGCAGTCTTATATTGACATAGAGAAATCTTGGAGACTCAATGAGAGGCATTATGGAGCTTTGCAAGGGTTAAATAAATCTGAAACGGCTGAGAAATATGGAGAAGAGCAGGTTTTACTTTGGAGACGTAGTTATGATATTCCTCCCATGCCTTTAGAAGAATCTGATAAGAGACATCCAATTCATGATTTAAGATATAAAGGAATTCCTAAAAGTGAACTTCCTTCAACAGAATGTTTAAAAGATACCGTTGCACGGGTTGTACCTTATTGGACAGATAAAATTGCCAGGGCTATTCTTGAAGATAAAAGGGTTATTATAGCTGCGCATGGTAATTCTTTAAGAGCCCTTGTCAAGTATCTTGATAATATGAATGATGATGATATTTTGAAACTTAATATTCCAACTGGAATTCCTTTAGTTTATGAACTTGATAAAGATCTAAGACCTATTAGGCACTACTATTTAGGTGATGAAGATCAAATCACGGCAGCCATGAAATCTGTTGCTAATCAAGGGAAAAAAAATAAATAAAATAAAATGAATAGTGAGTAAATAATAATATTTAAGACTATCTTTAAAAGAAAACATGAAAACCATCATAAAAATTATGTTTTTTAACATTTCTTTAACATTGTTATTTATGATTTACATGTTTTCTAAGATTTTTATTATATTTCATAGCTTATATTAAGGTTAAATATAGTGTTTTACAATTTCTTCAAATTTTTTAATACCAATTGTTTTAATGAAGCCTGCTAATTTTGGACCTTTATCTTTGTTGATTAATACGTTATAAAGTTTCTTAAATAATAGTGAAGGTTCAAGATCATTGTTTCTTGCAATGTTGTAAATTTCATCTTGAATTTCTTTTTCAGTAATGTTATTGAAATCTTTTTTTAAGAAATCTAATAATTGGTGTATTCCTTTTTTATAAGGGTCTTTTAAAGGTTCAATGTTGTCAAATGTAGATTTAGTGAAAACTTAAATTCTTCAGGTGCAAATTTTTTGGTCCAATTAATAGCGCATTCAATTTTATTTATGAGTTTTGCTTTTTGATTGTCTTTTACGTCCTTGAAGAGTGTCAGGATTTTATCTTTATCACCTTCGAAAATTTGACAAATTACGCTTAAATGTCGAAAACCTATTTGGTAGGGAATTTCTTTGTCTGGCTCCTTTGGTTGAGATAGTTTATAAATTCTTTTAAAAGCTTCCTTTTTGCTTTCTTTAATTTCGTCAATGCCATAATATACTCTTTCAAACTTGTCATAATCTTCATAAATTTTTATTACATCAAGATCAAATGATATTGAAAATTCTGTATTAGGTTTTGTTGATGCAAATAAGAATCTTGTAACTTCAGGAGTATATATTTCAAGAACGTCTTTTAGTGATACAACGTCCCCAGATGATGATGATATTTTTCCACCACGTCCTTTGATTGATATGAAATCATACTGAAATGTGATTGGAGGAGTCCCACCAAAAAGTTTGACAATTTTTTTTGCGGTGTCAAAGCTTCCCCCACTACTGTGGTGATCTTTGCCTGCAGGTTCAAAGTCAACATTTTCATATTTCCATCGCATTGGCCAGTCAATTCGCCATGGAAGTTTTGCAGCCCATGTTTTTCTTAAATCGAGTGATTCTTTGTGATTGCATTTGCAGTAGTATTCGACGGAATAATAATAATTATAACTTTTTATTGTTGTGGTATCTTTGTTGCATTTGGTACAAAAAATGCTAATAGGATACCAATCCTCTGCAAGTTTTGTTGTTCTATATTCATTAAGGATTTGTGCTATCTCATCTTTGTGATCTAATGCAAATTTAATTTGACTTGAATAATCACCTGACATATATTTTAGACTTTGATTTATAAATTCTGGGTTAATGCCTACAGTAGGTAAATATCTTTCAAATTCTACTTCATTTGCTTTTGCGTAACTTGATTCATTAGTCTTAGTATCAGGCACTTTTGTTATTGCTTGTCTTAAGTAGGTTACAAGTAATTCTTGATTAGGCATGTTATTGGGTACTTTTCTAAATACATCATAATTGTCCCATGAATAGATAAATCTTACATTTTTACCCGCATCTCTTAATGCTCTTGCTACAAGGTCAACTGAAATTACTTCTCTAAAATTACCAATATGTACAGTTCCTGATGGAGTAATACCTGATGCAACTGTATATTGATTCTTTTCACCCTTTTCTTCTATTATTTTTTTTGCATAAAAATCCGCCCAGTGTGCTGTTTTCATAATATCAACCCCTACTTAAAGTTGATTTTATCATTCTATGTTTTTTGTTTCAAGATTTTTAAGAGGTGTTTTATGATATCAATTTCAATTAATTAAATTTTTAATTAATTGAATATTTTTATTCCAATTTTTCCTTAATTTGACTTGTAAAAATAAATCACATTTTTTTTTAAATATTTTTGATATTATTTGTCTTGCCTCTTCTCCAATTGCTTTTATTCCTTTGCCTTCTTTGCCTACTATTATGCCTTTTTGACTTTCTCCAGCTACAATAATGTTTGCCTTGATATAGAGCTTGTTTTTTGTATCTTCTAAAATATCAATATCTGTGTATATAGAATATGGTAATTCTTCTTTGAGTTTTTTGATTGTAACGCCCCTAATGATTTCACTAATTCTTAAGTTTATTGTTTGATCTGTATAATACTCTGCTGGATAGTAAAGGGGTCCTTCTTGAAGATTTGCATAAATCTTATCTTTAACCGCTTCAATATTGATTTTTTTTTCAGCAGAAATTTTTATGATATTGTCATTTTTTATTCCCTTTTGATCTAAGAAGTGCATTATTTCTTTTTCTTTTGCTTTCTTAATGTCAATTTTATTGATAACTACTAAAAAATTAATTTTTGATTTAATAATAATTGTTAATATTTCATTTTCTTCAATTCCAGGTTCATCTTGGATGTCAATTAAGTAAAGAATTAGTTCTGTTTCTGTCATTGCTGAATTTATGTTATTCATCAATGCTATATTGAATTCTTTTTTACTTATATGAAATCCAGGTGTGTCTATAAAAATAATTTGACCCCTTTCGTCTGTAAATATTCCTTTTATTTTATTTCTAGTTGTTTGTGGTGTGGATGAAATAATTGATATTTGGTGCCCACATATTGAATTTAAGAGGGTAGATTTTCCTGTGGAAGGTCTACCTATTATTGATACAAATCCTGATTTCATGTTAAACTTCCTGTTTAAATATAGTAATATATTTTACATGAGTATGCTATCTTTAAAATTTTTTCAAGGATTATTATTTGAGAAAAGTTAAGTTTGAAGTGTTTTGTGAGCAATGTGGAGAAAAGGTTGGACTTGATAAACCTGTGTGTTTGAATTGCAGTGCCAAATTAGGAGATGTTGAATGTCCAAATTGTGGCTATTCAGGTGGTATTACTGTATTTGAAAATGGTTGTCCAAAATGTAGTTATAGTCCTTTTAAATCAGAGTCTAAAGAGAAATCTTTTAGAAGAAGACAAATGGTAACAGGATTTAAGGGATCTTGGGGCAATGATGAATTTTTAGATCAAGATTTAATTTTGGTTTTAATATTAATGTCATGCTTTATTTATTTTCAAGTTTTTTAATAGTTGTACTTGCTACTTACATTTTCTTTTTCTAGAAATGAGTTTATATGGGCGTTACGGTTTTTTATTTATTTTCTGTTTTTTTATCGTTCAAGATGGGAGATAGTGTTGAATCTGTGGGAAATAATGTTAAGCAAAACTCTATTTTTCATTATGATATTGAAGAAGTTGAGTTTGCTTATGCTGAAACACAAACTTTACACTTTGAATGTAAAGCCCCTATGAGATATGCTTACTTTAATTTTGATGGGGATGAACTTTATTCGTATACTTTTGTTTTTGATAGAAAACTAATTCCTAAATATTCTATTTTTCTTAGTGTCAAGGAAAAATTTGGTGATGCTACTATTGCCACCCCTTTGAATTATATTTGGGATAGTGGTGATTTTATTATTGTTTTAAGTGATAATATTTTACGCATGACATTAAAGTCTTATATTAGTAAGGATAAAGCAAGTTGATTTTAAGATTTCTTTTTATGTTAATTTTTTATGTGTCTTATGCGCATGTATATGATAGAGAAATTGTTATTAATGATGCCAAATTTTTTGTTAAATTAGCACTTGATGGGCCTACTAGAGCTAAGGGGTATATGGGTACTTTGAGTATAAGTCAAAGCAATGGCATGCTTTTTATTTTTAAGGAAGAGAGGATTTTATCTTTTTGGATGAAGGATACAACTGTTCCACTTGAAATAGCTTATATTGACTTTAGAGGTATTATTAAGGAGATTTATAGTTTAACTCCTTTGTCAGAAAGGGTTGTAAGTTCTAAGCACAAGGTTAAGTATGCCCTTGAGGTGCCAGAGGGTACTTTTTCTAAATTTAAAATCAAAGTAGGTAATAAAGTAAAATTCAATTTTGACATTGATTCTTTGAATATTGAATAATATCAGTTTATGTGGCTTTTATTTTTTGAAGTTCTTCTTCTGCAGGGTCTTTTATTTTAACTTCATTTTGTAAGACATTGTTGTCAGTTTCATCGGTGGTTGTATTTTTAATATTAATTTCTGTATCGTTACCCTTTATTACCTTTTTAAAGATAGATATTGTTGTTGCAACTTCTTCAAGAGAGTCGATTAAAAAAGTTTCTTTTGCATTCTCTTCAGCTTTGATGATATATACTAAGGAGTTATTACCTCTTTCAGGATCATGAATAATTTCCCATGAGCCTAGGACTCGGTTATTGTAACTGTCACTCATTAGAGATTCCGATATTTCTTGTATTTTGTCTGAATTAACGTCAAATATCTCGACAATTCCAAATATTTCTCTTATCTTTGAATTTTGATATAAGTTTAGCTTTGATCTAACTATTATTTCTATTTTTGTGCCATTAATGACTTTTGATACAATAAAATCATTTTCTTTGTCTATTTTATATTCAATTTTGTTCTTATCAAGTATTTTTTTTATTCGCTTGTCGTAGGTTATGTGCTTGTCTTTGCAACTTACCAGTGTCATAAGTATTAAAACGGCAATAACTATGTTATATTTTAATTGATTGATATTTGAAATACTTGTTTTTAACATTTTAGTGCTTATCATGTTAGTTATTATAGTTTAATTATAAGGATTTTTGAAGTAAAATTATGCATTTTAAGAGCGATGACTATTCCTATACTGTAATTCAATCTAAGAATAATTATGTCCAAAAATCAACTTTTGGAATTTCTTTTGTGATTTTAAATAGAGGTACAAAGATTTTTAGAGAAGATTTATTTGAATTTCTCTCTAATTTTGATTTTATAAGGGAAATTATTTCTATTGAAAAGCAAAGTAATAGGAATTCGCTTCAATTTATGTCAGAGAGTTATGATAAATTGAAGTTTATTTTACTTTCTGATAATTTGAATTCTGGTGAAAAAGTCAACTTAGCTATGAAAGAATCCATTTGTAGTTTTGTTTTTGTATTGCAAAGTGACATGTACTTATTAAACCCTTTTTGGATTCCTAATATTTTTGATGAAATAGTCAAAAAGAATGTACTTCTTGTTGGTGGAGAATTTTTTGATAAGGAAGAAGAAGTTGTTCCATCAGTTTTTTTGCCCACTATTGATGTTCAACAAAAATTAAAGGTAATCTTAATAAATTCTGAGAGAGATTATGAGAAGACGCTGATTACTATGGATTATTGTGGTCTTTATTCTAAAGAGAAATTTGTTCAGCTGGGTGGATTTGATTGGAGAATAAAGAACGAATACTTTCAAAGGCTGGATTTTGGGTTTAGAGCTATCTTTTTTGGAGAAAGTACACATATTTATAGAAAATTACGAATACAATATACTGCTTTAAATGTTCCAGAGGACTTGACTAAAAATAAAAGTTTTTTGATTTTTTTACTTAAAAATTATGTTCCTATTTTTATTGGAAATGGAATAAAATTTTCGTTCTTTAGATTTTGTAAACTATGCTTAAGATATGGAATTAATCCTTTTAATTTTGGCAGAGAGTTTAACGATATTAAACGTGAAACTATGAAAAATAGCTTAAGGTTTAAAGGTGACTTAAAGAGTGCAATTGAACTTTGGGAAACTAATATTATTGATTAATTTAATTTTTATTGCTTTATTTTTATCAGCTCAAGAAGACGAATATGTTAATATTCTTGACTCATTTGATGGTAAATTTTTTAAATTTAACTTTAATATTGAAAATGATGTTCTTACTATTGAGCATGCAAAGGGCAATCTCAAGCTTAAAGTAGGTTTTGAATATGGTCTTTCATCAATTGGTTATTATATTTATGTAGAGCCTATTCTTTTAAAGAAAGGGGAGATCTTGATAACCAAAAGAGCTTTGATGCAGATTGAAAATCATTTTAAATCTTTGCAAAGCTACAGTAAACCACGAATAACATCGATAGTAATTGATCCAGGTCATGGTGGACATGACCTGGGAGCTGTTATAACTCATAAGATCAATGAACATGATATTACTCTTTTTGAGAAAGATTTTGCTTTAACTTATGCGATGCATTTATATAAAATGTTGAGTAATTATTTTTTAGACAGAAATATTTTATTGACTCGTGTAGATGATGTTTTTGTGCCTCTGAAGGATAGATCTGAGTTTGCAAATGCGATTAAACCAGATTTTCCAAATAATGTTATATTTTTGTCGATACATGCAAATAATGCTCCAAATTCTGATGCTAGAGGAATTGAATTTTGGTATTTGCCTCAGAATTCAAAGAGGGAAGTTGTAAGGAATTTAAAAGGGTATGATATTAGAGGTAATAGATACTTAAAAGAACTTAATGATATACTAGATATTAAATATAAGTATGAGTCAAAAAAATTAGCGGAGATTTTATATGAAACTTTTATTGATATTTTATGCGAGACCAAAATTAGAACAATTAGGGAAGAGCAATGGTTTGTAATAAAAAATAGTAGCATGCCTGCTGTTTTAATTGAAATTGGGTTTTTATCTAACATTGATGATGCAATGCTAATTTTGGATTACAATTATATGAGCAAGGTTAATATGTTAGTGCTTAAGTCTTTAATTAAATTTATTGAATTTTATGAAAAATAATATTTTAAATTCATTTTTTAAAAAAAATTTTGTCTATTGTAACTTTTTTATTCATATTGGAACAAAATACTTGCTTGAGATATTAATTGGACTTTTGTTTTTAAGTTTTTTGTTATCTTCATGTGTGATTTTCTGTAACTATGAGAATATTTTTTTTAGGAAAATATTCTATTTTTATTCTGAGAGCGAATTAATTTCTGATTTAAGATATTTAAAGGAAAAAAAAACTTTTAAAGAAAATTTGGATTTTTTAGTTAAAGATTTTCTATTAGGTAATAGTAAGGGTTTTTCTCTGCAATTTGATACAAAGAGTGTGAAGCTTTTATATTCTTTTATAAGTAATGATGTATATTTTATAGATCTCTCAAGGGAGTTTTATAATTCTTTTGAAAATGGTATTTATAATGATTCTGACAAAATGAGAGTCAATTTATTTGTAAAGTCCTTAAAGAAAACAATTGATTTTAACTATCCTGGAAATGTTAAAAAAATTATTGTTTTTATTGAAGGGTATATTCTAAATATTTAGGGTATCTTTAGTGCGTATGAATATACGTAAAAATTAAAAATGAGAAGCTTTTAGACTATTTGTGTAAGGAGTTGGTTTTTATGGTTAAAATTAAAAACATTATTTTTGTTTTATTTTGTTTCATTCTCGTAAGTTCCCTTTTCGGGCAAGAAAAACCTGGGGCAGTGTTAAATAATAATGCTACTGATAATGAGCCTGGTGAATTGGTGCTTGATTTTGCAGCACTTGCGAGAGATGCAAGTGCAACTCAGATTGATCTTTCAGATTATGTTGAACGTGTATATTCTGGGGGTTCAGGTATTGTAAGTAGAGAAGATATGGTATTAGATCTTGGAATAAGTAATTGGGTTGTTCTTTTAACCCCTTCAGCTAGGATGCAGTCTTATGTAAAAAATTCTATTATTGCGCCAGCTGTTGTTAAAAGTGAATCTAAAAGGTATGCAGGAGATACAATCTTGGGAGTAAAAGTATTATTCCCAAGTAATTATCGATCTTCTGCAATGGTTTTACCTCCATTTAAGATTCCTTTTTATGCAGGAGAAGATGGTAACCAGTTTGTAGGTAGGGGTCTTATTGACAATGTTAAGATTATGAAAGAAGTTAAGGTTATCGTTTACAGTTTAGGTCATAATGTTGATCTTGAAGTTTTATTTGAAGATATGAGTGGTATGGAATATGCTTATCCTTTGGGCACCTTAAAATTTAAAGGTTGGGCAGATTTAGTGTGGTCAAATCCTAATTATCTTCCAGGCGTGAGTACTCGAATGTTCAAAGACGATATTCCCAATTATCCTCTTCCTTCAAGTAAGATGAGATTTAAGGCATTTAGGGTTTCAAAACCGCATGGCTCAAGGGAGCAGAATTTTATTTTTTATGTTAAAGATGTAAGAGTGATTTATGATAAATTAAGTGTTTCTTTAGATAGTGATATTGATAACGAGTCTATATTTAAAATTTATGAAAAACGTGGAGCAGAATTACTTCGGAAATTTAAGGCACAAGAAGCTCTTAAGAGAGTTTTAAAGATTAGAGAAGCGGTATCAATGCCAAATGAATCTTTTAAGGATCGTTTGGAAAAGGATATAGAGAAAGATAGAGAAAGATAATAGTGATAAAACTTGTGTGTTCAATTAAAGAAAATAAATTATAATTATATTAATAGGGCGAAACTTTTTATAGTTTGTCCTATTAAGCTTAAAATAGGAAAATAGGTTAATGCTAGATTCAGAAAATGCAGAGCTTTTAGAGATTTTTTTTGAGGAAGCTCAGAATCTTGTGGATACGCTTGAAGAAAATATCATGTCATTAGAAGATGATCCTAATAATGCAGATACTATTGATGAGATATTTAGAGCGGCTCATACCCTTAAGGGTGGTTCAGCTTCTGTTGATATGATGGAACTTTCAGGTTTTACTCATATTGTTGAAGATGTATTTGACGCTATTAGAGATAATAAGTTGAAAATAGGTAATGATCTTGTTGATTTACTATTAAGTTCGCTTGACGTAATAAAAAGTATGCTTGATGCACGTCTGAATGGAGATGTTTATTCACAGGATGTAAGTGATCTTAAAGATAAACTAAGAGGATTTTTAGGAAATGAATATCAAACGACTTCTTTATCATCTGTAGAGGATACAGGTGAGGGTGAATTATTACTTTCGTCGCTTGAACTTAGTAATATGCACGAAGTTGTAGGACTTGGACAAAAAGTTTTAAGAATTAGTATTTGTTTCAATAAAGATAATCCTATGGCTACAATTTCTGGTATACAGATGTTTCAAACTTTAAAAGATTTAGGACCAATTCTTTATACTGTTCCTAATTATGAGCAGCTTGTTGCAGATAAATTTTTAAGCAGAGTAGATTATTATTTAATATGTGTAGATAGTGATAAAGTCGAAGAAAAGATAAATTTGTCAGATGTTGCTTTAACTTATAAAATTGATGAGTTTGATATTGATAGTGAGTTAGAAAAAGCAACTTCAAGAGAAAAGGCTATTATTAGTCATAATGATGTTAAGGCGGAATTTCAACTTTCTGGTGATGAAATGATTAGTTTAAGAGAACGTATCGGCGATGCCAAGTTATTTGAGGTGAAGTTAAATTTCAACAAAGACAATCCTATGGCTACAATTTCTGGATTTCAGATGTTTCAGGCATTAAACAGTCTGGGAGAAATTTATAAATCTATTCCTGATAGTGAAGATTTATTATCCGATAAATTTTTTGATGTTATTGTGTATTATTTAATCTCATCTACTTCAGTGGATAGTATTTCTAGGAAAGTAGATTTATCGGATGTTATTGTTAGTTTTGATATTAATGAAATTGATTTAAGAATATTCAAGATTTAAATTTGAATTTAACTACTGAAGTTGATAGTGATACTACTGTTAAGGAAGTTAAGAGGTCACCTGTAAACGTTAATTTAATTAGAATTGATAGCAAGAGGATAGATGCCATATTAAATCTTGTAAGTGAAGCTGTTATAAGTAAGTCCACTTATAATCAAATCAATTTTGATATGACATCTTTTCTTTCTAGGTTCAACTATTTTTATGATTATCAAGAAAGTTTTCGCAATAGTTTTTTAGTAGATTTAAAGATGATTTTTAAAGATTCAGGATTAGAATTAGAAAGTTCTGTTGAAGAGCAAATAATAAGTTTGATGGAATGTAAGCTTGATAAAACTTTACATGATATGGTTGGACTTAGAGATTTATTATTGAAAATTGTTCAAGATTCTAAATTTGCCTCTAATAGACTATCCAGGATAATTACTGATTTGCATGAGAGTGTTTTAAAAACAAGAATGTTGCCAGTCTCTGGTATTTTTTCAAGATTTGTAAGGGTAGTAAGGGATCTTTCAAAGAAGTTGGATAAAGTTGTAGAACTTAGTACTGAAGGTGGGGATACCGAGATTGATAAGTCGGTTATAGATGACCTTGTGGATCCTTTAATGCATTGTATTAGGAACTCTATGGATCATGGGCTTGAGACTGTTGATGAGAGACTTAGCAAGGGTAAAGATAAAGTTGGTCATATAATTTTGCGTGCTAAGAATGAAGGTAATGTGATATCAATTGAAATTGAAGATGATGGAAGAGGTATAATCCAAATATTATTAGGCAGAAATCAATTGAGAGAGGTTTAATGAAGGAGGATACGGTTCTCTCTGAGAGTGAGATTTTAAATTTGATTTTTGAAGCTGGATTTTCAACTGCTAGTAAGGTTACAGATATTTCTGGTAGAGGTGTGGGACTTGATGTTGTTAAGAGTAACATTAAAAAATTAAATGGAACCATTGTCATAGATTCCAAAGTTAATGTTGGTACTATTTTTAAAATAAAGCTCCCTTTGACATTAGTGATTGTGCAAGGTCTTCTTGTAAAATCTGGTAGTGAGATTTATGTTATTCCTTTAAATAGTGTTCTTGAGACACATAGAATTAATGAAGAGAACATTAAGCTTCTTGAAAACGATCATGAGGTTTATAATTTAAGAGAAGAAGTTATATCTGTGCTTAGACTTAATGAGCTTTTTAGTATAAAGGGTGATCAAGATTTGTATGAGAAGTTTTTAATAGTTATTAGTATTAATGATAAAAAGGTAGGTATAGTTGTGGATTCTATTCTTGGAGAAGAAGATTTTGTTGTAAAACCTATTAAAGATAAGTATGCTTCAAGTCCGGGAATCGTTGGAGCTACAACACTTGGTAATGGTAAAGTTGTTTTGATTATTGATGTGTTTAGACTTTTTGATCTAAAGGATATGAAAGAGTAATCTTATGATAGAAATAAGAGAGATATATTTAGATGATCATAATTCAAGTAGTAAGAGTAAAAAAGCTACCCCTGCTAATTTAGATTTTAAAGTAGTGTCTTTCAATATTGGGGATGAGAATTATTTAGTAGACATTATGCAAGTTAAGGAGATCAGGAAATCTGGTAATTTTACATATGTTCCAAATGCTAAGAAATATGTCATTGGTCTTGATAACTTAAGAGGAGAGATAATTTCTATTCTTGATTTAAGAATAATGTTTAATTTGGAAGTTGTTGAAAAAGATCTTGAAGATATTATGGTTCTTAAAAATGACGATTTACTAATAGGGGTTATTGTTGATAAAGTGAATAATGTTTTTTCAATTGATTCTTCTTTAATTCAGGAGCCTCACCCTGTGTTATCGCAAGAAGCATTTATACATTATATAAAGGGAGTGGTTGAATATGGTGGTAAGTTATATATTCTTCTTGATGTTGATAAGCTTTTTAACTATGATGAAGGGGAAGAGCATTTATTAGAAGGTAGTGGCAGCGATAATAATGAAATAAATGCTTCTAAAGATAAGTATGAGTCATCATCTTATAATAATGACTCTTTAAGGTTACAAGAATTAGCGGGTGATGAACTTGTAGCATCCCCAGTGTCTTTTAAGGATGATTTAAAGGTTATTAGGGAAAATCTTTTTCAATATTCTTTTAATGCGTCTTTAGTGAAGGATGAATTTTTAATTAAAATAGGTACAAAATTAGATATTGCAAATATTAATGATTTAGCTTATGATAATTTTTTAGGTGAATTTTATTCAAGAGCATCTGGATGCTTATGGGATGATAAATATTTAAAAGAATTTCAGGATGAAATCGTTGAAAAGTATGTTAATGATATGAGTGGTATTGGCACTGTTTTAAATATTTTTGAAATTGGTTGTGGTAATGGAAAGGAGACAATATCTTTTGTTAATATTTTATATGAATCTTGTAAGCATCCTTTTAAGGTAATAGCTATTGATAATAATTTAGTTAAGGTTATTGGCACTTCTAGTTTGGTTTTTTCAGAGTCTGATATTAATTTGAGCGAGGTTTATAGAAAAAACTCCTTTGAGCAACAACCGGGAGTTTATAAATTCAAGTCAGAGATTATGAATAGTATTTTATTTGAATATTCAGATGCTATCTTATCAGAATTTCCAGACAATTTAGGAATTATCTTTTTAAGGGATATTTTATGTTTCTTAAATGATGATGGACAAATGCTAATTTTAGATACAATTGCAACAAAATCTGTTAAAGGTGCTCTTTTAATTTTAGGAGATAATGAAGAACTTAAAAACAATGATCTTTTTGTGAAAGATAAAACTGTAAAATATTTTAACCTGTACAAAAAGATCTAAAGGAGAAATTAATGAGAATAGATTATATAGAGCCATTTTTAGATGCTGCATCTTCAGTTTTAAGGGATATGTTACTTGTTGAAGATATTCATATGGGCAGTCCTGGGCTTAAATCAATAAATCAAAAGATCAGAGGGGTTTCTGTAATTGTAGGACTGGCTGGTTCTGTTGAAGGTAGTATTATTATTGATATGGATATTGATACTGCTCTTTTTGTTGCATCTAAATTGAATTTTGAAGAGTATGTTGATTTTGATGATGAAGAGACTAAGGAGATGGTAGCTGCGACTCTTACAGAAGTTGGTAATATTATTGCTGGTAATTTTGTTACTACTTTGCATGCTAAAGGTTTTGTATTTGATATAACTCCGCCAGCTTTTATTTATGGAGAAAATATGAAAATAAGTAATAAGGGCTCTGAGGCATTGATAGTACCCTTTACTTTGCCAGATGGTAAAATTATAGAAGTTAATATTGCAATAAGAGAAAGGGTTTGATATGATAATGGAGTTGAAAGTACTTATTCTGATTATAAAAAAGAGGGATTAATATGATCCAGAAAACTACAATTGCTATGGATTTTTCAAATAAGCCAAAGGGGATTAATTATGAAACAGGAGCCCCTTTTAATGTTTTGGTTGTTGATGATTCAGTTTTTACTGTAAAACAGCTTACACAGATCTTTACTTCAGAAGGATTTAATATTATTGATACTGCTGCTGATGGTGAAGAAGCTGTAATAAAATATAAAAATCATTATCCTAATATTGATATTGTTACTCTTGATATTACTATGCCTAAGATGGATGGTATAACTTGTCTATCTAATATTATTGAGTTTGATAAGAATGCTAAGGTGATAATGATTTCTGCTTTAGGGAAGGAGCAGTTGGTTAAAGATTGTTTGATTAAAGGTGCAAAGACATTTATTGTAAAACCTCTTGATAGGGCTAAAGTTCTTCAAAGAGTTATGTCTGTATTTGTTAAATAAAGTAGCTTGTTTAGCTTGGTTTATAAAAAATCATTTCATTGCTTGTTTCATTTAAGTTTTTTAAGAAGTATGACATATTAATATTAAAAATTTCTATTTTATTTTTATTATTGTTGCCTATATATAACTCTAATTTGTAAAATCCTTTTTTTGTATATATTAAAGCTAAGCTTTTAAAAATTGAATCTATCTTTTTTATTTTGAATATTTTATATTTTGAAAAATCTTTGTCGATAATTTCACTTTGAAGTAAATATTTATTTGTTTCTCTATAAGTTGGAGTTATTGTCGTGTAAGCAATTTTTCCTTTTAGAATACTTTTTATAAAATTTTCCGTTAATTCATATATTTGTATTTCATACATGCTTGTTGGATATTGAGTATAATATTCTTCTTCTAGTATTAAATTAAAGGAAGAATATTTTCTTGTTGTTTCTGATGAGCGCCTTTCAATTGAGGTTGTTATTAACTTTGAATGAATTGGTGTGGTGATAATTAATATTAGAATAGATATTATTTTTATCATCTATATTCCTTATTATTATTTATTATTTTTTTCACTTTTTCAATTTCTAAGTTAAGTTTACTCCTTCTTTTTGTGTTTAGTTTATCTTTTAGTAAGACATTATTAAATGTTTTTGCCATTTCATATACTTTTTCTTCACTGAAATAAAATGGAATTTGAATTTTACGATACTCAATCGGATCTTGTAAGATTTTGTGCATTAGTGTAATTGGATTTAAAAAACTTGCTTTAAAGAATTTATAAAAATTTGTTAAAAACAGTGAAAATGATATGAAGAGTGCGAATAGAAACAATCCGATTACAGAATCATTTTTTCTTTGTAGGTATTTATCTATATAAAATTTTGTGTTATCTATTTCAATAATTTTATATTCACTAGGACTATAGTAAAGGAATATGTCATCAGATTTGGAATATATTGTTTTATCTATGTCTTTAATTATTAATATGAAAGGATACATTTCTTTAATGTAATTTTTTTCGCTTGTTATTGAAATATTTTTTATAATATTAAATTCTTGTTTTTCTGGAACTGTATTTGCAAAGCTTGAACTTGAAAATATTATGAAAAATATAAATGGAATTAATAAACTTATTGAAAATGTTCTGGCAAATGCAATTAAGATCAAATTTTTTTCTTTTGGATTATAATAAATTTCAATCATTAAATCGTTGAATCTCAGAAGTCTTAAGAATCTTAATTTAAAAAGTGAAAGTATTATTGGATTTAAAATTGTTTCATGGGGATTAATTATGTTTTGAATTTGATTATGGCTATAGAATATTAAAGGAATTAAGCAATGAATTAGATCAAAAAATAGATTATTTCTTATATATATTTTCAGTGTCTTTAAAAAATATGCTTTTAAAATTTTATATAGAAAGATCAAGATTAATATTATGTCGAATAAAAAACCAATAAATATTAGTGCAAACCTGACCTTATATGGTAAGAAAAGTATTATTGATAATTCTTCTATTAAAAATGTAAGTATTGAAGCAATTAAAATAGCTTTAAAAAAATTTACAAATATCTTTACCATTGATTTTTCCTAGCTACTTCTAGAAGTTCTTTAATAATTCTTGGATCAAAGTCTTTTGAATTTGATTGTTTAATCGAAAACCAGCTCTCATCATATCCCATAACTCCTTTTGTCCTATTGTTTTTAATGTTTGGTATTTTGGCTCTGTTTGCGAATATAGATATTAATGTTGCAATTGGTGACATATTATTTAAATTCTCATATTTAAACAAACTTTGAGTTATTAGTCTAACTGTGTTATCATCTAGGAAACTAATTTCCCTACTAACTAATTTTGTTGTATTTTCAATGTTTTTTGGATTTAATTTTATTTCTTTTTCTAAATAAAACTTGATTACTAAGACCCTTAATAAGAGTAGAATTTTTATGTAATTTTTGACAAGTTTTGAGGAATCAAGTATATTATTCTCTTTTTTAATTAGATATGTTGTGTAGGAATTTTTGTCTTCAAAGAGTTTGTTTATATAAAATGTTATGTGCCCGCTACTTATAGCATTGAAATTGTACAAGAATTCTACTCTTAAATAAGGGTTTGTCTTAATAGAATTAAATATTAATTCCAAATTAGTTTTATTAAGTTCTTTTTTAAATAAACCTTTTACAATATTAAGGTCAATAGATTCAATGTTTGATAGAATAAGAGGAGTGACTATTATATCTGTTTTTTCTTTAACGTATTTAATAAGTGAATTTACATCAGATTTAAAATTTTCGTTTATAAATGTTGAAATAGTTTTTTTATTTTCTTCTAGGTATTTAATTATCTCAATTTCTTTTTCAAAAACTGACAAGCCCTTTAGGGTTTCATGATTAAATAGATAATGATATAGATGCGGAAAATATACTTTTAAGTTCATTTAATTATGTCCAAGAGTTCAGAAGGACTATTTAAAATATATTTTGCCCCACTTGCTTTTAATTCTTCTATTGTTCTAAATCCCCATGACACACCTATAGGTAAAAAGCCAGCATTTTGAGCAGTTAGTATGTCAACATCGCTGTCACCAATATATGCTATTTCTTTTGGCATAAGGTTTAATTTTGTTATCATATCAAGTGCATTTGCAGGATCTGGTTTTGCTTCAAATTTTGATGAGTAACCTCTAACTTCAAAAAAAAATATTTCTTTAAATATATCTTTTGATATTATTAGTAATTCTTCATGGTTTTTATTACTTAATATTCCAATAGGAATGTTAAGTGAGTTTAATTTTTTTAAAAGTTCAGGTATGCCATCATATGCTCTTGTTCTGGAAGAAATATTTTGATTGTATGTTTTGACAAATTCTTGATAAAGAGCATCTTGAAGATGCGCATCATTTAAGGGTATGCCAAGATATTCTAAAGTGTTTTCTACCAATTTAGAATATCCTCTTCCAACAAGAGTATTAAATTCATCTGTTTTGATATCTTGATACCCTAATTTTTTTAGTGCAGTGTTCATTGAGAATGCGATATCCATTATACTATTTATTAAAGTTCCATCCATGTCAAAAATGCAAGCTTTGATCCTCATATTTTAATCCTCTTACAAGTAATCATTATTGTAATGTGCCTTCATTTTATCATTATTTTTTGTATTTTTATTAAATTTATTTCATGATCTTTAATATTTTGCATGACTTTTAATTTTTTTCTGAATATATATTGAAAATCTTTGTTTTTAGTTTTAACATTTTTCGTTAGGATATAGATCAAATGTTAATTACCTTTATTGGATTACAGGTCATTTTTAATGAAGGATATATTGATTCTAGATAAAGTTACTAAGCGGTATGGTGACTTTATTGCTAATGATAATATTTGTATAAATTTTAAGAAGGGAGAAATACATGCTATTCTTGGTGAGAATGGTGCTGGCAAGACCACTTTGATGAAAACTATTTATGGCATTCATCAGCCTGATAGTGGACAAATGTTTTTGCGAGGAAACGAACTAAAACTTAAAGATTCAAGTGAATCTATTAGAAGTGGTATTGGAATGGTTTTTCAGCATTTTATGTTAATTCCAAAATTTACGGCTGTTCAAAATATCATTCTAGGATATGAAGATTCAAAATTTGGGGTCATTAATTATAGACGATTGAGAGAAAAGATAATTAAACTTTCTGAGAAATATGGTTTAAAAATAGAAGCTGATAAGCCTGTTGAGAATTTAAGTGTTGGAATGGGACAAAAAATAGAAATACTTAAAGTTCTCTATAGAAATGCAGATATTATTATTTTTGATGAACCTACAGCAGTACTTGCACCTAATGAGGTTGATGAATTTGTTAATATTTTAAAGATATTGGCTTTAGAGGGACATACTGTAATACTTATTACGCATAAAATAAAAGAAATAAAGGCTGTGGCACAAAGATGTACAGTTATGCGCCTGGGAAAAGTAGTTGGAACTTTTAATATTGACCAGATTGATGATAAAACGCTTACTCAATTAATGATAGGCAAAGAAACTTCTTTTGATATGTCTAAGAGGCAGGTTATTGATTACACTAATGTTCTTGAAATTAGAGATTTAAGTGTTAAAGATGAACGAGGCATTTTGAAAGTTAAAAATGTTAGTTTTAATCTTAGAAAAGGTGAAATTTTTGGAATAGCTGGAGTTGAGGGAAGTGGTCAGGAAGAATTGATTGAAGCAATTCTTGGGATTAGAGATGTTTGTAGTGGAGACATAATGAAAAGAATTGATGGAAAATTTGAATCAATAAAGGGTCTTAGTGTTAAACAAATAATAGATAAAAAAATTGGCCATATCCCATCTGATAGGCAAAAACATGGTCTTGTTTTAGATTTTAATATTTTGCAAAACATTGGAATTAAGAGTTTTGATGATGTAAATTATTTAAAAATGAATAGCAATAATATAACTAATGGTAAGTTAAAATTTGGATTTTTAAATACTTTGAAGAAACAGTTTGTTGATTTTAATTTAACTTTTCTTAAGAAAATCAGTGAACAGCTTGCCATTTCTTTTGATATTAGACCAAGAAATATTTTTAGTAAGGTGAAAAATCTTTCCGGAGGTAATCAACAAAAGGTAATTGTTGCACGTGAGATTAATTTAAAACCTGAGATTCTTTTAGCGGTTCAGCCCACGAGAGGACTTGATGTAGGTGCTATTGAAAATATTTATAAGAAGACGATGGAACAAAGAGATTTGGGAATGACAGTTCTTCTTGTATCTCTTGAGCTTGATGAGCTTATGAGTATTTGTGATAGAATAGCTGTAATGTATGATGGCAAAATTGTTGGTGTTTTAGAAAATAACTTTGATGCTGATGTTATTGGTAAAATGATGATAGGTGTAATTTGAATGAATATTAATAAGTATAAATATATATATAAAGAGATGATTATAGTATTTTTAAATTCATCAATATTTATTAACTTTTTTGCATTTTCTTTAGGGATTTTGATTCTTGGATTAATAGTATTATTTCTTGGCTATTCTCCTTTTAAAATGTATTATATAATGTTAGAAGTTATATTTTTTTCCCCTAGACATTTTGGATATATCATAAGTTATGCCACGCCATTAATTTTTGCAGGCCTATCGATTGGCATTGCCTTAAAAGTGGGACTTTTTAATATTGGTGTCGAAAGTCAGTTTATGCTTGGTTCAATTTCAGCTTTAATAGCTGGAATTTTTTTTGATTTGCCCCCTTTATTTCACGTAATTTGCATTTTTCTTTTTGCTTTTTTTGCATCAGGAATTTTAGGAGTTGTAATTGGATATTTAAAAATTAAATTTAACATAAATGAAGTAATTTCCGGGATCATGTTTAATTGGATCTTATTTCATGTCAATAATATAATCATAGATTTACCTGCTATAAAAAAGGATAATAGTGATTTATCTAAGCCGATTCGAGAAAGTGCGTTTATTGATTTTTTTGGTTCTTGGAAACTTTCAACCGAAGGACTTGCTTATAGAGTAGAACATCCATTTATTAATGATTTATTAAAAGCACCTATTAATTTTGGAATAATTATTGGAATTATTGTTGCTATTTTAATGTGGATTTTATTGAATAAGACAATGCTTGGTTTTAAAATAAGAGCTGTAGGGCATAATAGCATAGCCTCTTATCGTGTGGGCATTGATATTAATAAAGTTTTTATGTTTGCCATGTTTCTTTCAGGGGCGCTTGCAGGAATTGCAGGAGCTATACAGGTTATGGGTGTTAATAAAGCAATATTTAAACTTACATATATGGAAGGGACAGGTCTTAATGGTATAGCAGTTGCTTTAATAGGCAATAATTCCCCTATAGGAATAATTTTCTCAAGTATTTTATTTTCGATTTTGCTTTATGGCAGTAGCAGAGTTCAGAGTTTGATGGGATTATCCTCTTCAATTGTGTCTTTAATGATAGGGATAGTGGTACTTGTGATTTCTGCTAGGCATTTTTTAAATAAGTTATTTTTGGGAGGCATAAAAGATGCTAAGCGTACTGATATTTCTCATTAGTGAGACTTTGGTTAATTCTCAAACTTTAATTTTGGCTGGTCTTGGGGGGCTTATAAGTGAGAAAAGTGGGATAATCAATATTGGTCTTGAAGGGACAATGGCTCTTGGAGCATTTGTTGGTGCTACATTTGCATATTTTTATGGTAGTCCATTGTTGGCAATTTTTATTGGAGGTGTTTCAGGACTTATTCTTTCAGGTTTGCATGCTATTTTTACTATTTTGTTTAAATCAGATCAGATAATAACAGGAATGGCTATTAATTTTTTAGGACCTGCTGTTGCGATTTTATTTGGAACTTTTATTTTTGGCGCTGCATCAACTCCCCCAATAAATATTAAATTACCCATACTCTTTGATGGGATTTTAGATAAAAAGTCTATTATATTTCAAATTTTTGGAAAGAGATATTCACTTTATATTGCGATAATATGTGTTATTTTTTTCCACTTGATGTTTAAATATACTAAAATTGGACTTCGAATTAAAGCTAGTGGTGAGAATCCGGAAGTTTTAGAATCTCTTGGTGTTAATGTCATTATGATTAGGTTTTGTTGTGTGTTGTTAAGTGGATTGCTTGCAGGGATTTCAGGAGCAGTCTTTTCTACTGTGATTGCTTCAAGTTATATGCAAGGAATTATTGGTGGACAAGGCTTTATTGCCATTGTTATGTTAATTTTTGGGAATTGGCAACCTTTTGGAATTTTAATGGGTAGCTTATTGTTTTCTTTTATCAAAACCTTGGTTGTTGTGATGTCTCAAGTTTCTTTTTTGTCTGTAGTTATTCCCCTTAAAATATTAATCATTTTGCCTTATGTTATTGTGATATTGAGTCTTGTATTTTTTGCAAAAAACAGTTATGCTCCTAGAGCTTTAGGTTTGCCTTATAAAAGAGATTGATTTTTATATTTATTTCTTTTAAGATACATTTTAAGATACAGTTGGAATTATTTAGGGTTTATTTGGGAACTGTATTTTTTGGTATAAAGTTATGAGGGATATCTACTTAATTCTTATTTTTGTTAAACTAATTAATTAAGGGAATGATTAATTGACGAGGTAGCTTGATGTTGAAAGTTAAGTACAGATTTGTTGGATTTTTATTTTTGTATTTATTGGCAACTATATTGTTTTTTTCTTTGATTTTTAAATTTATTTTGGGTGGTTATTTAGAGCGATACTATAAACAGCTTACAAGATCTCAGGTGAGACGAGCGGCTTTCGCTATGCAGTCTTTATTAGATACATTCTATATCATGATTGAGGGTGCAAGTTCTAATTTAGCTCTTGAGACTATAGATGAATATTCTAATATGAAAAATGGTGGGCATATGTTTTCAGAAGCCGAGTTGGACAGGATTAGAGGAAATTCTAAAGCGATTCTTAATGCTGTTAAGGTAAATAAAAAATATAGACGACGGATTTATGATATATTATGGGATCTAAAACTTGATACTTTTTATGAAGAATTTGCGTTTCTTGATTTTGATGGTCAAGTAATTGTGACCACAAGGCATGCAAATAATATAGATTTTGGTCAGTCTGAGTCAAATACAGAGTATTTTAAGCATATTGTGCACGATTATCAAAAAGATAAATTAGATTTTATTGGTTGGTACCACAGTCTTGCTGAGGGAATAGCAGGAGAGGTTGCTGTTAGATCTGCTTATAAGGAGAAAAATGCTTCAGCCATAGTTGTTCCTGTGTATTCAGCAGAAGATAAAGTAGTTTTTGGTTATTTGGTAGGTTATTTATTAGATGATATTATAAGAGTTCAATTAGAGAAATCTAGGTTTGGTTTTTATAATAGAGGAAATTTGTTTTATATAGATCCACATAATACTCTTGTTAATCCTTTAATAGAATATAATGAAAGTTCGAAGATTAGTGATGCGTATATTAATCATTTGAAAAATACGCTATCTAAGCCCCCTAAGCCGTCTTCTGTGGCAACTGAGGTGCCTGTGCATGAGATTGAGAGGGCGTATTTCCCAGAGATGGGATTATATAACTATTACGCCATATTGCCTATTAGTAGCGAACTTGGAGGTAATAGTGGGATGCTTATTGCCAGGATTCCTTATGAAGATATTTATGGAGTTATGAGCAGTTTATCTCTTCCATTTATTACATGTTCTATTTTGGGAATTATTATATTGATTATTATTCTTTCAACAAGAGTAGAGGCAATTATTAGTTTTAGGTTGAATTTGGTTAGAAATTTGGTAAAAGAATTGGTGCAAGGAAATTTAGATAAAGGGCGCACCATTAATGATGGTAAGTATTCTGATGAACTAGATTTATTGGGCTTGCAAATTATCAAGATGAGAGATGCTATTGCAGATGCTATTACAAGTGTTCATAAGAACATTAGTTATGTTAATAAGGCAAGTGTTGAGGTTGCAAACTCAAGTCAGAATTTGAGTTCTAGCGCATTACAACAGGCTTCAACCCTTGAAGAAATGTCAGCCAATATTGAGCAGATATCAGATGGAGTTAAACTTAGTGCAAATAATTCTCAAGAGACAGAACGAATTGCTTTGATTACCAATGATAATGCTCAAATAGGTAGTAAGGCCGTTGGAGAATGTATTGTGGCTATGCATTCTATTGTTGAGAAGGTTGGTGTTATTGAAGAGATAGCTAGAAAAACTAATTTGCTTGCTTTAAATGCAGCTATTGAGGCTGCAAGGGCTGGAGAAGAGGGCAAGGGATTTGCGGTTGTTGCAAGTGAAATTAGGAAGCTTGCCGATCTTAGCAAGGAGTCTGCTCTTGATATTAGTGAATTAGTAGAAGAAAATTCTAGGTTGGCATCGGAAGCCGGATCAATATTTGAAGATATGTTGCCCGAAATAGAAAAAACTACCAATCTTGTGAAAAAAATTACTGAGGGAAGCTACAAACAAAATGAGCAAATTACACAGTTTAAGATGGCTCTTGAGCAGGTTGGAGAAGTTGTTCAAGCTTCAGCATCAAGCAGTGAAGAACTTTCAAGTATGGCTGATAGGATGCTTGAAAAGGCGCGTGAGTTTAAACAGATAATATCTTTTTGCAAAGTTCAAGATATTGATGTTAATTCTTCTGATGGTGAATTGAATCCTGTTAATAGTGACTTTATGACAAAAGATGATACTCCTTTGAGTATGAGAGACAATTTGTCTTTCTTAAAAGATACTCAAGATAATATACATGATGATTTGAATGTTAGTCATAAGTCTATTAATAAGAGAGTAATCCTAAAAAAGCTATTGATGTTGCTGATAAGGATATGGGTTTGGACGAAGACTTTTCGGATTTCTAGAATTTATTTTTGTAATAAGAGGTGATTAATTATATGAAATTGAGGCTGAAGGTTAGATTATTACTTATTGTTAGTACTCTGATAGCAATCTTTGTTTCTATATTGTTTTTTGTGTTTGGGATGTTGATTAATTCTAGTTTAGTAGAACAACAATTAGATCTTATGCAAAACCTTATTGGAAATATCAAAAATTCTTTAACAATTTATCTCTCCTCAATGGAAGAGAGGGTAAAAATTAATGCAATGTATTTAGATTCATCAAGCAGATTTGAAATCATTTCTAAGAGTAAATCTAGGAGAATGGAGGCTATTTTAGATCAACTTGAAATTTTGCTTAAGACAGGAAGAGGTAATAACTTAATGATAACTAATAAGAGTGGTGAAATAATATTTACTACTGCTGTTAAAGATAATAGTGATTATGGCGTTTCTGTTGCAGATAAAGAATACTTTTCTAAGTTAAGGGAAAGTAGTTCTATCTATAATTCTTCTGTTCTTTTAGCAGATGTTAATTCTGTCGAAGAAGTCTTAATGAGAGATGTGTCTAAATTAAGGAATAAGTCAGGACAAATTCCTTATTTATTAATAGGCGTTCCTTTAAGAGATAATGATACAAGTGATATTTTTGGTTATTATATGATCTTTTATGCGGTTGATTACCTTTACAATTCATTTAAAGGTATTACTTTTGGAGCATTGAATAGTGGTAGAACTATGGTATTTGATACAGCAGGTACGTTTTTAGTGCATCATAATTGGTTGCCCGGTGATAACTTTTTTGATTCTCATGCTTATTATCACGATGTAGTGCAAAATACTACTGAGGATTTGTTTCATAAAAATGCACCAATTAGTTTGAGACATTATGTTGATCCGCATGGAAAAGAATTTGTTGGATTTGCTCAGAAGATAAAATGCCAGTTGTCTGATTTTTCATTTATAGTGTATTTAAGAGCTAGCGCTAAAGATTTTTATTATATGACTGGGCTTACTACTGTGATTTTGGGAATAAGTTTTATAGTGACTTTAGTTGTTCTTGGATTTGTTACTATTTATCTTGTAAATAGACTTAGTGGTGCTTTAAATGGAATTTTGAGTCATTCTGAAAGACTCGCTTCTGGTGATTTTACTGTGTCAAATTATTCTTTAGAATGGAAAACAGTAGAGCTTCATGGGCTATATGAAGATTTGGAGCTTGTAAGAGCTAATTTTTCATCTGTTGCCAGAGGAATTATTGAAAATCTTGATTCTCTTTATGAAAATGCAATTCAGATAGCAAATGCAAGTCAAAATTTAAGTTCTGGAGCGGTTGAACAAGCGTCTACATTAGAAGAAATGACGGCAAATATTGAGCAGATATCTCAAGGTGTAACTGAAAATACCGATAATGCGTCTACTACTGAGGTTATTGCCGTTAGTACTAATGAAAAAACTAAGGCTGGACATCAATCTGTTATTAAAGCTATTGAAGCTATGGAAGTTATTACAAATAAGATAGGCATTATTGATGAAATAACACGGCAAACCAATTTGCTTGCTTTAAATGCTTCTATTGAGGCTGCTAGAGTGGGAGATAAGGGTAAGGGATTTGAAGTCGTTGCTGCTGAAGTGCGGAAGCTGGCGGATCAAAGTAAGGAATCTGCTAAGGAAATTATTAATATTGCTCATAAGAGTTTAACTATTGCAGGTAGGGCAGGTAATAATTTTGAGCAAATTGTTCCTGGAATGGAAGAGACAGCTAAGCTTGTTAAAAATATTACACGTGAGAGTTCTAACCAAAGTAGCCAAATTGGACAATTTAAAAATGCAATAGAGCAAGTAAGTCAATTGGTTCAAACAACAGCATCAAGTAGTGAGGAGCTGTCAGCAATGTCTGAGAGAATGTTAGAAAGTGTGAAACATTTAAAGGAATCTGTAGATTACTTTAAAATTGATAAATAAGTTTAAAGGGACCTCAGTCCCTTTAAGTTAGAATATTAAATTGCATATGTTATTTAGCCTTTAAGTAACATTTTATGTAGTATTATAGTCTTTGTTATATTAGTGCCTTAAGGATTTTTGCTCCCCCTAAACATTCATCCTGATGATAAAATATGCAAAATTGACCAGGCGAAATTCCATACTCCTTTTCTTCCAGGTGAATTTTTATTGTATCGTTTTTTAGAATTTCTATTTTGCATTTTATTTTTTTTTCACCATGTCTTATTTTGACATTTAGATTATAGTTGTCTAATGGTTTATTTATCCAGTTTATTTGGTGCACTAAAAATTGTTCTTTTCCTTGTTTTAGATAATTTATACTATTTGAGACATAGATGGTGTTATTTTGAATATCTTTATCTGTAACAAACCATGGCCCATGACTAAGCTTGATACCTTTTCTTTGTCCAATTGTAAAAAACCAATATCCATTGTGTGTGCCTAGTATTTTGCCCGTTTCTTGTTCTACAATATTACCTTTAAGTTCTCCTAGGTGGTATTTTATGAATTCATCATATTTAATTTTTCCAAGGAAACAAATCCCTTGACTATCTTTTCTATTTTTATTGGGCAAATTTAATTTATGTGCTATTTGCCTTATTTCAGTTTTTAGTAGATCTCCTAATGGGAAATGTAGTTTTGATATTTGTTCTTTAGAGAGGTGAGATAAAAAATAGCTTTGATCTTTTATTTTATCTTTAGCCTGTTTAAGTATGTAGTTATTATTTTGGTTTTCTATTTTAGCATAGTGTCCTGTGACGATTAAATCGTAATGTTCATTGATCCTATCAAAGAATGCACCAAATTTGATTCTTTGATTGCAAAATATGTCTGGACTTGGGGTATTACCAATTTTTAATTCTTCAATAGCATAAGTTACTACCCTTTTGTAATATTCGTCTTGCAAACTAATGATTTCATATGGTACATTGAATTTTTTACATACGGCATCTACGTAGTTAATATCTTCTTTCCAAGGACAATTACCTATATAGGAAAGTTCATCCTCAAGCCAAATTTTTAAATAATAACATTTTATGTGTTTATATCCTTTTTGTATCATTGTATAAAGAGCTATAGAACTATCCACCCCACCAGATAGAAGTACTGCTATTTTCATAAGTTTAATTTCTCCAATATAATCATATTATATTGGATTTTAATGTTTTTATGATCTATAGTAGTAAATAATATTTGAGAATCATTTTTTTATTGGGGGTTATTGATGAGAGTAGGTATTAGTGATATTAGAG
Source organism: Borrelia tillae (assembly GCF_055693965.1). Lineage (NCBI taxonomy): Bacteria > Pseudomonadati > Spirochaetota > Spirochaetia > Spirochaetales > Borreliaceae > Borrelia > Borrelia tillae. The sequence goes on from NZ_CM146346.1 coordinate 726,727, forward strand.
TTTTCTTGCCTTTAAATTGTTTAGATTTGAATGTTCTTTTAAGTCATTCTTTATACAGATCTGATGAAAATTTTTTCAAAAAATTTAATAGAGCAATTGATGCAACACAGCAGAAAGCATTTAGGTTTACAAGTCCTAATGAGGATAGTGTTACAATGGCGAGTTCTGCTGTTAAGTTAATTTTTGATAATAATAATCTTAAGTTAGATAAGATGAGGGTATTTTTAGGTGGAACTGAAACTGGAGTAGATTATTCAAAGTCAATTTCATCTTATGTTTATGGAGCTTTAAAGTTAGCTGGTATTGATTTAAAGAATAATTTCTTGACTTTTCAAGCGCAGCATGCGTGTGCAAGTTCTGCACTTTCTCTTCATAGTGCAGCAAGTGTTTTAAGTCATTTGGATGAGTCTGAATATGGTATAGTATTTTCCAGTGATATTGCACATTATAATAATCTTACTACAGCAGAGATTACTCAAGGTGCTGGAGCTACAGCAGTTCTTATTGAAAAAAATCCTAAAATTTTATCTATTAATTTATCTGAGTTTGGGGTTTATACTGACGATGTTGATGACTTTTTTAGACCATTTGGGAGCCTTGAGGCTAAGGTAAAGGGACGTTATTCTATTGAATGTTATAATAAGGCAAATGAAGAAGCTTTGGCGGATTTTGCACGTAAGAAAAATATAAGTATTAAGGACTTATTTTTTAAGTATAGATTTATTTTACATGTACCTTTTGCAAAGATGCCCATAGATTCAATGCATTATGTTTTAAAGAAGTATTACAGTGAAGATGAGTCTGAGAGAAATGCTTATTTAGAATCAATAGATTTTTATGATTCTATTGAGGCTTCTAAGGAAGTGGGTAATTTGTATACAGGGTCAATATTTTTATCTTTAATGTCTTATTTGAAGCGAGTGTTTTTAAAGAAGGATATTACTGGGGAAAAGATACTTTTTTGTTCTTATGGGTCAGGTAACATTATGGTTATTTATGAGCTTACAGTTGAAGATAATGCTTGTTGTATTATTAAGAGCTGGGATATTGATAGGGTGCTTTCAGTCAGACATAATGCCACTTTTGATGAATATAGGAATTTTTTTGAAAATAAGATCGTTCCAGGTGAGTCTCAAGGCTTTTATTTAAAGGAAATCAGGGAAGATGGATACCGGATTTATGGCTATCGAGCCTGACATCTTAAATAATAAAAAGCGGCATATTGAAATTTGTTTAAGAAAGGAAGATGTTAGTAAAAGTGAGAATCTTTTAAATTTTGTGAATTTAAAACATGATGCACTTAGTGAGCTTAATTTTTGTGAAATAGATACTAGTGATAACATATTTGGTTATGATATTGCCATGCCTGTTTTTATTTCATCAATGACGGGGGGTGTGAAAGAGGGTAATGATCTAAATAAAACGCTCGTTAGGGTTGCAAATGATCTGAGGATTCCAATGGGTCTGGGATCTTTTAAACTCATATTTAAATATCCTGAATGTGTTAAAGATTTTTCTTTAAAAAAGTATGCTGATAATATTCCTTTATTTTCAAATATTGGTGCTCTTCAACTAGAACAATTTGGAATTTCTGAAATAATTGAAATGAATAAGAGACTTGAAGTTGATGCAATGATTGTACATTTAAATTTAGGTCAGGAATTAATGAATTCACTAGGTGAGAGAAATTTTAAAGGTATGAAAGATTCAATTGCTAAGCTTTGTTCTGTTTCAGATTTGCCAATAATTGTTAAAGAGACAGGCTTTGGGATATCACCTAATTCTGTTATCAATTTGCTAGATCTCGGGGTTGCTTATGTTGATCTTGCTGGTAGTGGGGGGACTAACTGGGTTTTAGTTGAGGGAATAAAGGAAGGAAATTTAGATGTTGCATCTTGTTTTTCTAATTGGGGAATATCTTCTGTTTTGACATTACTTAGTATTGAAGATTCTTTTAAAAATAGAATTTTTGCATCAGGAGGATATGAGACGGGGATGGATATTGCCAAAGGTATTGCTATTGGGGCTAAGTTAATAGGTGTTGCGGGAGCTATTCTTAGAACCTTTTGCTTAAGAGGTGAGGATGCTTTGTATAAGCTTTTCAAAGATTATGAATATGTTTTAAAGATGGTTATGCTTTTAAGTAATAGTAAAGATTTAGAACAACTTAGGTTAAATAGATATTTTGTGAGTTATCCGTTGATGTTGAATATTAAGAATTTTAGAGATTTTTATGAAACTTAGTGAAAATTTTAGAAATAAAAATATTTTGGATAAAAAGCAAGAGATAAAGAATTTTTTGAATCTGAGTTCACGAGATTTTTTTTATGATTCTGTTAATGAGGATTTTCTTTCTCATATGATAGAAAATTATATTGGTTATTTATCTCTACCTGTAGGTATTGTAAAAAACTTAAAGGTAAATGGGAAGTATTATTCTATACCTATTGCTACAGAAGAATCTTCAGTGATTGCTGCGTTGAATCTTGCAGCTAAGGTTCTTGATAATGCTAATTTAAATTACTTTGTGGATGAAGTATTAGGTATTGCACAAGTTTATATCAAAACAGATAAAGATTTAAGTGACGTATTGCTTGGTCTTTTTGAAAGAATAAATCTTTGGTCTAAGCCTCTTTTAGGTAGGATGGAGCTTAGAGGTGGTGGGCTTAAAAGACTTGGTGCTAAGTTTATTGAAGACATTGGTATTCAGAAATTAAATATCTATGTGGATGTTTGTGATGTTATGGGTTCAAATTTATTGAATTCGATTGCTGAGAGAGTGGCTCATCATCTTACTTTGGAGTTTGGATATGAGTGTGTTTTAAAAATTTTGAGTAATGATTCAAATGATTTTGTAGTAAGAGCTAATTTTAAGTTAAATGCTAATAATCTACTTGTAGATGCAGATAATGAAAGATCTTTAGCTTTAGCTTGTAATATTGCACTTATTTCTAAGATAGGATTTTTTGAAGAAGAACGTGCTATTACTAATAATAAAGGTATTATGAATGGCATAACAGGCTTATGTCTTGCTACACTTAATGATACTAGGGCTCTTGAAGCATGTATACATAAGTTTGCTGCAAGAAGTGGTAAGTATTTGCCTGTTAGTAAGTTTTATATTTCTGATGAAAATTTGATTGGAGAAATTGAGTTGCCTTTGCAGGTTGGGATTAAGGGGGGGGCGGTAGGTTCTCATGTGGCAGCTTTGTTAGGTTTGAAGATTATGGGTATTGATTGCAAAAAAGAATTTATGGGTGTTCTTTCTTGTGTTGGTCTTGCAAGTAATTTTGCAGCTTTAAGAGCACTTGCTTTGGATGGAATTCAAAGGGGGCATATGAAACTGCATGTGAGTAAAATTTTATATCTTCTTGAGAGAGATTATAATATTTCTAGCAATGAGAGAGAAAAAATACTATTAAAAATGACTGAGAGTGGAATTTACTCTACTGATTTTGCTCTTAAATTTTTGAATGATTTGAGAAAATAGTGTGAAGATTAGATGCAAGGTTAATCCTAGTCTGGCGTTAATTAAGTATTGGGGCAAGAAAGATAAATTTTTAAATGTACCAGCTACTTCAAGTATTGCTGTAAGTATTGATGAGTTTTATTCAATAAGTGAGCTTGAATTGTCATATAAGGATGAAATAATTTTGAATTCAAAGTCTGTGGTATTGTCAGAAAGGGAAATTAATTTTTTTAATTATGCAAGACAAATCTTAAATAAGCCAGATGTCAGGTTTAAAGTAATTAGTGAAAACAACTTTCCAACAGCTGCTGGACTTGCAAGTTCAAGTTCTGGTTTTGCATCTATTGCTGCTTGTATTTTAAAATATTTTGATGAATATTCTCATCAAAAAGCGTCAGATCTTGCTAGAATAGGTTCAGCTTCAGCATCAAGAGCCATTTATGGAGGATTTGTATTTTTAAAAGAAGGCTCTAAGCATTCGTTTAAATTAATCAGTGGCAATTGCTTTGATGAGTTGCGAATAATATTTGCTATAGTTGATAGTAGTGTTAAAGAAATTTCTTCAAGAGTTGCTATGGAGATTTGCAAGCAAGAAAAATTTTATTGGGATGCTTGGATTAAGTCTAGTAGGGATATGTACAAAAAAGCTTTATCTTGTTTTTTAAGAGGAGATTTTCATGGATTTGGTCTTACTGTTATAAAAAATTATCAGTGTATGTTTGCTTTAATGTTATCATCTTCCATTATTTATTTTAAGAATGATACTATAGAATTAATAAAATATATTTCCGAGCTTAGGAATAAAGGTATTTCTGTTTTTGAAACGATGGATGCTGGACCTCAGGTTAAGATATTGTGTTTAGAGAAAGATTTGGAACTAGTTTTAAGTAAACTTACTAGTAATTTTGAAAATATTAATTTTATTGTTTCAAAGATTGGAAGTGGTTTGGAATGGATGTAATGAATTTTTCAGTACCTGGAAATTTACTTTTGATGGGTGAATATTCTATTTTAGAGGAAGATGGTTTCGCACTTTCAATTGCTATCAAAGAGAGAGCTTATTTTTCTTTTAAACGAAGTAACAACCGGAGTAATTCTTGGCGTTTTTTTTCCAAAAAGAATAAGTCTGATAATTTTACTTTAATGGAAGACGATAATGAGTTTGTGTTTAAGATATTTAGATATTTAAAACAGAGATATTTTTCTAATTTAGAAGATTTATTCTTTGATGTTTATATTGATACAAGTAATTTTTTTTTGAGTAATGGCGTGAAAAAAGGATTTGGTTCAAGTGCCGTTGTTGCTGTTGGGATTGTATGTGGAATTTTTTTGATATCAGTTGGTAGTAATTGTCTTGTTAAAGATCAAATTTTTATGTATTGTTTAGAAGCTTACAGGTATGCTCAAGGGGGCATGGGTAGTGGATATGATGTTGCTACAAGCCTTTTTGGAGGTGTTATTCGGTTTCAGGGGGGGAATTTTCCTAAGTATGAACTTTTAGGAAAAATGTGTTTTAACGATTTTTATTTAATGCAAGGCCCTAGTTCAGTTAAGACTACCAGTTCAATTATTCAATATAATGAGCATAGGGTTTCTTTAATGAATTTTATAAGAGATGTTAATATTGTAATGAAAAAAGTTATTCTTAATGTTACCAACTCTTCTGATTATTTGTTATCTGGTTTAAGGTTGGCAAAAGGTATAGGATTGGAAATTGGTAGAAAGATAGGTATTTCTGCTGCTTTGCCCTTAAATCTTGCTTATCTTGAACATGAATGTGTATTGATTAAGGCTTTGGGTGCTGGAAATGAAACTTTTTTAGTTTACCGACCAAATTTTGAAGTTTTTAAACAATTTAATATTGAACCAATAAATTTAGATTTAGATGGTGTTAAGTTTCAGTAAATGTTTATAATTAAAAAACCTTCTAAAATATTGTTTTTAGGAGAACATAGCGCTGTTTATGGTTTTCCAGTAATTGGTGCTACGATACCTTTTCTTAATATGTATCTAGTTTATACTTTTTCTGATTCCTGGAAGTACTTAGGGCCCCCTTCTTTAAAAATAGATGAGGTAATACATTTTATTAATAATAGATTTAAGAAAGTTAAACCTATTGAATTTTCAATATTTTCTCGGGTTCCGGTTGGATTAGGATTTGGTTCGTCAGCCAGTCTTAGTTTATGTTTTGCTGAATATATTGTAAGTCATAATGAATATAAATCTTATAATAAGATTTTGGTGGCAAGAGAAATTGAAAATATTTTTCACGGTAGATCTTCTGGTATGGATATTTTACTTGTTGAGCTAGATGGAATTTTTTATTTGGAAAACAAAAATGGCATATTGACTCATCAAAGAATATCTTCTTGTGAATTTTATTTTTTGATTGGAGCAGTTAAAAGGGAATGTACAACAAATAATATAATATCTGATTTGAATTGCAGAATATCCCGGGATAATCGTCAATTTGAAATTATTGAAAAATTAGGCCTTATTACTAAAAATTCTTATATTGCTTTTTCTAAACGAGATATTACTTTATTGGCAAATAATATGAATATTGCAAATAGTTATTTGAGTTCCTTAGGTGTGTCTTCAAAGGAACTTGATTATATAATAGAGAGAGGCAAGACACTTAAAGCCCTTGCTGGCAAATTGAGTGGTGCTGGGAGGGGTGGGGCTTTTGTTTTGCTTTTTCAAGGTAAAAATGAAGCTAATCTGTGTTTGGAAAAACTGAGTGAGGACTTGGATAGAAATAATATTGATTTGATTTTTAAACTTAAAATATTTAAATGCTGATCCGAGTAAGAGATTATGCTTAGAATATTCTTGCGGAAAAACTTTTTTATAAAGGTGTATTTATATGTATACTTTTATGATGATTTGAATGAATTTTTTGATTCAATGATTTAATCTATTTTTATTTTTTGCTGTTAAAAGTGGATAATATGCTTTGAAAACGTTGATAAGACAATTTTGGGCCCAGAGGGATTCGAACCCCCGACATCCTGCTTGTAAGGCAGGCGCTCTGACCAACTGAGCTATGAGCCCGCTTAACACCGGAGATTATTATATAAAATAAATTTGATTTATGTCAATTTATTTAAGATTTTTCCCCGAATAAAACTACAAATATGTTTTTTTTGTCCTGTGTTTTTAGTACATATCCCCCTATTTTGCTCGTATCTTTGTTTAAAAGGGCTTCTTTGTGTTTGGGACTTTGAAGCCAGGCATCAGTTACATTTTCAACCTCAAGTCCTGATGCTAGAATTTCTCTTATTTTATAAAAATTTTTATCATACTTTTCGACTCTCTGCATAGGAGTTGTTCCAAAAAGTGTATGAGTTAGTACATTGTTTTTGTGAAGATTTATTGCATATTCTTTTGCAACCGTTTCAAGAGTGTGATTCTATTATTAGCTCTTTTAAATTCAAATTATTCCTTAACTTATGAATTGATGAGTAGAGAAGCCTTAAGTCTTCATTTGTGCTTAAGAGTGAACATTGACTTGTGAAAATGAGAATAATAAAAATGAGATTCTTTTGCATAATATATTTAATTATACTACAATATTACTATTAATATTACATATATCTAATTATACTATGAGGAGATAGTATGGAAGATCATTTAAGTTATTTGAAGAGGGATGATTTAGATAAAATAAATTTAAAATTACAAGGGTTATTAGCTGGGCTTCATATTTTTTATGCTAATTTAAGGGGTATTCATTGGAATATAAAGGATATCAATTTTTTTGTGATTCATAAAAAAACAGAAGAGCTTTATGATTATGTTGCAGAAGTTATTGATATTATAGCTGAACGATTAGAGCACTTGGATATGACTCTGAATTTAGGTGTTCTGAGTTTGGTAAAAAATCCTTTATTAAGGAAATTGATGTAGATACCACTTCAAATTTTGAGAATTCAATTAATAGTATTGTTTGTAACCTTACTGATATTCTTGAAAATATGTCTGAAATTAGATCTTTTATTGATAGCACATCTGATTATGGAACAGCTAATATTTTAGATGATATTATTGTTTCTTTTGAGAAATATTTATGGATGTATAGATCCTTGTTAAGTAATGTTGCGTTTTCATTTCATAAGAACAAGTGTTGTAGTGAGAAACCTTGAACTTATGATATTATAAAAATAATTTTTAGTAATTTATTTTTGTATGTCTTAATGAATCATATAATTATGATTTAATTGAATAAAGCTATAGATTTTGCTATAGCTTTTATGATATTTGAGGACTTTATGGAAATTAGGAATATTGGAATTATGGCACATATTGATGCTGGAAAAACTACTACTACGGAAAGAATTATATATTATACTGGTAAAACTCATAAGATAGGTGATGTTGATTCTGGCAATACTGTTACTGATTGGATGGCACAAGAACAAGATAGAGGTATTACAATTAGTTCTGCTGCTATTACTTGTTATTGGAAGAATCATCAAATAAATATTATTGATACTCCAGGGCATGTTGATTTTACAGCTGAAGTTGAGAGATCTCTTCGTGTTCTTGATGGTGGTATTGTAGTTTTTAGTGCTGTTGATGGAATTCAGGCGCAAACTGAAACAGTTTGGCGGCAAGCATCAAAGTATAGTATTCCAAGAATTGCATACATCAACAAGATGGATCGTATGGGAGCTAATTTTTTCAAAGTAGTTGAAGATATAAAAATTAAATTTGGTATAGTTCCGATAGTTTTACAAATTCCAATTGGGAGTGAAAATAATTTTGAAGGAGTTATAGATATTATTCGTAATAAAGAATTACATTTTGAATTTAAAGATGGAAAACCTATTGTGCTTGAGGATGCGGTTCGTGAAAAGTTTGTTGAAGATGTTAAAATTTATAGAGAAAATTTAATAGATTCTATTAGTAATTTTAGTGAAAAAATTACTGAATTCTTTCTTGAAAATTCTGTTATTGATAATTCTCTTCTGATTGAAGAGATTAGAAGATGTACTATTGGTGGTTTTGTTATTCCTGTTCTGATGGGAACTAGTCTTAAGAATATTGGTATAGAACCTTTAATAGATGCAATTGTGGATTATCTTCCAAATCCTTTTGAAAAACAAATCAATGCTTATTCTTTAAAAACGGATAGAAATGTATTAATTGATCCTAGGGAAGATCAAAAGTTGTCTGCACTTGTATTTAAGGTTCAATATTTTAGTGCAATTTCTTCTCATCTTTATTTTATTAGGGTATATTCAGGAGAGCTTAATTCGTCTAAGAAAATTATTAATGTTTCTAAGAATAGGCGTGAAAAATTTACTAGGATTTTTCGAGTTTTTTCAAATAAGAATGAACAGATTGATGAGGTTAAAGCGGGGGATATTGGGGCAATTATTGGGCTTAAGCATTCTATAACAGGAGATACTCTTGTTGAAGAAGGAAATGAGATTGTGCTTGAATCTTTAGTATTTCCAGAGCCAGTTGTTCTAATATCTATTGAGCCAGAGAGAGCATCGGATGATGCTAGACTTAAAGAAGTTCTTGAAATTATTGCCAAAGAAGATCCTACATTTAGTTATAAAGAAAGTAAAGAGACGGGTCAATTATTGGTATCTGGAATGGGTGAGTTACATCTTGAGATTATTGTTATGCGGATAAAAGATGAATTTAAACTTAATATTTATACGGGAAAGCCTCAGGTAAGCTATAGAGAAAGTTTAAGTTTAACAGTCAATGATGTGTTTGAATTTGACAATATGTTTGCAGGTAAGGGACTGAATTTAAAAATTGGGATGATTGTTAGTCCTCTGGCAAGGGGGGAAGGACATAAAGTAGAGTTTGAATGTGATATTGACTCCCCTTTATTTAAAGCCGCGATATTAAGAGGCATTACTTCTGCCTTTTTAAGTGGAATTATTGGATACCCAATTGTTGATGTGGGTGTTAAGATTACCTTATTGGACTGTGATAAATCCAAGGTTAATGAGTCTATTATTGAGTCAATAGCAGGGCTTGCTTTTAATGAATTTTTTAGAAAAGCAAATCCTATTAAGCTTGAACCGATAATGATGTTAGAGATTAAAACACCTATTGAATATACAGGGGAAGTTATTTCTACATTGAATTTTGTTGGTGGCATGATTCATTCTATTAGCAATGTTGAGGAGTACGAAATAATAAAGGCTGAGGCAGCTTTTGAGAAGCTTTTTGGATATACTACTGTTTTAAGAAGCGCTACTAAAGGCAGAGGAGTTTTTACTATGGAATTTTCGTATTTTAAAGAAAAGTGTGAATAACAGGCTTGGGATGTTTTGAAGTTGATTTGTGTGTAGGTTTTCTTTTGAAGTAGTTGTGTTTATATTTTTTCTTTTTTTTTAAATTTTGATATTTTGATCTTTGGTTAATTGGTTTTAAAATTTTGATTTTAATACTTTGTTGGATTATTTCAATCATAAAGAAATGCAAGTTATTTTTTATTATTAAAAAAGATTGTTTTTGTCCTATAAGTGCTACTAGAATATTAAGGTGATTTTTTGATATTATGTCTTATTATTAATATTTTTTTATTTTAAAAATAAAGGGGGTTATATTATGCAGGGTGAGAATATGGTTTCAATTAGAGGCGGTAATAGAAAAAAAATACTCCTTAGTTTAAAGAATATGCAATATTCAAGGACAGATTTGGCCCGTAAATTATTATTGACAAATGCGGCTGTAACGATTCTTACTAACCATATGATCAAGGAAAATATTTTAGTTGAGGTTGGTTCAAAGGAATCAGATATTAAAAAGCATGGACGAAAAGAAATACTTCTTGATATTAATAAAGATTTTGCATATTCAATGGGGGTAATTATTTCAAGTAATTATTTTCAGATAGGAATTGCAAATCTTAAGTGTGAGGTTTTAATAAGTGAGACTTATTCTTTCGAACCACCAGTTAGTGCTTATGAAATTTTGGAAAAAATTAAAGATCATATGATTGAAATTATTTGGAAACATAATTTTTCAAGGGATAAATTTATTGGACTAGGATTTAGTATTACTGGCATTATTAAGGATAAGGAATCTGGAATTGTTAATGATAGCCATGGTGCATGGATTGAAAAAGATGTGCCTGTTAAGGCTATATTAGAAGAGTATTTTTCACTTACGGTATATCTTGAGAGTTATGTCAAAAACCTTTCCCTTGCTGAATTTATGGGTAAAAATGTGGATAATATCATGTTTTTTGATTATACAGATACAGCAGAACTCTCTATTTGGTCTGATGGTAATGTTTATTCTGGATTTAATAATAAATCAGGTATGGTTAGTCATATGGTTATTGATTATGGAGGAGAGAAAAATTGTCCTACATGTGGAAACAAAGGTTGTGTTAATATGTTGATATCTAATTTTGCACTTCAACGTTTGATCTCAAAAGAGTTTATGAATGGAGAGATACCTGAACTTTATGATAAATATGAAGGTAGACTTAAAAAAGTTACTATATATGATATTTTTGATCTTCATGATAAATATGAATTTATACATAAGATAATGAGAGATACGGTTAGATATTTGGCAATAGTTATTATTAATATTCAAAGGGTTCTTGATTTTAATTATTTAGTACTTTATGGACAAAGTTTTAAACTTAAGAGTTTTTTTGATTTATTAAAAGAAGAAATAAAGCTCTTAAATAAAGAGAGAATAATATTAAAGCTTAGTTCTCTAGATACTGAAGTATCTGTTGTGGGCCCTGCTTCTAGTGTTATTTTCAATAAATTCTATTTGACAGGAGGAGATATTGATTAATGTTTCCTTTTTTTGTATTGTATACTTTGTAGGATTTTTTTACAAATGAAGGTGATTTTTGGTGTTTGAGGGTTTAGGTGCAGGTTTTAGAGACTTTGTCAAGTATGTTTCTGGCAAAGCTGTGATAAATGCAAAAAATATTGAAGAGTCCGTTAACACTATTAAAAATGCTTTAATTGAAGCTGATGTTAATTTAAGAGTTGTAAGACGTTTTGTAAATTCTGTTGTTGAAGAGGCAAAAGGAATTAAGGTTTTAAAGAATGTTGATCCCAAGTCTCAATTTATTAAGATTGTTAATGATAAACTTGTAAATTTTTTAGGCGATAAGCATTCTGAGCTGATTTTAAATCCTGTTAATAAATTGTCGTGCATTTTGATGCTTGGACTTCAGGGCTCTGGGAAGACTACAACATGTGCAAAGCTTGCTATGCGACTTAAATTGGAGAATCGAAAAGTTCTTCTTGTTGCTGCAGATACTTTTAGAGCAGCAGCAATTGAGCAATTAAGAATTTTAGGTATGCAAATTGGTATTTCTGTTTTTGTTCTTGAAGATGAAGGTGATCCTATTAAGGTTGTAAAGAAATCTATTGAGTATGCTAGAGTAGAACTCTTTGATACTGTAATAATAGATACTAGAGGGCGTCTGGAGGTTGAAGATTTATTATTAAAAGAGATAAAAGAAATTAAAGATACTGTGGTTCCTACGGAAACAATATTAGTTGCAGACGCGATGACAGGTCAGATTGCTGCAAGTATTGCAAAAGAATTTAATGAAAAGGTTGGGATTACAGGTGTAATTTTTACAAAATTTGATTCTGATGCCAGAGGCGGTGCAGTTTTGTCACTTAAGACTATTTGTGGAGCTCCTATTAAGTTTGTTGGGGTTGGGGAGAAACCTGAGGATCTTGATATTTTTTATCCAGATCGAGTCGCATCACGAATTCTTGGCATGGGAGATATCGTTAGTCTTGTTGAAAAAGCCCAGAGTGTTATAGATAAGGAAGAAGTTTTAAAACTTGAAGAAAAACTTAAAAAGGTTAGTTTTAATTTTGAAGATTATTTAAATCAATTTAAGTATATGCGCAATATGGGTGGAATTTCTAATTTGATGGGGATGTTGCCAGGCGTTTCATCAGAAATGTTGGGTCGTAATATTAATGAAAGAGAACTTAAACGAGAAGAGGCAATTATTCTTTCTATGACTAAAAAGGAGAGATTAAATCCTGTCATTTTAACTAGTCCTTCAAGAAAGAAAAGAATAGCTTTGGGAAGTGGGACAACGGTTTTTGATGTAAATAAACTTATTAAAAAATTTGGACAGACAGTTTTAATGATGAAAAGGATGAAAAATAAAAGCTTTCAAAATAAGATAACATCTCTTTTGGGAGGTAAAGGAGGAATTGTAGATTGAGTGTTAGGATAAGATTAAAAAGGATGGGGGCAAAAAAGAGACCTTATTATCGAATTGTAGTAATGGATTCTGCTTCACCTAGAGATGGACGAGCTATTGAAGAGCTTGGGTACTACCATCCTGTTGAAAGGCAAAATCAAGTCAAAATAAATGAAGAGAAATTGAAAGGTTGGATCAAGAAGGGAGCTATTCCAAGCGATACGGTTAAGAGGATTTTAACTAAAAATAATTTTAATAAAGTTGAGAGTTAGGAGGACTTAATGAAAGAATATGGTAACGAAATTGAGCTTATAGAATTTGTAGTAAAATCTCTTGTAGATAAGAGAGATGAGGTTAAGTTGAATGTAGTTGAAGGTGAGAAATCAACTATTTTGGAATTAAGAGTTTCTGCAAATGATGTTGGTAAAATCATTGGAAGAAGAGGTCGCATTGCAAGGGCTATTAGAACGCTTCTTAGTGCTTGTGCTGCAAAAACAAATAGGAGAGTACAGTTAGAAATTTTGGATTAATTTATGTTTGTAAAGGGCATAATATTGTCATCTTATGGAATTAATGGATATGCTAAAGTTAAGAGCATATCCAATGATTTTAATGATTTTTTTTGTCTAAAAGGTAATAAATTAGTTCTAAGGAAAGACGGTTGCTCTTCAATTGAGGTTAATGTTGAGGATATATCTTTAATAAAGAATTCATTGTTATTAAAATTTAGAGAATTTAATGCTCCTGAATTCATTAAGAATTTAATCGGTTTCGAATTATGGGTAAATGATGAATTTGCATCTAAATTGGAAGAAGACGAGTATTATTTCGGAGAACTTATTGGGTATAAGATTGTTAATAATAGAAAAAAGTTAGGAGTTATTGTATCTTTTTGCGAATGTGCAAAATCAGTTCTTCTTGAAGTCAAGGTTGGTAGTAAGTTTTTTTTTATACCCTTTTTAGATGTGTATCTTGGGGACATCAATAGGGAACTTAAAACTATTGAGCTTAAGGTATTAGATCTCTTAAGATGAAGATTACAATTCTTTCTCTATTTCCTTCAATCATTACCCCATTTTTTGAAAATTCAATAATGAAAAGGGTTATAGATAAAGGTATCATAAGTTATGAAGTTGTATCTATCCGTGATTTTTCTACAGATAAACATAAAAGGTGTGACGACATTCCTTATGGTGGAGGCGTAGGTATGGTTTTAACAGCTCAACCTGTTGCTGCTGCTCTTGAGCACGTAAATGCAAAGTCAAAAACTACGATATTTGTAAGTCCATCTGGATTGCAATATACTCAAAACTTGGCCTATGACTTGTCAAAAAAGAGTGAACTTGTTATAATTTGTGGAAGATATGAAGGGCTTGATCAGCGCGTGATTGATTTGTACGTTGATCTTGAAGTTTCAGTTGGCGATTATATATTATCTTCAGGTGAAGTTGCTGCCCTTGTTATAATAGATAGCGTATATAGATTGTTAGATGGTGTAATAAATCCAGATTCTTTGCGTGAGGAATCTTTCAATTTTGAGTGTGGTTTACTTGAATATCCTCATTATACTAGGCCTTATGAATTTAAAGGATTGAAGGTTCCTGATGTGCTTTTATCAGGTCATCACGAGGAAATAAGAAAATGGCGATTTATTAAATCTGTTGAAAAAACAAGGCAAAATAGAAATGATTTGTACCTTAAATATTTGGAAATGAGAGGAGAAAATAATGGATTTAATAAGAAAAATTGAAACTCAAGGGAAGAGGACAGAAAGTTTTGGTTTTAGGATAGGGGATACTGTACGTGTTAGTTATAAAATTATTGAAGGAGTTAGTGAGAGGATTCAAAATTTTGAGGGTCTTGTTATATCTATTCAAAATAAAGGCATTGGACAAACTTTTTTAGTTCGAAAAATTTCTGCAGGTATTGGAGTTGAAAAGATTTTTCCAATGCATTCACCTATTATAGATAAAGTTCAGGTTTTGAAACGAGGAAAGGTAAGGCGTGCTAAACTTTATTATATGAGAGATAGGATCGGTAAAGCTGCTATGAAGGTAAAGGAACGTCTTGACATTAAGAAACTTAAGTAATGCTCAATTATCTAAAGTTGCTTTAATAAAAAATTTTCATTTGAATTTATTGAATTTAAATGATTTGCATGGAAGATTGAAAGTTATTAAATCTATTGGTGCAAATAAATGGCTTGTATTTTTTTTAGATAATTATTTTGAAATAAAGAGTAGCTTGCCTTTAAAAGTCGGATTTAGTTATTCTGCTAAAATGGCTAGTATTTCAGGCAACTTCTTGATTCATATTAATTATACTTCTTTTTTTAAAGATTTAGATTTATTTGAGAGCGGTAATAGATTAATTTTTAAATTAGGGAATAATTTTTTAGAGAGAGATTCTAAGGAATTATTTGAGAGAGTTTATGACAATATAAAAGATGAATTTATTTTAAAATTTCTTTTATCTTTGCATGGTCAAGGAATAGAAGAGCAAGATTTTATGCAAATTTATGATTATTTTGGAAGTAGAGCAAGCGTAAGGGAACAAAATAATAAATTTCCAATTTTTATTGAAAACGGTAACAATTTTATTATTGCAATTCCTTTTAAATTTCAAGAAAGCAATGGTTTATTATTTTTATTTATTTGTAAAGATTTAAAAATTCTTTATAAGTGGAGTTTCGTTTATTTTTTCAATAAACAAGAAAAAATTATTTGTGAGATTAATAATACGGATTCTAATTTTGACTTAAAGGTATATGCAGATTTTAATTTAGACAGTAATTTTATTAAAAAGCTCAAGAATTTGCTTTTTTGTTTTAATATAATTAATATAAACGTAGTGGATTCTGTTCAAGAATTTGAAGATTTTGATTGTAAAGTAATGGTCATGAAGAACATTAACTATAAGGTATGAGCGAAGAAAAATTAGCATTATTAATTAAATATGACATCGAATTTCCAGCACCTGTTGTTTTGGCTAAGGCTAAAGGGGAGAGAGCTTTGCGTATAACAGAGCTTGCCATCCAAGAGAATATTCCTATTGTGAAAGATAAACATTTGTCTGAGAGCTTGTTTTTAGTTAATGAGGGTGATTTTATTAATTCTAAATATTTTAAAATAATTGCGCAGATTTTATCTGTTGTGTATGAATTGAAAGGTAAAAAGTTATGAGTAGTATACGTATGTAAGCTTTAGAATAAATAAATAGCTATTAATCGGTCTTATGAGTATGTGATTTTGATTCTGAATCATGTAAGATGTTTTTTGATTTTGTGTTTAATTATAAGAAAGGATAAATTACTTATTTATTTAATGTAATTAAAGGAGACAGTCTTGAAATTTGATCGAAATAAAATTGGTGTCAATGATTTGCGAAAGAGTAACAAAGTACCCTATTGGAGAATAAGAAAAGCGAAGTCTGAGATTAAGAAACAAAATATTGTTACAAATGTTAATGGGAGTAAGTCTTTAGGTGATACTCCTAATGACCAAAAAAACCACAAGAATAATAGACATAATAGACAAAGAAATTTTAATAAAGAATATAGATCCCGCATAAAATTTAAAGGAACATGTCCTATTTGTGAAAAGCAGATCAGGGATATTATTTTTTGTATGTCTATGCCATTTAATGGAGAAGATAGTCCTGTGCATTTTGATTGTGCCATTGAGAAGGTAAGGTCTGAGAATGCACTTTTGAAAAATGAAAATTTAGTGTATGGAGGCATTGGTAAGTTTTTTGTTATTGATAAATCTGTTAGAGGAAATAATTTATCTTTTAAGATAATTAAAGAAATTAATTTTGAGAATTTAGAGAGTCGTCCTATTTGGCGAGAAAAGATTCTTCAAGATATGAGTAAGGGGCTTAAATTTTATTAATTATGATGAGGGTAGCATTATTTCCTGGTTCATTTGATCCTATTACTTGGGGACATATTGATTTAGTTAAGAGAGCATCTTTGATTTTTGATAAGGTAATTGTTCTTGTTGCCAATAATAGTGCAAAGAATTATTTGCTGAGCGATAATGAGAGGTATGAGCTTGTATTTGAGGTTATTGCGTCTCTAGGACAGTCAAAAATTATTGTAGATAGATATAATGGAATTATTTTGGATTATGCTTTAAAGAATGGTATTGGTTTTATTGTAAGAGGCGTTAGGGCTTTTCATGATTTTGAGTTTGAATTTGAGAGATATGTTATTAACAATAAGCTTAGTTCTTTAGTAGATACGGTGTTTTTACCAAGTAATGATAAGTATTTGTTTGTGAGGTCAGACCTTGTTAAGGAATTAATAAAGAATAAAAAATTTGACCTTTCAAGTTTTGTTCCAAAGTTAGTGCAGAAGAAGTTACAATCTAAATTTATTGACAAATTATCCTAATAATATATATATTATTAGGATACGTTTGTTTGTATTTAAGGAGACAAAGCATGGCTGTTCCAAAATTTAAGCCTTCAAAGGCTAGGAGTAGGACAAGGCGCAGTATAAATATGAGAAAAAAAATACCTCAGCTGCAGGCGTGTTCAAATTGTGGTAACCTTGGAATAAGGCACAGAGTATGTGCTAAGTGTGGTTATTATCGAAATAGTCAATATTTAGAATTAGAATTGTAGTTTTAATGGGGAATGTTTATTTATGGATTAAAGTGAAATTTTTAAAAAAGTTAGATCTATCATATCAGAGCAGCTTGATAAAAAGGAAGATGAAATTACTATGGAATCTAGATTTGTAGAGGACCTTGGTGCTGACAGTCTTGATATTTATGAACTTTTGTATTTACTTGAGGAAGCATTTGATGATAAGATTCCAGAAAATGAAGCTAGTGAATTTGAGACTATAGGAGATGTTGTAACCTTTATTGAAAAGAAAAAAGATTGAATATTAAGGGGTTCTTCTGTGGGTAAGTTGGATATCGATTGGAGACAAAAATTAGATGAGTTCTTGATGGGATTGCATATTGATTTTAGGGATATTAATTTGTTGAATATGTCTTTAAGTCATTCATCATATGCAAATGAATTTGATCATAAATATGCTAATAATGAAAGATTAGAATTTTTAGGGGATTCAGTTCTTAATCTTATTATCACAGATTATTTATATAAATTTTATCCTGAAAAGAGCGAAGGGGAGCTTAGTAAGGCTAGATCTTATATTGTAAGTGAAGATTCTCTTTCAAATATTGCGAGAGAACTTAGTCTTGGTAGCTATATTTTGCTTGGTAGAAGTGAAGAGAGTAATGATGGGCGTAATAAGAAAGGCATTCTTGCAGATGCTATTGAAGCTTTTGTGGGGGCGCTTTATCTTGACGGAGGTTTTGAAAAAGCATCGGAGTTTGTGGTAGATCTGTTTGAAGTTCATATAAGATTGATGTTTAATCGTGGTGATTTCAAAGACTATAAAAGTCTTTTGCAGGAATATGTTCAAAAAAAATATAAAATTTCACCAAGTTATAAGCTGGCTAAAGAATTAGGCCCTGATCATAATAAGATTTTTTGCGTTGAACTTTATGTTAATGACAAATTTGTATCTAATGGTAGGGGTAAATCTAAAAAAGAAGCTGAAATGATAGCGGCTGAAATGGCGCTTAAGAATATTGCGAATATTGATCTTTAACTTTGTTAATTAGATTTTCCTTTTTATTTAATTTAGGATTAATTAATACTTCTTTTAATAAGAAGTTTAGAATTTCACCGATGTTTTTATTGTCTGTTAATGCAAGGTTTTTGATGTCATCTCCATTTATTTTGAGTTCCTTTAAAAATAGAGGATCTTTTAGTAATTTTTTGCTTTTTATCTTATTTATTATATATTTAAGTTTATAATCTTTCCCTTTAAGCGCTTTATATATATCGAGTATTTCTCTGTAATTTTCTCTGGTGGCTTTGTTTAATAGATTTCTAATATCATATAATTTTTTAATTTGTAGCGTAATAAGTTCATTAATGATAGTTTTATAAAATAGTATTAATTTGATGTCTTTATTTGAAAATCTAAGTAATTTTAAATTTTCTTTTAAAGATGGGATTTCTTGTTTTATTGTAAGAATAACTATTGCTTTTAAATAAAATTTATTTTTGCTTAAAAGGTTGATTTTATTTTTTAATTTTTTGTTTATTTTTATATTGAAGAAATATTGAAAGAAGCTTATTTTTTGTAGGTAACTGATTCCTTTTGTTGGGTTTTTTCCTTCTAGAAGTTTGATAAATTCATTATTTATTCTTTCTTTTGACAGAAGTAATAAATTTACTTTTTTATATTTCATGGATACCAATGTATTTTTATCAATTGTAAAGTCAAGTGTAGATGCAAATCTTATGGCTCTGAGTATTCTAAGAGCATCTTCTTCAAACCTTTTATTTGGTTCCCCTATACACTTTATTAGTTTTTTATTGAGGTCTTGTTTGCCATTATAGCAATCTATTATCTCGTTGTTTAGTATATTCATTGCAATTGAATTAATTGTAAAATCTCTTCTTTTGAGATCTTCATTTAAATTTTTTGTAAATTTTACTTTTTTAGGAGATCTTTTGTTTTCATAATCTATGTCTATTCTGTAAGTCGTAACTTCAAAAATTTTTTTGTTAAAGATTATGCTTATTGTTCCATGTTTTATTCCTGTTTGCATGTTGCTTGGAAATAATCGCATTATTTCTTGTGGTGTTGCATTTGTTGTGAAGTCAAAATCATGGGGCTGCTTTTTAAGTAGCAAATCCCTTAAGGCACCCCCTACGAGGAAGAATTCATAGTTATTTTCATTGAAGATCTTACTGATTTTTACTATATCTTTAGTATTAATACCTACATTCATATAAAAATATATTATAGTTGAAATACTATTTTTCTAGGGTTAGAATATTATTTTAGTTTATTCTTCAAATATCGTAAAATAATATTTGTTTGATTACATATTGAAACATTTATAAATGGGGGTTTATGAACAAGATTAATATTAATATATATGATTCTATTGATAAGCTTTCAAGAGACTCAAGAGTTAAATTGATAAAGGAAATAAAGAAAAATCTTAGTTTAAATTCTTCAGTGATATCTGAGGATAATTTTGATTACTTAAAAGCAGGTTCTACAGCTCAAATTGATGATTTTTTATCTAAGAAATTTAAAGAAGAGTCATTTTGGATAAGAGTATGGGTATATATTTTAAATTTTTTTCAAAGAGATAAAACTAAAGAAGATATTTATAAAATACATCTTATGAAGACCCTAGAAGGTTATGTTAATAGCATGTATAAACATCCTGTCATAGATTATAGAAAAAAATGTCTACGTATGGGTTTTATAGAAATGTTGATTGGATTTTATTGTTGTTCAATGAAGCTTAAAGAATATTTTAAGATGTTTGAGACAGGCAATATTATTGAGCAAGCAATCTTTGAAATTATTCAGAATAAGGCACCTAATTCTTTGTGTAAAATGGAAGATTTTTTAACACTTGGGGAGTATGAACGATTTTTAAAAAAAGAACAAAGTCAAAATGAGTTAGAAGAGATTATTAAAATGAAGATTAAAAATTATATTGATTCAATACCTGTACAAGTATATACAGTTGTAAAGGGGGTGTTTGAATTTTTTTATGTTTTAAATGGTATTGCATTTTTTCCTTACAAGTCTTTTTTTTCTTTTTTTAATATTGAATTTTTAGATGATATAGATAGTTTAGATGCTATCGATCTTGATAGCACAATTGGTGTTAGTTTTAAGAGTGTTGATAAATATTTTAAATGTCTTTTTGAACTTTTGCACACATTAAAAGATATTGAAATAAATGAAGAAGTATTAAAGAGTATTGTTAAGAATTATTTTTTAATAGTCAAATCAAATGAAAGAGGTCTTTTAACTGAGGAAAATCTTTTAGAGATTGATTCTATGTTTAAGAATATTTTGAACAATATGGTAAAAGTTGTTAGCTTTTCTAAAACTTTGCCTTATTTGGATATTTTTAAAATATGTTATGAGAGTCCAGTTTTAACACCCAGAAAATATATTCCATACTTTGATATAAAAAGTTTTTATGAAAATATTTTATTTTTAAATATTAGTAGTGAGATTGTTAAAAATCATGATAATCTTTTAGCAGATTTGATGGATAGAGAGCTTAAAAGTTTAATTAAAAATTATAGTGTTATTATGGATTTAAATAATACTCTTTTTAGCGGTCTGGGAATTGAATATTCAAGCTTTAAAAAGTTTTACTTTTTAAATGAGTTCTTTAGGGAAGTTTATGATGTAAAAATGAAAGAAGTATTACGCACTGTTAATAATATAGTACTTGCCAATAGTATTGATTTGAGAAGTTTGTATATTAAGATTGAAAGAGGTATCAATATACTGAAAAAGGAAGTTTATGATTTTTATTTTGAACTTAATGCTAAAAATGAGGAGTATGAAAAATATAACAAAGATTTTGATATTGGTGATTCTTATAAGGAGAAAATAGCACAATGGTGTTTAAAAGAGACAGGGACTATTCAAAAATTAATTTTTCGTTTTATGAGTTATTTTATTGATCTTAAAGAAAAATATGTTGCTCTTTTGGAAAATAATAATGCTTTTATACAAAGCGCTCTTAATATTTCTCATAAATTATCTATAGAGGATAACACGAAGATTAGTTTAGGCTATGTTGTTAATAGTGTTTTATTTATGATAAAACAGGCTCTTTTTATAATTGAGAATTTATAGGAGTCAATTATGTCACGAGAATTAAAGATGAATGAGTTAAGGTTAGTTTCAATTATTATTAGAGTTTTAGTAATAATTTTATTTTTTAATTCTGTGCTTAGTTTACTCCTGTTTTTAACAGGTGCTTATAATGTTTTTATGGAATCTTTTCAAAAATTTTCACTTGAATTGACAATTGTGCTTAGTGCTATTTCTTTTGGTCTTGAATTTACTCGGTTATTATTATTTTACTTTTTGCGAAAAAAGAGAATCAATCATTATATGATTTTAATTTTTAGCTTTATTATTTGTTTTTTTGCCTTTTTTATAAAAATTTTCCTTTTATTTTGAAATATAATAGATTTACTTTTGGTCTTTAACTATTGACTAATATATTTTATTTTTATAAACTAACCATTAGCTTTATTATGCCGACTTAGCTCAGATGGCCAGAGCAGCGGTCTTGTAAACCGCAGGTCGTCGGTTCGACTCCGACAGTCGGCTTTTAGGGGGGCGGTACCGAAGTGGTTAACCGGGGCAGACTGTAAATCTGTTGGCATTGCCTACGTGGGTTCGAATCCCACCCTCCCCAGTTTTTTAAAGTTGTAATTTGCCTAAGTTCTATGTAGGGTTTCATTTTTTTGCTTGATTATTTGAGGTGTTTTGGTATTTATCATAATTAAATTTGAGTTAATATTTGTAATTTACGTTTTTGTAGGGAGAATGTGTTTTTTGTCTCTCATTTGATATAGCTTGGGAAAGTGTAATTTTTTTCAAAGTTCTTATGGTAATGAAAAGGATTTTTATTCTTCTTTGTGTTTTAGTTATTATTTTATCTCTCTTAGTAGCTTTTTTATGTTTTTTAAACTCTTCTCCTCTTGAATCTGATTTGGTGTATGAGTTTGAAATCCAAAAAGGATGGGGAGTAAAGAAAATAGCTTGGGAACTTAAGAAAAGTGGACTTATTAGATCTGGTAAGCTATTAATAGCTATTTCTTATTTTTTTGGTAGTGATAAGAATTTTCGGGAAGGTAAGTATTTAATCAGTGGACATTGTTCAACTCTTGATGTTTATAGGGAATTTCTGAAAGGTAGACCTGTACTTCCTATTAATATTACTATACCTGAAGGATATACAGGTAGAAGAATAGCTTTAAAGCTTAATGAATCAGGCATTATTGTTGATGTTCAGAGCTTTATTGATTTAATGAATGATGTTAAATTTATTCGTGAACTTGGATTAAATTATGATTCTCTTGAAGGATTTTTATTTCCAGATACTTATAAATTTTATAAGGGTATTGACATGAAGGAAATAATACGGATTTTAATTGGTAATTTTTTTAATAAGCTTGGTTCAATTGGTATAAATTATAAATCTTATTCTAGTGAAGACTTTTACAGTAAAGTGATCCTTGCATCTATTGTAGAGCGTGAATATCGAGTTAGGAGTGAAGCGCCAATAATAGCATCTGTTTTTTATAATAGAATAAAGTCTAATATGGCATTACAATCTTGTGCTACAATTGAATATATCATTACTGAAGAGTTAAGAAGACCTCATCCTGAGAGAATTTATTTTGCAGATTTAAAGATTAATTCTGCATATAATACTTATATTAATAAAGGTTATCCCCCAAGCCCAATTTCTAATGCCGGGATCATAGCTTTAAAAGCCGTTTTTTTTCCAGATAATACGAATTATTTGTTTTTTGTTTTAAAAGATCCTATAATTGGAACTCATAAGTTTTCTTCAAATTATAATGATCATCTTTTATCTGTAAATAATTATATTCGTAATTTTATTTCTAAGGATTAAAAAGTATGGAATATGCTAAAATTGTAGATTTAATTAAACAAAGAGTGGATATTGTAACTTTAATAGGAGAGCGTGTTAAGTTAATTAAGTCAGGATCATCTTATAAGGGTCTTTGTCCTTTTCATGCTGAGAAGACACCTTCTTTTTCTATAACTCCTGCCCAGGGATTTTTTTATTGTTTTGGATGTAAAAAAGGGGGGAATGTTATCAAATTTTTGATGGATATTGATAAGTTAGATTATAATAGTGCTGTTAAAGCTCTATGTAGTATGGTAGGTATTGTGCATGATGGTACTAGGCAAACTACGGAGACTGGAAATAAACTTCAATATAAGTTAATAATTTCTAAAATATATGGTTTGAATTCTAAATTGATTAAGACTTTTTTATTTTTTTTAAATAGTAATCAATCAGTTTTGAATTATCTTTTGCAAGAAAGAGGTATATCTCGAGAAGTTATTGATTTGTTTAGTATTGGTTATTTGCAATATGATGTTGTAGGTAAGTTGAGTTTTTATGACTTTTTGCTTTCAAAGGGCTATTCAGATGATCTTTTGGCTAAGAGTGGTCTGTTTGCTAAGAGAAATAGAAAATTTTCTATTTTATCTGGAAGATTAATTTTTCCAATCAAAGATTTTAAAGGAAATGTAGTAGGATTTGGAGGTAGAAATTTAGGAGATAATGGGCCTAAGTATATTAATACTAGTGAAACGGAGGTCTTTAAAAAGAGGGAATTGCTTTATGGATTTTATGAGGGCTTGTCTGCAATTAAAGAAAGTAGATCTGTGATATTGACAGAAGGGTATATAGATGTTCTTGCTTTTTTTACAGCTGGTATAAAAATAGCGGTTTCTGCGCTTGGTACATCTTTTTCCAGGGAGCATCTTGCTTTAATTCAGAGATATGCATATAAAATAATAATATGCTTTGATGGTGATGATGCTGGACTTATGGCTACTCTTAAGGCCTATCAACTTTGTTTGCCGTTTGATCTTGATGTGAGTGTAATTAGAATGCAGAGTGGAGTTGATCCAGCAGATGTTTTAAAGAATAAAGGTGCTTCCGCCTTAAAAAATATGCTTAATGATAGCTGTGATGCTTTTGAATATCTTTTGGAACAATATTCAGTAAAATATGATTTGAGCAAAACAGCAGATTTTAATAAAATGATTAGTGTATTTATGAATTTGATAAGCTTATCAAACACCCATTCACAAAGAGAAATTCTTTTAGGAAAACTTGAGAGCAGATTGGGTATTAGGTTGGAAACTTTAAGAAAAGATTATTATAGTATGAGGATAAAGGATGCAATTGCAAGTTATAAGAAAAATGCATATTCTTATGAAGTAAACACCTATGAGAGATATTTATTAGTTGCCTTATTGAAAGACTTTAATTATTTTAATATAATAAGGCGTAATATTATTGATAGTGACTTGAATGACGATTACGTAAAAAAAATTTTTGTATGTTTTGAAAACCTATTTGAGAGTGGTAAGGGTTTTTCGTTGCTTAATTTAAAAGAATTGCTGATAAATAAGTATGGTATTAGTGAAACTTTTTTTGAAAATATGCTACAAGTAGAATTTGAAGTGGATAATGAGATGGTTGAGCAAATTTTATTTGCAATTAAAAAAAGAAAAGTAGAAAATCGAATTTCAGTAGTTGAAAAAATGAACAAAAATAATTTTTCAATAGATGCTAAAACTCAGATAAGAGAATTGATGTTTTTAAATATGCAAAGAGAAAACTTAAGGATATATTTAAATGAATAGTATAGAAGAGAATAAAGATTTGCAGATTTTTAAAAAGAAAAATTCAAAAGTAATCAAGAGGATTTTAAATTATTTAGGAGATAAGAAATCAATTACTTTTGAAGAATTGTCCACGTTCCTATCAGGAGATATGTTAGAGCCTGACAACATTGATTGTATGTACGGAGTCCTTGAATATGAGGGAATACGTTTGATTAATGAAAAGATGGATGAGCCTGATGTTTGTGATATTGATGGGCTTGATGATGAAAGTAAACTTGATAGTCATTGCATGATGTTAGATGATATTGTTCAGAGTGATGATGAGATTGATGATAAGTTAGATGAATTTGATGACGAGACTCTAGATAAGGAAGATTTTAGTTCAGGATATATTAAGAGTGGTTTACTAAAAGATGGCAATTCTGAAGACCCAATAAGGCTTTACTTAAAAGAGATAGGAAAAGAATTTTTGTTAACTGGAAATCAAGAGGTTGAACTTGCAAAGCAGATGGATTCCGGGGAGAGTATAATTGAGAATATTCTTAAGAATGAAGGCTTGGTTATAGAAAATTATTATAATTTGGTTAATGCCATTTATTCAAGAATAGATAAGGAAGAGTTTTTTAAAAAAGAAAGAGAAAGAGAAAAAGATAATAATTTTGACTATTATAACAAAAAAAAAAGAATCACATCTTTTTATAAGGCTCCATTAAAACCATTGCAGGATCGTTTAGTAAAGTATATTGAAAAAAAACATAAATTATATGAGCTTGGAGAGGATATTTTTGATGCGAGTACTAATAAAGAGAGATTGGATATAAAAGAAATGCTTAAGTCTGTTCCTTTATATCAAGAAGAATTGCGTATTTTTTCAGATGATTATATTGATTCTGCTAGTAAAATAAAGGATTTAAAGAGACAACAAAAGACTATATTAGATAGATTAAAGATAGATAAGGTACGCAATCTTAGAATCCTTGGAAGAGACTTAGCTATTCCTGAGAGACGTGAGCGAATAGAGAAGGCCTTAAATATTCGCGAAGACCGTATTAAAGAACAAATTACTGAAGCTCAACTTGCTCAAAAAGAGCTTGAAAGGATTGAGATGTATTATGAATATCCAATGGATAAAATAATAAGTATGTCTGAAGAAATCCTTAAGGGCAAGCAGATGATGCAACATGCTAAAGATCAGCTAATTAAAGCTAATTTAAGACTTGTGGTAAGTATTGCTAAAAAATATGCTAATAGGGGGCTACATTTTTTTGATCTTGTTCAGGAAGGCAACATTGGTTTAATTAAGGCAGTTGAGAAGTTTGAGTATAAGAGAGGTTTTAAATTTTCTACTTATGCTACATGGTGGATTCGTCAAGCAATAACTAGATCAATCTCAGATCAGGCGCGTACTATACGTGTTCCTGTACATATGATTGAGCAAATAAATAGACTTAATAGGGAAACAAGATATTTAGTTCAGGTATTAGGTAAAGATCCAACTGATGAAGAATTGTCAGCTAGGCTTGGATGGGATCTTAAAAAGGTAAAGACTGTAAAGAATGTTTCAAGAGAGCCCGTTTCGCTTGAAACACCAATTGGCGAGGAGGAAGATTCTGTTCTTAGTGATTTTATTGAAGATAAGGCAATCAAGAATCCTGCAAAACATACATCTTTTGTGGTATTGCAAAATCAAATAAGATCAGTTCTTGGCACTCTTCCAGAAAGAGAGCAGGAAGTTGTTAAGATGAGGTTTGGTCTTGAGGATGGATATTCTTTAACTTTAGAAGAAGTTGGACTTCATTTTAATGTTACAAGAGAGAGAATTAGACAGATTGAATCTAAGGCTTTAAGAAGACTTAAGAATCCTAAAAAAACACAAAAACTTAAAGATTATTTAGAGGATTTAAATTGATAGAAAGGATAAAAGGAGGGGACACTTCGTGGAAAGTAATATCGATATATTGAAAAACCTTGAGGATATATATAAAGCTAAATTTGAACTTGAAGAGAGGCAAAAAAATATTCCTAAATATTTACAAACCAAGAAGGCTCAAATTGATGGACTTGTTGAAACTCTTTATGAATTACAGTGCAAATTTCAAAATTATCAAAAAGAAGATTCATCTTTAAAATTAGATATTCAAGATATTAATGTGAGAAAGAGTAAGGCAGAAGAAAAAATTGATAGTATTAAAACCCAAAGAGAGTATGAGGCTCTTGAAAAAGAATTACAGACTATTATTGACGATGAAGTTGCTATTAGAAAAAAAATGACACATATTACTGGACTTAAGACAAAAATAGATAGAGAGATAGCTGATATTAAGAATAAACTTGAGGTTGTGCAGGGTTCTTATGCTACTGAGAGTAGTGATTTTGAGAATGAACTTTCAGAGATTATAAAAAAGCTTAGTTCTATAAGAGAAGAAGAAGAGAGATATGCTTCTCGAATGGATGAAGATTTTTTATTTAAATTTCAAAGAATTATTAGAAATAAATCTAATGGAGTTGTACCTTTAATCGATAATGTTTGTAAGGGTTGTCATATGATACTGCCTGTTGAATTTGCAAATAAGGTAAGACGTGAACCTGATGATATTAAATTTTGTCCTTATTGTAGTAGAATACTTTATTATCAAGATAAATTTGAAGTTGGTTTAGAAATGGTTCCTGGTGGTTTGGCAGATCTTATAGATTAAAATTTATGCATAGTTTTAAGTTGATATCCAGTCATCGCTTAATATGTTTTATTATATTAAGAGGAAAGTCCGAGCTCCAATAAGAGCATAATGCTAGGTAACTCCTAGGAGTTTAGAACTTAAGAGAGTGTCACAGAAAATTACCGCCTTTATGGTAAGGGTGAAAAGGTGAGGTAAGAGCTCACCGCTTATTTAGTGATAAATAAGGTCAAGACAAACCTCATTAGGAGCAAAATCAAGTAAGCAAGTTTCCTTAGCTCTTGAGGGTAGGCTTGTGGGTAGATTGCATGATTTTTTCAGTAATGAAAAAACAAGATAGATGATGACATAGTACAGAACTCGGCTTATGGATGTCAACTTAAATTTTTTGTAGAGAGTCTTATATGGGGATTAATTATCTAAAGGGTACTTTTTATTTAATTATAAGCTCATTTCTTTTGTTTTTTATTTTTTATGTCTTATCTTATTTTAAAGCCTTTTCTAATTCTTATTTAAAGGCAGGTCCTACTGAGGTGAACTTACTTGTTCTTTGGGATAATAAAGAATATAAAGAAATAATAGACTATGCTGAAAATGGTCTTAAGACTAATAAGTTTGATTTTAATTTAAATTTGCTTCTTGGATTTTCATATTTTTATTATTCCTTAATGTTGAATGATAGTTATTTAAGAAATCAGTTTTTAGATAATGCAATAGAAAAATTGCGGTTTTTGATGTCGATTAGTGATGATGCTCCTATGGGTTCGCTTTATTATATTTTGGGCAAAGCTTATTCTCATAAGGGCGAATATTATAGTGATCTTTCTGTTAAATATTTGAGTAAAGCTTTGTATTCAAGTAGTTTTGATTTTATGAGTGTAAAAGAAGATATTTTTGAATATTTAGGATATTCTTATCAACTTTTAAGAGATTATGATTCTAGTTTGAAGTTTTTTGAAAAAGCTTATAAAGAGAATAAATCAGATCTTGTTCTTTGGAATTTAGCTTATGTGAATTATAAGACGGGTAGTGTTGATAAGAGTGTTGAATATATAAATAAATTTTTACAAGAAGAGAGTGTAGCATTAGATAATGCAAAAAGTGATGATAATTTGGTACAAAAGGTATATTTATTGTATGGAGATATCTATTTGGATAAAGGCGCTTATGAGGACGCTTTGCATTGTTATGATAAAGTACTTAAAATTAATAGTTTAAATCCTAATGTTTATGTTAAAATAGGAGACATATATAGAAAGAGAGATAAAGATTATCCTAAGGCTAGAAAATATTGGAGAGAAGCATTAAGCATTAATCCTTATTTGGAAGAAGCACGGGAAAGACTTAAACTTAGTCTAGAGGATTTTTAGGGGGAACTGATTTTGAATTTTTTTAAATCTTTTTTGGTAGATATTGGCATTGATCTTGGTACATGTAACACTTTAGTTTATATTAAGGATTATGGTGTTGTAATGAGTGAGCCTTCGGTAGTTGCTATTGATGTTAATAAGAATAATAGAGTTGTAGCTGTTGGTCGCAATGCCAAGAAGATGCTTTGGAAAACACCGGAAAATATTAAGGCCGTAAGACCGCTTCGTGATGGAGTTATTGCTGATATCGAAAATACAGAAAAAATGATTAGGTATTTTATAAGTCAGATTTTTTCTCGGAAGAAATTATTCTTTAAGCCAAGAATGGTAATAGGAGTTCCAACTTGCATTACAGAAGTTGAAAGGAGAGCTGTAAAGGAAAGTGCAATGAATGCTGGTGCACGTGAAGTTAAGGTTATTGAAGAATCTTTAGCAGCTGCCATTGGATTTGATATTCCCATTTTTGAACCAACAGGTCATATGGTATGTGATATTGGAGGTGGAACTACTGAAATATCGGTTATATCACTTGGTGGTATGGTAGTAAGTAGAGCTATTCGAACAGGCGGTGATGAGTTTGACGAGAGTATTATCAAATATATGCGAAATGCTCATAATATTATTATTGGACAACAAACAGCAGAAAAATTGAAAATTAAGATAGGAAATGTTTATCCAGATACTCATAATTTGAAAGTTGAGACTATAGATATTAAAGGAACAGATGCTGTTACAGGTTTGCCTAGGAAGCAAATTATTGATTCTATGGAAGTACGGGAGTCTTTGCAAGAGCCTATTGATAATGTCGTTGATGAGGTTAAGCGAACTCTTGGAGCAACTCCCCCGGAGCTTGCAACAGATATTGTTGAGCGTGGGATCATATTAACAGGAGGTGGAGCTCTGCTTAAGGGGCTTAGTAGACTTTTATCAAAGGAAACGGGGGTGCCAGTATATGTTGCAGATAATCCTCTTTTATCTGTAGCTGTTGGAGCCGGTTTATTTTACGATTATGCTAATAGGATAGATATTAGTAAAAATATATATAGTTTTATTAACGAATAGATATACAAATATATGAGGTTTCTGGTTAATTTTAAGAATTTTATTAAGGTATTTAGTGTATTAATAGTTTCCATTTTTCTTATGATTTATGACTCAAGTGGTTCTAAGCTAGACAAGAAAGACGATTTTTTTATTTTTACTTTAAATTCATATATTCAACGTAATATGTATGATTTTTTTAATTTTGTTTCTAGTATTTTTAAGGCTATAAATGAGTATAAGGATTATGGTGAGACAATAGAAATCTATAAAAAACGAATACAACAGCTTGAAATAGTTATTCAGAATGTGCAAGTTTTAAGACAAGAAAATTCTAGACTTAAAGAACAGCTTGGATTTTATTTGGCCCATTCTAATGATTTTATTTCAGCAGAAGTAATTTATTTAAATTATGCAAATGTTTCATCTTTGATGGCGATTAACAAGGGTTATAATGATGGTGTTCAAAAAGATATGATAGCTGTTGCTTATCAAGATGGATTTAGTGGGCTTGTTGGAAAGGTTGTTAAAGTTTATGCAAATACTGCTAGAGTTTTGCCTCTAACCAGTTATGAAAACTATGTTTCTGCAAGAATTCAAAATAGTAAATTTATTGGTCTTGTTGAAGGTAAGGGGTATGGTGAATTTCTTGAGATGAACTATGTTAACAAGTTAGCTGAAAATGCTTTAAAGGTTGGAGATTCTGTTGTTACTGCTGGATTTAGTGATTATCCTAGTGGGATTTATATAGGCAAGGTTGTTGATTTCAATGTTCTTGAATATAATTCTCTTTTAAATATTAAAATAGAACCCATAATAGTTTTAGATAAGTTAGAATATATTTTTTTGGTTAAGGGTAATAAGAGGATAGAAAAGTGATATCTTTTATATTCTATTATATTATTAGTGTCTTCTTGGGACATGTTTTTCAATATTATTGTGACATTAGTTTTTCTTTTTCAATCGATATATTTTTAATTATTTTAATTTTTAATTCTTTAAACTTTGTGTTTAATGTAGGTTTAATATCAGGTATTTTACATGGTTTAATTATGGAATACTTCAATGGATTGCCACTTGGATTTTTTGTTTTTAGTTATGTTTTGGTATTTTATCTACTTGAAAAGATTAAAATGATTATTCCAAAGAGTATGTTTAGTATAACAATATTTTTTATTTTTGCAAAATTTATTATTTGGTTTGTGGCAATGAGTTTTGCAGATTTTATTGATTTAAAGGATTCAATTATTCAATATTTGATATTAATCTTCTTATAAACATAGTTTTTTTAAATTTTTTATATCCAATTTTAAATTATTGTACTAAGAGTCTTTATACTATTAGAGAGGAATATTAACAATGAAAGTTATTTTGAAGGGCAGATATAGATTTGGACTGTTTCTTCTATCTTTTGTTTTTTTTTCTTATCTTTTTACTTTATTTAAAATGCAGATTGGAAGGCACTTGTTGTATGATAAGGAAGCAACAGTGCTTTTATCCCGAGTTGAAAAGATCAAAGCATCAAGGGGTGAAATTTTGGATTCAAATTTGAATGTGCTTGCAAATAATCTTACAGCATTTGTTTTGAAAATTAGTTTGGAGCAATATTATAGCATGCCTATTGAGGATAGAAATGAAATGTTAGCTTTTTTGTCAAGCAGTTTAGATGTTGAAAAGGAACTTATTGTTTCTAAAATTGAGGCTCCTAGAGGGTATTTAAAAGATGTGGAAATAGTTGAACTGAGTCCAGAAATGTTATTTAGAGTAGCTGAAAAGAGAAATTATTATCCTGCACTTTTATGGACATATTCTTTTAAAAGAAATTATTTAGTGGATAATTCTTATTCTCATTCTATTGGATATGTTGGTAGGATTAACCAAAGAGAACTTCGTGCTTTTTATAATGTTAAGGGGTATGATAATAATTCTACAATAGGAAAATTAGGCATTGAAAAAATTTATGATAGCTATATTAGGGGTAAAGAAGGTCTAATTAAGTATAGGGTAGATTCTAGGGAAAAAAGGATAGATAGTGGTTCTATTATAGAACATATGACCCCTGGTAATAATATTGTTTTGAATATAAATAAGGATATTCAAATGCTTGCAAAGAACACTTTGGGAGAAAGATACGGGATTATAGTAGCATTAAAGCCTGCAACGGGAAGTATATTGGCACTGCATAATTATCCTTATTATTCAATGCACGATGTTTATAACAAGAATTCTGAGGAAGATTATTCTTTTCTCAATAGGGCGATACAATCAGTTTATCCTCCAGCGTCTGTTTTTAAATTGGTAATGGCTACGGGATTATTAGAGGAAAAGGTCCTTGATAAGGGTAAAAAGATTCATTGTCCGGGGTATTTTAGGGTAGGAAACAGAGTATTTCATTGTTGGCAACGCGGGGGTCATGGCTATGTTGATTTGGAACTTGCTGTTGCTCATTCATGTAATGTTTATTTTTATATATCCGGACTTAAATACCTTGGTATTGAAAAAATCATCAAATATGCTAAGGAGTATGGTTTTGGTGAGAAAACAGGCATTGACTTGCCAAATGAGGTTTCTGGGCTTCTTCCAAGTCCGGAATGGAAGGAAAAAAATTTTAATCAGCCTTGGGTAGGTGGGGATACTGCTAATGTTTCAATAGGGCATGGATTTTTAAATGCTACCCCTATTCAGATTGCTAATATGATAGCTATGATTGCAAATGAAGGTATTATTTATAAACCAAAAATTGTTAATAGGATCTTGAATGGAACTACTAATGAAGTTGTTCTTGAAAATGTTCCTGAAATTCTTAAGAAAACAAATATTATTAGTCGAAAGACTTTTAGGCTTTTAAAAAAGTATATGAGAAATGTTATAACTTATGGAACTGCTAGGAATTCAGTTTTAACAAAAGCTGTGGAAGTTGGAGGAAAGAGTGGTACAGGGCAGACTGGTGTTACTGGTATTGAAAATAGTTCTTTTGTTGGTCTTGCGCCTTATAACGCCCCATCTAGTAAACAAATTGTTATTTTTAGTTTGGTTGAAGGAAAAAGTAGTACAGCAGATATGTGGTCTGCTAAGTCTGTAGATTTAATGATGCAAGGGATTTTTGCCAAGCAGAGTTATGAAGATATTCTTAAAGAGTATAGACCATGGTATCTTAGGTAAGATAAATGGCTGTTTTTAGAAAAAATTATGATAGAGTAACATTATTTAGTTTGGTGATGATATCTTTTATTGGGATTACTTATATATTCTAGTGATTATACTTCTAATGGTTCTTTAATGAAAACTGAATATATAAAGCAAATTATATGGGCTCTTGGTGGATTTTTTGTAATTTTTATAGTAGGAAGATATAATCTTAAAATTATACATGGCATGGTTTATCCTTTATATTTTATGTTAGTTGTTTCTTTGATTTTCACTGCCTTTTTTGGTGTTACTGTTAATGGAGCTAGATCTTGGATTGGGATTTGGAAATTAGGAGGACAACCGTCAGAGTTTGGTAAAATTATTAGTATTTTGGCCCTTGCTAAGTTTTATAGTAGTAAAAATGAGTATAATAATTTATTAATTTTTATTTTAGCTTTTATTTTAATCTTGCCTGTTATTCTACTTGTGTTTTTGCAACCTGATTTTGGTACCGCTGTGGTTTATTTAAATATGTTTATATTTATTTCTTTTTTTGCTGGTATAGATATACATTATATTTTGTGTTTTGCGTTAACAGGATTTTTTTCATTTCTTTTTGTGGTGTTGCCGGTTTGGTATGAATATAAATCGGATATGGGAAATGTTCTTTATTTAATTTTTTCTAATAGTTTTTATTTTCAAGTGGCTTTTTTAGTATTAATTTTATTGCTTTTATCTTCTGCTGTAGGCTTTTTTATTTCTAAAAATAATTTAAATATTAGATTGATTTACTTTTATATATTATTTATGAGTTCAATTTTGCTAGTGGCAGCTTTTTTGTCCAAATTCCTTTCAAAATTTATGAAACCTTACCAAATTAAGAGATTTTTAGTTTTTTTAGATCCAAACATTGATCTTAAAGGAGCTGGCTGGAATTTAAATCAAGTAAAAATTGCCATTGGTTCTGGAGGTGTTTTCGGCAAGGGATTTTTAAAGGGTCCTTATACTCATGCAAATTATGTTCCATCTCAGAGCACGGATTTTATTTTTTCAATCCTGGCAGAGGAATTTGGTTTTTTGGGAGTGAGTATAATTTTAATATTATTTTTTCTTATTCTTTTGAAGATTTTGGTTATAATGAATCAAAGCAAAGACAAATATATGTCTTTGGTGCTTGCTGGCGTATTGGGCCTATTATTTTTTCATACTTCTTTTAATATTGGAATGTCTTTGGGGCTTTTGCCAATTACAGGTATACCTTTGCCTTTTTTATCTTATGGTGGTTCATCTACTATTACTTTCTTTTTGGCTATGGCTCTTTATTTTAATATTGAATCTATGGTGACCATAGATTAAAAAATTTTATTTATTGGTTCTTATTATTTTATCTATTTTTTTAGTAAATTTTTTTGTATATTGTATTGATAAGATTTTTTATTTGTCTGTATTTTATCAGTTAAGCTTGAGTGTATTGTATTTATGTGTATTTGTAATCTTATAAATTTAGGGTGTTGTTATGAGTGAAAAGTTAGATAAAGAAGGTATTTTATATAAAAAGAGACATTCAATTGCGCATGTTATGGCAGAAGCTATTCTTGAATTGTTTCCTAATACTAAGCTTGCTATAGGTCCTCCTATTAAAGATGGATTTTATTATGATTTTGATTTTGAAAAAAATATTACAGAAGATGATCTTCATTGATAGAACAAAAGATGAGAGAAATTCTAAAAACAGGGAGTTCTTTTGTAAGGGAAGTAATGACTAAAGAACAGGCTTTAATGTTTTTTAAAGCTCAGCCTTATAAAATTGATTTAATTCAAGGATTTGATGTTAAAAGCGAGATTTCAATATATAAAAGTCATAATTTTATTGATCTTTGTAAAGGTCCTCATGTTGATAGTATGGATAAAATTGATCCAAAGGCATTTAAATTAACAGGTATTGCTGGTGCTTATTGGCGTGGTGATGAAAAAAATAAAATGCTTACTCGTATTTATGGTACTTTATGGAATAATGAGAAGGATTTAAAGGCGTATCTTAAATTGCGAGAAGAAATTAAGAAACGAGATCATAGAAAACTTGGACGAGAACTTGATTTATTTTCTGTTCATGAGGAAGTAGGACCTGGTTTTGTATTTTTTCATCCAGATGGTGCTAGAATAAGGACTTTAATAGAGGATTTCTGGCGAGAAGAACATTTTAAGAATGGTTATGATATACTTTTTACTCCTCATGTTGGCAAATCTTGGCTTTGGGAAACTTCTGGACATTTAGATTTTTATAAAGAGAGTATGTTTGAAAGAATGGATATGGACAAAAGCAATTATTACGTTAAGCCCATGAATTGTCCATTTCATATTATGATTTATAATACCTCTAAGCATTCTTATAAAGATTTGCCATTTAGATGGGCTGAACTTGGTACGGTATATCGTTATGAAAAGTTAGGCGCTCTGCATGGTACTATGCGTGTTAGGGGATTTACACAAGATGATGCGCACATTATATGTACTTATGAGCAAGTTAAGTTTGAGGTTAAGGAAGTATTAAGATTTGCGATTTATATGTGGAATAAATTTGGATTTACTGATTTAAAGGCATATCTTGCAACAAAGCCAGAGAAATCTGTTGGGGATGAAGATGATTGGAAGATGTCTACAAAAGTTTTAGAAGAAGCTTTGATTGATTACAATATTGCTTATGATATTGATGAGAAAGGTGGAGCTTTTTATGGACCTAAAATTGATCTTAAAATAATTGATTCTCTTGAAAGAGAGTGGCAAATGAGTACAATTCAATTTGATTTTAATCTTCCTGAAAGATTTAATATGACATATACAGCAGAAGATGGTAAGAAAAAACGTCCTTTGATGATTCATAGAGCTCTTCTTGGTTCTATTGAGAGATTTTTTGGTATTTTGATAGAACATTATGGGGGGGCATTTCCTGTATGGTTGGCGCCCCTTCAGATTGTAATTATTCCTGTAAATAGTGTTGTAGGAGAATATGCATCAAAAGTATTGTCTATTTTTAAAAATGAAGGAATAAGAATAAAACTTGATAATGATTGCAATGTGAGGATGAATGCAAAGATTAGACAATATCAAGCCAAAAAAGTTCCCTATATGTTTATCATAGGAGAGAGGGAAATGGTAGAAGAAAAAATTTCAATTAGAACTAGGACAAATGATCAGCGCAATGGACTTGATTTAAGAGAGACGATTGAATTTGTGAAATTAAAGATAAGTAATAAGGAGATTTTATAGATTGTATGGTAAGTGTATGATAAGTCCAAATAAAATAACTTTTTTTAGAATTATATTATCTTTTATTATTTTATTTATATTTTGTCTTGAAGATTTGTGGAATCTTTATTTATTTTTAATATTAATTTGGAGTTTAATCATTTTTAATGAAATAACGGATATTATTGATGGATATGTTGCCAGGAAATATGCTTTAGTGAGTGATGTAGGTAAGATTTTAGATCCCTATGCGGATGTGTTACAACATCTTACATATTTTGTTTTTTTCTTTTATAAAGGTATTACTCCATATTATTTTTTTGTGATATTTGTGTATCGCGAACTTTCTGTTGGTGTTATTAGAAATCTAATTATTCAGTTTAATATAGTTCAGCAAGCTAAATTTTTAGGAAAGATGAAAACGTTGTTTTATGCTATTTCAACATTTGCCAGTCTTTTTATTTACAGTCTAGACAGACTAAAAATTATTACATTTATTGAGAATCTTATTAGCTCAATTTTAAATTTGAGTTTTAAGTTTTCTTTTATTGTAGGGGTTATATATGCTGTATCCGCCTTTTTGACTGTCATATCATTCATTGGGTATTCCGTGATATTTTTGGATTTAGTAAATATGAAAAATAATGTATTATTAATATTTGCTTTGTTACTGATTGGTTTTTATTCTCATGCGCAGTCAAAGCAAATATTAACAGAATTAAGTCCTTTAAGTATTTCAAGTAAAAGCGGAAAGGGTAGTATTTATTTAAAGGTTAGTAAGTCTTCTAATTATATCTTGACATTTGATATTTCTATAGGTTCAGACTATGTCTATATGGTATATGATGTTGTTAATAAAAAATATGTGACAGATAAGATAAAAAAAGAGATATCAAACTTCAATTGGACAAAGATATTCTTTATGCTGTAATTTATGTTACATCGACAGATGTAAACATTAATTTTTCTCTTACAGATTTAGATTTATCAATAATAAGTGATAATACTCTAAAGGTTAAAGCATCTTACATAAAAAAACAGGATAAGACTTTTTTATTAATGGATTTGCCAAATTTTCAGATGGGGTTAAAGCTTAAGAAGTATATTTTAAAAACTTATGATAGTATTCTTTATATTGCTTATCAGCTTGAAGGTAGTGATAATATTAAGGTTTCTTCATTTATTAAGAATATTGGTTGGTTTGATATAAGTACTGCTGTTAATGATAATATTACTGATATTGCATGTTTTGATTTTGCTATTAATTCTAAAGGAGAATTGTATGTTGTATTTACTACCAATAGTAATGATAATTTTTCTAGTGAACTTATAGTTAAAAAATTTAATAGACGTAAGTGGATTGATATTAGTCCTAAATTTAGAGACAATATTGGATGTTTGGTAAATATTCGTATTGATAATAGAGATAATTTATATGTAGCGTATTTAAATAAAGTTGGTAGTGAATATAAGGTGAATTTTGTTTTAAATAGAGGATATAGTAATATTTGGAATGATGTTATGGATTCTTATATGTCTAAAGGCAATGCTGATGTTGATGTTTCAAATATTGGCATCATTGCTGATCCTTTTTTGGGAATTTTTTATAATTATAAAATAAATAATTATGTTAGTTCTGAATTTATTATTGATAGGGGCAATAAAACTTGGGCCAATTTAAATGTCCAGTCTGCAAATACAGCAAATTCTGTCAACATTTTGTCTAATTCTAAATCTGATCAGGTTATTTTAAGTTATATAACAAAAGATAGACTTGTTGTAAGTTCATCTACCTTGCAATATGATAAATGGCGAAATATAAGTCCCAATATCAAATCAAAGGAATTAATAGTGATGTTTTAAGTTATAGAGACGATTTATTCTTGATTTTTGAGGATAATGATAATATTAGACTCATTTATTTTAATGATAATGATTGGTATTTTTTCAATGGAGCTGAAATTTTTCAAGAATCTGTTTGTAAGCCTCAATTTGAAAGGTATCAGGATGAAGGATTTATATTATCATATCTAAGTTTAGATTTTAAAATTTTATCCTTTAAGTTGATTCGCTAGTATTAATTCAAAGTAAGTTTTTTTTTCAATATTATTTTGTAATTTAAATTCTTTGATTGTTTCGTAAATTTCTTTTTTAGCAAGCTCCAATTCATTTTTGTCATGAATTATTTTTTCGATTTCTAAGAAAAAACCAAGATTTTCAATTTCATTGATTTCGATATTTAAGCTTTCTTTTTTATAAATTAGACTTTTTTTGAGTTTTTTATATAAAATTTTAAAATTCATTTCTTCCAGAAAGGATATAAAATTGATTATGCAGTCTACTTTAAATTCAATTTCTTTGCTTATTTCTATATCCTCTTCTGGAGACTTGATTTTAAAGGTTATAATCTCTTCTGAATCGTTTAGTTTTCTTATTCTTATCATTTTTTCTGTATTGCAATAATAAGTATCATTTTTAATTTCTTCTTTAATAAATTTATATTTTTGATTGGCTAATTTTACAATTTTTTTAAGTTCACTTTTAGGAATAAAAGCTTTTAATTCAATTTCAAACATGTATTAAAAATAGTAAAATTATGGTAATATTTCAATGTTCTGAATTTTGCTATTTTGATAATGATGTTTTATCTTTTATTTTTTTATGTTGAAATTTGAATTTAGTGATAGGTTTTTTCTTTTTAGTTATTTTATTCTGATTATATTCTTAGGCTCGTTTTTTTTGTCATTGCCTATTGCTTGGAATGGTGAGAAGGAATTAGAATATATAGATGTTTTATTTACATCTGTATCTGCTGTTAGTATTACAGGACTTGTTACTGTTAAAATAGAGAGTTTTTCTACTTTTGGATTTATTGTCATAATGTTGTTGATTCAGTTTGGTGGTCTTGGTTTTATAACGATTACTACTTTTTATTTGCTTATTCCTAAACGTAAGTTGAAATTAACTGATGCCAGAATCATCAAACAATATTCTCTTTCAAATATTGAATATAACCCTGTCAAAATTTTGAAAAGTATACTTTTAACAACTTTTTTAATTGAATTAATTGGAGTACTATTAGTATTAGTATGTTTTAGACTGAGAGGAGTTAGTATTTCGGTGCTTGAGGCTTTATTTACCGTAATTTCAGCTTTTTGTAACGCAGGGTTTACTATGCATTCTGAGAGTATTTATGCATGGCGTAATGTTCCTGAGGCTATAATTGTTATTGCTGTTTTAGTTATTTGTGGAGGACTCGGCTTTATGGTATATCGTGATATTACGAATACTATTAAATATCGTAAGAAATTATCTCTTCATGCGAAAATTGTTTTTTTAGTAAGTTTTTTTTTAATTGTTTTAGGCTCAATTTTATTTTTTCTCTCAGAAAAGCATAAGCTTGGAAAAAGTTATTCAATTGGAACTCTTATATTTAATTCAATATTTTATTCAATAAGTACAAGGACCGCTGGGTTTAATTATCTTGACAATTCTCTTATTACAAGTAAAACCCAAATGCTTTCCTTACCATTTATGTTTATTGGAGGTGCTCCAGGTTCAACTGCTGGAGGAATTAAAATTACTACATTTTTTCTGATTGTTCTTGCATTAATCAAATCTCAGGATGGTAATGGGTATATTATTGGTTCTTATAAGGTTTCCATTGATAGCATAAGATTTGCTCTTTTATTTTTTGTACGTGCCGTTTTTATTTTGTGTATTTCATTTTTTATTCTTCTTGCTTCTGAAGGAGGTGGGAAGTGGAGGGTTATTGATTTAGGATATGAAGTTTTTTCTGCTTTTGGTACTGTTGGTTTATCAGTTGGAGTTACTCAGGATTTGTCATTTTTAGGTAAAGTAATTATAATTTTTACTATGTTTGCAGGTCGCATAGGGCTTTTTTCTATGGCAATTTTTGTTTCACGAAGGTCGCGTTTTGAAGAATTTACAAGACCAAGACAGGATATTTTGGTAGGGTAGAAAATAGTGAAAACATTCGTTATTATTGGCCTTAGTAATTTAGGAGTTCATATTCTTGAGAATTTGAGTAAACTTGATTGTCAAATTATTATTGTTGATACATCAAGAGAACTGGTTGAAGAATATGATATTATTGCTACAGAAAGCTTTATTTTAATCAGTTTACTAAGAATGCTTTAAAAAAGGTTATTCCTATAGATACTGATGCTGTTATTATTGATTTTGACAATGATCTTGGGAAAAGCGCGCTTGTTACGCATTATTGTAATCTTTTGGGTGTTAAAGAAATATGTGTTAAAACTGAGGATAGGGATGATGCTGAGATATTAAAAACTCTTGGTGCTACAAAAATTATATTTCCAAGTAAAGATGCTGCAAGAAGATTAACTCCATTATTAGTATCTCCTAATCTTTCAACATATAGTATTGTTGGTCATGATATCATTGTTGCTGAGACTGTTATTCCAAAAGAATATGTAGGTAAAACTCTTCTTGAGGCTGATTTAAGAAGAGAAAAGGGGATTACAGTTATTGCTGTTAGGAATCTAAGCAATTCTAGGTATGAGTTTGTAGATGGAGATTATTTTTTCTTAAAAGATGATAAGATTGTCATTTGTGGCAAGCCCGATAGAATTGAGAATTTTACAAATAATAAAGACTTGATTAAAGATTTAATATCAGTTTCTAAGGCAGAGGATGCTTCTTATAAGGGGGAGGATGGTTCTAAGAGATTAGGATTTTTAAGGTTGTTTAATTTCACAAAAAGGTTTAATAAAGGTAGAAAAAATGATTAGTAGTAGGATTTGAAGATGACTAAGATTATTCCTGTTGCAAGTGGAAAGGGGGGTGTGGGAAAAACGTCTTTCGTTGCTAATATTGGCTATAAGCTTGCACGTTTGGGCAAAACCGTGATACTTGTTGATCTAGACCTTGGCGGTTCTAATCTGCATACTTGTCTAGGAGTTAAGAATACTGGTGTTGGGATAGGTGCTTTTATTAATAGACGTGAGAAAGATTTTTCGAGTTTAATACTTAAAACACCTTATAATAAGCTTTATTTGGTGCCAGGAGATGCCCTTTATACAGGAACAGCTAATATTCCTTTTTCTATTAAGAAAAGAATAATAGATGCAATTCAAAGAGATCTTGTTGCTGATTTTGTTTTTATAGACTTAGGGTCAGGTACGTCTTATAATACAGTAGATTTTTATTTAACAGCTTACAGCGGCATAATAGTGACGGTTCCTGAGACCCCTTCAATACTTAACGCTTATTCTTTTTTGAAAAATGCATTGTATAGGCTTTTATATCTGGCTTTTCCATCAAAGAGCACTGAACGTGAATATATTAGTAGTTTTTTTAAAAATAAAATAGAAGGTACAAATGTTAAGTTTAAAGATTTAGTTGCGGGAATTGAAGCTATATCTTTAAGTTCATCACTTAAGATAAAAAGAATTATGAATAATTTTTATCCTAGAGTTGTATTAAATAGAATAGAATCTAGTGAAGAGATAGCTATGTGTGAAAATTTAATAAGTGTTGTTAAAAATAATATTAATATACCAGTTGAATTTATCGGTTTTATTCCGTTTGCAAAGAGTTTTAGGGAATCAGTTAATAATAGAATTCCGTTTATTGATTTTGATAGGAATTCAAAACTCAATAAATATTTTGAGTTTATTGCAGGTAACTTGATTAAGTCACCTGTTGAGGGTTCTCCATATATTTATGATGATATATACGATATGATTAAGGAGCAAAGTCAATTTATTAGAAAATAATTAAATTATGATAATTATTACGGAGGAGCAACTTAATGCATAGACTTAAGGATAAAAATTTAGATTTTAAAATAGAGAGCTTAGGAGAATGTAAACAAAATAATCCTTTAGTTAGTTTTTATGATGATGAGAGTCAAGGGCATTTTACTGGTGAGACTGATAAGATTAGATTTAATATTTATCAAGGTGATAGTGATTGGAGTCAGTATGAAAATATTTTCTTGGAAAAGGCTGGACCTAGGCATAAGATTTATTTCATGCCTAGGCATGTTAAAGCGGCAATTATTACTTGCGGAGGTCTTTGTCCAGGTTTTAATGATGTTATTCGTTCAATTGTTAGGACTTTGTGGAATGTATATGGAGTGCATAATATTTATGGAGTGAAGTACGGATATCAGGGGCTTTTGTCAGATTCTGATTTGAGTTTTATTGATCTTAATCCTGATGTAGTGGACGATATTAATAAACTTGGTGGTACAATACTTGGTTCATCAAGAGGAGGAATTAAGCCTGTTGAGATAGTTGATACTTTGGAGAGAATGGGAATTAATATGATGTTTAATATCGGTGGAGATGGGACACAAAAGGGTTCTTTACTGATTGCTGAGGAAATAGAGAGAAGAAATTTAAAGATTGCAGTAGTAGGTATCCCAAAGACAATAGATAATGATTTTATGTTTGTCCAAAAATCTTTTGGATTTGAAACTGCTGTAGAGCAATCGGTTGCCGCGGTTGCTGGTGCTCACTTTGAGGCAAATAGCGCCTATAATGGAATTGGTCTTGTAAAGGTTATGGGTAGAGATTCTGGGTTTATTGCTGCTTATACTGCTTTATCTTCTAATGATGTTAATTTTTGTTTAATTCCAGAACTAGATTTTGATATTGAGGGGCCTAATGGGCTTCTTGCGCATCTTGAAAGACGGCTTTTAGAAAAAGCAAAAAAGGCAGCAGGACATTTAAACACAATCCCTCATGCAGTGATATTGATAGCGGAGGGGGCAGGACAAAAATATTTTGATTCTAGCATGCGTAAAAGAGATAATTCTGGTAATTTGCTTTATGAGGATATTGGACTTTACATTAAAGATAAAATTAATATATATTTTAAATCTAAAGATATTCCAATTAATCTTAAGTATATTGATCCTAGTTATATTATTAGAAGTTCACCAGCT
Source organism: Borrelia tillae (assembly GCF_055693965.1). Classification (NCBI taxonomy): domain Bacteria; kingdom Pseudomonadati; phylum Spirochaetota; class Spirochaetia; order Spirochaetales; family Borreliaceae; genus Borrelia; species Borrelia tillae. The sequence continues at coordinate 770,043 of NZ_CM146346.1, forward strand.
AATGCTAGTGATTCTCTTTATTGTGCGCGCCTTGGTTCAAATGCGGTTCATGCTGCTATGTCTGGTAAGACAAAATTATTAATTGGTTTATGGAGTGCTAAATTTGTGCATATTCCGATAAAGATGGCAGTCATTGATCGCAATAAAGTTAATATAAATGGTTCTTTCTGGAAAGATGTTCTTGTAAGTACTGGTCAGCCATTTAACATGAAAAACTAAATATTTTTTATTTTGCTGCATTCCCTGCAACATTTAATGCATCCCAAGTTTTTGAGAATGGTGGAGCATATGCAAAATCCATCATTCCAAGTTCATTTGTTGTAAGTTTTGAATAGATTGCGAGGGATAATGCATGTATTCTTATTGCGGCCCCATTTTTACCAATTATTTGTGCCCCAATTATTTCTTTTGTGTCTTCTTTATATATCAATTTAATATATAAATCTTCTTGATTGGGATAATAATTTGTGTGGTTTTTATCTTTTATGAATACTGTTTTGTATTTAATTCCAAGTCTTGATGCATTGTCAGCTGTGATACCAGTTCTGGCTGCCTCAAGGGATAAAACTTTAATTGAAGCAGAGCCTAGTGTTCCTTTAAAGGAAACACGTTTTCCTGCTAGATTTTCACCAATGACCTTTCCTAATTTGTTAGCTGTTGTTGCAAGAGGAATATAATCATTTTTCTTACTTACAATGTTATAAATTGTAGCACAGTCTCCTGCAGAGAAGATGTTTTCTGAACTAGTCTCACCATATTCATTTACAATTATTGCTCCATTTTTTAATGTCTTAAGTTGCCCTTCTAGAAATTCAGTAGCAGGTTTGATTCCCGTAGCAAGAATGACGAGATCTGCTTTGTACTCGGCTTTATTTGTAATTATGCCTTCAACTTTTTCTTTTCCTATTAAGCTTGTTACAAATTCATCTGTGTGGAGTGATACATTATTGTTAATTAATTCTTCTTCCATTATGTTAGTAATTTCTGTGTCAAACGCTTCGGTTAGTATTCGTTTATCTAGTTGGATTATTCTTACATTTTTTTTAAGTACTTTGGCAGCTTCGACCATTTCAATTCCAATATATCCAGCTCCAATTATTACTATATCTTGTATCTCTTTTTTCTTAAGGAGTTCTTTTATTGCCTTTCCTTCTTTCATGTTACGTAGAGTGTAGAAATTATTTAATTGAATATTGCTAATTGGTGGGATGATGGGATTACCCCCTGTTGCAATCATTAATTTGTCGTAATTATCATTAAATATCTGTTTTGTTTTGAGGTTTTTTACTTGAAGGGTATTATTTTTTGTGTCTACTTTAATAACTTCATGTTCAGTAAGTACTGATATTCCTTTTTGTGCAAATTCATCAGGCGTTCTGGCTATCATCTTGTTTGGTTCATCAAAGAAACCACCAATGAAATATGGTAATCCACAAGCCCCAAAAGAAATAATGTCTGTTTTTTCATAAATAGTAATATTTAAGTTTTGATTTGTTCTTTTTGCTTTGGCAGCAGCAGTGGTACCTGCAGCAGTGCCCCCAATAATTATTATTTTCATAAAAGTTCCTTACTTTTTATCTTACTTATCTATTTCATTTTGATTGTTATAAACATTTTTGTCTAGTTGCTTAAGATTTTTTGCTGTTATTACCCCTGCAACCATTGAATCGCTGACATTGACAGATGTTCTACCCATATCAATTAAAGGTTCAATAGATATTAATAAACCAACAAGTTCAACAGGCAGATTCATTGATGAGAGAACCATTAAAGATGATATTGTTGCACCCCCCCAGCTCCCGCTGCTCCGAATGAAGTTATTATGATGATTCCTATAAGCTGGATAAGGAATGAAGGATTTGTTGGGTTTATTCCTTGCGTAGGGGCAATCATTATTGCTAGCATGGCAGGATGGATTGCCGAACAACCATTTTGTCCAATTGATGCCCCAAATGCACTTGAAAGATTTGCAATGCCTTCACTGACCCCTAATTGTTTAGTTTGCACTTCTACATTAACAGGTATTGTTGCTGCACTAGAACGAGATATAAATGCGAATGTTAAGACTGGCCATGCTTTTCTAAAGAAAGTAATGGGATTTAGTCTGTTAAGTGCAATTAGTGCCATGTGCATTAAAAGTGTGATGCCAATAGCAACATAGGAGACAAATGCAAATTTTCCAAGTTTCATAATGCTTTCAGTGTCACTTGTTGCCGATATCCTTGTAATCATTGCTAATATGGCATAAGGAGTTGATTTTAGAATTAATATTATCATTCCTGAAGTTAAATCTTGTGCTGTTGATATTATTTGCTTGAAAAATTCTATTGATTCTGGTTTTTTTTTAGCAACTCTAAGAGCAATAATACCTATTAGACCAGCGACTATTACTATTCCAATTGTTGAATTTGGTCTTGTTCCTGCCATATCTGCAAATATATTCTCAGGTATAAGTTCTGATAATTTTTGTGTAATAGGCGTTTGTTGCAGATTTGATAGCTTTTGATTTAATTTTTCTCCTTGTGTAATTTCATCTATTCCAGATTGAAGTCCTTCTGCTGATAGTTTAAAGAATAGAGATGCATAAATTCCGATTGTTGCAGCAAGTCCTGCTGTGAATATGAGTATAAATATTACAAATAGGCTCATTTTCCAGATTTCTTGACTGTTTGTTAATTTTACTATTGCGGATATTATTGAAACAAGTATGAGTGGTATTATCATCATTTTAGTGAGTCTTATATATCCTGTGCCTAAGATATTAATCCACTTGATAGTTTCTTTTAGTATTATTGGTTCTGATGCATAAAAATGTTTCATAGATATACCAAAGACTATTCCTAATCCTAAAGCTATAAGTAGTCTTTTTGTAAATGAAACGTGTTTTTTGTGTAGGAAGTATATAAATCCTATTAATATAAACATAACTGTAATGTTTGTTAATATATACATATACGTTATTGTTGTACCCATTATTTTCACCTCTTATGTGTATTATTTTAATACAATATGGGCTATTTTAATTATGTTTTGAATCTCTATGTGCATGATTTTAGTAGCCAGTCGCTATTTAAAATATGTTCTGAGATTTTATTTTAGCTTGATTACTTGTTTATTTGTGACTGTGTTCAAGTAAGCTATTGTACGATTGTATTATTTCATCTTTGAAGTCATCATCCTTTAAAATTTTGTTTGCGATTGTCTTGCCAAGTTGAACCCCTTCTTGATCAAATGAATTTATATTTAGTAAGAATCCTTCAAACATAACCTTGTTTTCATAGTGTGATAGTATTGCACCTACTGTATACGGTGTAAGTTCTTTTGAATATATTAATGCAGAAGGTTTTTCGCCTTCAAAGTTTTTGTTTTGGTTGATGTCTTTTTTTCCACAAGAGAATGCAATTATTTGAGCTATTAAATTTGCTTTTAGCTTAGCATTGTTTGATGTTCCGTTTACAGTGATGTCTTGCTTGAGTTGAGAGTCACTAAATCCTATTAAATCCATTGGTACTGTCTCTGTGCCTTGATGGAGCATCTGGAAGAATGAATGTTGGACATCTGTTCCAATACCTCCCCAGATTATTCTTACTGTTTTATAATCAATTTTTTCTCCAAACCTGTTTACGCTTTTTCCATTACTTTCCATTTCAAGTTGCTGTAAATGAAGATAAAAATTTTCCATTGCCTTTGAATAAGCAATAATGCAGTTGTTACTGTAGTTGAGAATATTACCCTCATATATACTAATTAGTGCTGCTAGGAGAGGGGCATTGTCTTTGACATTTTTGTTTAGTGCTGCTTTATCAACTTCATGAGCACCTTTTAAGATTTCTTTTGTGATTTTTTCTGTAAAACACAGAGTAATGAGGATCATTCCCACAGCTGATGTTGGCGAAAATCTTCCTCCGATTGAGTCGTGCATAAAGAAGTGTTCAAGGTATCCTTTTTCAAGTGCTAACATGCTTCCCTTTGAGGTAATGATTATGATTTGCTTTTTATACTCTTTAACATCATTGTCTTTTAATTTTTTAATTAAAAACTGCATATTAGAAGCTGTTTCTAGCGTGGTTCCGCTTTTTGATACTACGATAAATAGTGTTTCTTGAAGGTCTATTTCACTTAAAACTTCTTCTGCTTCGTCTGGATCAATGTTTGAAATGAAATAGGCTTTCATCAGATGTAAATTTTTACTTTTAGCATAATTTTTGATTGCGGTATATAGTGCTTTTGGACCAAGGCTTGAGCCACCAATTCCAATTTGTACCACGTTTTTAAAGACTTTGCCATTTATGTTTTTAATTGTTCCATTTTGAACTTGAGTTGCAAATTCAAAACTTCTATTAAGTTCAGTTTCAAAGAACTCTTTCATATCTTCATTATCTTCTGTGACCTTTTTTCCAAGTTGCCCTCTTGTTAAATGGTGGAGAACCTTTCTATTTTCACTGATATTAATATGTGTTCCATCAATGAGTTCTTGATATTTTTCTATTAAATTTGCTTCATCGCTTAAACTTTGAAATATTTTTAGATGGTGTTCATTAATTTGTTTTGTGGCATAGTTATAATGTACTTGGTGCCCGTCTATCTTAATATCATATGTTTTGATACGTGTTTTATTTAACGTATTTTTTAGTTTTTCGGGAGCGGTTTGCTTTAATTCCTGAAAACTTTTAAGTTTATTAAGATTTATATAACTAGTCATAAAATAACCTCCATAGTTTTTGTGTATTGAATTTATTTATTTAAATTTTGCGTTGTTTTTTTTAAAGAATTTTTTTATTTTGAGTATTATAAGTTTTAAATATCTTATAATTATATTTTTTTCTGAATAGTTTTGTAGTTGTTCTTCTCCTACTTCTGATTCACTTTTTGTAAATGATTTTCTGATATTATTCTCATCAAGTTCGATTTCAAGCAATGTCTTTTTGTCTTCTATGGGAATGACTTTGACGTCGATTTCTTTGTATCCAAGTTCTTTTAATACTTGATATCGTCTAAAACCTGCTACTAGATTTTTGTTCTTATCTATGATTATTGGATAAATTAAACCATGTTTTTTAATACTTTCTTTCAGAGATGTGGTATCTCCTATATTTTGTCTGATTCGTCTTTTAATTTTTATTTGCTCTAAATCTATTAACATTTTCCTTAATCCAATTGAATAGTTTCGCCATTTGCGTCTTTATGATCATTTTCATCATTGTCATCAGTAAAAACGTTGTCTTTGATTTTTGTGTCATTTTGAGATTCATTTGTTTGATCTGTTTTATCGATTGTGACAGGATCCATTATTTTTTCCCCATTGATATTGTCATCTATATCATTTACTTTTTCTTCATCTGTTCTTTTATAGTTGGCATTGTGTTCTATGTTTGTATTTAACATAGCATGGTTCATGCTTTCATTATTGCTTTCGCCTTTCAAATTGTTATCTTTATTATCTGCGTTATTATTAATTTGATTAGGGTTATTCGTAGATTCTGTTTTGTTATTTGATTTACTTGATTGATCGAAGTCATAGGTTAGATATTCAAATTCGTTAGTTTCGATATTGAGCTCATCATTGTCATTTATTTTATCAATTCCATAGATGTTAAATTCCATTGTGTTTAAAAATTCAGATTTGTTTTCATAGTATCTTGACCTTTCAAATGGTTGGGTTCCTGCAATGAATATTTCATTTATTGTTGTTTCATTAGGTACTCCTTCTGGCAATAATCCTGTTTCTGATTGTACTTGCACATTGATTATTCCTTTAGGTCTTACGAAAACTTTTCTAGGTAAGTCTTTGTGGTATTCTGCCATAAATTTGCCCCAACTAGGGCCAGCAAGACCTGTTCCTGTGCCAGCAGTTCCTAATGAATATCCTTTTTTATCAAAACCAATCCACAAGGCCGTTGTTATGTACGGAGAGTATCCTATTGCCCATCCATCAGACCAGTTTTGTGTGGTTCCCGATTTTCCTGCAATGTCAGATTTAAAGTCTTTAAGATTTGTATATCTTTGATTAGCCAGGGTTCCATATTGGATTGTTGATTTCAGCATGTCTGTCATAATATAGGCAGTTTGAGGAGATACTATTTGGGCATTAGAGCCTTTGTTTTTAATTGATGTTAGAATTTCAGATTCTACGTTTGCTATTACTTTTCCGTTTCTATCTTCAATATATCTTATTCCATATGGCTCTACCTCTTTACCGCTATTTCCCAAAATTGCAAACGCCCTTGCCATTTGTATTGGCGATGTTGATATGATACCGAGTGCAAGAGGGTATACCTTTGGAAATGTTTTGTTTATTTCATTTTGATCTTTTATTCCTAATAATTTAGCAGAATATTTAATTGCTTTTTCAAATCCTAATATATCGAGTATTCTAAGTGCAGGAATATTGAGGGATAAAGCTAGTACTTTTCGTGTTAATACATTTCCTCTCCATCTGCCACCGTAGTTGTCAGGGGCATAAATTTCTCCATCTTGATTTAAAAAGGCCACTGGAGAATCTGAAAACATTGTTGAAGTTGTGATTCTTTTTAAGTCTATAGCTGCTGAGAAATATAGGGCTTTAAATGCACTTCCAGGTTGTACTTTTGCTTGGGTCGCTCTATTAAATTCACTCCCCTTTCTGTACCCACTTCCTCCAATCATTGCCTTTATTGCTCCCGTTGTGGTATCTAGTGCTATGAGTGCGCCTTCTGGTTGTACAATTGAATTTGGATGTGTTTTATTATTTATCGTGTATTCTTTTGTTGCTTTATCTATTTTATCAATTCCTAGTATTGCAGCAAAACTTGCAATTAAATCGATATTATCTTCATAAAATTTTCTTGTTCTTAATTTTTTATATTGTCTTCCGTTGACTCTGGTGCTGTTTATTCCAAATAAATCAGAAATTGTATCAATTACGGGAACTAGTTCTGAATTAATTGTCAGTGTTTCAGATGATTTGGTAGAGTTATACATTTTTCTTGCTTGTGTAATCATATCTTGTGCAGCTTCATTCGCATGTTTTTGGGCTTTAAGGTCTAGTGTTGTGTATATTGAGTATCCGTCTTTGTATATGTTTGCTCCGGCTGGAAGATATTTAATTATTCTTTGTCTTATATATTCTGAAAAATAAGGAGCATTATCTTCTTTGCCAGAAATAGCAGATGTGTCTGCCATTCGAGTCCAATCATAGTTTTTCCAGTATTCATTAAATTCTGCTTCAGCTAATTGAGGACTGATAATTCCATTGGATACTACTTGATTTAATACAGCCTTTTGTATTTTTTTAGCAAACTTTGGATTGTAAAATGGTGAATAGAGTTTTGCATTGGGTAGTTGTATAATCATTAAAACAGCTTCTGCAGTGTTAATATTTTGGACACTTTTGTTAAAAAAGAATTTTGAGGCTGCTACTACACCGTAATTGCCATTTCCAAAATAGACTTTATTTAGATATTTCTCAAGTATTTCATATTTTGATAGTTTTTTTTCAAGTTGTATAGACCACCATATTTCGTTTAATTTTCTTAAAATTGATCGTCTTGCTTGATTGGTGTATAAGAGTTTTGCCAATTGTTGTGTTAAGGTACTTCCTCCTGAAAAATATCTTCCAAGAGCGATATTAAAAGCAGCTCTGAGAATACCCATAAGCGAAAAGCCTCTGTGAAAAAAAAAGCTAAGATCTTCGCGTATTAAAAGTGTGTTTATTAAATTATCAGGCATTTCTCTTAAAGAAAGGAGCTCTCTATTTTCATCGGATATAAATTGTGTTATGAGCTTACCATTTGCATCAAAAAGTTTTGATGGTATAGCTGGATTTACATCTCCAAAGCTTTTATCTTTTTGAATGTTGATAGTTTCGACTATAGCAATTGACAGCAAAATAATAGAAAAGCCTATAGTAAAGTATGTTAAATAAATAAGTATGATAGATCTTGTACTAAAGTTAATATTCTTCAAATTACACCCTTCCGTGACAATTATACTATAAATATTATAAGATTGATATCTGTGCATAAGAGCTTTTCTTTTAATAAGATTTTTTTATAGTTTTTTTATACGATCGGTTTTATACTTTGACTTTGTTTGAATGTGGATTTGGTTTTTTCAATAAATTATTAACTATTGGTTGTATCTAATATTTTGGGATAGAATTATTTTAAAGTGTACTCTATGCATAACTTAAGATTTTTGAATTTTATTTCTTTAAAGTTCCTGGATATCATTTTAGCATTTTTATCATGTTTGTTAGATTTTAAAGGAGGAGAGGTTTATGTTTTTGTCTAAAAAAATAAAAGATTATGAAACTAAATATAAGGGTAAGGAAATTAAGATGAGCACTGAGATTAATAGTTTCCTTAATATTAAAAATTCTGTTGAATTGAAAGTTGGTACTTACGTATCATATGGTATAATTTATTCTATTTCTATGAATTCTATTAAGCTTGTTTTTCAAGAAGATACAATTTTATCTGTTTTAGCCCAAAATGGAAATTCAGGCAATATTCAATTGAAGAGTTTTGATAATGTTGCAAATGGTCCTTATTTTATTCCTTCTTTAGTTATTAAACTGGTCAATACGTCTTCTTATTCTGTTCAAGAGAGGGAGTATAATTTATTGACTTTAGATTTTATATCCCCTATTCCGGAAGGGTTTGCAATTAAGATTGGTAAACTTCTTGATTTGAAACTTGGGCAAAATCAAAGAATTCATGAACGTATTATTATTAATAAGGATTCTCTTAAAAAGCTTAATCTTAAATCTGATAAAGCTTTTCTTGAGATTAAGGGTATTCAGCATCGATGTTTGATTAAAGACCTCTCTTATGGGGGTGCTCTTTTAATATCTTATTTTAATTATGAGGGAATGGATGAAAATGACAATGATTTAATTTTCAATTTTGATATTGCAGGCAAGAAAGTATCTATTGTTGGGAAAGCAAGAAATTTAAGTGTTATTCAAACTCCTAATGGTAAGGTTTTGGCTTTAGGTGTTGCTTTCTGTGAAGAAAAGATCCCTCTTGACTATACTATGTTAATCCATGATTATTTTAATTAGAGGATTTATGCTGAAAAATATTGTTTATGTTTCTCTTCCGGAAAATTTTACAAGTCAAATTAAAGATTTTATATTTGATCCTAGTATACTTCTACCTGTCGAAGTTGGTGATGTTCAACATTTTTCTCAAGATGAACTTAATTTTGAGTCTGTCATGTCTGCTATTCTTAAGATATCAGCTTATGATCAGGGTAATATTAATTTTCCTTATTATAAAAAGCTTCTATTGGCTTTAAATCCAGATATTGTCAACGTGCTTATTCATGTAGGTCTTACTAAGATTGATTCGGGGGATTATAACTTGGCGCTTGAGATTTTTCTGGCATTAAAAGGTATTGATGATGAGAATGAAATTCTTCTTTTTAATTTAGCCTTATTGTATGAGAAGATGGCTGAAAATTTTTCAAAAATCGATCATGATATGGCTGCTTTAGATAGCAATCAAAATGCCTTAAAAATTTATGAGAGACTTTTAGAATTTGAAAATCCGAATGAAAATGTGTTTGCGAATGCTGGTTTTTTCTTTGTTAAACAATACAAATTAGACAGAGCACAAAAGTTGCTAAAACATTATTTAAAGATTTCTAATAATCTAAAATTAAAAAATAAGGTAAATGAGGTTTTACGTGCTATAGGAGTTCATAAAAGTTTAGCCTTAGAGCTTGAGAGAATATATGATTTGATAATTTTGTCAAAAGAAGAGCAAGCTATTTCTGAACTTATTAAACTTTTGGAATATCATGAAAATTCTTGGAATGCTTGGTTTTTGCTTGGATGGGGATATAGAAGAAAGGGATTTTACTTTGAGGCAAAAAATGCTTTTCTAAGGGTGTTATCTCTTGATGTTAAAAATATTGATGCTATGAATGAGATTGCAGTCTGTTTTATGGAACTTCTTGAATTTAAGAATAGTCTTAAATATTTACTTAAGGCTTTAAAGCTTGAACCTGATAATATCAAAATTATTTCAAATCTTGGGATTCTTTATTTAAAAATGGAACAAAAGAAAAAGGCCAAAGAATGTTTTGAGATAGTTCTTGAATATAATTTAAATGATTCTATTGCCCTTAAATATTTAGAATTATTAAATAAATAGTTTTAACTTGTTTGATATTATTTTAAGTAATAAATTTGTTAAGACTGGCTTTTTTAAGTCTATTATTAATTGAGTATCCAATTTGACTGTTTTCCACAAATTCAGCAAGTATTTGTTTATATTTTTTCTCGGATTCTACGAATATTTTGTAAATGTTTTTTGCATATTCTTCTAATGTGTTAAATACACATATATTGTTCATATCCCATGATCCAGTGAACCAGTATGATCTAAAAGTATCTTGCATAATGAGCACTTTTGTATCTCGTCTTAATACATACCGTCTTATGCTATCTCTTTGTCTAAATAAATAAACAGGTATTCGTGGTCTGTAATGTTCTAATAAATTTCCAGGTGACTGAGATATTTCTTTTTCTGTTGAGGAGTATTCTACTGTAAATTTTCCTTTAAGTTCTTTTTCTATCATTTCTTTTGTAATTGATCCGGGTCTGAGTATTGATATGTTGCCTTTAGGATCAAATCCTATAACAGTTGATTCTATTCCAATTCTCGATACCCCATCTTTTTTTCTGATTATTCCCTTAATTAAGCCATCAAATTCATTGATTGCCATTTCGAAATTAGTGGAACTGGGGCGTCTTGATAAGTTTGCTGATGGTGCTGCTATTGGAACCCCGCTCATCTTAATTAGCTTTAAGGCCACGGGTTCTGAGGGTATTCTTACTGCTATACTGTCAAGTCCTCCGTTTACGAAGCTAGATATTTTACCTGCACTTTTTAATATAAATGTTAAAGGTCCTGGAGTAAACTTTTTCATTAAAGTCAGTGCACTTTTTGGTATGTTTTCTACAAGTCCACTTATCTTTGCTATTGATTCTACATGCACTATTAAAGGGTTTGTGATGGGACGTTTTTTTACTAGAAAGAGCATTCGTACCGCATCATCATCGTATGCATTAGCACCAATTCCATATACTGTTTCTGTAGGAAATACTACTAATTCTCCTGTTTGTATAAATTTTGCTGCCTTATTTATTTCTGACTGTTCTATAATTTCTGTTTTCATTACTTGGACTTCCTATTATTAGTTTTACTTGACTTAATTTATTAAAGCAAAAAAGTTGCAAATAAACAATTTAAGTTGATGGAGTTGATTACTTTTTGTGTTGTAAGTTTTAATCTTTATATTATCGTATACAATATAGTATAATGCGTAGTATGATAAGTTTATTTGATCTTATTATGAGTGCTAGGTTTAGATTGTTATTGTTATTGTTTGCGGTTGCCCAGTTAAATGGTGCTATTGTGGGACTTGCTTCTTGGTACGGCGAGGCTTTTCATGGCAAACCTACTGCTAATGGTGAAAAATTTGATATGACATCTCTTACTGCTGCACATAAAGAACTTCCATTTAATACTGTTGTAAGAGTTACTAATTTGCTTAATAATAGAACAGTTGTTGTAAGAATTAATGATAGGGGTCCTTTTAGAAAAGATAGGATAATTGATTTATCAAAATCCGCTGCTGAAAAACTGGATTTTCTAGGAATAGGAGTTGCACCTGTAAAACTTGAGATATTGGAACAACTAGATGATAAAAAGGTTATAGCTGAATCTAAAAAACCTAAGCAAACTTCTAAGGAAGTAAGTCATCCTGAAAACAACTTTGTTGTTACAGAGCCAGAATTGAACAAAAATTCTGACTTAGATAAAGTTCGTCCTGAAGTTGCAGAGAGAATAGCAGATAGATTAAGTTCAGAACCAGATTTTTATATACAAGTAGGTTCTTATAAAATGAAAGATTATGCGCAGAGAGCTTATAAAATACTTAAAAAAGCTGGACTTAATGTTTTTGTAAATTCTCATGGACCTTTTTTTACAGTATTTATTCCTACTTATGCTGATGATGTTCACAAGAATGTTGAACTTATTAAATCTACAGGATATAAGGAGATTTTGGTAAGGAAGACCAAAATTCCAGGTGATAATGTTTCTATGGATATAGATTAATATAGATATTGATTTTGATCTATTTTTTTAAAAAATTTATTTATCATTAATTTTATATTCTTATGAGTTGAGTAATAGGTATTAATATCAGGTAATGATTGCAGAAATAATTTACCATATTTTTTTTCGAAAATTCTTTTATCAAAACATACTATGATTCCATAGTCTTTTGAATCTCGAATCAATCTTCCAAATCCTTGTTTGAATTTCATTATTGCTTGTGGCAATGTTTCTTGTATAAAAAAATTTTCATTTGCTTTAATAGCCAATTCATTTTTTGCTATCAAAATTGGATCTGATGGAACTTGAAATGGCAGTTTGGGAATTATTACCATTGTTAATTTATCCCCCTTAATATCAATTCCTTCCCAAAAATTTTTTATTCCTATAAGTACACTTTTTTTTTGTGAATCTTTGAATGAATTTATTAATTCGTTTTTTGGTAATTTTCCTTGTATGAAAAGATTGATGTCGCTTTCAATTAAATAATCTTTAATGTTTGCATTTATATATTCTAGACTTTTAAATGATGTTAAAAGTATTAAAGTGCCCCCTTTATTTAACGTTATGAGTTCTTTAATATACTGTGTTGATTGACTTAAAAATTTTTCTTCTTTACTAGGGTCTTCAATGTCAGATACAACTGTGAGTATTGATTTTTCTTTATAAAGAAAAGAATATGGTAATTTTACAGTTATGATTTTTTGATCGCTTAAGTTTAATCCTGTTTGATTTAAGAAATATGAAAATGACTGATTTATCATAAGAGTGGCTGAAGTAAAAATTATCCTTTTTGCTCTTCTGTACATAATCTTGTTTAGTTCGGGACCTAAATAAATCTCTGAAGTTTTAAATATAGGTATATTTTTTTTATTTTCTATCCAGAAACAAAGATTGTCATATTGACTTTCAGAGATGAAATTTTTAATTAATGATTCTTTGGATTCTATGTTTTTAATTAATCGTTCTATTTCAATTTTAACTGTTTTATTTTCCATGTCTTGTAGTATTGTCATTATATTTGTTTTGTATTTTTTTAGATTATATATTATATCTTTCAGATATATTACGATTTGTGTATAAAAACTCGTTTTGTGTGTATCATTTGTGATTCTATAAATTGATGGGAATTGTTTTTGTCTTTTTATCATAAGTTCAATATTTTCAAAACCTAGCATTGTTTCGGCTTCGAAATTTTTCTTAAATTTATCATTTATACTTTGTTTCTTAATGATTCTATCTATTTTTGTAAAAATTTGTTTTATACTAATTCTTGAAAAATTTTTACTAAATAAGGTTCTTGCAGCTTCTTCCAGATAGTGCGCTTCATCAATTATTATATTTTTTATATTGGGTAAGATTAAATTAAGCTCATCATCAGCATCATTTTTTTTAGAACTATGTTCATAATTTTCTTTTCCTGTTAATATTTTGTCTTTTATATAAAGATTATTTAGAAGTAGATGATGATTGGTTATGATAATGTCACATTCTAATATTTTTCTTCGTGCCTTTTTAAAAAAACATTTATTTTCATCGGGGCAAGTAATCCCGGAGCATGTCTCAGAATTTGCTGACACTTCTTCCCAGATTTGATCATCGATAAAATTAAGTTCATCTTTATCTCCTGTTTTTGTATTTTGTGACCAGTAAATTAATTCTTCTAATTTTGTTTTGTTTAGTGTATGTATTAAAAGGTTGTTTTCAAGTTCTTCAAGCCGGCGAAGGCAGAGATAATTTTTCATTCCTTTAATTATTCCAAACTTGACTTCAAAAGGGAGAATTTTTGCTAAAGAGTCTATATCTTTTTTAATTAGTTGTTCTTGAAGATTAATCGATGCTGTTGAAATTATTACTTTTTCTTTTGTTTTTTGAATGAAGTCAATAGCAGCAATTAGGTAAGCAAGGCTTTTTCCAGTTCCTGTTGGTGCTTCAATTACTAAAAAACTTTCATTTTCAAAGGCTTCTTTTATTTTTTCTATCATCTTTAGTTGTGTATTTCTTTTTATAAAACCTTTGATTTTTAATTCACTTTTTGCGAGTATGTATTCAGTTAGGTTCAATCTTGATAAGTATCCTTTTTGAGTAATGCATATATTTTTGCTGAAGTTATTGTAAATTCCTTATGATTTAAACTTGCATATCTTTATGTTTACTTTCATCTTCTTTTAAAAAAATGTATTATTACAAACATTATCTGTAATTCTTGTGATTTTTGAAAATTCATTTTTTGAAATCTTCTTAAACATTGTCATTAGCATTTTCCACTTAACAGGCTTTTCATTTCAAATTTAAGTTTTAGAATTCTTTTTTGAAGATTCAATTTTATACATTTCTTTGTCATATAGTATTATCTTATTATATATTTATTTTATGAATTTTTTAAGTAATATTAAGCGTCCAATTATGATTTTGGCTCCTATGGAAGATGTTACAGATACTGTTTTTAGGAATTTGATTCATTGGATAGGGAATGGGAAAGATGTTCCTGATATTTATTTTACTGAGTTTATCTCTGTAAGGGGACTTCTAAATAAGTCAAAACAGTCAATGCAACATATTTTAACAAAAAATGATGAACTGAGTAGACCATTGATTGCTCAAATTTGGGGAAATGAACCCAATGAATTTTTTAAAGCAATAGAAATTTTAAGTAATTTTGGATTTTGGGGTATTGATCTTAATATGGGATGTCCTAAAAAAAGATAGTTAAAAAAGGTACATGTGCTGCTTTAATTAATAATAAATCTTTGGCTCGTGAAATCATTATTGCAAGTAAAGAAGCATGTGTTAAATTTGGATTGTCGCTTAGCGTGAAGACAAGACATGGATTTTTTTATCCTGAGATTGAAGATTGGTTAGGATTTTTACTTGAACTAGGTATTGATATGTTGACTGTGCATCCCAGACTTGCTATTAATCAGAGTGAAGGGCCTATCGATATTGCTGTCTTTGATAAGCTTGTTAAACTTAAAGAACAAATCAATCCTTCTACATTAATTATTGGAAATGGAGATATTTTAAGTCTAGAGCAAGCCCATCAAATTGTAAGAGAACATTTTATTGATGGGGTAATGTTTGGACGTGGTATTTTTAATAATTTAAACTTATTTAGGCAAGATGTACCTAACTTTTTGAGTAGTAATTTGAATTTGAGATTAAATATATTAAAATTGCATATAATGGATTTTTATTCTACTTGGAGTCTTACTAAAGATTTTAATAAACTTAAGAAGTACTTCAAAATTTATTTTAATGAGAATGAAAGATGTAGTGAATATTTTCACAATATTATGAATTCAAAGAATTATGATGAGCTTTTTGAAAATTTAGAACAAGTAGATATTATAGGAGATTCTTTAAGTAATGAGTGATGAACTTTCAAAAAATTATAACCCTAGGCTTTTTGAAGATAGAATTTATAAAAAATGGTTAGATAATGATGTGTTTAGTCCTAACAGAGATTTTAAATTAAGATTTAGTATGGTTGCTCCTCCTCCAAATGTTACCGGCATTCTTCATATGGGGCATGCTCTTAATTTTACTTTACAAGATATTCTAGTTCGTTATAAGAGAATGCGGGGGATTAGTACCCTTTGGCTTTTTGGCACAGATTATGCTGGTATTGCTACTCAGTCGGTTTTTGAAAAGCAGCTTAAAGAGCTTGGAAAGGAGAAAGATGATTTTAGTCGTGAAGAATTCATTGAAGAAATTTATAAATTGAAGGATAAACATAGAGAGATAATTGTTAATCAGATAAAAAAACTTGGAGCATCTTATGATCACTCAAGAGAGATATTTACCCTTGATGCAGGTCCTTATCGGGCTGTTAACAAGGTTTTTATTGACTTATACAATAAGGGATTGATTTATAAGGGAGAATACCTTGTAAATCTTGATCCTGGATTTGGAAGTGTTGTTAGTGATGAAGAAGTTGAATATAAAGAGGTTGTGGGAAAGATTTATTTTATTAAATATTTATTAGATGATGATACTTTTATTGAAGTTGCAACTACCAGACCTGAAACAATGTTTGGAGATGTGGCTGTAGCTGTTAATCCTGATGATGATAGGTATAAATCTTTAATTGGTAGAGATATTACAGTTCCTATTACAAATAAAAAGGTTAAGATAATAGCAGATAGTTATGTTGATATGGAGTTTGGTAGTGGTGCTTTAAAGATAACACCTGCTCATGATCCTAATGATTTTGAAATTGCAAAAAGACATGATTCTTGCTAGGATAAATATTTTAACTAAAGATGCAAAACTTAATGAAAATGTTCCAATTGAGTACCAAGGCTTGAGTGTTAGTGATGCAAGAAGCAAAATAGAGAGAGATTTAAAGAATAAAGGATTTTTAATAGATATTAAGAGTCATAAACATCAGGTTGGACACTGTCATAGATCTGGGGAGGTCATTGAACCTTATTTATCAAATCAATGGTTTGTAAAAATGAAACCATTGGCTGATGCTGCTTTAAAAGCTTTAAGAGATGGTGATATTAAATTTTATCCTAAAAAGTGGGAGAATACATATAAAAATTGGTTATTAAATATTAGAGATTGGTGCATATCTAGACAACTTGTTTGGGGGCACAGGATTCCTGCTTGGTATGATGTTAATACAGGAGAGATTATTGTTAGTGAATCTGATCCTTCGCTTGACAAGGAGGAGTATAAGGGCAGAAGTTTTAGAAGAGATCCGGATGTACTTGACACTTGGTTTTCTTCTTGGTTATGGCCATTTTCTTCTCTTGGTTGGCCCGAAATTACTCTCGATTTTAAAAATTATTATCCCACTACTACTTTGATTACAGCTTATGACATAATATTTTTTTGGGTAGCCAGAATGGTAATGGCAGGACTTGAGTTTACAGGTCAAGTTCCTTTCAGAGAGATATATATAACGCCACTTTTAAGAGATAAAGATGGCAAAAAAATGTCAAAATCTTTAGGTAATGGCATAGATCCCCTTGAAATTATCGATCAAGTATGGAAGTGATGCTTTACGTTTTACACTTGCATTTTTATCTGTGCAAGGTCAGGATTTGAATATTGATATTAAAGATTTTATGTTTGGGGCTAAATTTTCAAATAAAGTATTTAACGCTTCTAAATTTATTTTATCAAATTTAGAAGGTAGGGCGGTACTGGATAAGTTTGAATTTGATGACATTGATAAATGGTTACTTATGAGTTTAAATTCAACTATATCTGTTATAGATTATGCTTTTAAAAATTATAAGTATAATGAGGCTACTAAAGCAATATATGAGTTCTTTTGGAATGATTTTTGTGATTGGTATATTGAAATTAGTAAAATTAATTTGAGTAGTAATGATATTAATATTCAAAATATAACTATTTCTAAGCTAAGTTTTTTCTTAAAAGAATCTTTGATTATGATGCATCCTTTTATACCCTTTATTACTGAAGAGATTTATTCTAAGCTTATGTCTTATAAAGATGTGCTAGCTTTAACAAAATATCCTGAGTTTGTAAATCAGAGAGATTTTAAGGAAGAATTTCAGCAGTTTAATTTATTTAAAGAATTTATTATATCAATTAGAACTCTTAGAAGTGAATTTAGTATAGTTCCTAATATTAAGATTAATGTTGCTTTAAAATTTGATGATACTTTTAGATATGGAAAATTTTTTAAAAAGCATGAACATATTGCCAAGAAGCTTATTAATTTTGATTGCATTTTTTACAATCAGAATTATGTTAATATGATAGGTGTTCCTAATGTTGGCTTTGAGAGTTTTGCAGATATTAAGCATTTAATAGATTCTAATAAAGAACTTGTAAGACTTAAAAAACAATTAGAAAAATATGAAAAATTCAAGTATTCAACTCTTTTAAAGCTTCAAAATCAAAACTTTTTGGCAAATGCTCCCGGTGCAGTTATTGATTTTGAGAAATCAAAATTAGAAGAATTTAATTCTTTTATTTCAAAAATTAACAATTATATTAATAATTTAAGGAAATAGTTATAATCTCTTTAAATTAAGGTATGTCACATAGATTGTATTGACGTTTATTATTTGTGGTATTGAGTTAAGATGGGTAGTTTTGTATGAGTTCTTATTTATTATTTATCGTTTGGAACTATTTTTGATATTCACGTTTTTGTTTTTTAACTTTGAGTTCTTTTTGCGAAGGTTTATTTTCCCTTTTGTGCTTTTATCATATGTCTTTTATTGTTAAAGCCCTTTACTTTAGAGTAATTAAAGTTGCTGCGTTTTAATCCATCTTTTACAACTCTTGCGGCAGAAAATGTTGAGAGTTTTGTTCCAATTTTGCTTTTTTTTGCAATTATAGTAAATATTTCCTCATTCCACATTTTTGGATTTTTACTTGGACTAAAACCATCTAAAAACCAGTAATCTATGTGGCTTGGTAATTCTTTAAGTTTTTCTTTAGCCTCCCCAATTAATATTTTTAAATTAATATTGTTTGTTATTTTACATTTTATATTCTTTGTTGGTCTATTAGGATATTTTTTAAGCAATGTATTGAAATAGTTACGTTCTGAGTTAAAAAATTGTGATATTTTTTTTATTTGTTGTTTTTTTAGTGGAAATTTTTCAATTGAATAGTAGTTAATTTTTGCTTTGATGAGGCTATTTTCTTTTATATACTTTAAAAGGGCTATGAAATTAAGACCAGTACCAAATCCCAATTCTGCGATTGTTGCATTTTGTAGATATATAAGTTCTTTATCTAAGTCACAACCTTTGATAAAAACATACATGCTTTCTTCAAGTCCATATTGTGGGTCGTAATAAATATCCTTAAATTTATTTGAATATATGGTTTTATCTTTAAATATTAACTTATCCATTCGTTGTATGAATGGATAAATGATAAGTGATGAAATATTTTTTTATTAGAAATTTTATAAATAAAAAAAACCAATGTATTTAAAAACATTATTATTCTCACAATTAATTTTGATTTTTGTTTGACTAGGATAATAAGATTTAAACCCCTAACCCTAAAGGTCTTTGCCTGGTTTTTTTAAGAGAAACTAATTTTATTCTTTAGTTTCTCTTTTATTTCATTCTTCTATAATAGCTATTATTTCTTTGGCTTTTAAAATTAAGTGTTCCTCATCTTCAATTTTTACAGCCGCTCCAGCATATTTTTCATAAAGTACTATGTCTCCAATTTTAACAGTAATTTCTTCTTTACTAGAGCCAATAGCCATGACCGTTCCGATATTTGTTTTTTCTTTTGCATTTTCGGGTATATATAATCCTGAAGTTGTTTTACTTTCGGCTTTTTTTATTTTTATTAAAACTCTATCACCTAAAGGTTTAATATTCTTCATTTTCAAACATCTCCTTAATTTGATAATATAAATATACGAAAAATTGGAGTATTAAGTCAATATATTTAGATAATACTTGAAACTTCATCCAATTTTAAAGATAATTCTTTTAATAAAAGATCAAGTTTAGGTGGAAAAAGGTGTGATAACAGTAAGTAATTTAGAAGTTGCGTTTGGCGAGAGAATTTTATTTAAAGATGTTAATATTAAGTTTTCTTCTGGAAATTGTTATGGAATTATTGGTGCTAATGGCGCAGGGAAGAGTACCTTGTTGAAGGTTTTAGGTGGGACTATTGAACCTAGTAAGGGAGAGGTATTGTTTGCCAAAAATCAAAGAATGGCTGTACTTGAACAGAATCAATTTGCTTATGATGATTTCAAGGTTATTGATACTGTAATCATGGGACACAAGAAACTTTATGCTGTGCAAAGAGAAAAAGATGAAATTTATGAAAAGCCTGATTTTAGTGATGAGGATGGAATTAGAGCTGGGGAACTTGAGGCTGAATTTGCTGAACTTGGGGGTTATGAGGCTGACTCTAATGCTGCAATACTTCTTAAAGGGCTTGGCATAGATGAATCTGTACATTCTAGTTTAATGGGAGATATTGAGGCAGCTTTAAAGGTGAGAGTACTCTTGGCACAGGCTCTTTTTGGAGATCCTGATATATTACTTCTTGATGAGCCTACTAATAATCTTGATATTCAGTCTATTAAGTGGCTAGAAGAATTTTTAATTAATTTTGAAAATACAGTTATTGTTGTATCTCATGATAGACATTTTTTAAATCAAGTTTGTACTCATATCGTTGATATTGATTATGGAAAAATTCAAGTTTATCTTGGTAATTATGATTTTTGGTATGAAACTAGTCAGATTTTGAACAAACAATTAAAAGATGCTAAGAAAAGATTTGAGGAGAAAATAGCAGAACTTAAGACTTTTATTCAGAGGTTTTCTAGTAATGCATCGAAATCCCGACAAGCAACTTCAAGAAAGAAATTAATTGATAAAATTAGAGTTGAAGATTTAAAGCCATCTTCGAGAAAGTTTCCTTATGTTAACTTTAAGAGTGAAAGAGACCTTGGGAAGAATGTTATTACAGTTAAAAATTTGACTAAAGAATTTGAAGGACAACATATTTTGAATAAGTTTAGCATTGTCATAGAACCTGGGCAAAAGGTTGTCTTTTTAGGAAGTCCAATATCGACAAGTTCTCTTTTTGATGTGATTACCAATGAAGATAGAGATTATAAGGGTCATTATGAATGGGGTACTACTGTTAATTTTGCATATTTTAAGAGAGATAATGAACAGTATTTCAGTGTAAATTTGAGCTTGGTAGATTGGTTAAGGCAGTACTCAAAGGAGCAGGATGAAACTTATATTAGAGGATTCTTGGGACGAATGCTTTTTAGTCAAGATGAGGCTTTAAAGAAAGTGAGTGTTCTCTCAGGAGGTGAAAAGGTAAGGTGCATGCTTTCAAAGATAATGCTTAGTGGGGCTAATGTATTATTGTTAGATCAACCTACTAATCATTTAGATCTTGAAGCAATTACATCTCTAAATGCGGGTCTTAAGGATTTTAAGGGGGTTGTGTTGTTCACTTCACATGATCATCAATTTATTGATACTATTGCGAATAGGATCATTGAATTTACCCCTAATGGAATAATTGATCGTTTTATGACTTTTTCAGAGTATATTGATGATCTTAAAGTTAAGGAATTAAGGGATAGTCTTTATGAAGGACATGCTAGTTTGAAGCTTTAATTATACATTTACTGTGTGTTTTTAATTGTGTATTTAACCATTTGGAATATTTGTGGTTTTTAAAACAAACGTTTGTATTTTTATATTTTTATGTTCTCATTTTTTTCTTTCAGCAAATGTTAATCTTTATTTTCAGAAAGCTTTAACAGGGCAAATTTTAGGAAATCCTATTATTGATGAGAGACGTAATACTATTACGGTGTTAACTAAGGATAGGTGGTTGATAACTTATACGATGTCTTTAGATAAAAAGTATTCTTATAGGTTAAATCGAACCCCGTACCCCTTTCTTTTAAAAGACTTTGGTAATGGATACTATGTTATTACGGTGCGTAACGAAGTGCAAAAAATTAGAAGAGGAAAGCTTATATGGAAGTATAATTTAGGAGCCTCTCCTGTAAAGCCCCCTTCAATAGGAAATGGCTATATTTTAATTCCTCAAACTAATGAGAGGATTATTGCTTTAAGTCTTGGCGAGGGTCAAAAAGTTTTTGAAATTAGTATAGAGGGTAGAGCAGCAACTTCTTCTGTTGTTCTTGAGAATGGTAATTTTTATATCACAAATGAAAATTATAGAATGTTTGCTTTTAATCCCCAAGGAGAGAAATTATGGAGCAAGGATTTTGAGTCTTTTCCTAATGTATTAATGGTGAGTACTAATAACGAGATAATTGTTGGATATGAATCTGGAGATGTCATTGTTTATGATAGTGATTTTGGCAGTACATTAAATTCCATTAATTTAAATTATCCTATTAATTTTTTATTTGAAAAGTTCGATGGAGAATATGTTGCAGTGTCTAATGTTGGGATTTGTTTTAATTTAAGTAGGAATTTTAATCTCATGTTTTTTGAAGATTTATCCTTAAAACTTAAGGAAGCTTTGCTTTATGATAATGAGAATCTTTTTGTTGTCATGGAATCAAATAGAGTTTTATCTCTTGATAAGTATTTCAAACCGGTTGACAGGTATGATATGAAAGAAATTTCGGGACTTGTTGCTAATGTTGGCATCATTGCGACTGGAGGATTTAATTGGATACTAACTGCCTATTATTATAGGTATAAAGATAATCTTGATATGACTGTTTGGAACCATGCATTAGGTAATAGATACCATCAAAATAGGATAGACTTTAGAGAGAAGTTTTTAGTAGAGAATGAAGATATTTATTTCACCCTTGATAAAATGCTAGATGCTAAATATAGTAATCGGACTTATAATAATTTTTTGAGTACTCTGGATTCTTTATTGGCTCAATATGGAAGTTTCCCTAAAAAATATTTAGATTTATATAAAAAGGTTATTGATAATTGGCTTGCTCCGAAAGGTGAAGTTGATAGGATCGTGCAAAGAGGACAACTTTATAAGTATTATATGTATGTTGATGATTCAGATTCAATTAAAAATTTTATCAATGTAGCACTCGAAGAAAAGAATATCAGTAATGTAATTCAGTTAGTTAAAATGATTTCTAAATTTGAATATTATCATGAGCAAGATGAGCTTGTATATGATTATATTCGGTATATAATATTGAATTACCAGGGTAATTTAGAGATAGCTTATGCTGTTCTCATAAGTTTACGTAAGATAATTCTAAATTCTACGGAAGAAAATCTCAAAAAATATAGGGATAAATATTTAACTCTTTTGAAATTTATAAAGAGGCAAAATTTTTCTGAAAAAATTAATCGGTGTGTTGACAAAATTATTGTAGAGCTTTAATTCATTTTATTGATGATTTTGTGTTATTATTTATTGAATACATCTTATAGTGTGTTAGAGTTGATATTTTATACTGATTTGATTAGTAGTTAGAGTTTATTAATTAAATAGGGGGAGAATTTATTATGAAAAGAATACAGGTATTTTTTGTTTTTTTATTTATCTTTTTAAATATTTTTACTTTTCATGCTAGAGAAGTTGATAAAAAGAAATTGAAAGATTTTGTTAATATGGATTTTGAATTTGTGAATTATCGAGGTCCTTATGAGTCCACGGATACGTACCAACAAATAGTAGGTATTGGTGAATTTTTAGCTAAGAACTTAACTAATAACATGTCTAACTATTATAACAAGTATCATATTAATAGGTACATTAACAGTGAGGATGAAAAAAGTAGTTCAGATGTCTTCATTATTAGTGAGAGAGCTTCTATTGATAGCATTTTAAATCTTAGAAGAATACTCATGGGGTATTTAATGGAAGGTTATAATTATAGTAAAGAGAGTGCAGAATTACTTGCTAAAGCCATTACAATATATAATGCTACCTATAGAGGTGATTTGGACTATTATGGTGGTGCTTATATTCCAACTGCCCTTCAAGGCCTAAGTCAGAATAATATAGGACTTTCGAGAGTTTATAGTCAATGGGCAGGTAAGACGCATATTTTCATTCCTATTAAGAAAAATATTTTATCAGGAGATATTGATTCAGATGTTGATCTTGATAGAATAGTTACAGAAAAAGTGGTAGCATCTCTTTTAAGTGAAAATGAATCAGTTGCTGGTACGGATTTTGCAAGGGATTTAACAGATGTTCAGGATGAGATGCGAGATGTTGATCAGGAAAAAATTGATATTGAATCTGCTACTTTAAAAAACATTGATGATGAATTAACAGAAACCATTGATAATTTAAGAGAGCAACTTGAGAAGGCCACTGATACTACTGATAAGGAAGATATAAGAAAACGTATTGACGATAAGATGATCGAGAAGACTAATTTAAAAGATAAATCAGAGGGGATTAAAAAAGCACAAGAGAAATTAGACGATTCACAGAAGAAACTAGATAAGCAGAGGGATGTGGTTAGGGACAAGATACAAAAAAGTATTGACAAGGAAAACAAGGATAAGAATTTGCTCAAACCCGGAGAAGTGAGTTCGCCAAAAGTAGATAAAAAATTGCAATTATCTGAAACTATCGAAGATTTAGAAGAGCAACATGAGAAATCGATGTTGCTGATGATCAGGAAAATATAAAAAGGCAAGTTGATGATAAGGCGACTAAAATAAACACCTTAAGTGACATTCCCAAAAACAAAGAAGAGGAGGGAGTGGGAAAAGCACAAGAAAAATTAGATAATTTACGAAAAATACCGAATAACATACAAAATAAAAACATACAAAATAAAAACATACAAAATAAAAACATACAAAATAAAATAGATAATAAAAGAGATATTGCAGCTAAAAATGAGTCCAAAGGAAATATGAGTAGAGGAAGGAAGGATAAGAATTTATTAAATCTGGTAAGAAAGTAGATTCACCAAAAGTAGATAAAAAAATAAAAGCAGTTAAAGAGTTAAAAAAACAACTTAAAAAAGCTACTGATCCTAAAAATACTTCCCCTAGCGTTTCAAATAAGCAAATTTCTAAGCGTTTTCCGGATAAACCATCAATGTCTAAAGGGCAACCACAGTCAGGTCAACTTGCAGACATAGGTAAGGAAGATATAAGTAGGTTATCTCTTGAGAGTGAGAACTCGTAAACCTGTATTTTTAGAAATTATCAATCCTAATACAAACTTGGGTGTTCTTAGGTTAATTGATTCAGATGAAGAGAAATTAAGAGAGACTTCTCAATATGGAATTAGAAGATACGGAGTATATGAAAGGAAAGACGATTTTGTGGCTATAAAACTTTGTTCAGGCGTTGCCAAGCTTCAGTTACTTAGTAAGGTAGAAAATTTGCAAGTTAAATCTGAAGCAGAGTTTGAGTTGAATAGGGATTCTTCTTTATTTGTTAATGAAGAAATGATTTTAGTGGTTGTTAAGGATAATAATGTTTGGAAATTGGCCAAGTTTGCTTCACAGGATTTGAGTAAATTTATTTTATCAGAAGGCGAAGTTTTGCCATTTACAAGTTTTACTGTTAAGGAAAATCGAATTTATTTGCAAGATTCATCTAAAAAAATTGTTGCTTTAGATTTAAGTACTTTAAAGAAAGTAGCTTGAAGAGATTTTTAAAGCAACAATTTAAGGTAAAAAAATTAAACAAATTGAATAATCTTTAGGTAATGAAAAAAGGAAGAATGAAACTTCATTCTTCCTTTTTTGTTAACTTCCTTCTTATATAGAAACAATCGGGACAGTGAGATTCGAACTCACAATCCCCTGCTCCCAAAGCAGGTACCTTACCACTAGGCCATGTCCCGAAAAAATTACGCGCCAATTAGGACTCGAACCTAAAACCTACAGATTAGAAGTCTGTTGCTCTATCCAATTGAGCTATTAGCGCTTTTGAGCCTAAAATTGAGTATAGCATGTTGAAAAAACCTTGTCAATAAAAAGAATATTGCTTATATTTCGTTAGAATGCGAGATGCTTTATAATTATTTTATGCTTAATATTGATTTAATTGTGGATGAAACTTTATTGAGATATCCAGATGTTAAACCTTTTTTGAATTTTAGCAATAATTATGAGCTTTTGATAATGGTGATTTTGAGTGCAAGGACAACTGATAATATGGTCAATCAAATTGCACCTGAATTTTTTAAAATATATGAAGATTTTGAAAGTTTAGCTAATGCTGACTTAATAGATGTTGAGAAGTTGATTTATAAGTTAGGATTTTATTCAAACAAATCTAGAAATATTATAAACTGTTCACGAATGATCTTGGAAAGGTTTAAAGGTATTATTCCAAACAATATTTTTGATTTAGTGTCTTTGCCGGGAGTGGGTAGGAAGACAGCTAATGTTATTCTTGGGGTTATTTATAATAAGCCGGCTATAATTGTAGATACGCATTTTAGTAGGGTCGTTATGAGACATGGAATTACCTGCGAGAGTACTCCTTTAAAAATTGAACTAGATTTAAAGAATAAAATACCTGATTTCAAACAATATAGATTTTCTATGGCCATTAATAGACATGGAAGAGACATCTGCACTTCTCGCAGTAAGACTTGTAAGAATTGTTTTCTAGAAAAATTTGCGCCAAGACTCATTTGATGTGATTTAATCATGAAATTAAAGGTTTCATATATTTTTTAAGTTTTAAATTTATTGATGCTAGTATGATGTTAATGATGAATAGTATAATCAGGGGATTTATCCATATCCATAAGTATTCTTTTCCCATTTCTATGTATTTTAAAAGTTCCCCGAGGCTTGGATAGGAATTTTGATCTGCTTGTTGTAAGAAATTGATTATTTCAAAAGTAGTAAGACTTTTAGAGATTTGTAGGGGAATTATTGATGAGATTGATGAAAAAACTTCTGGGAATATATGATGTATGATTATTCTAAATTGATTTGCACCCATAGTTTTGCTTGCTTTAACATAGTCAAGATTTTTAATGAGTAGTGTGTTATTTCTTGTTATGAATGAAAATTTGATCCACCCATGTATTAAGGCTAAGGTGCAGGCGACTTCTAAAATATTATAACTTTTTTGTTTGGCAAAGTAGTGGTAAATTAGCATTAATATATAGGTAAATGGGATTGTTTGTAGTGCTTCTATCGGTTTTGAGATTATCAAGCAAGTTTTAGATTTTAAGCTTCCTAGTGCTATTCCTATGAATATTCCAATTATTGCAGAAATTGTTTCATAATTCAAAGCAAGTAAAATAGAATTCCTAGTAGCAATTATTAATCTTGCTAGTATGTCTCTACCCATTTTATCCGTCCCTAGAGGATTTGTGGTTGTTGGTGTTTGAGGTAGTTTGTTTATTGTTTGAATATATGTTTTATTTGGATCTTTTTTGTATATTGCAAACTTGGAATTTTCATTAATTAATTCAGGGATTATTATTAAAAATAAAATAAAAAAACCTAATAGTATGGTATATAATTTTTTGAGTTTATTCATTATTCTAATATTTCCTTATAAGGATTAATGTTATGTATTAAGATGTCTGTTATTAGATTTGATATGAGCATGATAAAGACACCAATAAATACTAGATCTTTGTAAAGAAGATAGTCATTGGTTTTAATTGCATTAATTGTGAGAGCTCCAATTCCATCAATTCCAAACATTTTTTCAATAAATGCTGAGCCAAAGAAAGCTGTTGCAAGAGTAGTTCTAAGATGGGTAATTAATGGTACTAAAGAAGGAATTAATGCATGGCGTGTGATTATTTGAAAAGCTTTTATTCCCCTTGATTTTGCAGTTATGATGTATAGTTCAGATAAATTTTTGTCTAGGGATTGTTTAAAAACAACAGCATTAAAGATTAAGGGTTGCAAAAACCATGCAAATCCACCTAGTATTAGGTTTTGTGGGTTTATTTTTAGATAAAAGAGTAAAGCAAATATTAATGTTGCAATTAAATTTCTTGGCATTGAATGTAAGAATAACATTATATATTCTAGAATATTGTTTAAGATGTTATTATGTATAAATAAGGACCAGGTTATAATGCAAAGAATAGCCATTGTATAGGATATTATAATACCTGGAATTGATATTTTAAGTGTATTTTTCATCTTGCTAAAGATTATACTAATTGATGATTTATCTTGTGTAAGAGGTGAATTATTAGGAGTTCCCCATATTAAGCCTTTATATTTTGTTTTGTAGACTATGTACAGGTTGCTTGAAATTTGTTTTGCAAAATGATTTTTGCTTAAAGGTGTCTTAGGGTCAAAATCGTACATTAGTTTGTAACTTTCAATACTCTTGATTATGCCAACATATTCCAAATAATCTTTAAATATATTTTTTTTTATAAAAGGAATATTTACATTATCATTTGCAAACATATCGATCAGTGATATGCAAAAAAATGTTGATATAACAGCATTAAGCAACATATATAATATATTCTTTAGAATATATTTAACTGTGATTTAATCTCCTTTTATGAAGAATTTTTATTTGATCAAAATAACTTAGTAAAAAATAAGAGATCAGTGAAATTACTATTGATATTAAGTAAAAATTTTGCTCTATATTTTTATTACCCCAGGTGTGTTTTATGATTAAAACATCACCTTGATGGTAGTGTTCATCGTCATCAAGAATTTTAATGACGATAGAATTTTTAGGATAATATCCTAATTTACTTGCTTCTCTTAAAATTTCTGGTTTAGATGTTTGTAAATTAATATACTTTTTTTTTAAAGTTTTTTGTATGTCTTTTAGATTTTCAATATAATTTTTCATTAAAATTAAGTTGTTATTTAAGTTTTTATAGTTGATGATTCCTGTTTCTCCAAAGATTGGAGTAATTATGAAATGGCAGATCACACCTATGTAAATAGATAACGTAATTTTTTTTACTAAAAACATACCGCCTTGTAATTATATCTTTAATATATTATATTTACAAGTGTGTAGTCGTTGACTATGGGTGCTTATAACCTTTGTTTTGAAATAGATTTGGAGAAAAATTTTGATATGACAAATCATAAAAATTCTTTTTTTATTAAGGAAGAACCTAAAGAAGTTGATTTCGATGTAAATAGTGTGTTTTTAGAGCACTCAGTTAATGACAAAACTATTTCCTTACGTTCTGGAGAGATTAAAGATCTTTTGGATGAAAAATTGTTAATACTTGATGCTTCTTTAAGGCAAAGACATTGTGAGTTGGTTGATTATTTGAGAAAGGTCGAAGAGCGGATTTTAAGAGTTGAAGACGAAATATTGGGATGTAATATGCATTCTGTTGAAAAACTTGCTAATTCTTTAAAGCCAGCAAACTTTATGGATTCTAAAAATGACACTGATATTAAGGTTGATGACTTTGGTGAATTGGTAAGAAAAGACAATAATTTGCCGAATATTTCACTTGATCAAGAAGAGTTGGATGCTTTGCTTGAAGGACTTAATGAAATTTCAAAGGATAATAAAAAAAGTTTTATTAATAATAATGGTTTGGAGAGTGACTCTGATATAGATGTTTCTCTTGAATCAATTTCTAGAAATGATTTTGATAACTTGAATGCCGAGCATAATTTATCAGCAGAAACAGGAATTAGTACACATAATATTATTGATTCGATTCCTAAGAGGGAAGATGAGTCTTTAGGCGATAATATTTCTACGGTTACATCTCAGAATGATGCATTGGATAAGTCTTCTTCTGGTATAACCAGTGTTGTTAATGATGATATTGATATTCAAGATTCAATGACAAATTTAGGTGAACCTGAACAAGTTTTAAAAGAATCTATAGTTGACAGTAATTCTATTGATTTTGATGCGGATATGGACATTGATTCGTTTTTAGATAATTCTGTTCTTAATGAGGGGGGGCTATCTGATGTAGGAAGCGTACAGGAAGAAAATATTGCGTCTTATAAGCAAGATAGTTTAAGCACTCAAGATGCTTTCAATAATGAAGTAGATAAAATTGAGTATTCAAACGGGAATTTAGAGATTTTGAAGACTTTAGATGATAAAAAGATTGAAGAATTAAGTAATTTAAATAATATTACTGATATTACTATTTCTAGGAATGATGACTTAAATGTTAATTTGGAACAAGAACAGAAAATTGATAAGAGCTTTTCTGGTTCAAAAAGGCTTGATAACTTTGAAGATGTTTTAAGAGCAGATTTGAAATGTGTTGATTTGCAAAATTGTATTAAAGATTTTGAAGAAGAAAATCTTTATGATGATGAAGTAGGTGATTTAGAAGAAAAATTAGATCAAAGTGAAGATTTAGAATTAGATCCTCTAAAGGAACAAGCTATTAACAGTGATGATTCCGATTTTAGTTTTGTTGAAGTTGAGAATATAGTAAGTAAGTTTAATGATAATGAGTATTTAAGTAAAATTAAGTTGAGTGATGGCGAGAGAACCGCGTTGATAAGATTTATTAGTAAGTTAGAAATAGATCTTGATTCTAGTCCTAAAGCTAATAGCTTTAAAATTAAAAAAGAATATGAGATTTGCAGAAAATTAAGCGTTTACTAATAAGAGAGTAGGGCTATCTATTTAATTAGATATTATTTTTTATTTTTTATTGCTGCAGTTTTATTATTATTTCTAACTTTTTTTTATTTTATCAATAAATTTTTAAATCAAATTGATTGTGATTTTAATGATTTAATAAATGATATAAAGTCATATAATAATATAAATTTTTTTAGAGATTTAGATTTAGAAAATTATTTTGATAAGACTTTATTTGATAATGATTTGGTTAATTCTTATTATTTGCTATCATCAGTTAATGGAATATTAATTCATAATACAAAGGATAGTTCGATTTATAAATTGACTGATAAACTAGAGCCATCTTCTTTGACTCATAGTATTTTTATAAAGGAAATTAAATTTAATTTTGAATTGGATGATAACTTTATTAGTTTAGTTATATATTATAATATCCTGCCCCAGAACAGGATACTTTATATTTTATATTCTTATCTTTTTTTGATGTCTCTTATTTATTTTTGTTTTTCTATTTTTGTTTTGTACCGCTTACATAGAGATATTAATGATGGTGATCATGATTCATTGTTGTCTCTTTCAGATGATCGTCCTTAGAATCATTATCTTTTGTTGTTATTTTTTTTTCTAAATTGAATACATTGAAAAAAGCCCATTTAGTAGTGGTGTAATAATACATATCATGATCTCTTTTTATTAAAATATCCCTGTTTTTTTCATCTTTATTGAGATAAACATCAATATGATTAATACTTTTATTATTCCATTGTATTTCAATATTATATTGGAGGTTATAATCGTTGATTTTAGTTTGATCTATTTCAAGTCCATCTGTTGTAAATTCTTGTATCATTTGTAATAATTTTTCCTTGTGTAATACTTCCCCATTAAAAAAATAAAGACCATCTTTAGTAGACACATTGTAATTATTTTGTATTGCCTCTTCTTCATCTTTTTTTGATTTATTGAGTACTTTTAAAGATAAATGTTCTATTTTTGTATCTTTATCTTCAAAAAGTTTAGTATTTGAGAATGTATTGTAAGAGTTACCTTTATATGATAGGAAAATATTATTTGTTAGATATACGTTGTTATCACTGCCCTTTATGTAAGATAATTTTGAGTCCCCTTCTCCTGGATTTCCAATAAATATTTCTGTTAATAAGTTATTTTTATCGTCAAAGAATTTAAAATCTGCTTTTTCCTTTATTCCTAAGTTTTTGTGTTTATTTGGGTCTCTACTTACAAGCTTATTTTTTTCCAATTGTTTTAAATCTTGAATCATGGAATCGACTCTTTTCGCGTCAATTGGAAGTTTTATATCATTATATTGGAGTTCCCAATCCTTGCCTGATTTTATAATTATCCCATCAAGTTCTGTCTCAATCTTTGCAGTTTGATTGAAATCTATTGTAAAAAATTTTTCTTCTAAAAGTCTTGCAACTTTGTTTTGATTAGAAAATGTTATTCCTAGCACAAATGTAGATATTAAGATTATAATTATTATTATTTTTATATTTTCTTTCATTTTGAATAACGCTATTTTATTGTTCATACACTCTCCTTTAGTTGATTCTTCTTTTTTTGGTAAATCTTATAAGTCCAAATATTATTATTGCTATAGGCAATATGATTAGATTCATGATTATTAATGAAAATTTTGCATTTAACATTTCTTTTGATGAATTTATAAAGTTTAGTTTTGAACGTATTTCTCTTGATTTAATACCGAAAAAAGCATCTTTTTGCATTAAGTAATCTGATATTCTTCCTGCGAGTTCAAAGTTTGAAGGAGAACTGTTATACATATAATCACTAAATATCATGCTTGAGCCTAATAGAATAATTTTTGAATTTTCAGATCTTTTATCTTTGTATAAACTTTTAATGTTTCCTTCAACTAAAATCCCAAGAATTTTTTGCTTATCTTCTTTGTCAAAGGTTTTTGGAACATTGAATGAATGCATTGCTATGCTTGAAACTTCTTCATCATTTACTTGCCAAGATTCTTTAGAGCTTGCAAATAAGGGTAGATATTTGACGTTATCATTATCTTTATTTTCTGTAAGACTGAGTGAGTTGCTCCAGGGAAGTATGGCATCATAGAAATTTTTAAGTAGCGGATTATTAGAATCCATGATATTGCTTTTATCAATCAAAATCCATGGATAGTAGGTTTGAAAATTACCCCCTAAAAAAAGAGTAGGTGCTTTTTTGTCAAGTATAATGTTATCGTTATATTTAATTCCATAGCTTTCAATTAGATTGAATAGTTCAGATTTAATTGAGGTTGTTGTATATGGATTTTGGGGATTATAATCAATTTTGCTTGTGGCAAGTAGTATTTTTCCATTGTCAACAATGAATTCATCAATTTTTTTTAAGTGAGCTTCATTTATTTCTTTAGAGCCAATGATAAACAGTCCATTTATATCGTTTAGTTGATCATTGTTTAAGTTTATTGCTTTAACTTCAGTTTTAAAAGCTTTTTGCATTATTTCTGTAAAGTTTTTGTGTATTGTTTTTAATTTTTCATCTCCAAATACAAGACCTAATACTTTTTTTGTATCATTTATTAATTTATCTAAACTGCTTGCAAGATCGTATTCTAAGTTACTAATTTCTGTTACTATTGGCAGTACTTCACGTTTGCCTTCATACATTATTTCAATTCCTGAATATATTTTGAGTATTGAAAGCTGATTGATTTCTCTCAAATCGATTTGTTGAGATGGAATTCCAATTTGTTCTAAAGGGGTAGTCAGTTTATCAGCATCTACTTCCTTATAAATTACTTTTCCGCTTGAAGAATCGGAAAAACTTGTTAGGAAGTTTTTTATTTGTTCTGGAAATGCAAAATAATTGTCAAGACTTGAGGAGCTATAGTAAGTAATATATATTTTTTCATTTGCATTTACAAATAAATCTTTTGTGACTTGAGAAATCGTAAAAGCTTTGTTTTTAGTAAAATCTATTTTGAAAACTAAAATAGATATGTTACAAAAGATTAGAAAAATTATTATAAGATTTAACGTTACATTTAAAATCTCTTTATTTTTATTTTTCATAAAATTATTATCTCCATTTTTTTAATCTTATGCTATATGAACTTAACATCAAAAATGTGACTGAAAATGTAATAAAATAGATAAGATCTGCTAAGTTTAATATTCCCATATTGAAGTAACTAAAGTGATTGGTAATTGATATATACTTAAGTATATGCCCAAATATATTATCTTTTCCAAATATCATCACTAACTTTCCGGAAAATACTATTATGATTAAAATGAATACACTTAATATATAGGATACTATTTGACTTTTAGTAATAGATGATATAAATACTCCCATGCTAAGTACCGAGTAAGCATAAAGTATTATTCCTAAATATTGAAGAAATATTATGCCAAGATCAAATTCACCCATGAAAATTGTCATTATTGTTAGTGGTAGTGTAAGAATAAAAAGTATTAGTGTAAATATTTTAAGTGTAATGAATTTTCCAAGTACTATCTCTTCTGGACTTATCGGTAAGGCATAAAGTAATTCGATGCTTCCTGTTTTATGTTCTTCTGAAAATACCCCCATACTAAGAGCTGGTAGTACTAACATTAAAATGATAGGCATTGATGAGAAGTAGGACATTAATGATGCATTATCTTTCATAAAGAATCCCGATAGAAAAATAAAAGAAAAATTTACAAATATTAGAAAAAATAACATTACAACATATGCAGTTAGTGTGCCAAATAAGACTTTTAGTTCTTTTTTTGACAAAATTAAAGATTGTTTTAAATTTATTTTCATTTCTTTCCCCCCTTTGTGAGTTTGCTAAATATCTTCTCTAAACTTTCATGTTTTGGCATCATTGCTTTTAATACCATTCCTTTGCTTACAATATAATTAAAAAGCTCTTTTTCGGTCTTGTCAGGTGCAAGTTTTAATGAAACGTTTATTTCTTTTTCATATTCTTCTATTTTAATTGAGGTAAATATATCATTTTTATTAAAATGTGTCTTTATAATTTCAGAATCTTTATAAATGATGAGATCTAATTCAGTTTCTTTAAGCCTATTTTTAACTATATTTTCCTTTGTATCGTCAGCAATAATTTCCCCACTATTAATAATAATTATTCTCTTACAAATTGATTCAACTTCGCTTAAAATATGAGAAGAAAAGAGTATTGTACTACTTTTTGCAAATTCTTTTAAAAATTCTTTAAATTCTATAATTTGATTTGGATCAAGTCCATTTGTAGGTTCATCAAGTATTACAAGTTTGGGGTTGTTAATTAAAGCACCAGCTATTCCTACTCTTTGCTTAAATCCTTTTGATAGGGTAGATATTAACTTATTTTTTACACTCTCAAGCTTAAAAATATCGATTGCCTTATCTATTTCTTTTTTTGGATTTTCAACATTTTTAATTTCTGATATGAAATTTAAATACTCCTTAACCGATAGTTCTGGATAAAGAGCTAGTTTTTCGGGGACATATCCTACATTTTGTAATATTTCTTTTGAATGTTCTGTAATGTCTTTTTCAAAGATTTTTACATTGCCCTGATTAGGATAGTGGAACGATGTTAGGATTTTAATTAAGGTTGATTTTCCTGCTCCATTTGGGCCGAGTATTCCAAGTACTTCTCCTTCGTTAACCTTGAAGCTAACATTAGAGAGAGCTGTAAATAACCCATATGTTTTAGTGACATTTTTTACATTTATCATATGCTATCTCCTTAGATATTATTATTTTATAATAAATTTATTTTTGTCCGCTGTAAGTTTCATGCCATCTTTTGTTAAAAATATTTCTCCATTTGGGTATTCTTTTTGTGCTTCATCTAGTAATTCGTATAAATCTTTATTTAGCGTATATCTTTCACTGAAATGGATCAGTCCTGTTTGTTTGACTTTTGCTTTTTTTGTAATTTTTGCTGCTAATTTTGCTGTTAGGTGTAATTTTTTTTTAGCTTCTTCTCTTAAATCATTTTTGAATGTACTTTCAATAATTATTAAATTAAAGTTTGCAATATATTTGCTTAACTCTTCAAAGTAAGCCGTATCTGTAATATATGCAAATTTTATCCCTTTTTTAGATTCACCTAATATTTCATTAGGCAAAATTGTTCTTCCATTAAGTATTACTTCATGTCCTTCTTGTAATTTTTTTCTGATAGGTCCTTTTGGTATATTTAGAGTTTCTGCCTTCTGAGTATCGAATTTACCAGGTTTGTCTTTTTCTATAAATAGATACCCAACGCAGTCTATTGAATGTTTAAGCCTTATATATTCAATTTTTTTCTTTTTATCTTCGTATATGGTAGGTTCTGTTTTATTGATTGTTATTTCTTTGCATATTATCTCATAATTTTTATGTACTCGTAAAAGTTCAATATTTGTTTCTAAATATTTTTTGATTCCAATGGGTCCAATTATAGTTAGAGGTTCTTTTCTTGTCCCCCCACTTTGTGCCATCAGCATTACTATTCCAAGTAAACCTGTTATGTGATCGGCATGTAAATGTGTAATGCAAATTACTTTGATTTTTTGCCATGATATTTTTTGTTTTCTAAGAGACATTTGAGTAGCCTCTCCGCAATCAAATAGGAAGCTTTCACCGTGGTATTCTATTAATACAGAGGTTAAATATCTATTGTGTAATGGTCTTGTGCCTCCTGTACCAAGAATATGAATATTAAAATTCAAAAACAATCTCCCCATTCTTTGTTGTTAACAACATGTCAAGATACGTTTTAAAATTGGTTTTTAAAATGAATATACAGTTTGTGTTGATGTCTTTTATTTTTTTGAAATAATTTTTTACTTTAATAGTACTACTCTCCTTAGTATTTGAGATAGAGTATTTGTTTGAACAAAAAATTGGTATACAGTATTTTGATTGTAAAATTTTAGCTTTTTATGCATTTAAATATTATATTATTTTTTTTTGAATTTCGAAATATTAATGTAAATTAAATACAAATTTTTTATTAAAATTAGGTTTTAAGAGAAAGTTGTCAATATCATGTAACTTTGTTATTCCAAAGTGTTATATAAGTTTTCATATCTTTTAATATCATAATGAGTTGGGAGCTTAGATTTATTTTCAATATAATCTAAAATTTTTTTAGATAAATATGCTGCCATTGATACTCCTCTTGTTCCAAATCCATTTAAGATAAATATGTTTTTGTGCTTTGGATGTTCGCCAAGAAAAGGTTCTCGATCCAATGTAGAGGGTCTTATGTGTGCTTTGTGCTGTATTACCTTATGATCTAGGTTTGTAATTTTTTTAAGCTTAGCTAATAATTCGTTTTTTGCCCATTCATTTGTGCTTGTGTCTAATGTTTGCCATTCATAAGTTCCCCCAAGATAAAATTTGTTGTCTTGTAGGGGAATTAGTGATACATATCTATTGTAAATTTCTCTAAGATGTAAGTCTTGAATTTTTATTATGAGCATTTCTCCTTTTGCTAGTTTGAATGGAAGATATGAAAATAAGCCTGTAATTTTCTCTTTATATCCCCGTGTCAATATTACTTTTTTGAATTTAAATTTATTGATTGTAAAATATTTGGCATTTATTTTAATTTGTTTTTCATTGACTTCTGATTTTATGTATGCATTTTTTTTTAAAAAATACTGTTTAAGAGCATGTATATATAAGTTAGTATTCATTACTGCTCCCTTTATTAGTATGCCTCCGTAAATATCATTGGAAAAATCGTATACTTTACCTTTTTTTATTGCAATGATAAAATCTTTTATATTTTCATCGTTTTCCATTTTTGTAAGCAGTTCTTCTTTTTGTGTTGTTGTAGTAAATGGTCTAAAAATGAGATTTTCTTTCAAGAAATTGCAGTTAATATGCGTTTCCATTTCTTTGTAGTATTGAATTGCAAATGTAAAAATTTCTGGTTCTCTCCAGGCAATATTCATTTTTCTTCCCATAATAGGATTAATAAGTCCCCCTGCTACAGTTGTTGCTTTCTCAATTCCGTTGTCAAAGAGAATTACACTTTTTTTTCTTTGAAGTAGCTCATAAGTTAAAGTGCTCCCAGCAATACCTCCACCAATTACTGCAAATTCATATTCCATAGATATTCCTTTTCATATATCTTTTGCTTTATAATTTTAAAGAATTACTCCTTACTTAAGCAATTTATTTGTAAAATTCTTAAGATTTTGAACCGTTAAAGCTTAGATTGCTTTTAAGAGGCTTATTGCTTTTCAATTGTATTGAGTTGTATAGGAATATATCGTTCTTATATTTATGTTGACGTTTCAAAACCTTTTGTTTTTAATTATAATATTTATCACATTATTTTTATTGAAAAGGTAAGTTTATGGATTTTAAAGATATGAAAATACAAACAGAAATACAACAACAATCATTAGAGTTTGCATTAAAGAGTAGGGCAATAGTTATTACAGGAGAGATTGATAAAGATACTTCTAAGGTATTTCAAGAGAAAATATTATTTTTAGAGGCATCAGATTGCAATAAACCGATATTTGTTTATATTGATTCAGAAGGTGGCGATATTGATGCTGGATTTGCAATTTTTAATATGATACGCTTTGTAAAGCCTAAGGTTTTTACAATTGGGGTTGGGCTTGTGGCAAGCGCAGGTGCTCTGATTTTTCTGGCTGCAGGTTCGAAGAGTAGATTTTCTTTGCCTTATGCTAGGTATTTATTACATCAACCTTTAAGTGGTTTTAAAGGAGTTGCTACAGATATTGAGATTTATACAAATGAGCTTAATAAGGTTAAGAGTGAACTTAATGATATTATTGCAAAAGAAACTTCTCAAAAGCTTGATAAAGTTGAAAAAGATACTGACAGAGATTTTTGGTTGGATAGTAAATCCGCAATGAAATATGGTCTTGTCTTTAAGATTGTGACAACTAGACTTGAACTTGAAAAATTTATTTCTTAGTTTTTTGATTTTATCTTGTAGTATACCTAAACGGAATTTTAGCATTTTGGAATTTGGTATTATTGATTGGCAGAAAATTTTACTTCTTTAAATTCATTGGTAGACGTGGCTTATAATATGTTTTTGTCAAATTTTGATTTGGTTATTATTAAGAATCTGGGTAATAAAAAGAAATTGGATCTATCAATAATAGAGTCTCATTTGGGAGTTTTGAAAATGCATATTTTATTCAACAAAATAATAGTTCTTCTATTAGTATTCTTGCTAAAGATAACGTTGAAATTCAGATTTTAGATTTCATTAAAGGATTTTATGAATATAAGTTAGGAGTAGTAGTTGATTTCATTTTTAATGATAACCATTATGGCATTGTTGTTTTTAATTTCGATGATGAAATTGTTGATGATTTAGATATTTCTATTGTCGATGATCAGATAACATATTTGGGTTATGGATATAAAAATTTGCTTTTTATTTTAGGTAAACATAATTTTGGCGTATTGGATATGATTATTAAAAATGGTTATTTTAGTTTGATTTATGACTCAAAAAATCCTTTGCATATAATTAATGCCATTGATGATAGAGTTTATGCTAATTTTGCAGCGCAAATATCGCTTTATTCTTTGACATATGTTATTTTGAGCTTTTTATATGATAATTTTTATCTGAGTAATTTTCCAAAACGTATTTTGATTAAGTAAATTTTACTAATATTAAGTTCTTGACATCATTATTTCATTGTTATATCATTACTAGCGATGCCGAAATGGTGGAAATGGTAGACACACAGGACTTAAAATCCTGAGGGGGAAGCTCCGTACCGGTTCAAGTCCGGTTTTCGGTATTTAAAGTTTGAATGTTATTATTTTTTTGTTTTCAAGTATTTTATTTATATAAATTCCTAAAATAAACATGAGGCTTGCAAATAGTTTAAACATTAAAGTAGGGTTGGCATTAAGTTTTATTATCATAAGGAACATTTGTATGATTGACCCCAAAATTAGGCCTATAGATAAATAAAGAAATTTCACGAGATGTTTGTCTATTGTTTTCTTAATTATTAGTATTGTAATGCCTATTCCTATTATTGTAGATATACCAAATACTATGCATGGTATTATGTAAAATTGTGAAATGATGCTAATAATTTCTTTGTAAGTTCCAAGGCTTAACAATATAAGTGAACCAGAGATACCAGGCAGGATCATCGCACAGCCACCTATTATTCCTGAGCTACCGACTAGTAAATAATATTGAATTGAGTTTTTATCTTGATATGCTGCTATGTTTAATGATATATTATACGTTTTTAGTATCAAGAGAAACAGCATGGCTAGAAATCCAGTTAAAAATAAAAAATATTTTGTAATAGCTTTTTGTCTATTTATTTCTGTTTTGGTATTTATTTCTTTCTTTAATGTTAATATATTGCCTGTAGTTAATCCTATAAAAAGTGCATTTAGATATGCTTCTCTTATTGTTGAACCTAACATATAGTTTTTCAACGTTTTTGCAAGTATTATTGATGAAGTTAATATTCCAAGTGATAATATTCCAAGAAAAATTGAGTTTTCTTTTATTTTCTTCAGTCTTATAAGATTTGTAGATGAATATATTATGTTATAGTAGATTCCTAGAATTAAAGCCAGGGTTCCACCTGAGACTCCTGGTACTATGCTTGCGATACCAATTAATAAACCTTTTATATAGATAATTATCATTTTTTATGTATGAATTTATACACGAAAATAAGTGCGTTTAAAAGGATTTTATCGTTCGTCACCTTCACCATTGATTGTGCCATTTTCATGTCGTTTTTTTAATTTTTCTAGATTTGTCATAGCAACATCTTCAAGTGTAAACCCAAGATTATTGCTTAAATTTGAAATATACCATAACACATCGCCAAGTTCTTTTTTGATTGACACTAAATATTCATCATCAAGTATATAATCCTTATCACGACCTAATTTTTTTATTTTTTCTACGACCTCACCTGTTTCCCCCGCCAGTCCCAGAGTTGTTAAAATTAGTTCTTCCTTTTTATTTTTATATTTGGCAGTCTGCTTAGCTTTTATTTGGTATTCGTTTAATTCCATAATTAAGATTAGTTTAATATAGTTTTTATTTATTTACAAGTTTATTTATTATTTCTTTTTTTTTAATATTTTATTATATTAAATTTAATTAATTGGAGTTTATCTATGGATAAATTGGTGTTCTTTTTAAGATTTATTTTCTTTGTGTTGCAGTTTGATTGTCTTTATTCTTATCCAGAGATAAAAAAATTTTCAAATAAAGATCCTATTTTTTATAATCTTAAATCAAAAATTGCTAAATATAATAAGAGAGAAAATGTTCCTTTATTTATTTATTCATATAAGGTTAAAAATGGTGATACCTTTTTTAAGATTGCAAATAAGGTAAATGGCTGGCAAGCTAGTATTGCGACAATCAATTTATTAGATACTCCTTTTTTAAAGGAAGGGCAAGAGATTTTGATTCCTAGTAAAAAAGGGCTTTTTATTCTTAATAATAAGGAGCATAGATTTAATAATTTACTTCTAGCAGCAAGGGATTTAACAAAGGCAGAGAGAATAAAAATTAGGAGGAATAACAAAATTAATGAGTTTTATTATTTTGATTTTCTTAAACATCCGGAATTAAGTTATCTTTCAAGTACAGAGATGCTTTTCTTTTTAAATTCTGAGTTCATTTTTCCCTTAAAGAGATTTATTATTAGTTCTGATTTTGGATTTAGGCCAATCCTTTTACTGGTGTTAGAAGTTTTCATACGGGTATAGACCTTGCAGCACCAATAGATTCTTTGGTTTTATGTTCATCTTATGGTGTCGTAGTTGTAGTTGGTTATAATGATATTTATGGTAATTTTGTTTTAGTTGAACATAAAAACAACATTAAATCTCTTTATGGCCATCTTAATTCTTATATTGTAAATAAAGGAGATATCCTGAAAACAGGAGACACCATTGGTAGGGTGGGCCGGACTGGTCGTTCAACAGGGCCGCATTTGCATTTTGAGATATTGAAAAAAGATGCACCTGTTAATCCTGTTGGATTTTTAAAGTAGAGGTTATAAGTATTTTATTTGTTTGGGTTTTGTTAATTTTAAAAAACTATTCTTAAATTTTTATATTTATTTATGTTTAAATGACTAATATTTTTTAATCTAAATTGTATTCTATTATTTTATTATGCAATGTTTTTCTTCCTATCTTAAGTATCTCAGCACATCTGCTTTTATTGTTTCTAGAATGTAAAAGTGTTTGCTTAATTATTTCTTTTTCTGCTTCTCTTAAGCTTATGCCTACTGGTAATGTTATTTTTATTATTTGATTTAGATTATTTCTAAGCTTAGGAGGTAGATCATCTTTTACAATTTGTTTTCCCTTAGATAGTATTAATGCACTTTCAAGTACGTTTTTAAGCTCTCTAATGTTTCCTGGCCAATCGTATGTATAGAGTGCCTTTAGTGCATCGTGAGAGAGACTTTTTTCTTCCCTGTTATTTTCATTTGCTACACCTTTAATGAGTATTTTTGTTAAATTTGCTATGTCATCTTTTCTCTCTCTTAATGGCGGGATATTGACATTGATTATATTAAGTCTGTAGAATAAGTCTTCTCTAAATCTACCAGCTCTAATTTCTTCTTCAATATTTTTATTGGTTGCTGTTAACAATCTGATATCAACTTTCATAGTAGTCTCTCCACCTACTCGTTCAAATGTTTTATTTTGAAGTACCCTTAATAGCTTTACTTGAACTTCAGGTGATATTTCTACTATTTCGTCTAAAAATATTGTTCCTTTATCTGCTAATTCAAATCTACCTTTTTTTTGAGATATTGCACCTGTAAATGCTCCTTTTTCATGTCCAAAGAGTTCGCTTTCAAGTATGCTTTCAGAGAGAGCAGCGCAATTAACTTTAATAAAAGGCTTATCATTCCTATTTGATAAATCAAATATGGCATCTGCTATTACTTCTTTTCCAACACCGCTCTCTCCAGTTATTAATACGGATGCTTTTGATTTAGCTATTTGTTTTACAAGGTCTAAAGTTTTTTGCATTATAAGAGACTTTCCGAATATGCGCTCATAATAATTTAAATCTTTTCGGATAATGACATTGTCTTGAGATATACTTTCATGTCTTTTTTCGTTTTTGCCATTGAGTACGCGCTTTATTATGAGTAACAGTCTTTCAAGGTCAACGGGTTTTGTTAAAAAGTCGTAAGCGCCTTCTCGCATAGCATCAACGGCTGAATCAACAGTTCCATGAGCTGTGAGAATAATGAAGGGTATATTTAAGTTTTTATCTTTTACGATTTTTAATAGTTCTTCACCTGATATTTGAGGCATTCTGAGATCAGATATTATAACATCAATTTTTTCATTTTCGATTGTCTCAAGGGCCTCGTCTCCATCACTAGCAGTAAATATAAAATATCCTTCTTCTTCAAGATAAGTTGCAATTCCTTCCCGTATATTTTTTTCATCATCTGCTACTAGTAGCTTACTCATCTTCTAAACATCCTTCAATTAGAATTTTGCCTGTATTTAATTTTGGAAGTGTAATTGTAAAAGCTGCTCCTTTCATCTCTTTGCTATCTACAAAAATTTCACCCCCATGTTCTTTAACTATTTTATAAGAAATCGTAAGTCCTATACCACTTCCACTTTCCTTTGTACTGAATTGAGGCTTGAATATATCATCTTTTGTTTCATTCTTTATCCCCCCCCATTATCTTTGATAGTAATATATATTTCCTCTTTGCTTTCATGTGTAGAAATTTCTATTTTCTTTAGTTTTTTCTTTGATTCAAGCAGTGCTTCTTCTGCATTTTTTACTATATTAATTATTACTTGTCTTATGAGTTTTTCATCTATTAAAACGGGACTTACTTTCTTTAAGTTGAGTAAAAATTTGATATCTTTATTCTGTAATTTTGGATTTAATAAATTATATACACTTTTTATTATATTAGTAATATATCTTTTCTCTGGGGTTATTTTTATTGGTCTGACTGTGAATAAAAAATCTGTCACAGTTTTATCCATTCTGTTGATTTCTTCTTTTATTATTTGGAAATAATTATTTGCTTTTGTGCTTTTGATGTTTTGTCTGTCTATTTCTTTTTTTAATAGTTGTAAATTTATATCAATTGCTCCTAAAGGGTTTTTGATCTCATGTGCAATATTTCTTGCATGTCGTGTAAAAGCAGCCAAAGCTTCAGCTCTTCTGAAGAGTTCATCTTTATGTTTTTTTTCCCTAATATCTTCAATTAGAATAATATTGCCTTCAAGTTTTTGGTTCCTAACATATGGCATAAATGATACTTTAATGTATATATTTGTGGAAATTTGTACTTCAAATCCTATTATTTTATCTTCATTTATTGCTAGCTCTTCTATTAAATTAGTTAAAGTTGGGATTTGAATGTCTTTAAGTGTTGCTAATTTATACTTAGGATTTATGGCTAAAATTTGAAATAGCATTTTATTGAGATAAATTACGTTATTAAGCTTATCAAGTACTAAGATTCCTTCATTAATGGATGCAAAAATACCATCGTATATTTCTATTTTTTTATAAATATCTTGAATAAACTTAAGTTTTTGTTCATTTGATAATTTATTTAATTTTGTTAAAGTTTTCTTTAAGAAGCTGTTCATTAATCCTCATAATTTAGCATTAAATTCTCGATTATTAATTTTTTATTCTGATTATATGGACTGTATTTTAATATATATTTTAAATATTCTAATCTTTTTAGATATGTATGAATATTGAGGTTGTGATTGAAGAATTCATCTCTAAGCTGGTTTATAAGTTCTTGTAGGAGTAATTTCAGCGTATTTTCATCTTTCAGGAAATTGAATGTGTCAAGGTTAAATATACTTTGTTTTTCTTTTATGATATTTAAAATTCTGCTGACCTCTTCTTTTAATTTTATGTGTTCTTCACTATAAAATGAATTGAAATATTCTTCTGTTGTCATTTCATAATTTTTATTAAAGGTGACTTTGAATTTTGCAATCTCAAAATCTCTATTTTCTTTTTTAAATTTGTATACCCTGAGTCTTGATAAGATTGTTTTTGGGATCTTGTTTTTGTTTCTTGTAGATAAAATAAAGTAAATGTTTGAAGGAGGCTCTTCTAAGATTTTAAGTAATGCATTATAGACATTAAAGCTTAAATTTTCAATTTCATTGATATAAATTATCTTTATTTTATTTTTCTCGGATAATGCCCAGGACTTAATTTTCCTAACGTCATTAATGGTAATATTAAAATTTATGTCTTTTATTATTTCTTCAATTTTTTTAATGAGTTCTTGTGTAATTGTCTCATTATATGTGTTTTTATAGTATATATCATTAACAAAATTGATCTTTGTTTCTATTTTTTTTAAGTTTTTGTCGCTGCTAAAATTGTATTTGGTAAAAATAATATTTTTAACATATTCCAAATATTTATTTATAACTTCATTTGAATTTACACTAAGGTATGCTTTTGCCTCGACAGTGTTAAGACTTGAGAAGATTATTAAGTTTGGATTTGTTAAATTTTTTGTGTTTAAAATTTTTTTTGCTAGTGCAATTGCTGTTGTCTTTTTGAAAGAAAATCTGTCTCCCCAAAATAGTATTGCATTTGGCAAGCTACCATTTTCATATTCATTAATTATTTCTTTCAACATTTCAGGTGTTTTATCCATATTTTTTATTATCCTTTTGATATTTTAAAGAGATAGTTAATTCCAGGATAAAGATATTCAAGCAATTTGCTTCCTCCTAAAAATAAGTTGGGATTAAAGATTTGTTGTGAATGAATTATGTATACTACAATTGCAATTATTCCAAAAGCTTCAAATAAACCGAGAATTAGTCCAAGGAGCCTGTTAAAAAATAATAATCTGAGATGATTT
This sequence comes from Borrelia tillae, assembly GCF_055693965.1. NCBI lineage: Bacteria > Pseudomonadati > Spirochaetota > Spirochaetia > Spirochaetales > Borreliaceae > Borrelia > Borrelia tillae. The sequence goes on from NZ_CM146346.1 coordinate 815,025, forward strand.
ATTATCGATTCAATTAATGCTTGTAAAATTAAAAATCCTACGTGTATTATTAAAAAAAATACTAATAATGCTTGTACGTATGATAGATCAAGAATAGGTGAGATTAATATTTTGAAATCATTGGTTTTATTATAAAGTAAAAATATTAAAGTAAAAATCTCAACAAATCCAGCAATTTCTTTGATAAATCCACGCAAAAATCCCCTAAGTCCTAGTGATGAAAAAATTATTATTATTAATATGTCAACTATACCGGTTATTTTGAAAGGATTGTTAACTAGCATTTATTTCCTTTAAATTTTTAAGCAATAGCTTGGCTATTAAGCTTGATGACTCTTGATTGTGAAATTTTTTTATGTTAATTCTAAGTGTGTTAAATTTTTCTTTATTTGCTAAAATCTCTATTATTATATTGATAATTTCGTTTTCATTTAGGTTTTCTTCGTCTATTCTTAAACATGCATTTTGCTCTTCTAGTAGTTTTGCATTTCTGACTTGGTCTCCTCTTGAACCCTTTACAAATGGAATGAAGATTACACATGCACCAGCATTAGCGAATTCTTTAATAGCACCCGCTCCTGCTCTGCTTATTATTATGTTTGAAAATTTTATTATGCTTGCCATTTCTTCTGCATTAAAGAATTGACGTCTTAAATAATTATTTTCTTGAGTTGTATTTAGATTATTACCGCATTGGTGAATAAAATATGCATCAATTTGATTTTTGATATTAAGAGTTAATTTATTTAAAACTTCTGCTCCAAGTGAACCTCCAAGTACGCTAATGATGGGCTTTTGTGTATTTTGAGTTAAATTTTGGATAATATTTGGATTTGGGTTTAAGAATTCTTTTCTTATTGGTGATCCTGTGTATAAGATATTTTTATTTTTGAAGTATTTTGTACTTTCTTTAAAGCTTATATGTATTTGGTTTGCGAATTTTGAATTTATTTTTGTTGCAAGTCCCGGATCAAGATCCATTTCATGAGTTATGCTTCTTACCCTAAGTAATCTTGCTGCAATGATTGAAGGGGTCGATACAAATCCTCCAGTTGCATATACAATTTGGGGCTTATATTTTTTTATTATGAAAAAGCTTTTGATTATTCCAAGTATGACTTTAAAAAAATCAGTAATATTTTGTAGTGAAAAATATCTTCTAAGTTTTCCTGATGGAATTGAAATGAACTTAATATATTCATATTCTTTTATGATTTTGTCTTCCATTGAGTTTTTTTTGCCTATCCAAAAAAATTTAATATTTGGATCAAGTTCTCTTAAGTTTGAAATTATTGCTATGCCTGGAAAGATATGTCCTCCCGTTCCTCCACCTGTAAAAAAAATAGTTTTTTTATCTTTCATATTATTTTTCATATATTGGTTTAAGTTTATATATATAGTAATTATTCTATTTTAATTTAATAATGCATCTGAATGCAACTTTTATATATTGTATTAAACTTTGATTAAACTATTGATCTATTATTGAAAATAATTGTTTGAACTTGTAAAGAGGGCTGTAATATTTTGTATTAAATTATATTAATGGGTTAGAAAGTGTTTGTTAAAAATTGCTCAATTTGAATACCTTCTTTTTTCGACGCATTGTTTTTAATTGAATATTTGATTATTGAATGAATAACTGTAGTAGCCTTTTTTAAAGCAGATTCTATATCGAACGTTTCCAAATATCCTATGAGGAGACTTGCAAATAAATCACCTGTACCACTAAAATTTTGTTCTAATTGCTCTGAAAAAACTTCAAAATATTCTTTTGTTTTACGGTTATAAGCAATATTGCCTATGAGATTTCCTTTTTCTACGCTTGTAACTACAACCGTTCCTTTTGTGTCAAGGCTTGATATTGCTTTTATTATTTCGTCTTTAGTTTTTATTCTATTAGTCTGAGTTAACATCTTTAATTCTGTGATATTAGGGGTTATGATATCTGCATGTTTTATTAGACTTCTAAATCCACTTATGATTTGTTTGTCAAAAGTAGGGTATAGTGTTCCATTATCTGCAAAGACGGGATCAATGATGATTTTATCAAATTTGAATAACTGGAACATATTTTTTATTATTTTTTGTTGATTATTACTTCCAAGAAATCCACTATAGAATATATCAAAATTTTCATTTTGATTTTTCCAGGATAAAATAAATTTTTTTAACTTATTTGTTAAATCTATTATTTCGAATCCTTTATAGTTTGTTGTTGCTGATAAAACGGCAGTGACAAATGGGCAAACTTGCATGTTAAATGATGATATAACAGGTATGCACATTGTAAGTGATGCCCGTCCTATAGTTGAAATATCATGCATAGCGAGTACTCGTTTCATAGGATGACTCCTTTTGGATGCTGATTTGGTTGTTTATGTTTATAGTTTTCTATTCTTGAATTTGCATCAGTATCAATTGAACTTGCTCCATATTTTAAATACATAAGGTAGCCAATTCCGGCAATCATTGCTCCGTTATCCGTGCAAAGGTCAATAGGAGGATAATACGTTTCTATATTAAGCTCTTTGATTCTTTCTTTTAAATAAAGATTACTTGCAACACCTCCTGATATGATTAATTTTTTTATATTGGTATCTTTGACTGCTCTTTTAATTGGAACAATTAAATTTTCAAAAGCTACTCTTTGAAAACTTGCGGCAATGTTATTGTTTGTTATATTTTCATTTTTATCTTTAAATTTTTTAAGTTGATGTATGCATGCTGTTTTGAGTCCTGAATATGAAAAATCATATCTATTTTCTTTTTTATCAAAAATTGTAATTGGAAAATTGAAAGCATATTGATTGCCATTTATGGCAAGTTTTTCTATATTTGGTCCACCTGGAAAGCCCATTTTGTAGTATTTTGCTACCTTATCAAATGCTTCTCCACAAGCATCATCAAGTGTACGTCCAAGTATTTCAACTTCATCGAAGTTATTCTGTTTTGCAAGGATTGTGTGTCCTCCACTAAGGATTAGAGATAGAAAAGGATATTCTATTTTTTTAGCCATTAAAGGAGCATAGAGATGACCTAGAATATGATCAATGCAAATTAGAGGTTTTTTAAGGGCAAGTGACAAACCTTTAGCAAAGTTAACCCCAACAATTAGGGAGCCAATAAGTCCTGGCTTAGATGTTACTGCTATTAAATCAATATCTGATGTGTGAATTTGAGCATTTTTTATTGCCTTTTGACAAACAGACATGATAAATTCTGTGTGTAGTCTTGAAGCAATTTCTGGTACTACACCATAATATTTTTTGTGTTCTTGTTGACTAAGTTTAATATTACTCAAGATATTGATACCATCTTTTACTATGGCTGCGCAGCAGTCATCGCATGAACTCTCGATTCCAAGCACTATCATTATTTTCCTCTTTTTGATAAAGGTATATTAGATTTTTAAATTCAAATTCTTTATTTAGACTTTCTGATTCTTGTTTTAGTATTTTAAGCGTGTTTTTTGACCAAATATGACCTATTACTTTTACAATACCTGTTGTTCTTGCTATTTGCTTTGCTCGACCAAGCGCTTTAATGACCGCTTGTTCATTATCTTTGTTATCAAGAAATATATCTCTTTGCTCTACCATGATTCCAATTTGCTTACCAATTTGTACAGATATGCTGTCTGTAGTAGTTAAGCTATCGAAAAAGTATCTATTCTTTTCTTTAAGTTTCATTAGAATAATTTTCATTATATTTTCATTTGAGGTAATAAGGCTTCCCATATGATTATTCATGATCTTTGCATTGGGATAAGTTTTGAATGTTTTTTCAATTTTGTCTCGTATTACAGATTCGTTATCATTGATGTTTATATGAAATCTTTCTATTGAATTTTTATATTTTGATTGCATCGGAAAATGAATCATTGTGATTTTGTTTTTGTTTATTAGTTTATTGTAAAAATCCATTGATTTTGGCAAAAAAGGTATGATTGAAAAATTGATGTTTAAGTCAATTTTGATGAATTCATTTAACATAAATTCATCATAGCCAACATCATCAATTATGAGATAGAATTTGGGTTTTAAATTATTAAATTTTAGACTTTTTTGTGTTTTCATTAAATTTGTATTTTTGATTTTTTGTAATTTTTCTTTGAGGTTGAAATTAATTTTCTTTGAATTTGATTGCATATATGCAAGACTAGAAAACATTACAATTATTGAAGCAAAAGATGTGGTGATAACAAACAATATTGTGATTTTTGATTTATATTTTTTTAGTAAAATAAAAGCATTCTTAATATTCATGCCTATAATTTAATGCTGGCTCTATTTACTGATAGAGTTCTTCTCTGAGTTTTCTGAGGACTCTTTTTTCAATCTGTCTTACGGTTTCTGAGGATATTCCAAGTTCATTAGAAATATCTTTTAAAGTGCTTTTTTTGTCACTGTTATCTAAATTATATCTTTTTCTTATAATGTACCTTTCTTTATCGTTTAGTTTTGTCTCTAATATATGATTAAGATGTTTTAAGGTTGAATTTTGTTCAAGAGTACTCTCAGGATTAAAAGAATTATCTTCATAAAGATTTAGAAGTGTAGAATTTTCCGAACCTTCTATTTTTTTATCAAGAGAATATTCTTTTTCAAGATAAGGAATGATCTTGACATATTGAGCTGTTGTTAAGTTAAATCTTTCCATTATGTCTTCTTTTTTGGGAGCTTTTTCTTCTTCCATAAGGTATTTATTTATTTGGAGTATTAGGTTTTCTTTTCTGTATGGTACTTTTACAAGTCTTGTTTTAGTGTTTAATGCTCTTTGGAGAGACTGCTTAATCCAAAATGAAGCGTAAGTTGAGAATTTGGTATTTTTGCTTGGATCATATTTTTCAGCGGCTCTAATTAGACCTAAATTTCCTTCCTGTATTAAGTCTTCAACTTTTAATCCTTTACCCGCATATCTTTTAATTATTTTTAAAACAAGACGTAAATTGGCATTTATCATTTTATTTTTGGCTTTTAGATCCCCGCGTTTAATTTGTTTTGCAAGCTCAATTTCTTCTTCATGTGTTATTAAATTGTGCTCTCTTACTGATTTTAGGTATATGTTTAAATCTTCATTACTAAATATATTCACAATATTTCTCCCATCTTTTAAATTTGTTATGTATCAACATTCTTCTCCCCCTTTAATGTGATTCAAAAATCATACCAACTTAGAAAATAATTCGTATTTAGTAATATTAATTATTTTCTAAAGTTATTGACCCTTAGCTATTTGGTTATAGATTAAATCAGCAAGCTTAAAGCTTTTAGATTTAGCTATTTGTTTTGCTCTTTCTAAATAGAGCATATCTTCGAAAATTTCTTCTGTCTGACCCCCGTTAATTAAATTATTTTCTTTATTTAAAGAGTTTTTCATGCTCTTAAGCATTTGATTGACAAATATTGCCTCAAATTCTAGTGCAGCTGCATAAAGTTTATTGTCATTTTTGATTTGATTTGTTTGAGTTAATTTGTCTTGTAGGCTTTTTATATGTTTCATTTTGTTGGTGATTCTTGAATTTTGTAGATTGATTTTGTTTATCATATTTATTTCTCCAGAATTAATTCTCCATGTAATTTATTAATTTTTGCAGCAGCTTTAATTATCTTTATTAATTCTTCGTTGCGCAGTATATCTGCATTTTTTGATATAAATTCATTCAGTTTTATTTTTTGTATTTCTATTTTTATTTTTCTGTTATTCTTGTTTTCAAATGAACTTATGTCATCTCTTTCAATTGATAGTATAAGGGGACCTATTTCTGCATTTGTACTTGCTATAATGATTTTGTTTTGTTCGTTTACTAAAACTTTAGGCATGGTATCTATTTCTATTTTTTCAATTTCTTTTAATAATCCAATTTCATTAATATTAACTTCTATGATATTACCCGATTTGATATTGTTGTCTATATTTTTGCTTTTCAGATTTCTGCTTATTGAATCTGCTAAATTATAATCCTCTTTTTTAAGAATTATATTGTACTTTGTAGAACTATTATGTTCATGTATTGTTGCCCCATTTAATATATACCCTGTACCTTTTGATTTCGTATTAATTGTTATTGGACCTGATGCGGTTGCTAGTACTTTGCCTTTAGTGTCTTTCAATTCTGTTCTTAAGAGAATACCATTTGTTAAATCTTTTGAATCTAGCATAGATGCTATGTAGACATCTTGATTTGTGCCTTTGATCATATTTCCACTTATATTGATAGTTGCGCTTACTAATGCAATATTTTTACTTTCCGTATTTGTTATATCTATTTCATTTATTCCAATCTTATTTAAAGTTTTATTTAAAATTTCTTTGTTTTTAATAGAATCTCCCTTATTAGTAAGTCCTACTACGATTCCAATTCCTGTTAATGTGTGTGAATCGGTAGATCTTATTTCGGCCATATCCTTTAATTTTGTTCGTTCACTTATTTGATTGATAATATTGTTTCCATTAGAAGGAGTTCTTGAAAGTTGATTTTCTTGTGCAAATGAATTTAATGCCACATTTAAGTTTAATATTGCTAATATTATCAGCTTTTTCATGATTTTATTCCTTGTATGGCAATATAGTTTACCTTTATTTTAATATTATTTCAATTGTCTTTAGTCTATTCATTTTTGCTTTGGAGTTGTTTATATACTTTAAAATTTAATTATAACATTAAAGAAAAATTTCTTATAGTGATTTCATTATTATAATGGAAGAATAAAATTAATAATGAATTTGAGAGAGAATTTATATACTTAGATGTTCATTATTGTTGTTTTTGTATTTGATTTAGTTTTAGCATGTTGTTTTTCATAATATCTTTTAGTACAATGTATTTACTTTCATTTAATTCGTTTAAGCTTAAAGTTTCATTGTATATTGTTGTATTTATTTTATATTTAAAATAAACGTTATTTTCGTTTAAACTTTGACCTGTTTTTAAATCTGTTTTTGCGAATACAATTGGCTCTATTATGTCAATATACATATTTACTTTATTATGTTTTTGATAATTTTCAAATTGTTTTGCATAATAAATCAAAGTTTTTTGTATAGGTATATTTTTATAAGAGCTATCTTTTATTGCTTTGAATTTGAGATTGTTAGAGAATTTGTTTTCTATATTGATTTCTGATTCGTCAAAACTAAATTGTAGTATGTAAATATTTTTATTTGCTAGATCTTTTGTGATGAAGTTTATCATTTCAAATATTATTTGCTTTTGTTTAAAATGTGAACCTATATAAATTTGTGATAAATTATTATTATTGCACATTTTTGAGTATCCTTTTGAAAAAAAATATGTCTTGCTAGGATGTATTGTAAAACAGGTGTCATAAGTAGCATGCGGCATTATTTGTGATAAGTTAATTGTAAGCGAATAGACTATATAGACTAATATAAGCTTATTGTCAGTAGTTTTCATTGCCTTTTTAGATTGTTGGCAATTCCTAGCATATTATCTGAGGTTTGAATTGCTTTTGAGTTTATTTCATAAGCTCTTTGTGCAACAATCATTGTAACCATTTCTTCTGCAATTGATACATTTGACATTTCAAGGATACCTTGTCTTATACGCCCCATTCCATCATTGCCTGGAGTTCCTGATATCTCTTCTCCAGAACCAATAGTTTCTTTAAAGACGTTGTTTCCAATTGCATTTAGGCCTGCTGGATTTACAAATCTTGAGATTTCTATTTGGCCAAGTTCAATTGGATTAGGATTATTATCAACTTTTACGGATATTACACCTTCTTGAGATATTGTAATAGAATCTTTTATGTATCCCTCAGGAAAGGATATATCAGGTAATAATTTATATCCTTGATTTGTCACAAAGTCTCCATTCGCGTCAATTTTGAAAGAACCATCTCTGGTGTATCCGTAAGTACCATCTGGTAGAAGAAGTTTATAAAATCCATCACCTTCAATAGCAATATCAGTGTTTATATTTGTGGTTTTTAAGTTTCCTTGTTCAAAGATTTTATGTGTTGCTGATACTTTGGTTCCGTGTCCAACTTGGTTGCCTATAGGGCTTACTGTGTCTTCGGTAGCAGGAGTGCCCGCTCTTCTTTGTGTTTGGTATATTAAATTTCAAATTCTGCCCTTGTCTTTTTAAATCCCGTAGTATTTACATTTGAGAGATTATTAGCAATTGTATCTACATTATATTGTTGTGCTTTCATTCCGCTGGCTGCTGTCCAGAGTGCTCTCATCATACTTCAAACCTCCTAAAACTTTCCAATTTCATTAATTAATTTCCCAAGAAGCAAGTCTTCAGTTTGTATTGTTTTTTGATTTGCTTCATAGGCTCTGTTAACTGTAATCATTGATACCATTTCATTAATTGCGTTCACATTTGATCCTTCTAAAGCACCAATTTCAATTTTAGGTCTTGAATTTATTGTGATATTTTGGGCGTGTCCAGATATTTCTGTGCTTTGCCAGAGTGAACTTCCTTGCTTTTTTAAAAATCTTGGCTTTTCAAAATTTACAATTTTGAGATTATCAAAGAGTTCATAGTGTTCCCATGAATTTTCATATTCACTTACAAGTCTTTTGGGGTTTCCTTCAAATATTGGGTTGTAAAATATTTGGCCCTGATCCGTTATTTTAAAATTATTATCTTTTAGATATATATAACCTTTCTCTCCAAGCACAGGATATCCATCTTTTGTAACAAGAATACCTTCTTTTCCAAGCGTGAAAGAACCATTCCTTGTATATCTTTCTCCTTCTGGGGTGTGAATAACAAAAAAACCTTCATCAGTTAATGCTAAATCAAGAGGATTGCCGGTTATTTTCAGTGGCCCTTGTTCAAAAGAGGAATAGATCTCATTTTCTTCAACCCCCGTGCCAAGCTTACCAATAACAGGTGCTGTTTCTAGATATCCTTTGGGAAATTTATAAAGACCATCATCATTGATTCGCCTGATCAGCATTTCAGGGAAGGCTTTCTGTACAGATAAATCTTTTTTATACCCTGTAAGATTGATGTTTGCTAGATTATTAGCAATAACATCCAATTTATGTCTTTGTGCCATCATTCCGCTGGCAGCAGTATAAATGCCTCTTACCACATCAAACCTCAGTGTTTTCTTATTTTTAATGTTAATTTTAACATTAAAATTGTTATATATCAATTCTAACAATTTTAGTTTCTTTATTGTGTGTATTTTTTACATTTTGCGTCTTAAGTTAAGAGTATCAATTTGTATTGAATAATTTTATTTAAATGGCATAAAGTGTGCTTTTGCAAAAAGTATAAAATAGTATAAAATAAATGTATAAATTTTCGTTGTTATGGTCTATTGAAGTTGTTGGCTTAGAGACTAATGTTAAGGAGGTTTCATGAGTAGGAATCTATTAAAAATCACATTTTTATTTTGTTTTTCTTATTTTGTATTTGCAGAATCTGAGAAAACAGAAAACAAAAAAGACGGTAGTGAAGTTTTAGGATATTGGGTTGGGTATGATGATGCTACCAATGTTAAGAATTCTGTGATTTATGTATATAAGTATAATGATAAAGTTTATGGGCGAATTTTAAATGTAATCAAAGGTGGCAAGGTATATGATGTTAATAATCCTTCTGGTTCTAAAGTTGTGGGTTTTGAGCATTTAACTACCGAAGGCCTTGATTTTATGTGGGGACTTAAATATTTTGAAAATCCTGAGAAGTGGGATAAGGGCAAGATCATTGATCCTAATAATGGCAAAATTTATACTTCTGAAATGAGGATAGATTGAAAAACGGGCAATCTTGTTACTAAGGGGAAGGTTTGGATTTTTGGCAGAAGTAAGATTTGGACAAGAGCTAAGGAAGATGATATTCCAAAATTAGATGTAGATGGTATAATACCAAATCCTCCTGTGACAGAAAAATGATATTTTTTTAAAAAATAAAAACAATTAAAAGGCATGAGAGGATAAAAAATTAAGTGTTGAATTTTAAGGAAAATCTTACATGATAGATAAAACGGAATATTACGACGGGTTTATTATAAAAGTATCTAACTTCCCAAAGGAAGGTATACTGTTTTATGACATTACTAATGTTTTGCTTAAAACAGAAGCATATAAATCTTTAATGGAAGATGTGCATGCTTTTTATTCTTCAAAGAAAATTGATTGTATTGCGGCTATCGAATCAAGAGGATATCTTATTGGTGCGCCTTTGGCTTTAAAAATGGGTTTGCCTCTTTTGCTAATTAGGAAAGGGGGTAAGCTGCCAAGACAGATTTTAAGGGAAGAGTATGAGCTTGAATATGGAGCTAGTAGTCTTGAAATACATAAAGATGATGTTAAAAAGCATGCAAATGTTTTGTTAGTCGATGATGTTTTAGCTACTGGGGGCACTTTAAAGGCGGCTGCTATGTTGCTTCAAAAGGCAGGTGGAGTGGTATCTGATATATTTTGTTTTATTGAACTTGTGGGTCTTAATGGTAGGGATATCTTAAGTGAGTATAGATTAAATTCTCTTGTTAAGTATTCCTTATAGTTATTTAATAAATATTAATATTGTTTTTTTGTGTTAATTAAGAGAGACTTGGTAAAACAAATGATTTGATCAAATTTGAATAATTGACTTTACATTTTATTAAATTTATAATACTTAGCTGAATATGAGAGGTGATTGTGATGTATGCGTTGTTGGAAATAAAGAGTAAGCAATACAAGGCGGTTATGGGAGAGATGTTAAAGATAGATAAGATTGGGGCTTGTGAAGGTGATAAATTAGAATTTAATAATATAATGCTTGTAAATAAGGATGGTGATGTAAAGATAGGAAAGCCTTATGTTCCAGGTTGTTGTGTAAAATGCACTTATATAGGGGACAAGAAGGATAAAAAGGTGATTTCTTATAGGTATAGGAGAAGAAAGGCAAGTGAGCGAAAAGTTGGACATCGTCAGTCTTATTCTTATGTTTTAGTTAATGATATAATTGTTAGTTAGTGATTAATGTTCTAATAAAGACACGTGACAATATAGTTGTTTATATTTTAGCTAATGGGCATGCTAAGGGTAATAATGGTATTAATATAGTTTGTTCTTCTTTTTCTTTTATTTTAAGGACTTTTTTGAGTATTCTTGATTATGAGAGAGAGAATTTTATTATAGATAATGCTGTGAAAGGTTATTTAGAGTTTAAGGCATCTTTTAAGAATTTGAATAAGCAGAGTCTTTTGTATTATAGTGGGTTTTTGATACGAGGAATAAAAGATTTATGTTGGGAATATCCTTGTGATATTAAATTGATTTTGGAGGAAATTAATGGCAACAAGTAAAAGCGGTGGTAGTTCTAAGAACGGAAGAGATTCTATATCTAAGAGACTTGGTGTTAAGCGTAGTGGTGGGCAATTTGTAAAGGCTGGAGAGATTATTGTAAGACAGAGAGGTACGAAATTTCATAAGGGCAAAAATTCTGGACTTGGCAGAGATTATACGATATTTGCATTAAAGGATGGTATAGTAGAGTTTAAAACTTGTAAAGGCCGAAAGTATATAAATATTATTTAATATAATATTTGAGATATTATATTTGAGGTTGATTTGCATATATTTAAAGACTATGTAAACATAACTGTGTCCTCAGGCAATGGAGGTGCTGGATGTGTTTCCTTTTTGCGTGAAAGATTTAAAGCCAAGGGAGGCCCTGATGGCGGTAATGGGGGGAAAGGTGGAAATGTAATCTTTAAAGTTAAAGCAAATCTTAAAACTCTCTCTCTTTATAAAAATGGTCAAAGACTTATTGCTGGCAATGGTAAGCCTGGGATGGGTTCTAGGAAGAGTGGGGCTTTTGGTAATGACTTGATTATTTTTGTTCCCCCAAATACTTGTGTATATGATATTTCTACCAATTTTTTGTTATTTGAGTTGCAGGATCTTGATGATGAAATTGTTGTATTAAAGGGCGGAAGAGGTGGACTTGGAAATGCACATTTTAAGAGTTCTATAAAACAGATACCAAGATTTGCTCAACCTGGAGAATTTGGTGCTACCTTAGATTTGCGTCTTGAATTAACATTGATAGCTGATATTGGGCTTGTTGGGCTCCCTAATGCAGGCAAATCTTCTCTTATTTCTAAAATAACTGCTTCAAAGTCAAGGGTTGCAAGTTATCCTTTTACTACTCAAATACCGCAATTTGGTGTTTTGAGAGTTTTTTATGATGATTTAGTAATTGCTGATATTCCTGGAATAATTGAGGGTGCAAGTCAAGGTGTGGGTCTTGGACTTGAATTTTTAAGGCATATTTCAAAAACTAAAATCTTGGTCTTTTTGATTGATGTTTCTAGCAATAATTTTATGGATGCTTATAATATTCTTATTGATGAACTTAGAGCATATGATATTAAACTGTTGAATAAGAATCGAATAATTATTGCCAATAAACTTGATTTAGAAGGGGCCATTGAGAATTTTGCTCAGTTGAAAAAAACTTTAAGTGGGGAAAGAGTTTTAGGAATTTCTATTTATGATAATAGAGGCCTAGATGAACTGATTAGTGAACTTTTTACTTTGTCAAGAATTTGAAAAAAATTGTTATATCTGAAGTCTTAAAATTGATGTTATTCAGATTTTAATTAAATACATAATATGGGAGATATATGAAAATAGCAATATTGGGTGGCACTTATAATCCTGTTCACATTGGTCATTTATTCTTAGCAAAAGAGATAGAGCATTTATTGAATGTTGACAGAATACTTTTTGTTCCTACTCATAATCCTGTTCATAAACCTGTTGAAAATGTTAGTGTTCAGGACAGAATTGAGATGCTTAAGTTGGCGCTACAATATGAAAGTAATATGTTGATTGATGAATGCGATATCATAAATGGTGGAATTACTTATACTGTTGATACTATTAATTGTATTAAGAATAAGTATGTTCATGATGATATATATTTGGTAATTGGGGATGATTCTTTTGAGAATTTTTCTTCATGGAAGAATCCAGAGAGAATAGCTGAATCTGTTAATCTTGTGGTTGTTCATAGGATTTATAGTACTAAACTAATTAGTCGGTTTAAGCATGTTTATATTGATAATAGAATGTTTCCTATTTCTTCTTCAGAGATCAGAAATAGGATTAAGGAAGGATGTCCAGTAGATTATTTGCTTCCCTTTGATGTTTTACAATATATTAAAAATAATAATTTATATGTTAAAGGTAAATAGTTGAGAAAAGAATTATTTTTTTTAGTTTTAATGGTTTTAATAGTTCTTGGTATTATAATTTTTTTTGTTGATAGTTCTAAAAGAGAGCAGATATATTTTGAATTGAACACTAAGAGTAATATTAGCTTTTTATTTCTTGTAGAAGATAATAATAATAATCTTTTGAGCATGCAAGAGATTTTTATTAATATCAAAACAGGCAATGTTGGATTTTTGGATATTCCTGTTTATACGGGTTATGAAGATTTGAAGGGAAATATATCTTGGTTTGAAGATTTGTATAAAAAAAATAGCTTTAGTGAGTTTTTGGCTAAGGTGTCTAGCCAATTAAATCATGAGCCCGATTATTATATTCGTTTTAAAAAGAATAATTTTGTAAAATTTGTTGACTATCTTGGTGGAATACGACTTCTTGTTAAAAATTCTGTTAAAGTGTACAGTTCCTCACGTCCTATTTTAATATCGGCTGGCAACTCAATTTTTGATGGAGATAAGGCTTATGATTATTTGAGCTATTTCAGAGATATTGCTTCTTATGATGAAAGATTTGAATTTTTTAAGGAATTTTTCAAAAAAATCTTAATACAATTTTCAGATTTTCAAGAAGAGTATGATTATTTTTCCAAGATGTATCTTATGTTGGAAACTAATCTTTCTGAGACCGTATTTGAATATATTCTTGCTAATTATAAAATCAATAATGAGAAATTGATTTTGATTAGTATTAAGGGTCAAGAGGAAATATTTAAGGATGGTGATAACTTAATTAAAGTTGTCTTTCCTTATTATGGTGGGGCAGTTCTTAAGGAATCAATAGAAAATCTAAATAAAGACTTGATGGGTGAAGGTAGAAATGAAGAGGCAAACAAAGTTGTTATTTTAAATGGTACTCAGACTGCTGGACTTGCAAGGAATGCGGCAGAAATTTTTAAATCTTTTAAATTTAAAGTTGTTAGATTTGGCAATGCAGATAGGCATAATTATTCTCATACAGTAATAATAAATAATTCAGATAATTTAGAGATTGCCATTAAGGTTGGGGATGTAATTGGAGCTAAGAATATTAAACCAATTTCTGAGTTTCATATGGATACTTTAGGACTTGATATACCCGAAATGAGTCCTGATGTAATAATTATTTTAGGAGATGATTTTGATGGGAGATATGTTAAGAACAGATGATGTTAAAACATTGTGTAATATTATATCTGATTTTGGCGGAATTGATGTTTTAGGTATTAATGTTACTTCTGTTTGCAATTGGGCTGATTTTTTTATTATTGTTTCACTTGCATCATTTAAGCAAATGGAAGCTTTGTATACTGAAAGGTTGGAGACCTTTTTTAAGGAGATGGAGTTTGATTATTGTGTTCAAGGAAAAGACTTTAGTTTTGATTGGACAATTATTTCATGTGAAGGATTAGTCATACATTTAATGAGTGAAAAGGGCAGAGAATACTATGAGCTTGAGAAAATATGGGATAAGGGAGAAGTTATTTATCCTTAAGAGTTTTTAATTAAAGTAATTTAATTAAAAAAAATAAAAATATCTCAAAAATTATTTACAAAAAATTAAAAATATTCTAGATTTAAAACATGTATTTAGGGAGGCCTAGAAGTGAATATTACAGATGTAAGAATTAGGAGAGTTGATAATAAAAATTTCGGTTCAAAGCTATTGGCATATGTGACGGTTACTTTTGATGATTGTTTAGTTTTGCATAATATCAGGGTTATTAGGGGGCAAAAAGGTGTTTTTATTGTTATGCCTAATAGGAGAACTAAGGCCGGGGAGTATAAGGACATTGTACATCCTATTAATCAAAGCTTCAGAGAACTTTTGCAAAGTGCTATTTTTAAAGAATATGTTAAGGAAAATCCTTTAAATCTTGGTCTTGAAATGGGCTAATAAAATATTATTGACAAAGTTTATTGTATTTTGTATCCTTTTGACTTATGGATAATTAAGTATTTGGGACGTCGACAAGTGGTAAGTCAACTGGTTTTGGTCCAGTCATGCGAGGGTTCGAATCCTTCCGTCCCAGTATTTTATATTAGGAGTTTCATTGTGGATAGTAGTAGGATTTTAAGATATGAGAGTAGGTCAGATTTTGGATCTTTGTTTGCGCGTAGGATACGAGCAAAATCTGATATACCGGCTGTTGTGTATGGAAAGGAAGATAGTGTTTTGCATATAAAGATTAAGAGTAGTGAGTTTAATAAAAAGTTTGCGAAATTTACTGATAATACTGTATTAGTTTTAAGTGATGGAGAAGTTGAACGGTGTGTTTTTATTAAAGATGTTAGTGAAAATCTTACTAAAAGATTTATTTATCATATTGATTTTTATGAAGTTGATAGTACTAAAGATATTGAAAAAGATGTTGCAATTAAATTTGTAGGTGCATCTATTGGTGTTAAGGAAGGTGGATCTTTGAGTGTACTTAGGACTAAAGTCAAGGTTAAGTCTTTGCCTTTAAATTTGCCAGAATTTATAGAAGTAGATCTAACCCCTGTTAAGAGAGGCGATCAAGTAATTTTGAAGGATGTTAAGCTTCCTGATAATGTTAAACTTGCTGAAAAGGATGAAAATTTAGCTATTTTACTTGTGAAATGAAAAAATTATGAATTTGTTAATAGTTGGCCTGGGGAATCCCGGGTCTAATTTTTTGCATACTAGACATAATGTTGGTTTTGAACTTATAGATAAATTGGTTGCAAAGAATGATCTTTCTTTGTGCAGATTTAAAAATTATGAGTATTCTGATTTTAAAATTAAGAATAAACGAATAGTTTTAATTAAGCCCTTAACATATATGAACTTAAGTGGCAGCATTTTTCCTTCTGTTTTCGCTAAGTTTTGTATGAAGATGGCTAATTTGTTGGTTGTGGTTGATAATGTTGATTTGCCCTTAGGAAAATGCAGACTAAAAAAGATGGGGGGTGTGTCTACGCATAATGGACTTCGTTCTGTTTCTGGTAGTCTTGGGAGTACGAAATATAGTAGACTTTATATTGGGGTTGGCAGTAATGAACAGTTTAGTCTTAAAGATTTTGTTCTTGCGAAATTTAGTGATGATGAGACTAAGT
Source organism: Borrelia tillae (assembly GCF_055693965.1). NCBI lineage: Bacteria > Pseudomonadati > Spirochaetota > Spirochaetia > Spirochaetales > Borreliaceae > Borrelia > Borrelia tillae. The sequence goes on from NZ_CM146346.1 coordinate 831,293, forward strand.
GTATTGACAATATATTTGACTTTTTAAGTGAAGAGATATTGGATATTGATGAGCTAAATTTTGAACATAAGGTTGCGACTATTAATTCTAGTAGTTTTTGATGTTTTGGAATAATATAATAACAAGAATAGATCATTTTTATAAGAAAAATTCTTTAATTAAAGGGAAAGTAATTGTTGCTTTTTCTGGGGGTGCAGATTCTACTGCCTTGCTATTAGGGTTAAAGAAATATTTAAATAATGATGTTATTGCGCTTTATTTTGCGCATTGTATAAGATCAGAGTTTGAGCAGAATTTAGAAATAGAACATATAAAAAAATTTTGTGATTTTTATAATATTATTTATCAGATAAATAGATGTAGTGTTGATATAAAGAGAGAGTCTAAGCGACTTAATGTGTCAGTTGAAGAGCTGGCCAGAAAATATCGTTATGATGCCTTATTAAGGGCTTTTAATGAAAATAAAGCTATTTATATTGCTATTGCACATAATAAAAATGATCAGTTTGAGACTTTAGTGATGAGATTTTTCCAAGGTTCATTTTTAGATGGGTTTTCTGGTATTCCAATTATCAATGGTAATATTATTAGACCTTTACTTGAGGTATCAAGAGAAGAAATAGAAAAATTTCTTTCTTTGAATAATATTGTTTACTGTATTGATAGTACTAATTATGAAGATTTATATTTAAGAAATAGAATTAGAAATAATCTAATTCCAGTTATTAAAAAAATTTTTCAAGGATATGAAAGAGGTCTAAAAAGGATAGCTGATTTTTCAGGTGAGCTTGTGAATTATTTTGATAGGAAGGATTTTCTTCACCCTAGTAAGGGTAACTATTATTATTTTTTTGATGCTATGGTTTTTTTTAGTTTGCCAAAGTATTTGGTTTTTAGGAGTCTTTTTAAGATTTTAAACCTAGAGGGTATTATATCAAGTTTGTCATATGGAGCTTTAGGTGAAATTTTTAGAGTAAATCTTGTTGATAAAAAAAGTAAAATTTTACTTAAAACCAATGATTTTTTTTTAGAAAAGCGTAAAGACAAAGTTAATCTTATCTTTAAGAAATCCGAGGAGCTGCGGGAGCCTTTTGATTTTTTCTTAAGAGTTAATGAATATCATAGTTTATCTTTAGGTAAGATTTTGTTAGAATATTTGGAGTGTGAAGATGATTCTATGCTAACAGTAAGATGTTGTTCTTATGAGTTTAGGCATAAATTTTTTAAAAACAAGTTACAATCGAAGAAGTTCTTTTCTAAGTTTGTAAGGTATAATCCACTTTATTTAATGTTGTTAGTGTTAAATAATAAGATAATTGGAATTATTGATTTAAATACTTTAAACTTAATATGGAATGATAAGAGTATTCTTAAAAAAATTAATATATCTTTGTTCGGAGGATTTTTAAAGGAATGAATATTAACAATAATAATTTGAATAATAATGGTAAATCTAATAATAAAAAGAAAAATAAGAATTGGATTTTAGTCCTCGTTATAGTCTTCTTAATTTTAGCAATATTCATGTCTTATTTTATGCGGGGTGGAGAGAGTTATAAGAACGTTCCTTATAGTACATTTCAAACTTATTTAGATAGTGATTTAATTGAGTCTGTTGTAATAATCGATAAAAGTCAAATTCAGTTTATTGTCAAAAATTCAAATTTAGAGAAATCCCATTTTTCTACTAATATTCCTTATTTTGATATTAATTTGTTGTCTGAACTTAAGGCTAAAAAAGTTGAAGTGAGTTCTGGCAAGAGTCAAGCATCTTTGATTGGTGTTGTTCTTCAAACTTTACCATGGATATTATTTTTTATTTTTTTCTTTTTTATATTTCGTCAAACTCAGGGTGGTGGTGGCAAAGTTTTTTCATTTGGAAAGAGTAATGCTCAAAAGTATGAAGCAGGTAAGAATAAGATTACTTTTAAAGACGTTGCTGGTCAAGAAGAGGCTAAGCAAGAGCTTGGTGAAGTAGTTGAATTTTTAAGAAGTCCTACAAAATTTGAAAAAATAGGTGCAAGGATTCCAAAAGGTGTTCTTTTAGTTGGTTCTCCTGGAACAGGAAAAACTTTATTAGCCAAAGCTGTTGCAGGTGAGGCTGGCGTGAATTTTTTTCATATGTCAGGGTCTGACTTTGTTGAAATGTTTGTAGGAGTTGGAGCAAGTCGTGTTAGAGATTTATTTGACAATGCGAGGAAAAATGCCCCGTGTATAATTTTTATTGATGAACTTGATGCTGTTGGAAGAAGTCGTGGTGCTGGTCTTGGTGGCGGTCATGATGAGCGAGAGCAAACTCTTAATCAGTTGCTGGTAGAAATGGATGGTTTTGGAACATATACTAATGTAATTGTAATGGCAGCAACAAATAGGCCAGATGTTCTTGATTCTGCTTTACTGAGACCTGGGAGATTTGACAGGCAAGTAACAGTTACTCTTCCTGATATCAGAGAGAGAGAAGCAATACTTAATATACATGCACAAAAGACTAAACTTTCAAAAGACATTGATTTAAAGATAATAGCAAGAGCTACTCCTGGTGTTAGTGGTGCTGATCTTGCAAATTTGATTAATGAAGGTGCTTTGATAGCTGCAAGGAATAATCAGCTTGAGATTTTTATGCATGATTTAGAAGAAGCTAGAGATAAAATATTAATGGGTGTTGCTAAGAAATCTATGACTATTACTGACAGGCAAAAACTTGAAACAGCTTATCATGAAGCAGGGCATGCTTTGTTGCACTATTATCTTGAACATGCTGATCCCTTACATAAGGTTACTATTATTCCTAGAGGTAGAGCTTTAGGAGTTGCTTTTTCTCTTCCTAAGAAGATAGATTTTCAATAAATAAAAATCAGATTCTTGATAAAATTAAGATATGTTATGGAGGCTATGCCAGTGAGCAAATTAATTTGGGATTTACTACAGCTGGTGTGCAAAATGATTTAATGCAAGCTACTAATTTGGCAAAGAAAATGGTTACAGAATGGGGCATGGGAGAGGATGTTGGACCAATATTTTTGGTAGATGATGAAGCTCCGATTTTTCTTCCAAAGGAATTTTCTAAATCAAAAGCATATTCTGAGAATACTGCTGATAGGGTAGACAGAGAAGTAAAAAGGATTCTTGAAGGTTGTTTAAAAGAAGCGTCAGATATCTTGATGAAACATAAAGATCAGTTGGTTAAGCTTGCAGAAACTTTGGTTGCAAGGGAAACTTTGACAGACAACGAGGTAAGAGAGCTTTTAGGATTTGAAATTATAGTAGATGATAATGAAAAAACCTTAAAAGAGTCTAACTTGGAGATAATTAATGAGTAAATAAGCTTTTAAGGGGTCTTATGAGTATCTTAAAAATTATGTTCCTAATTTTATTTTTAGCGAATTTAAATGCTAATTTAAAGGAGATGAGTACAGATATCTCAGAGATTCTTTTCATTGAAGCAAAAAATTTTGTTGGCACCCAAAGAGAACTTGATATGTTGTATGGTTCTCTTGAATTTAATTTAAAAAATTCAGATTCTCTTTATGAACTTTCACTGAGAAGTGATATTCCATTGCTGGATAGGATTTATTTTTTAAAATCCGCTATAAAGATTGATAATTTTAAGTTTATAAAGCCTAGAGAGTTATATTATCAGTATTTTTCATTGATTCTCCTCAAAATGAAGATATTAATAAAAACAGAGAAATTATTGAATTTTATGATAAACTGGATGGTGATTTACAAAATGATCAAGACTTAATTTATATGAGACTTGAGGCTTCTAGTAGACTTAGAGATTTTAAAGGAAGTTTTGGTAAAGTTTTAGCAAAGTCTTTTGCTATGTATAGTGATGATTTTAGATTTTTTAAATGGTTTTTGAAGGAAGATAAATTTTTTCCAGCTCTTTTTAGCAAACTTAAATTAAAAGAAGACTCATTTTTTAAAAGTGACAATATTGATTTTATTTTTAAGAATACATTATTAAATGAACCTAATTCTGTTGCTTTATTTACTTTTTTAAAGAATAAGAGCAAAGAATTAAACGGTATGCAGAGTATTTATTTGCTTAAATATAAACTTTTGACACCTGATGAAGCTTATATGATTTTTAAAAAAGAGCCCCCTAAAACAATAGGTGAATATAAAATGTTTTATGACCTTTTAAAAGATCCTAATATACAAGATGAATTTTTAAGTAATTATAAAACTTTGTCAGGCATGTGTTTTGTGGACGATAAAAGCAATGTCGCGATCTTTGAAGATGGGCATTTAGTAAGTTTTTTTTCAAAAATTGTAAATTATGCTACAGATTCAAATTTAGGTAATGAGTATTTTAATAAAATTTATTTCAAAGATAAAATGCCTATTCGTTATGAGAATACTTTGCTTAGGTATAAAGTTAGTTATTCTGTTTATCCTTATGTCAGTATGATTGAGATTGATTGTGAAGATAAAAAATGTGTATATACTTTTGCTTTCAATTCTTTTCAATATGAAATTTTTGATGATTTTAGTTATAACTTTGATTATGTAGGAATAAATAAATTTTTGACAGCTAATATACCAGAAATTTTTCTTCCTACAGTATTAAATTTAAATCCAAGGCAGGTGTCTAATTTAAATATTAAAAAGAGTTTAATAAATAAAAAAATTTTAAATAATTCTGATGTTATTGAAATTAAGAGTTTTTCTTTTGGAAATTTAGTTTCAATTTATAGAAAAGTTAATGGATTTCAAAATTTAATTATGTTGAAATTTATGATAAAGGAGTTTTAAAAGTTAAGAAAGTTATCTTAGATGATACTTTTGATATCTATCATAACATCAATTAACTTTTGATAATTATTATTGATGCATAAAAAAATTTTTATTATATTGATGTTAATTTTTTCATGCAACACAATAAAAGACATAGAAGACAAACAAATTTATTATATTCCATCTGAGAGCATAAGTAAGCATATTGAAGATAATAATTATGAGATAGCTCTTTCAAGTTATTATAATTTAAAGAATAATGGTTTTAATATGAATGCTATCGTCTTAGACTTAAAAGATAAAGCTTTATCTGGGATTTATAATGAATATCTTAAATTTTGTGAGGAAGGGGAATATGATAAAGCACTCTTTAAGCTTGAGACTTTAAATTTATTCGGTATTATGCTTAATGAGAGTAGAGAACAATTAATTCTAAAGCATCTTAAGAGTTTAAAGAGCAGGGATCCAATGCTTGCGAGTTTTTTTGCAAAATATTATTTGTTCGATAGTACTTTTGATTCTTTAAAAAGTTTTATTATTAATGAAAAATATTCCTCAAGGAATGTCTTGCTTGATACAGCTGTATTAACAGTTTGGGTAGATATGGGTACTAAAATTTCAAATGGCCGTGGATTACCAAATATTTCTTTAGGTTCTGCTTTTGTTGTTGATAGCCTTAAAGGCTATGCTTTGACTAATTATCATGTAATTAGTTCTCAAGTGGATAATAATTACCGTGGAGTTTCAAATCTTTATGCCAGACTTCCAAGAGGCAAGGGTGAAAAACTGCCTGCAGAAGTGATTGCTTATTCAAAGGAAATGGATCTTGCTTTAATTAAGGTTGCATTTAAATTAGAGCATCAATTTAATTTAAATTATTCCTCAAATATTAATGTTGGAGATAGGATTTATGCCATGGGTTCTCCTATGGGTTTTGAGAAAACTATTACTTCAGGAATAATTTCTGGGAAGAATAGAAACTTGTTATCTGTGGGTGATTCTTATCAAATTGATGCTGCCATTAATCAGGGAAATTCTGGAGGTCCTGTGATCAATGAAAGAGGTGAATTTGTTGGACTTACATTTGCTGGGATTTTACATTCTCAGGGGCTCAATTTTGTTATACCTTCAAAATGGGTTTTAAAGGTCTTGCCATTTATGTATGGAGGTGGCAGTTTAAAAAATAAATGGTTAGGATTCACTTCATCAGAGAGTTTAAAAAAATTGGAAGTATCATATGTAGCTCCTAATTCTCCTGCGGATATTGGTGGACTGAGAAGCGGAGATTCTATTATCAGTGTGGATTCTTTAAAATTTGATAGCTTAAGAGAACTTCAATATTATATCTTACAAAGAAAATCTATGGTTAAAATTAAATATAAAAGAAATGATAAGGAATATGAAACTTATCTATACCCACAAGACCGACCAAAAGATGTTATTACAAATATTATAGAGTGTGATTCTTTTAAGAATGTGATGGGGGCTTTTTTGGGTTTGAATTTGAATTTGATTGCTGGGAGAGAGTATAGAGTATCTAAGGTATTTACGAATAGTCTTGGTGATGATCTTAATTTTAAAACAAATGATGAAATTTTTGTTTATACTTTTAAGTATATTAATGATAAGAGGGTATTTGCCTTATTGCTTTATGTGAAAAGGCTATTTTCAGGATATTTAGGAGCTCCTTTGCAACTTGTTATTCCCTTTGATTCTGTTGTATTTGTATAAAAAATATTTTAATTTTAATGGGGTAATTTTTTGTGAGTTTTTATTTGAATTTGGTAAGCGGAGATACTGAATCCAAGCTTACTAATATTGTGTCTATTAGTCATTTTGATTTTAAGGATAACTTAAATTTAATGCTTATAGTTGGACCTATGGGTAGTGGTAAGACAGAATATGCTGCTAAGGTTTATAAAGATTCTCTTGTTATTAAGAACAAATCTTCTAAAGTATTGAATTCCATTACAAAGGGGAGTAGATGCAGGGCCAATGTATTTTTTATTAGAAGTCTTCTTGATAAGAAAAGATTTAAAAATTATCCGGAAAATGTTATTCCTTATAGAGGTGGTGGAAGTGATAAGATTGATGGAGTTGATTTTGCGAGCAACTCATTCGATGTAAGTCAGTTGATAGATGATCATCCTGAATATGGGACTTTTATTATTGATGAGACTTGCTTTTATGATGAGCGTTTGGTTTTTGTTTTGAATAAAATCTCATTAGATTCAAATGTGTTATTTATACTTCCTACCTTACTGTATAATTTTAGGAAAGAAATATTTAATAATACCATTAAACTTTTGATAGAATATTCAGATAAGATTTGCAGACTTGGTGCTTATTGTGAGCACATCAATTGTATGGATGAATCTTTTTTAACATATAGATATTATTCTTATGAAGGCAAGGAAATAGCAGCTCCTTATTTTGATCCTTTGTTGATTGTTGGTGGCGATGAGTTTGTTGAATCTGCTATTTATCCAAACTATGCGACAAGATGTTCTAGGCATCATTATCTTGTTGGTAGGGAATATTTTTTTACTATTCTTAAACCTTTTGCGTTGTTTTATGCTCAAGGTGATAAAAAATTACTTGAAAAGGAAATCTTTGATCTAAGTAATAATGTTAGGAATTCAAATTTTGAAAATTCTCTTTTAATTGAATCTAGGGGAAGATATGATATTTCAGTGCTAGAAAATTTATTTAAATTGCCTTTTTTAGCAGAGAGATCCTTAATTATGCTTTCATTGGAATGTAATATTCTTAGTAAGGGAGATTTTAAAGAGCTTGTTGATAAATTTTCTCTTAGTAAGGATTATCTTCAAAAGGTAATTGTTTCAAAAGAGCATAAATGGATTTTTGAGCACTAATAATAATTTGGACTTTGTTGAAAAATTTTTTTTGTTTTTTCAATACGTTTTAATTCTTTTTCAATGATATGATAATAATCAAGTTCTTTTGTTGTAATCCTATGGTATTCATCTTCCCAATTTGTTATTCCATCGTCTTGCATTTTGGTGAATTTATACTTTTGCAATTGTTTATGATATCTTAAAGCTTCTGTATAATAGTTAGTGGCTATTTTATACAAATTTGTGGCTTTATTTAAGTTTTCAAGAATTCCCTTCTTTTTGGGTGCTTTATAGAAATATGCATGTCGTGTGTCGAATAAGTTTCCTAAATACAGGTGTTGCTTGACAAGGAGTAGATTGACATGCATTTTAAAGAGAAGTTTATATTTATCCCATTCTTTTTTTGTGTCTACTTTTGCTAAAGAATAATTTGGATTTCCGAATGGGTATTTTAATGCGTTTTGTAAAAAAAATATATTTCTTTTATAGTTGGCAGGGACTTTTTTCATTTGTTCATTAAAAATGACATACCATTGTTCAGCATAGAAAATTTTTGATGATGCATTTATGTTGGTTATAAGTAAAATTGAACATATTATTGTACATAATGCAGAAAAGTTTTTACAAAACATATTGATACCTTTTTCTTTAATTATATGATTTTAATAATCAAATTTTATATTAAAATTTGATTAATTCAAAAATTTTTTGTGGGCTTATGTCTAAATCTTCTTCATTTGAGTTTTCAATGTATACGGTATCAATTATCTTATTAAAGATTTTAAGCATTTCTGTGTATTTGGAATTAATTTCTTGTAACTTTTTTGCTTCGGTTTCAAAAATATCAGTTTGTTTTCTATTTTCTTGAATACGTTTATATGCAATATTGGGGTCTATTTTTATAAAGAAAAGTTTTTCAGGAAGTGGAAAGTCTTTGTTTAGTTTATATCCCAATTCTCCTTGATATGCTATAGATGAAAATAGATATCTATCAGTTATTACTTTTGTTTGTCCTTGGTTTAATATTTTTATTATTCCATTTTCTTTATTATATAAATGTTCATATCTGTCTGCTACATATAAGTATGCCAGTGATGTTTGACTTAGGGGATTTTGAAGGTTGTTGAGTTGCGATCTTATGAAATTTCCAATTATCCCTTGTGAGGGCTCTTTTGTGAAGTGATATTGAGATTTGTTATTGCATATTTTTTTTAGTCTTTGAATGATACTTGTTTTACCACTCCCATCTATTCCTTCTATGCAATAGAAATTTTTTAAAATTGTATTCAAAAGAATGGTCTCCTTAGACGTTTGTTTAAGTTAGATACTTACTTTAAGTATTATATAATAATATATACATAGATATATGAATTTGTTTTTTATAAAAAATAAGATTGCGCTAGCTTTTGCCTTTTCAGTTTTAGTCTTTATATCAATTCTTATGGCTTTTATTTTATTTGTTCAGGTGCAAGTTTATTCCGCCAGATTATTGATTATGAATTATCTTGAATCAAAATCGGGATTTAAAATCAAATATGATAAAATTTCACCTTATTTTTTATCTTCAATCAAAATAGATAATTTGGAATTGAGCTTGAATGATAAAGATAAAGTATTGATGGGTGTTGTTAAAGTCAATTTGGATTTATTTAGACTACTCTTAGGAGATAAAAACGTTATTTTAGATATTTTTGTTAAGGGTAGTACTTTGAATTTTGATTTAAATGATTTTAAATTTCTTAAATTTAATAGTAATGCAAATTCAATAGATTTGAATTTGAAGAATGATAATACTGTTGGTCATGGGGTAGTTAGCAGATTATTTGATTCCTTTGGTAGCCTGCATGCGTATTTAGAAAATATTAATATAAATCTTAAACTAAATTCCGATAAATTGTTAAAGTTGCAGATTGAGAATTTTGCATTAAAAACAATTGATAATGATTTTTTATTTAGTCTTATTGTTAATTGTAATGTTCTTTCAGCTTTAAATTCCGATGTTAGTCTTAAAAAAATTCTTGATTCAACTTTGTATTTTGAAGGTAAATTTAAAAAAGATTTGAGGGTGGGTATATTAATTTTAGTTTTTCAAAATTACATACAGATTATTTTGTTTTTCTTGAGCAAGGATTTCAAGTAAATTATTCAAAGGGAAATATTGAAGTTTTTAATATTATAAGAGAAAATTTGGATTTTAATTTAAAATATGATTTTAATAAAGATTTTTTAAGATTGGATGCTTTGTTTTTCGATGTAAATCTTTTAAATTGGATAAGTCTTAATAAAAACTTAAATGATTATGAAAATCATCTTGATACAAGTTTAAATGGTCAATTGGCATTTTCTTATGATTTTAAAGATAAAGACTTAAGGTATGCATTTTTGTTAAATTCATCTTTAAAAACTAATATGGGTGACAAAGAGATTCAGGGAGTAAAGGTGCATGTTAAAGGTAATGATGAAATTGCAGATGTGCAAAATGCTTTTGTGAAGCTTAAGAGAGGATTTATTAGTTATAAGGGCTACTATGATTTGAAAAATCTATTGCCTATAGGAAGACTTGATTTTAGTTCTGCAAAAATTTTTAGTTTTAAAGATTTAATGGCTATTTAGATTTTAATAGGGAATCTCAATATTTTTGTGTAAAGTCGAATGATTTTAGAGTCGGTAGGCTTAGAGTTCGAGATTTAAATATGAAAACTAGTTTTGGTGAAAATAATATTGAATTTGATTATTTATTCAATTTTGCTAACAATAATTCTCAAATTTCATTAAGGGGTGATTTTAATAAAAAATATTTTAATCTTAATTTAGGGGTTAAAGAATTTCCTATTCTTTTTTTGAAAGATGTTCTTCCAGAAACTTTGATGGTTAAGATCATTCCTGAACATTTTTTATCGGGCAAATATTTAAATTTGACTTCTGATTTTGTTTTAAACACTGCTGATTATACTAAGAATAAATTAAATAATCTTACTTTTACTTTATTATCAAAAGTAGATGACTTTAATTTGGTATTTGATGCAAGTGGAGAAAATGATACATATAAAGTGCAACGCTTCAATTATAGTAATGGGAATGATAATATAGATTCTAATTGTTTGATACGGTTATTTGAGAATAGTTTAAATATAGATATTGAGTTAAATTATTTAAACACGAGCTATCCTTTTCATTTTATGTTAGATTTCAAAAATAGATATGCTAACTTGCAATTTTCCCCTGCAGTACAAGTTGGTTTAACTTATTCTGATTCATCTATAGTTTATTTTTGTGATATTAATAATTTTCGTTTTTATAATAGAACCTCTGAGATTTTGTTAAATATTCATTCTTCTGGGGATTACCAGAGAATAAATGATGATTTGAATGTTTCAATTACTAAGTTTGGATTAGATAGGATTGCTAATAATCCTGCTTATAATTTTAATTTTAGTTTTGAGGGCTCATATAAGGATAAAAAAGTTAATCTTTTGAATATTAGATTTGTCAATAGGACTTCAAACTTGCAGGGGCAAGGGCATTTTAATTTAGGTGATAAGTTGAATGGTAATTTAAATTTATTTTCAAATATTACCCCAGAGCGTTATTTCTTAGGTGTTGATTCTAATGAAGATGGAAGTTATTTTGTTGGTAGATTCCAGGGATTTGATTTTAGTAATTTAAAATTCTTTCCATTACTAAATGGAAAGATGAATGGTAATTTTATATTGGGTTTTAAAGAGAATAATTTATTTAATTATTCTCTTAGTGCTTATATTGAAACTGATGATCTGTCTTTGATAGGTATTCCTATGTATTGTTCTTTGAATTTAGGCTTGGTTGATAATAATTTTAATATTTATAATATAAAGGTGAATCAGAATGAAATGGAAATTCTAACAGGTAGTTTGAGATATGATATTAAGAATTCTATTGGGATTTCTAGATTGAATATTAATAGTGCGCTTTTTTCTTCCAAAGTAAATGCAAGTTTTCAAAAATTTGAAGATAAAGTTGATGAAAACTTTGGTATTTTAAGGAGGGAAACCGGTGGGGAGATTGCTTTAAGAGATTTAAAATATAGAGACAGGGATTCGCTGATCTTACAATTGAATTTAGAAATAGTTTTAAAAAGTTTATATTGTCATCAGTTGAATATGATCTTGTTAGTTGTTTATATGAGTATGATAGTGGTAGTTTTAATTTTAAACTAAATGACTATTTACCTATCAGTTTTATTGCAGCAGGTAATATTTTCAATAATAAAATTAGTAGTGATATTCAAAATATTAAGTTTAATTCAGATTTGATTACGAAGGATTTATTGAATTCAACGACCTTTTTTAATATTAATAAGCATTTTGTTCTCTATAATTTTGATGTAACTGGTACATTGAATGTTAGTGGTGATTTATATAATCCAAATCTTAATGGAGAGTTTAATATAGTCAATGGGTTGATTAGTACTGAGTATTTAAAATTGTCTAGACAATATGGAAAAAGTAGGACTTTGGAATTAATTGATGTACCCATGATTATTAAAAATAATAGTGTAATTATTGAGAATAAATTTAATTTAGATTATTATTCTGATGTCAGCGTTGCTGCTCTTTTGAACTTAAATTTTTTAAGTGATAGCATTGTTGACTATTATAGGATCAATATTGTTGTTCCTGATAATTCTGGAGTACCTATTCAATTTGATAAAGTGACTGTAAATTTTATTGGACATGCGTCAGGTGATTTTTTTATTGAGGGTAATTCTGAAGAAATTATGTTTAAAGGAGATATCAATGTCTCTAATGCTTGGGTCTATTTGCTTGAGAATTCAGTTTTTGATCTCTTAATAGATCCTTATAAAAGATTAAAAATCGACTTTAAAACATCTAATGCTAGTTCCAGAGGTTTAGATATTATTACAGATTTGACAGTTAATTTTGATAGTAATGTTGCTTTTCATTGGCCAGATAATAAAATTTCTTTTTTGAATGCTACTATTGCAAGGGGTAATAAGCTTGAGGTCAAATCTGACACTAAAACGGATGATTTTATCCTTAAGGGAGATTTAAATATTGCAAATGGTTCTTTCAATTATAGTAATAAAAAATTTGTTTTCAAGACTAATTCGTATATTTCATTTAATGAAAATAGGAATAAATTTGATCCGTGGATAAAAACTGAAGCTACAAGTGTGATTAAAGATGGTGGTGAAGATTTACATGTAACGATGAGGATGGATGGTCCTTTGAGTTTATGGAAACTTAGTTTTTCATCTTATCCTGTACGAACAGAACAAGAGATAAAATATCTTTTGTCAAATGCAATAATCGGTGGTGAGCATGGATTACAGTCAGCAGGTACAAATACGGCTGAAATGGCACTTGGACTAGCTGGTGATATTATAGTTGATCTGATAGTGCAACCTATTGAAGATTATGTACGTTCTGTATTAAAATTAGACCTATTGAGTATAGAAACCGATATATTGAGGAATGCTATAGGTATTTTGGGAAAGTCGCCAACTTTTGCCGGTGTAATTGATAAAACGAATGTTCGAGTGGGTAAATATATCATCGATGGTGTTTTTTTGAAGGGGGGATTTGGATTTATAAAAGAAGATGTGACACCATTTACTCAAAATTTAAATTTTGTTGTTAATTTTGGTCTTGAGCTTGATTCGCCATTTTTCTTTGTTAACTATATTTTTGACTATAATTTTATGAAATATGGTGACAGAGTAGGAAATCAAATATCTGTTTATTGGAAATTTAAATACTAAGATAAATACTAAGTTATATAAGGGGTTTGAGTGCAGTTATTTCGAATCTTTATTTTTATGTGTTTTTTCTTGTTTGTATTTGATTTAGTGTATTCTAGAGAAAGCTATAAGGATAAGATTATAAAAAGTATTGATTTTGATGGGCTTAAAAATATAAGTGAAAATGACTTTGGTTCTATTTTAAATGCTTATTTAGGTCAAGCTTATTCTGATGAACTTTTTGATAGATTGCAGATTGATCTTTATTCTCTTGATTATTTTGAAGGATTTATTCGGCCCGAGTTTAAAATAGAAGATGATAAGCTTATAATTACATTTTTTGTGAAGGAAAAATCTTTAATCAAAAGTGTTACTTTTCTTGATAATAGTGGGATTTTTTGGAATAGTGAGTTGCGTGACAAATCAGATGTTAAGGTAAAAGAGGCTTTAAATATTTCAAGAGTGAAAAAAAGCGTTGTTAAGTTTGAAGAAATGTATAGGGATTCTGGATATCTTGATGTTGCTGTTGAATTTGATATTAAAGAGGAAAATCATTTAGTAGATGTTATATTTAAAATTAATGCTGGTTCTAAGTATGTTGTTAAAGAAGTTTCTTTTGAAGGAAATTTAAATTTTAAGAGTAGTGTTCTTAGAAAATATTTAGCGTCAAAGCCAGTATCTTTATTTTCTGATGGTAAATATTTAAAATCAAATGTTGATAAAGATAAGATGCAAATTGAATCTTATTATAAAAATAATGGATATATTAATGCAAAAGTTGTAAAGAATGTTGTTGATATACGAGTTAGTGATTCTAAAAAACCAGAAAAAGAAGTTTACTTAAAATATTTCATTTCAGAAGGCAATATTTTTAAATTTGGGCAGTTTGAAATTACTGGTAATTTAGTTTTTTCATTAGAAGAATTACAATCTTTTATTACCTTTAAAGAAGGAGATATTTTTGATGATTCATTATTTGAACGTGATTTTGCAAAAATTAGGGAAAAATATTATTCAGATGGTTATATCTTTACAGAAATTGTGCCTTCTAGAGTAATAAGAGGTGAATTTGTAGATCACTTTATTAAAATATTAGAAAAAGAAAAAGCACATATTGAATCCATTACTGTTTCTGGGAATAAGAAAACTGCTTCTCATGTAATACTTAGGGAAATTCCTTTAATGGAAGGTGATGTTTTTAGTTTGGAAAAACTTAGAATGGGAATGTTTAATTTGCAAAGACTTGGTTATTTTGGGAATGTTATACCAGATGTCGTTCCAAGTAATATTGAAGGTTTAATGAAAATAAATTTTGCTGTTGAAGAGCGAGAGACTGCAAGTTTTAGGTTTGGTATGAATTTTGGTGGGTCTACTAATTCGTGGCTTCCATTTTCACTTTTTGGACAGTGGGAGCAGTCTAATTTTTTAGGTGAAGGATATTCTTTATCTGCAAAACTTAATCTTGCTTTTTTAGAGCAAAGTTTTAATTTAATGTTTGAAAATAATTGGTTTATGCAGACTAGATGGACTATTGGTGGATATTTTGATTTGTCCCATTCTATAAATACAGCTTATCAGGATATTAATGGTCCTATTTTTACAAGCAAAAAGGAAGTACCAGATCCTTTTGTAAGTTGGGAATCATATAATAATGCTAAAAACTTTTCAAATTTTAATATTATGAATTATTCTTTAGCTAAATTTAGTATTAGTGGGTTTACTGGATATACTTTTTCTAATTACCTCGGCAAGCAATCATTTTTTGGTAATATTCAAACAGCTTTAAAATATGTTTATTATGATGATAATGTCAATAGACCCTCAAATTATTATTTAAGAGATAATCATAACACTGTTAGATTTGAAAATTCTATTGGTTTCAGTGCTTCATGGGATACAAGGAACTCTCAGTCTTTACCTAATAATGGGTTTTTATTTAAGCAGCAGTTTGAGCTTTTTGGTGGTTTTTTATTTGGACAGAGCCATTTTGCGAAATCTACAACGACTTTTGAAAGGTATTTTTCTCTTTTAGGTTATCAAGATGTTTTTACGCCATATTTTGATCTAATCTTAACTTTGCGAAGTGTTTATTCAAATATTTTGCCACCTCTTGGAAATGGTTTTGAAATTGAAGTACAACCACATCATCTTATAGTTATTAGTGAAAATTTTATGATTGCAAGGGGATGGGGGACTTTAAGTAATATTTATAGCTCATTTGTAAATACTATTCAGTTATCAATGCCTGTAATTAAGAATATTTTAGTTTGGGATATTTTGTTCTTAGATATGGCATCATATTCTCTTGAAGGGCAGGAAAATGCTTTATTTGTTCCTTTTAGTAATTTTATTTTTAGTTGGGGATGTGGAGTTAGAAGTATACTGCCCCAAATGCCTTTGTCTTTTGTAATAGCTTATCCATTTTATTTTAATAATGAAGGTGTTAATAGGCATTCTAATCATTACGGCGGATTTAGATTTTTCTTAGCTATTGATATGAGATACTGATATAATTTAGTTAGGTTTGTATGAGGAGGATTGTATGGCTTGCATGTTGCTTTTGATTATGTATCTCTTTCCCTTAAATCTTTTTTCAGTTAATGTTACAAAGGTAGGCATTGTTGATTTTGAAAAAGTTGTAATGAGTTTTTTAAATCCACAGTTAAAATCTAATCTTGAAAAGTTAAAAAATCATTATCAAGAAAAAATAGATATATTGAATTCTGAGATTAAGGATTTGAGGAAAATGTATGATGAATCTGTTAGTGCTCATGACTTAGAAAATGCGAAATTTTATGGCAATCAGTATAATTCAAAGATAGATGAGCTTAAAAAGCTTAAAAGCTTGGCTAAAAGCAATCTTGAGCAGCAGAAACAGGTTAATATAAATAGTCTAAATAATGATGGATTGCTTTGGAGTAAGATACTTAATGGAATTCAATATATTGCAGAGACTAATGGTATTTCTTTGGTTATGAAAAAGGATAATCCTTATATTCTTTATTATAATAGCACAGTTGATATAACGGATGATGTTGTTAAATATTTAAATGCACAATAACATATTTGTGCTGAGATGATTCTTTGGAATTATTTTTTAGTTATTATTTTCTTGCTTAAGTCTTCTGATTAAAGTACAAAATTCTTTTTTGTTATTGTTATTAAGGCTTGATAGCAAAATATGTGATTTTAGCATTGATTTAAATAGTGTGTTTTTATATGAATTGAAGCAACAATGTTCTTTCATATCATTTTTTTGTAGCTTTTCTTTTCTATTTTCTATTGTTAATATCTTCTCAAGCCCAAGAGATTTTAAGTTTTCCAGTGCTTCTTTGCTGGAATTTATTATTTTAAAGGTTTTTTTGTGTTCATTACTCTTGTGATCGATATATAATAATACTCCCATGAAAGTTGAGTCTAGATATTTGGTTTCTGATAAATCTATATATAGCTTATTGATTTTATCATTGTTATTTATGAATATATTTTTAATGAATATCTTAAAATTTACAGAATATAATGCAGTCAGTCTGTTAATTAGTTTTATGAAAATAGAATCGCCTTTACATACATAAAAAATATTGTTTTGAAAACTGTCTTTTTCCATTTTGTATTCTTTTGATAATTTTAAGTATATTGTAAAGTTTTGATAATATCAATTATAATTTTAATGTTATGTACTGTATAGAGAAATTGTTTGTGATATGAATAGAAATCTTACACCGATGATGAGGCAATATTGGAATATTAAGAATCAACACAAAGATGCTATTCTATTTTTTAGAGTAGGTAGCTTTTATGAGATGTTTTTTGATGACGCTCTTGAGGGAAGTAAGCTTTTAGGATTAGTTTTAACTAAAAGAGAAAATGTTCCTATGTGTGGAGTGCCTTGCCATACAAGTAGGGAATATATAAAAAAGTTAATTCTGCTTGATAAAAAGGTAGCAATTTGTGAACAAGGGTTACAGACTGAATCTAAAGGACCTTTGAAAAGAGAAGTTGTTGAAGTCATAAGTCCTGGAGTTGTAATTGACGAAGATTTTTTGCAAGAAGATGTTAATAATTACTTAATAGCTATTAGTGATTATAAGGATTATTATTCATTTTCTTATATTGACTTATCAACTTCTAAGCTTGGGATAATTTTTTATGAGGGGAGTTTTCTAGAAAAGTTAAAACGGGATATTGAGAAGTATTCTCCAAAAGAAATCATAGTTTCAGAAGATTTTTATTATGAGTATTTGGAAAAACTTACTCTTGATAGATTTTTAGTCAATAAGGTTCCTCATTGGAATCTGGATAAGGAGATTGCTAAGAAAACATTAAAGGAACATTTTAATGTTTTGAGTTTAAGTTCTCTTGGATTTAAAGAGGACGAGCCTTATTATATTTCATCTTTTTTGATAATAGATTATATAAAGAATAACTTAAAGAATTTATTGAGCAATATTGATACTATTCATATTAACAATGATTCTGAATATATGTTTCTTGATGATGTTACTCAAATCAATCTTGAACTTGTAAAAAATAATAATGATCTGACAGCTTCTTATTCTCTTTACTCAGTATTAAATGATTGTAGGACTTCAATGGGTAAGAGACTTTTGAGAGAATACGTTTTAAATCCGCTTTTAAATATTGATGCAATTAATAATAGATTAGATCATGTGGAATTTTTATATGATAATGTTAACTTAAATATGAAGTTAAGAGAAATTCTTGGCAATGTTTGGGATATTGAAAGAATAATCTCAAGATTTCAAATGAGAAAGTATGCCAAGAAAGATCTGTTATTTTTGAGAGGGACTTTAATATCATTTTTTTTAGTAAAAAAATTATTTAATGAACATGCCTTTAGTTATTGGATATTCAATTTTGATGATGAAGATAGTATAAGAGAAATATACTCTTTAATTGATAATGCAATTTCAAAGGAAAACGATGAGCTTATTAAACATGGGTATAGTTCTAAAATTAATAATTTAAGAGAGATTAAAAATAATGCCAGCAAATATGTTGATAATTATCTTAATTTTGAGAAAAATTTTAGCAAAATTAATAGTCTTAAAATTAGGAGGACTAATGTTCGAGGGTTATTTTTTGAGGTTACGAAGAGTTATTATGGACAAGTTCCTGCACATTTTATAGAAAGCCAGGCTTTAAATTCTGTTAAAAGATATAAGACTAGTAAACTTATTGAACTTGAAAGGGATATTAATGATGCTGAGGATAATTTATTGGCCCTTGAGCAAGAAATATTTGACGAAGTGGCTTTAAAGATTGTTGAGCATAGTGCAGTTATTAAGAAGATAGGTGAATTTTGTGCATATATTGATGTAATTTCTAATTTTGCATATTTAGCTAAAAAAAATGAATATATAAGACCCATTTTAACTAATAATAAAGAAGTTATTCTTGAATATGCTAGACACCCTGTTGTTGAGCATTATATGAAAGGTGTGGAAGTTTTTACTAAAAATTCCATCAATATTGATGCCGAGAAGCATTTTTGTCTAATCACTGGACCTAATATGGCAGGTAAATCAACCTATTTACGGCAGACCGCTTTAGTTGTCCTAATGGGACATATTGGTTCTTTTGTTCCTGCCGATAAAGCTATAATAGGAATTACAGATAAGATTTTTTGTAGAATCGGGGCAAGTGATAATATTGCAAAAGGCCAATCTACATTTTTAGTAGAGATGAATGAAACGGCTAATATTTTAAGAAATGCAACTTCAGACAGTTTGATCATTATGGATGAGGTTGGAAGGGGTACTAGTACTAATGATGGGCTTGCTATTGCATTTGCAATTGTTGAATACATTTTAGAACATATTAAGGCTAGAAGTTTATTTGCAACGCATTTTCATGAGCTTTCAGCTATTAATTATAAATCTTTTTTTAATCTTTCAATGAAAATTGAAAGGCAAGGAAATGAACTTATCTTTTAAGAGAGGTTGAAGGAAAGCCTTCTCTTAATTCTTATGGAATTTATGTTGCTCGTTTGGCTGGGATACCTTTAAAAATTATTCGAAGGGCCAATGTTATTCTTAAAAATTTGGCTAGTAGGGAACGCTTATGTGCGCAGGAATTTTTTACGTCAGATATTTTGGCTATTGATGATAGAAGTGAAGACGGTAAAGAAAACTTAAGTTACCAGTCCGATTTAGCTGCTTATCTGGAACTTAAGAAGTTTATTTCTAAAATAGATATAAATAATATTACCCCTTTTGAGGCGATGAATTTATTAAGTGAGATAATTTTAAAAGCTAAAGAATAGTATAGTGTGGAATTGGACAGTTTTAAAAAGTGTATTTTTTCCTTTTTGTTCTTATTGTCATAATGATTATGTTTATTTGCATGCTCTTTGTAAGAATTGTATTAAACTTTTTCATTTTGATATTAGTTTAAGGGATGATGTTTGGTATTTTTTTGAGTATGAAAATGAGTATAAAGAATTGATTCTTGCTTATAAAAGAGATAACCAGAGGTTGCTTGGACATTTATTTGCAAATGCAATCTTACAATTTTTGATGGATATTGATTTTGATTTGGTGGTTAGTGTTCCTTGTAGTTTTAAAAGAAAGTTTATTTATGGTTTTGATCATATGGAATACATTGGGAATTTATTAGGCAGTCATGGAATAAATTATATCAGTATTTTTAGACGAGGATTAGGTAAGAGTCAAAAATTATTGCGTGGAGACTTGAGACATAGCAATTTAAAGAATAAAGTTAAACTAAAATCAAAGTATGGAAATATTGAGTTTAAGAGAGTTGTGCTTATTGATGATATCGTAACGACGGGAGCATCTATGGAGTTTTGCAAAGATGTTCTTGTGAAACAAAGAGTTTGCAGTGTAATCAAGCTTGCAATTGCTCGGGTCTAGCTTTGAGTGTTGATATCTTGACATTTATTATTTTTGATGTTATCTTTACTTAGATTGATTATTTGATTTAATAAGGTTCTTTTCAAAAGAGCCTTATTCTTTTTAGGGATATGATTGGTTAAGATTATTAATAATAGTGAAGTTTATAATTTAATAAAGAATGTAACAAATCAATTGGGAATTGAAATTGTAGAAATTAACGCTTTTAGGAAAAGAGATGAGGGTAGAATTCAAATAATTCTTTATAGAAGTAATAATTTTGGAGTTGATGCTCTTTGTGATTTACATAAAATGATTTTATTGAGTTTGGAGTCGGTTCTTAAATATAATTTTAGTTTGGAAATTTCTACTCCAGGAATCAATAGGAAAATTAAGAGTGATAGAGAGTTTAAAATTTTTGAGGGTAGAAAAATTAAGTTGATGCTAGGTAATGATTTTGAAGAAGGGCTTATTTTAAAAGCAGAGGATGATAGTTTTATTTTTAAGACAGATAATAAAGAGGTGCAAATTCTTTATAGCGATGTCAAGAAGGCTAAGCTATCGTAAAGGAGAGTTGGATATGATAAAGGGTACTGGTCAAATGATTTCCAATATTGCTAGTGATCGGGGAATGGGTGTAGATGCTATTCGAAAAACAGTTAAAGAGTCTATAATAATAGCTTATAAAAAGTATTTTGGGACGAGTGAGAATGCTTTGATTAAGTTTGATGATAATACGGGAGATTTAATAGTTTATGCTAAAAAAAAGCTTGTGGAGAAAGTTCAAGACGATATACTTGAAATAGCGAAAGATGATGCTCAAGAATTTGAAATCATTGAAGATGGGTATGTTTATGTTGAGATTGATCCTAAGATTTTTGATAGACTTTCAATTCAAGTTGCCAAACAGAGGACTAAGAACGATTTACAGGGCATTGAAGATAATGAGCTTTATTTAGAATTTAAACATAAATTGCATAAGATTATTATAGGCTATGTTCAGCAAAATAGGAATGGAGACCTTTATGTTAATCTTGGTAGTACAGATGGCGTTATTCCTAAGAAATATCAATCCCCAAGGGAAGTCTATGGGCTTAATGATAAAGTACGGGTTCTTGTCTACAGTGTAAAGAAGGGAAAAAATGGAATAGAGGTTGTCTTGTCAAGAACCCATCCTAAATTCATTGAAGAGCTTCTTACTCTTGAGATTCCTGAAATAGAAGAGGGTATTATTAAAATTCATAAGATAGTAAGAGATCCGGGTTATAGAACTAAGGTTGCTGTTTATTCTGAAAAGGAAGAAATTGATCCTGTAGGCCCTTGTATTGGGCAAAAAGGAGTTAGAATCCAATCAATAATTAAGGAACTTGAAGGGGAGAAAATAGATATTATTCCTTATTCTAAAGATATTAAGGAATTTATTAAAGATGCCTTGACTCCTGCAAAGATAGATAATGTATATATTATTGATGAAGATTTGCATAAAGCTTTAGTAGTTGTGAATGATGAACAATTATCACTTGCAATAGGCAAAATGGGACAGAATGTTAGACTTGCTAATAGGCTTCTTGATTGGTCAATTGATGTTAAGACTAATAGTCAGTTTTCAGAAATGAAAGCAAGTGGGGAGTTTAAACAAGAGACTCTTGAAATGTTTGATAAGATTATTCAAGACAATGTTCAGGAAGACGAATTTGAGGAAATAAATAGGATTAGTGAACTTAAGATTCTTAATGATGATATTGTTGCCAAGTTGATTGGGGCAGGTCTTGATGATATTGATAATTTTTTAGATTCTAGTGAAGAAAAACTTTTTGAATTGGGAATTAGTTATGAAAAGCAAGAAGAAATAAATAAGATATTAAAAGAAGGGATGGTAATCATTTCTAATGATGATGATTCTATTGAAGGTATGAAAGATGAAGAGGAGTTGCTTTGTCCTGAGTGTGGGGCTGTTATTAATGAAAACATGACTTTTTGTCCTGGCTGTAACATAGGGCTTAGCTTTGAATTTGAAGAGGAGTAATAGTTTGTCAGAAAATATTGATGATGATCGCAGTGAAGATGAGAAAAAGGTTAAAGTTGTTAAATTGCGCAAAAAAGTAGTAAAGGTTGTAGCGCATACTGATAGAAATTTAAATAAACCCAAGGATGATGTTGTTGAACTTCCAAAGTTGTCTGACAATCAGGAGCCTCATAGAGGATATTCTCATAGTAGTTTCCACAATAGTTCTCATGGCGGTTCTCATAGCAGTCGAGATAGGGGTGGCATGAGAATCTTCTGCACATGGAGATAAGGGGCACACTGGAGGCCAGCAAGGCAACAGGGGATATCCTACTAGGAATTATACTAATAATAGAGAGAATAGAGGGTATTCTCATAGTAGTTTCCACAATAGTCCTCATGGTGGTTCTCATAGCAGTCGAGATAGGGGTGGCATGAGATCTTCTGCACATGGAGATAAGGGGCACACTGGAGGCCAGCAAGGCAACAGGGGATATCCTACTAGGAATTATACTAATAATAGAGAGAATAGAGGATATTCTCATAGTAGTTTCCATAGTAGTCCTCATGGTGGTTCTCATAGCAGTCGAGATAGGGGTGGCATGAATCTTCTGTACATGGAGATAAGGGGCACACTGGAGGCCCGCAAGGCAACAGGGGATATCCTACTAGGAATTATACTAATAATAGAGAGAATAGTAGTAGTAGTTCTCGTCAAACGATGTTTAGACGAGTAGTAAGAGCTAAGGTTGTTTCTAATGTTGTGCTGTCTCCATCTGATTCTGATAATAAAGGTCTTAATAGGAAGCTTGGTGAGAAGAAGAAACAACAACAAGAAAGTCAGAAAGGTTATAAGAGAAAAAAAGAAGAAATCGAGAGTCAAACAATAGAACAAAAAGTTTTTGAGCAGCTTCAAAAAAAGAAGAAAGAAAATTTAGCAAATCCGATTCCTAAATCGGTTGATATTATGGGGACTATTACTGTTGCCGAGCTTGCAAGAAAAATGAATTTGAAATCTTCGGATTTAATTGCTAAATTAATGACTTTGGGTGTAATGGCAACTATCAATGAGAAGATTGATTCTGATACCGCTACTATTTTGGTTGAAGAATATGGCTCTAAAGTCAATGTTGTGTCAATTTATGATGAAACGGTCATAGAAGCAGAAGAAGATGATGAGAGCCAGAGGGTTGCAAAGCCCCCTATTATTACAATAATGGGGCATGTTGATCATGGGAAAACTAAACTTTTGTCAATGTTACGCAATATTGATATAAATAAGACTGAATTTGGAGGGATTACGCAACATATTGGTGCTTATACTATTCATTATAATGAGCATGAAATAACATTTTTAGATACTCCAGGGCATGAGGCTTTTACTATGATGAGAAGTCGGGGAGCTCAGGTTACAGATATTGTTGTACTTGTCGTTTCTGCTGTAGATGGAGTAATGCCACAGACTGTTGAGGCTATTAATCATGCAAGGGATGCAAATGTGCCAATTATCGTTGCAATCAATAAAATTGATTTGCCAGATTCGAATTTAGATAGGGTTAAACATCAGCTTTCAGAGTATGATTTGGTTCCTGAAGATTGGGGTGGCAATACGATTTTTGTTGCAATCTCAGCTCTTAAGAATATTGGCATTACAGAACTGCTTGATATGATTGTTTTGCAATCTGAAATAATGTCATTAAAGGCCAATCCGACTAAAAGAGCTACTGGTAGGGTTCTTGATGCTAAAATTGACATGGGTAGAGGAGTTGTTTGTTCTGTTATAATTGAGGATGGAACTCTTTCCATAGGCGATTCTTTTGTTGGAGGCATTTATTATGGCAAAGTAAGGGCATTAATTAATGAGAGAGGAGTATCTGTTAAGAGTATTGGTCCTGCAAAGGCTATTAGTGTTTTAGGTTTTTCATCAGTCCCTCAAGCTGGTGATCCATTTCAGGTTACAAAACAGAAAGAGAGGCTAAGCTAATTAGTTCTAAAAGGCAAGATCTTAAGAAATATGAAGATGCTAAGAATGTCAAAAAAGTTACTATGTCAAATCTTTATGATTCAATTAAAGATGGTGAACTTAAAGAGCTTAAGATAATTTTAAAAGCGGATGTACAGGGTTCTGTTGAGGCTTTAAAGCATTCTCTTGAAAAATTAACTAATAATGA
Source organism: Borrelia tillae (assembly GCF_055693965.1). NCBI lineage: Bacteria > Pseudomonadati > Spirochaetota > Spirochaetia > Spirochaetales > Borreliaceae > Borrelia > Borrelia tillae. The sequence goes on from NZ_CM146346.1 coordinate 855,685, forward strand.
GATTAAAGTTAAAGTTATTCATTCATCAGTAGGAGCAATAACAGAGACTGATATTAATTTTGCAGCAGCAAGTGAGGCAATTATTATTGGTTTTCACGTAAGGCCTACAGTCAAAGCACAATTGTTAGCTAATCAGGAGAAAGTTGAGATTAAAAAATATAATATAATTTATGATGCAATTAATGATGTTAAGGCGGTTCTTGAAGGAATGTTAGAACCAGATATTGAACAGCAGTTTATTGGATTTGCTGAAGTTCGTGCCGTTATCAATATTCCTAAGGTTGGAGTAGTGGCTGGGTGTTATGTTTCACAAGGATGCATAAAACGGGATGCTATAACCAATGTTATGCGAGAAGGATTTCAGGTGCATTCTGGTAAGATTTCTTCATTAAAGAGATTTAAGGAAGATGTTAAGGAAGTTAATGCGCAATATGAGTGTGGAATTATGATTGATAATTATTTTGATATTAAAGAAGGGGATGTCATTGAGGCATTTGAGATTAAGAAAGTGAAAAGGCGTTTTGGAGTTTAATAACTATTTACATTGTTGTGATTTATGGAAAAAGAGATAAGAAAATCAAAACTTAAGAGTTTGTTAATTCAAGAAATTAGTAATTTGATAGTAACAAAGGCTATTAAAGATCCTAGAGTTCATGAGTTCTTAACCGTTGTAAGGGTTGAGATTTCAAATGATTTAATAAATGCCAAAGTGTTTATTGGTTCTATTAAAGAAGGTGCATCTCTTGATAATGCTGTTAAGGCATTAAATAATGCTAAGGGGTTCATTCAAAGAGAGCTTGTTAAACATATTAGGCTTAGAAATACTCCTAAATTAAGTTTTTTAAGAGATGACACTATTTCTAAAGCTTTTTATGTTAATAAAATAATTGAAAATTTAGGCTTTAGTGAATAGCAACATAATTTAATGAATGGGATTATTTTATTAAATAAGAAATCTGGAATCACTTCTTGTGATTCTCTTTTGGCATTGAAAAAATATTTTTCTACGAGACGGATTGGGCATGCTGGTACTCTTGATAAATTTGCAAGCGGTCTTTTAGTTGTATTGGTTGGTAAATATACTAAACTTTCAAATTATATTATGTCTTTAGATAAAGAATATATATCAGAGTTCGAGTTTGGAATTGAAACTGATACTCTTGATCCTAATGGAAGAATAGTAAATACAACAGATTATGTTCCCAGCTTAGAAAAATTGAGTTTTGGTATTAGATCTTTTATAGGTGAGATTGAGCAGGTTCCACCTAAGTTTTCTTCAGTGCATGTTAAAGGGACAAGGGCTTATAAGTTAGCGATTAGTGGGGAATCTTTTAATCTTCAGTCTAGAAGGGTTAATATATATGATATTCAGATTTTAGATTATAGTGTTGATTCTCGTATTTTGAGGTTAAAAATAAGATGTTCTAAGGGGACCTATGTTAGAAGTATAGCAAGAGATTTATCATTGTCTTTAGGATCATTTGCTTATGTTAAGAGTCTTGAGCGAATTAAAATTGGCAACTTTGCATTAGATAGTGCTTGTTTTTGTGAAATCTGAATAGTCATTCTTTAATGAGCCTAGAATCTTTAGGGCATTTTAACGAAGTCTATGTTGATAATAATATGATAAAATTTGTTCAAAATGGTGCTTATATTAATGTTGAAATTGATTTTGGTGAGTTTAAGATTGTGAAATCTAAAGACGAAGAAATACTAGCTTTAGTTTATGGTATTGGGTTAAATAGGTATAAGTATATTATTATTTTTTGATAATTGGTTTTTAAGGAATAATTAGTAGTATGCATGTTCAAATAGGTAAAATTATTGGTTTTTATTGTATTGCTTTTGATAAGTAATTTTCTAATATAAAATTTTTTTAGAATCGAGGGTTAAATATACTAAGATTATAATGACTATAACTAATAATTAGTTTAGTTGATCTGGTTGTTAATTTTGTGTAAATTAGATTAAATGTCTTTGATTCGTTTTTGTTATTTTAATAAAAAAATATTATAATTTACTGTAAAGATTTAATTATAGCAATAAGGTCTAGTTTAGGCTTTGCTATGATGGTATAGGAGTCATTTAAATGATTAGTAAAGAACAAAAACAAAAAATAATTATAGAGTTTGGGAAGAATCCAAATGATACAGGTTCAGTTGAAGTGCAAATAGCATTAATTACAGATAGAATAAAGTATTTAACAGAGCATTTAAAGATCAATAAGAAGAATCATAGTTCTAAAAGAGGTTTATTAAAGTTAGTTGGTAAGAGAAGAAGTTTGTTAAGGTATTATCAAAAGAGAGATTTGGGAGCTTATAGAGCCTTGATATCTAAACTTGGACTTAGAAAGTAATAAGGGGTTAATTTTGAGAAAAATTTTGAAGTTGAAAGTAGGAAGGGAAGATTTAATTTTGGAAACCGGATTATTGGCTAAGCAAGCAAATGGTGCAGTTCTTGCTACTTATGGTGGTTCTACTGTTCTTGCTACAGTTTGTTGTTCAGACACAGTTCGTGAGGATTTAGATTTTGTTCCTTTATCTGTTGAATATAATGAAAAATATTATGCCGCTGGAAAAATTCCTGGGGGATTTATTAAAAGGGAAGGTAAACCAAAAGATAAAGAAGTACTTGTTTCTAGGTTAATAGATAGACCAATGAGGCCACTTTTTGATAAGAGGTTTGGTCGAGACATTCAGGTTATTCCAACAACCCTGTCTACGGATCAGATGAATCCTCCTGATATTGTTGGAATGAATGCTGCTTTTACGGCAGTTTTTTTATCAGATATTCCATTTAATGGTCCAATTGCAGCTGTTAGGATAGCCTATTTAAATAATGAGTTTATAGTTAATCCTTCTTTTGATGAGATACAAGATTCGATTTTAGATATTGTTGTTGCAGGAAGTTTGGATGGTATTACAATGGTTGAGGGTGGTGCTAATGAGGTTAGCGAAGAAATATTGCTTTCTGCTATAGATAAAGCTTATGAATGTATTCAACAAATTTGTGAGCTTCAAAAAGAATTTATAATTGCTGTTGGTAAGAGAGAAAAATTACCTCTTGCTTATGAGGAAAAAGTATTTGAATTTAAAGATGATCTTAGAAATTTAATTTATGCTGAACTTCAAGATGCTTGTTTTGTTAAGGGTAAGCTTAATAGAGATAAAGCTATAAAATCACTTAAGCAAAAGGCGTATGAACATTTTTTTTCTCTGGAGCAGGTAGATCAAGATACTGAGACTCTTTTTAACAAAGCTTTTGATGAATTTGAGCAAGAAATTGTTAGAAAATCAATTCTTGAAAATCGTATTAGAACTGATGGTCGTACTCCTACACAGATAAGGAATATTGTTGCTGAAGTTGATCTTTTAAAAAGAACACATGGTTCTGCTCTTTTTACAAGGGGTGAGACCCAAGCATTGGCTGTCACAACTTTGGGTACAAGTATTGATGAGCAGATAATGGACGATATTGATGGTGATAAACGTCTTAATTTTATGCTTCATTATAATTTTCCTCCGTTTTCTGTTGGTGAAACGGGTAGGCTTATGACGGGTAGACGTGAGGTTGGACATGGGCATTTGGCTCAAAAATCTCTGGAAGCTATGTTACCTAAGAAAGATGATTTTCCGTATACTATTAGGGTAGTATCTGAGATATTAGAATCAAATGGTTCATCATCAATGGCTACAGTCTGCTCTGGTAGTATGTCTTTAATGGCTGCTGGAGTTCCTGTTAAAGAGCAAGTAGCAGGAATAGCTATGGGGCTTGTTAGTGATGGTGCGAGATATGTTATTTTAAGTGATATTCTTGGAGAAGAAGATCATTTAGGTGATATGGATTTTAAAGTTGCAGGTACTAAGAATGGCATTACTGGTTTTCAGATGGATATTAAGATTTCAAACGTTACAAAACAATTGATGAAGGATGCTCTTGAACAGGCACGAATTGGACGAATGCATATTTTAGGTATTATGGATTCTGTAATTGCAAGATCAAGGGATGATATATCTGTTAATGCTCCTAAGATTCTTCAGTTGCAAATTGATATTGATAAAATATCTCTTGTTATTGGGTCTACTGGCAAAACGGTTAAAGCCATTACTGATGAATTTGAAGTTAGGGTACAAATTGAGCAAGATGGCAGGATCACTCTTTTCGGAACTGATAATTTAAAAATGCAAAAAGCTAAGGCAAGGATAGAGAGTATTGTAAAGGAGCCTAAAATAGGTGAGGTCTATGAAGGTATTGTTAAGAAGGTTAATAGTTTTGGGGCTTTCATTGAACTTACTCCTACTAAAGAAGGATTTTTAAGTAATAGGGCGAGATCAAGGGATGATAGGTATGGAAGTGATATGAAGCATTCCAGATATGGCAGTAATAGGTATTCTTCTAGGTATGGTAGAGATAGTAGGAGCACATTTGGTGCGCGTCCTCCAAGATTAGAAGAAGGGCAGATGGTTAGAGTTATAATATCTGATATTGATAAGTTTGGTAAGATTGAGCTTGAGCTTGCTAGAGATTAGAGTATTATGGAATTTGTAGATCATATAAGTATTATTTTGAGAAATAAGCTTGTTTTTGTGAGCTTATTTTTATTTTTATCATGTCTGACTAATAAAGATACTGATTTTTCTCTTGATTTTATTAAAAATATTCAAAATTCAAATGTTGATGAGTTAGATTTAGATAGATTAGATGATAATAAAAGAAATTATTTATTAGGTCTTGGAGATGATGAATCTTTTTTTTTAAGTGATGCTTTTTTAAGGGAGGATAATCCTTATTTTAAAAGTGCTAGGGAAAGTTATGCTCAAAAAAATTTTGGCATGACCAGTTATTATTTAAATAAAATAATAACTGATGAAAAAAGTTATGGTAGGGAATTAATTGCCAAAGCCAATTTATTTTTTGGTTATGTAAATTATGGTTTGGGTCTTTATGATCTCTCTGAATATAATTTTGATAATTTTTTAAAATATTATAAATATTCCCATGCTAGTCTTAGGGCTGCTGAATTAAAATATTTTGTTAGGGATAGACTAGGTGCAATCTCTGCATTAAGGGAAATTGAGCAAATGTCTATTAAATCAAGTTATGATCAAGGAATTTATGATTTCTTATGTAATAAGTTTAGAATAAATTATTTAAATCTAAAGTCTTTAGGGTTTTTAGATAATAGTGTCTTTGATATGTTTATTTTAGGCAATAATATTTTTGTTTCAAATATATTAGGTGGTCTTTTAAGGTATGACATTAAAAATAGTAAATATAAGATTTATGTTAAAGATAAGAAAAGTATATTTTTAAATGGACTTAGGGGCTTTACGGAGCATAAGGGGGTTGTATATATTGGGGGTAATAATGCTATTTATTATATTGATGATTTACAAGGTTCTGTTAAGCAAGTTAAAACACCTTTAAATGTTAATTTAAATAGTATACAAGTTCTGTTGGGTTCTAGGGATGGTATTTTTGTTGGCACTTTAGATTCTGGATTATGGTTTTATTCTGATAAAGGTGAATGGTCTTATATTAAGCTCGGTTCTAATAGGATTTCATCATTGTATATAGACGAACAAAAAAATTTATTATTTGTAGGAACAATGGATAAAGCTGTTTATAGTCTTGATCTGGCTAATTTTGATAAAATCAAACATTTAAGTTTTTTTAGCGAGATAGATAGTGAAAAGAATATTAATTTTATAAAGAAGCATGATAATGGTTATTATGTTGGAACTTACGGAGGTGGTCTTTTTAGGTTAGATTTAGATAATCATACATATATTAAATATAATGTTAATAATAATTTCAATATTGGCTATTTTCTTGATATGGAGATTAGAGATAATAAGTTATTATTTGCAACTTTTGAGCATGGTTTATTAATTTATGATACAGCTAATAATAGTTGGGATTATTTGGGTCCTGGTGGGGGTCTTATTAGTTTAAATTTAGTAAAGGTTGTAAATTTTAATGATTATGTAATACTTGGTACTTTAAATAATGGTTTGGTTTTTATAAATGAAAGTATTAAAAAACAATTATGAAGCTTACATAATTACTGAATTTTTTAAATACTTTTTAATTACTTTTTTGTTCTTTTTATTTGTATTTCTAATAAATCAAATACTTTTTTTTATGAGAATACTGCTTCAGAATTATGTTCCATTTGTGAAGGCTTTTATTTTTGTTATATATTCACTTCCTATGGTAATTGCTCTCTCACCTCCTTTTGCAGCTTTACTTTCAGTGGTACTGACTGTTTATAGATTCAAACTTCATAATGAAATATTAGCTTTTAGATCAATTGGTATATCTGTTTTTAATCTTTTAGTTCCATTTTTTAAATTAGGGATAGTTATTGTATTGGTTTCATTTATAATAAATGATTTTTTGCTTCCTCTTGGTTCTATTGGTAGATTAAAAATATTTAATGAGATAAAAGAAGAGATACCGCATTTGGCATTAAAGCCCTATTCAAGTAAACAGTATGGAGATTTAATATTTGTTGCAGGAGAGAAATCTGAGACTGGCTACAAAAATGTTACTTTTTTTGATAATACTAAACTTAGGGGTTATGACAGAATATTTATGGCCAGGGAGCTTAATATTCAAAAAGAAAATTATCAAGTATATTTTATTTTGAATGATGTTTTATCAATTGCTTTAACAGAAAATGAGAGTGGATTTTATGATTATTTTTATGCTGATCGGATGAAATATTCAATAGATCAAGTTACATTTAGTGATAGTTCGATGTTAACTAATGTATCACCATCTCAAATGAGCATAAGAGATGTTATAAAGCGTATTGATAAGAAAAACAAATTGATTGAAAATTTAAATATGAAAAATAATTTAGATGAAGATATTTTATATATAAATTTTTCAAATGTTTATTTAAATTATTTGTATAATGAGAATAATTTTTTGGATGAAAGTTCCATTATCGGAAACTTAAATTATATGTATAGTCTAAATGTAAATTATAAACCTTATGAAGATCTAGCTATTAAGAGAAGTTATACCCTTGATTATTTAGAGTTGTATCAAAAGATTAGTTTGCCATTATCTGTTTTATTTTTTATTTTCTTGGCTTTTGGCATGGGTATGTATTCCAATAAAAAATATTCTATTATTCTTGAACTTGTGATTTCAATTTTGATTTGTGTTTTTTATTGGGTAATGTTTATGGGTGGAAAGGTTTATACTTTGCAGTATGCTCCAAATCCTTTTCTTGTTACTATTCTTCCAAATGTCCTGCTGATTTTAATAGGTACAATATTTTTTTTAAGACTTTTGAAAAAATGAAAGTAGATAAGTTATTTATAAATAATATATCATTGACTTTTTTATTTATGAATTTTCTTTTTGTAATCTTAATTATTATCTTCGATTTATTTACAAACCTATTTAACTATCTTGAACATAATCTTAGTATTAGCGATATCGTTTATATTTATTATCTTTATTTGCCAAAATGTTTTTCAGATGGTTTAGCCTTGTCTTTTCTTTTTGCTATTTCTAATCTTATTGGTAACCTTTCTATGAGAAATGAAATAATAGGGCTTTTTAGTTGTGGTATTTCTATTTTTAGAATATTAAGATCAATTCTTATGCTTAGTATTTTTATTTCGATATTACTTTTCTTTTTTGATAATTATTTGGTCATAGAAACTGTTGCTCGAAGAGATACTTTTCTTAAAAGTACTATTGGTAATCAAAATGCAGTTGATAGGAAGATAATTATTAGGGATTTTGCAAGAGAAATTTATAATATTAAATATTATGATATCGAGAATGATGTTATTACTAATTTGATGGTGATTTTAAAGGATCAAGATGATAATTTTAAAAAGAGGTATGATATCAGTAAAGCTGAGCGGGTTGGTTCTGGGTGGCGACTTTATAATGTAAGGGAATTTTTTCAAGTAGAACGAAATTTAGTGGAAAAATTTCATGAGGTGCTTGATGGGACGGGTATTATTAATTTGGAACCTGAATATATTAAAATAGTTATTCTTTCTTCAAAAACTTTGAATTTCTCAAAGCTTATTCGTTGGATTGGAGATTGTAGGAGAGAAAATTTAAATTATTCTGAAGCTTTATTTGATTTATTAAGTAGAATATTTTTTTCATTTAGATTAATACTTCTTAGCTTTACTGTGAGTTTCGTAAGTTTGATTGTGAAAAAAAATATTTTTATATGGAGTTTGATAAATAGTATTGTATTTGCAGTTGTTTATGTTATTTCGATTATAGTATTTAGTTTTTTAGCAGATCTTGGTTATTTGCCCATAACAGTTGCAAGCTCATTGCCCACGATTTTATTTATTATTATTAATTTTATCATTTATAATTTTGTATGTAAGTAATAGGTTTTTTAGGGATTTTATGTTTAATGTGATTAAGACAGATAAAGGGTCTAATGCAAGGCTTGGCGTAATTGAACTTCCCCATGGGAAGGTTACAACTCCATGTTTTATGCCAGTTGGTACTGTAGGTGCAATGAAAGCTTTAAATCATGATGTACTTGATAAATTGGGATGTAATTTAATGCTTGCAAATACATATCATCTTTACTTAAGGCCAGGTATTGAGGTGATAAAAAAATATGGAAGTTTACATAATTTTACAACTTGGAATAAAAATTTTTTGACAGATTCTGGGGGATTTCAGGTTTTTTCTTTATCTGGTTTAAGAAAAATTGAAACTGAAGGTGTGCATTTTAAATCTCATATTGATGGGTCTAAACATTATTTTACACCGGAGAGTGTATTTAAGATGCAAGAAATTTTTGAAAGTGATATTATTATGGCGCTTGATATTTGTAGTTCTTACGGGATTGATTATGGTGAAGCAAATTTATACACCAATATTACTACTTCTTGGGCCCGACGTATATCATATGCATATAAAAATAGGAAAGAAGGGTATAATGGTCTTTTATTTTTAATAACCCAGGGTAATTTTTTTAAAGATTTAAGAAAAAGAAGTACTGAAACAATTTTAGAAATGGATAGCCCTGGTATTGCGATTGGTGGTATTTCTGTTGGCGAACCAAGAGAGCAGTACTTAGAAATTCTTGAATATAGTTCTTCATTAATACCTAAAGATAAACCAAAATATGTAATGGGAATTGGTACACCTCATTATATATTAGATGCAATCTATAATGGTATTGATATTTTCGATTGTGTAAATCCTACAAGAATTGCTAGACATGGTTCGCTTTTAACCGATAATGGAATATTGCGTATTAAGCGAGTTGAATTTGATGTTGATACTTGTCCTGTTGAGTTGGATTGTTCTTGTACTTTATGTTCAAGATATTCAAGAGGGTATTTAAGGCATTTAATTAAATCAGGAGAGCTGCTTGGAATAATGTTAGCCAGTGAGCATAATATTTATTATATGTTTAGGCTTATTCAAAAGGCTCGAGATGCAATTATGAATGATGATTTCGTAAAATTTAGAAAACTTTATTTAAGTAAGTATGATGAAGGCAATTTCAATGAATAGAGATATAACTTCAACAGTTATTGTTATGATTTCAATCTTTTTTTCGCGTATAATGGGTTTTATCAAGATAAAAGTATTTTCTTACTATTTTGGAGCAGGTCTTGAAGCAGATATTTTTAATTATGTATTTAATATTCCAAATAATTTAAGAAAAGTTATTTCAGAAGGTGCAATGACTTCAGCTTTTATGCCTGAGTTTACTTGTGAGAAAAGAAGATCTGATAAGCATGCTATTAATTTTTTCAGACGAGTTATCACTTTTAATATTATAAGTATTAGTCTTATTATTTGTATTATGATCCTTTTTTCTAGGCAAATTATGTATTTTGTATCTTCATATAGAGGTAGTCGTTTAGATTTAGCAAGCTATATATTCAATTATTTAATACTTTATGTGTTATTTATAAGTTTATCATCGATATTTGCGTCAGTTTTAAATTCTTATAAGTTTTTTTTTATTCCATCTATTTCCCCCGCTCTATTTTCTTTAAGTATTATGTTAAGCATATATTTATTTTCAGGACAATATGGAATATATAGTGCTATTATTGGAGTTATCGTTGGCGGAGTGTTGCAGTTTTTAGTTCAGATGATAAATTGTATTTATATTGGTCTTACATATAGACCTGTTTTTAAGTTTAATGATACTTCATTTTTAAGATTCTTAAAAAGATGGGCACATATGATTTTATCAGCTTTGGTATTGATTATTACTCAGCAGATTTCTTTTGCCTTAGCATCAACTTTAGATGTTGGAAGTGTTTCTGTTTTAAGCAATGCAATTGTTTATTATCAGCTTCCTGTTGGGATTTTTTATGTGTCTATTGCTACAGTTATTTTTCCCAAAATGTCTGAATATGCTTCTTTGGGAAATAAGAGCGGATTAAATGCTATTTTGAATTGGGGAATTGATATTTTAATCTTTATTTTAGTTCCCATATCATTTTTAATGTATATTTGGGCTGGTCCTATTTTGAATTTGTTGCTTACAGGGGGGAAGTTTTCTGTATCTGATACCCAGAGAACTGTTAGCATACTACAATATTTTTTGGTTGGATTATTATTTTCTTCGATTTTTGGACTGTTTCAGAAATATTATTTTTCAATACGCAACTCAAAAATCCCACTTTATTTTAATCTTCTTTTTGCTAGCATTGATATTGCAATTTCAATTCTTGGTATTAAGTTTTATAAGGTAAATATTTTGCCTATTGCGCAGTCTGTTTCGTTTGTTTTGTGTGTAGTAATTTTTTATTTTGTTGGATTTAAGAATGGATTGAAGCTTGAATTTATTAGGTCTTTAATAGCTTTTATGAAAGCATTTATTTCCCTTATTCCTTTGTATTTATTCTATCTTCTTTTTAAGAATATTAAGTGGGATATAGGGTTTAGTTTTAGTAATTTTTGCTTACTAGGTATTGCTGGTGTAGTTAATATTTTTATCTTAATGGTAACATATTATTTGCTTGGTGTTAATAAGATGTTTAAGTTTATTGATAGGGAGGTTATTTGAGGTATTTAAAGTTTATTTTGCTCTTTTGTATTTTATTTAATATTTTTGTTATGCAAGTTTTAGCGTTATCGAGCATAAATTTTGTATCTCAAGAGTCTGAACCTAAAATTGATGAGGATATGAACGAAGATCCTTCTCGAGGAGATGCTTTTTTAGAAAATCTTGATCTTAAAAATGTTGATTTAGATGTTAGACAGATAAGAGATGCTATTTCTTATGGACTTGATACTCAAGTTATTGAGATTGTAAATAGCCTTAAAAGATCAGGTGATGGTGAATATAACGCTTTACTTGAGAAAAGATTGCATAAAACTTTTAATATTGATCTTAAGCGTGCAATTCTTGATTTGTTTGTATCACTTAAATATGCAGGTGGTATTGATACCGCTAATTATATTCTTGATAATCATGAGCGTAATAAATATCCTAATAATTTGATTAATTTAGCAATTCTATATCTTAAGGAGTTTGGTGATAAAGATGCTCTAAAAAAAGCTCTTATTGATATTATTGAAAATAAGAAAGGGAATATTGTTGCTACTGCGGCTTATTATCTTGGGGAGCTTTTTTCTTCTGAGTATGCAAAAGATATGATGAATGTTTATGATCGATATTCTGGTAATGATGGGGTTAAATCCGCAATACTTATTGCACTTGGCAAATCTAATGCTACTGATTATGTAGATAGATTTTATGAAATTTCCATTGATAGTTATGAAAATTCATCCATTAGAGCTTCAGCTATTAAAGCATTATCGTATCTTATGCCTGAGAGAGTAACAGAAAATGCTTCTTTATATCTTCAAAATAGTAATAACAATTATAATATTAAGCTTGCTATTGTAGAGGCTCTTTCAAGGGATGTATCTTTGAAATCAAAGGAGATTTTGCAGGATTTTTTGAGAGATTCTGATGCTAATATTAGACTTAAAGCTGTTGCTGCTATTAAAGATCATAATGATATTGCTTCAAAAGAGGTATTAATTTATAAGTTAAAAAGTGATCCTTCCTTAAAAGTTAGAGAAGCAGCTGGTAAAGCTTTGGTAGATATGAAGTTGGGTTATGAAGAGATGCAAAATTTCATGTTAGATGCTAGTGTTGGAAATGATTTTAAGCTTACTATGTTTAGTTATCTTTTAGACAAGAATGTAGATTCTGCACGTTTAGTTGCCTTACGTCTTTTAGAAAAGGAAAATATCAATAGACCTTCAAAATTGATTACAGGTATTGCCATGTTTTTTGCATTCAGGAAGGGCAATTTTGATGACTTTTATGTTAAGATAATTGAGAGTAAAAATATTGATTTAATGAATCTTGCAATTAAGGGAGCTGTTTATAATAAATCTTCGTTACTTTTAAGTAAACTTAAAGAGATTAAAAGAACAACTCAATCAGAATATTTAAAGAGACTTTTAGTAAATTATTGATATAAGATTTTTAAAATTTCTATTGCCGTTTTTTGTTTTGACATTTCAGGAAATTCTTTAATGTTATTTTTATCTAATATATAAATTTTATTTAAGTTTGAGCCAAAATATTTTAAGTCATTTGCAATAATATAATTTAGATTTTTGGTTTCTAGTTTTTCTTTTGCTTTTTTTATTAAGCATTCTTTTCCTTGTGCACAAAATCCGATAACAATTTGATTTTTAGTTTTGTTTTTACCTATATGTTTGATTATATCTGGATTTTTAATGAATTTAATATTCAGGATGTCTTTATTATTTTTTTCAAGCTTAGTTTTGCAAATTTTGTCAGGTCTAAAATCTGCAACAGCAGCAGCAGCAATTATTACATCAAATTCTCGGTATATATTTATTGCTTCCTTGTACATTTCTAATGCCGTTTTTATTCTAATAACTTTTATTCCATAAGGCGTTTTTTCAGTGCTGGGACCTGTAATGATTGTTACATCAGCCCCAAGATTCTGTGCTTCAATTCCTAGACTGAAACCCATCTGTCCTGTTGACTTATTTGAGAAGTAACGAATTGGATTAGCGATTCTTCAGTCCTAGAAGCAGTTATTAATATTTTTTTATTTTTTAATGTTAATTTTGATTCTAGTTCGTCTGAGATTATTTTTAAAATATCATTTTCATTTTTAAGGCGGCCAATCGCATTTAAAGAACATGCTAAAAATCCTTTATCGGGTTTAATGAATTTATAATTATATTTCTTCAATTTTTTAATGTTTTCTTTTAGAATGGGATTTTGATACATATTGTCATTCATTGCTATTGCAAAATAAGTTGTGGCACTACTTGCAGATATGATTGTACTTAATGCATCATCAGCAATTCCGGATGCGATTTTGGAAATAATATTGTATGTTGCTGGAATAATTAATATTAAATTTGCCCATCTTGCTAAGTTTATGTGTTCTACTTCCTTGTGGGTTGTGTCCCACAGATTTGTAATTACGTTATTTTTAGATATAGTTTCTAGTGTTAGGGGAGTTATGAATTTAGTTGCATTTTCTGTCATTATTACTTTGACATTGTGTCCCATTTTCACTAGACTTGAGATAATATAGGCTGATTTATAGGCTGCAATTCCTCCGCATACTCCTATTAATATATTTTTGTGTTTACTACTCATGCCGATTTTATACAATATTATATAATTGTATTTAACATTTTTGAAAGGATTTTTGATTGATAAATAAATTATTTTTTGCAAGTATAATATATTTATTTCTTTTTATTTGGTGGCTTTTTTCTGCCTATTTGTCTTATTTTTTTATTGCAATATTTGACATCCCTCTTTGGTTTTTTTTATCATGTATTATTTTTCCTATTTTCAATTTGTTATTAGTTTGTGTTTTTGTGATTTTGTTTAAGGATGAATAGAGGACTTTTTATATTTTTTGTATTTTTAATTTTATATTGTATTTTTGGTCTTTTTTCGTTTTTTGGAAGAAAAATAGAAAAGTCTTTATTTTTGCAGGATTATTTTCTGGCAAATAAAGGTTTAAATTTTATTGTGATGGCATTAGTTGTTGCCTCTAGTTATGTTAGTGCTAGTAGTTTTATTTCAGGACCTTCTGCTGTTTATAGATATGGATTATCTTTTATATTTTTAGCAGTTATTCAAATTCCTACAAGCTTAATTTCATTTGTTATCATTGGCGAAAGATTAAATGTAAAAACTAAAAAAATCAATGCAATCAATATTATTGATTATATTGGATTTAGATATAATAGTCATTTTTTAGTTTTAGTTAGCAGTTTAATAATAATTTTCTTTTCTCTATTTTTGATCTCGGCTCAACTTATGGGAGGTGCTAAATTTTTAGAAGTATTTTTTCAAATTGATTATACCGATGCTCTTATTTTTTTTTCTCTATTTGTTTTTTTATATGTTTGTTTGGGGGGATTTAAAGTAATAGCATATATGGACTTAATACAAGGTATTTTAATGGTCATAGCAGCTGTATTTTTATTTTCACGATTAGTTGATTTGGGAGGTGGAATTAATAATATTTTTAAGTTAGCTAAATTAAATCTTAGATATGATTTACTCTTGCCATCACATTCAGATTTGAAGATTGAGTATATAATTTCTTTTTGGATATTGATAGGGGTTGGAATAATGGGTTTACCACAATTTGTTAATAATTTTATAGCATTTAAAGACATAAATACTATGCGATTTTCTCTCCCTATTGTTATTTTTGTAATAGGATTTTTAGTTGTTTTTATGCATTTAATAGGTTTTTTTTCTCTTGTTATTTTTCCTGATTTGGAACCAAATGATAAAGTGATTTTGACTGTAGCGTTGAGAGTATTAAACCCTAAAGTATTTATATTGTTTTTTATAGGGCTTTTATCAGCAATAATGTCTACAATAGATTCAAGTTTTCTTTTATTATCTTCTATTTGGGTAAAGGTAATATTGTCTTTCAGTAAGAATATTGATACTAAGATTGGAATTAATAGAATTACTGTTATTTCTAATATTTGTTTTATGTTAATAATACTTCTCTTATCTTTAAATCCACCTAAGTTTTTACTTTTTTTAAACATTTTTGCAATTGGAGCTCTAGAAGTTTCATTTTTTTGTATTATTGTTTTTGGACTTTACTTTAAATTTGTAAGTAAAATATCAGCCTTTGTTTCTCAGTTTTTGGGACTTTTAAGTTATTTGGTTATAGCTTTTTATAATGAGTTAAATATTTATGATTTTCATCCTGTTGTTCCCGCATTTTTTATTTCAGTTTTTTCATTTTTAATAGTTAATTTTATTTGTATGAAGTGTAGTAAAATTTAGTGGTCGTATGTTATTTTTTGATGCTAAAGGTATTGGTAAGTATAGTATTATTAATGTTTTAAAGAATGATGATGGTAAAAGACTTGATGCGGTGTTAATAAAGTTTTTAAAATTGCCTAAATCTAAAATAATTAGGCACATTAGAACTGGAGATATTCTTTTAAATAATTCAAAGGTTGCTTTTTCTCATAGAATTTTGAAGGATGATAAGATT
The DNA here is from genome assembly GCF_055693965.1 of Borrelia tillae. Taxonomy (NCBI): domain Bacteria; kingdom Pseudomonadati; phylum Spirochaetota; class Spirochaetia; order Spirochaetales; family Borreliaceae; genus Borrelia; species Borrelia tillae. The sequence continues at coordinate 871,209 of NZ_CM146346.1, forward strand.
TATTTATATAAACCTTTATTGCAAGGTTTAAGATTAGACAGGGTTATGGTTAAAGATGATGCTGCTATATTGCTGGATATAAAGAGACGCATAGTATACGAAGATGGAGATTTGCTCGTAATTAACAAGAGAAAGGGAATTTTAATTCATGGAGATCAATATTCACTAGATACATTGGTTAATGCTTATCTTGTAGATGCAAATCTTAGGTCTCTTAGTTTTAAGCCTTCAGCTGTTCATAGGTTGGATAGAAATACTTCAGGACTTGTTATTTTTGCAAAAAATATAAATTCTGCAAGAATTTTAAGTCAAGCATTTAGTAGTGGTATTGTTACTAAAAAATATCTGGCGTTGCTTGATGGTGAGATTAAAAAATCTTTAACTTATAAGAACTTTTTATATCGTGATAAGATTGCCAAGAAAACTTTAATTGTTAGAAATATGGATAGATACAATGCAATAACTGATGTTAAGCCAATTTTAGTGTCTAAGTATTCAACGCTTGCAGAGGTATCAATTAAGACGGGATTTACACATCAGATAAGAGCACAATGTGCTCTTAATAGGCATTCATTGGTTAATGATAAGAAATATGATTCTAAATTTAAAAAAAATAATTACTTTTTACATTCTTTTTTGATAAAATTTAATCAGCCTTTATTTTTAAGGAATGAGTTTTTTGCTGAACCCAGTTCAGATTTTTTAAAACAGATAAATAATATTTTTGGTGTATATGACTTTAAAGGACTTATTTAATAAATTTACATTTAAGAATGCGCTAGGAGTGGCGAAGAACATCTCAATTGCTATTAAACATAAATTTGTAAAGATTAAGGTTTATTCTTTAGTAGGTGTTGCTGGCACTGGGAAAAGTTTTAGATCTCATTTAATAGCAGATAAGTATTCTATCCCATTAATCATTGATGATGGTGTTTTGATAAAGAAGATGAAGATTATTGCTGGGAGTTCTGCTAAGTTTGAAGATAATATGTTTGATGCGATAAGGCGTTCTATTTTTGAAGATGATGTTCATAGAAATGAAATTGTTGATGCTCTTCGTAGAGAAAATTTCAATAAAATATTAATATTAGGAACCAGTATTCGCATGATCGATAAAATAACCTCTAGACTTTTCCTGCCTAGTTCTTCTAAAATCATTTATATAACAGATGTTTCCACTAAAAAGGAAATAGAGAAAGCAAAAGTTTCAAGACAGATGGGTGAGCATGTTGTTCCAGCAGCTGCTTTTGAAATAACGTCTATTAAGCCCAATCTATTACTAGATTCAATTCTAGTTTTTTTTAAAAGTAAAGGGTTGTTATCAAAGAAAAAAAATTATATTCGTTCTATTGTAAAGCCTCATTTTCATGAGGATGTGGGAATTTTATCTGTTTCCAAGAATGCTGTAAGACAAATTATTGAACATTGTGTTTCTGAATACAATAAGGATTATATTGTCTATAATTTAAAAATCAAAAAGCATCAGAGCAGTTATTCTTTTAAGTTGTTTTTAGATATTCCACTTGAGAATGACTTACTTGATAATGCGGAGATGCTTAGATATTATATTGTTGAAAATATATTAAAATATACAGTGATTAATATATCTGGCGTTGATGTCATCATACATAGGTTTTATGAGCAAAAAGGTTCTGATTTAGAAAAAAAAGATGAATGTTTTCATGGATAATTTAAGTAATATTTTTTTAGTGGGCATTAAGGGTTCTGGACTTTGTTCCCTTGCTTGTTTTTTGAATGCTAAGGGATATTTTGTAGAAGGTGTTGATGTTCCTTTAAAATTTCATACAGAAGATATATTAAAGAGTAATAATATATCTTATTATGAAAATATCTATGAGTTTTCATTAAAGATGCATAATAGTTCTTATGATCTTTTAATATATTCACCAGCTTATGATAAGTATAGTTTGACTGTTTTATTGGAAGCACGTGAACTTGGTATTCCTATTTTGTCTTATCCTGAGGTTATTGGAGAGATTTCTAAGAGATATTATAGTATTGGAGTTGCAGGTTCTCATGGCAAGACTACTACATCGGCATTTTTAGGCATATTGTTTAATAGTTTAGGCCTTAGTCCCAATGTAATACTAGGCTCTAGTGTTAAAGATTTTGGGGATCAATCTAGTCTTGTTGGTTTTAGCGATATATTTATTGCAGAGACTTGTGAGTATAGAAATCATTTTTTGTATTTTTTACCAGATATAATTGTTTTAACTAATATTGATTATGAGCATGTTGATTTTTTTGAAAGTTATGAGGCAGTTGAAAATATTTTTTTGCAGTATATTAATAATTTAAAAAAAAATGGCATTCTGATAATCAATGCTGATGAAGTTAATTTATGTAAAATTAAAGATAGAATTTCGAGAAAAGATATTAAGGTTTTTAGTGTTGGATTTAATTCTTTGGCTGATTACAGAATTGAACATTTTGAGATAATAGAGGGGTTTTTAAAGTTTGATTTTTTAGGGGGTATTAATATTAAATTAAGAACCCCTTTGATACATAATGTTTTGAATTTTTCGCTAGCACTGCTTACTTTAAAGCTATTTTTGGAGAAAAATAAAAAGTTGGCTTGGAGTTTTGATGGAAGGATAAAAGTAGTAGCTGAAAAGTACATGGGTATAAAAAGAAGAGTGGAGTTTATTATGGAGAAAGATGGGGTTATATATCTTGATGATTATGCTCATCATCCAAAGGAAATTGAAAGTACACTTTTAGGACTTAAGAGTTTTTATAAGGGTAGGCGTATTGTTTTAGATTTTATGCCGCATACTTTTACAAGGACAAAAACTCTTTTTAATGAGTTTGTTAAAGCTTTAAGTGGTGTTGATATATTGATTCTGCATAATATATATCTTTCTACTAGAGAAAATTTTGATCCTAATAAACTTTCTAAAGAATTATTTTTAGCTATTAAGGATTTAAATCAGAATGTTTATTTTTTTAAGGAAGTTATAAATTCTGTTGATTTTATCAAAGGTTTATTAAAAAGAAATGATTTATTTATTACAATGGGAGCTGGCAGTAATTTTATATTACATGATTTTTTGTAAAGGTATTGTGAATGAAAAGTATGACTGGATTCTTTCATTTAGAAAGAGTGATTGCGAATCATATGTTTAGTATTAATTTAAAATCTTATAATGGTAAATTTTTAGAATTTAAATTTAAATTGCCTGAAATTTTATATGCTTATGAGCTTGATATAAGAAGCTTTATTTCAAATTATGTTAAAAGAGGGAATGTTTTTTTAAATGTAGGTTATAAGGAAATAGTTCCAAATGTTAATTTTAATTTAAATCCTCACTATATTGAGGCTATTGCTCGCCTTAGAGATAGCTTATTGCGTGTTAATCTTAATATTAAGGATGAATTAAGTCTTGGTGATTTTTTATCTTTAAAAGGGGCTTTAATTATTGATGAGGACGATGCTAATCAAGAAATTGTTTATAGCGCCTTTAAAGAAGTTTTAGAAGAAACTTTATTAAATTATGATAAGAGTAGGATTTTTGAGGGTGAGAATACTAAACATGATATTATTTCGATTCTTATGTTATTACAAAAGGATTTAGAACTGCTAAAAAAATCTCAGAGTAGTATTAATAATAAACTTTTTTTGAGTCTTAAGGAAAATTTATTAAAGTTACTAAGTGATTTTAATGATGTTAATATTGCAGAAGAAGCTGCTAAGATGTCAATTCGGTTAGATATTAATGAGGAGATAGTAAGATTATATTCACATATAGATAATTTTTATAAAAACCTTGAAACTGAGGTATGTGGTAAGATTTTAGAGTTTATTGTTCAGGAAATGCATAGAGAAGTTACAACAATGGGTAATAAGGCAATTGATCTTGATATTAGAAATTTAATTTTAAATATGAAATTAAGTTTAGAAAAAATAAAAGAACATTTGAGGAATATTGAATGAGAATAGCTATTTCTAGTAAAAGTGGTTGTGGTAATACGACTATCAGTGGAATGCTTGCAAAGCATTATGGTTTAAAACTTATTAATTATACTTTTCATGACATTGCTAAAGAAAAAAATATGTCATTTGATGAGTTTTATGAAAAAGAAATCATTAACAGAAATGATTATTATTGGGATAAATATCTTGACAATAAATTATTGGAGCTTTCAAAAGAAGATAATACAATTCTTGCGTCTCGTCTTGCCATTTGGCTTGCAAAAAATGCTGATTTAAAGATATATCTTTATGCTAAGATAGAAATTAGAACAGAGAGAATAATAAATAGAGAAGGTGGTATGTATTCCGATATTTTAAGACATACTTTTAATAGAGATTCACATGATTTGCAGCGATATTTATCTGTGTATAATATAGATATTGATCACTATATAGATGTGGCTGATTTGATAATTGATACAACTGATAGATTTGCAAACGACGTTTTTAAATCAATAAGAGATGAAATAGAGAAAAGAGGTTTGCGTTATTAAATAAATAAGAGGGGAGGTTTTAAATAAATGAAAATACCTTTGAAGGATATACAAGATTTTAGTGGCAATTATTATGAACTTGTTATGGCTGTGATAGTTCGCACAGATCAGATTATTGAGCAAATTTCGTTAGCAGGACATACTATTTCTGATGAAAGAGTTGTAGGGCAAGCTTTCAATGATATTTTGACAGGTCGATTTAAATATTCAATTGAAGAGAAATAAAGTAGTTTTTATATTTGGTCCTACAGCTGTAGGTAAGAGCGATATTATATTTAATTTCCCAAAAGGTGTAGCTGAAGTAATTAATGTCGATTCTATTCAGGTTTATAAGGAGTTTGATATTGCATCTTGTAAACCTAGCATTGAGTTGAGATCACATGTCAATCATCATTTAGTGGATTTTTTAGAACCTACTGAAGAATATAACCTTGGTATTTTTTATAAAGAGGCGTGCAAAATTATAGAAACTTTAAGTGAACAAAACAAACTTCCTGTATGTGTAGGTGGATCAGCTTTTTATTTTAAACATTTAAAATATGGATTACCTACCACGCCATCTGTTTCTTCTGAAATAAGATTTTTTGTAAATGAACTTTTTGCTACAAGAGGAAAGAATTATCTTTTAGAAATACTCAAAAGAGTAGATTTTGAAAGGTACAAAGAAATCAGTAGGAATGATATTTATAGGATTAAAAGAGCGCTTGAAGTGTATTATCAAACGGGTATTTCCATAAGTCAATTTTTAAAAAAAGGGAGCTCAGTGATGGAGAATGTTTTAGCAATTGGTTTAAGGAGGCCTATGGAAGAAATGAAGGGCAAGATAATATCTAGAATAAATCATATGATTAATTGTGGATTGCTTGATGAGATTAAGAGATTATTAGGTAAGGGATATGATGAGACAACACCAGCTTTTAAAGGAATAGGATATCGTGAATTTTTGTTGTGGAAGAGTAGACCTTATTCTACGTTAAATGATATAATTGATTTGATAATTAAAAATTCATTTTTATATGTAAAAAGGCAGATGACTTTTTTTAATAAACTGCCTAATGTTTTGTGGTTTCATCCTGACGATGACTTAAGGGTCATTTTGGACTTAATTTTTGGTTAATAAGGAGATATAAGGCGTGCCTTGTGGAAGAAAAAGAAAATTAAAAAAAATATCTACTCATAAACGAAAGAAAAAGAGAAGAAAGAATAGACATAAAAAGAAAAATAAATAGTTGAAATGTTAGTTGGTTTTTTACTAGCTGACATTTGGCGTTATTAGTTTATTCAATGATTATATGATCTATTATATTTATGTCTTTACTAAAGACATATCCTTTTTTTCCTTTGTAGGTTATTAATATCCATTTGCCTTGGATTCCGTATTTTTCTGTGTTTTTCATAATTTTTTCAATTTTCACTATTTCATCTTTTCTAATTATTGTTAAATAATCATAATTAGTACTATCTATATTAGTTGTATGATTTAAAATAACGTAATTTTTTGTTATGATTCCTACTTTTCTTGAGAATCCTAAAATGCTACTGTTGGGTAGTTTGAATTTTTTTATTAGAGGAACTTCTAATTTTTTATTGCATGCTAAAAACATTATGGAGATTAAAGATAACAGTTTTATTTTCATAATTTTAGTTGTATTATTTGATATACCATTACATATAATAATATAATGTTTTTTTAGAAAGTTTAAGGATTATCAATGAAAAGGTACATTTTTTTATTGTTTTTATTTTTTCCTTCAAGTGCTTTATTATTTGCATATCCATTATTTTTTGGAGGGGGGAGTTCTTATCAGTTTACTAATTATACCATCAGAAATGATTTAAATGAGGCCAAAACAAATTTTAGTAGAGTAGATAATGGAATAAATTTCAATTTATTTTTTGATGCAAATTATGTTATTTTAAATTTTCTTATAAAGATGCTTTTTTGACTAGTCACCATAGTAGATATTTTTCTTTTGGGATTTATGGAATTTATCCTATTCTTTTTAAAGAATATGTCAGAACATTATTTCCCCTTATTGGGATTAAATATACTATTGATTTAAGTCCTAAGAGACTCAATCTGGTGTTTTTGTCTTTAGGATTTGCGACAATCTGGCTATTCCTGAGGTTAAAGGACTGTATATTAGACCTTTATTTATATTTTCAATTTCACCTACTTCTCTGTCTGTAAAAAATTATTCTTCTTTAACAACTGAGATTACTATTGGGATTAATATTGGTTGGCAATTTCTCACTTAGGTAGTTTTATTCCTAGATGAAAAGGCACTATTCTCTCTTGTCCAAAAAGGTTGGGTGTAGTATTGAGTTTATAAGGTAAGTTATTTGATTTTGTTACAAGTGTGCTTGAACCACCCCCATCTAGATTAATGGAATTGGTAATATTGTAACTTAATGTCAGATCAATTGCTTCATTTAATGAGATACCTTTGCTATTATTGGCGCCCCTTCCTTCTATTGTTATTAGATATAAGTATTGATTTTTTTGATTTGTGCCTATTATTGTTCTTGGATGTTTATTTTCTTTAAAATTTTTGGTGTATTTTCCATTTTTGATTAAGGGATAGAATCCACTAAACCCATAATCAGAATTTTTGATTTCATCTTCATTGGGATTTAGTGTTATTTGATTATTCTTGATTATAATGATTCCCTGACCTTTTTTTGCATGAGATATTATTTTTTTATTATATAGATATAAACCATTAGGATAGAACACATTTTCTTTAATTTTATATGGACTAGTATTAATGGCAATATCTACATCATTAGAAATTAAAAATTGACTTGTTGTTTTACCTTTAAAATAATAGTTATTCGTCTTTTTATCATAAATAGGTTTTGATATTATAAACTTTAAATTTTCGTTTTTGATTTTGGCAATGATATATGTGCTTTCTTTAAAAGAACCTTTGATTATTTCGTATTTCATTGCTGTGTTTTCTGGGTTGGGTAGTGATTTTTGTTCTGGTGCTGATAAAACGCTTAATATCAAAATCAATATTATTATGCGTAAGATTATTTTATTCATTTCTTTTTATTTTATAAGAATAAATGCTTTTAGGATAGTTTTCTAAAATTATATTTTTTATCTTTAAAGATATTTTGTCGTTTTTGATTTTTGTTATATTATATAATTGATAAATAATTTTTATGTCTAATTCTTTATATTGTTGTAAAATATCATTGATTTCCTCTTCGCTTATATTTTCTTCATTAATTTTTATCTTTATTAATAAAATTTCGGTTTTTATGTTTTTATCTTTAGATTCTTTCATCTTTTCTAAAAAATTATTAGCATCTTCATACTTTTTGATTTTGAGTAAATATTTCGCCATAAGTAAATAATAATATTCTAGATTTAGAGGTTTAATTGCCTTTATTGTTTCAAATTTTTTTGGTAAGTTATTATTTAAGTCATATAACATATATAATTTATTTAATTTTTCAAAATTTTCTTTATTTGTGCCGTATATTAGAGCATTATGGAATATTAATAAAAAAATTAAAAGTATTTTATTAGATGATATTAGGTTCATGTTATTTCATCCAGGATATTATACACTATTCTTTATGATTGTGGGAGTAATAAGAATAAGAAGAGATAAGGTTGCGAGTAAAATTTTTTCTTCTTATTCTTTTGTCACTTTAGTTTAAAGTTTAGATTTTATATAATTTGAAATTTGTTCAGACTTTGCTCCAAATATTACTTGTGCCTGATTTCCTGATGTGATGACTGTTCCGGTAGCCCCAAGTCTGGTCATTAAGTCCTTATTGATTAATGAAGAAGATTTAACATCTACTCTGAGTCGTGTAAAGCATGAATCAATATTTGTTATATTGTTAAGTCCACCAAGAGCTTGGATGATTGTATCAAAATTTTCATCTTGAGAGTTTTGAGACAACTCAAAGATACTATTAGAAATTGTGTCTTTCTGAATGTCATCTTCGCGTCCAGGTGTTTTAATATTAAATGTTTTTATTAGTGTTATGAATATAGTGAAGTAAACAACTCCGACTGCTAATCCTATTGGAAATATTAATAGAGCATTTGTTGATTTGGGGAACATTAAGAAATAATCTATAATTCCTGCCGAGAGTGCAAATGCTATTCGTATTCCAAATATATTGGTAATGATTAGTGCTATTCCAGTTAAAATGGCGTGTATTAGATAAAGTAAAGGAGCTATTAGCATGAATGTATATTCTATTGGTTCTGTAATTCCTGTTAGTAATGAGGTGAGTGCTGCTGATATTAAAATTCCGCTTACTTCTTTTTTTCTTTCTTGTTTAGATGTTAAGTACATTGCTAAGGCTGCACCTGGTAAGCCAAATAACATGATAGGATACATTCCTGATGTGAATGAGCCGGCGGTTGGATTGCCATTTAAATATCTTGTGATTTCTCCTTGAACTATATTTCCATCACTTGTGGTATATTCTCCAAATACAAAATATACTAAAGTATTTAGAAGTTGATGTAACCCTGTTATTAAAAGAAGTCTGTTTAGAAAACCAAATACAAACAATCCTATGTTACCAGCTTCTATCATCCAGACGCCAATTTGATTAATAGTTGTTTGTATTGGAGCCCATAGAAATCCGAATATTATGGCAAGTATTACAGACAGTATTCCATTAGCTATTGGTACCAATCTTTGTCCTGAAAAAAATCCTAGAAATTGTGGTATTCTATAGTTTACTACTCTATCGCTAAGAAAAGCTGAGTTTGCACCTGTAATAATACCCCCCAATACTGACATGTTAACAGGTTCTGACTTGTCGTTAATCATTATTGTGAATGTGGACAGTCCCGCATTTAAAATTAAATATCCTACAGCACCTCCAAGTGCTGCAGCCGCCTTATTATTTTTAGATAGTCCCATACCGGTTCCGATTGCAAATAGTATTGGTAAGTTTCCAAGAATGGCGCCCCCTGATTGTTCCATTAATTTTCCGATTTTTTGAAGGATGCCAAAAGGCTCTGTAGTTTCTATTATTAAATATCCAAACCCAAGTAAAATTCCAGCAATTGGTAATACGGCTGCAGGAGTTTGCAAAGCTTTTCCAAGATTTTGCATATTTTTCATTATTAAATTATTATTCATATTTGACCCCCATTAATATATTTTATTTGTTATAATAGCTTAGTTTATATTAACTTTTAATATGAGTCTAGTTTAAATATTATTTACATAAATTATTTATATATAAATAATTTATGTAAAGTTTTTTTATTGGCCTTTTTTTAAAGTTTAAATAGAGTTTAAATGTTATTTTGTGTTTCGAATTCTTAAAAAAAGAAATTTAGCTTTTTATAGACTTTATTCAATGTCTTGTTAATAGGAGTAAGTTTTTTAATATTATCTTGATTGTCAATCAGGGTTTTAATGCTATCCATTGATTCTTCAATTGCTATTATAAAGCTTTTTTGAGGCTTTAACCAAAAATTATCAGAATAATCACTTCTAAGCGATAGAAAAAGAACAGAAGCTTTATTGGGATGTTTAATAAAGTTCATAGTATTTTCTAGGATATTTTTTATTTTATCAGTTTCATTAATGTTGACATTTGAGTTTTCATATGTTTTGACAAGCGTCCAGTTTGGCTCCATGCCATTTACTATACGCATTATTTCTATTAATTTTTTATTTTTAAATATAATTAAGTTTTCATGTGTTAAGTTTACGAGCATATTTTTTATGGCTTTCTCTTTTTCATTTTTTAGTCCTTTCAAGATTAATTCTTTGGCTTCCTTTAAACTCAGTGTTAATTGATTGTTATGTTCATTATGATTATTAAATTTCTTGCTCCCAAGAGTAGTTATTTCATTTTTTAATGAAGATTTCTTATCTTTTTTGCCTAGTGTTTTATGGGCATTATTTAGTTTTTTATCCTCTTTGTGCGTATTTTTGTATTCATCTGCACCATTAAGATGGATATCATTGATCCATTCTTTTTTAAGTACTCCAATTGCTCTGGCATATCTTTTACTTGTTTCGATGATTTCTCCTGCAACGAAATATTTCACAGAATCTGTGTTAATCAGTGAGCCAGGATGAATTACTACATTTTTGGCTTTGATTGTTTTATATTTATTTTTTGAGGTTTTAAAGCAAATATAATCTTTCATGCCTCTCATTATAGATTTTAGATAGCCTTCATGATCAATTGTGTTCTTTCGTACTATTGGAATATTAAAGCTACTCACAATATTTTCAAGCTGTCTTTGCACATTAGTAATTTCTTCAAGGCCTTGCAAGTCTAAGTAGTTTTCTTTGGCAAATTCTTCTTTATTAAGAGCTTTTTTGTAGTCTTCAAATATATTAATAAATCCTATTAAATCTCCTAGCGGATTTTTATATTTCAAATGAGCTTGTCTAGCTTCTATTTCTTCGTTTTGAGGTAATAAGAAAATTCCACTTGTGGATAAGAATGATAGACCAATCGTTGTTGGATATATTGCTTGTTGATACTTCATCATTGCTTCAACTAACGCCCTTGAATGTATTGGTATTAGAGGAAAAATTATCATATATTTGCCAATTTCCGTAAGTTCATTTTTTTCATTTATTGCATCTAGGGATCTTAATATATCACTTGCTGTTTGAATGGATTTAATTGACGGTTTCGAAATGAAGTCAAATTTTGTAAAATTTCTGATTCCTATGTCTGCCATTCTTAATATTACTTCAGAGAGATCTGTTCTGTATATTTCTTCCTTTTGATATTCATCTCTTAGTTGATATTCATCTCTTTTATATAGTCTGTAACATGTTCCTTTTGAGAGCCTTCCTGCCCTTCCTGCTCTTTGTGTTGCAGATGATTTTGAAATTGAAACTTCTTGGAGTGAGTAAGTATGTGTTTTCATCTGGAATCTATTTGTTTTTACTTTTCCGCTATCAATTACTATTTTAATGTTTTCAATTGTAATTGAAGTTTCTGCAATGTTTGTAGATACTATAATTTTTCTTTTATTTTTTGGTGTGGGCATGAATATTTGTTCTTGCGCCTCTTTTGCCATTCGACCATATAGGGGTAATATTATTAGATCTTTTGACTTTAATTCGTGAATTGCTTTTATTGTTTCTTTTATTTCCTTCTCTCCAGATAAGAATATAAGGATATCACCTTCTTTTTTTTCTTTGATAATCCCACTAATTATTTCTTTTATTTTTAATATCATTGATTTTGATGTATTCAATAATGGTGGATTATAGATTATTTGTACAGGATAAGCAATTGTTTCTATGCTAAGTATTGGTGCGTTGTTAAAATATCTTGAAAATACTTGTGTATTAATTGTGGCAGATGAAATGATAACTTTAAAATCGTCTCTTTTTTGTAGTATATCTTTAATAAGCCCTAGGATGAAATCTATGTTTAAACTTCTCTCATGTGCTTCATCTATTATTATTACATCATATTCATAAAGCAGAGTATCTTTTTTGAGTTCTTGTAATAAAACTCCATCTGTCATTAATTTGATTTTGGTCTTTGGACTTATAATTTCTTGGAATCTTATTTTATAGCCTACCTCTTCTCCAAGGTCTACGCCTATGTGCTTAGCAATGTATTCTGCTATTGATACTGTGGCTATCCTTCTTGGTTGTGTCACTCCGATTTTACCAGATTTTGACAACCCTGCTTCATATATTATTCTTGGTATTTGTGTAGTTTTTCCACTTCCTGTTGGACTTTCTACTATTAAAACACTATGTGTTTTTAAAATCTTAATTAATTCATTTTTATATTTATAAATTGGAAGTTCAAAATCATTCATATCCTACATTAGTCCGAAAACATAAGTTGCATCTATTTTATTAAGGTCAATATTAGTAGGCAAATCAACCTTTTTCCTTTTAATTTTAGCATAGAATTTATCATTTTGTTTGTAAACATAAATTTTATTTCCAACTTTATTTTTTGATAGCGATATTATTTTTACAATAATTCCGTTTTTTTCTAGTTTTGCATCTAGGAGTTTAATTGCGTCTTCTAATGTTATTTCATATGCTTTTATTCCCTTCTTGAGTGGGCATATTATGCTGTTAGTTTCAGTTTTAATATAATCTCCAAAAATTCCTGTTGTAGCAATTATTTTTTCATTGTTTTTTGGATACTCTCCTATCACTTTAGGAAGTGATAGGAGCTTGAGCGCAAGCTCTAGGTTTATATTTTCATATGCTATGTTTTTTGTTGAAACTTTTTTAGCTTTTATTAATTTAGCCTTTTTAGGCTTACCTTTTTTTGTGAATTCTTGTGGCGCATATGTGTCCTCCCCAAGTTGAATAATTCCTCCATATTTTGAATTTTTATATATTATGTTAAGCCCTGTTTCAGGATCGACTCCTAATATATTAGGTTGTATTTCTTTTTCTGCTATTATTTTTTTTATTTCCTGTTCTTTATATAGATTTTCTAATGGTGTTGTTACATTGATTGAGTAATTATTTCCGTTAGAAATTAAATAAGGACCAAATTTGCCAATATTAATTTTATAATTAAATTTTTCATCATTTTGATATTCATAGACTACTCTAAATTCTTCGGGACTGATAATGGGTTCTATCTTATTTATTGTGTTTCTTAGTCCTTCCTCTCCATTATAGAATTTACTTAGATATTTTATTTTGTCTAGCTTGCCTATTGCAATTTTGTCTAGGTTTTCTTCCATATTAGATGTGAACTGTAGTTCAATTAGTACTGGGAAATATTTTTTAAGAAGATTTATAACCGCGGCTCCTTTTATTGTTGGTATTAGCGTATTGTTTTGTTTAAAAATATATTCTCTTTCAAAGAGTGTGGAAATAATTGTTGCATAAGTTGAAGGTCGTCCTATGCCTTCTTTTTCAAGTTTTTGGATAAGTGATGCTTCTGTGTATCTAAATGGAGGTTTTGTTTCGTGTTCTTCTGGTTTCATATCTAATATAGTAAATTTATCACTTTTTTTTATGAGAGTAAAATCTATTGAATTGTTTTCATCAGACATTTCACTGTTTTTTAGAAACCCATCAAAAATGATTTTTGTGGAACTTGATCTGAAAGTTAAATTATTATATTGCAATGTTATTTTAATAACTTTTTTAATTGCATCTTTCATGACCGATTCAATAGTTCTATCCCATATTATTTTGTATATTTCTTTGGCAGTATCACTTTCTATTTGTATTTTTTCAGGGGGAGTAAACATTTCCGAAGGTCTTATGGCTTCATGAGCATCTTGTGCCATTTTGGCTTTAGTATATATTCTGTCGTTTTGTTCTATATATTCTTCACCATATTGTTGCTTTATGATGGTTTTAATTTTCTCTCTAGCAGTTTTTGCGATATTATAAGAATCTGTTCTCATATAAGTTATGTAACCATTTTCATACAATTTTTGTGCATAATTCATAATTTGTTTGGTTCCTATTTTTAGTCTTCTGTTGATTTCTTGCTGCAGAGAAGATGTAATGAATGGTTTGGGAGGAGATTGTCTCATCTCTCTGGTTTCAATTGAAATCACTTGAAGTGTTTTCGACTTGTTTAATTCATTTATAATCTCATTTATTAATGTTTTGTCTATTACAATGGTTTTGTTAGGATCGCGCAGAGTACCTGTGTCATTTACAAAGTCTTTGCTCTCGGCGACATTTTTATCATCAATCTTTTCCAATATTGTTTTAATCTGCATAGCATTTTCAGCGTGCTTACATTGAAGTGTAAGAGAGTAATACTTGGCTTTTTTAAAATTTATTCTTGTCATTTCCTTTTCTATAATCAATTGAAGACCAACGGATTGTACTCTACCGGCAGAGAGGCCGTAGGCAATTTTTTTCCAAAGTAAAGGAGATATGGTATACCCATAAAGCCTATCTAGTATTCTTCTTGTTTCCCCGGCATTAACAAGATTCATATTAATTTCTCTTGTATGCTTAAGTGAATCAATTATTGCGCTCTTCGTAATTTCATGAAACACCATTCTTTTATATTTTTTAAGCTGTAATATTTCTTTTAGATGAAATGCTATTGTTTCTCCTTCTCTGTCTTGGTCAGTTGCAATATATATTTCATCTTTATCTTTTATTAGGTTCTTAAGTTTTTCAATTACCTTTCTTTTATTATCTGGGATAATGTAGAGTGGTTTAAAGTCATTTTGATAGTCTATAGAAAGGCTTGCCCATTCCAATTTTTTATATTCTTTAGGTATTTCTTTAGCACTGTTTGGCAAATCTCTTATGTGCCCTATGCAGGCTTCTATTGAGAATGACTTATCAAGATATTTTTTTATTGTTACTGCTTTTGTTGGTGATTCTACTATGACTAATTTTTTTTGTTGCATAAAACCCTTATATGTATATAATATAATATAATGTATAAATTATTATAATTTTTCAATAAAAATCATGTGGTATTTATGAGTTCTTGGAAAGTTTTGCATACTTCTGATTGGCATATTGGTAAAAAAATTGGAAATTTTTCTAGGCTTGAAGAACAGAAAAGTTTTTTAAATTTTTTGTTAGAATTTATTAAAAGTGAAAAAATTGATCTTTTGCTTGTTGCTGGCGATGTTTACGATTCTAGGAGGCCTGGTTTTGAAGAACAAAAGCTAATAAATGATTTTTTTTATGAATTATCTTTTACGTCTTGTAAGTGGTGTGTAGTTATTACCGGAAATCATGATAAGAGAGATTATTTTAATATTAATAAAAAGATATTTTCAAAATTGAATTTTTTCTTAGTTACTGAAGATGAATTTTCCAATAAAGTGATCTTTTTAGAAGATGATCGTTGTGATATTCAATTTATTATTGCTTGCATGCCTTACAGTAATGAAAGACTTATTGTGAATCAAAATTGTGGGGATAATATAGAATTACAAGATGTAATTTTTCAAAAAAAGCTACAAGAGGCTTATAGAAATCAAATAATAGATATTATTGAATCTCTTGATGATAAGTATCGTCATATTCCTAAAATATTAATTGCACATTCGTTTTTTTCTAATATCCGAGTAGTTGGCAATATTGGAAATAGCTTTATTATTCCTGTTGATGTTTTTGGAAATGATTTTTCTTATATTGCGCTTGGACATATTCATAGCTTTAAAAAATTAAAAGATAACATAGTATATTCAGGTTCTCCAATTCAGTATTCATTTGATGAGGATATTAATAAATATGTGAATGTTCTATTTTTCAGTGAAGGGAAATTAGTTGATCAAGATAAGATTTTGCTTCCTGTATTTGGTAAATTGCATTTTTTACAAGGTTCTTTTAATGAGATTATGAGTGATTTGTATAAGGTTAAAAATGAGACTTCTTATCTTTGTTACGTAAAAATTGAACTTAATGAGAGAATAAGCGCAGAATTTGAAGAGCAGATTTATGCTTTAATCAGATTGAGCCTAATTAATATATTTGATATTTATTATAATGTTCAAGATTCAGAAGAGTCTTTAAAAGAAGAGAGAAAATTATTTTGCAGAGATGAAATACTAAGTAGAGATGAGAAGTATTTTTTTCAAGAAAAGTTAAAAAGAGATATTATGAATGGCTTTAGGAAGGGAAAAAAATTTAAGGAAGAGGAACTTATTGCTCTTTTTGAAGAGGTGGTGCTTAAGGGAAGAGCAGGAGAATATGAGAATAAATAAATTAGTATTTAAAAATATTGCTTCTTATAAAGGCGAATATGAAATAAATTTTGACACTCCTATTTTAAAGAAGTCTGGTATTTTTTTGATTTCTGGCAATACTGGTTCTGGCAAGAGTACAATTTTGGATTGTATTACCCTTGCTCTTTACGCACGAGTTTATAGACTAGATAGAAATATAGCAGATTCAATTTCAAGAGGTTTTGATAGTGCTTATGTTCAACTTACCTTTACTGTTTCTGAAAAAATTTATAGTTCGTTTGTTGAACTTAATATAAAGCAAAAGGAGACACCAAAAAATATGGTGTTAAATTGTTTTAGTGAGGGGACTGTAATTGAAAATAGAGATGATGCTTTAGCTTATATTAAGAGTCTTTGTAGATTGGATTTTGAACAGTTTTGCCAGACTGTTATTTTGCCGCAAGGTAATTTACAGGAATTTTTAACGGCAACTCCAAAAAGTAAGACAGCAATAATTGATAATATCTTTAATTTAAAGAAGTACGATGATATTGAAATTTTTTTAAAAAAAGAATTAGAGTTTACAAAATCCAATAGAGAAAAATTGGAATATTTGGATAAAAATGCAAAAGATGAATTTAACCTTAATAAGAAAAAATTAGATGAGTTAAGTGATTTTTTAAGTTTAGTTGATATAGAAACTTTAAAAGGAAAACTTAATAATATTTATAATTTAATATCTGTTTGTGAGGAAATAATCAAGTTTAATCAGAATTATTTAGATATTCAATATAGAATAAATGATTTGGAATTAGAATTATCTTCTAAGGCTAGGAGTAGAGAAAAGTTACATTATGAGTGTTCTTTGCAAGAAGAGGCTAAATCAAAATTGGATGAAGAGCTTGAATTTTACACTTCTAATAAGTTTTTAGAATTGGAAAATTGTGTTAAGAGACAGAGTGAACTTTTAAAAGATAAAGATAGATTTGTATTGGAGCTTTTAGATATTCAAAAGGATTTAGAGGAATTAAAATACTTGGATTTAGATAACTTTAATTTTGATTACGTAAAAGACTTGTACCATCAGAATGTTCTTTTTTCTGCAATAGACTTTGATGAAAGAGCTTATGATAGATTGCTTGCAAAAGAAAAGCAGTTGGAAGATAAGATAAAGAAATTATCAGTAGAGCAGAAAAGTAAAAATATTGAAATTAAAAATATTACTTCGGAAACAAAATCTTTTGATTTTGATCAGTATGTTTATTATGAGGCATTAAAGTTATTAAAGGGATTTTACGAAGAATTAATATTAAAGTATAGAAAAGAGCTCGATTTATTATTAAAGTCAGGTGATAGGGAGAGTAGTGATTCCTCGCAAAAGATCGTCATTAATATTAAAACAGACTTGTATAAAGCATTTTTAGAACACCTTGATGTTAATAAACGGTCTTCTGAAATAGATATAGAAAATCTTACGTATCTTGAAAGTGCATATAGAGCATATCAAGGGAAAGAGCAATTAAAAATTAGTAGTTTAAATGATTTCTAGAGTTGAATTCAAGACTTCAAAATTTGCAATCAGAGTTAGATAGTCTTAAGCAGGATATCTTGAATAATAGAGAAAATAGAATTAAATGGGAATCTCAAGTCTTAAATTTTAATAAAAATAATGCAGAAATTTTAAGAAGAATTGGTCAAGATTTGTTTTATAAATATATAGATTATTCTGACAGGAATAAAATTTTGATTTTTGAAGATAAGCTGAGGGAAGTTGCAAATTTGAGATCAATGTTGAAAGATTTGAGTTCTAAAATCTCTTTGAAAGAAGTAGAAATTAAAGAGATTTTGGAGAAAATAGGAGATTTAGTATTAAGTTTTAATTTAAATATAAATTTAAGTGATCCTACTTTATTGGAAAATAAGCTTGACGAACTTTTAAGAGCTAAAGGGAGATAAAGAATAATCATGCTAGGATAGATTTGCTTCTTAGTAAGAGTATTAATGAAAAGCTGAAACTTGAAAGTCAAATTGAAATCATAAAACAAACCATATTGGGTTTTGAAAATGAACTTAAAGATAGCTTTGATAAAATGATTTCTAATTTTTTAAATTTGAAAAGATTAATGGAAGATGGGTTAGTTGGTATTGCTATTGAAGATTCTATTTTTTTTCTTGATTCTTTAAAACCTAGTGAAGATAGTTTAAAGAATTTTTTGAAGTTAAAGTCTGATTTTATGTCCCAAATTGAGGTTGTTTCCAGGGATATTAGTCAATATGAGTCAAATCTTTTAAGTTTACAGACTCTTAAGGCAGAATTGAGTGAACAACAAATTAAGTTAGAAAATCTTCAAAATGAATTAATTAATGTAAATGAGCATAATGATAAATTGGAAGTTTTAAAGAAAGTTGTGACTGTTTCTCCTAGTTTGAAGTATTATGTTCAAAGCTTTTTGATTGATGAGATCTTGACTATATCAAATAAAAAATATTTAAGCATTATTCTTCCCGATTTTGAGCTTAAAATTAATACAGGCAGCAAAGATTTTAATTTTTTGGTTCAAAGCAAAAGAGATGGAAATATGACTCGTAGTGTTAAAACTTTGTCTGGTGGTGAAAGATTTCTTGTATCTTTGTCTCTTTCATTAGCCCTTTCAGATATGATAAGAGACAGTGAGCTTAAGATAGAAGCATTTTTCCTTGATGAAGGGTTTGGAAGTCTTGATGAGGACACTTTGAAAATGGTTATTCCAAAACTTGCAGAGTTTCAGCGTGTTGATGGGCGTCAAATCGGTATAATATCTCATGTTTCTTATTTAAAAGAAGAGATTAAAACTCAAATAGTGATAAGTAAGATTGCAACAGTTTCGCGAATTACTATAGAGGGTTTTTAATTTTTTATTGTATAATTACCTGACTATTTGAAGAATATGGAGTTTTATATGGAACATTATGTTTCAATTGATGTTGGAGGTACTAGTACTAAATATTCTCTTGCAGATGGTGTTGGTAATTTTCTTGATAGACATGAAGTTAAGTCGGGTACCACTGTTGACGAGCAAGTTAGTATTTTGGTCGAAATAATTAATTTTTATCAAAAAGAAAGAAATATTAAAGGTGTTGCAATTTGTATGCCCGGATTTGTTGATCCTAAGGGAATTGTGATTAGGGTTAATGCCATTAAAGGATTTATTGATTATCCTTTAAAGAAAAAGCTTGAGGATTTAACAGGGGTGAATGTTGAGATTGAAAATGACGCTAATTGTGTGGCTTTGGCAGAAAAATTTAGAGGTAATGCTATTCATTCTAATAATTTTATTGCTTTAACTCTTGGGACAGGTATTGGCGCTGGAATCTTTATGAATGGAAAACTTTGCAGGGGATATTCTTTTATGTCTGGCGAGGTTGGATTTATGATTACTAGAGGCCTTGGCAATAATATTCCTTTTAATTGTAGATGGGAGTCTATAGCTTCTGTTGCGTCTTTAAGGAAGAGAGTTGCCAGTCGTTTGGAAATGAATTTTGATGAAGTTTCTGGAGAATATGTCTTTGCTCTAGCTGAGAATGGCAATATGCATGCCAAAAATGAAATAGAGTGTTTTTTTGAAACTTTATCATTTGGCATTTTTAATTTGACTTTCATTTTAAATCCTGAAAAAATCTTAATTGGAGGCGGTATAAGTTCCAGATCTGATCTGATAAGTAAAATATATGATCAATTAGAAAATTTATGGTCTTTAGAGTTAGCGCATATTTATAATAATGACATCAGAAAACTTGTTAGGCTTGAGACAACTAAATTTAATAATGATTCTGGTAAAATTGGAGCATTATATCATTATTTTGTTGAAAATAAATTACTATTTAATTAGGGCATTTAGATGATAAAAGAGGCATGTGTTTTTAATCTATTAGAGGCTTTAAATGCTGCCAAGCTTGGTGCCACTAGGATTGAGCTTTGTGAAAATACAACTTGTGGGGGAACTACCCCTTCTTATGGTACCATAAAAGTTTTAAAGGAAGCTTTAGATATTCCTATTGTTGTTATGATTAGGCCAAGATGCGGGAATTTTGTATATTCTGATTTAGAATTTCAGGCTATGAAAGAGGATATTAAGTGTTGCAAGAATCTTGGAGTGGAAGGTGTAGTTTTTGGAATTTTGAGAGCTGATTATGAGATTGATATAGATAGAACTAAAGAGTTATTAGACTTATCTTATCCTTTAAAAATTACTTTTCATAAAGCAGTGGACAAAACTTTTGATCTTAATCATCTATTGCGAGTCTTTTAGATATTGGTGTTCATCGAATATTGACCTCAGGAGGAGGGGCTAGGGCTGAAGATTCACTTATAGTACTTCAAGACTTAATCCGAATGACGGGAGACAAGTTAGAGATTGTTGTTGCAGGTAAAGTTACTAAGAACAATATTGATATTATTGATTCTGTTTTGGGTGCAAAAGCTTATCATGGACGACTTATTGTCGGTAATTTAAGTTGATTTTGTGAATTTAAAAAGATGTGAGATTAATTTGATGAATTATTAGTTATTTATTAGACGTTGAGTATTTGATTCAGATATTTATGAGTTTTCATGTTTATTTAATATTAAGTTTGTTATGAATTCTTTTACACTCATTTTATTAACATTAAATTTAAGTTCTACGGTATGTTGATCTTGTATTCTGGATTTTATAGGACTTGAAATTTTTATTTTTGTTGCACCTGCTATCAGAATTGGCATTAGTTTCTTGGATAAAATAGATAGTATTGTTGGATTATCAGTGTTTAAGTAAATTTTTAAATTATAGTCATTGTCATTTTCACTATTGGCTATTAATATCCCTTTGTCAAAGGGCGTGAGATTTATTTTTGCTAGTTTGCTTGGCATTAATTTAGTGATATCTTTTATCCAAATAAATATTTCATTCTGATTAAGTATATCCATGTATTGGGTTGTTAATATATTTTCTTTGTTATGTGTTATTTCTTGTTGATTTATTAAGATTCCCCTTTTATTTTTAGTGGGTGTTATATAAATATTTGAATTTTTTATCTTCCATTTTGGATTTGTAAAGATGTTTCCATGGGATTTAAAATTTGAGTTGTTATGTATTCCCCAAAAGATATTTTTAGGAAAATTTCCTGTTATTACTGCTGAAAAAGTTTCCGGTTCTTTTGTGTAACTTAAATATAAGTTGCCAACAGCATGAAGTCCGATTTTGTGTTTTAGTTTGAGCGTACTGTAAATGAATCTGTTTTTAGATAGGTTTATATAAGCATATATATCTGCTCCAGGATCTAATAGCATAATTGAAGATATATTTTTTTTAGGTTCATTATAAGTTAAAGTTTGACAGCCCATAAAAATAACAACTATGCAGATGTTGATAATTAATTTGACCATTTTTCAATACCTATATTTATTAATATTTCATCGTCAATTTCTATCTTTTGCAATGCTTTTTTTTGGTCGATTTCTATTTTTAGTGTTAAGGTTTCAGTTTTAATATGACTTTCGAATTGATTTATTATTTTATTCAGTATCTTATTGTTATCTATATAGAGCATGATTCGATCACTAACATTCAAGTTACTTTCTTTTCTTAGATTTTGTACTTTTCTTATAAGTTCTCTTGAAAGTCCTTCTAAATATAATTCTTCTGTTATCAAAGCATTAAGTCCAATTGTAACAGAATCTTTATTTATTATTTTCAAGTTTTCTTTTTCGTGTCTTTCTAGAATTATGTCTTTTAGTGTAATATTATATATATCTTTCTTAATTTTAATTGTATGTTGATTACCATATATGATTTTTAGTATATCTTCATTCTTGAGCTGCATTATTTCTAATGCTACTGCTTTCATATTGTTGCCAAGCTTACTTCCAAGTTCTTTAAAGTTCGCTTTTGCTTTGTAAGTTACTAGTTCTTCTTCATTAGATTTTATTTTTATTTCTTTTGCATTAATTTCCTCAAGTATTATGTCTTGCATTTCATTTAATATTTGTTGTTCTTTTTGATTTTTTGTAACGACATAAATTGTGCTAATAGGTTTTCGTATTTTGATGTTATGCGATGTTCTAAGTGCTCTTGCAATGGAAACTACCTTTCTTATAAAATTCATTTTTTCTTCAAGTTCTGTGTTGATAAGTGAATCAACCTTTTGTGGATATTCGTTTAAATGGATTGATTCTTTTTCATCTTGAATTTTCAGATTTTGATAGATTTCTTCTGTTAAGAATGGAATAAACGGTGCGAACATTAGTATTAAATTCTTTATTGCATAGTACAGTGTTTCATAAGCGTCAATTTTATCACTATCATTTTCAGATTTCCAAAACCTTCTTCTTGATCTTCTTATATACCAATTATTTAACTTGTTAATGAATTCAATAAGTTCTTCTATTGATTTTGTTAAATTATATTTGTCTATCTCTTCATTTAATATTTTTTTTAGACTTTCAATTTCGCTGATGATCCATTTATCAAGTATATTAGTTTTTCGTAGTAGTACTATATTGTCTATATTTTTTTTAGGTTCAAAATTGTCGATTCTGGCATAGGTTATGAAAAATGCATAGGCGTTCCAGATAGGAATTACAATATTTTTTAAAACATCTCTAACTCCATCATCGTTATACTTTAAATCATCAGCTTTTACTACAGGGCTCATTACTAGATAAAGTCTTAAGGCGTCAGCTCCAAATGTATTTATTACTTCCATTGGATATGTATAATTTCTAAGTGATTTTGACATTTTTCTTCCATCACTAGATAGTACTAATCCGTTGACTATTACATTTTTAAACGCTGTGTTTTCAAAAAGAGCAGTTCCTAGAATTGTTAACGTATAAAACCAACCTCTTGTTTGATCTAAGCCTTCTGCAATAAAATCAGCAGGGAAAATATTGTGAAAATTATTTTTATCTTTAAATGGATAATGCTTACTTGCATAAGGCATAGAACCAGATTCAAACCAACAGTCTAAAATTTCACTTGTTCTGATATATACACCACCATATTCACTAGGCCAAGTGATTTTATCAACTTTATCTTTATGTAGGTCATTTATTTTTTGTCCTGAGAGTCTTTCAAGTTCTTCTCTCGAGCCTATGCATATTTTTTTTCCTGTCTTTGAACATATCCAGACTGGTATTGGGTTTCCCCAAAATCTATTTCTACTTATTGCCCAATCACGCGCATTTTCTAGCCACTTTCCGAAACGCCCCTTTTTTAAGTGTGAAGGCATCCAGTTTATTTGTTCATTTGATTTTATGAGTTTTTCTTTTATCGCTTCAATATTAACAAACCATGAGCTTATTGGTCTGTAGATTAGAGGTGAATTTGTTCTGTAGCAAAATGGATATCTGTGTAGAAAGTTTTCTCTTTTGAATAAAAGGTTCATTGATTTTAATTTTTCTATTATTTGATTATCTGCATCTTTAACAAATAGTCCTTCTAAATCTTTGACTTCATTTGTGAATCTGCATTCAGCATCTATAGGCGTTATCATATCAATTTTTGTGTTTTTTCTAAGTATTTTATAGTCTTCTTCTCCAAAAGGTGCTATATGCACTATGCCGGTCCCATCATCAGTTGTGACATATTCTGCTGTGTGGATTCTGAAAGCACCTTTGTCGCGTTGATTTGAGAAATAATTAAATACGGGTTCATATTCTATCCCTTTGATGTGTTCACCTTTGAAGTTTTCTATTATTTTATATGATTGTTCGTCTTTGTAGTAATGACTTAATCTTTTTGTTCCAATTATAAATGTTTGATTTTTTTCTTTGTCAAATATTTTTGAGTAGTCTATATCTTTTCCAACAGCAATACCAAAATTTGTAGGTAGTGTCCACGGTGTTGTTGTCCATGCTAGTAAATATTCATTTTTATCTTTAACTTTAAATTTTATAGTTATTGATGGGTCATTGATTTCCCTGTATTCACCAAGATTAACTTCAAAATTTGAGAGGGGTGTTGCAAGCTTTGGGGAGTATGGTAATACATAATAACTTTCATAAATTAAACCCTTATTATAAAGTGTTTGGAACACCCACCATACAGATTCCATGAAGGTTATGTCCATCGTTTTATAATTGTTTTCAAAGTCAACCCATCTGCCTAATCTTGAAATTGTTTTTTGCCATTCTTTTGTGTATCTGAGAACTATATTTCTGCATTCTGCATTAAACTTGTCAACTCCATATTGTTCTATTTCATATTTTCCAGAAATTTTTAAATATTTCTCTACTTCATATTCTACGGGTAAACCATGGGTATCCCATCCAAAATATCTTTTAACGTGCTTGCCTTTCATTGTTTTATATCTTGGGATTATGTCTTTAATTGTATTTGGAACAAAATGTCCAAAATGAGGCAGCCCTGTTGCAAAGGGTGGTCCGTCATAAAATGTAAACTCTTCACACCCTTCTCTTTGTTGCATTGATTTTTCGAAGATTTTATTATCATTCCAAAATTTTAATATTTTTTCTTCTATCTTGGGGAAATTTGCTTTGCTTTCTACTTTTTTGAACATGAGATTTCCTTCTGTTTGATTTTTATATCATTTTGTTCTATTTGTTCTAAATTTATTTTTATTAAATTGATATTGGGATTTTTAAATATTTGGTTAAGAATTTTTTCTTCTATCTGTTCTTTTATTGCATTTAATATACTTCTTGCACCAGAATTTTTATCATAATAGTTTTTGATTATATGTTGTTGAAGCTTTTTATCAATTTCTATTTTAATGTTTTTTAAATTGAATTTTTGAGTGATTTCTTGGCAATAATTATCATAAATTAAACATAATCTTCTTCTTTTAAGACATTAAGAATTATTTTCTTTTGTATTTTATCTAGTATTGATGACTTGAATTTTGTTTTAAGTTCATTGTCTATTTCATTTTTGATATTTATATTATTGTTTATGTGATTGAACCCAATGCTTCCTTTTCCAAGTAATGTTTTAGTGCCAATAGATGTACTTAGAACGATAATGGCATTTTTAAATGATATTTTATCTTCTTTAGTACTGATTAACTCTCCGTTTTCAAGTATTTGTTCTATTACGTTAAGTACCGAATTATGTGCATTTTCAATATTTTCAAGTATGATGAAGGTTCTGGGGTTATATTTTAATCTATTTGTTAAAATTCCACCATCGCTGTAGCCTGTGTAACCTGGATTTGTTCCTATTAGCTTTGATATGGAAATTTCTTCTTTATAGTCTGACATATCTAGTTTTAATATTGAATTTTAATCTTTGATCATGATACTTGATATTGTTTTTGCTAGCATTGTCTTTCCGCTTCCGCTTGAACCTATGAGTAGTATTGATGTTAGAGGTTGTGTGTTATTGATGTTAAGTTTTGACCTGACCATCTCTATGATTATCTCATTTATGGCATGTTCTTGTCCGATTATTTTTCCTTTTATATTGATTGCTTCTGTTTTAAGTATATCTATTTCTTCTTTTATGTTAAATCCTACCTTAATATCTAATAGTTCATCAACTGTGCTTTTGATATCTTCAATGTTGACTATCTTTTTATTTGTTTTTTGTTGTTTTTTTTGAGCTCCGGCCATATCGATTAAGTCGATGGCCTTATCGGGGAATTTTTTGTTGATTAAATAATGTGATGATAGATAGATGACATTTTCTATGGCTTCCTTTTCATAGGTAACACCGTGGTAATCTTCAAAGTTTTTTATTATGTTATTGAGTATGTTAAGAGTTTCTTTTTCATCAGGTTCCTTGATCGATATTGTTTGAAATCTTCTTGTAAATGCTTTGTCTTTGGCGATATGTTTTCTATATTCATCATAAGTTGTTGCACCTATCATCTGTATTGCAGAGCGAGCCAAAACAGGTTTTAAAATATTTGCGGCATCAATAGAGCCTTCAGAATTTCCAGCTCCTATCAGAGTATGTATTTCATCAATAAATACTATTATGTCTTTATTGTTTTTGATGGATTTAATTATATTGTTGAGTCTTTCTTCAAATTCACCCCTATATTTTGTTCCTGAAACTAAGTCAGAAGCGTCAATTTGTAATATGACTTTGTTTTGTAATTGGCTCTTTATTTCTTTACTTGCAATTTTTATGGCAAGTCCTTCAACGATTGCTGTTTTACCAACACCTGGGTCTCCTATTAAAATTATATTATTTTTATTTCGTCTTTCAAGTGTATTTATTAGTGTCTGAATTTCTTTTTCACGACCTACTAGAGGATCAAGTTTGTTTTCTTTTGCAAGTGTTGTTAGGTTTTTAACATATTTATCGATTTCAAAGTAATCATTTGTAAGTCTTATTTCGTCTTCAAATTCTTTGTATGTTTCAATTAATCTTATTTTGTCTATACCTGCCATTACGTTCTCTTCATTAAAATTAAAGCTTAATTTGTTAAGTTTATATTTTTTTAGAAGTTTTTTTGTTTTTAAGATTTGATAAAAGATTTCTTTTGTGCCTATTGAAGCTTTAGACTTAAATTCTTTTTTTGTTTGTTCAATAAGTATGAAAATTTCTCTATTGATCTTTGGGATTATAATCTCATTTACATCGACTAGAACTTTTTCTAACTTTTCTATTTCACATAATGTGTCTTGTTTGATATTTTTCAAAGTTTTAGTGTCTATTTTTTTTATTTCAGATTTCTTTGGACAAATCAGTATGGACATTAACAAATGCCAGATTGAAACTTCTCTATTTTTATTTTTTCTAGCAACTTCTCTCGCACATACTTCAACTAAATTTATTAAGTTTTCTGCTATATTAATACCTTTCTATCTCCATCTTGATGTTATTCATTATATCAAAAATATTATTTTTTTGTTCGTATCTTGCATATATGGATACATAAAATTTAATTTTAGGTTCCGTTCCAGATGGTCTGATAGTTATTTCTGTTGAGTTTTCTAATAAAAGTTTGATAGCGTTTGTAGTATGTTTATATTCTTTTATTTTGTGTATATTCCCATTAATATCTGTCTCTTCTAATGTTTTGTAGTCTAATTTTTTGATTATGCGCATTCCTGCAAATTCTTTTTTGATTTCGTTTCTAAATTTTGACATTAATGCTTCTCTTAAAAAGTCCCCATTATTTTCTTGAAAATTTTTATTGATTGATAAGTCTTCATAGTATCCAAATTCTTTGTACATTTCTTGGAGATATTTTGCTAATGTTATCCGATTTTGCTTTAATGTAAACATTAAGTCGCAAAATCCTTTTATGGCTGAAAATGCATCTTTATCTCTGGTGCCAGTTCCTATTAGATATCCATAACTTTCTTCACATCCAAAAATAAATTTTTTGTTTGGGCTTTGTACTTTTATCTCGTCTATTAAATGACCGATCCATTTAAATCCAGCATATGTTCTAAATAATGTTGAGTTATATTTTTGCGCTATCTTATTTAGCATGGGCGTTGTAACGAAAGAGGTTATTGTAAATACGTTTTCGGGATTCTCTTCTTTAGATAATAAGTAATTCATTAAAATACAAGCAATTTGGTTGCCGTTTAAAACTTTCCATTCTTTATTGTTTTTGAAAGCTATGCCCACCCTATCAGCATCTGGATCGGTTGCAAATGCAATATCACAGTTTTTTTTCTTTGCAATTTCTATTACTTTTGACATGGCTGTATGTTCTTCAGGATTAGGATATCTGACTGTAGTAAATTCTGGATCAGGGTTTATTTGACTTGGTTCAGTTATAATCTCTACTTTACTGCCTTTAAAGAGTGCATTTATTATTGTACCCCCCGTTCCATGTAATGGAGTATATGCTATCTTTAATTTTACATTTTTGCTTTTTTGATCGAAATCAAGAAATTTTTCATTGATTTTTTCTACATATGTCATATCCATTTCATCGTTAAGCTCAATTATTGTTTGCTTTTTTATCTTTTCTTTTTTTGTGATGATCGTATTGTTAATATTATGAACTTTCTTAATTTCTGATATTATTTTTGTGTCATGAGGGGGTATTATTTGAGCACCCCCTTTCCAATATACTTTATATCCGTTATATTCTTTTGAATTGTGACTTGCTGTTATCATTATTCCAAAATCGCAATCTAATTTTCTAACTGTATAGGATAATTGAGGTGTTGACCTTAGACTCTTATATATATAGACTTTAAGCCCATTTGATGCAAAGATTTCAGCAGTGTTGTATGCAAATTCTTTTGAGAAGTATCTTGAGTCATAACTTATTGCGACTTTAGGCGATTTCGTTATTTTAAGGATATAGTTGGAGATTCCTTGACTTATTCTTGCAACATTGTAACTGTTTATGTAATGCGTTCCAGCCCCAATAATACTTCTCATTCCAGCGGTACCAAATTCTAAATCTTTATAAAATCTATTGTGTATTTCTATTTCATTATTTTCATTAAGCAGTCTTATTGCTTCGTCTTTGAAATATTTATTTTTTTCAAGTTGAATATATTTTTCTAATTTTTTTTTAAGCTCATTATTTTTCACAATATCCCCTTTATTTTATCATTTGAGAATTTATAATTAAATTATAAAATAATGATACTACGTATAAAATTTATAGAGTTAGTTGTTATATTTTAATTTATAATCTTTTTATTTGAGGTTTGTATGCGGTTTTGTTTAAAGTCTGATTATTCTCCTGCTGGTGATCAGCCAAAAGCGATTAGAGAAATGAAGGAAGCTATTTTACTTAATAATAAGTATCAGACTTTAAAAGGTGTTACAGGCAGTGGTAAAACTTTTACAATAGCTAATATTATTAGGGATTTAGATAGACCTTCTTTAATAATTAGTCATAATAAAACTTTGGCTGCCCAGCTTTATAGAGAATTTAAGGATTTTTTTCCAGGCAATGCAGTTGAATATTTTGTGTCGTATTATGATTATTATCAGCCTGAATCTTATGTCCCATCAAAAGATCTATATATAGAAAAGGAAGCTACTATTAATGAAGATATTGAAATAAAAAGGATAAGAACGGTGACATCCCTTTCTAGAAGGCGAGATGTTATTGTTGTTGCTACAGTTTCTTCGATTTATGCATTAGGTTCTCCGGACTTTTTTAAAAGCGCTGCACATGCTTTTTTTGTGGGACAAAAAATTTCCATTAAGGAGATGGCAGATATTTTTGTTAAACTTCAGTATGAAAGAACATTGATGAATCTTGAACATGACAAATTCTCTGTTAAAGGTGATGTAGTTGAAGTGTGGCCTAGTAATGAGCATGGTGATTTTGCATATAGAATTTATTTGGACTTTGATGAAATTATTAAGATAAATAGAATAAGTCCACTTACAAAGAAAATTTTGGGAAGTACTGATGAATTTACTCTTTTTGCTAAATCTTATTTTGTTATTCCTTATGAGAGTATATTAGATGCCCTTCCTAAGATACAAGTTGATTTAAAAATTCAGTATCATTATTTTAAGAAAAATGGTAAGTTTGTTGAAGCTGAAAGACTTAAACAAAGAGTGGAATATGATATTGAAATGTTAAGGGAAACTGGGGTGTGTCAAGGTATAGAAAATTATTATAAGTATTTTGGTGATAATGAAATGGATAGGCCTTATTGTCTTTTTGATTTTTTTCCTAAAGATTATTTGCTTTTCGTTGATGAATCTCATGTTACTTTGCCCCAGTTTAGAGGGATGTATAATGGAGATTATTCAAGAAAATTAAATCTTGTAAATTTTGGCTTTAGACTTCCTTCTGCACTTGCAAATAGACCCCTTAAATATTATGAATTTGAATCTCTGATTAATCAAGCTGTTTTTATTTCTGCAACACCTGGTCTTGAAGAGTGTCAAAAGAGTAGTGTTATTGTTGAACAAATAATACGTCCAACGGGTCTTGTTGATCCAGAAATTATTCTTAGATCTTCAGACGGCCAAATGGAAGATATTTATAATGAAATTCAAAAAAAAGTAGCCTTGAATGAAAAGGTTTTACTTACAACCTTAACTAAAAAAATGGCCGAAGATTTAACGGATTATTTATTGGGTCTTAATATAAAGGCTAGGTATCTACATTCAGAGTTTAATGCTATTGAAAGAGTGGATATTATTACATCTCTTAGAAAGTCAGAAATTGATGTTATTGTAGGAATTAACTTGTTAAGAGAAGGTTTAGACATTCCTGAAGTTTCTCTTGTTATTATATTAGATGCTGATAAAGTAGGATTTTTAGAATCAACCACTTCACTGATTCAAATGATTGGTAGAGCTGCTAGAAACTCAAATGGTTATGTTATAATGTACTATGATCAAGTAAGTTGTGCAATGCAAAAGGCTATTGACGAAACTAATAGAAGACGGAATATTCAAATTGAATATAATAAGACAAATAATATTGTTCCAAAGACTATTATTAAAAAAGTACAAAATATTTTAGAAAAAGAATTAAAAAACGAAACTGTTAATGATGACATTAAAAAGATGATTTCTGATAAAAAATTATCTAAAAAATCTCTTGTTATGCAGCTTAAGTTTAAACTTGAAGAGGCGGTTAGTGATGAGAGGTTTGAAGACGCTATCTTTTTACGTGATAAGATAAGAGAGCTTGTTAAGAAAGGTTGAGATTTTTTTAAAATGAGGAGTTTATATTTTTGAAGGAAAAAATTACAGTAAGAGGTGCAAGGGAGCATAACTTAAAAAATATTAATGTTGATATTCCAAGAAATAGCTTAGTAGTGATATCTGGCAAGAGTGGTTCGGGTAAGTCTTCTTTAGCTTTTGATACAATTTTTGCCGAAGGTCAAAGAAGATATATGGAGTCTGTGTCTTCTTATGCAAGACAATTCTTGGGAGTAATGAAAAAACCTAACGTTGAATATATAGGAGGGCTTTCTCCTGCTATTGCAATTGAACAGAGAACAATAAGCAATAATCCAAGATCAACTGTTGGGACAATTACTGAAATTTATGATTATTATAGATTGTTATTTGCCAAAATTGGCAAGCCGTATTGTCCAAATGATGGAAATTTAATCAAAGAGCAATCTATAGATAATATGATTAATACCGTTTTAAGCTATGCCCAGGGTTCTAAGGTTATATTATTTGCTCCTATTGTTATGGGTGCAAAAGGTACTCATAAGAAAGAGCTTGAGAAGATATTGAATCAAGGGTTTAGTAAGGTAAGAATAGATTCTAAAGATTATTTGATAGAGGATGCTGTTGATTTAAGCTTAGATAAAAATAAGAAACATAATATTGAAATTATAGTAGACAGAGTAAAATTGAGTAGTGATTCAAGACTTAGGCTTTCAGAATCTATTGAGACCGCTTTATTAGTTTCTAATGGATATCTACGTGTAGAGATTGAAAATGATTTAGAGAAAATAGATAAAATATTTACAGAACATAATAGTTGTGCCTTATGTGGATTTTCTCTTCCTGCAATAGAACCTAGACTTTTTTCATTTAATAGTCCATTTGGAGCTTGTAGTGAGTGTTCTGGTCTTGGTATTACACTTGATTTTGATTTTGAAAAGATTTGTCCTAATTCGAAGCTTTCTTTTAATGATAATGCATTTATTACTTTCAAACCCAGTTCTTCTTGGGCTTTGGCAATTTTTAAGGGACTCTCTAAACATTATGGCTTCAGTTTAGACACTCCTGTAGAAGATATTCCTGAAGATATTCTTAAAAAAATTTTGTATGGTGCCAATGAAAAGATAGATTTTCTTTATAGATCTAGAGAAATGGAGGATAAAGAAATAACAAGTGGATTTCATTATTCTAAAAAATTTGAGGGACTTATGCCTCTTTTAAAAAGACGTTATCTTGCAACTGAATCTGAGAGTACCAGATTGTTTTATGAGGGTCTTATGTCTCGCAAAGTTTGCAATTCTTGCAAAGGTAAAAGGTTAAGTCCTGGAGCTTTGTCTGTGAAACTAGATGGCAAGGACATTCAGGAACTTAGTAATCTTTCCGTTATGGATTCTTATGCTTTCTTTGAGAAAATTGAGCTTGATAATCTTGATGCAAAAATTTCGAAAGAAATTTTGAAAGAAATTAAGAGCAGACTTAAATTTTTAATTGATGTTGGACTTTCTTATTTATATTTAGATAGGATGTCTGGTACCCTTTCAGGGGGGGAGGCTCAGAGAATTAGACTTGCCACTCAAATAGGATTAGCTCTTGCTGGAGTTCTTTATGTACTTGATGAACCTAGTATTGGATTGCATCAAAGGGATAATGAAAAATTAATACGTACTCTTGTTAATTTAAAAGATTTGGGTAATACAGTAATTGTTGTAGAGCATGATGAGCAAACTTTGCGTACTGCTGACTATATTATAGATGTTGGCCCTGGAGCTGGGATCCATGGTGGAGAGATAGTCGCCAAGGGATCTTTATCTGATATTTTGCATAATGATAATAGCTTAACTGGTAAGTATTTGAGTGGTCAACTTAAAATAGAGGTTCCAAAAATAAGGCGTAGGATAGGGAAGTCTGAGATTGTACTCTTGAATGCTAGTAAAAACAATTTGAAGAATATTAATGTACATATTCCTTTGGGAGTTTTTACTGTAATAACGGGAGTTTCTGGTAGTGGGAAGAGCACTCTTCTTAATGAGGTGTTGTATCCTGCTCTTGATAGCAGGTTAAAATCAAATACAAGTTATTTTGATGGGTTTAAGGATATTATTGGATATGAACAAATTGATAAGGTTATTCAGATAAACCAAAAACCGATAGGTAAAACTCCAAGATCAAATCCAGCAACATATGTTGGATTTTTTACAGAAATAAGAGAGCTTTTTGCACAACTCCCAGAGTCTAGAGCAAGAGGATTTAAGGCAGGTAGATTCTCTTTTAATGTTAAGGGTGGGCGTTGTGAAAAATGTCAAGGTGATGGGTATTTAAATATTCAGATGCATTTTTTGTCCGATGTTCTTGTTCCTTGCGATTTATGTAGAGGTAAAAAATTTAATGAAGAAACCTTAGAGATTAGGTATAAGGGAAAAAATATTTATGATGTTTTGGAAATGAGTGTTCTGGAGGCTAAAGATTTTTTTGAAAATATTCCAAAGGTTAACTATTATTTAAGTATTTTAAAAGAAGTGGGACTTGAATATATTAAGTTAGGGCAATCGTCAACAACTTTTTCAGGAGGCGAAGCTCAGCGGATCAAATTAGCTTTTGAGCTTGGCAAAAAGAATACGGGAAAAACTGTGTATATCATTGATGAACCTACAACAGGATTGCATTTTGATGATATAAAGAAATTGTTGGAGGTATTGCAGTTGCTTGTTCACAGTGGAAATACTGTAGTTCTTATAGAACATAATTTAGATGTGATTAAACAAGCGGATTATATAATAGATTTAGGTCCTGAGGGTGGAGTGTTTGGAGGCAATATTGTTGTATCTGGTACTCCTGAAGAGGTTTCAAAATGCAAGTATTCCTATACAGGAATGTTTTTAAAAAATCTTATATAACATTATTTTTGGTCAATATTTTTACTTGTTTCATCTTATTTGCTCAAGATGTTAATGATAAAAATGTTAATGATAAAAATAAAAAAAGCCTTGAAAAAAATTTAACTTTAATTCAAAAGGCTAATTTGAGAGAACTTGAGCTTTCTGATGATGAAAATTTAAAAAAGTGGGCCTTAAAGGAAGGTATTGAGGAAGAAGATCTTTCTAAGATCAAAACATTACTCTTGGAAAAGTTTGGAATATCCCCTAATCTTTTTTCAAAGGATAATAAAGATGCAGGCAGATATAAAATAACTATTGAAAGTACGGATAATCTTGAAAATTTTACTTATGAAGTTACTGGAGATGAAACTATCATATTTAAAGGTAGGGTTAGTCTCATTATTGAAGATGTTAAAGAAAATAAAAAACATAACATTAAGAGCGATAAGATTATTTTTAATAGAAAGACCAAGAAGCTTTTTTCTAGTGGAAATGTAGATTATAGATTTGATTTAAATGTTAATGAGAAGTTATATTTTTATGGCAGTGAATTATTTGTTGATTTTGATTCTCAGAATTTTCTTCTCAAAAAAGGGGTTGTTCAAAAAAAAATTCATAGAAATTTACTTGAGCATATTGTTTCATTTGGAGGAAAAGTTTTAAGAAGATTAGATAATGATGCAAACATATTGGAACAGGCTTTTATTACATCTAGCAAATTACCAGACCCCTATTATTCTATTAGAGCTTCTAAAATGTGGATTTTGCCATCTGGGGATTTTGGTGTTCTGAATGCTGTGTTTTATATAGGGAGAGTTCCTATATTCTATATTCCATTTTTTTTTAGACCAGGTGATAGTTTATTTTTTAATCCATCTTTGGGATATTCTTCAAGAAAAGGTCTTACTCTTTTTAATACTGTATATTTGCTTGGAAAGAAGTCAGCTAATTTTGATGAGTCTTCACTTTTAGATTTTGATTTTCACTCAGTGTATGATTCAGATAAGAAGGCTTATATTAGAAATGGTTATTTAACTTATTTTTTTGCAAAAGATGTTATATCTGAGATTAAGAAAGACTATTTAAAATTGATTTTCGATATTTATTCGAATTTGGGGTTTTATTCGGGTATTGATTTTAGTTTAGGCAATACTTTGAAATTTTTTAAAACCTTTCAAGGTAGTTTTGGTTTGGGTTTTACAAGGACTCTTTATAATAATCGGGATGGTATTTATCGTCCCTTTGAGATGAGTAGTATTAATTATTCTCTTTTTAGCTTTGGTAATATAAATAAAAGTGACATATTTGGATTTGAAGTACCTTTTAGATATCTGTTTAATTCTAAATCCGAATTTTTGATTAGTGATGCACTTTTTTCACTTACTATGGAACATTATTCAGATCCTTATGTGATAATTGATTTTCAAGATAGATTAGAAAGTGCAACATTTTTTTCTATTTTAAGTCCACAAAAGGATCTCTTGGAATCAGAAAAAATGATAAAGACCTTTGATTGGAATTTAACATCTTTTTATAATCGGACTTTTGATAATGGTTTTTTGATTGATTATAGATTAAATAATCTTGGATTTACTTTTAAATTAGCAAGTCATGAAAATATCGGTGGTGAGAATCCTAAAAGCATTAAGGATCCAACTAGAAAGTGGTTTTATTTGGAGAGAGTGCACTTACCTTATATTGATTTAACTTTGCAGAAAGATCTTTATAATAGTAGTTGGACTTCACCTTCTAGTAATGATGGCAAGGATAAAGAGATAGTTATGGTGCCTAAGGTTAAAAATGTTGAAGATGATAAAGACATGATTGCTACTGAAAAAATTAAAGAAAAAAAAGATTTAAATCAAGATTTGTATTTGTACCCTAAGCCAATTGTTTCTCACGAGCTTAATAAGCAGGATTCTTTTTATATAAAATTCGGTATTAATCCTTATTTGAAAAATAATATATTCTTTGATGATCATAAATTTAGTTCCCCTCATGAATTTCAATATGAAGTAAAAAATTATTTATTTGATATTAAAAATAAAATGGATTTAAAACTCCACGCTGATTTTTATAATCAACTCATTACATTTGAAGATGTTTTATATTTTAATACGGTTGAGTATAATCCTCTAGATAAAAATTACAAATTGATTGATAAAGATAAAAAGGGTGAGCATTCGGTTGTTAATAAAGTTGATTTGAATTTATTGCCCTTTATAATGTATCCAGCTTTTTCTAGGAGTAATGTTAAGTTTGAGAATAAACTCACTCTTTATTCATTTGATAAGAAATATGATAAAGATTCTAAAATGTTAAAAGGTAAGCATACAACCGTTTTTTGGAAAAGTCCTGAAACTTTTTATCAGGAATTAAATTTTGGTTTGATTTATGATTATAGATTTTTTAGCACTATTCTTTCAGGTAGGTTGAAAAATACTTTTGAAAATATATATGCTTCTTCTGAACTTAAATTTATGTTAGAGTTTCCTTATTTGTTGCAGGAAATAGGTATTGGAGTTAAATATGATAAAAAATTTAAGGAGGATAAAGATAAGCAGCAATTGTCCAAGAAGACATTTATTAGTCTGGAATCTTTAAAACCAAAGTCTCCTTATAAAAATCTGGAGATGAGTCCTGCTTTATATTATAAAATAGAGCCAAGATATTTAGATTATTTAAAATTTGTCTTTTTAGCAGCTTATGACCCTTTACTTAATGAAGTATCGGAACTTTCATTTAATTTTAATGTTTATGATTTTCGAGCTGAATTTTCTATGAAAAACGACTTTGAGTATAAGTATGACAAACAGATTGGGGATTTTGCAAAGGTGGGATCTACAACTAAGCTTATTCCGTATTCTTTAAGTACTCAATATAAGAGAGATCTATATAGTTGGAAATTTTTTGATGAAAAATTTTCAATTGGATTAGGAATAGATACTGGATGGAAAACAAATTTGCAAAAATTTATAGATAGTGAGTTGTGGGCTGAATTTACTTTTAAGTTTAAGTATACTGAATTTTTTGAGTGGAATTTATCTACCCGTTCTATTAATACAAAAACTTTTAGATACTTTGGGGGATATATGGAGCAGGCTGACCTTGAAACAATTAATCCTTTCGTAGACTTGTTTAAATCATTTAATTTTTTTAATACCCAGGATAGAAAGGATGCATTATTTAAGATTAAGAAAATTAGTACAAGTTTTAAATTTAATTTCTATGACTGGAAATTCGTGGGGAATATAGTTTAAGTCCAGATATTTTAAGAGATAATAACGGTAGATACTCTTCTATTTGGAGAAATAATTTTACAATTTATATTACTTGGAATTTTTTTGAGCCCATTAAGTCATCATTTGAAAGTAACTCAAACACTGATTATGAACTTTTAGTTAATCATAACAAATCTAAAAAATAATAAAAAAACAATAGAAAAGTTTTTAGATTGAATGTGTGATTTGATTTCTTATGGTTTAATAGATATTTTTATAGTGAGAGAACTTAAATTTTATTGCTTACTTGTGATCCTTGATATTAAACTATCAATAGTTTGGTTTGGATTAATATCAATTTTGATATGCTTAGCTTCAAAGTAGCTGGGTATTTGATATGGGTTTGTATTTTAAAGTTATTAATTGAGATTTTAGTGTTTTGTTGAGATTTGTTGTCTAATAAATATAATTTAAATGAATGGAAAGTTTTAGGGGGCCTGGTCCTACAAATAATTTTTTATATTTGTTTGTGTAAGTTTTGAGATTATTGCTTAGTTAAATATTATTTTTCACTGTAACTATTTTTGCTCCAATATTATCTATGCTAATATATTGTGCTGTGCATTAGACTTTATTATCTCAAAATTTATTCCGTATTCTTGTTTAAGTTTTATAGCTGTTTGTAGTACAGGAAATAACAACCATTAATGTTGCTATGATGAAGATTATAAAAACGATTATAAAAATATTTTGTGCTAGCATATATTTTTTATAAAGTGTATCTTTATTTTTTATAAAGTGTATCTTTATTTTTTATAAAGTGTATCTTTATTTTTTATGAAAACCAAGAATCTGCAATATTGTTGTCTCCTGATATCAATGATATTTGTCCTCCTTTTCTTCAAAAATACGTCTTAATGAGGTTACATTTTGAATTAACTGAAGAGTTGTTTTGCTTAGGTTTTTGTTATAAAATCCCTGAGACCAGTAATCAATTACAAGTTTACTATCTCCGAATATATTCTTTTTGTTTTCTTGTAATGCTATTTTTAGCGCAATGTATAGTCCTAAAAGTTCACCATAATTATTGCTAATGCCGTCAAAATCTTTGACATAATAATTATTATAGTCATTAATCAGATTTTGATCTATTACTTTGTTTATTATGGATACCCCTTTTTCATTAACGACTCTAATCTCTATTCCTTTTCCCCTTCCGGTTCCAGAATCGAAGTATATTCCTTCTGGATAAATATCAGTAGGCTTTCCATCTCTTGCGAGCCAATTTTCTGCTTCTTCTCTTGTTTTAAAGCTTTTTATTTTATTTTTTTGCCCTTTAATTTTATTTTTGCATTCTTCCCAGGATGTAAAAATAATTTTTTCGTTTGCGTTGCTTAATATGCATGCATAGTATTTTTTCATCTTGAATTAACTCCCTGAGCACCAAATATTAGTTACATTGCAAGGTTTTCCAAATCTTTGTTCATTTGAAATTTTCATTTCCATTAAGTCTTTTATTTCTCTATTATATCCGATAAATTTTTCTTTAAGTGTTGGTTTAATGACCCTTTTTGGTAGCATGCTGGGAAGTATGCCTGATATTGTATATGACATATAAAAATCGTAAGCAGCTGCATTTATCTCACCAGGAGTCACTATACCTGATACTTCATAATTTCTAGAAATATTAAGACCAGCTATTCTATATGTTCTATCAACTACTAATGAACAGTAAGTTTTGTGATGAATCTCTTCGAGATTGATTGAATCAGACCACATATTAGCAGATAATAGAGGGACCATGTATCCAAAGTTATTGTCAACATATCTGTTTCTGGCAAAATTTATTGCTTTTTGAATCGTTCTTTTGTCTGCGATAGGTGAAAATATTTTTAATATTCTTGATTGTATATAAGTTGTAAGTTTTTCGTACCCTGAGCCTTGAACAGATGCTGTATCAAATTTAATTTGATTACTTGTAATTACTGATTTTATATCAAAGCTGTCTTCGTCATTAAATACAATTTTTTTTGTATTATCATACTTATCGGCGTCGAATATCCCTGTGTGTTGCCAGAAGTAAAATAAATCAGTCCAATCTATTTTGGGTTTTATTAATAGTATGTCTCCATTTGACAGGATAGATTTTAGTTTTTGAGGTGTTATTTCTATTTTTGTTTCTGAATATATAATAGTATTAGGGATTAGGCTATGGTTGTTTGTGGGGCTTGATTTTTGTTGTGCTTGCATTGAATAATATGAATTGTTATATTCATCTGCAATTTTTTGTTTTTGTAGTATTTCTGCTATTTTATTATTTTCAATTTGTAGATGAAGCATGAATCTTTCAAAATATTTTTTATCTTTAATTTTTAGTAGTTGATTTGCTATGATATGGGGAGATATGTATTCTATACCGTTTATTATGTCTTTATTGATAGAGTAAGTGTTTATGTTGTTTCGAGGAAAAAAAGAATTACTGTTTTCGATAGGTATATATCCCATGTCTTTTTCATAAAATATTTGTTCTAGGAATGTTAAAATTTCTTTTTCTAAATACATTTGTGTTTCTGTTACCCTTGTGAAGTTTTTGTTAATCAAATTTGATGATGAAATTTGGTTAGATTTTTTTATAAAACTTGTATCGACTTTAATGCTTAAATATCCGTTCACATTGCTTTGTTCAAGAAATTTGTTCCATTCTTGTGAATTATTTAGGTGTTTTTGATAAGCTAATAGATAGTTTTGTATCTCTTCTATTTTTTGAGGATTTATTTTGAGCTCTATTGCTAGTTTTTTTAACAAATGGGGAGATTCTGTATGTTCTAATAGTGTGTTTATTAGATGCAACGGTATGTGATATTTGGTATATGTCATATTGGTTGCAAGTGCTTGATTGGGTGGGTAGTGGTAGGTTAAAAAGATGGTTTTTGAGCTATGTTTTTTTTGATCATTTGTATTATTAAATAAGGCACAAGAGCATATTAGATATAAATTTATCAAATTGAATATGTGTTTAGGATACCGCATATCAGTAATGTTATCATATTAATTATTAAGATATATATCATTCATTTATACACATTGTTTTTTTATAGGTTTTAATTATGTTGATTTTTTGTTATTTAAGTTTTATTATATTAATTAAATATAATAAATTTAAGAATTTTAAACTTTTTATAAAGACAGAGGTTTTTGTTATGAAGTATTTAAAACCAATAAATGTATTCTCAGAAATAGGTCGTTTAAAGAAAGTGTTGTTGCATAGACCAGGAAAAGAATTGGAAAATCTTACCCCTTCAATAATGCAAAGACTATTATTTGATGATATTCCTTATCTTGAAATAGCAAGACAAGAACATGATGCTTTTGCGGATACTTTAAAAAGTAATGGAGTTGAGGTTGTTTATATTGAGGATTTAATCAGTGAAACTCTTTCTGAATGTGATAAAATTAAAGAACAATTTGTATCTCAATTTATTCTTGAAGCAGGAATTAGGACTGAAAATACAACCAAAACTTTAAGAGATTATTTTTGTAATATGTCTATTAAGGATATGATTTCAAGGATGATAGAGGGTGTTAAAAAGGATGATCTTAAGAATTATAAGTCTGATTCACTTAACTCTTTAGTAAACAATGAGTATCCTTTAATTATAGATCCTATGCCTAATATACTCTTTACAAGGAATCCTTTTGCAAGCATTGGTCATGGTGTAACAATCAATAAGATGCAAACTATTACTAGACATAGGGAGACGATATTTGCAGAATATATTTTTAAATATCATCCTGTCTATAAAGATAATGTTCCTATATGGTACACTAGAAATGAAAATACCGCTCTGGAAGGTGGAGATGAGTTAGTTTTGAGTCAAGATGTATTGGCTGTCGGTGTTTCTGAGAGGACCGAGGCTGAATCTGTAGAAAAAGTAGCGCGCAAACTTTTTGAGCAAAAAACATCTTTTAGCACTGTTTTAGCTTTTCAAATTCCACAAAGTAGAGCTTATATGCATTTAGATACGGTGTTTACGCAAATAGATCATACTACTTTTACAAGTTTTACCAGTGATGATATGAAATTTACAATCTATGCCTTAACTTATGATGCGGGTTCTGACAGTATTAAAGTTAAAAGCGAAAAGGCTAAATTGGAAGAGATTCTAGGCTTTTATCTTGGAGCTGAGGTTACTATAATAAAATGTGCTGGAGGAGATTCGATTCATGGTGCAAGAGAACAGTGGAATGATGGGGCTAACACTTTGGCAATAGCACCTGGAGAAGTAATAGTTTATTCTAGGAATCATGTTACTAATAAGTTACTTAAGGAATTTGGTATCAAGGTTTATACAATTCCTTCTAGTGAGCTTTCTCGAGGAAGAGGAGGCCCAAGATGTATGTCTATGCCTCTAATAAGAGAAAATATTTAGTTAATGGAGAACGGAGGAAATAATTTATGTATGATTTACAAGATAATTTGCGAAAGAGAAGTTTTTTAAGGCTTTTAGATTTTACCCAAAAGGATATTAGATTTTTACTTGATTTATCTCATAAATTAAAAAAGTCTAAACATGCTGGACTTGAGGAGCAAAAACTTAAAGGGAAAAATATAGCTATAATTTTTGAGAAGGAGTCAACAAGAACAAGATGTGCTTTTGAAGTTGCTGCTTATGACCAAGGCGCAAATGTTACTTATTTGGGCCCAACAGGTAGTCAAATAGGCAAAAAAGAGTCGATTGCTGACACCGCAAGAGTATTGGGAAGAATGTATGACGCCATTGAGTTTAGAGGATTTTCTCAAAAAGCGGTTGAAGATTTGGCTAAGTATTCTGGTGTTCCAGTTTATAATGGGTTGACAGATGTTGCCCACCCTACACAAATACTAGCTGATTTTATGACTATTGAGGAACATAAAGGGTGTTTAAAAAATTTAAAGATGGTATTTTGTGGGGATGGTAGAAATAATATTTCTAATTCTTTAATGGAAGGATGTGCCATTATGGGAATGGATTTCAGGATATTTGCGCCAAGAGAACTTTTTCCAATCCAGAATTGGTAACAAAGGTAAAATTGATAGCTGATAAAAATGGAGGCAAAATTACTATTTCTAGTTCTATTGATGAGACTGTTAAAGATGTTGATGTTATTTATACCGATGTGTGGGTATCTATGGGTGAAACTAATTGGGATGAAAGGATCAAATTGTTGAAGCCATATCAAGTGAATAGTCGACTTGTAAGCTTAGCAAAAGCGGATGCAATATTTATGCATTGTTTGCCAGCTTTTCATGATTTAAATACAGTAGTGGGTAAGGAAATATTTGATAAGTATGGGATTGAAGGTATTGAAGTTACACATGATGTTTTTGAAAGTGCTAAATCTGTTGTATTTGATGAGGCTGAAAATAGATTGCATACTATTAAGGCTGTGATGGTTGGGACTTTGGGATAATTAGTTGTAAAATTTTAGGTTAGGAAAGTATCGATGTATTTTGAGGAGAGATAAAATGGCTAAGAAGAATAGAATGCCAAGTAGTTTTACAATAATATTTGCTTTGATAGTGATTATGACTATATTAACTTATATAGTTCCTGCCGGTGAATTTTTTAAAGAGAAGAGGGAAGTTAATGGAGGTTTGAGGGAAATTGTTGTAGCTGGTACTTATCATGCAGTAGAAAGAGCTCCTAAAGGCTTTTTAGATGGTATTTTTATTATTTTGACAGCAATGGCCAAAGGAATGGAGCATGCCGTTGAAGTGATTGTATTTGTTTTGATTGTTGGTGGGGCTTATGGAGTGATCCTGGGAACCGGTGCGGTTGATGCGGGAATAGCCTCGGTAATTAAAAGAATGGGTAATAAAGATAAGCTTTTGATACCATTAATGATGTTTATTTTCTCCATAGGAGGAACTACAACCGGTATGTATGAAGAGACACTTCCCTTTATCTTATTATGATTCCATTAGTAATAGCTTTAGGATATGATGGTATTGTAGCTGTTGCAATTATTGCGTTGGGTGCCGGTGTGGGAACTATGGCATCTACTATTAATCCATTTGCTACGGGAATAGCCTCAGCGATAGCGGGTATTGAAATAAAGGAAGGTTTTTATTTCCGCATGATTTTATATGTAGTCTCTGTGTTTGTAGCTATAGCATATGTGTTGATATATGCTATTAGGGTGAAAGATGATCCTAAGAAGTCTATAATATATGCACAAAGGGAAGAACATTATAATCTATTTGTGAAAAGTAAGAGAGGGAATGGAGAAGACAGTATGCGGAGTTTACAAATAGGCGGAAGGTAGTGCTATTGTTATATGCAGTGATGATTGTTTTTTTAGTGTATAGTATTTTGGAGCTTAATTGGTGGATGCAAGAGATGACTATGTTATATTTGGGTACGGCAATTTTATCAGCATTGATATGTAAAATGAATGAGACTAAGATGTGGGATACCTTTGTAGAGGGAGCTAAAGATATGATACCAGCAGCTCTTATTATAGGGATGGCTCGGGGTGTAATGATCGTAGCTGATAACGGTTTGATTACAGGAACAATATTACAGGCAGCTTCAGAATTTTTGCATGAAGTTCCTAAGGGAATGTTTATAGTATTAAATGAGTTTGTGCAGATATGTATAGGATTTATTGTTCCTTCTTCGTCAGGACATGCAAGTTTGACGATGTCAATGATGGCACCATTGGCTGATTTTTTAGATATGCCAAGATCATCGGTTGTATTGAGTATGCAAACAGCATCAGGCTTAGTTAATTTATTAACACCAACAAGTGGGGTGATAATGGCTGTATTAGGTATAGCAAGAATCAATTATGGTAGTTGGTTTAAATTTGTAATGCCGCTCTTTGTGATTGAATTTGCAATATGTATTTTAGTGATAATGGCAAATGTGTATTTATAGATTAATGAATTAGGAGGTATATTGGTATGAGTAAAAGAATTGTAGTAAGTCTTGGGGGGAATGCGTTA
Source organism: Borrelia tillae (assembly GCF_055693965.1). NCBI lineage: Bacteria > Pseudomonadati > Spirochaetota > Spirochaetia > Spirochaetales > Borreliaceae > Borrelia > Borrelia tillae. Next base: position 914,954 of record NZ_CM146346.1, read on the forward strand.
GAATGTGGTGATGCATCGTTTTGTGAACAATTGGCTAGGATAGAGACCAGTATGTTGGGGATAGTGGATTTGATAGAGCATGGTTATGAAATAGTTATCAGTCATGGCAATGGACCTCAAGTAGGGAGGATTCTTGTTAGAGAATGAAATGTGTAAAGAGACACCATTAGTGCCACTTGACGTATGTGTTGGTATGAGTCAAGGGATGATTGGGTATTGTATTGAACAGGCATTGAGGAATGAGATGTGTAAACGGGGGATTAAACGAAAAGTAATAGCAGTACTTACTCAAGTTGTGGTAGATAAAGAAGATGAGTGTTTTACCAAGCCTAGTAAACCTATTGGGCCATTTTATGATAAAGCAAGAGCGGAGGAACTTGAAATTAATGGGTATGTTCTAAAGGAAGATAGCGGAAGGGGCTATAGACGAGTAGTGGCATCGCCCAAGCCAATTGAAATTGTCGAAATTGAAGAAATACTTGAGTTAGTGAATAGAGGGTGTATAGTTATTGCGTGTGGAGGGGGAGGTATGCCCGTTCTGAAAAGTGAGAAGGGAATCATTAAAGGAGTAAGTGGGGTAATTGATAAAGATTTTGCATCATCTAGATTGGGGCAAGATTAGGAGCGGATAAATTATTGATAGTAACTGCTGTTGAGCAGGTTGCATTAAATTTTAGAAGCAAAGATGAAATTTTGCTTGATAAAGTGAGTGTTGTTGATTTAGAGAAATATGTGGGTGAAGGACATTTTGCAGCAGGATCTATGTTGCCTAAGGTAGAAGCAAGTATTGAATTTGTAAGATCTTGGAAAAAATAGAGAAGCCATTATTACATCACTTGATAAAGCTATTAAAGGAATAAATGGTATTGGAGGGACAATAGTGACTAGATAGAAAATGTAGTAGCTATATCAATTAAGAAATATTCACGTAATGAAGATGAAAAAATAGCTAGGATAGAAAATGAATTAGTAATTGGGATATTGAATTTAATAGAAAGAAAGGGAAAGGCGGGAAAAAGGAATGCAGAGATATTATTACCCAGGATGATAGCAGTTCTAAGAGTTATGGGCAATTGAGTTCCTATGAAGATATTGATAATAAAGGGGTATACTTGTATTTGATATTTTAATATGTAAAGAGAGATAGATAGGGAAAAATAGATATTTGATAACAAATTTGGATTGTGAGGATAAAAGTGAATAGGAGTTATATTTAAATTAATCCATTCGTTATAGACCATACTTATTCCAATGAAAGCATGGTATTGATGGTGTTGATTGTAAAGTGTTAAATTTATGTAATTGTGTTGAATGATGCCTATTTGTATTTGTGTTTTATTATTGTTGGTTTTTTTGTTGTAATATTCTTGGCCCCAGAGGTGAGTATAGATTATTAGGAATTGTAGTAATATGAGTATTGATGAGCTTCGCATTAGACGATGTAAAAATTGTAACATGTTAATAGCAGAATTTGAATATTTTAAGTTTATTTATTATAGAATATTTATTCTATGGGGGTGCTTTTTTCAATTAAAAGAACTTTAGCTGTTAAAAAAGAAGCAGAGACAGTTTTTTCAAATGTTCAAATGTATTAGTATTATTTTTTATTTGAATTGAAAAAGATTATGCAATTATTAAGCTACTTTATTATATGTTATAAATTTTTATCATCAACCCTTAAATTAATTTTGTTCTCTTTCCTCTTTCTTTTCACTTCTTCCTCATCTCATATGCTATCCAATCATCATAAAAATTTTATCTTTGTCCCACCCATATCTTCTCCATATCTTCTTTGAAATTCTTTAAATTCATGACCCATTTCCATGACCCATTTCATTTTGTTCTGTATTCTCGCGTCAATCTGATCAATAAACTCTTCTATATCCATCTCTTCAGATTTTTCAAGGCAAATATATGATAGTTTTTAATGAACTTAATTCCTCATTTTTTAATTTGAGATCTCTTATAATGAGATATCTTATAAATTTTGAAGCTCTTCTTTTAATCTTTTTTTCTTAAGCTTTTTTCTTTAATACTATTTTCTAACCTCTTAATCCTTAATTCATTTTCTTCAATTGAACTTTTTATGTCTTGAAGTTTTAATTTAAGCTTCTGTGATACATTAGAGGAATTTTTCAGCTTCATATCGTTATATCTTCAACTCCATAACATATTATGCTATATTTAAAGTCCTCAATTTCTCTTTCCAACTTCGACTAAACTTTCATCTTCTTTAATCAGATTTTCATATCTAATTTTTTAAATTCAGTTTTAAATTTAGAGCTAGGAATTTCCTTAACTAAATCTTTTTTTTCAATTTCATACAATCTTTTTATTCCATTTTTATATCTTTCAATATTAGATTTATATCTTTCAATCAATTGGTCCTTAGCCTGATGAAAATTTATCAGCATCTTCTCCTATATTATGTAAACTACAATCGAATAATATAAACATAAACAAAACAAAAATCTTAAACTAAAAATAATATTATAATATTATAAACTTTCACAAGTAAGCCTCTCTATACCTTGGTTTTTTAAAATAAATACTTTTCCTAACTTCCTAACTATAGAATAGAAAATTCTTATAAAAATGAGTCAACAATCATCGCACTTTCAATATTCTGCATCTTAATACTGTATCTTCCATCCACTAGCATCATGTTTTTATTATCTCTTTCAAAGATAAATTCATAATTATCGGGCAATAAAAGATTATCTCCTTTATGAAGATCAAAATCATAATTATCAGGTACTATAATACTACCCCCCCTATAAAAATTTTCATAAAAATATCTGTATTCATTCTTTTTACACAACCTTTCAAAGATTTTACTGTATTTTGGATATCTTACTCTAATTTGTTTTTATCCTCTTGTTGATTTTCTCTACTAAAGAAAATGAGTTCGGCCCTGCGCTAACCCTCTCCAATTCGTAGAAGTCCTTATCTTTAAAAGTTTGTAATTCCATTTTCAACTTATCCTGTAGCTAAATCTAAGAGCTATAAGACACTACCAGTATAGTTAGGATAACGCTCTAATAATCTTCTAACGTTACTATCGACATCGACAAGAACCATCAAAGCTTTTTCTTCAAACTGTATTCCATAAAGAATGCTTTTTCTGCATTTAGATAAGGAATATAAAGTATGATTACAAATAATTTTTATTGTTTTAAATCTTTTAATTCTTCTTCACTATTTGTTCTTTCAAAATTTTCTTTTTCTATTTGTTCCCAAATACTTCTTCTTCTAATTCTGCTTCTATTATGCCATCGGATCTTTTCTATATCCACCTCTCCTCCCCCTGGTATTGGACTTGATGACAATGTAGGTCGTTTTTAGATTTTTTGTCAGGTAATTTTTTAGATTTCAGTAATATTGATTTTTCCTTTGATTTTTGTTTTTGTTGTCTAATGTTTTAAGTTCACAAGAGAGAGTTAAAAAGAAAATAAGACAGATATTTAGTACTAACAAATTTGTTTTTTTCATTACTATATTCCTCTTTAATTTATATATAAATTAATATAAAGCATTTAGGAGGATAATTCTAGGAAATGTATTATTAATTTAGTAATAATTTTTAGGTTTATTTTGTTTGTAGTTCATTTAGTTGTAGTTCAGTTTTGTACTATTAACAATTAAATT
>NZ_JBTGSB010000007.1:0-8521 GCF_055693965.1 Borrelia tillae
AGTTAATTAGCTTTTAGTATATAAAAAATCAGCTCAACTAAAATAAACAAATCCCAATTATCAAGTAAAAATTTTTCAAGTTTTGACTTATTCTCCGCAAGAAAAAGCTGTTTTTCCTCATCTCCCAAATTAAATCTAACAGTAAGAGGCTCAACAATGTGAGACACCTTTCTTACCCTTCTATATCATTAATAAATTCGTATCCAAAGAACCCTAATAACATCCTGTTCACTCACATTTTCTTTTTCCAAATAAGCACCTATTTTAACATATCTATATATCATTGTCTATGGGTCTATAGTCTAAACAAAATTCATAAAAACTGCCATATCCATCAAATCTATATACTTTATTCTTCTTAATTTCATTAAGAGCCTTAGCGAGTTCAATTTTATTGATACCCTCTTCAAAGTCCTAGCCTTAAATTCCTCCTTAAGCTGCAAAGATCTCCATCTAATCTTTTTTCTTATTAAGGTTACTTTTGATTTTAGCCGACGAATCCCCACTCTGCTCTTAATAGTACTAATGATACTTACTTTCATCTTGATTCCTCGGTATTAAATATTTTGTAGTCTAGTTTAGCAAATATTTAATACCATCCTTACACTTGTAGTGTCTTCAATAACTTTAGCAACTTTTAAATACTCTTTATAATATCTCTCGCCTTCCTGCGGTTTCAATCTGTAAGTCACCATTCTTTGAATGGCGGCACTTCTATGAATTTTAATCGGAATATATTCCTCATAAAGTTGCTGCAAGCTATAAAAAAACTCTTTTTTTATCTTCCTATTCTCCTCATAAAGAGTCTGAATAATATAATAACTCTTAAAATCTTGCTTTTGATATGCATCAATAATCTCTTGCATTTTACTTTTCAAAATATCATAACTTTCAATTGCCCAAAGCTCTGCAGGCAAAGGTATAACAACCTTAGTAGCAATCATCAAAGAATTAATAAGCTCCTTGTTAACCGAAGGGGGGGTATCAATTAGTATATAATCATACTTGTCAAAATAAGGGGTTAAAATAGTTTTTAATTTATATTCCTGCCCGATAATATTCTCCCCCGAAAACTGAGAAAGTTTAATATGCGAAGGGGCAAAATGCAAATTATCTGTTATTTCATGCACAATGCTCATAAAAGATTTTTTAGACTTTAAAACCTCATAAATATTATACTCCCTTATATCGGTTTTATTCTCAAAATAAGGAAGAAAATAAGAAGTAACACTAGCCTGAGAATCAATATCTATAAGTAAAGTTTTATATCTTTTAGAAAAAATAAAACCCAACATTATAGCCGTTACACTCTTACCAACTCCACCTTTAATCGAAGAGATCACTATAATATCTCTCATCTTATACCCCTAGAATCCAAACATTTAAATCTTTTATCATAAAAAAGTTTATCTAAATTATCTTCCGCAACCAAGAGCTCCTCAGATAAAGAATTAACAACCCCGATATCTTTTGCCTTAATCGAAATATTAAGCTTTTTAATCTTATTTTTTATTGTAAAATAAGAAATATTATTAAGCTTAGCCAAAAAAAGCGGGGTATAATATTTTTTTCCATTATACTCAATAAAAAAATTTTTCAAATTCGTTCTATTGTCCATTAAATTAACTACCCCCTTTAATCATCCTTTCTTTAACTTATCCTTAATAAAAATCTGAGCGTCTTCGCTTAAAAGCAATTCCCTTTTCTTAAAAAACAAATCTTTAGAAGAAATTACTCCCTCTATCTTATTTTTCTTTATATATCTTGAAAGATATGAAGAATCACTATACCCCATCTCCTTTGAAAACTCTTTCAAATTTTTTAAAGAATTTAAAAAATTTAGTGTAATCCTCACAAAACTCTATCTCCTAAACAAATTTTTATCAACAAAATAACTATTTTCAGTATACAACTATGTGATCATTTTGTAAATCAAATTGACAAAACAATTTTTTTAGTATATAAATTATAATGTATATTAATATCTATTTTAAATAAAATAGGGGATAAAAAAGACCTAATAAACAAAGGTCTTAAACAAACTGAAATAAAGGATAAATCGATGAAAAATTTAAATTTCTTTTTGTATAATAACAGCAAACTAAAGAAAAATCAAGTTAGACTAATAAAGCTAATCTCTATTTTAAAATATCTAAACAAAAACAAATTAGGATACAATCAACAAGACATACTTAACTTAACTAACTTTTTCCTAAAAAAGGAAGGTTATGCAGTAATTAAAATAAAAACATTACAAAAAGATCTGGGCTTTTTAAAGAAAAATGACATAATTAAAACATTCATTATAAGACTTGGAGAATATAAAGGTTCAAAAATAAAATATATACCAAAAAAAGATACATATCAAATATTAAAGAGAGTGCTTAATTCAACAGAAGAATTACTTGAAAAAACATTCAATATCATATACAGACTAAGCAAAGAAGAAAAAAGTAGAACAAAAAATAGCAGTGTATATTATATTACTAATAATATAAATAATAAAAGAAAAAACTTCAAAAAACATAAACATCAAAAACTAAACAAAGAATCAAATTACGTATTCATTTTAAACCAAAAAATACCACCCGTAAACAACAAACAAACTATGGTTCAAAAAATTCCAAAACAATCACAAATTAAAGAATAAAATAAAAAGGAAACCCCTTGGGGAAGGGGATTATTTAAAAGAATGTATGGTATGAAGTAAATATTGATAATAAATTCTTTTAATTTTAAAAAAGGAGAATATTTAATAACTAAGTATTAATTCAAAAATTAATCTTTTCAATTTCCCGTGCAAACATTAATCAATATTTTTCTCATAAATTATTAAACAAAAGAAAGCTAATGAATTTAATAATCAAAACTACAAAAACAAACAAAACAAATCAATTGAACAATATCATATAATTTACTAACTCTCAAAAACGTCAAAAATTTAACCAAAGAAATGGCCTTTTAACAAATAGTAATGGTCCTTTTTAAGCTAAAGTATATAAATTAACTAATAATTATCATTATTGAAAATAAATGCCTTTCAGGCATTTATTTTCAATAATGATAATTATTAGTTAATTTATATACTTTAAGTAAAGGATTACACTAAGACAAAAGCCCAACAAAAGAAAGTCCCACCTCCTATGTCTTGTTTTGGAGAGGATTAATAGGAGTGTTGGGGGACTATTGATAAAAAGCTTTCTATCGCATTTATATCTGCTTATAATATTATTTTATTTTTTTAATTTTGTAAATATTTTTAAAAATTTTCATTATATTTGACTTTGACATAAAGATCTAATTTCAATAAAACTAGAAGTATAAATCATATTAGTAAAACATACCCAAACTCGTAGTTAGGCGGTATTGCTTTTTTTGCTTAAAAGTTATTATATATTTAATTGTGTAAATCATATTCAAGCTTTTTAATTGCTCTTAAAAGTCTCATGTGGCCCATTTGCATAGCAGAAATTTTTCTTCTTTTATTACTAATAAAACGCAACTCCTGGCTTATTTTTTTATTCCATGTTTGCATTTTTTTTATCTCTAAAATACTTGGTTCATAATCAATCCATTTTCTATCTATCCACCCTTTTTCCCATTCGTAGTAACCTTCATTGTAGTTAGTTCCATTAGATTCATCAAAATGTCTTGAGAGAGCTGATATTACTTTTGCGCCGTACTGAAGCATTTTATCTGTTTCTGTTTTTGCAATAAATTCATCGTAGTTGTAGATTTTGCCTGTTTGCATATTAACAATATCAACAATTAACTTCAAAGTGTTTACACAATTCACAGCAATATTGCCAAATGGAAGATCTGGGCTGCTTAAACAATTAATATTGACTTTATACTTATTCTTCAGACTTCTGGGTATCTTGAAGAAGTCGACTATAAATCCATCTATCTTGGCCTTGTAATTTGCCTCATACTGAGAATTTCCGAAAAAGGTTTCTCTATTGTCTTTAACCATACAGCCACCGCAATCTAGCATTATAGGCAGCTTTCTTCCTTGAATATTGTCTTGTTTAATATTTCCCATCTTCATATCCCCAGAAATCAAAAATTATTGCTTTATTTTTATTTCTTAATCTATACATTATTATAATATATATTAAATAAGAATGAATATAAATAGCTCTTGGTAATTTTTTTAGTCATACCTTAAAAGTTGTTGTTTTTTCATTGATCCTTATATCAATCACAATTAACAATAATGCCAATAGTTAAATCAACGAAGTAAGTAAGACATAAGAAGCTTTGAGCAAATTATTTCCTCAAAGCTTCTTTATAAATGGTTAAAGGTTAAAGATAAAACTAAGTTTATCACAAATCAATGAAAAAACAACAACTTTTAAGGTATGACTAAAAAAATTACCAAGAGCTATTTATATTCATTCTTATTTAATATATATTATAATAATGTATAGATTAAGAAATAAAAATAAAGCAATAATTTTTGATTTCTGGGGATATGAAGATGGGAAATATTAAACAAGACAATATTCAAGGAAGAAAGCTGCCTATAATGCTAGATTGCGGTGGCTGTATGGTTAAAGACAATAGAGAAACCTTTTTCGGAAATTCTCAGTATGAGGCAAATTACAAGGCCAAGATAGATGGATTTATAGTCGACTTCTTCAAGATACCCAGAAGTCTGAAGAATAAGTATAAAGTCAATATTAATTGTTTAAGCAGCCCAGATCTTCCATTTGGCAATATTGCTGTGAATTGTGTAAACACTTTGAAGTTAATTGTTGATATTGTTAATATGCAAACAGGCAAAATCTACAACTACGATGAATTTATTGCAAAAACAGAAACAGATAAAATGCTTCAGTACGGCGCAAAAGTAATATCAGCTCTCTCAAGACATTTTGATGAATCTAATGGAACTAACTACAATGAAGGTTACTACGAATGGGAAAAAGGGTGGATAGATAGAAAATGGATTGATTATGAACCAAGTATTTTAGAGATAAAAAAAATGCAAACATGGAATAAAAAAATAAGCCAGGAGTTGCGTTTTATTAGTAATAAAAGAAGAAAAATTTCTGCTATGCAAATGGGCCACATGAGACTTTTAAGAGCAATTAAAAAGCTTGAATATGATTTACACAATTAAATATATAATAACTTTTAAGCAAAAAAAGCAATACCGCCTAACTACGAGTTTGGGTATGTTTTACTAATATGATTTATACTTCTAGTTTTATTGAAATTAAATCTTTATGTCAAAGTCAAATATAATGAAAATTTTTAAAAATATTTACAAAATTAAAAAAATAAAATAATATTATAAGCAGATATAAATGCGATAGAAAGCTTTTTATCAATAGTCCCCCAACACTCCTATTAATCCTCTCCAAAACAAGACATAGGAGGTGGGACTTTCTTTTGTTGGGCTTTTGTCTTAGTGTAATCCTTTACTTAAAGTATATAAATTAACTAATAATTATCATTATTGAAAATAAATGCCTGAAAGGCATTTATTTTCAATAATGATAATTATTAGTTAATTTATATACTTTAGCTTAAAAAGGACCATTACTATTTGTTAAAAGGCCATTTCTTTGGTTAAATTTTTGACGTTTTTGAGAGTTAGTAAATTATATGATATTGTTCAATTGATTTGTTTTGTTTGTTTTTGTAGTTTTGATTATTAAATTCATTAGCTTTCTTTTGTTTAATAATTTATGAGAAAAATATTGATTAATGTTTGCACGGGAAATTGAAAAGATTAATTTTTGAATTAATACTTAGTTATTAAATATTCTCCTTTTTTAAAATTAAAAGAATTTATTATCAATATTTACTTCATACCATACATTCTTTTAAATAATCCCCTTCCCCAAGGGGTTTCCTTTTTATTTTATTCTTTAATTTGTGATTGTTTTGGAATTTTTTGAACCATAGTTTGTTTGTTGTTTACGGGTGGTATTTTTTGGTTTAAAATGAATACGTAATTTGATTCTTTGTTTAGTTTTTGATGTTTATGTTTTTTGAAGTTTTTTCTTTTTATTATTTATATTATTAGTAATATAATATACACTGCTATTTTTTGTTCTACTTTTTTCTTCTTTGCTTAGTCTGTATATGATATTGAATGTTTTTTCAAGTAATTCTTCTGTTGAATTAAGCACTCTCTTTAATATTTGATATGTATCTTTTTTTGGTATATATTTTATTTTTGAACCTTTATATTCTCCAAGTCTTATAATGAATGTTTTAATTATGTCATTTTTCTTTAAAAAGCCCAGATCTTTTTGTAATGTTTTTATTTTAATTACTGCATAACCTTCCTTTTTTAGGAAAAAGTTAGTTAAGTTAAGTATGTCTTGTTGATTGTATCCTAATTTGTTTTTGTTTAGATATTTTAAAATAGAGATTAGCTTTATTAGTCTAACTTGATTTTTCTTTAGTTTGCTGTTATTATACAAAAAGAAATTTAAATTTTTCATCGATTTATCCTTTATTTCAGTTTGTTTAAGACCTTTGTTTATTAGGTCTTTTTTATCCCCTATTTTATTTAAAATAGATATTAATATACATTATAATTTATATACTAAAAAAATTGTTTTGTCAATTTGATTTACAAAATGATCACATAGTTGTATACTGAAAATAGTTATTTTGTTGATAAAAATTTGTTTAGGAGATAGAGTTTTGTGAGGATTACACTAAATTTTTTAAATTCTTTAAAAAATTTGAAAGAGTTTTCAAAGGAGATGGGGTATAGTGATTCTTCATATCTTTCAAGATATATAAAGAAAAATAAGATAGAGGGAGTAATTTCTTCTAAAGATTTGTTTTTTAAGAAAAGGGAATTGCTTTTAAGCGAAGACGCTCAGATTTTTATTAAGGATAAGTTAAAGAAAGGATGATTAAAGGGGGTAGTTAATTTAATGGACAATAGAACGAATTTGAAAAATTTTTTTATTGAGTATAATGGAAAAAAATATTATACCCCGCTTTTTTTGGCTAAGCTTAATAATATTTCTTATTTTACAATAAAAAATAAGATTAAAAAGCTTAATATTTCGATTAAGGCAAAAGATATCGGGGTTGTTAATTCTTTATCTGAGGAGCTCTTGGTTGCGGAAGATAATTTAGATAAACTTTTTTATGATAAAAGATTTAAATGTTTGGATTCTAGGGGTATAAGATGAGAGATATTATAGTGATCTCTTCGATTAAAGGTGGAGTTGGTAAGAGTGTAACGGCTATAATGTTGGGTTTTATTTTTTCTAAAAGATATAAAACTTTACTTATAGATATTGATTCTCAGGCTAGTGTTACTTCTTATTTTCTTCCTTATTTTGAGAATAAAACCGATATAAGGGAGTATAATATTTATGAGGTTTTAAAGTCTAAAAAATCTTTTATGAGCATTGTGCATGAAATAACAGATAATTTGCATTTTGCCCCTTCGCATATTAAACTTTCTCAGTTTTCGGGGGAGAATATTATCGGGCAGGAATATAAATTAAAAACTATTTTAACCCCTTATTTTGACAAGTATGATTATATACTAATTGATACCCCCCCTTCGGTTAACAAGGAGCTTATTAATTCTTTGATGATTGCTACTAAGGTTGTTATACCTTTGCCTGCAGAGCTTTGGGCAATTGAAAGTTATGATATTTTGAAAAGTAAAATGCAAGAGATTATTGATGCATATCAAAAGCAAGATTTTAAGAGTTATTATATTATTCAGACTCTTTATGAGGAGAATAGGAAGATAAAAAAAGAGTTTTTTTATAGCTTGCAGCAACTTTATGAGGAATATATTCCGATTAAAATTCATAGAAGTGCCGCCATTCAAAGAATGGTGACTTACAGATTGAAACCGCAGGAAGGCGAGAGATATTATAAAGAGTATTTAAAAGTTGCTGAGGTTATTGAAGACACTTAAAGTGTAAGGATGGTATTAAATATTTGTAAACTAGTTTACAAATATTTAATACCGAGGAATCAAGATGAAAGTGAGTATCATTAGTACTATTAAGAGTAGAGTGGGGGATTCGTCGGCTCAAGTCAAAAGTAACTTTAATAAGAAAAAAATCAATCGAGATATTTGCAGCTTAAGGAGGAAATTAAGGCTAGGACTTTAGAAGAGGTTGTCAATAAAATTGAACTCGCTAAGGCTCTTTATGAAATTAAGAAGAATAAATTATATAGATTTGATGGATATGGCAGTTTTTATGAATTTTGTTTAGACTATAAATTTAGTAGGACAATGATATATAGATATGTTAAAATAGGTGCTTATTTGGAAAAAGAAAATGTAAGTGAACAGGATGTTATTCAGGGTTCTTTGAATAAAATTATTAATGATATGAGGGTTAAGAAAGGTGTCTCGCATTGTAGACCTATTACTGTTAGATTTAATTTGGGAGATGAGGAAAAACAGCTTTTTCTTGCGGAGAATAAGTCAAAACTTGAAAAATTTTTACTTGATAATTGGGATTTGTTTATTTTGAGTTGAGCTGATTTTTTATATACTAAAAGCTAATTAACT
>NZ_JBTGSB010000006.1:0-20714 GCF_055693965.1 Borrelia tillae
AATTTAATTGTTAATAGTACAAAACTGAACTACAACTAAATGAACTACAAACAAAATAAACCTAAAAATTATTACTAAATTAATAATACATTTCCTAGAATTATCCTCCTAAATTAGAATTATCCTCCTAAATGCTTTATATTAATTTATATATAAATTAAAGAGGAATATAGTAATGAAAAAAACAAATTTGTTAGTACTAAATATCTGTCTTATTTTCTTTTTAACTCTCTCTTGTGAACTTAAAACATTAGACAACAAAAACAAAAATCAAACGAAAAATCAATATTACTGAAATCTAAAAAATTACCTGACAAAAAATCTAAAAAACGACCTACATTGTCATCAAGTCCAATACCAGGGGGAGGAGAGGTGGATATAGAAAAANNNTCCGATGGCATAATAGAAGCAGAATTAGAAGAAGAAATATTTGAGGAACAAATAGAAAAGAAAATTTTGAAGAACAAATAGTGGAATTGAAGAACAAATAGTGGAAGAAGAATTAAAAGATTTAAAACAATAAAAATTATTTGTAATCATACTTTATATTCCTTATCTAATACTTACTCCTGCTTATCCTAAACAGATACTACAAAAATGGGCTTACTCATAAAGATATACTTCAGAGTACATTAAAATTATATAATTGGATGTTTGGGACTGTTATTACCTCTTTATGATTATCTATGATTTAATTAAAACTTCATTTTCCAGGCAATGAAATAAATGAAAGAACATTAGAAGAAAGAGCATTAGAAATATTGTACTGAACCTTATACACTATTCAAATTTAACGAAGAAATAATGGTTTAATGAACTGCTACTTTACCAACGCTACAAAGATTCACAAAATCCAAAACCTAATACCAACACTTATAAAAAAATTATAAGCTAATTTAAACATAGATAATTCATCTACACTAAATCCAATAGCAGGAGCAAGCTTGCAATACATATCAAACTTATTTTCACCTACATCCAAATTTCCAACAAAAGGAACTTGAAATCCTATACTCACTGCTCCTAAATGTATTGACCAAATCGAACCTAAACTGTAAACACCAAAACCAATGGCAAGCAATCTTTTCTTAGATGAAGAAGATAAAGAAAAAACATCTTTTGCAAAAAATGAGTCAATATAAAAAGATAATCTAAAGAAAGAAACAATCTATCAAATCTTTTAAAATGGCCTAAAGAACTAGGCGCATCGCTAAACTCAATAGGAACAATACCAAAATTCAAATTAAAATCATATAAACTAAATTCCATTGTCATTGGATGCGGCATTTGTATTCCTAACCCAAATTTACCTTTAACCCTTGCCTTTTCTAAGGCTAACCTCTNNNTCTCTCTCTTTTTTCTAAAGCTAACCTCTCTTCCTCTCTCTCTTTTTCTAGGGCTAACCTCTCTTCCTCTCTCTTTTTCTAAAGCCAATTTTTCTTCTTTTATTCTTTCTTTTATGCTTAATTTTACAAATTCTTTTAATGTTTTTTGCTTACTTTTTATAAAAGCATTATACAGATTTTGAAAATCTTCTAATTGAAATATCGCAACAACAGAGTCTGAGCTTTCATATTCAAGTTTTATTCTAAAATTTTTACATGTTAACAATTTTTTCTTAAAAGAAGGTATTAAAGAAGTTTTTAAAAACATACTTGTTAAATCTTTTGACAAAGTCCAATCCTGAATAAACTGATTGGTCACAATTGGTTCTTTATCAAAGACATAACTAACCTTAACTGAATCTATGTTAAATGAAAAAAAAACAATCTTCTTAGGAGATTTTAATCCAAGCCCGTAATCACTGGGAAATTGTACATAAATATAATCACTACCAATATGCAAAATACCAGAATCGTCTTTTCCTACAATTACTAATTCAGCGTCTTCTTTCTCAGTGAATTCATCATATGTTCTTTTTATAAAAGCAGAATTTTTATTATTCAAATAATATCTATACCACTTATCACCATCATGTTCGTCGTGAGAAACCGCAAAGATATTTTTATTAACTCCCAAAATGAAAAAAAGTAAAAACATAACAATAACTATATTAGTCTTAACATATAAAATTATTCTATTCATCATGTACCTTTATTTAAAATAAATAATCAAAAATAATATGACAACAATAAATACTAAACTAATTTTTACATACTTTAATATGCTTGATAGCTGCCCCCAAGCTTATCTAAAGCTTGTTGCTCAAACTGTAAAGATTTATCCTCCCATATAGTATAGCTGAATTAAGTATTCTAAAGATTTCTATCAAAAAAAACAAAATGACAATGCAAAAATCACTGTCATTATTTTTAATGGTAATTTTTTCATGAAACTATAAATTTTTTAATAGAAAATTTATAGTTTCATGAAAAAATTACCATTAAAAATAATAATCCAACTAACTTATAATGAAAATATAATACAATAATTAATTTTTACCAATATCTTTAACAAAAAAGATTCATAGCATATGAAAAAGAAGAGAAAAGCAAAAAAGAGAACAAATCAACCCAAGGAAGGGTTTGTGATAATTTGAATTTTCTTTTTGAAAAGGCACTTAATTTTCAAATCATTAACAAATGATGATAGATAATGTGTCAGTCTCAATTTGTTAATCTCTATATAATGGGGAAGATGTTTTTTGGTATATACCACTTAAATTTTATTAAAATAGACATTATTGTGCTGATGACTTTATCTACAAAAATAAGCTTACTCACAAAGATATTGGATGTCTAAGAAAACTTTGACATTTTAACTTATTCTTTCTTCTCATTTATCAATTAAATCTTCACGATCATGGTTTGGTAGCTTATATATAACTCTTGCTATTATTGAAAAACCAGCCAGACCTCCAGCAAAAAAAATTTCATTATATTTAATATCAAAGTATATTTTCAGCACCTATTTCATTGCAAAATTCCTCAATAGCCAAGTCAACATCTATCATTCTCTCACTAAGACTAATACTCGTATTATCATCTTTTTTACTTTTGCCTTTTAAATACTTTGACATCAAAGGTGAAAAAAACATTTTTAAACCTTTATTATAATCACCACCATCTGGCTCAATAGAAACAGTAAATTGGGCTATTTTTATTCTTTCATCTTTTACGGCATGATAAGCAAAAATAATTTTACTATTAGTAAAAATAAAACTAATAATAATTAATAATTTTAAAATTAACTTGTTTAAGTTTAACATAAAAATACTAGTCATAACACATATGAAATCAATAACAACACCAATCACACATATTATAATATATATATTCTTATCTTTCAAGATTTTCTAGGGCAGTTTTTTGCCTCTTTTATGAGCTCTTCTATTTCTTTCTTTCCCCCATTGCTTCAATTAGCTTTATAGAAGAAGATTCTAATTGGTTTAATGCATTTTCCGCCTCATTTGGTGCCTGTCTTGCTAACAAACTACTGTCTACTTTTCTTCCTGGCCAGTAGTAATAATTTCTACGTTTGTTTTTACTCTCTCAGTAATCGCTTCTTTTAAAGTCTCTTCGGATCTCTTAAAAGAGTATTTTGCAAAACTCAACTCATTAAATCCACTATCAATTTGACTCATAAGTTTTTCAAGATTAGACCTTTGATCATTTAACTGATTATGCAACTGAATTAGTTTCCGACTCTTTGCCTTATTATTCCTATTTCTATTTCTAGAATAACTCTCTCTTCTATTTTTGAGCTCTGAAAATATATTATAAAAACTAGATTTTAATTGTTCACATTCAATTCTACGATCGCGCACCCGTTCTTCTGCTAATTTACCAAATTCAGAATCTTCAAGTACATTTTTTACCTTATCAATTTCGTGTTGTGCTGCTTTTTCTTCATCAGTACTTAGGACTAACTCTTCTTCTTGTGGATGATAATATGGAGAATTTAAAATCACTGCTCTATCTACATTAACAGGTGCTACAGAACCAACTCGTAACACTTGTTTTTCTCTTTCTTTAAGATGTTGTTCAGCAAAATCTTCTTGTTCTTTTCTACCTTCTTGAATTTTCTCTATAAAGTCTAAATCTTTACCATCTTCCTTTTTCTCTACAAACTTTTCTCTTGCCTCATTTACCAATGCATTAATAGCATCTACACCACATGACAATAAACTTACAAAGTTTAGCGTGTATACTGCTAAAATGCTCTTCTTCATATACACACCTCCCACAAATCATAAAATTGCTCAATTTTTAATCCATAGAAACTAAAAAAAGTATATGCCATTTACTATAAATTACCATTACTTTAGTGCATCTTCAACAAGAATTAATCTTTGTTTCTTTTTTGTAATCAAGCCCCTTCTCATTAGATCTGCTAAATATTTCCTTATTTGATAGTACGATAAATTTGTATCTTTCCTAATTTTATTAATAGACTTTATTGTACGCCTATCATCTTCTAAATTAGATGTTATAAATTCAAGTGATCCTCCTCAACGCCTTTAGATATTTTCTTACCCTCTAAACTAGCAATTCGTGGTCTTCTATTTAGTATTCTTTGTCTTACACTATTCTTACCAGAACCTATCACATCACCTAAAAGCAATAACTTCTGTTCATAAAATTTATGGTAATAATTCTGTATTATACAAAATACCATTGCTAAAAATATATCTAGACAAACAGACAATAATAACAATAAATAAACAAACATTATATTAAAATAATCATTACTAGCAATAACAACTGATGTTCCATTCAATACATTAGCTGCTTTAAACTTATTATTATTTACAACTGTTGTTTCCATCAAATTACCAAGCTTAAAGCGCAAATCTCTCAAAGAGAGTAAATATTTATCCCTCTGATTAAATAAAGCTTTATTTTCTGCTTTTGCATTCTCAATTTCTATCATATAATCTCGCTTCATAGTTTTATATGTGTAGTCTAAACTTAAGTGTTTATTCTTAGCAAATTCTATACAATCATTATTGTTTTTAATCTTAATATCAATACTAGCTATTTCATCCTTAATTATCTTCTCTTTATCAGATAATAGCTTACGAATACCTTCCTCTTTCTCACTCTGACTTTTTTTGACACTTAATACAGTATCTCTAATAGTATCTTCAAACATTAAGCTAAAGAAACTCTCAAAACTCATCCATGAACTAACAGATTGGGTTACAAGTCCTATTACTAATAACACAAATATTGCTACTCGCTCTAAACATACAAATACTGAAACCTTGACAATACCTTCAACTATACGCTTCCTTAGTAAGGATAAAAAATACAATAATATTGAAGATGGAACTACTATTATGACTATTGTAAATGGCAATGTAAAACATAGTTTAGAATTATTACTAACATTATAACTTGTAATTCCCCTATGGGAATGCAACACATTGAAGAAAAATAAAAATAAAGCAAACATGATTAACCAAATATTGCGAATAAAAAATTCAAAATTAAGTTTCCAAGAATCTACAATGCTAAACTCAACATTATTAACATCTTTTTTATCATATTTATTTATCATCAAAGCTACCTCTCAAATCATATTACTATACAACTAACAAATTTTATATATCATCAAAGCCCCCTTTTAAAATTAAATTATGACGACATAATCAAATTGTGCTGAACTCATTAACTTATAATGAGTTATTTGTCTATAAGAGACACCTAAATATTTTATTAAAACCATAAATCATCATTGTAACAAAAATATAAAACAACACGCATAAAAGTAATCATCAAACTTTTATTTAAGAGCACAGCCCATAATCACTGACAACACGACCATCAAATGTTATAGTAGGTGATTTTTATTAATTCTATTAACCTAACTGTATTTTTATTTATCTGCTTAGCAACTAATGATTCCTTTATCAAAATTTAACCTTAATTTTTACATCCTCATAACGACCAAGTCTAAATTTTCAAAGAAAAAAATAAAACAAGTAACAAAATTACTATTTTAATTTTTAAGTTTATTTATTAATAATCATTTCCTTTTTTTCTTTTTCTTATTATAGATATCATATTATTACAAAATTGTTTTTAAGTTTTATCTTTATACAAAAAAGAGTTTTAAATAAAAAAAGTCACCTTGACTTTAAATCTAGTCAAAAGTGAATTTTTCATTTATAATAAAATAATTAAAATCCAAAGCTTCTTATTAGCAATAAGAAAATCCAAACTTTGGATTAACACAAATAACGTATGGTAAGTATAGCAAAAGAAGAGAAAAATTTCAAATTAAGTGGTATAAAAAGCCAAATAAAATCAATACTAAAAGACCTTATAGCTTTAAACAAAGATAAAACATCCTCTAATCCTAAATGCATCCGTGTATTACAAGTAAAATATCAAATAATCAGAATGCTAAGATTAAGAAACAGATTGCTTAAAATTTATTGGGCAATAAATGTTAAAAATACACATTATAAACAATCAGGTGGGGTTGAAGAATATTCAGCAAGTGATATCTATCATATGGTAATCAAGCTATTAAAAAATGACGGCTATAAAAAAGTATGCAAACGAACAATTGAAAGGGACATAAAACTCTTAAATGAGATGGGATTACTAAAATCTAAAATTATAAGATTTGGTGAATATAAGGGAAGTAGAGCTCACTATAAACAAAACATGCAGTTATCACATTTACATAAAGAAATAATCTTAGAATACCTTATACATTTACTAAAAGAACGTCTAAGTGATAAAAAAATTATTGGTGATTTTGATGATTCATTGGATGATGAAAATTTCAATTATACAAATCTTGAAAAATTTAACATATTATCTAAAGTGAAGAATACAAATGTAATGTCGCATCGATATGAATCGGACGTTTTTAATAATAAAGCTAATATAAGCTATAAAATTAATAAGAATTCTAACGAAATTCTTTCCAAAAAAACTACTCTTAATAATCAAAAACCAAAACAATACAAATTTGAAAGAAAAGATATAAAAACAAGGCTGATTTCTACTCACAAAATTAGCAAAAAGTATCTACAACAAATAAAAGAGTGTAGCAATAATGATTCAACTTACATAAACGCACTAATAAACTTAGAAACAGCCATAATCGAACACAAAGATAATTACAATATCGAGGATATATTAGAACATTTCTTAAAACAATTTAGTAACCGGTACAAGCACAAGGTATGGATGATGATGAGGCGTAAAGATGGTATAATTAGTGACTATAAGCTCATATGGGAGATAAAATTTAAAAATTTATACCCAGATAAGTACAAATTAAATTATACGGTTAAAAACACTTATGGCGAGAATATAAGAATCAAAAATAAAATTTTAAACAAGCAAACAAGCAAACAAATATCAGACAATTTTCAATATAATCAAAATAACGAACCAGAAAAAATTGAAAAGGAAAAAGAAAAACGTAAACTAATTAAAACGAAGAGAGGAATATCTTAAAAATCTGTTTAAGCGTGAAGCCCAAGAAATGCAAGAACGTCTAAGAAAAGCTAGAGAAGAAAAAAATTACCTAAAAGCACAAATTAAAGAAATTATAACGACCCACCGCTTGGAAAAAAGGGTTAGAGCAAATAATGTTGATATGATGGATAACGGAAAAGTAAATATAGAGAATAATAACACCCAAGACTCTCTATTGATGCCTGAGAGTTGTTTTGTTGAAGAGAGAGCAATTCCAGATATTAATCTTAAGAGTAATTATGAAGGGTTTAAGACTACTAAGGGAATATTTTTAGATAATTTAAAAATTGCAATTTTAAATCAAGAAAAGGATAAAGATTTAAGTAAAGAAGGAAAAGTGATATGAGATTTAGTTTGCAATATTTAGCAAAAAGGCTATATATAAAAAGAAATATATTTTGGGAAATATATACGAGTGATGAAATACAAGCTAAGAAAACAGATGAGTCAATAATTAATTTTCCAATACTTAGTCCTGAAGATATTGATTATGAGTATATATATTCATATCTTAAAGAGTGGGTTGCAAAGAAATATAGTGATGATAATAATTTGGAAATCAAAATAACACAGATAGACAATAATGAGTATTACTGTGAAACAACCATAGGTGCTTTAATGAATAATATTTTAGATAGACTTCGCAAAGACTATAAGGAAATATTTCTTGATAATTTAGAAAAAAAGGTCGTTGTTAAGGAGGAAGTTACACCTGAAATTAAGTTACAATCAGAAGAAAGTCAATTAAAAAATAATGAAGAAGAGGAAATTGAAGACTTAAAAACAC
Source organism: Borrelia tillae (assembly GCF_055693965.1). Lineage (NCBI taxonomy): Bacteria > Pseudomonadati > Spirochaetota > Spirochaetia > Spirochaetales > Borreliaceae > Borrelia > Borrelia tillae. The sequence goes on from NZ_JBTGSB010000006.1 coordinate 8,230, forward strand.
GCTCACAAACTAAAAAAGCTAAAGTTGTAAAAAAGGATAAACCGGTGGTTAATAGGAGTTAATAATATTATCATATTATGATTTAATAGTAATAGTAAGTCACATTTTACTTACCAAAAAACGAATAAATAAGTCCAATTAAAGTTAAAAAAATACCTGTACATAAGGTAATAACAGTCCCAAGCATCCAATTATGTAATTTTAATATAAAAAATGCACCACCTAACTGACTAACTAATAATTTAACAGAGATTAAATTTAAATTTAAGACATCATAATACTTTTAAAAATAAAACTTAAAGAGTACTTTGTCCTTATTAACAATTTTTGATAAAAAATTGTTAATAAGGACAAGGTTTAGCAAAAGTAGAAATTCATTGAACCATTACTTCGTCTATTAAATTTATTCATAGAAAAGTTTATAATAATGATTATATTTATAATAAATTATTAACTAAGAGGTGAGAAATAATATGTCTAAAAATGTTGATGAAGTATATTGTACTTCTTGTGGTAAGATAATCAAAAAAGAATCTTCTATTTGTATTCATTGTGGGGTTGCAAATAAAGTAGCCTGTGCATCTTCTGGTGAAAGTAAGTTGATGTTATTTTTATTGTGTTTATTTTTAGGATATTTAGGAATTCATAGATTTTATTCTGGAAGGATTGGTACTGGATTGCTATACATGTGCACTCTTGGCTTAGGTTCCATTGGAGTTTTTATTGACTTAATACGTATTGCGCGTGGCACTTTTAGTCATGTTAAGTATGCTCATATAAAATAACATATGGCTATTATTGCAAATAACCAAGTTTGTATCCTTGACTGGTTATAAGAGAAAAATCAAAGAGATTAGTGCTTAATAATGTTAATGATAACTAAAAAGTGTAGAACAATCATTTTTGAGTTATCATTTAATTTTTTATTAGTTTACTATTAATTTTAGTATTATTTTTATCTTGTGTGGCTTTAAGATAATTTTCTTAATGAAGGAATACAATATAATAACAAATTATACAAGACCTAATATTTGATTTTACATTGTAAGGAGAGACCAAGAACTACCAACATTGGTTTATTTTTTATCTCATTAACGAATTTATTCTTTTCACTACTAATTGATAGACTTTTCAGTAGTCATCTTATATTATGAAAGGACTTCTTGTAATTATTATTACCAATAATGAATTTTAAATAAAATTACATTTAGAGGCATGAGATATCATTTACTTAAGACTTTTGATGGGATTTATAGCATTAATTTGCATGGTAACGTAAGGAAAAAAGAAAAGACAGAACATGGTTTTTTATTTGAATTAAAAAATTGTTAGTTTTATTCTTAAAAAAGACTATGTAATTAGTAATTCACTTTAATATTTACTCTTTCACACCTATCATATCAACATTATTTACCCTATCCCTTTCCAAGGTAGCATACTTTCTTTAGTTCGTTCTTTTAAATAATCTTCTTCTCTAGGTTTTCTTAGCAGCGCGTTTTAATAAATAAAAGCTTTGTTTAGTATCAACTTCAAATAAACAAATTTTCACATAACTTGTAATTCACAATAAAGGCTCTCTTCTTACAAAGAGAGGAATAAACATGATAAAAGTACTAATACTCAGCCTAGTTTTTTCTATATTTATATCTTGCGACTTAATCAGTGAGTAAAATGGTCATACCATTTTACTCAGGCTAGAAAAGAACTTATTAATTACAATATGAAAGCAAAATAAGAAAAAATGGTGTTTGAAAAAGAAAAAAAAGCGCTTGCATCAAACAATTCTTCTAATAATTCAAGTGCATCACACCCTGTCTTAAGTAAAGAAGCACAAGCATATTTAAATGAACAAATTAGTGAATCTAAAGAATTAGAAAAGGATATTCAAGAAGCCTTACGTGTAATCGAGTCTAACACTTAAAAAACAACAAACAACAATAGCCATATTCGTATTTATGAGTATAAATACGAATATGGCTATGACATTTTCCACAATCATAATAAATAACTTCAAAAAACTCACTAATTGCCAATCTTCTTTAAAGAAACTTTAATTTATTTATCCCTAAAATGATAAATATTGTTGCCTTTATTTTTTAAAACCACACCCCAGTTATTTAGCTATTTCTTTTATTCCTTTAACAAGAGTGAACTTACACTTTCAGCCCCCCCAGGTGGTGGCCAGAAACAGTAGCACCACCTAAATATAGCACAAGCCTACTTTTGATGCCTCTTTTGATCTTAATGCACCACCCCTGTTTAATATATTATTACTGGAATTAAATAAAAAAGATATCAAGAAAATTATATTCCTCATTGATTTTACTTCTCATTTTACTTATCTTTGAATTAAATACTAATTTTATAACTCTATTTATTTCTATTAGTTAAAATTTATATGTATTGTCTTTAGCTCCATATAAAGTGTTATGTTGATCATAAATTTATTATCAAAACTTTAAAAAAACTTTAAACAGTAACAAATAGGCCACTTATTTATTTAAATGAATAATATCAAAACACTTGCCTCTTAGTGAGCTTAGCTTTTTTGTTTTTATATTAAGATTAATCTAATCTACTATTTACATAGAAATATCAACATAAGTGTATGCTATGGCTATATAAATCATAGTTCTCACGATTTAAGTTATTAATTTATCTTGCCTAAATACTTAAAAGAAAGTCATTTAATTTTTTCCAAAAGACAATCCTAATATCTTTAATATTAATATAATAAATAACAACTAGTGTTAAAAGCTAAAGAGATTTATAATCAAATGAAATCATTACTAAGCAATAAAGTCATTTAATAAAAAAAGAAAACGTTTTGACTACTTAATCCCAAAAGTATAAACTATAGTAGTTAATAAGAAGTTATTTATCTTTAGAACTTTGTATTTCTTTGTCTAATTCATATAAAGATTAAATCATTTAAGAATGAAAAAGAATCAACATCAAATAATCCTTTATCACTTATTTTTAAGTGAGGTATTACCGTTAATGACATAAAAGAGAGTGTCATTAATGGATGAGTCAGACTAGAGCCCAAAGTATCTTTACAAAAGTTATTTGGTTGAATGTATTTCAATGCAACATCTTTGGGTGGAAGCATGGTCATTAAACCAGCAATTGGCAATTTTAACATTAAAGTATGTGTGTTATTTAATGCATACAAACCCCCTTGTTTTTCTATAATAATATTTGCTGCTTTGCATAAATATTCATCTCTGGTTCCAACAATGATAATATTGTGAGAGTCATGAGCAACTGTACTACCAATAGCACCATCTTTAATTCCAAAATTTTTTATAAAACCAATTGATATTTTATTGTTATTATACCTATTTATTACTGCTATTTTTAAAATGTCTTCCTTGATATTAGATTGAAAATCTGGAACCAACAGGCTACTGTCTGTCATAGTTTTGTAAGTTATAATTTGATTATCAATGCAATTTATTGTTGGTATGGCTTTTTTTGTGTAAAAAATTTAAAATCTTTAGAGGATTTCTTACTACAGTTAAAATTATTTATAAGGTTTTCATTTAGTAATGGAATATATGATTTGCCATTACTAAATACTAAATTACCATTTATATAAGTTTTATCAATATTAAAATTTTTTTAAATCTTGAGTAATGATAAAATCGGCAGGGTCTCCAACTCTAAGTATACCAACTGGAATGTTATAGTGTATAACAGGATTAATACAAGCTATTTTTAATACATCAAAAAGATTATGACCATGTTTTATTGCACGTGCAACAATTAAATTTATATGTCCGTTAAGCAAAATATCAAGATGTGCATCATCAAAACAAAACATTAACTGATCTCTGTATTTACCTAAGTTTTCGCTAATTAGTGGATGCAGAGCATTAAAATTTTTAGTCGCACTTCCTTCTCTAATTAGAATTTTTATTCCTAGAGATAATTTATATCGTGCATCTTCTATTGTCGAACATTCATGATCGGTACTAATTCCTGCAGATATATACTTTAGAGTTTCTACTTGTGATAAATTTGGTACATGTCCATCTACGACTTTATTACGTTTTATGGCAGAATGAATTTTATTCATTATTTGGGGTTCTTTGTTTATAACACCATTAAAATTCATCATTTCAGCTAAATAATAAATATTTTTATGTGAGAGTAATTGATCCACATCTTTGTCATCTCAAACCATATCCCGAGGTTTCGAATTCCAAAGGTAATGCTGGAACACAAGAAGGTGCTCCAAAAAAAATTTTAAAGTCGACTTTATTTGCATTATTTATCATAAAATTGATACCATCAATACCATTTACGTTTGCTATTTCATGTGGAGTAGCTACAGTGCCATGTTGTACTACTAAATGAGCAAAATGAGATGGAATTAGAAGAGAACTTTCTATATGTATGTGGAAGTCAATAAATCCAGGTAATATGTAGTTTTTTAAAAGAGAGTCGTTGGTTTTCTTTATGTTTGCTATAGTTCCATTTTTTATTGTTATATGGGCAGGATAAATTTTTTTATTTAAAATATCAATGTAATTTGCTTTGATTATGAATGAATTCATTTTTTCCCCCTTTAGATAGATTTTTTATTAAATTACAGAAATATTTGTTATATTTCATCATATGTATAAATTTATATTTTTTGTTGATTTGTGATTGATTCTAATATAATAGATAATAGACTCAAATTACTTCCAATAACATGATTATCACATTTTATATTATGTAAAGTTCAAATTATTTATAGTTTTATATCTATTTTAAGTACATTAACATGTAATATGATTACACATCATATTATGAAATTTTATCTATGATTTATTGTCAGTATTTTTTTAGATTATAGATGATTAGAGATAGATGATTGTTGATTTTGCTTAATAAATTTTTTGTGTATGATAAATGCTTTTATTGAAAAATGTGAAATAAGTGTAAATTATTGCTTATTAATAAGGAAGGAGTGGAGTATTTACGTGAAATATAATAATAAATATCTAATATTTAATTTATTGTTTTTTTTTGTTAGTTTTTTTTAATAGATATGATTCTATTTCAAATAAAAATAGTAGCCAAAATAGCAATATTTTAATAGTATTTGCTATGGATGAGGAAGCTAATGAATTTAATAATCTATATCTAATAGAAAAAAATAATTTCAAAAGATTATGGTGTTAATAAGAAAATTATTAAAGGTACAGTATTTAATCGGAATGTTATTTCTGCTGTAGTAGGAATTGGTAAGGTAAATACAAGTTTATGGACCAGTTACCTTCTTTCTAAGAAGAATAGAAGCCATGTAATCAATTGTGGAGTTGCTGGTGGTGTTGATAATCCCAAACTTAAGCTAAAAAATTTTAAAGTAGGAGACATAGTACTATCTTCAGAAGTTGCTTATCATGATTTTTATTTGGTAAAATTTGGACACAAAATTGGACAGGTCCCAAGATTGCCACAAAAATTTAGTAGTGATAAAAATTTACTTCAAAAAGCTTTAAAGGCTATTAAAACAAGTCTTAAAGATATTAATGGTTATTCAGGATTAATGCTTTCAGGAGATCAATTTATAGATTCACATTATATTGTAACAATTATGTCAAATTTCGAGGATGTATTATCAGTAGATATGGGGGGTGCGGCATTAGCAAACGTTGCCCATGTTTTTTAATGTTCCTTTTTTAATTATTAGATCAATATCTGATGTTGTAAACAATGAGGATAATGAAGTTGAATATTACGAATTTTTGAAAACAGCAACAGTGAATGCATCTGTAATGTTACAAGAAATTTTAATATCACTTTAATTTTAATTGATTATTCATTAAGCTGAAGTCTGATAATTTACGGCCAGACAGACTAGTTTAGTAATTGTGATGATAAATATAACAAAGTTTTTGTTTTTGCTAAATTTATGATGAATATCATAGTTAATGATTAATATAATTAATTTCATAATACATAATAAGTTCACCTTCATAATACATAATAAGTTCACCTTCATAATACATAATAAGTTCACCTTAAGTATAAATTCATCACAAATTGTTAATAAGGTGTTCTTTAAGTTTTATATTTATAAATAAAGTATTATGATGTCTTAAATTTAGATTTTATCTTTGTTAAATTATTTTTTTAAATTATTAGTTAGTTCTAAGGTACACTTTGAATAAATCCATTAAAATTATAATTATTAATTATTACTCCTACTTTAGCATTCCTTTCACTCTTTTGTATTTTACTAATTTCTTCTGCAATGATTCTTGCTTCAATATTTCTTAAATTTTCATCAATTGGTACTGGTGTTACTCTTATAAGCTTACTTTGTCTCATTTCACTAGTAATTAGTTTCCGTACCAGGTATAGCTGATTTTACTTTAGATATTCTTAGCAATGTTTCATCTAATAATTCTTGAGCTTATGCTAAATCACTAGATTTGCCCCAATACAGATTATAACATTTCCTTATCAACTTTTGCTTTAGCCTTAATACGTTTTTCTTCTAAGCCCTCAGGTTTGTGTGCACGCCCACCTTTAATATTTTTAGAATATCTTCTATTTTAGTTGTTGCTTCACTCTCTTGTTGCTTTTTGAATTTATATTCGATTTCTACCTGTGCAATTCGTCTTCGAAATTCTTCTCCAGAGATTTGTCCCTTACTTTGTGCTTGCTTGAAAAACTCAATCTCCTTGACTTCAAGCTCACTTAGCTTCTCTTTTCGCATTGCAATTTCACGATCAAATACTTCCTCAATACTCAGAAGTTCAACCTCGCTTTTCTTAACTAGTTCCTCTAAATTCCTATCACGCTTCTCTTCAACCCTTTTATTCTTTTTTACTCTAATCCATTAAAAACAATGCTTACCGTATAAAGCTTAAAGCAACCGAAGCAATTTGCACCCCAAAGGCCCCCCATACTCGATAACATGTCTTTTGGTATATCAAATAATGAGCTAGTTAAAGTATCTGTCTTCTTACCCACATCTGTTGCTAAGCTTTTTGCTAAATCTTGATTAAAAACCTTATTATCATCTTTATATTTTTTTGCAACCCACTCTTTAAGGTATGAATATATATACTCATAATCAATATCTTCAGGACTAAGTATTGGAAAATTAATTATTGACTCATCTGTTTTCTTAGCTTGTATTTCATCACTCATATATATTTCCCAAACTATATTTCTTTTTATATAGAGTCTTTTTGCTAAATATTGCAAATTAAATCTCATATCACTTTTCCTTCTTTACTTAAATCTTTATCTTTTTCTTGATTTGAAATTGCAATTTTTAAATCAAGAAAAAGATATTCTCTTAGTAGTCTTAAATCCTTAATAATTACTTTTAAGCTTATCGTCCGTCCTTCCTTCAACAAAACAACTCTCAGGCATCAATAGAGAGTCTTGGGTATTATTGTTCTCTGTATTAACGCTATAAATCTATCAAGAATTGTTAACCATAAAACAAAGGTTAAACTGAAAATCCACTTGTTGTTCTTTTCTAAGTTGGATATGTCTTTTTTAACGTTATCAATTTTATTATTCAAGTTATTTTCAACATTATCAACTTTCTTGTCAAGTTCTCTAATATCAGCTTTTAAGCCAGTCCCAACCTTTTCTAGTTTAAGATTAAAGTAGTCTCTAAATATTCTATATCTTTATGAGTAAGCCCATTTTTGTAGTATCTATAGGGTAAGTCAAGTCATAAACAATATCCTTATTAATGCCGGCTTTAATAAGTTCATTAAGAAGCATTTACCTTGTAATAACAGTTTGAGACAGTGCCATATAAAAATTCCTTATAATAATATTTATTATATTATTATAGCGATAATAGAAGTGTTATTTTATGAAACAAGATGTTGAGAATAAAATGAATATGCAATTTTATTGAAAAAAGAGTTTTAAATAAAAAAAGTCACCTTGACTTTAAATCTAGTCAAAAGTGAATTTTTTTATTTATAATAAAATAATTAAAATCCAAAGCTTCTTATTAAGAAGAATAAGAAAATCCAAACTTTGGATTAACACAAAATTATGATCAATATGTTAAATATTATAGCAAAAGAAGAGAAAAATTTCAAATTAAGTGGTATAAAAAGCCAAATAAAATCAATACTAAAAGACCTTATAGCTTTAAACAAAGATAAAACATCCTCTGATCCTAAATGCATCCGTGTATTACAAGTAAAATATCAAATAATCAGAATGCTAAGATTAAGAAACAGATTGCTTAAAATTTATTGGGCAATAAATATTAAAAATACACATTATAAACAATCAGGTGGGGTTGAAGAATATTCAGCAAGTGATATCTATCATATGGTAATCAAGCTATTAAAAAATGACGGCTATAAAAAAGTATGCAAACGAACAATTGAAAGGGACATAAAACTCTTAAATGAGATGGGATTACTAAAATCTAAAATTATAAGATTTGGTGAATATAAGGGAAGTAGAGCTCACTATAAACAAAACATGCAGTTATCACATTTACATAAAGAAATAATCTTAGAATACCTTATACATTTACTAAAAGAACGTCTAAGTGATAAAAAAATCATTGGTGATTTTGATGATTCATTGGATGATGAAAATTTCAATTATACAAATCTTGAAAAATTTAACATATTATCTAAAGTGAAGAATACAAACGTAATGTCGCATCGATATGAATCGGACGTTTTTAATAATAAAGCTAATATAAGCTATAAAATTAATAAGAATTCTAATGGAAAGAATTCCAACGAAATTCTTTCCAAAAAAACTACTCTTAATAATCAAAAACCAAAACAATACAAATTTGAAAGAAAAGATATAAAAACAAGGCTGATCTCTACTCACAAAATTAGCAAAAAGTATCTACAACAAATAAAAGAGTGTAGCAATAATGATTCAACTTACATAAACGCAATGATAAACTTAGAAACAGCCATAATCGAACACAAAGATAATTACAATATCGAGGATATATTAGAACATTTCTTAAAACAATTTAGTAACCGGTACAAGCACAAGGTATGGATGATGATGAGGCGTAAAGATGGTATAATTAGTGACTATAAGCTCATATGGGAGATAAAATTTAAAGATTTATACCCAGATAAGCACAAATTGAATTATACGGTTAAAGACACTTACGGCGAGAATATAAGAATTAAAAATAAAATTTTAAACAATCAAACAAGCAAACAAATATCAGACAATTTGCAATATAATCAAAATAACGAACCAGAAAAAATTAAAAAGGAAAAAGAAAAACGTAAACTTGAATTAAAACGAAGAGAGGAATATCTTAAAAATCTGTTTAAGCATGAAGCCCAAGAAATGCAAGAACGTCTAAGAAAAGCTAAAGAAGAAAAAGATTACCTAAAAGCACAAATTAAAGAAATTATAACGACCCATCGCTTGGAAAGCGTTAGAGCAAATAATGTTGATATGATGGGTAACGGAAAAGTAAATATAGAGAATAATAATACCCAAGACTCTCGATTGATGCCTGAGAGTTGTTTTGTTGAAGAGAAAGCAATTCCAGATATTAAGCTTAAGAGTAATTATGAAGGGTTTAAGACTACTAAGGGAATGTCTTTAGATAATTTAAGAATTGCAATTTCAAATCAAGAAAAGGATAAAAGTTTAAGTAAAGAAGGAAAAGTGATATGAAATTTAGTTTGCAATATTTAGCAAAAAGGCTATATATAAAAAGAAATATATTTTGGGAAATATATACGAGTGATGAAATACAATCTAAAAAAACAGATGAGTCAATAATTAATTTCCCAATACTTAGTCCTGAAGATATTGATTATGAGTATATATATTCATACCTTAAAGAGTGGGTTGCAAAAAAATATAGAGATGATAATTTGGAAATCAAAATAACACAGACAGACAATAATGAGTATTACTGTGAAACAACCATAGGTGCTTTAATGAATAATATTTTAGATAGACTTCGCAAAGACTATAAGGAAATATTTCTTGATAATTTAGAAAAAAAGGTCGTTGTTAAGGAGGAAGTTACACCTGAAATTAAGTTACAATCAGAAGAAAGTCAATTAAAAAATAATCAAGAAGAGGAAATTGAAGACTTAAAAACACGCTCACAAACTAAAAAAGCTAAAGTTGTAAAAAAGGATAAACCGGTGGTTAATGAGAGTTAATAATATTATTATATTATAATTTATGTAAATTACTGATGTTGTTAGAAACTTATAGTAATAGTAAGTCACATTTTACTTACCAAAAAACGAGTAAATAAGTCCAATTAAAGTTAAAAAAATACCTGTACATAAGGTAATAACAGTCCCAAGCATCCAATTGTGTAATTTTAATGTACTCTTAAGTTCCATTGTGTTCTTATCAATTTTACTATTTAATTCATTTTTAACGTTATCAATTTTATTATCAAGTTCTTTAATATCAGATTTCAATTCATTTTTAACGTTATCAATTTTATTATCAAGTTCTTTAATATCAGATTTCAATTCATTTTTAACGTTATCAATTTTATTATTTAAGTTATTCTCAACGTTATCAATTTTATTATTTAAGTTATTCTCAACGTTATCAATTTTATTATTTAAGTTATTCTCAACGTTATCAATTTTATTATCAAGATCTTTAATATCAGATTTCAAATTTGTTTCTACTTTTTCAATATCAGCTTTTAAGCTAGTCCCAACCTTTTCAAGTTTAAGATTCAAGGTAGTCTCTAAGTATTCTATATCTTTATGAGTAAGCTCATTTTTGTAGTATCTATAGGATAAGTCATCAGCAATATCCTTATCAATGCCGGCTTTAATAAGTTCATTGAAAACCATTTGTCTTGTAATAACAGTTTGAGGCAGTGCCATAGAGAAACTCCTTATAAAATATATATTATTCCAGTATTTTATAATAATATTATACAGTATTTAGCGACAATAGAAGTGTTATTTTAACAAAAGAGGGCGATGTTAAGGGTAAAATGAATTTGTAGTTTTATTGAAAAAAGAGTTATAAATAAAAGATACCCCAGCCAATATATAAATTATAAATGGCAATAAATGGTACTTTCACAACAACAGCCAAAATTAAATTAAAATTCAAAGTCAATTATATGAGTTAAGCATTTTAGATAAAATTAGATAAAAGACATACGGATATACTTAGAGAGATAGTGTTTAAGGCAAGAAAACATTAGCAAATATTTGTTTTTGAGTTCTATTAGTATGTTTATAAGGTATATTAAGTTTTTTTAAATTTGAGTTTATGTAAGTTTTTAGAGTACGTATATTTTTATTATGTTTATAGTCACGCATAAAAGATTCAATTAAAGTAGCAATAGTTGAGTGTAATTTATTGTCGCTATTTTTATAGAATAGTAAGTTATGAGCATGTATACGTAGTGGAAGAAGTGAATTAATTAAGTTTAAGCTTTGATTGTTATTGAGAATAATAGATTTATTTACAAGTTTGATGTGTTTATATTTAAGTGTGCGTGAACTGGAATTATTGTAACAAAAGTAATAACCAGTGAGATTTTTTTTGGGGAAGGAATTGAGGATAGCAAGATAAATAGATTCTAGATGTTTAGTAGTAATGTCTGAAAGGAAGAATTTTTTAAGAATACGATTAAGTTTTAAGGCAGAAATGGTAGAATTAATTTGTTTGACAGAATAAATAGCACTAATGATTAGTTTGGGATTAACTAAAGTATGTTTTATGATTTGTAATTTAGAAGATAAAGTATAAGAAATAATATTATCATTTGTTGTTATAGAGTTAGAAAGAGAAAAGTTTTTATTATTGAGATGAGATAAAGGGATACCAGAGGAAAGAATAATACCAATGGTTTTAAGTTCTATATTGTTTGATGTTAAGAAATAATCTTTAGAGAAAGAAATAATTTCTTTAGGATTTATTTCAATTGATTTGTCTGTTTGATTTTTATTTGTTTTACTTTTATAGGTAGAAATTTTAGTAATAGTTTTTTTAGATTGAAGTTTTGTAAAAAAATTTTTTAAGTTCACCATTATATATAAATATATATATCTATTTATAAAAATCTAAAAAATATTATATTTGTACTTTTTCACAATAATCGTATATTTTCTTTTGTTCAATTCGTAAAAATATAAAAATTAAAAAATTAACTTTATATTTTTTTATAACAACTTTTGTTTTTTTATAACAACTTTTATTTTTTTGTAAATTTATAGTTATGAAAAAAAAATTAAAAAAACTTGTTTTTTTATAAATGGATATATAATATAATTATGAGAAACAAGGAAAAAACAACAAAATTTAGAGGTTTCGGGGGTTGACACCAGCTAGTTTGATAGCAACTTTGAGGTTTTTATGACAACCCATAGGAACCAGAAAATTAAAAATGCAACTTTTCATTTTTTCAATACAACCTATTATTTTTTCATGACAATTTTATATTTTTTTGTAGCAATTCGGGATAGGAAAATTTTTCAAATAATTTCTGTACTAATTGCAAATTACTT
>NZ_JBTGSB010000005.1:0-24881 GCF_055693965.1 Borrelia tillae
TTGGCATTGTTACCAGTTCCAAATATTTTTCCTGCTTCTCCATCTCCAGCTGCAGCAGTTCTTGCTGTACTACCATCTTTTGCTTGCTTGTTATCACCTGCTTCAGCATTTCCTTCTTTTAGGGCTATTGCTCCTACTATTTCTTTTAAACCTTTGATTAAATTCTCAACACCTATCCCTGCTTTTCCTTCTTTATCATTATGAGTACCAACATTTGCTATCAGGTCACTTGCATCACTTCCTATTGCATCACCTGCACTTTTTGCTCCACTAATTAGCTTGTCTAATGTGTCTGTAACTAGTGTTTTTACTGCTGTCTCTACAGCTTGAGCATTAGGATTTGATACCTCTTTCATATCCTTTACTATCTGTAGTAGCTGATCTTTTGTTTTTGTTATTGATTCTTCAATACCTTTGAAAAACTTTGCTACATCTGACTTCTTTGCATCTGCCTTACTACTAAACCCAAATGCTCCTGATACCATCTCTCCAAATGATGTAAATACCTCCATAAATCCAGTACCCAAGCTCACCAAAGACTTCATAAATTTGTCTTTTGTGTCATTTGTCTCTGCTTCTGCTGCTGTCTGGCCACAGCTCATAATTAACATTAGCAATAAAATTACTTGTAATATATTTACTGCTTTTTTCATATATTATTGCCTCCTTTTAACTCTGAATTTAAATATAACACATATTTAACATATTACAAATTTTCTGGTAATACTTCCAAAAGTATCTTTTGTTTTTGTCTTAAAAAAGATACAATAAAATAAACATAAGTGTTTTTCACAAAATTATTATCACAAGGAGACTTTATTACTAAATGGATAAAAAAAAACCAAAGATAATAACAATTGCATCAATTAAAGGTGGTGTTGGGAAAAGTACTTCATCCATCCTCTTCTCTACAATCATTGCTAAAAGTTCGAACATCTTACTGATTGATCTGGATGCTCAAGCAAGCATTACAAGTTATTTTAATGACCACCTTGAAAAAATGCACGTTAATTTAAAAAACACAAATATATATGAAATCTTATTAAAAAATTTGGAGATAAAAGAAGGAATATTACACATAAATAAAAATTTTGATTTTATTCCCAGTTATTTGAACTTGCATTTTTTTAACAACGACAATCTACCATTTAAGGAAACTAGATTAAAAAACGCTCTCTATTTTGTCAAAAATAATTATGATTATATAATTATTGACACTAACCCAAGTTTAGATTTCACATTAATCAACGCCCTAGTTGTCTCTGACTTCGTTATATCCCCAATTCCCGCTGAAAAATGGGCTGTAGAAAGTTTAGACGCACTTAACTTTAAAATTAACCAACTAGATTTAAAACTACCCATATATATATTAAACACAAGATTTAAAAATAATAATTCTAATAAATTTTATCTAAATATCCTAAAACAAAATCCTAACTTCATCGGCTCCATAAGAGAAAGAGAAATTTAAATAAGAAAATTGCTCAAAACATTATCTTTAATATAAACAAAGAAGACTATACATCAGATTATAAAAAAGCATTAAAGAATTTGCTTATTGCTGCACATACTGCAAAAAAAGGTCAGGATCATTTATATGAATAATAATAAATTCAAATTAAGTAAAAGGATTGTTGACAATGATAATAATTCTATTAAAACAAATAATAACAACTTAAATATACAAATTTATGAAAAATTAAAGACAAAACTTAGAATAAACTTACAAGAAGATATTTATAATAAAATAGAAGCAATGAAAATTTTAAAAGAAATTAATGACAAAAAATTATTTAAACTAGACGGATATAAAAATTTTAGTGCTTTTATCAAAGATTATAATCTTGCCAGAACACAGGTATACACTTACTTAGCTATCGCAGAAGGACTTAAAAATAATTTAATCAATGAAAAATACATAATAGAACAAGGTATAATGCACTCATACTCCTTACTAAAAACTAAAAAGATTCATCCAAAAAAGAATATTCATTTCAAGCAAAAGACAAACAACCTACTCAAACTACCACTTAAAAATCAAAGCGCATTGAATTTTTACAAAACAAATATTCAATTTACCTGCTTCCTTATGGAATGGATTTTCACAAAAGATAAACAATATATGGAAAAAACTAAAAAAGATTTCGATAACTACATGAAAAAATTAAAATAAATCGCCTTCAAGTCCCATAACCCAAACGTCTTTTAAGAGTTTTAAGAAATATAATAAACAACCTTTGTTTTTATACATCTACACCATCAACCAAAAGTATCTTTTGTTTTTGTCTTAAAAAAGATACAATAAAATAAACATAAGTGTTTTTCACAAAATTATTATCACAAGGAGACTTTATTACTAAATGGATAAAAAAAACCAAAGATAATAACAATTGCATCAATTAAAGGTGGTGTTGGGAAAAGTACTTCATCCATCCTCTTCTCTACAATCATTGCTAAAAGTTCGAACATCTTACTGATGATCTGGATGCTCAAGCAAGCATTACAAGTTATTTTAATGACCACCTTGAAAAAATGCACGTTAATTTAAAAAACACAAATATATATGAAATCTTATTAAAAAATTTGGAGATAAAAGAAGGAATATTACACATAAATAAAAATTTTGATTTTATTCCCAGTTATTTGAACTTGCATTTTTTTAACAACGACAATCTACCATTTAAGGAAACTAGATTAAAAAACGCTCTCTATTTTGTCAAAAATAATTATGATTATATAATTATTGACACTAACCCAAGTTTAGATTTCACATTAATCAACGCCCTAGTTGTCTCTGACTTCGTTATATCCCCAATTCCCGCTGAAAAATGGGCTGTAGAAAGTTTAGACGCACTTAACTTTAAAATTAACCAACTAGATTTAAAACTACCCATATATATATTAAACACAAGATTTAAAAATAATAATTCTAATAAATTTTATCTAAATATCCTAAAACAAAATCCTAACTTCATCGGCTCCATAAGAGAAAGAGAAATTTAAATAAGAAAATTGCTCAAAACATTATCTTTAATATAAACAAAGAAGACTATACATCAGATTATAAAAAAGCATTAAAGAATTTGCTTATTGCTGCACATACTGCAAAAAAAGGTCAGGATCATTTATATGAATAATAATAAATTCAAATTAAGTAAAAGGATTGTTGACAATGATAATAATTCTATTAAAACAAATAATAACAACTTAAATATACAAATTTATGAAAAATTAAAGACAAAACTTAGAATAAACTTACAATTAGAATAAACTTACAAGAAGATATTTATAATAAAATAGAAGCAATGAAAATTTTAAAAAAATTAATGACAAAAAATTATTTAAACTAAACGGATATAAAAACTTTAGTGCATTTATCAAAGATTATAAGCTTGCCAGAACACAAGTATACACTTACTTAGCTATCTCAGAAGGACTTAAAATAATTTCATCAATGAAAAGAAAAATACATGATAGAACAAAGTATAATGCACTCATACTCCTTACTAAAAACTAAAAAAGATTTCGACAACTACATGAAAAAATTAAAATAAATCGCCTTCAAATCCCATAACCCAAACGTCTTTTAAGAGTTTTAAGAAAAAAAATAAACAACCCTTGTTTTTATACATCTACACCGCCAACTAATGTTAAAACTTTTTTCAATATTAAATTAAAATCGATTTTTAAATCCATAATAGCTGGTAATTATATTATATGTTTTTGCTTTAAATAAAGTTGTTCCAAGCGCAAAGACAACAATGGAGGTATTTACATCATTTGGAGAGATGGTATCAGGAGCATTTGGGTTTAGTAGTAAGGCAGATGCAAAGAAGTCAGATGTAGCAGCGTTTTTCAAAGGTATTGAAGAATCAATAACTGAGACAAAGACTAAGCTACTACAGATAGTAACTGATATGAAAGAGTCATCAAATCCTAATGCTCAAGCTGTAGAGACAGCAGTAAACACACTAGTCAAAGACACATTAGACAAGATTGTTAGTGGAGCAAAGACAGCAGGTGAAGGTACTGGGGGTGATGAAGCTCTAGCAAATGTTGCTACAGCTGGTGCTGCAGCTGCAGGAGCAGCAGGGGAAATTGACAAGTTAGTTGAAGGCTTAAAAGAAATTGTTGACATAGTTCTAAAGAATCAAGGAAAAGCAGATGCTGGAGATGCCAAGAAAGCAGAAGATGGTAGTACAGACAGAGTTGCTGGTGATGGAGCAGGCAAAATGTTTGCAAACGACAATGCCGGTGCTGCTGCAGCAGCAAAGAAAGCTGGTGCAGATGCAGCAAAAGCAGTAGGAGCAGTAACAGGAGCAGATATCTTAAAGGCAATGATAGCAGATAATAAAGCAAAAACTCTAGCTAAGACTACTGATCAAGCTAATGCTGCTGTTGCAGCAATAGCAGGTGCCAAGGACGCAGAAGTAGCAGGCGCCATAGCATTAAGAGCAATGAGTAAGGGAGGAAAATTTGCAGGTCCAAGTGCAGCTACTGCTGAATATAACACAGCGGTAAGTAATGCAGTAATAAGTGCAGTAACAAAGGCATTAAATACGCTAACGCTCTCAATAAGGCAAACAGTAGACAGTAGCCTAGTAAAGGTAAAGGATGCAATGAAACTTACAGCAGAAACACCAATACCTACACCATCAACAGACAAAACAACTCCTGCTGCTAGCAACTAAATCAAAGAATCAAAGGTCGGAAAAAATTGACAAACTAATGAAAGCACTAAAACAAATAATAAGCACAATCCAAAATAAAGCAGTACAGAAAGCTCTATTAAAACTAATTCAACATTGGTCTCATCTCTACTAGTAATAGATCAATATTTAAACATTAAAGAATTTGTTCGCTTGTGAACAAATTTTAATCAGAAAGACAAAACTTAGAATAAACTTACAAGAAGATATTTATAATAAAATAGAAGCAATGAAAATTTTAAAAAAATTAATGACAAAAAATTATTTAAACTAAACGGATATAAAAATTTTAATGCATTTATCAAAGATTATAAGCTTGCCAGAACACAAATATACACTTACTTAGCTATCTCAGAAGGACTTAAAAATAATTTAATCAATGAAAAATACATAATAGAACAAGGTATAATGCACTCATACTCCTTACTAAAAACTAAAAATGATTTCGACAACTATATGAAAAAATTAAAATAAATCGCCTTCAAGTCCCATAACCCAAACGTCTTTTAAGAGTTTTAAGAAATATAATAAACAACCTTTGTTTTTATACATCTACACCGCCAACTAATGTTAAAACTTTTTTCAATATTAAATTAAAATCGATTTTTAAATCCATAATAGCTGGTAATTATATTATATGTTTTTGCTTTAAATAAAGTTGTTCCAAGCGCAAAGACAACAATGGAGGTATTTACATCATTTGGAGAGATGGTATCAGGAGCATTTGGGTTTAGTAGTAAGGCAGAATCAGCAAAGAAGTCAGATGTAGCAGCGTTTTTCAAAGGTATTGAAGATTCAATAACAAAAACAAAAGATCAGCTACTAAAGATAGTAAAGGATATGAAAGAGGTATCAAATCCTAATGCTCAAGCTGTAGAGACAGCAGTAACTAAGCTTACAACAGAAACATTAGACAAGATTGTTAGTGGAGCAAAGACAGCAGGTGAAGGTACTGGGGGTGATGAAGCTCTAGCAAATGTTGGTACTCATAATGATAAAGAAGGAAAAGCAGGGATAGGTGTTGAGAATTTAATCAAAGGTTTAAAAGAAATAGTAGGAGCAATAGCCCTAAAAGAAGGAAATGCAGAAGCAGGTGATGACAAGCAAGGAACAGATAATCTTACAGCAAGAAATGCTGCAGCTCAAGATGGAGCAGGAAAAATATTTGCAAATGACAATGCCGGTGCTGCTGCTAATGCAAAGAAAGCTGGTGTTGATGCAGCAAAGGCAGTAGGAGCAGTAACAGGAGCAGATATCCTAAAGGCTATGATAGCAGATGCAGCAAAAGCATTAGAACCAGCTGGTGGTAATGCAGGAGGAACAGCACCAAAAGATGCAACAATAGCAGGCGCCATAGCATTAAGAGCAATGAGTAAGAACGGTAAATTTGCAGGTCCAAGTGCTGAAGCTGCTGAGTATAACAAGACAGTAAGTAATGCAGTACAGAAAGCTCTATTAAAACTAATTAAACATTGGTCTCATCTCTACTAGTAATAGATCAATATTTAAACATTAAAGAATTTGTTCGCTTGTGAACAAATTCTTTAATCAGAAAGACAAAACTTAGAATAAACTTACAAGAAGATATTTATAATAAAATAGAAGCAATGAAAATTTTAAAAGAAATTAATGACAAAAAATTATTTAAACTAGACGGATATAAAAACTTTAGTGCATTTATCAAAGATTATAAGCTTGCCAGAACACAAGTATACACTTACTGAGCTATCGCAGAAGGACTTAAAAATAGATTTAATCAATGAAAAGAAAAATACATAACAGAACAAGGTATAATGCACTCATACTCCTTACTAAAAACTAAAAAGATTCATCCAAAAAGAATATTCATTTCAAGCAAAAGACAAACAACCTACTCAAACTACCACTTAAAAATCAAAGCGCATTGAATTTTTACAAAACAAATATTCAATTTACCTGCTTCCTTATGGAATGGATTTTCACAAAAGATAAACAATATATGGAAAAAACTAAAAAAGATTTCGACAACTACATTGAAAAAATTAAAATAAATCGCCTTCAAGTCCCATAACCCAAACGTCTTTTAAGAGTTTTAAGAAATATACACAACCCTTGTTTTTATAAATCCACACCGCCAACTAATGTTAAAACTTTTTTCAATATTAAATTAAAATCGATTTTTAAATCCATAATAGCTGGTAATTATATTATATGTTTTTGCTTTAAATAAAGTTGTTCCAAGCGCAAAGACAACAATGGAGGTATTTACATCATTTGGAGAGATGGTATCAGGAGCATTTGGGTTTAGTAGTAAGGCAGAATCAGCAAAGAAGTCAGATGTAGCAGCGTTTTTCAAAGGTATTGAAGATTCAATAACAAAAACAAAAGATCAGCTACTAAAGATAGTAAAGGATATGAAAGAGTCATCAAATCCTAATGCTGAAGCTGTAGAGACAGCAGTAACTAAGCTTACAACAGACACATTAGACAAGATTGTTAAAGGAGCAAAAACAGCAGGGGAAGCAATAGGAAGTGATGCAAGTGAGGCTCTAGCAAATGGTGTTGATGGTACTGCAGGAGGAGCAGCAGGGGAAGTTGGCAAGTTGGTTGAAGGCTTAAAAGAAATAGTAGAAGTAGTTCTAAAGGGACAAGGAAAAGCAGATGCTGGTGACTCTAATAAGGCATCAGATGGTACAGCAAGAACTGCTGCAGCTGGAGGGGGGGCAGGAAAAATATTTGCTACTGATGCAGCTGTTGCTAATGCAAATGCCAAAACAACAGGAACAGATGCAGCAAAAGCAGTAGGAGCAGTAACAGGAGCAGATATCCTGCAGGCAATGGTTAAGAATGGTTCTCAATCTGCTACTAAAGCAGCAGAAGCAAATGCCAAAGACGCAACAATCGCAGGAGCAATAGCCCTAAGAGCAATGGCAAAGGGAGGTAAATTTGCAGGTCCTGATCAAGCTACCCCTGATTATACAGCAACAGTAAAAAATGCAGTAATAAGTGCAGTAACAAAAGCATTAAATACATTAACTCTCTCAATAAGGCAAACAGTAGACAGTAGCCTAGTAAAGGTAAAGGATGCAATGAAACTTACAGCAGAAACACCAATACCTACACCATCAACAGAGGCAACTACTGCTACCAAATAAATCAAAGAATCAAAGGTCGGAAAAAACTGACAAACTAATGAAAGCACTAAAACAAATAATAAGCACAATCCAAAATAAAGCAGTACAGAAAGCTCTATTAAAACTAATTAAACATTGGTCTCATCTCTACTAGTAATAATCAATATTTAAACATTAAAGAATTTGTTCGCTTGTGAACAAATTCTTTAATCAGAAAGACAAAACTTAGAATAAACTTACAAGAAGATATTTATAATAAAATAGAAGCAATGAAAATTTTAAAAAAATTAATGACAAAAAATTATTTAAACTAGACGGATATAAAAACTTTAGTGCTTTTATCAAAGATTATAAGCTTGCCAGAACACAAGTATACACTTACTGAGCTATCGCAGAAGGACTTAAAAATAGATTTAATCAATGAAAAGAAAAATACATAACAGAACAAGGTATAATGCACTCATACTCCTTACTAAAAACTAAAAAAGATTTCGATAACTACATGAAAAAATTAAAATAAATCGCCTTCAAGTCCCATAACCCAAACGTCTTTTAAGAGTTTTAAGAAATATACACAACCCTTGTTTTTATAAATCCACACCGCCAACTAATGTTAAAACTTTTTTCAATATTAAATTAAAATCGATTTTTAAATCCATAATAGCTGGTAATTATATTATATGTTTTTGCTTTAAATAAAGTTGTTCCAAGCGCAAAGACAACAATGGAGGTATTTACATCATTTGGAGAGATGGTATCAGGAGCATTTGGGTTTAGTAGTAAGGCAGAATCAGCAAAGAAGTCAGATGTAGCAGCGTTTTTCAAAGGTATTGAAGATTCAATAACAAAAACAAAAGATCAGCTACTAAAGATAGTAAAGGATATGAAAGAGTCATCAAATCCTAATGCTGAAGCTGTAGAGACAGCAGTAACTAAGCTTACAACAGACACATTAGACAAGATTGTTAAAGGAGCAAAAACAGCAGGGGAAGCAATAGGAAGTGATGCAAGTGAGGCTCTAGCAAATGGTGTTGATGGTACTGCAGGAGGAGCAGCAGGGGAAGTTGGCAAGTTGGTTGAAGGCTTAAAAGAAATAGTAGAAGTAGTTCTAAAGGGACAAGGAAAAGCAGATGCTGGTGACTCTAATAAGGCATCAGATGGTACAGCAAGAACTGCTGCAGCTGGAGGGGGGGCAGGAAAAATATTTGCTACTGATGCAGCTGTTGCTAATGCAAATGCCAAAACAACAGGAACAGATGCAGCAAAAGCAGTAGGAGCAGTAACAGGAGCAGATATCCTGCAGGCAATGGTTAAGAATGGTTCTCAATCTGCTACTAAAGCAGCAGAAGCAAATGCCAAAGACGCAACAATCGCAGGAGCAATAGCCCTAAGAGCAATGGCAAAGGGAGGTAAATTTGCAGGTCCTGATCAAGCTACCCCTGATTATACAGCAACAGTAAAAAATGCAGTAATAAGTGCAGTAACAAAAGCATTAAATACATTAACTCTCTCAATAAGGCAAACAGTAGACAGTAGCCTAGTAAAGGTAAAGGATGCAATGAAACTTACAGCAGAAACACCAATACCTACACCATCAACAGAGGCAACTACTGCTACCAAATAAATCAAAGAATCAAAGGTCGGAAAAAACTGACAAACTAATGAAAGCACTAAAACAAATAATAAGCACAATCCAAAATAAAGCAGTACAGAAAGCTCTATTAAAACTAATTAAACATTGGTCTCATCTCTACTAGTAATAAATCAATATTTAAACATTAAAGAATTTGTTCGCTTGTGAACAAATTCTTTAATCAGAAAGACAAAACTTAGAATAAACTTACAAGAAGATATTTATAATAAAATAGAAGCAATGAAAATTTTAAAAAAATTAATGACAAAAAATTATTTAAACTAGACGGATATAAAAACTTTAGTGCTTTTATCAAAGATTATAAGCTTGCCAGAACACAAGTATACACTTACTGAGCTATCGCAGAAGGACTTAAAAATAGATTTAATCAATGAAAAGAAAAATACATAACAGAACAAGGTATAATGCACTCATACTCCTTACTAAAAACTAAAAAAGATTTCGATAACTACATGAAAAAATTAAAATAAATCGCCTTCAAGTCCCATAACCCAAACGTCTTTTAAGAGTTTTAAGAAATATAATAAACAACCCTTGTTTTTATAAATCCACACCGCCAACTAATGTTAAAACTTTTTTCAATATTAAATTAAAATCGATTTTTAAATCCATAATAGCTGGTAATTATATTATATGTTTTTGCTTTAAATAAAGTTGTTCCAAGCGCAAAGACAACAATGGAGGTATTTACATCATTTGGAGAGATGGTATCAGGAGCATTTGGGTTTAGTAGTAAGGCAGAATCAGCAAAGAAGTCAGATGTAGCAGCGTTTTTCAAAGGTATTGAAGATTCAATAACAAAAACAAAAGATCAGCTACTAAAGATAGTAAAGGATATGAAAGAGTCATCAAATCCTAATGCTGAAGCTGTAGAGACAGCAGTAACTAAGCTTACAACAGACACATTAGACAAGATTGTTAAAGGAGCAAAAACAGCAGGGGAAGCAATAGGAAGTGATGCAAGTGAGGCTCTAGCAAATGGTGTTGATGGTACTGCAGGAGGAGCAGCAGGGGAAGTTGGCAAGTTGGTTGAAGGCTTAAAAGAAATAGTAGAAGTAGTTCTAAAGGGACAAGGAAAAGCAGATGCTGGTGACTCTAATAAGGCATCAGATGGTACAGCAAGAACTGCTGCAGCTGGAGGGGGGGCAGGAAAAATATTTGCTACTGATGCAGCTGTTGCTAATGCAAATGCCAAAACAACAGGAACAGATGCAGCAAAAGCAGTAGGAGCAGTAACAGGAGCAGATATCCTGCAGGCAATGGTTAAGAATGGTTCTCAATCTGCTACTAAAGCAGCAGAAGCAAATGCCAAAGACGCAACAATCGCAGGAGCAATAGCCCTAAGAGCAATGGCAAAGGGAGGTAAATTTGCAGGTCCTGATCAAGCTACCCCTGATTATACAGCAACAGTAAAAAATGCAGTAATAAGTGCAGTAACAAAAGCATTAAATACATTAACTCTCTCAATAAGGCAAACAGTAGACAGTAGCCTAGTAAAGGTAAAGGATGCAATGAAACTTACAGCAGAAACACCAATACCTACACCATCAACAGAGGCAACTACTGCTACCAAATAAATCAAAGAATCAAAGGTCGGAAAAAACTGACAAACTAATGAAAGCACTAAAACAAATAATAAGCACAATCCAAAATAAAGCAGTACAGAAAGCTCTATTAAAACTAATTAAACATTGGTCTCATCTCTACTAGTAATAGATCAATATTTAAACATTAAAGAATTTGTTCGCTTGTGAACAAATTCTTTAATCAGAAAGACAAAACTTAGAATAAACTTACAAGAAGATATTTATAATAAAATAGAAGCAATGAAAATTTTAAAAAAATTAATGACAAAAAATTATTTAAACTAGACGGATATAAAAACTTTAGTGCTTTTATCAAAGATTATAAGCTTGCCAGAACACAAGTATACACTTACTGAGCTATCGCAGAAGGACTTAAAAATAGATTTAATCAATGAAAAGAAAAATACATAACAGAACAAGGTATAATGCACTCATACTCCTTACTAAAAACTAAAAAAGATTTCGATAACTACATGAAAAAATTAAAATAAATCGCCTTCAAGTCCCATAACCCAAACGTCTTTTAAGAGTTTTAAGAAATATAATAAACAACCCTTGTTTTTATAAATCTACACCGCCAACTAATGTTAAAACTTTTTTCAATATTAAATTAAAATCGATTTTTAAATCCATAATAGCTGGTAATTATATTATATGTTTTTGCTTTAAATAAAGTTGTTCCAAGCGTAAAGACAACAATGGAGGTATTTACATCATTTGGAGAGATGGTATCAGGAGCATTTGGGTTTAGTAGTAAGGCAGATGTAAAGAAGTCAGATGTAGCAAAGTTTTTCAAAGGTATTGAAGATTCAATAACAAAAACAAAAGATCAGCTACTAAAGATAGTAAAGGATATGAAAGAGTCATCAAATCCTAATGCTCAAGCTAGTAGACACACTAGTCAAAGAAACATTAGACAAGCTAATTAAAGGAGCAAAAAGTGCAGGTGAAGGTACCGGGGGTGATGAAGCTTTAGCAAATGGTGTTGCTGAACAGAATGCAGTAGGAGCAGCAGGGGAAATTGACAAGTTGGTTGAAGGCTTAAAAGAAATAGTAGAAGCAATAGCCCTAAAAGAAGGAAAAGCAGATGCTGGAGATGCTAATAAGGCATCAGATGGTAAGACAGCAAGAACTGCAGCTGGAGCTGGAGAAGCAGGAAAAATATTTGATGCAGCCAATGCCGGTGATGCTGATAATGCAAAGAAAGCTGGTGCAGATGCAGCAAAGGCAGTAGGAGCAGTAACAGGAGCAGATATCCTAAAGGCAATGATTAAAGAAGGTGGAGACGCAGCTAAACTAGCTAAAAATAATGATGGTAAAGCAGCAGCACCAAAAGACGCAACAATCGCAGGCGCAATAGCATTAAGAGCAATGAGTAAGGGAGGAAAATTTGCAGGTCCAAGTGCAGCTGCTGATGAGCATAACACAACACAGTAATAAGTACAGTAACAAAGGCATTAAATACGCTAACGCTGTCAATAAGGCAAACAGTAGACAGTAGCCTAGTAAAGGTAAAGGATGCAATGAAAACTTACAGCAGACACTGCAATACCTACACCATCAACAGAGGCAACTACTGCTGCTAGCAACTAAATCAAAGAATCAAAGGTCGGAAAAAACTGACAAACTAATGAAAGCACTAAAACAAATAATAAGCACAATCCAAAATAAAGCAGTACAGAAAGCTCTATTAAAACTAATTCAACATTGGTCTCATCTCTACTAGTAATAAATCAATATTTAAACATTAAAGAATTTGTTCGCTTGTGAACAAATTTTAATCAGAAAGACAAAACTTAGAATAAACTTACAAGAAGATATTTATAATAAAATAGAAGCAATGAAAATTTTAAAAAAATTAATGACAAAAAATTATTTAAACTAGACGGATATAAAAACTTTAGTGCTTTTATCAAAGATTATAAGCTTGCCAGAACACAAGTATACACTTACTTAGCTATCTCAGAAGGACTTAAAATAATTTAATCAATGAAAAGAAAAATACATAACAGAACAAGGTATAATGCACTCATACTCCTTACTAAAAACTAAAAAGATTCATCCAAAAAGAATATTCATTTCAAGCAAAAGACAAACAACCTACTCAAACTACCACTTAAAATCAAAGCGCATTGAATTTTTACAAAACAAATATTCAATTTACCTGCTTCCTTATGGAATGGATTTTCACAAAAGATAAACAATATATGGAAAAAACTAAAAAAGATTTCGACAACTACATTGAAAAAATTAAAACAAATCGCCTTCAAGTCCCATAACCCAAACGTCTTTTAAGAGTTTTAAGAAAAATACACAACCCTTGTTTTTATAAATCTACACCGCCAACTAATGTTAAAACTTTTTTCAATATTAAATTAAAATCGATTTTTAAATCCATAATAGCTGGTAATTATATTATATGTTTTTGCTTTAAATAAAGTTATTCCAAGAGCAAAGACAACAATGGGGGTATTTACATCATTTGGAGAGATGGTATCAGGAGCATTTGGGTTTAGTAGTAAGGCAGAATCAGCAAAGAAGTCAGATGTAGCAAAGTTTTTCAAAGGTATTGAATCTTCAATAACTGACACAAAGACTAAGCTACTACAGATAGTAACTGATATGAAAGAGGTATCAAATCCTAATGCTCAAGCTGTAGAGACAGCAGTAAACACACTAGCTACAGAAACATTAGACAAGATTGTTAATGGAGCAAAGACAGCAGGTGAGGCAATAGGAAGTGATGCAAATGATCTTATAGCAAATGTTGCTGATACTAATGCAGGAGGAAAAGCAGGGGAAGTTGAGGCTTTAATCAAAGGTTTAAAAGAAATAGTAGGAGCAATAGCCCTAAAAGAAGGAAATGCTGAAGCTGGAGATGCTAAGAAAGCAGAAGATGGTAGTACAGACAGAACTGCTGCTCAAGCAGGAGATGGAGAAGCAGGCAAAATATTTACAAATGCAGCTATTGCTGATGCTAATGCAAAGAAATCAGCAGCAGATGCAGCAAAAGCAGTAGGAGCAGTAACAGGAGCAGATATCTTGAAGGCAATGATAGCAGATAAAGCACAAGCTCTAGCTAAGACTGCAGATGCTAATGCTAATCCTGATTATAAAACAGCAGTAAGTAATGCAGTAATAAGTGCAGTAACAAAGGCATTAAATACATTAACGCTGTCAATAAGGCAAACAGTAGACAGTAGCCTAGTCAAGGTAAAGGAAGCAATGAACCTTACAGCAGACACCTCAATACCTACACCATCAACAGAGGCAACGGCTGCTACCAAATAAATCAAAGAATCAAAGGTCGGAAAAAACTGACAAACTAATGAAAGCACTAAAACAAATAATAATCACAATCCAAAATAAAGCAGTACAGAAAGCTCTATTAAACGAATTAAACATTGATCTCATCTCTACTAGTAATAATCAATATTTAAACATTAAAGAATTTGTTCGCTTGTGAACAAATTTTAATCAGAAAGACAAAACTTAGAATAAACTTACAAGAAGATGTTTATAATAAAATAGAAGCAATGAAAATTTTAAAAGAAATTAATGACAAAAAATTATTTAAACTAAACGGATATAAAAATTTTAATGCATTTATCAAAGATTATAAGCTTGCCAGAACACAAGTATACACTTACTTAGCTATCGCAGAAGGACTTAAAAATAGATTTAATCAATGAAAAGAAAAATACATAATAGAACAAGGTATAATGCACTCATACTCCTTACTAAAAATTAAAAAAGATTTCGACAACTATATGAAAAATTAAAATAAATCGCCTTCAAATTCCATAATCCAAACGTCTTTTAAGAGTTTTAAGAAATATACACAACCCTTGTTTTTATAAATCCACACCGCCAACTAATGTTAAAACTTTTTTCAAAATTAAATTAAAATCGATTTTTAAATCCATAATAGCTGGTAATTATATTATATGTTTTTGCTTTAAATAAAGTTGTTCCAAGCGCAAAGACAACAATGGAGGTATTTACATCATTTGGAGAGATGGTATCAGGAGCATTTGGGTTTAGTAGTAAGGCAGAATCAGCAAAGAAGTCAGATGTAGCAGCGTTTTTCAAAGGTATTGAAGAATCAATAACTGAGACAAAGACTAAGCTACTACAGATAGTAAAGGATATGAAAGAGTCATCAAATCCTAATGCTGAAGCTGTAGAGAAAGCAGTAAACACACTAGCTACAGAAACATTAGACAAGCTAATTAGTGGAGCAAAGACAGCAGGTGAAGGTACTGGGGGTGATGAAGCTCTAGCAAATGGTGCTGAATCTAATAATGCAGTAGGAGCAGCGGGGGAAGTTGGAAAGTTAGCTGAAGGTTTAAAAGAAATTGTTGACATAGTTCTAAAGGGACAAGGAAATGCAGAAGCAGGTACTGACAAGAAGGCAGAGACTCTTGCAGCAGCAAGAGGTGAAGCAGATGCAGCAAAGGCAGTAGAAGCAGTAACAGGAGCAGATATCTTGAAGGCTATGATAGCAGATAATAAAGCAGCTAAACTAGCTAAAAACAATACTGCTAATAATGCTGTTGCAGAACCAAAGATGCAGAAATAGCAGGCGCTATAGCATTAAGAGCAATGGCAAAGGAAGGTAAATTTGCAGGTCCAAGTGCAGCTGCTGAGTATAACAAGACAGTAAGTAATGCAGTAATAAGTGCAGTAACAAAGGCATTAAATACGCTAACGCTCTCAATAAGGCAAACAGTAGACAGTAGCCTAGTAACAGTAAAGAAGGCAATGAAACTTACAGCAGAAACACCAATACCTACACCATCAACAGACAAAACAACTACTGCTACCAAATAAATCAAAGAATCAAAGGTCGGAAAAAACTGACAAACTAATGAAAGCACTAAAACAAATAATAAGCACAATCCAAAATAAAGCAGTACAGAAAGCTCTATTAAAACTAATTAAACATTGGTCTCATCTCTACTAGTAATAATCAATATTTAAACATTAAAGAATTTGTTCGCTTGTGAACAAATTTTAATCAGAAAGACAAAACTTAGAATAAACTTACAAGAAGATATTTATAATAAAATAGAAGCAATGAAAATTTTAAAAAATTAATGACAAAAAATTATTTAAACTAGACGGATATAAAAACTTTAGTGCTTTTATCAAAGATTATAAGCTTGCCAGAACACAAGTATACACTTACTTAGCTATCGCAGAAGGACTTAAAAATAATTTAATCAATGAAAAGAAAAATACATAATAGAACAAGGTATAATGCACTCATACTCCTTACTAAAAACTAAAAAGATTCATCCAAAAAGAATATTCATTTCAAGCAAAAGACAAACAACCTACTCAAACTACCACTTAAAATCAAAGCGCATTGAATTTTTACAAAACAAATATTCAATTTACCTGCTTCCTTATGGAATGGATTTTCACAAAAGATAAACAATATATGGAAAAAACTAAAAAAGATTTCGACAACTACATGAAAAAATTAAAATAAATCGCCTTCAAGTCCCATAACCCAAACGTCTTTTAAGAGTTTTAAGAAATATAATAAACAACCCTTGTTTTTATAAATCTACACCGCCAACTAATGTTAAAACTTTTTTCAATATTAAATTAAAATCGATTTTTAAATCCATAATAGCTGGTAATTATATTATATGTTTTTGCTTTAAATAAAGTTATTCCAAGAGCAAAGACAACAATGGGGGTATTTACATCATTTGGAGAGATGGTATCAGGAGCATTTGGGTTTAGTAGTAAGGCAGAATCAGCAAAGAAGTCAGATGTAGCAAAGTTTTTCAAAGGTATTGAAGAATCAATAACTGAGACAAAGACTAAGCTACTAAAGATAGTAGAGGATATGAAAGAGTCATCAAATCCTAATGCTGAAGCTGTAGAGACAGCAGTAAAAACACTAGTCAAAGAAACATTAGACAAGATTGTTAGTGGAGCAAAAACAGCAGGTGACGCAATAGGTGATGCAAGTGAAGATCTAGCAAATGTTGCTGGTGCAGCTGCAGGAGGAA
The DNA here is from genome assembly GCF_055693965.1 of Borrelia tillae. Classification (NCBI taxonomy): domain Bacteria; kingdom Pseudomonadati; phylum Spirochaetota; class Spirochaetia; order Spirochaetales; family Borreliaceae; genus Borrelia; species Borrelia tillae. The sequence continues at coordinate 17,092 of NZ_JBTGSB010000005.1, forward strand.
CAGCAGGGGACGTTGACAGTTTAATCAAGGGTTTAAAAGAGATTGTTGACATAGTTCTAAAGAATCAAGGAAACCCCCAAGCAGGTGATGACAAGCAAGAAACAGATAATCTTACAGCAAGAGCTGCTAATGCAGGAGCAGGTGTAATATTTGCTACTGATGACACTGGTGCTAATAATGCAAAGAAAGCTGGTGTTGATGCAGCAAAGGCAGTAGGAGCAGTAACAGGAGCAGATATCTTGAAGGCTATGATAGCAGATAATAAAGCAGCTAAACTAGCTAAAAACAATACTGCTAATAATGCTGTTGCAGAAATAGCAGGTGCCAAAGATGCAGAAGTAGCAGGAGCAATAGCCCTACGAGCAATGGCAAAGGGGGGAAAATTTGCAGGTCCAAATGGTGCTGCTGATAATGATTATAAAACAACAGTAAGTAATGCAGTAATAAGTGCAGTAACAAAGGCATTAAATACATTAACGCTATCAATAAGGCAAACAGTAGACACTAGCCTAGTAAAGGTAAAGGATGCAATGAACCTTACAGCAGAAACACCAATACCTACACCCTCAACAGAGGCAACGGCTGCTACCAAATAAATCAAAGAATCAAAGGTCGGAAAAAACTGACAAACTAATGAAAGCACTAAAACAAATAATAAGCACAATCCAAAATAAAGCAGTACAGAAAGCTCTATTAAAACTAATTCAACATTGGTCTCATCTCTACTAGTAATAGATCAATATTTAAACATTAAAGAATTTGTTCGCTTGTGAACAAATTTGAATCAGAAAGACAAAACTTAGAATAAACTTACAAGAAGATATTTATAATAAAATAGAAGCAATGAAAATTTTAAAAAAATTAATGACAAAAAATTATTCAAACTAGACGGATATAAAAACTTTAGTGCTTTTATCAAAGATTATAAGCTTGCCAGAACACAAGTATACACTTACTGAGCTATCGCAGAAGGACTTAAAAATAATTTAATCAATGAAAAGAAAAATACATAACAGAACAAGGTATAATGCACTCATACTCCTTACTAAAAACTAAAAAAGATTTCGATAACTACATGAAAAAATTAAAATAAATCGCCTTCAAGTCTCATAACCCAAACGTCTTTTAAGAGTTTTAAGAAATATAATAAACAACCCTTGTTTTTATAAATCTACACCGCCAACTAATGTTAAAACTTTTTTCAATATTAAATTAAAATCGATTTTTAAATCCATAATAGCTGGTAATTATATTATATGTTTTTGCTTTAAATAAAGTTGTTCCAAGCGTAAAGACAACAATGGAGGTATTTACATCATTTGGAGAGATGGTATCAGGAGCATTTGGGTTTAGTAGTAAGGCAGATGTAAAGAAGTCAGATGTAGCAAAGTTTTTCAAAGGTATTGAAGATTCAATAACAAAAACAAAAGATCAGCTACTAAAGATAGTAAAGGATATGAAAGAGTCATCAAATCCTAATGCTCAAGCTAGTAGACACACTAGTCAAAGAAACATTAGACAAGCTAATTAAAGGAGCAAAAAGTGCAGGTGAAGGTACCGGGGGTGATGAAGCTTTAGCAAATGGTGTTGCTGAACAGAATGCAGTAGGAGCAGCAGGGGAAATTGACAAGTTGGTTGAAGGCTTAAAAGAAATAGTAGAAGCAATAGCCTTAAAAGAAGGAAATGCAGATGCTGGAGATGCTAAGAAGGCAGCTGATGCTGGTAATACAGACAGAACTGCTGCAGCTGGAGATGGGGCAGGAAAAATGTTTGCTACTGATGCAGGTATTAATGCTGATGAAGCAAAGACAGCATCAGATGCAGCAAAGGCAGTAGGAGCAGTAACAGGAGCAGATATCCTAAAGGCAATGATTAAAGAAGGTGGAGACGCAGCTAAACTAGCTAAAATAATGATGGTAATGCAGCAGCAGCACCTAAAGATGCAACAATCGCAGGAGCAATAGCATTAAGAGCAATGGCAAAGGAAGGTAAATTTGCAGGCATTGCTAACAAGGCTGAGTATACACAAGCAGTAAAGGGAACAATCGTAAGTGCAGTAACAAAGGCATTAAATACATTAACGCTATCAATAAGACAAACAGTAGACACTAGCCTAGTAACAGTAAAGAAGGCAATGAAACTTACAGATACAACTCTTCCTACTACATCAAACAATCCTGTCATTCTACCGGAATAAAGAGTCTGGGAATACAATTATTAACGAGAAAATCCAATAGGCAATATTTTTGTTAAAATACAAGGGGAAAACACTGACAAATCAAATGTACACATACACTTATTTTTAAAGAAATATACTTTTCCACTTATAATTTGATAGTCAGACAATAATGTTACCATTGACAAAAAACACTTTTTCATATATCTTATGCTTATAGCTTTTTTTGAAGGAGTAAATCAATTGAAAACCTTACAAAAATTTCACAATAAAAACCCAAAGCAATCATATAACAAACATCAACATAAATTGGTCGTTTTAGTATCAACACTTAATTATATGAATTTAAACTTAAAAAAATATAATCAAAGTAATATACTTTATTACTTTAATAACAACTTAGAAAGAAATGGTCAAAAAATTATAAAAATTAAAACACTGCAAAGTTACTTATACAAATTAGAAAAAGAACTACAAGTTACTATTAATTACTATAAGCATCTAGGAAAAAATTATGGGACAGAGATTTACTATCATCTTAAATACCCTAAAGACAAATGCTATCATAAAATTAATTTGTACTTTAAGAAAAAAAGAGAAAAAAAATTTAATAAGAGAGTACATAAATATCTATGTTCAAAAAATAGCAATGCAAAGAAATGGGAGTGTATAAATAATATAAATAATATAAATAATATAAATAATATAAATAATATAAATAATATAAATAATATAAATAAAAAGAAAACCGAACAAAAAAATAAAGAAATAAATATAAAAAACAATATATTTAGTATCCTATTAGAACAATTAAGACAAAGAGCAGAAATGGAAATCCTAATACCAACACTAAAAAATTACTTAAAAAACACAAATAATTTAAATTACAAAAAAATAATTAACAATCAATATTACTATGAAATTTTAGAGATATTAAATGAAGAAAAACAAGGAATCAAAGATGCAAAACTTAAAAAAGCGCCTACAACAAAAAGCAAAATCGCTAAAACTGGAAATATCTCAAACGAAAAGCAAAAATATATTTGATAAAATAGAAAAAGCAAAAGGGAAAAAAACATACCACACAAAACTATTCAATGATTTCTACACCTTTGGTATCAACAGAAAACAGAAAAATAAATTTCTGATTGCACTCAAAAAATATTCAGGACCCAACAAAGAAAAAAAAATATACATATTTCATTTGTTCAACATAAAAGAAAATGACAATTTCCTAGGAATTCATTATTCTATAAGAAAACTGCAAAAACCTCTAATGATCAAAAACATAGAAAAGAAAGAAACCTACACCATACGATGGTGTACTTGCTTAGAATTTAAATTCATAACAGGTACTGTTGTATGCTATCTTACAAATTTCTATTCTTTGCTCAAAAAAGATAAAGTAGAAACTGAATATTACAAAACACTACTGGCTGTTGTTTTAAATTTAGAAGAGCAAGTATATGAGTTTTATAAAAAGAAATTACCAAAAGGAGGAATGATTACTAAATGGATAGAAAAAAACCAAAGATAATAACAATTGCATCAATTAAAAGTGGTATTGGGAAAAGTACTTCATCCATCCTCTTCTCTACAATCATTGCTAAAAGTTCGAACATCTTATTGATTGATCTGGATGCTCAAGCAAGCATTACAAGTTATTTTAATGACCACCTTGAAAAAACGCACGTTAATTAAAAAACACAAATATATATGAAATCTTATTAAAAAATTTGGAGATAAAAGAAGGAATATTACACATAAATAAAAATTATTTTTCTCATATTAAAAAAAACATTTGAAAATCAAAGAAATTGTTGTATAGTTTATTTAGGGTTTGATACGTTTATGTATCACTCTTTCAGAAAAAGAAATTATAAAACCAACCAAAGGTTTTATTAGAAACTTTAGATTAAAATTCCTAATAAAGCCTTTGGTCTCTTTGTTTATATGTTTTTTCTGAAAAAACATAAGTTTTTATTGAGTTATTTCTAGTTATAGATCTAAACTCAAATAGTAATATTTTCATGGATTTTATTAAAAATGAATTTTTTTTATAATAAAATTGATTTTTAATAAACAACTTTCCCAATGGAGAGGAGGGAAAGTTAATAGTGTACCAAAAGTACATATCACTATTCTTTTGGTACTAATGAGTTAAAAGAAGGTAAATGAAATTCCTCATGGGAATTCATTTATCTTAAATAATACAAAATTTTTTAAAAAAGTTAGTATCACTTGAATTAACCAATCCTGAAAATTGTTAATTATTTTTTTCGTATAACTTCTATTTTAAAATAATAGACCGTTATTTTAAAAATCCAATATTTTCACCTATAAAATTGAGTGTTTGTTTTTGAAGTTTTTATTTGTTCAATTAAGTATAAAATTAATTTTATGAGAATGATAGAAGGACACTCTTTTTACAAAGTTTCTGAGGCACAAGAAGTTCTTAAAAGTAAGTTTGGTTATAAGATTACAAAGAGTCATTTAAGATATAAATTAGAAGTTTTAGAATGTTATATTAGGGTAGGAAATATTATGTTAATTCCTGAAGATTTCTTGAGATATTTGACTCTTAGTTTATTGTCATTCAAAAATAATGAGAAATATAAATTTGAAATCAAAAGAGAAGTTAGAGAAAAGATGCCTAAATATAAAAAATTAATAGAAAAAGTTGTAACAAGAGAATAAATTTAATTAGTGAGTGAAGTTTTTGCACTTCAGTTATAAATTTTTAATTTGGATTGACAAAAAGTTTAGGATATGATTTAATATAGGTTCAGACTTTTATTTCAAATGAGGGGGGGGGGACATTATAAAAAAGAGATTTCCTTACAGAAGGAATGATTTTTATAAAAATAAGTTTTAATAATCACCTTTATGTTGAATAGGTTGGTTTTATAGTCTTTTGATATTAAACCTTATTAAGGTGGTAATGGATTCTTTAGAAGGTGTTATGGGTTGTGCTTATTAAACTGTTTAAGAATAATTAAGCGACAATATTAGTCGCAACTTAATGTAATTCTTCAAGTCACATTCTAATGGTTAAACATTATGGGTGTGGCTTTTTAATTTAAAAGTAAATAGTATTATTGTTGGTTTTTTGATAGGTATTTTGACTTTATGAAAAAAACACTTTTAAATTCAATTTTCAAATATTCAGCATTAATTTTAGTAGATATTCAAAACGATTTTTTAAAATTAGGGTCTCTTCCTGTTCCTCACGGTAATGAAATTATTCCTTTGGTTAATCAACTTCAAATTTGCTTTGAACATATTATTGCTATCAAAGATTGGCATCCTGTAGATCATATAAGCTTTTTTAATAATAAAAATAATCTTAAAGGTTGGACTAAGCATTGTATTCAAAATACATGGGGAGCAGAATTCCCAAAGAATTTAAATATGAAAAAAATAAAGGCTGTTTTTCGAAAAGGCCAAGATAAAAATTATGATAGTTACAGTGGTTTCTATAACGACTTTAGCAAAAAAAAATCTACTGGTCTTCTACATTATCTCCAAATCAATTCCATTAACACAGTGTTTGTAGTAGGATTGGCTCTAGACTTTTGTGTGAAGGAAACGATTATTGATGCCTATCGTTTGGGTTTTCGGTCGTTTTTAATTGTTGATGCGACTAGGAGTATTTTTCCTTTTCCTGAGTTTGTGTTTATGGAATTGGAAGCTTTGGGCATACAAATGTGTTTGACAAGAGATGTTTTGGAGAACTTTAAACTTTCTTAGACGGGTGAAGATAATTATATTATCTTCACCCGTCTAAGAAAGTTTAAATATGAACTACACAAATACAACTAAATCTAGAATTTTTTATGCGTCTCATGATGGGAGTCAAAGATATTTGTATTGTTTATTTATGTTAAGAAAGATAGTGTGTACGTATAAGTCTTTTCCAAATTTTTAGTGGTAAAGTCATTTTTTTAAAAAGGTGTCTTAAAATAAAGATTATTCTCTGATGGTATAAATTCTTTGTTTTTGTTTGGTCCGAATTGATATGCATATAGTCCTGCAATAAATAGTAAAGTTCAAAAAAGTTTAGAAAAAAAGTAATAGATGAGATGAACAAAAAGAAAAACTACAGGAAGATGAGATAAATTCAGATGAATCACAATTAAAGCAACAATCATCTTCAAAATAGACACAAAAGAAAGAATCAATTAAAAAAAATCAAATGAAGAACAATTAACAGATGATCAAAATCCAAAATTAGCGGTGATAATAATACTAAAGCTACTTCACTTTCAAATAAACAAGTAAAATTAGAAAAATCAAAACTCAATCTCCTTCAGAAAATTCAATTTCAACATTATCATCTACACCAGTAGTAGCAGTAGTAGTAGAATCAACACCAAAACTAGAAGAAACACAACAACAATCAAAACCAGGATTAAAAATATCTGTAGACAATCAAAAATCTTTTAAAGAATATAAAATTCAAGATACTCATGATTCAAATTCTAATGGTGCTATGATATATGAAGTTTCATTAGGTATGAAAGAGGGAAATGTTACTAATAAAAATTTTGGTTATAACTTTAATAATAACTGGAAGTTATTTTTGGCAAAATTTGACAGTGGAACTATTTTTGTTATTACAAATAAAGAATAATTATTGGGGGTACTGGTTTTAGAATAGGACATAATCATTATATAAAAGATGGACCACAAGGAATTGGTTTAGATTTAGAACAAAGTCATCTTTCTAAATTTAAAAATGCAGTAACTAATATTTTATTATTCAATAATATTGATTAGATTATTAAAAGATTATTAAAATCGGATTTTTTAAATACAAATGATTTTTATGATAAGAATTCTATAATTTTATTAAAATTATAGAATTCTTCTTCAGTTTCATTGTTGATATCAGAGATATTTTCAACAGAATTAATAACTTCAAACTTAAGAAAAATAATGTTTCATTGTTATTAGTTTTAACTTAATCTTTAATAAGATATAAGGGGGGATTTCTTATTTATGACAACTTTCACAAACTGTTATTACAAACAAGGCAACAAACAAGAAGGGGGGGGGCAGGCGGCAAATGGTTTTTAATGAACTTATTAAAGCAATAATCAATAATAAGGTATGATTACAAATAATTTTTATTGTTTTAAATCTTTTAATTTTTCTTCCACTATTTGTTCTTCAAAATTTTCTTTTTCTATTTGTTCCTCAAATACTTCTTCTTCTAATTCTGCTTCTATTATGCCATGGGATCTTTTTCTATATCCACCTCTCCTCCCCCTGGTATTGGACTTGATGACAATGTAGGTCGTTTTTTAGATTTTTTGTCAGGTAATTTTTTAGATTTCAGTAATATTGATTTTTCCTTTGATTTTTCGTTTTTGTTGTCTAATGTTTTAAGTTCACAAGAGAGAGTTAAAAAGAAAATAAGACAGATATTTAGTACTAACAAATTTGTTTTTTTCATTACTATATTCCTCTTTAATTTATATATAAATTAATATAAAGCATTTAGGAGGATAATTCTAGGAAATGTATTATTAATTTAGTAATAATTTTTAGGTTTATTTTGTTTGTAGTTCATTTAGTTGTAGTTCAGTTTTGTACTATTAACAATTAAATT
>NZ_JBTGSB010000004.1:0-32746 GCF_055693965.1 Borrelia tillae
AATTTAATTGTTAATAGTACAAAACTGAACTACAAACAAAATAAACCTAAAAATTATTACCAAAATTTCTACTTATAAAACAAATAAATCAATCAAAATAGATCCTAAAAATCATTTCCTAACATCAAATAGTACAGAAATCAAACCCTGACTACCTCCTTTCCTTCCAATTTGATATATTTTTCTTCTAAAGCAGATCACCATTGTTTTTACTCCCATCACCATATTCTTCATCAAAACCAATTATACCCCACCCCTAACAAGATAAAACCAAACTTGTCAAAAGGCTTATAGATTTTTTCTTAATGACCTCAACATCAAACTGTAAATCACAACCTACAAAAAACAATAGCAAACCTAGATTACACACTTAGTATGAATTCTTTTTTTGAAAAAATTACTCTACTCTACTATAATTGTGGTATCTATTCTCCCTAATAAAAGAGAGAAATATATAAAATACTCTCAAAAAAAAATATTTTTGATCACAAAAACGATGTAAAACAAGAATTAACTATATATTTTGTTACTAAGCTTATAGGTGGATATTCTTATTTGTCGCCTCTATGGTTACCTACTAAATTTATTTAACTCTCTCTTAGCATCTTCTAAATCTTTCTTTAGCTTTTTTATAGAATTTTTAAAATAATCTCTATCCAATGCACAGTATGCTTGTTCTACAGTACTCGCACCCGCAACTTCAATTATGGCACCTTTTTCCACGTTTTGTCCGTACACATTCTCTGCTCTTCTTAACTTACTATACGCATCTATCAAGATTCTTTCTATTACTATTCCTTCCTTCCTGCTACCAGAATATCCCTGTAAATACTTTAAAGTGTTTAAGGAACTTTTTATACTACTTAAAAGATTCCTAAGATCACTTTTTAGACGATCGTACGAATATTTTTTCAATTTTTCTTTTGCCATTATGTGTTCAGTTGTTATAGTAGTCATATACTGACCATCTCTTATCTGAGTAATTAAAATCGCAACTTGATCTTTATCTCTAATAATCTTATCTGCTATTTTAAGTGCTCTATCAATATACCTTTTAATTTGGTCATACGGATTTGTAACGCTGTAAGCAACTTCTATCTCATTAGTAGAATAAAACTTATTACTAAACAACAAAAACAACCATAAACATAAATATCTCTGATATAAATACATTTTTTTAATCATATATATTTCTCTCCTAATAAAAAAATATATATCAATTTAGACAATGGTTTGTTCTGATGACAATAACATCTTTGTAAGATTTAATTCAAATATTGTTAAGCAGATTTTGACCACACCACTAAGTAGATTAAGTTGATTCCTAATTGCATAGTAAATGGTTTTGATCACTTTCTATACATGTTCATTTCATTGACACATTTCTCTCACAAAAAATGGTCCTAGCACAAGAAGCAATCTTACTATTTCAGGCCGTGCTTAACATAGAAATTACAATAACATACTGAAACTTATAATTATATAACAATTGAGCAAGATATCTTTTCTAAAAAGTGAACTAAAATTGATATTTACCTAGAAAGGAACAAACAAAAAACAATAGTTCTTAATATTTTTACTTCATAATAAACAATATGCACTTATTTTTTACTGATTACAAATTAAAATAAACGTCCTTGAAAACATTAATCATCCTGTCCACTATTAATATCTTTACTATTTTGATCTTTTAGAGAGTCAACCTCATATGTTAAATATGCAAAATCAATAACCTGTATTAATCCCCTTCAAAATGAGATAAGGATTATAAAATTTCCCAAGAAAATCTACCGCCAATAGAAATTGCTAATCTCTCAACACACATTTTAACATTCTTATAATCCTCCATAACAATGGAAAGCATCTCTTCTATTACAGATTTCAGTTTATGTATCTCATCAATAATAAATAGAATGCTTTTATCCTCTGATGTTTCCAAATATCAACAATATCCTTTTTGGCTTTTCAAGCGCTGGAGCTGAAGTTACCTTAATTGCAGTATTCATTTCAAAAGCAATAACACTAACTTGCCAAAATCCTGGTGAAGGGCCACTTAAAAAAACATGGTCTAGAGACTCATTTCTGCCTTTAGACGCCTTTATAAAAACTTCTAAATTTCCCTTTATAATATGGGACTGCCCTGCAAAATCTTTCAAAGATTTTGGCCTAAATTCATTCTCACTCTGATCATATACAAAATCCTTATCAGAACTTACAGAGCGTCAATTCTGCTCTCAAATTTCATCTAAGAGCTCCCATATTAACCTGTAATGCTTCTTAATACCTCTTTTATCAAAATATTGTTCTTGTTCAACTTCTCTTAACATTAAAAATTCATCGATAAGTAAGATTTCCTTGATTGTAGATACAACCAATTTTCTGTCAAATCCCATACTAACAATTGACTGCTCAAGCTCCTTAAATTTAAACACATCTTCTGGACTATCTAAAATCAGTTAATCAGCTATGACAAGCTTTCCCTTAAGCTGTAAAATTATTTCGCTCGCCATCTTAGTACTAACACCTTTTGCACTAGCCTCTCGCTCCTCCATAATTTTATCACAAATCTTATTCATTTATATATATGGATTATCTCTATTAAATTCATCTACCTTGCTCTTTATATCTTGCTACCTATCACTACTCTTATCCTTTCCATCGCTTACTATTATCCCTAATAACTCATTTAATAATCCCATTATATTAATTCAATTTATCAAATCTGCCTTTGAGCGTCCTGTATTACTTCCAAAACCCATTAATAATTCAAGCGCAAAATACATAAATAGCACCTTCTGAATTTTTAATTAACTCTATAAGCTTTGGTATATCTGTTACTTCTAATTTCTTTTCGCTACCTTTACTACTCTTAACATGATCAACTTCTCTCTTTACCTGCGCAAATTCTTCTTTTGCATTTTGTACTAATTTTTCAATACCTCCTCCCCACACACTAATTACTCTCATACCACTTATCTACATTTATTCCTGTAAATAGTTAACTTACAATTACTATCATATTCTCTACTACTCTTACTGCTTCTTCTTAAAAGCCCTAACACTTGCAATAAGACAAACAAGAGATCAGAAGCAAGAAGTGTAAGAGATGCGAAAATTTAGGCTGAAGTTGTTTTTACAATTATTTTATAATAAATATTGATGTTAAATAAGAGTAATAATAGACGAAGATATTTTTGGGAACAGGCGTGTGTGGTGATCTAATCTTAAGAAATAATTCTTCTATTTCATATATAGTGTTTTTGATTTAGTTTTTTCTTTTCTTATAGAAAAAGTTAATCTTAACATATAAATATAGCAGCTGTGACGGTATCTGTTTTGATAGGGTCATTTAATATTTAATAACTGTAAAGTTTTGCGATATATGTAAGTATAAAAAGTGAAATGTAATTTTTTGGTAGTAAGCTGTTTTTTAGAGGTAAGAAAAAATGCGAAAGAAATATTTATATAATAATATTGTAACAATAATGGGGTTAATAATGTCATGCAAGTAGCAAGTTTTTCAGGAAGAGGGGCAAGCTTAGTATGCCTAATACTTTTGAGACTGCACTCACAACTGCATTCTTTACTGTTCTATCATAACTAACTGCATAGCAGCAAAACCCGAGAATTTTTCTCCCTTTTTAAATTGCTCTTAAAACTATTACTCCTACTACTTCTGCGTCCTTAGTGCCACTACTACATCAACTTGATCTTTAGATTGATCACTTTTAGATAATTGGGCTACTTTTCCATCTTCTATATGCTATCTGCTTCTACTACCGCTCCAACGGCTTTTGATGCATAAATGCTAGTTTTGCATCGTTCATTAGCAACCCTTGACCCACCACATGTTCCCTCAGCTCCATTTTTGTCCCCCATCATATGAGACATTACATTTTTTGCAAATCCATTTAATATCATTCAATTTTAGACTTATGTTTTTATAATTACACACACTACATAATTTATTAAAAGAAAGTATTCACTAATTTTATATATAGTTACATTGTTCCACTTAAATTCATATTCTAAACGTCTCTAAATTCATGCCAATCAAAGTTCTCTTATTTTTTTTGCTTGTAACTTTTCTGAGCAATTTTGCTAAGATTAACATATCTTTAATTCTATTGTTAGAGCTTTTTTTATTTCTTGATAGTTTCCTTTGACATTTTATGAATTTTATTTCATTTTTTTTAAAATATTTGGGATGATTAATCTTTTTGCATTATCATTTATACTACTTACTTAAATAATGAGGAGAGAGCTAATGACATTTCAGCAAATGTACTTACTTAACTTAATTAAACGTATAAGTAGCAAGTGGTCTATCCTAATGATACTACTTATAATAAGTGTGACATTTTATGCATATAACAACCATACTACATCAAATCATTGTTGCTTCGCTTCAATAATGGAAAATTCAAATATGATGTCTCATAAAGATGAAAATGCAAAATCTAAAGCAACAGACCAAATCTAACAATAAGGCCCTAAATAGGGGTCTCTATTTGTTTCAAATAAATGCATAAATCCTTTGCAAATAAAGATAGCTAAATCCTTAAATACTTTTTGTGCATACTACATTTTCATAGATCCTAATAATACACAAATAAGGAAATTTTAATATACAAAGTGGCATAAAAGCACTTCAAAATAAACACCAATATAAATCAATGATATTAACACCTCATTTAAATTACATACAAGATGTTACACTTTATTATTTAAAATGGAAACTCATTACATAACTATAATTATCGCAAATACTTGGATATAAACATGAAAACTAAAATTTATCATAAGCTTCAATATTCAAAAAAATGTCGCCTCCGTATAAATAAACACTTTAGAGATAAAAAGAATGGAAAATTTCAAATAAGTGTTAATATACATACTGAAAAACTTTTTATTAAAAAATAAGGAAGTCAAAAACAAGGATGGTGATTGTGAAAATCAAACTAAAGAAAATCTTCCAAAAATGAAAGACAAATAAAAAAAACTATTTTTATCAAAACAAAGAACACTAAAAGCAGAACACTGTATAATACAAAGATCATTACAGACTTTTGTATATTTGAAATACACAAGACACACAAATTCCTTATTACGTTCAAAGGATTATTTAACAGAAAGCAAATAGAATTCTTCTATCTATTCTCTCTCCAAGAAAACGACAAATTTTTAAGCATTTACTATAAATATAAGAAATCAATAAAAAACATTATCAAAAGATATGAAAAAATGGACTAATGAAAATATTTGTTTTTCATTAGTATTTTATATAGAGTTCATATTGAAAAAAAGAAATGTTTTTTGCTATGTTTAAAGTATTATCTATTCATTTAGAAAAGAAAAATTTCATAAAAAATATTATGAATCTTTAGTCAAAACACTTTTGTTTAGAAAAATAAATATATAAATTTTATAGAAAAAAATTATCAGAAGGAAAAATGATAACCAAATGGGTAGCAAAAAAATAGAAATAATGACTATTATATCAATTAAAGGTGATGTTGGCAAAAGTGTCTTAACTATTACATTTAATAATAGATTCAGAGACATGAATAAAAAAATATTGATGGTCGACCTAAATCCTCAAAACAGTCTAACCAGTTATTTTTTTAAGCACATGCACATAAAAAACTTAGAAATTAATAATGTTTATGAACTTCTAAAAGAAAGCATCAATTTAAATTTTGATCAATACTTAAACAAAATATATGACATTATATATCTTATCCCCCGCATATCCTAATCTAACACCGCTTTAATAAATAAATTGATTCTTATAAAGAATTATTTTTAAAATATCGACTAAAAAAGTTTCGAATTCATTATAACTTTGAATACGTAATGATTGAGCCCTACCTAACTTAGACTCACTCCTAGGTAATGCTTTATATATTACAGATAAGCTTATAATATCCCTATTCAAGTTGAAAGATTTTCAGTTGAAAGTTTGTCCATATTAATGAAGCATACATAGAGGATTTCAGAGTACATAGATAAGAATGTTGAAATATCAATCATAGAAAATTAATTCATGAAAAATAGCAATACTTTCAAAGCTATAGGAAGTTCAATTAAAGATAAGTATATTAAAGGCAAAGTTCTTTTTTTCCAATAAAGTAAAAGTGTTTATGAACAATTTACAAAAACCTAATAGAAAAGATGAATATTATCAAGCGTGTGTAAAAGCTTTGAATAATATATTAAAAAATTAAATTTATTTACTTTTTATAAAAACAAAATCGTTCGATGTCAAACGATTTTACTGAAGGGAGTCACAGGAATGTCTAACAATAGGATCATTTTCAATGATAGGAAAAAAGGTTTAATGAGAAAAAGACTTACGAAAGTTACAAAATTGCCTTAAAGAAAAGCATAATCAATGCTATTGCAAATAAAATTCAAGTCATGGAAATATTATACAATATCACAAAAGTAAAAATCTTTATCTTATCGACGAGTATAAGAGTGTTTTGGAGCTTTTATAGAGAAATTCTTAATTAAAAACACTCAAGCATATTCGTATTTAAAAATATCTGAATACCTATTAAATGGTAACATCAGTATAGATGATATTAAACAAAAAGGGATAGTAGGGATTTACAGAAATATAAAATCAAACAAAGTGACAAATAAAAAATCAAAAATAAATCTAACAAAACCATTAAAATTCCAATTAAGAAATCAAGATAACTATGATTTTTATAAGAAAGATGTTAACTTTGCAAAGTTTGTATCGGATAAACTTTTATCAAATAATAAAAATTGACTTGATAAGTTTTTCAAGGAATTTAAAAGCTTAAAGAATCAACTGGATAAATAATATTCAGCAAATAATTTGATTATCTAAAATAATAGTTAATTCTAATTGAAATTAGTTATACAACAACCGATATTCATAGTGCCGACATATAAGTAGTACCTTGTTTATGTGTAGATTTTTAACAAAATCTTTACATTCTTGTACTCGAAATTTGAATAATCCAATGTTGTTAAATCTTTAGACTTAAAACAGTACCATTTAACATAATTTATGTATATCAGTACACTAAGAGAATGAATAGATATAGTCGATTTAGCTTTGAATTTATTCACAAACTAGCATTACTTATCTAACCCTGATTGGGCACAACCTCACCTTTTCTATCCATACCAATGAGTTTCTCAAGCTTAAGACTAAAATTCACTAACCATTAATAAGCAAATCTTAAATTCAAATTTAAGTTCTATGTTATCTATATAATTTGCAAAAGAACCAATTTTGCAAATTATAATTGATTTTTTATCTTTATTGCCTAAATATATTTGAGCTGATTGATTACTTCTTATAATTTGTCTTCTACTATTTTTAGAGGCTTTATAGAAAGGTTTGATAGATAAAATGTTTGTCATCATGCTGCTCAGGATTCCTCTTAGCAAAAAAGGGCATAAAATAATGCACTACTTAAATTATCTTTATTATTGACACTACAATCACTTAAGATAATTATCAAGTAAATAATAATACATGAAAGATTTATCATGGTACTCGTAAATTATTATTATTCATTATGCTACAAACTTATAAGTTTTAAGCTCTTGAGTTTAGAGACATTAATTAATATCAGAGTTAAGTTACAAAAAAGGCTTAATTTTAGAAAAAGATATTATTTTTTAGTGAGTTAAAATTATTAATTCAGGAAAAGAAGAAATACTTCTTGTAGAATCTGCAACTAAATAAGACTTAAATTTAAAATTATGAGCATCGGTGATTTTTTGTGTGTTTTGTTCAAAAGTCTAGAGTCAATCCTACTACAAACACTGTGTCAATGAAATTGATTTGGAGATAATATAGAAGACCTGTAGTTTTTTTGCTAAAGTCATCATAAATTAGTAGATATGCAAAACGGTTTCTTAAAATTAGAGTCTCTTCCTGTCTCTCACGGTAATGAAATTATTCCCTTGGTTAATCAACTTCAAATTTGCTTTTAACATATTATTGCTATCAAAGATTGACATCCTGTAGATCATATAAGCTTTTTTAATAATAAAAATAATCTTAAAGGTTGGACTAAGCATTGTATTCAAAATACATGGGAAGCAGAATTCCCAAAGAATTTAAATATGAAAAAAATAAAGGCTGTTTTTCGAAAGATTAAGATAAAAATTATGATAGTTGCAATGTAAGATTGGTGATGAATGTTTGAAAATTGAATTTAAAAATATTTTTTTCATAAAATAAATTATTTCTATACCATACACACTATATGTATAAAATCTATTCTATTAAAAAGCAAATAAAATAGTAGTACTATCTTTATAAGATATTGTTTGTTATCAGTACAAATACCAATTAATATTTTTAAATCAAAAATAATAAAATTATAAAATTCATATTCGGTTAAATTTTTATTTCTTTCTTCAACTACCGGCCCCATTACAAGTACTAGATAATTGGGCTTTTTTAATTATCTATGCCCTCTAAAAAAATTTATTTTACTATTATAAATAGATTAAAGATAAACTTTTTTGTACTTATAATTATTGCGATCGTCTTTAAACGACAGTCTTTAAAATTAGAGTGACTGATACAAAAAAAAGTAAGAAATAAAAATTATAAGATTTTATCTAAATAAATTAATATTAAAGAGTTCTACAGTCACTAGTGCTCTAATGAAGAGGTTAAAAACAAACATAATTTAACCCAAAAAAATCAAAAAATTTCAGTAACAGTCAAAACACCGGAAGAAATTTAAAAAAAAGCTAGCTGATACTCAAAAAGCAAATCTAGGTTGATTAAAGGACGCCTTAAAAAATGAAGATGAACTTAATAACTTCTTAAAGTATGATAAATTTAAAACAAAAAGCATTATTGCTCATATAAAAGTGAACTCGATAAATGCACAAAAAATACTGAAAAATAAGAAAAATCAACATTTAAACAAATCATATCCATTGCCATTTTTGTTAAAAAAATCCTGAATTACTGCGTCTCTAAAGTATTGTTCTATTTCATTAGTACCACCACGCCCGTATTTACTACTGCTATCAACATTTTAGCTTCATATTCAATAGCTTCAGTGATACACTAATCAAAATCTTTCTTTAAGTTACTCTTATTTTTTAAAAAGTTATATATAGTAGACAAAACATCACCTAATTGTTCTTGTTTTGCTGCATAACTTTCAAGACAAGTCCAAAAGTTGATACATTTAATCTTATTTCCATTTTTTCATCTCTTAATTTTGTAAATGTATTTGTAAGTACCTTTTTCAGTACGGCAAACTTTTTTGTCTCATCAAAATATTTCATTATATATTATTTATTTGTTTTTTAAATATCTAGATATCCAGATAAATAGCCTCTCTTCATCTTTGTTGCAGAGAAACTCTCTTTAGCCTCTGTCTCTTTAATCGCATTTACATAGTTTAGAACAAATGTAATTATTAACAAAGATATAATAAAATCCAAGAATTGCACTTGACAAGAATCAATAAAATAATGTATCTATTTGCTACTCCTTTTTTCAACACATTGTAGCATAACAGATGCTATTACATATAAATTCGGATCAAACAAAAACAAAGAATTCCTACCATCAGAACTAATTTAGTGTATTATAAAAATAAAGCACAATCTATTATTGTCAGCATCATTGACTCTTTATTTAACCGGGATGAATCTTCTAATCTTAATATTTATTATAAAGAAGAGAATAATATCTCTCAAAGATTTCTTTTATGTAGAGTAGTAGAGTAATTTTTAATGCACACTAAAGCTATCCACTTGCTCTTTAATGAATAACTTTTTTGTATCTTGTATGATAAAGCAATCACATGATTATAAAAATAATCATTCACTTGTTTTAGATTGCAAATTTATTTACAGAAATTTAATTATCTATAAATATAGCTCTCAACTAATATTATATTCATAATATTCATAGATATAATGAATATGTTAACCTATATCTTCTTCTTTGTAATTTTTGCGGTATACATGAAATAAATCATCTTATTATAAAAACTCAAAATCATTAACCTTTAAGTGTCACAGTGATATTCCAGTAATGATCATTATACTTATTGTTTTTAAATGTAAACTATTAAAGATTTATTAGATATTCAACATAAAAAATTAATTTTTTAGGATTTATTTCGACTTTATCGTTACTACACTCCAATATTTTCTACTTTTTCCCCTTAACTGCTTTACTCTTCAAATCAAGAACCAAGATTTTTCTTCGCTAACAGCTTTTTTAGGTTGTATATCTTTCCTATGTCCACAATGTTACCCTCTGACTTACAGTCCAAGCTTTGCTTCCTTTTAAGCCACACCTTCTCACTGATTTAAACTTAAGAAGTAAATATTTTTTCAATCCCCCCCTATGGATTTTTGCTAAAAGTTCTTTTGCATGAAAGCATCTTTCCCCTGCCTGCCAATATACTTTCCCTTGTCATACTCAAATATATTAAGATTTGTACTTTTTCTATATTGATGTCGTTATCCCACAACAGAACAAACACTCCTTAATATACTCAAAATCAATATCCAGCTCAGAATTAAGTTTTAGAAAATTAATAGCTTGCCTGTTTTTTAGCCTTGCTTGTAATTCAGTACTCAGACACACTTTCCAAAATCTATCCCATGGATATAAAACCTAATGGCTAAAAAGTTTAATCTAAATTTCATATTGTACCTCCCTTCTCCTGGACTAAATTACCGCAATTCTTATAATTTTGTCCTCTCTTTACATTATTGCATACAGATAAAATAGAGTATGACATACCGAGTGTGGTCTTGTACCCCTCATAACTAATATTAAGTTTAATATATTGTGCCGGCCCCCAGTTATGTAAATTTATAATAGAATAATTATTGTAATGATTATTAGTACTTCTAGATGCATCAGAATTACTGTTATCTCTTTCTGTTGGGTTTAAAATAGCTTTTAAGTTCTGCTTTTGGCTTTGAACAACACTTATATCAATAATGTTTGCTTGTTGTTGTTTTTTTATATATTCATATCTCATTTCCTTTCTAAGTCTTGCCTCTTCACACTTCTTTTCTTGAATAACCTTAAGTCTCTCTTCACAATCCTTGGCTTCCTTTTCAAGCTCCTTTTTTATGTGTTCTTGTATTCTTTTGCTTTCTTCTTGGTTTTTGATTCTTTCTTTGTCTTCTCTATTCCTATCTTCAGTATTTAATGCTGGTTTTTTGTATTTTTCAGATTCTGCCCTTGCAATATCTTCTCCATAACGGTTTTTTTGCAATGCAAGTGTCTTTTTGTACTTATTTGAATAAGTGTTTCTAAACTTGTTTTTCCATATAAGTTCGTAGTCACTAATTATTCCATCACTACGTTTCATCATCATCCATATCTTAAGTTTATACTTGTTAAGCATCTTATTAAAATGTTGCAAGATATCCTCAATGTGATATTCATTTAAATGATTTATAATCGCTGTCTCTAAATTTAGAAGTGCATTTTTGAAGGTGGTTTTATTATTGCATTTTTTTTTGATAAGATTGATGTAATCTTTGCTTATTTTAAAACTTCTAACAAGTCTAAT
Source organism: Borrelia tillae (assembly GCF_055693965.1). Lineage (NCBI taxonomy): Bacteria > Pseudomonadati > Spirochaetota > Spirochaetia > Spirochaetales > Borreliaceae > Borrelia > Borrelia tillae. The sequence goes on from NZ_JBTGSB010000004.1 coordinate 11,565, forward strand.
TTTTACATTTGTGTTTTTTTTGGTTTCTTTCTTCTGGAAAAAGATTTTATTTTTGGAAAAAAATTTTAGAGAATTCTTATTATTTATATAGTTTATATTAAGTTTATTTGTAACACGCGGTTTTCCGTCATGCGACTTTATGTTAACAGTGTTATTGTTATATTTTTTGATATCGCTTTTTACATTATTATCAAAGGGCTTCTTTTCGTCACCTTTTGCTTTGTCATTTATTGTTTTTGTTGCATCAAAATTAAGATCAAAATCAGAAATAATTATTTTGTTTTTTAATTTTAGTTTCAATTGTTCTATTAAGTATTCCTCGATGGCTTTCTTGTATGTGGATTTTAACCCCATGTTTTGAGGATAATAAGAAACACTTCCATGGCCTTCTCCATCCTTGCCAAACCTTATCGTCTTAAGAGTGATGAGACCTAATAATCCTAATAGTTTTAGATCTCTTTGCACGGTCCTTATAATTACAACCTTTTCGTTGTCTCGTTTGAGTAAAGCACAAAGCATCCTATAAATATCTTTACTTGAATAACGTTTAATCCCCTTTGATTCTATATAATTCTTGTTGCATGTATTTATACACCAATAAAGCTTATTGATTCTATTCATGCGTTTGAACATTCTGTTTATGCGGGTTTCAACTTGTGATATTTTGATTTTTTCAGCAATTCCAGCACTAATTTTTTCTGGGTTTAAAACTAGGAGAGAATTTAATATAGAAATTTTTAATTTTTCTTGTTTGTTTTCATTATATTTGATATTTTCTTTATTTTTTTGTATACTATTCATAAGTTTCCTTAATCCAAAGAAAATTTTGATGTGTGTCTTTGGATTTTTCATTTTTTAATATTATTATATATTAAAATTTTATTCCTGACTAGTCATCTGGATGGGAATAAAATTTTTTATCACAAAACGAAAATACCCAATTATAGTGTAATAGCTCCGCTGTTACACTTAGGTGTAATGATTTGTCTTTTATATTATCTTATATTGTCAATACAAATTAGATATAATGATTGCTGAGGAATCTTATAAATACAAAATATATTAATCAAGGGGAACATTTCATTAAAGTATTTAGTTGTATAAGATTTATATATAATAAAACCACTAAGTGATAAGAGGTAGCACTATGGGCACTTAATCAAAAAAGTTCAGTAAGAATAAAAAATAGGAGTATCAAAATTGCTAAAGATAGGGTTTGTAAAATTCAACTACATAGAAAGCTTAAAACAAATGAAATTATAAGGAATGTTACTATAGCAAGAAATATTGTACATCAATATCAGTTGCATGCATGGGTATTAAAAATGATGAAAGAATAAGTGTTAAAAAGGAAGTTATTGGTGTTGATATGAGTATGATAAACCTTTTGTAAGTATTGAAGGTGATAAAATCAGTCATCCTAAATCCTTAATAAAAAGTGAGAATAAGCTTAAGAGATAGCAAGGAAGTTTTTCGACGGAATAAAAAGGTGCTGCTAACAGCGTAAAGCTAGGCTAAATTGGCAAAATGCCACTAACAAATTACAAACCAAAGAAAAGATTTTTTACACAAGTGATCACTATATTTTCATAATTATTTATAATCTATAGTGATAGAGCGCCTATCAATTAAAGGTATGCGGGAAAGGGATATTTGAAAAAAGTATTAATGATTTAGGGCAACATGAATTTACCAGGTAATTATCTTATAAATTAGAATAGTATAAGATTCATTTATCTAAAGTAGATAGATATTTTCTTTCTAGTAAATTACGTAATGTTTGTGAAAACGAGAATATAAATCTAAAGTTAAGTAATATTAATTATATAATTAATATTACTTATACTTGTGATAATCTACATGATAGAGAGCAAAATGCAACACTAAACTTACAAAACTAAGGTTGGGAAACGGCCTGAAAATAAACTTGAGGACTATGTTCTAATAGATGACCATTTTTTGAACCTAAAAAGCTACTTATCTAATACTTATTTAATTTTTGATTTAGCAGTATAGTTCACTTCTTCTCTGTAATCCGAAATTTTTCACAAGGCTCCATCTTGTCAAGAAGATATAATTCATCTTCTTGTATTTTACCTACCACATTAACAAGCCCATTATTAGGCGTATTTTTAAGGGCTATTTGAAATTCTCCATTGTATCCTAAATACCCTGAAGAATCTATTAAAAGGTCTCCTCTTTTTATGTCGTCAGGTGAATGTACTGCAAAATTTACATCTTTGTAATCTACCCTTGATTTAGTTGTTCTGATTCTGTAAGGTGTGATATCCCCCCTATTCCAGTGCAAGTTATCTAAAATCAACTCTCTTTCTATAGGACTAAGCTTTGGATTTAAACTAGCCTCTAACTCTAAAACGTACCTATTTACTCTTGCTACTTTTTTCAGTTCCAAATCACTTGGGAAACAATTTGAAATAAGAACTGCGTCCATACCTTCTCTAAAAAAATTTTTAGTTTGAATTTCAATATCTTTATCCCTATGTTCCTCTAATGTGGGAACGCCATCTTTCTCAATTCCCCTTGCACATTCTTCTGCTACCTTTGAACTGACAAATGCAGCTGTAGGTATTGCATTTTTTATGAATGGTTTTGTTGTTTTTAGAAAAAAATCTCGCCCCAGTCCTGTATATTTATGTGGATAAAAATTATGGCATCCTAATAAATTATCTTTGTTTGGTTTGTAAGACATTAAGGTGTCTATATGTCTGTTGACATGACTCATATTTAATTCAATTTTTAAATTGTCATCATTAAAAGTCATTAAAGATTCTTCCAAACCTCCGAATGCATCATCAAGCCTAATTGCCCATACCCCAAGTTTTTTAAAAAAATCAAGTTTACAATAACTATTAAGATTTTCAAGATCAATATCAAGTTTTTTAAAAATTCTAGGAGTTACATCGACAATTGGTTTCATATTTAATTTATTTGCCACACTTAAAACTTCTTTAAAGGCATTAAGATCATCTTTATTGATATAAAGAAAAGATGTAAATATTCTTGTAAATCCAAGAGATGCACTTTTTTCAAGATATTCTATAATCTTATTTTTTGGACTTACATTAGGGTATATTGATATTCCTATTTCTTTCATATTAAATATTCTCCTTATTTTTTTATACTTTTGTTTTTAGCAATAGTATTGATAGCAAATTTTAAAATTTTATCCCCATTCATTGTTCCATAATCGATAGTCTCTATTATTTCCACAGGAATTCCTTTTGCAATCGTTTCAAATCTTTTCTTATTAAACCTTACTTGTGGTGCTAACAAAATAATGTCATAATTGACAATTAGTTCGTTAAATCTTGTCGAGGAGTCAGAATCAATTTCTATGGCTATCTTATTATCCTTTGCACATTTTTGCATCCTTTGGACCAACATACTTGTAGACATTCCTGCAGAACATATAAGTAATACTTTCAATGTATCATATTCCTATTTATTCAAATAGTCAACTTTTTTATTTAACGTGTTGACTATCTTGTAGATGTTTATTAATTCTTCAAAAATGTTTAATTCAGAACTGACTGACATTAGATGATCTTCTGCGTGCATTAAGATAAATGGTATGTCAATAGAATTTGGATTTATTGCTGAATATTGTATTATTTCCCTGTGTGCTTCATGAGCCTTAGCAATAGATGCCTTAGTTTCGTTAATTACTTTCTCAGATTTTTTGTAATTTCCCAATTTTGCATGTTCTAATGCTTCTTTTAAAAATCCCTTGGCTTCTCCAGAATATGCTACAATCGGCATACTTACATCATCTATTAATTCTCTGATCGTATATTTTTTTTGACCCATACTAAATATTTCTTCTCCTATTTTATTTTAATAATTAAAAATTATTAATTAATATATGATAATATATATAATAATAATTATCAAGAAATAATTTAATATTATTAATTATAATATCGGAGGTTTTTATGAAAGTACATGAATTTATTGAAATAAAATTAATTCCTATTGCAAGTAAAGTTGCTTCAAATAAATATTTGATCTCGCTTCGAAATGGGTTTGCTCTTTCGATGTCTTTTTTAATAGTAGGTTCTTTAGTACTTCTTTTAGTTAATTTACCTTTGACTGATCCACATACTTTCTTATATCAGCAGTGGTATGTTGATATTATGAACAAATATAAAGCAAATCTTACGCAGCCTTTTTACGTGAGCATGGGTATTATGACTATTTTTGTAGTTTTAGGTATTGGACATAGTCTATCAAAATATTACAAAATCAGTGGTATTACAGGTAGTCTTCTTTCTCTTTTTACGTTCTTAATTTTAAGTGGACAATCAGACTGGATACCTTATGGAGGAGACAAACCTAGATGGACAATTTTTCCTGGGGATTTGTTTCCTATGATTGATGCTAGATATCTTGGAGCTCAAGGAATCTTTACAGGTATTCTTTCTGCAATTTTTTCAGTTGAAATATATCGATTTTTAATCGAGAAAAAAATAACAATTAAGCTTCCAGAAAGTGTTCCTCCTGCTATTGTAAAATCTTTTGAAGCTCTAATACCTGTATTTATACTTACAATTGCTGCGCAAACCATAAATATTATAGTTCAAAGCACAACAAATGCTTTATTGCCTGAATTGATCATGTCTATATTTAGACCTCTTTTGCATGTTACTGATACTTTAATAGGATCCTTAATGATAGTATTTATAATTCAGATATTGTGGTTCTTTGGAATTCATGGGGGCAGTGTTGTAGGTAGTTTATTACATCCATTAATATTGACAAATCTTGCGTCTAATACAAAGGCACTTTCAGAAAAGATGCCTCTCCCCCACGTTTTAGCAGGAGAATTCCTTAGTGTATTTGTGTTTATTGGGGGATGTGGAGCTACACTTGGACTTGCTATATCTATGCTTGCAAGTAAAAATCAACACTTAAAAACTATTGGCAAACTTTCCTTTATTCCCGGAATTTTTAATATTAATGAACCCATAACTTTTGGATGTCCAATTGTTTTAAATCCCATCTTAGGTATTCCTTTCATATTAATTCCTTTAATCAATACAATTATTGCATATACTTTAACAAATCTTGGACTAGTTGCAAGAATGAGTGTTTTACTTCCTTGGACAACACCAGCACCACTGGCAGCTTTACTTGGCACGGGATTTGACTTTAGAGCTTGTATTTTATCTTTAATATTGTTATTACTTTCTACTTTGATTTATTTACCCTTTATAAAAGTTTATGAAAAAGTGCTTTTAAGGCAAGAACAAAATTTGGAATAAAGAATTGCAAAAGGTATTTTTTATTGCATCAATGATTCGTTACCAAAATGTATTGAATTATTATCTCCAAATGCCTAAATTTATCCAAATTTATTGCTATTAAGAGAAAATATAGTTATTTAGAAGCAATGCAACACTTATCTCAACTTCTCTCTTACAGAGATGAATCTATGCATTATAATTAGTTTTTATTAAAGTTTTTTATCAAAAATTCATTTACTAAAAGTATTCAGTATTCATTTACTTTAAAGGCACCGCTTAACACTCTAAGTGATGCTTGGGAATAATAGTTAATAAGAGATTTATTTAAGGACTAAAGCTATAAATCCTTCAAAACCGTTGACCACACACAATGCAAATGTAAGTTCAAATATTCATTTGTTTGTTTATTCTAAGCTTAAAATATAATTTTAAATTAGTCTTCAAATGCTTTAACTTTCAATTAAAGTTATCCTCTAAGTATTCTAAATCTTTATACGTTATTTCATTATGACAACATTTATTTGCAATATCTCTTGCTATATGTTTATCTATATCAATTTTTATGAGCTCTGCTAATACCATAACTTCCATTGTGGCAAAGTTATATGTCTATAAGTACTTAATATTTATCAATAAGTCACGTTTAAAAATGGCTCTGGATTATGAAAAAAAGAAGGCATTCTGACTTTAAGTGATAGTGAGAAGAGAAAAATTAATCCATTTAAACATTCACTGAATTGATAAAACTGATAATCTTGCAGCAAATTCAAACACAGATAACAACAAATTATTTTACAAAACACCCATAAGCGTTTATACGATATAAAAACAATTTCCGTATACTATTTAAGTACTTAAGAACAAGGGGTCTAATATAAGAGTTATTAATTTTTTATTATACTTGGTTAGTAGTAGATTTAGTCAGTATGACAATAAAAATAGAAAGCCTAAGTATAGAGGCAAAAGGGATACAAGTGCACAGACGAGAGAAGAGGCACAAAAAACGTCCAAAAAGCATCAATAGAAAAGTTAAATCAGGATCAAATAAAAGGATTAGACTTTTTAAAAAATGATTTGAGAGATAACGACAAACTTAACAAATTCTTGGGTTTAAATGAAAACAAATTAAAAGCCGCATTAGAGCATATACAAAGAGAACTTAAAAGTTATACTTATAATAATGCCACCGAGCAAAGGCAAGCTTTTAAATAATTGGCAAAAGACTACTTTGAGGCTAATAATTAAGATTTAGATAATATTGTTGATGAGAATAGGCAACTAAAAATTCATTGTGAAAACTAAAAAAAGACAAAAAATAGTTTAGTCACAGATAAAGAGATTTGATCAAAAGTAAATTTAAAAGTTTATTAAAATGAGACAGGATTGCAATAAACGGATGAGGGTTATAAAAGAAATTTTATATTTAAATATAAAGGTAATTAAAGTTATCATAATAATATAATAGCCTTAATATTGATGAATACATTACTTGTGTATCTTTGTACTGAAACTAATGCTGATACTGATCAGCAAAAGTATTGCTTATTAAAGAGAGGAGTTATCCATTTACTTGACCAAAATGCTTCTAACCGAGTGAATTATTACTTCTAAATAGAAAGTTATAGAAGTAATAATTCACGATCTATAAAAACAAATAATGCCAAACAGGCAATCTTGCACAAAAATATTTAAATAAGTAGAAAAGATACGGAAATATCTTTAACTTAGTGGTTAAAAAATGATATTTTAAGGTTTTTTACAAAAATTAACAGAAATTCCCTTAATCTACTGATCCGATTTCTTTTAATTTCTGCTCTATTGCTTTTTTGTCAAACTTATAAAAAATAATTTTAGGAAAATCACAGTTTACTTTTTAATACTTTATGAGTTACTATATGTAGTAGTAATTCATTATAAAGGAGATTTGAATGAAAAACACTAAACCATCCAAAAACAAATACCAACATAAATTAATTACATTGACATCTACGTTAGATTACATGAATAACACGTTTAAGCAATACACTCAAAGTGATATACTTTATTACTTTAATGGTAACTTAAAAAGGAATGGACAGAACCTGATTACAATTAAAACACTACAAAATTATCTTTATAAATTAGGAAAAACATTACAAGTTACAATTAATTATCATAAACATTTGGGAGTTAATATGGGTACTGAAATTTACTACAAGCTTCAGCATTCTAAGAAAGAATGCTACAGTATAATAAATCGATATTTTAAAGATAAAAAGGAAGAAAGATTTCAAGGTCGTGTTAATGCATATATCAAAAAGAATTGTAATAAAGAAGGGGATGTGGAAAATAAGGAATGTTTATATAATAAATATAATAATAAAAAAGAAGAAGAAAGAAAAAAAATTGAACTCTTTCAAACAATTAAATATGCAAAAAAATGCAACTTTAAATCAAAAGCATATATACACATTCTGAATTCAGAAATGAAAAAAGAAAATAAAATTTTCTCACTCAAAATATTGAAAAACAATGAAAATTTCTTCTATAATTCAAAGAAATTATATTCAATTAATAAAAGTAACGCTAAAAGCAAACTTATATTTAAACAAAAAAAATTAAAAGAAATACTATCAATAACAAAAATCAATTTAGAACAAGAAGGATATGATTGTAAACAACTGGAAGAAAACATAAAAAGAATATTTGATAGATACAAAAATAAACCACACTTCATATTAGAACAAAATAAGTACAATGATTTAAAAAGGGTAATAAATAAACTCAATAAAACAACTAAATGTATCGAGAAAAAAATAGAGGATAAAGAAAAAATTAGAAGCAATATATTTAGCATATTACTTGACAGATTAAGGTATAAAATGAATATTAAGGCACTAATACCGATACTAAAAAATTATTTGAACAAACAAAACAAATTAGAGTATGAGAGGGTGTTTAATAATCATTACTACCATGAACTTTCAGATATAGTAGAGGAGAACAAAAAAGTTTATTTAAAATTAGAAGAACTTGAGGAAAATGTCACTTAAGGATTGATTATGGATAGTATATTCGTAGATATTGAAAAGTGCAATTTTGATGAAATTTTCAAACAAAGAAAATATATAAAAAATTGTAATTTTAGTGTAAATAATTGCCTAGATTTAATTCCTCGTTTATTAAAATTATCATCTTTTAATCCAGAAAGCATTCAATTGCAGGATAATTTATTAGAAAGGCAGTTTTTTGCTAAAGTCAAGTATTATTATCTAATAATAGACATAAACCCTAGTTTAGGGCCTTTTTTAAATAATGGTTTAATAGTTGATGATAATTTAGTCATTCCTATTAATTTTGCTCTGAGGGCAATAGAAGATATAGGTTTGATTATAAGTGCTGTGAAAAGAGTTTGTAGAGAAAATCTTATCTTAAATTTCTTGATAACCGGTGTTCTAGAAAGACAGAATATTGATAGAGAAATAATATCAGAGTTAGCCGATTGTTACAAGGAGAAATTAATAAGAATTATCCCCAAAAGAGATAACATAAAAAGACATCATTTTATAGAAAAGAATTTTGTTTAAATAATGATTATTATAAAGAATATAAAAAGTTTTTGGATAGTCTTTGAAGAAATAGATAATAAAAAAATTGTCCGGTTATATACAAAAGGAGTTCAAATAAAAGAGAAAAGTAAAATATGATAGAAAGGGGCCGTGTAAAAGGAATTTATTCAGAAATAGAGATAAAGGAGAACAATCTTAGAGACGAATAGTTTAGATTGAAAGATAAATTGGAATCTTTCATGCTCTATGATATCCGTAATAAAATAGAAACAGCAAAGTTATTAAATTTGAGTAATCAAACAAAATTATATATTTTTGATGGGTATAAAATTTTTACAGCCTCTTATCTAATTTTAAGATTGCAGAATCTCAGGTCTATGAATATATAAGAATAGCAACTGGTGTAAAAGAGGTTATTATTGATTGTAATTTTGCTTTTGTTAATGATATTGAAAATACCATTAACAAGTCAATACAGAATCCAATAAAACCATCAAAATTTCAACTTAACAAGCAGGGATGGGGTGTTATAATTTTTATTGAATGTGCTTTTTGAAAATTAAAAGGATTGAATCTGATAATCTTTTAAAAGGTTTAAAGACTTAGAAAAATAAGGAGTATTTATGGGGCATTTAGCGTATAAAACATATAGAATTGAAGATTTAAGAAATGAATTCTTAGAGAAGGGATTTAGCGAAGCGGCAATAGATTTTGTTTTGTTTCAGAATGATAATTATAATTTTGAAGTTTTAAAAGAAAGAATGAATTCTTTAGAGCAGCAAATTATAAGCGTAGAAAAAGGATTGCAAAAGGATTTAACCAGTCTAGATACCAAAATAGATAATATAGAAAAGAATCTACAAAAGGATATAGATAATGTGAAAAATGAACTTAATACTAAAATAGATAATGTAGAGAAGAATTTGCTTAAAGAAATGGAGAATAATAAAGTAATTTTATTAGAAAAGCTTAGTGTAAGTAATAGAATGTTGAACCTTATTACGATAATAGTGGTACCAATAATGACATCAATACTTTTATCTATAATAAATAAATTTTTTATAAAGTGAGATGGTAAAAATAAGAGTACTTGTTTATCATACCGAATATATTTATTATACAATTAAATTGTTTAACTGAACAAGACTATCAATAATACTATTCTTTATACCAATTCTGCAACCTTGAAAAGCACAAAATCATATCGGTATTTACTTGAATAAACAAGTTATTGAAGCATCATTCTGACTCTAAATAAGAATGCCAGAAATACAAGAGTGGAATGTAATACCAATATAGATGATAACTAATCGTTTTACAAAACCAATATAAGATTAAACTTACAAACAAATAGATATAACATAATGTTAATTATTATATAATAATTAACATTAAAAGGGGAATTTTTAATATGATTAAATTTATATATCTAATATTTTTATTCTCATTGTTCATGCATTCTTGTGAACTGAAAGGGGCCTTGGAGCAGGATCAAACTATTACAGATATAAATAGAGTTCTTTTGTTTCCAAAACAAAATACTGATACCTCAAAGGTTACTTATCAGAAAAAGTATAAATTATTAAAGAAAGTATTTGAAAAATCATGTGTATGGCTCCAAGATAGATATAAGTCTAGATGTATAAGGTTTTTTACTTGGCTTGATGGTGACCTAGAAAAGCAAGAAGAATTAGCTAACGAATTTACCCTAGTCTATGACTTTTTAGAAGCTAAAAGACAAAAATTAACAAACGCTAAAACTATTGGGGAATATATAGATAATGCATTCGATTATGACTTTAACGATGATGATAATGGCAAGTATGGATCTCATCAGGTAAATAAAATAAAACAGTTTTTTATCTTAACTGCAATAGAATTATTTGTCCTTAATACTAACAATCAAAAGAAGTTTAGATCACTTAAAGCAAAGTTATTACGAGAATCAACTACTGATTATCCAATTTCATTCTTTAAAAGTTGGCACAAGAAAATTAAGTAAAAAGTAAAATTTTTAGCTCAATTGCTGGATGGTTTGTATATCTACTTGCAGTTACTGGTTGTAGCGATGTTGAAATACAAAAATATAAAGCTCAACAAAAAAAGTAAGTCCGGATTGGTAATGTATTTTTCAGGATAAGTGTTAATTTAACTAACAAGAGAAGCAATATTTGTATTAAAGAAGTTATTATTAGTGGCGTTGAATTTAAAGCTGTCAGTGACGCCCGCAAAAATTACTTCTAATCTAAGAGTAAAGATACTTGGTGTACTTATCTATTTCAAAAACGCAAATGTACATTCAAGAACGATAAAATTAGCATAACAAAAATATCAAAACAATTTAAAGTTCAACTAATGAAATCAGAATTTCGTAAGAGTAAATCACTTCATATATGTCGCAATATATTTATTGCAAGTCTAAAGTTACGTGAATTTAATTCATTTGGAATCAAAGAACTTACGCAATATTCACCAACAACACTTATTGATAATGTTTATGATTTTTTTGTGCTAGTAAATTGTAGGCTTATAGAAATATTAAAAGCATTTTCAAATAATTTGGAATCTCATAATTACATTATGATATAATTTAATTATGAGAGTTCACTTAGCAAATGATCATGTACGTAATTTCTCTCTTGTCCTACGTATAAAACTCTCTAATGAATATCTAAAGCAAGCTGTTTTGCTCTAGATATTCATTTTTTTATGAAAATGTACATTTTAACTTAAAAGTCTAAATATACACTTAAACATCATGAAGTATTCTTTTTCTTTGTTTTTAAATAAATGGTTATATAGCTTTTGCAAGCTCTAAATTCTCAAACTCAACACACCCACCTTAACATTAAACTTACATGGTTTCCCATCAAACTAATTGTCCGCAAGTAAATTCTTTGTGTAAGACTTGAGATCATCATTATTGATAGATACTCACAATATCAACTTCAGTATTCTCTTTAATGCTTTTGCAAATTTTCTCAATTTCAAAGTTTATTTTCTCAAATACACTTAATATCTTTTCGATAAATTTATCATTTCTTTCAACGACACAATTAATTAGCTCTGCACCTATTAAAAAGAATAGATTACATTTCTCATTAACCATCCGTTAAGCGTTGGTCCAGTAAGGGTATTGTCTTTAAAGCATACATTTTTGTCAGGTCCTTTAATATTCGTTTCACTAAAAATTATTCTGAGCCCTAAGCCTCTGTAAATATGTTACCAACTTCATTCGTACATATATGTTTTATGTTTCATGCTGAAGATTAAGATCAACTGACCTTGTAAACTTGAAACATTTACCCTTCTTTCTACATTTGGTAAACGTTTTCCTAATATACTACTGATCCGATTTCTTTTAATTTCTGCTCTATTGTTTTTTTGTCAAACTTATAAAAAATAATTTTAGGAAAATCACAGTTTACTTTTTAATACTTTATGAGTTACTATATGTAGTAGTAATTCATTATAAAGGAGATTTGAATGAAAAACACTAAACCATCCAAAAACAAATACCAACATAAATTAATTACATTGACATCTACGTTAGATTACATGAATAACACGTTTAAGCAATACACTCAAAGTGATATACTTTATTACTTTAATGGTAACTTAAAAAGGAATGGACAGAACCTGATTACAATTAAAACACTACAAAATTATCTTTATAAATTAGGAAAAACATTACAAGTTACAATTAATTATCATAAACATTTGGGAGTTAATATGGGTACTGAAATTTACTACAAGCTTCAGCATTCTAAGAAAGAATGCTACAGTATAATAAATCGATATTTTAAAGATAAAAAGGAAGAAAGATTTCAAGGTCGTGTTAATGCATATATCAAAAAGAATTGTAATAAAGAAGGGGATGTGGAAAATAAGGAATGTTTATATAATAAATATAATAATAAAAAAGAAGAAGAAAGAAAAAAAATTGAACTCTTTCAAACAATTAAATATGCAAAAAAATGCAACTTTAAATCAAAAGCATATATACACATTCTGAATTCAGAAATGAAAAAAGAAAATAAAATTTTCTCACTCAAAATATTGAAAAACAATGAAAATTTCTTCTATAATTCAAAGAAATTATATTCAATTAATAAAAGTAACGCTAAAAGCAAACTTATATTTAAACAAAAAAAATTAAAAGAAATACTATCAATAACAAAAATCAATTTAGAACAAGAAGGATATGATCGTAAACAACTGGAAGAAAACATAAAAAGAATATTTGATAGATACAAAAATAAACCACACTTCATATTAGAACAAAATAAGTACAATGATTTAAAAAGGGTAATAAATAAACTCAATAAAACAACTAAATGTATCGAGAAAAAAATAGAGGATAAAGAAAAAATTAGAAGCAATATATTTAGCATATTACTTGACAGATTAAGGTATAAAATGAATATTAAGGCACTAATACCGATACTAAAAAATTATTTGAACAAACAAAACAAATTAGAGTATGAGAGGGTGTTTAATAATCATTACTACCATGAACTTTCAGATATAGTAGAGGAGAACAAAAAAGTTTATTTAAAATTAGAAGAACTTGAGGAAAATGTCACTTAAGGATTGATTATGGATAGTATAGTAAAGCATCCTAGAGAAAAGAAAATAACAGTTGTATCCAAACAAAAAAAATTACTTTTTATAAAAATAGAAGAAATTGAAGGTAAAAAGTTATACCATACAAAAATTATGATGGATTTATGCATGTTTGGTGTTAATAAGAAACAAAATAATAAATTTTTTATTGCATTTAGAGGATTATTTAACCAAGAAAAAGCAGAAGCATTTAACTTATTTGCTTTAGAAAAAGATGACAAGTTTTTAGGTATTTATTATGGATATAGAAAACCAATAAAAAATGTTGTTAAAAAATATGAGGAAGATGGAATAATGAAAGCATATACATTATCAAAAGCTTATTACATAGAATTCCGATTTAAAAAAGGCAGTATCTTTTGCTATATCAAGGGACTTGCTCGGTTGGTTAAAAAAGAAAAGACTGATACAAAGTATTGCAGAGTTCTAATGACAATACTTTCAAATCTTGAAGAGCAGGTATATGGATTTTATGGCAGAAAATTACCAGATGGAGGGTTTATAATCAAATGGATAAAAAAAAACCTGAAATAATAACAATTGCATCAATTAAGGGAGGTGTTGGCAAAAGTACGAGTGCAATAATTTTTGCTACCCTTTTAGCTCAGAAATATCAAGTTTTATTAATAGATATGGATACACAAGCATCTTCTACTAGTTATTTCATTAATGAAATAGAAAAACGAAAAGTAGATATTGTTCAGTTCAATATTTATGAAGTGATAAAAAATAATATAAGTATTAATGAATCAATTGTAAACATCAATGATGGTTTGGACTTAATACCAAGTTATTTGAGTTTGTATCAATTCAATGCGGAAACAATTTTATTTAAAGAGATGAGATTAAAAGAAAATTTGCAATTACTTGATTTAAAATATGATTACATAATATTGGATACTAATCCAAGTTTAGATTTTACTTTAGTCAATGCTTTGGTTGTGAGTAATCATATAATAGTGCCTATGACAGCAGAGAAATGGGCTGTAGAAAGTTTACAGTTACTAGAGCATTTTATTAAAAAGGCAGGGTTTAGAATACCTATATTCTTAATTGTGACAAGATTTAAAACTAACAAAACACATAAATATTTGTTAAGTATGATAGAATCCAGAAATAATTTTTTGGGCTTTATTAAGGAACGAGAAGATTTAAATAGAAAAATAGCTAACAATGCTCCTTTCAATATTGATAAAGATTATATAAGAGAATATCAAGATATATTTAACAAATTTTTGCAAAGAATTACTATAACATAAATTTTTTGTCCATTTAATGGACAAAAGGAGGACAAGAAATGCAGGTTCAAGTAAATGACAGAGTTTTAAAAAAAATTGATGACCAAGAAGAACTAAGGATATATTATAATAGACTAAAGGAAAATTTTATAAATTCCTTTAAAAAGGAGATATTCTATAAAATAGAATGTATGAAAATCTTAAAAGAAATAAGAGATAATGGTTATTATAAAATAGATGGGTTTAAAACTTTTAATGCATTTACTAGAAATTTTAAAATAGCTAGGAGTCAGATATATAATTATTTGAAGTTGGCAACTGCCATGGAAAATGGACTTGTAAGTGAGGAGTATCTGATAGAAAATGGCATTAATGAGTCACTTGACTTAATAAAAAACAAAGAAATTGAGGAAATAAAAAGATCAAGACAGAATCCAATAAAACCATTGAGGTTCCAGCTTAAAAATCAAGGCAGTTATGATTTTTATAAGAAAAATGCAAAATTTGCGGCATTCTTTTTAGATAAGATTTTTGAAAATCAACAAGATTTACTTGAGAAGTTTTTCAAAGAATTTAAAAGTTTGAAGGTAGATAGATAGTGAGTATTTATGGGAAATTTGGCATATAAACAATATAAAACAGAAAATTGAGGAAATGAATTTAGGGCTTTAGTGAGGCCGGTAATGGATTTTGTTTTACTACATAATGATAATTATACTTTTAAAGTTTTGATTAAAAAAGACAAATAATTACTGATTTTGAGTATATTTCTTAATTTTTTAAATAAAGCCCCCATCAGTAGATATAAAGCAATAACTTTGAGACCAAAAGCAATGTTTTTAGTAGTATTTTCTTAAGTAAGTGCAATGTTTTTTTCTTATAAATAGTGAAGAGATTGTTAATAAACTTGGAAGATTGTATGTCAGCTATAAATTTTAATAGCAAATAAATATGGTTTTTGTCAGAGTTAAATTCACTCAGGATTACTTTTCATAAAGATTATATATGTTTTATTCTCTGACAAAGAGAAGCGGCAATCTTATTGTTTATGCATTTGTGTCTATAATTGGTGACTAAAACTAATGATGAAAGAATAAGTGTTAAAAAGGAAGTTGTTGGTGTTGATATGAAGATGATAAACTTTTTGGTAAGTATTGAGAAGGTTAGAAAAAGTAATTCTTTTGTAAAAAGAAACGGTTAAGATAGAAATGTATAAATAATAATCTTTAGCAAAGATTTAAATTATTGAATATAATAGTTGATTTTAATTGAAATTTGTTGTATTTTAAATATTGTTTGTAGTGCTTGTCATTTTTAGTACTACCTTTATAATGAATCGTTTGTTAGAACTTAATTAAGGATTCTGCTAAGAATTTTTAATTAAGTTCTAATTTTTGATCTTAAATTTTGGTGATTCAATGTTATATATTACATTTTGTAAATGTGGTAAAATCTGGGGTTTTTGGGGGGGGCAATATGGAAGGGAATAAGAGATTTATACCAAGTCATTTTAATTTTTGAGATTTATGAGAATAGTAGGTCCATGTTGGTGAAATTAGATTATGATAGACATTTGCTTAATTCGGCTCGGAGAGACATATGGAGCATTGTTGAATGTGGCAAAAAACATTAGCAAACACAGCAACAAAGATAGTAGGAGTAGGAACCAATATGAATGTGTTAAAGTTATGATTTAAGATAATGCTGCTAGCAAGTAGGGGGGGTTATACAGAGGAACTAAAGGGAGGCAATATCAAGTGCAGTGTACAAGACATTAAGAATGTTAACGCTAGCGATCTTAAGCATTTAAATACAGGTAAAGATTCTAAGAGGTATAGTGAAACTTGTTGTTGAAAGCTTTTCACTAACTATGTTGAGTAACCTATTTGGGAGGGCAAATGCCAAGTTAAGGGATAGAAGTTAGTTGTTTAATGCGGAACGCAATTTTTTTTGATAAGTATCAGGCAAGATTCGACTCATTTACGAATGTTAAGCGTAGGGTCTTAGCAGGAATTGAAAATCAAATTAATGATTTTGCTAAATCTAATTATAGATTTGTTGGTGAGCATATAGATTGATAAAAAGAAATTTCGGGAACTCATAGAGAAATACTAACCCTATCTGAAAGATAGCGAGATAAAACCAACCTAAGATTTGAGGAATTCATTAATGTTAAAAATAAATAGTTTATTTCACGACATAGTGAGAGTTTTACAGGACTTAATGATTCGGATAAATAGATTTTAATTTCACTTGAGAGTCAAGTAACTGAATTTGAAAAAACAATTTTAGACTAAGGATTTACTTACAAGTATAAGGAGATGCAGAGACGGGTAGTTGATATGCAGTTTAGTGCGAGTTTTTACTTCTTTAAATTTAAAGAGCGCAGAAAGACAATTCAAACTATTTTTTATAGAGATATATTTGATGAAGGGATGTAATAGTATGTCAAAATTGATATTGAATCGCTTAGTATACCAGATACTTTAAAGCTTGTTTTTTAGTGTTTTATACGTAATATACGTGATAGTTCTTTTTATAGTTTTTTGGTATTTAATATGTTTTTTTCCTTTGATGACATTGTTAATCTATAAGGGGTCAAGTGATACTATTTTGTATTATGTGTTTTCATTTACAATAGCTGTTGTATTACTTCTTTAATTAATTTTTTCTATAGTCTGCTTTCATAGAAACTATCATTGATATTGGAGGGATTAATCAGGAGAGAGACGCTGAGGATACGTAAAAGGAGGCAAAGAATTGAGAGTAGTATATCAACTGCAGAAGCTAAAATGAAGGAAAAACAGCGAGCGTATAAGATTTGTTAGAGATTAACATTGAAGTTGGATCACATTTTTCTCAGTGAAAAGAAAAGTTATATGGAAAAAATTGAGATGGCAAACAGTGAGGATAAATAATTGAATAGGTAGATTAATGGTTATCTTGAGACTTTTTTGAAAAATTTGAGTGAAGAATTTAGAGATTTGAGTGTAGTGAGAAAAGTCAATAAGAATAATTTTTCAACCTTTAGTTTTATTTTTTTAAGGGGGGTATCTGATATTGTTAAGAGAGCTGGTTATGTTGGTATATTTTTTGTACTTATACTTTTAAGTATTTTCTATAGGCCTTAATATAGTTTTGTTTGGTGTTGTCAGAAGTAATTCTATTAATCTTTATAAGAAGCGGTTGTAACTGATGAGACAAGGACAGATTGAGAATAAGGAGAAAGTAAGGGATGTTTATTTATTTGGGCAAATTTGTAGAGAAGACATTAAGAGTGTTAAAATTTGTTGGAGCTAATTTAGAGATTAATAAACTATACTATTGAATCTATTAGACAATAATGTAAGAAAATGATGTAAATGAGTATGAGGTTAGAAGAGGGCTGAAGATTTTTAAGACAGAAAAATTTACCAACAAGTATAAAGAACGGATTGATACTAAATGTTGATTGAGTATCGTCTTTTTATGAAAGTTTTAGCAGTGGCATAAGATACATTGGAACGGAAAATATATTACTTACAGTATTGATATTTGATTTGAATACTTTCAATTAATGATAGGCTACAAAAATTAGTCTTAACAAAGATATAAATTCATTGAAAAGAGAACTAAATTATAACACTATAAAACATATAGTGTTATAATTTAGTTCTATGATGAATAAGATTTATGGTAAGGTTGTAGAGAAGCGAGAGGCTAGTATCGTTATTTTAGCAGGGTTCTTTGAGTTTGAGGTTTTAGTTAGTTATTTTTGTAGGCAGAAACTGAATTTGTTAGAAGACGTTGAGATATTGACCTTCCTTCATTTGAGAGAGAATGAAATTAGTCTTTTTGATTTTTAGATATATCAGAAAGAAAAATTTTTGAGAAGTTACTAGAGGTTAATGGAATAGGACCACGAGCAGCTATAAAGATACTGTCTGGCATGAAATATAATGAATTTATAGATGCGGTTGAAAGTGAGAATGTAAAGCTTATTTCTAGCGCAAAAGGTGTTGGTACTAAGATGGCGAGCAAAATAATTTTGCAGCTTAAGGGGAAGCTTATCATAGCTGATGAACTGATTTTAGATAGCCCAGAAGATGTGTTTAAATTTAAGGAGCTTGAGCAGTCAATTGTTAGTATGGGATTTGACAGAAAATTGGTTGTATCTACAATCAAGGAAATCTTACTTACCGATGAATTCTTAATGTTAAGAGAAGTCGAACAAGAACAATTTTTGATAAAAGAGGTATTAAGAAGAATTACAGGTTAATATGGAGCTCTTAGATGAAATTTGAGAGCAGAATTGACGCTCTGTAAGTTCTGATAAGGATTTTGTATATGATCAGAGTGAGAATGAATTTAGGCCAAAATCTTTGAAAGATTTTGCAGGGCAGTCCCATATTATAAAGGGAAATTTAGAAGTTTTATAAAGGCGTCTAAAGGCAGAAAATGAGTCTCTAGACCATGTTTTTTTAAGTGGCCCTTCACCAGGATTTTGGCAAGTTAGTGTTATTGCTTTTGAAATGAATACTGCAATTAAGGTAACTTCAGCTCCAGCGCTTGAAAAGCCAAAAAGGATATTGTTGATATTTGGAAACATCAGAGGATAAAAGCATTCTATTTATTATTGATGAGATACATAAACTGAAATCTGTAATAGAAGAGATGCTTTCCATTGTTATGGAGGATTATAAGAATGTCAAAATGTGTGTTGAGAGATTAGCAATTTCTATTGGCGGTAGATTTTCTTGGGAATTTTTATAATCCTTATCTCATTTTGAAGGGGATTAATACAGGTTACTGGATTTTGCATATTTAACATATGAGGTTGACTCAAAAGATTAAAATAGTAAAGATATTAATAGTGGACAGGATGATTAATGTTTTCAAAGATGTTTATTTTAATTTGTAATCAGTAAAAAATAAGTGCATATTGTTTATTATGAAGTAAAAATATTAAGAATTATTGTTTTTTGTTTGTTCCTTTCTAGGTAAATATCAATTTTAGTTCACTTTTTAGAAAAGATATCTTGCTCAATTGTTATATAATTATAAGTTTCAGTATGTTATTGTAATTTCTATGTTAAGCACGGCCTGAAATAGTAAGATTGCTTCTTGTGCTAGGACCATTTTTTGTGAGAGAAATGTGTCAATGAAATGAACATGTATAGAAAGTGATCAAAACCATTTACTATGCAATTAGGAATCAACTTAATCTACTTAGTGGTGTGGTCAAAATCTGCTAACAATATTTGAATTAAATCTTACAAAGATGTTATTGTCATCAGAACAAACCATTGTCTAAATTGATATATATTTTTTTATTAGGAGAGAAATATATATGATTAAAAAAATGTATTTATATCAGAGATATTTATGTTTATGGTTGTTTTTGTTGTTTAGTAATAAGTTTTATTCTACTAATGAGATAGAAGTTGCTTACAGCGTTACATTCGTATGACCAAATTAAAAGGTATATTGATAGAGCACTTAAAATAGCAGATAAGATTATTAGAGATAAGATTAAGTTGCGATTTTAATTACTCAGATAAGAGATGGTCAGTATATGACTACTATAACAACTGAACACATAATGGCAAAAGAAAAATTGAAAAAATATTCGTACGATCGTCTAAAAAGTGATCTTAGGAATCTTTTAAGTAGTATAAAAAGTTCCTTAAACACTTTAAAGTATTTACAGGGATATTCTGGTAGCAGGAAGGAAGGAATAGTAATAGAAAGAATCTTGATAGATGCGTATAGTAAGTTAAGAAGAGCAGAGAATGTGTACGGACAAAACGTGGAAAAAGGTGCCATAATTGAAGTTGCGGGTGCGAGTACTGTAGAACAAGCATACTGTGCATTGGATAGAGATTATTTTAAAAATTCTATAAAAAAGCTAAAGAAAGATTTAGAAGATGCTAAGAGAGAGTTAAATAAATTTAGTAGGTAACCATAGAGGCGACAAATAAGAATATCCACCTATAAGCTTAGTAACAAAATATATAGTTAATTCTTGTTTTACATCGTTTTTGTGATCAAAAATATTTTTTTTGAGAGTATTTTATATATTTCTCTCTTTATTAGGGAGAATAGATACCACAATTATAGTAGAGTAGAGTAATTTTTTCAAAAAAAGAATTCATACTAAGTGTGTAATCTAGGTTTGCTATTGTTTTTTGTAGGTTGTGATTTACAGTTTGATGTTGAGGTCATTAAGAAAAAATCTATAAGCCTTTTGACAAGTTTGGTTTTATCTTGTTAGGGGTGGGGTATAATTGGTTTTGATGAAGAATATGGTGATGGGAGTAAAAACAATGGTATTGCTTTAGAAGAAAAATATATCAAATTGGAAGGAAAGGAGGTAGTCAGGGTTCGATTTCTGTACTATTTGATGTTAGGAAATGATTTTTAGGATTGATTTTGATTGATTTATTTGTTTTATAAGAGAAATTTTGGTAATAATTTTTAGGTTTATTTTGTTTGTAGTTCAGTTTTGTACTATTAACAATTAAATT
>NZ_JBTGSB010000003.1:0-33590 GCF_055693965.1 Borrelia tillae
TTAGTAATTTTCTATTAGTACAAAATTATTTGAAAATCCTATCCAAAATTGTTACAAAAAAATATAAAATTGTAACAAAAAGATAAAAAGTTGATTTTTTAATTTTTATGTTCTTACGAATTGTCTCAAAAAAATACATAGCAGTTATCTCAATATACCAAAGTTAATACCGAAATATGCATCTGTAATTTAAATAAATTATAAAAAATACCCTATAACTCTATATATAGGGTATCATTGAAATCATGATATAAAAAAATTAAATCCCTATCAAAAATGATCTAATGACGATATCAAATAACACAAATTAACATAATCTATCTTTAATTTAAAGATAATATATAAAATTATACTAATCACAATTAGTTATCAAAAAACATATTTAACTATATTTTTATTACAAGAATAAACGCACACTCATATTGATTCAATTTAATAATAAATAACCCCAATACCACACCAATTACTAAACTTAGATTAAGGTGTGTAAAATTTAAATGTTATAAGAAATATAAAAAGCCCCAATAGCGTCATATTATAATAGTTAGAGAGAAGAAAGAAGAGCATTCAGATGCTATTTTATAAAACACATTCACACACAATTGTAACAGTATCCGGGACATTTTTATAGTCATCAGCTATCAGTCTAGCGATTAACAATAGATTGCTTACTTGGAACTTCGTCGCTTTTTTAGAAGAAAGGCTAGAATTCTGCTTCTTCAGAATTTTCTTAAGATTATCAATTGAATTCTTCAACGCTTTAAGACCATAGTCCTTAAAGATTTCTACAAGATTTTCAAGTATACCAACAAAAGCAATATCAGTCGTTATCTTTACAATAGATGCTTTAACTTTTTAGCCAATTCTTCGCGAATACGCACACCACTATCAATACCCAAACAATGAGAATAAATTCTAATGATACTATAAATTCCATTATAATCACGATTAATAAGTTTTAACTGTGCCGTATATCTTACCAAAATGAACAAGAAAGGTTCTGCTCTTTTCATTTTGGCCCAACTTTCTTAATATACTCCTCAACTTTATTCCAATTAACATTAGGAATATCTTTTTTATTTCCTCTATTTGTTGGCTTAAGCTCTCCCGTAATGCCATCAATTTTGATTTTTTTCTTTTAAAAAAAGTGATACACAACTGAATTTCGACACTAAAACAATTCCTTAAAATTGATTCTAATATTACTAATATAAATATATTGTTTCTAGTCATATTACCTTCTTCTTTTTAAATTAAACTGTTTAAATAAAATTTAACTTTTAAAATCACTAATAATCAAAAAGATAACTTGAAGTCCACCTGACAAGCCTATAAAGCAATCTATAAACTAACAATATAATTATATAAAAACACTTAAAGTACGACTACTCAATTTAGTCACCCCCAAATACTTTTATCTAAAAAACTAAAAATCACTGTAAAAGCTATTGATAAGCTCGTTTTTCTCTCTTAACATAAAGTCAAGAAAATACTAATGAAATTTTAATACCACTCAATACAATGAAATTGTGTCATTTTCCATTTTCCAAAACATTATGCGGATGAGACTCCCGTAAAGAGGCGGGACTTATTTTTACAAAATAAGCATTTGTTTTTAATTCTAATATTGTTTCTACCCCCAAATAACCCATCCCAGACATTAATCCTCCCTTCAACTGAAAGACAATATCTTTTAATTTACCAGCATAAGGCACCATTCCTTCAATGCCTTCAGGTACCAATTTGTTAGAAGGTGATTCTTTATTGGCAAATTGAAAATATCTTGATTTGGAACCTCTAACCATAGCAGAAAGAGAGCCCATCCCAACATAAACCTTAAATTTTTTTCCATTATAAATTACTTCTTCTGAAGGAGATTCATGAGCACCTGCAAAGAGATTTCCTATCATCACACAATCAGCTCCTGCTGCAATCGCTTTAACGATATCTCCTGAAAATCTAATCCCACCATCAGCTATAATGCAAGTATCGGTATGTCTGCAAGCTTCAAAAACATCATGAATTGCTGTTAATTGGGGTACTCCAACTCCTGATACTATTCTTGTTGTACATATACTTCCTGGACCTATTCCTACCTTCAAACAGTCTGCTCCCATATTAATCAAATCAAGAGCTGCTTCTTTAGTCACTATGTTACCCGCAATAACATCCAAATTCGGATATTTATTTTTAATTTTTCCTACAAGCTCAATTACTCGTGTAGAATGACCATGTGCAGAATCAATAACAACAACATCAACATCTGCTTTGACTAATTCTTCAACACGCTCCAAAGCATCAACATCAATGGAGACAGCTGCCCCCACTCTTAATCTATTTTTTACATCTTTGCATGCACTAGGAAAATATTCCTGATGTTCCACATGATTATATCTTTACAGGTTATCAATCCCCTTAAATTATTTGATTCATCAACAATAAGTAACTTTTCGATTTATGTTTAAATAATATTTCTTTGGCTTCTGTCAATGTTATATCCTCTTTTGCTGTAATCAATTTTTTCGTCATTGCACTTATAACAGGAATATTATCATCCGTGATATATTTAATATCTCTACTAGTAACCAAGCCCAATATTTTGCCTGTTTTATCTGTGACAGGCAGTGCAGAAATCTTATGTTTCGCTATCAATATCTTAGCTTCTCGCACATTCGCATTATCATCAATAGTAATAGGGGTTTTTATAATCCCAATCCGATAAGCCTTTACTATCTCAACTTCTTTTCTTTGAGCCTCAATTGTCATATTTTTATGTATAATGCCTATTCCACCTTCTTTAGCCATAGCTATCGCCATTCGACTTTCTGTAACTGTATCCATAGCTGAGCTTAAAAAAGGTATATTCAAAGATATACGCTTAGTTAACTTCGTTTTTAACTCAACATCGCTAGGTAATACAGACGACTTTCTAGGAACTAAAGAAACATCATCAAAAGTCAAAGCTTCTTTTACTATCTTTTCTATCAATCTGTTTTCCTTATTTTTTTATTCCCATTCTATTGTTGCTGGGGGCTTAGAAGAAATGTCATAACAAACTCTATTTATGCCTCTAATCTCATTAATTATTCTTGAAGAAACTTTTTTTAAAAAATCAAAAGGTAACTCAACCCAAGTAGCGGTCATAAAATCTAAAGTATCAACACATCGAATAACAGCTGTATATTCATATGTTCTATTATCTCCCATCACTCCAACAGATCTTACAGGCAATAAGACTACAAACGCTTGCCTTACCTTATAATACAAGTTATTTTCTAAAAGCTCCTCTATTAAAATATTATCAGCCTCCTGTAAAATATCAATTTTATCCTGAGTAATTTTACCAATTATTCTTATTGCCAATCCTGGTCCGGGAAATGGATGCCTATAAAGAACATTTTTTTCAATTCCCAGCTTCATTCCTAGTTGAATTACTTCATCTTTAAAAAGCTCTCGCAATGGTTCTAAAAGCTTTAAGTTAATTCTTTCTGGAAGCCCACCCACATTATGATGAGACTTGATATTTGATGTGGAAGCATTATTCCCACCGCCAGATTGAGACTCAATTACATCTGAATAAATAGTACCTTGAGCCAAAAATTCTACATCTTTATCTGCTAACGCTACCTGTTCAAAAACCTCTACAAAGGTTTTTCCTATTATTTTTCTTTTCTCTTCAGGTGCATCTATATTTTTCAAATTATTCAAAAACACTGAAGAAAAATCAAAATACTTGACATTCAAATCATACCGTTTACCAAGCTCTAAGATCTCTCTAACCTCATTTTTACGCAATAAACCAGTATTGATAAAAACACATATTAAATTCTTCTTTATTGCCTTGTTAATAAGCAATGCACATACCAAGGAATCAGTTCCACCAGAAACTCCCAAAATTACTTTTCTATCACCTACTTGAAGTTTTATTTTCCTTACAAAATCATCTATATTATTATTTACATTCCAATTAACTTGGGCTTGACAAATTCTCAAAACAAAATTTTTCAATATTTGATTTCCAGCCTCTGAGCAAGTTGCTTCAGGATGAAATTGTACCCCATAAATCTTTTGTTCCTCGTTAAACACAGCAGCAATACAATTTTTAGTATAAGCTATTTGTCTAAAATTGTTTGGAATTTTTTCAACATTGTCCCCATGACTCATCATGACTTCCAATTTATTTGAAAGCCCTGAAAATAAATTAGACTGATGATTTTCTATAAAGATCTCAGTATTACCAAACTCCTGCCTATCACACTTAAAAATTGCACCACCAAACAATTTAACGATTAATTGCATCCCATAACATATTCCTAAAATAGGTATACCTAAATTAAAAATTCCAACGTCAACAGTAGGAGCTTCAT
Organism: Borrelia tillae; assembly: GCF_055693965.1. Classification (NCBI taxonomy): domain Bacteria; kingdom Pseudomonadati; phylum Spirochaetota; class Spirochaetia; order Spirochaetales; family Borreliaceae; genus Borrelia; species Borrelia tillae. The sequence goes on from NZ_JBTGSB010000003.1 coordinate 4,368, forward strand.
CTAAATAAACAGAAGCTGGCCCTCCACTTAAAATTATCCCTACAGGATGCATATCCTTAATCTCTTCTTCAGAAATAGAATGAGCAATAACTTTTGTATAAACACCCATTTCCCTAATTTTTCTTGCAATCAACTGACTATACTGAGAGCCAAAATCCAATACAATCACTGCATGATTACTCACTATAAAAATCCCTTCAAAAATTAATTTTACTTATATATACAAATTTAAAAAAATAATTTAATTAACATTAAGCCTTTAAATTGATTGAGCATGGAAGATTTAACAAAAACTAATACCATATGCATCAATCATAGAAAGCAATGCTATATTTTGTTAACTCATCATGCCAAAAATCTATAAATTAACAAGAGAAATATTTATCAACTTATAGATTTTTCATAATCTACCTCTCTAAAAACACTTTAATATTAATTAAATATCAAAATTTAACTTATCTACCCACTTTAATAAGTATTAATATAATAATACTTATTATATTAATACTTATTAAAGTAATTTCAAGATTTCTTGCACCATTACAGCTGCATTCACTGCTGCCATTTTAAGAAATTCACCGTATTCAATTTCATTATCTTCATGATTCACAATAGCAGATATGGACCTAACAATTATAAAGGGAACTTTAAAAATATGAGCAACATGCCCTACTGCTGCACCTTCCATTTCTACTGCTACTACATCATCAAAATTTGCCACAATTTTTTGCAAATAAACTGGATCAATGAATTGATCACCTGTCAATATTAGACCGGAATATCCATTAATATCTTTAAATTTTACTTTAATAGCATTCAGAGCTTTTTCAAGCAAATTTCTATCACTTTTGAATCTCTGAGGCAAGTCCGGTACCTGTCCAAATTTATGTCCAAATTTTACTAAATCAAAATCATGATAACCTACCTCTGAAGATACTACTATATCGCCCACTTTAAGATTACTTACCTTAGAGCCCACAACTCCACCAGCAACTCCACAATTGATCACATGACTGATATTATATTTTGACAAAAAATAACTAGTCCATAAACCTGCATTAACCTTCCCAATCCCAACAACAACAGAAAGAACATTGCGATTAGATATCTTACCTTTAATAATTTTTTTATTAAGTCCATAATCCTTTATTACTATTTCTTCCTTACGAGACATAAGCTTATGTAACTCATCGGCTTCAGAATCCATAGCAAATACTATTAAAACATTGCTATTTTTATCAATCATAACAGCATAACTATTAAAATAAATTAACAAAAAAATTATTAACTTCAATACTAAATATTTATGATTATCTATCAAATAAAGACTCCTCAATTGCTTCAAAAATTATTACTACATTTGTAGTAATAATTTAACTCCTTTTTTCAATTTTTCAACAAAAAAATATGCAAAATCCAATAAAAAGATTAAACAAACAAACTTAATAGGAAAAAACTAATTTTAAAACAAAAAGACAAAATAATAAAAGCATTGTGAAAGAAACTTTCAAACTTTCTCTGGTCAATAAAGCATACAATATACTTAAAACTACATAAAAAATTATGCCAATCCCTATTCCTGAAGCTATGCTATAAGTCAAAGGAATTAAAAATAATATTAAAAAACTAGGAATTGCTTCTCTTGTGTTTGCAAAATCTATATTTTGGATTTCTTTACACATAAAAAATCCCACGTATATTAAAGCAGCCGAAGTTGCACTAGCAGGAACAGCAATAAATAAAGGAGCAAAAAATACTGACAATAAGAATAAACTTCCTGTTACAATTGATGTAAATCCTGTCTTTCCACCCTCAGCTATACCTGTAGAACTCTCAATATAAGTAGTTACAGTAGACACACCCATAACCGCTCCGAGAGTAGTAGCAATAGCATCAACTAACAATATCCTATCAACATTATATATCTTCCCCTTATCATCCATCAAATTTCCTTTTGAAGCAACACCTACTAAAGTGCCAAGGGTATCAAATAAATCATTAAATAATAAAATGAATACTATGAAAATAAAATTCCAAAAATTTCCACTTAACACATAAGAAAAACTGAGTTTATTAAAAATGGGCGTAACTGACTCATATCTTAAAAAACCATCTGGCAAACTAATTCCTAAATCCATAGCATCTTTTTTATTAAAGAAAACATAACTCCACGCTATTAAAGTAGTTATGCAAATTGATAATAATATACTACCCCTAATCAGTTTAATTTCAAAAATAAATATGAAAATAATTCCTAACATTGTAAGTAAAACTTTTAAGCTTGCAAAATTTCCAAGACCAATTAATGTAGCATCATTTTTAACAATAATTCCACCATTAACAAACCCAATAAAAGCAATAAACAACCCTATCCCGACGGCAGCAGCACATCTTAAATTTAATGGTATGGAATTTACAATCTCCTCACGAATCTTTGATATGGATAAAATAATAAAAATAATGCCCTCAACAAAAACCGCCCCCAAAGCCACTTCCCAGGGTATATTCATTCCTTTCACAACCGAAAATGCAAAAAATGCATTAATTCCCATCCCAGAAGCTAATGCCAAAGGGACATTAGTGTAAATCCCCATAAAAATGGTAGCAAGTCCAGCTGTCAAACACGTCGCTGTTACTAACGCACCTACTGGCATCCCTGTACTAGAAAGTATATAAGGATTAACAGCTATGATGTACGCCATGCTCAAAAATGTTGTAATACCAGCTATAATCTCTGTCTTATAATCAATATTATTATTCTTAATTTGGGATATTAACGTAGCTCTAATGTTGCTCAAAAATTACTCCTCTTATCAGATATTCCTTATCTGTACAAAAAACCAAAATTAATGGCATTTATTTTAATACAAAAATCATTAAAAAACAAAAAAATTAAGCTAAAAACAAAGTTATATATCTTTAGCAAACTTTATTGTTTTGAAATAAAATATTTTCGATATCAAGCTGCTCTGAAAAAACAATAGTTTTGAGAATTTCTCCTGAGCTGTTTACAACAACAAATTTTTTAGCCTTAATTAACTTTAAATATGTTTTTAAAGAAATCTCTTTACCTACACTCAAGAAAGTCTGAATATACTTATCTCCAATTCTCTTATAACGCCTAAGCAAAAATGCAGCTACTATGTCATCATTCTCACATTTTAAGAACAATGGCTCTTTATATCTTAAATTGAACTTACCTGAAATAGTAAAATAATGTCTTAAAGAAACCTTATTCTTATCAGAAATTAATTTAATATATTTTGAAGTCTTAATTAATCCATCAAAACTCCTCTGATCAATGGTTGTACAAGAAAACATCAAAAACACAAAATAAAAAATAATATATCTATCAAAGCACTTTGTCATTAAATTACCATAAATTCTTATAAAACAATATAATTTACTATAAATTCTATAAGATATTGTTATCAAGAGCATATTTGAGAGTATTTCTAGTACTCTCAAAGTCAACATCAATAAATCTAGCATCATATTTCAAAGTATCCCTAGTCCACACTTGATAAGAATTATCATCTAAAACAAAAGACAATCTCTTGTGAGGATTAAGGGCTCTTAAAATAAGTTCAGCATTGTTTCTATCAATCTCAATATACAAAAACCTTAAGGTGCCAACACCAACCACTTTAGAAATATTAATATCACCAACATGGTTGTCATCTTGAAGCAATTTCAAAGAACCGCTATCGAAATTCAAACTTGAATCCAAAACAACATTCAAAAACACAGAAAAATCATTAGTTAACTTATCTCTTTTGATATAAATCTGGCTATTTGGGTAAAAATAAAGAAAATAACCAACTCTTTCTATTTTATTAAATTTTTCATCTAAAAATTCTTCTACATTTAAAGTCTCACATGAAAAAAAAACAAATACAAATAGACAAAAACTATATCTCATAATTAAATTATATTATACAATATAATAAGGAGAATATTTATATTGAATGAAATCCAATAATTTTAGCTCATACATTAAAACCCCCTATATCTATTCTGATTACATAATTTCAAAATATGCTATATTACTTATTCCAGTACCAATAATAAAAATTGCAATAGGAGAGGGCCTTAAAGTATTCGAAATTGCATTTGAAGACAAATATAAAAACTTTGCTGGATACATTAAACCAAATAAAAAAGCCATATACATAAACGAAATGATGAATCTACAAAACAAAAGATTTGCAATAGCACAACAACTTGGTCATTATTTAATGCATAAATACCAAGTATTTAACCCATCTAAAAGAACAGATACAATTAATACTCAAGATAATCTAATGACTATAGAATCCAATATATTTGCAGCAAACTTATTAATTCCAACCACCACCTTAAAATTAAAAGTTCCTCAATACAAATCAATAAAATATCCTCAAAAACTGATGTCACAAGAATTTCAAGTGTCTGAAAATATAATACACTTTAAGCTAAGCATGCTCAATGAAATTCACAGACTTGAGAAAGAAAACAAAATACAAAAAAAACTAAAAATCAAACAAATAGATCAAATAAAAGCTAAAGAACTTCTGCTTCAAAACGTAGATAAATTAAAAGAATCAATAGCTATTGACTTAGAAAAAAGAGAGGTCACAAAAAAAGAAAGCATAAAAAAAATCTTTGAAGAATTAGAATAAATCATCTCACTACTTAGAAAAGCTTTTTAATATAAATTCCAGTTTTCGTTTAGCAATAATTAAAGCACTCTTATCCTGAATCAACATATCTAAAAAACCTTTATTAATTATAATCCAAAACTTATTATCTATACATGCCCTATCAAAAGGAAACTTTATTCTTAAAGGAAATTTTTCTTTAATATTATGGGCATCTAAATATCGCAAAATTTCTAATCTAAAAGACGTGCCTTGAACTGTACTATATGCTAATATAACTCTATATAATTTTTTATTATATAAGTAAAGATTATTAATATACTCAATATTATTGTTATAACTAAGTTCAGAAACATAAACTAAATTATCCTGGGCTTCTTTTAAAATATCAAAATTATGTTTAAGAGAATCATTTAAACTTTCATCTTTTTTTAAAATAGAACTTGAAATTTTAAGTTCAGGATATGTCATTAAAGCTTTTAAGGTAAACAAATTCAAACGAGTACCATCAAATGTGGTAGTACAACATAAAAATAAAAAGGTAAAAAGTCCTGCAAAATATAAAAACAAACGCATACAATATTCTGTTTCTACTTCTTAAGTATACTTTTTCATAAAAATAAAGTAAATAAAACAAACTTTGATATAATAATATAAAAAATTGACTCAAAGGAAATCAAATGAGCTATTATGCATTAAGCAAAATATTTACGTATTTTGGATATATTATCATAGGAATTTCATCTTTTACCATTTTTAACAAAAATTTAAAAACCAAAATTAAGAATAAGATGAAAAAGTTTAGCCCCATATACTATTTGACTCTATTTATTCTTTTTATAACTAGTGCTAACTTAGCCCAACATTTCTCAGAAAAACAATTATTAGAAGATTTCCAAGTATTTCAAGAAGATTTTTTTGCAATACATAAAATCAACGCAGCATTATTACAAATATACCTCTCAGGGTTACAAGAACCAATCAAAATGGAATTAATGTCAAAACAAATACCAATAAATACAATATTTAATGCTAGCTTTGAAAAATATTCAAAAACCATCAATAAGCCACCAACTGATATCATAAATATCTATAATGCCTATATTAAAGCAATGAATACAGAAATCAAAAACAGAATTACAAAATTAGAAGAAGAAATTTTACCAATGTATAACAAATATAAATTGCCTAGTTTGAATAATAAAATATCAGACATAAGTGTGGACAAAAATGGAAATATCATTCCTGTACTCAAAGACATAAATGGTAAAATAACAGATTTATTATTTTACGATCAAAACTATAATTTAATTCCATTTAAGGAATATCAAAAACATGAAGTCAAATTTGAGCTCATTAAAGATGCTACCAATCACTATTTCAATGAATTAGTCAATGTTTATTATCTTGATTCTAACGACGCTCAAGTTACTATTGATTATTATAAAAATAATCTTGATACAATTCCTTATTATATAGACTTAAAAGAAAATAAAGATAACTTTTTAAAAAGCATCAAAACTAAAAACGAATATAAAGCATACATTAAAGACAAGCATAAGCTTAAAATATTAGTAAATAATGATAATCTAGATGAAATTAAAATTTTTCTAGAAAAAAACCCAAATACTTTCTCATTAAATACAATATTTTCCGATGGAAATCCCTTATTTACTTGCGCAGTAAAATCAAAATCTAAAAATATAATAAACTATGCAATGTCAAAAGATTTCAACATCAATCTAACAGATCTGAAAGCTCAAACTGCACTTCACAATGCCATAATTAATGAGTATGGTATCGAATTTATCCAATCTCTTATAGAAAAAGGAGCAAATCCATCTATAAGAGATTTAGACAAAAAATTACCGTTAGATTACGCTCCAAAAAACAGTGAAATCTATCAATATCTAAATCTTATTACAAGATAAATTTATCAACAAATCCGAAAGTATAAATAATATTAATTAAATTAATTAATATTATTTATACAGTATATATATTAATTAAATTAATTAATATATATACTGTATTTATTAGAAATGATCACGAGGAGAACTCATTATGATTAACCCTGCAAATAAATTTGCCATCTTACAAAAAATCGGCAAAGCTTTTATGCTCCCAATAGCCCTTCTACCAGCAGCCGGACTTTTATTGGGTATTGGCGGTGCATTTACAAACGAAACAATGATTCAAGCTTACAGCCTTAAAGCAACTTTGGGACAAGGAACCCTTTTAAACATTATTTTATCAGTTATGAGAGATACGGGTGAGGTAGTATTTGAAAATTTACCGCTAATATTTTCATTGGGAATTGCAATCGGACTCGCCAACGTCGAAAAAGGCTCGGCAGGACTTTCTGGTGGAATTGGATTTCTAATTATGCACAAAGCTATAAGTAGCACCCTTGCAATACAAGGCATAACTGCCAAAACAGTTAGTTCTGATTACTTAATGGCAACAGGTTTCAATGAAGCACAAGCTGTTGCAAAATCATTCGAATATACCAATGTACTTGGAATGCATACGCTCCAGATGGGGGTACTTGGGGGTATGATTCAGGATTCACTGCTGCACATCTTCATAATAAATATTACGATATTCAACTCCCTCAATTTCTAGCATTCTTTGGGGAACAAGATTTGTTCCAATAGTTACAACCGGAACAATGCTCATTATTGGCATAATGCTTGTATTTATTTGGCCCCCCATACAAAGCGTAATTGCTATGACAGGCGAAATTGTAGAAAAATCTGGTTATTTTGGCTCATTTCTATTTGGAGTAATTGAAAGAACACTAGTTCCAACGGGTTTGCATCATATATTTTACATGCCATTCTGGCAAACACCCCTGGGCGGAACAATGGAAATTAATGGAGAACTGGTATCAGGGGCACAAAAAATATTTTTTGCACAACTTGCAAATCCAAATTTCTCAGGACATTTTGAAGTTACAAAAGGAACAAGATTTTGGGTTGGGAAATGGCCTGGGCATGCATTTGGGCTTCCTGGAGCAGCACTTGCAATGTGGTGGGTAGCAAAACCTGCACGTAAAAAAGAAATGGCGGCACTGCTTGGCTCTGTGGCATTCACGTCATTCTTAACAGGAATAACAGAACCTATTGAATTCACATTCCTTTTTGCAGCTCCTATATTATTCTTTGGATTTAATGTCATTATGTACGGTATAGGATTTGTACTGATGCATCTTTTAAATGTTGGAGTGGGGGTAACATTTGCAAACGGGTTTATTGATTATTGCCTTTACGGAATACTTCAAGGAAGTGCAAGAACAAGCTGGATAAATATACTTTATGTTGGAATACCTTATTTCTTTATATATTTCTTTGTATTTAAATGGGCCATAGTCAAATTTGACTTTAAAACTCCAGGACGAGAGGATGACGGAACGACTACTCAAAGAGGGAGCTCAAGGGAAATACTTGCCAATTTAAGAGAAGTCACAACTAAAATCATCGAAGGCCTTGGGGGAATTAATAACATTAAATACAACAGTGCCTGCATCACAAAACTCAGAATTGAAATACATAATATCAACCTTGTCAAAGATGATACTTACTTCAAAACAATTGGTGCTAAAGGCATCATAAGACAAGATAAAGGATTACAAATCGTATTTGGTATTGTATCAGATAATATCAATACAGAAATAGAAAAAATCATTAAAAAAATATAAACCTCAATAATTACAATAACAAATGACAACTTGAAAGGAATGTACAGTACTTATTCCTTTACAAAGAATTTTGTCTTTAAATTTATTTACAAATCAACAAATATTGCTAATATTAAATTAATAACATAATTAAAAATGTTAATTATATTAAATTTTAACGACAACTCAAGGGGAGAAGTGTTTATGTCAACATCATCAGAATCTATATTTACAACATTACAAAAGGTAGGAAAAGCCTTCATGTTACCAATAGCTTTACTACCAATAGCTGGGATTCTATTAGGAATTGGTAGTGCACTTACCAATACAACAATGATTCGAGCTTATGGAATGGAAAATACACTTGGAGATGGAACCTTAATAAGCTCAATATTATCTTTAATGAAATATACTGGTGAAGTAATTTTTTCAAATTTACCTTTAATGTTTGCAGTAGCAATTCCAATTGGACTGGCAAAAGCCGAAAAAGGAACAGCAGCTCTTGCTGGAGTTGTAGGATTTTTAGTGATGCATCAAACTATAAATGGTGTTTTATCCTTGCAAAATATAAATCCTTCCACTGTAAATGCAGATGCACTAATAGCAATGGGAACACCCGAGGCAAGTGCAATAGCAAAAAGCCAAGAATATACACATGTGCTTGGAATCTTTTCTCTTCAAATGAGCGTAATGGGAGGAATGATAGCAGGATTTATTTCGGTAGCGCTTCACAATCGGCTACATAATATACAACTACCAACATTTCTAGCATTTTTCGGGGGTTCAAGATTTATTCCCATCATAACAACACTTACAATGTTTCTCGTAGGAATAATTTTAACATGCATCTGGCCATTCATTCAAGGAATGATGAATTCATTGGGAAATATTATAGAAAAATCCGGTTATTTTGGTTCATTTGCATACGGCGCTATAAAGAGATCTTTAATACCTTTTGGTCTCCACCATATATTTTACATGCCATTCTGGCAAACATCTTTGGGTGGAACAATGGAAATTAATGGAGAGCTAATATCAGGAGCACAAAATATTTTCTTTAAACAACTCGCAGATCCTAATACTGTACACTTTGAAGTTGCAAAAGGAACAAGGTTTTTCAGTGGTGAATTCATAATGATGATTTTTGGATTGCCTGGAGCAGCACTTGCAATGTATCATACTGCAAGAAAAGAAAATAAAAAAAATACAGCTTCTTTATTATTATCAGCCAGCTTCACATCAATGATAACAGGAATAACAGAACCTATTGAATTCGCATTTCTTTTTGCAGCTCCGGCTCTTTACTATCTAATATATGTTCCTTTATTTGGACTAGCCCATCTATTAGCACATTTTTTCAATATTGGGGTTGGATTAACATTTTCTGGCGGACTGATTGATATGTTTTTATTTGGCATACTACAAGGCAATAGCAAAACAACCTGGACAATGATCCCTGTCATTGGTATCTTTTACTTCGTAGTATTATACTATGCTTTTAAAATTGTAATTCTAAAATTCAATCTAAAAACACCAGGCCGTGAAGATGTAGAAGAAGTTGTCACCATCAACAAAAAAACAAATTCACAAAAAACAGGCATATCAGAAGTTGCCATAAACGTACTAGAAGGTCTTGGGGAAAAGACAACATCACATATCTTGATGCATGTGCCTCAAGATTAAGAATTAATGTTAATAAAATAGAACTGGTGAAGTCTGTCTCTTATTTTAAATCCATTGGAGCGAGTGGAGTGCTTATAAAGGGAAATGGGATACAAATTGTCTTTGGAGGACTCTCTGATAACATAAAAATGGAAATAGATAAAATAATACAAATGTCTAAAAATATTTAGGGTATAAATGAACAACAAAGGGGAGATATTTTAAAGTCTCTCTTCTTGTATTGTATAAATAAGGATAAGACATATGAATAAATATCAATATTTCATTTCAGGAAAGGTACAAGGCGTAGGATTTAGATTCTTTACAGAACAAATTGCAAATAAAATAGCAATCAAAGGGTTTGTTAAAAATTTGGACGATGGGAGAGTTGAAATAATAGCTTTCTTCAATAATAAAAAACAAATTAAATTATTTGAAAATACCCTCAAAAAGGGCAATGGATATTCAAAAATCGAAAAAATAGAAAAAAATCTCTTAGATGAAAAGTACCCTTTTAATTTCAAGGACTTCTGCTCTTACTATTGATATTATTACCAATTTTGCCTCTAATTATTTTTTTGCCAATTTTTGCTCTATGACTAATCTTGCTCTTATTGGCAAAGCCAAGCTCCTTTGAACTAGATTTAAAAAAATTCTCTACCCTAAACTTCAAGAACTCCAATGATTTTCTATCTTTACAAAAAATATTTAGATTTCCATCAGAAAACTTAATGTCAAGCCCATAGTTAGTTGCGGTCTTTAGAAAATTGCAAGAAAGAAATTCTCCATTCAATTTACTTCTCTTAAAAAGAAAAAAATATTTTTTACCTCTCTTAGAGTCTCTAAAATCAATCTTCAACCAATTCTGCATTGGCTGAATTGACACCAAACTATCATAAAGATAAGAAATGTAAACCATTCTGTTTTCATCAACACTAAGAGTCTTCCTAAAAAAATAAAGAAATCCTGTATCCATACAATTAATAAATATATTACAATCAAGATATTTAAAAAAACTATGAATCAATTTAAAAAAAATTTGGCATAAAAACAAAATTAACTTTCTGCAATAATTTTAAATCTCATATCCAAAAATTATGGCTAAATATTCACCAAGCTTTGCATAGTTATAATTATAGCCATATTTTTGCTTGAAAGCCTTACGAATCCTTACATTCAGACCTCTTAACATTTCCAATTCTTCGATATTATCTTTCATCATTAGATCTTTAATCACATACAAAGTCTTAACATAATTACCATCCATAATATGATAGTCTTGTAGCAATAAATCTAATTTTTGTATAGTAATAACAGAATACGTAGTTTTTCTCCTAATATAGGTGTAGATCCGTCTTCTAATTAATTTCAGCAAATCAATATCAGCATTATCATCTAAGTTCTCTAAGATATAACGATTGTAATGAAAAGCTGTTATTATATCATCATGCTCATGTCCTAAAACAGTAGTTATCCACAAATTTAGCTCCATATTTTTTGGCGCAAATGCAAGATAAGAAAATCTACTATAAAGCCTCCTACAAAAATAAACTGACTCTTCAGGCTTAAAGATATTTTCAAAGATCTTACGAAATAGTCTATTATAGCTATAGGCAAGATTCGACGATATACTTTCTTTCGAAAGCTTTTCTGTTCTTTCCATATATCTTATCTCTTCTATCGAATCAATAATTAACTTAGAATCAGCAAAAGTGGGGAAAACAATCTCATGAATTAAATTATGCTCTTTCTTTTTTGCAATATGTTTCATAAGAATATGTTCATTGTCTTCAACATAAAATTTAGATACCTTCATTACTTCAACAGGACGACGCCCTGTTGCCATCAAGACCCCATAAAACTTTAGTCTAACATCTCTTTTTTGAGTTAATAAAATATTAATCATTTCAATATAAGTTTTCAAGTTTATTTTAACTGATATCTGTTCTCGCCTATAACTATTAATTTTCGAAATCTTGTAATGATGTGAATAACTATTTAACCATTCGGGACTTTTAAACAAGCTTAAAAAAGAATCAAAATAGACCTTCCTACCTACAATATTATTAGCAATCATTAAATCTTGAAACTTACACAAATCCTTTATATCGATACTAGATAGTTCCTTTACTGTTTTAGGTGTCCAGAGAAATAAAAATTTATTTTTATTTCTTATTTCCTCAATCACAGCAAGATTGATATATTCCTTTATTATTTTACGAGTTTTGGAAAGATTTAATATGATTGAAAGATTAGTAAATTTATCCTTCCTTAAAAGCATACTTTTATGTTTCTCAGCAAGAATACTCAAACTTTTATTCAATTTAGAATATGAAATCTCATATCTTAAATACTTAACATACATTTCTTCCAAATTCTTTCTAAATAATTCAAGATTTTCTTTTATAGTAAATTTCAAAGACATACTAAACAAATTATATCAAGAAAAAACAATAAGGGCATACTTCTCAGACTACTATCGAATTTTAAAAATAAAAACATAACTAAAATAAATCACTACTTATTAAAAGTTCCCATCAATTTTACTATTGCATAAATCTCTCAATAGCTTTAAAAACATAATAATAAAGCACAATGTAAGCTTCTCTTAAAAAAGAATACTCAGGATTTCCCATAAAATACATAAGTTCACTTGTACTAGAATTCATATCATCTTTATGATTTCTAATCTCAAATTCACGGTTAATCTCTTTTATATGCTCCAACCCAAAAGTATCAATAGAAATTTGCTTACTATACCCTATATCAAGATCACTTTTTAACACTATCCTTTTCCGAAAGATTTCTTTCACTTGAAGTTCAAATACACCAGGAAGAATAACATTGATAAAATCTAACTTTAATCCGAAATTTAAAATAAACCCAAACTTATAATCTAATAAACCTGCTATTTTTGAATACAAGATTATCCGCAAAATAATACTTTTTATTCCTTTATCCAATATAAAATAATAAGAATAACCGTTAATATCCTTAATAGAATTAAAATAGTTTTTAGAATGAACGTGGGTTTTAAATTTATTATTACCTAAATATTCATAACTTGCAATTTCTGATTTTATTGCCTCTTCTAAAGAAACAAAAAACCTCGACGCAGTATCAAAATTACAAGAATAAAAAATAAAAATGAAAGATAAAAAAAATCTGCAAAATATCTTCAAAAATACCTCAAGATAAAAACTATCTAATTAACAATATAACCAAAATTTAAAAATTAAATAATATAACTTTATACCTATGAAAATAAAACAATATAAAATAAATTTAAAGTATAAAAGTATTATTTAAAGGCTTTACTTTTTCATAATATTTAATTAAAATGTCATTAGCATTTTAAAGATAAATATCAAACGATAGGAGTCCAAAATGAGACAAAAAAAGGTCAACAAGATGCCATTTAACAAAGTAGTAGATCGAAGATTAAAGGTATTTTGGGTAATTCAAAAATTGCAGCACAATTATTTTCACAATAAGAAAAGGTATTCTTTAAAAAATGTTGTATTTATGGTAAATTCAATCTTAGAAAAAAAAGGATTTAAAACAGTAACAAAAAGGACTATACAAAATGACATTAAAAATTTTGAGGAACTGGGGCTATTAAAAATAGATTTTAATCCTCTTGGAAAAAACAATGGAAGTTTCACTTACTATATAATCAACAAAGCTATTGAAAAAATAGCTAACAAGATAATAAGCAAAACCTATTTCCTCAAAAAGAAAAGAAGCACAGAACGGGCAAGAAACAATGCTATTAAAAAATACAAATTAAAAGAACAAAATCAACAGTTCAAAATTTCACATCAAATATTTTCATATCATTTAAGTGATAAAAAAAGTAAATATTATATAAATAAGAATTCTAACTTAAAAAACATTAAACATAAAAAAACTCAACTAGAAGGAATAATATTACAAAAATTTAAAAAAATAGAAAAAAAAGACTTAGATGAAATTAAAAATATCGTAAAAACACAAATAAGTTATAAAAATACACTTTGGAATCTGAAAGATTTTATGGACGAATTGAAAGAATATGATGAAAATGAAATTATAAAATTTTTTAAAAACAAACTCATAAAAAAAAGAAATAAAATATGGTTTATGTCAAAAAAAAACATAAAAACAGATTTCAATAAAATGATAGGAGAATTTAAAGAAAAAAACAAAACCAAGGCTCAAAATTTTTACCAAAAAAATCAAAAAGAAATAAAAAAAATAAAAATGAATTACATAGATAATCCAAACGAAATAATAAAAGCAAGCGAATTAATAAATAAAATCATGAAAACAGAATTATTGTTTTCTAACTAAGGAAATATGAAAAATGATTAAGACAACACGTGAATTGAAGGCAAAGCTAATGGCAAGAAAGTTAAAACTGGAAAATGATAACAGCAGTAAAAGCTTTTTCAAAAAAATAGAAGAAAAAAACTGTAAAAAAATGTATCATACAAAGATTTTTAGCATAATCAATAATTTTGAAGCAAAGCCAAACAAAGGTAAATTTTGGTTGTGTTTTAGAAATATTTTTGATCCTACTCAATATGAAAGCCTTCATTTGTTTCATATGAGGCAAGGGGATAAATTCATGGGCATTTATTATGGATTTGTAAAATTGCCAAAACCATTGATTGTAAATTATAAGGAAAATGAAATAAAAAAAACGTCTAAAATAACAAGAATTTCTTTTATTGAATTTAGATTTAAAAAAGGAAGTGTTTTTTGTTATCTTAGGAGTTTGTATACGCTATTGCAATCAAAAAATAAGGAAAAAATTTTTTACAATGCTTTATTAGACAGAACTCTTAAATTGGAAAGAGAAGTTCATAAATTTTACGGAAAAGAATATATTGAAGATAGAGGAATACTAAGATGGATAAAAGAAAACCAAAAGTAATAACCATAGCTTCAATTAAAGGTGGAGTAGGAAAGAGTACGACAGCTTTATTTTTTAGTAGCATCTTATCAAATAAGAATTACAAGGTACTATTAATTGATTTGGATCCACAGGCTAGTAGTACAAGTTTTTATATTAATTTTATAAGAAATCAGGACATAGACATAAGAAAACTAAATATATACAGAGTGTTAAAAAAAGAATTGGATATCGAAAATGCAGTGATCAAGATAGGTAAAAGTCTTGATTTTATAGCAAGTCATTTAACCTTAAGTCAGTTTAATGAAGAAAATATGTCTTTAAAAGAAAGTCTTCTTAAAATATTTTTAAGTTATATACAACATAGGTATAATTTTATTATTATGGATACGGCCCCTACCTTAGGAAGTTTGCTTAATAATAGTTTAATAATTACTGATTATCTTGTTATTCCTCTGTCAACTGATCAATGGGCAATTGAAAGTTTGGATTTAATTACTAATAGATTGAAAGATATATTTAGGAGTGATTTACCTACATTTTATTTAGTGACCAATTTTGTTGAAAGGCAGAATATAGATAAAGAATTAAAAGGGTTTGTTGAGAATGAGTATAAGGAAAATTTTTTAGGTAGTATTCCAAAGCGAGATAATTTGAGAAAAAGCATTTTTTACAGAGATAGTTTTAATCCAAATGAAGATTATTATAAGGCCTATAAGGAAGTATTAGATAAATTTTTAAATAAGATTAATCATCATTAGTAGTTCCAAATGGAACTACTAGTTCCATTTGGAACTACTAATGATGAGGTACATTATGTCCAGCAAGAATAAAAAAATAGAGATAGTCAGGAGAATTGACTTTGAAGTTTGCGATATTAAGACTTTAAATAAAACAAGAGAAGAGAGATATTTAGAATTAAAAGAAAAACTTAGGATTTTAATAAAAGAAGAATCTTATAATAAGATAGAAACAGCCAGGATTTTGAAAGAAATTAATGAAAGCAAATATTATGCTCTTGATGGGTATAAAAGTTTTACAGATTTTATTAAAGAATATAAAATAGCAAAAACTTCTATATATAGATACATCAAGTTAGTAGCAGGAATTGATAGCGGTAAAATTGATTATGATCTGATTTTAAATAGAGGGGTGGATTATGCAATTAAGGTACTGGAAAATACAGATATGAATCAGAGTAATGTTAATTCGCTAAAACCTTTGAGGTTGAAAATTGATGATGATGAAGTTCTTCAGTTTTATGAAATCAACAAAAAATTTGCCATTTTTTTACTTCAAGAGGTCTATAGATATGAGAAAGATTTTTTTAATAAAATGAAGGATAAATTTAATAACTTAAAATTACAATGAATTTCTTAGATTGTTATTAGGTATTTGTCAGTGCAGAGTAGAGTTATTTATGTTATTTAAAATAAATTTTAAATATATAAAAATTTTTAAAAAAGGCTTTACAAAAAAATAAAATAGTTTATAATATATTCTATAGACTGAGATTGAAGTCTCACTCTTATTGTTTGATTAGAATAATAGGTTGGCTACAGTAAGTAGCCTTTGTCATTTTATCCAAATTTAAGTCCAGTATATGTAATTTTTTAGATGATTAATTTGCTTGTCTAGTTTAAATTTGAATATATTTTAGCGTTTTTGCAGAATTTTAATTTATTTGTTTATGTATAAACTGTTTATTAGTTAATTTCTATAGAAAGAGCTTTAAAATTAATATGTTGTATTCTTTTTAGAGTTAATTTTAAAGCTCATGTTTAGTTTTTTATATTTTATTTTTGAATGTTTTGATTGTAAGCATGTTTTTTTTCAATTGCGTTCAATTTAAGTAAAAATTCTTTTATTTTGGCTTTATTCATTGTTAGTGTTTCTAAACCAACTTGAATCTTAATATTTTCCTTATTATATACATGTTCATCTATATCTAACACCTTCTCTAACATAGCTTTATCTAAGTTGAAAGAAGACATATTGATCCAGTTTCCAGAAGCGTTATGATCATGCTCATAACTTGTTTTACCTTCTATTTTGGTGCCATCTGGCAGTGTTAGTGGAGTTTGTTTAATTATGCTATGATTTCTTAATTTAGAGTATAAGAATATCTGGGTTGAGCTATTTTGATGGTCAACTACAGCCTTTAATTCTAAGTTTTTGCTTAGATGTTGGTATATTCTTATCTTTTTGTTAATCTCATCATGTTCGACTTCCAAAGAAGAACAAGCTACAAATAAAGAAATGAGTAGTATTGTTGTTAATTTTAAATTTTTTAAAGAAGATAACACTTTTCCTCCTTTTAATACATATATATTAAATATGTTATAATATCTGCATTTTTTGTAAATTTGGTAAGTAATAATTACTTATTATATTTCTTAACATTATACTTTAATAAATATTGGAAAACAAGATAGCATGTTTGTTAAATTAAAATTACCATTACACTAAATTTTATTTTCTATTTGTGTGTTTTTTGTAATTGAAAAATTTTTTCTTGTGTAAGATAAGTTGTAAAAAAGCTATATAAAGCATCTAGCTATTCAAATTAAATATAGTTTGTTGTAAGTTAATCTAAATTTTCACTTAGATTAAACTATGTAAATATTAGTGATTTTATTTTTTCAATAAAATTGTTTTCTATTTTTTAGAAAAAACTTGAAAAGTGAGATTATTGCCTTACTATTCCTAATAAGGAGGCACATAATAATGAAGAAGAATACATTAAGTGCGATATTAATGACTTTATTTTTAATAGTAAGTATTGTAATGATATCTTGTGGAAATGGAGGCCCAGCACCTAAAGAAGGGGAACAAACAGCAAAAAAAGCTGATGGGACAATGATTGATTTAGCAGCAATAAGTCAAAAAATAAAAGGAATTTTTTCCATAAAAGAAGGCATTAAAGAAGTAGAAATTTTGGTAGAGTCAATAGGTGAGCTTGCTAAGGCAATTGGAAAGAAAATATCTCAAAATGGTCTTGCTGCTCAGGCTGGAAAAAACGCATCTTTAATTGCCGGAGTACACTCTGTATTAACTGCTGTGGATGGTAAGTTGACAACATTAGAAGGGGAATGTTCTAATGAGTTGAAAAAAAAGGTAGAGGATGTTAAGGCTAAAAATACAGCATTTTTAGCTAAATTAAAAAGTGGTCATGCTGATCTCGGTAAAGATGGAGTGACTGATGCTCATGCAAAAAGTGCTATAGATGTAAATGATGCTACTAAAGACAAAGGGGCGAAAGAACTAGAGGCCTTAAATTCGTCAGTTACTGATTTGTTAACAGCTGTCAAATCTGAAATTGATGCTGTAATGAAGGAGCTTACAACTCCTGCTAAAAGTGAAGCTGATAAAAAAGTTTAAATAATAAATATAATTTAGGTATTATAAGATTAGTTTTAATTAATGAATAAATAACTGGAAAAATAAAGTCAATAAATAAAAAGCTAGGAGTATGTTCTCTTAGCTTTTGTTGTTTATAAAGGGAAGGTTTAAAGTTTATATTTATATGTTGTTTATAGTTAGTAATATGATTATCTTTCTAATAAGATAGTTTAAGGTTGGTTTTAAGAAGTAAAAAGTAAAATAATTATGTTGTTTTAAGGAATTTATTTTTGTGATTTATAGTAAATGGAATATATTTTTTGTAGTTTCTATGAATTAAAAATTGAGCAATTTTATAGTCTGGGAGGTGTATATGAAGAGGAGTGTTTTAGCAATATACATGTTAATGTTTGTAAGTTTTTTATCATGTGATGTAGATGCTATTAATGCATTGATAGGCAAAGCAAGAGAAAAATATTTAGAAGAAAGCAAAAAGGTAGAAGATTTAAATTCTAGGAATGGAAATCAAGAAGATAAGGAAGAGCAGGAAGATGTTATTAAACATATGGAAGAAGGAGTAGAACAAGTATTGCAGGCTGGTTCTGTAGAACCTGTTAATGTAGAGAGTTCAGTGATTTTAAATTCTCCATATTATTTACAATCCCCATATTATTTACAAGAAGAAATAGAAATAAAAGAAGAAGAGTTAGTTCCAATTACTGCTGAAGAAAAAGAAGCAGAAAAAGTACTTAAAGATATAGAAAGTATTCTTAAAGATTCTGGGTTTGCTGAATTAATTGATGACGCACGTAAGCTTAAAAGTGACTGTGAGCAATTAGAATCTAATTTTTCTAATAAACTTTCAGAACTTCAAAATAAAATGAGGAGTTATCCCAGAAATCATGACGTAAAGAGGAAAGAATTAATTCAATTTAGTAATCAGTTAAATGCTCAAAGGTCTAATCTTGAAAAACTTATGAGTCAAGTTGATATTGGACTTAGTGAGTTAGGTTCTGCAAAAGGTTTGTTTGAAAGTGCACAAAGAACTTTAAAAGAAGCGATTACTGAAAGATTGAAAAATAAACGTAGAAAAAATTACCTGTACCGGTTAAGAAGAGTAGACAGTGATTTTCTAGCAAAAAAGGCACGAAGGGAAGCAAAGAATGCTTTGAGTCAATTAGAATCTGCTTCTTCTAAGCTGAATGAAGTAAGAGCAAAAAAGAAAGAGATAGAAGAACTTATTCAAGAAGCAAGTTCTGTTCTAGTAAGTTTTAGGAGATAAGAAAATATATATAAGACTAATATTTAAAATTAGAGTCTTCTGTTAAAGGGAGACTTTTTATAATTTTATTTAAAAACAAGTATTTAAAAAAATAATGATTTTTAGAAATTGTTTTTGTTGAATACTAATATGAAGAGAGAAGAAATATTAGATAAGGAATATAAAGTATTAAATAAAGGATTTATAAAGCTTATTGATTGTATGGGCAGTGATGATCGGATAGTGCAGGCAGCAAGAATTTCGTATCGTGGTGAAAGCGTTAAGAGGGAAGATAATGAACTTATTGATTATTTAATAAGGAATGAACATACAAGTCCTTTAGAGCAAGTAGTTTTTACATTTCATATTAAAGCACCAATATTTGTTGCAAGGCAATGGATGAGACATAGAACTGCAAGAATTAATGAGGTATCTGGTTCTTATAGCCTAATGAGAGAAGAGTTTTATGTACCTTTAGAAGAAGATTTAGAAGATGGGGATACTGTTGTTGAAAATTGTCAAAGTGGTAAGCGGGGAAATATGTCAGATTTTATAAGAGACATGATAAATGGTTTAAAAGAAAATCAAAAATCTTGTTATCAATTGTATCAGGATATGATAAAGGGTGATGTTTCACGTGAACTTGCAAGGATAACTTTACCTTTGAGTTTATATACTGAATGGTATTGGCAAATTGATTTAAATAATTTATTTCGTTTTATAAAGTTGAGGTTGGCCCCGAATGAATTAGAAGAAGTTAAGGAGCGTCCATCTAGAGAGATTAGAGAATATGCTAATATACTATTAGACATTGTAAGTTTGGTGGTGCCTTTGGCAACCGTTAGCTTTAAGAATCATATTTTGTGGGGTTGCAGACTTTCTTATGATGAGATGGTAGCAATTTCTGAAGTTTTAGATATTTCTAAGCTTAAATTGGGTATTGAATCTCAAAAGAGGTTAAGAGATAAGTTTGGATTTTTGAATAGAAAGAAAGAGTCATAAACGCTCAAGAAGAGACTATAAAATTTAGATTAAGCTTTTTAGCCGTTAGGATTTATTATCAGACGGGATAGCTTTTGGAAAGCGTGTCTGAGTACTAGAGTACAAGCAAGGCTAAAAAAAGGCAAGCTATTAATTTCCTAAAACTTAATTCTGAGCTAGATATTGATTTTGAATATATTTCTTAATTTTTTAAATAAAGCTCCCATCAGTAGATATAAAAAAGCAATAACTTTGAGACCAAAAGCAATGTTTTTAGTAGTATTTTCTTAAGTAAGTGCAATATTTTTTATTATAAATAGTGAAGAGATTGTTAATAAACTTGGAAGATTGTATGTCAGCTATAAATTTTAATAGCAAATAAATATGGTTTTTGTCAGAGTTAAATTCACTCAGGATTACTTTTCATAAAGAGCATATATGTTTTATTATCTGGCAAAGAGAAGCGGCGCGGCAATCTCAATAAATTTTGTAAATATAATAAAAATTTATAGGGCATAAGCATTAAAGATATTATTTTTGTCATGATTTGCAAGAACATTGCCTGGCCACATGTTGTTTTAATTCTTATTGATTAAAATACGGGTTTGCAATTAAGAGATATTGCCATAGTGCAAATGTTTGATATGTTGACAATTATTTTTTTGAACTTCTTTCAGGCCAGGCATAAGATTGGATCTCTTTGATAGGGAGATTCTTTATTTATCAATGATTGCTTATTTTATTATTTTTTAAACATCATCATTGATAATTTTGCGTGATTTATATATGGTACTTCGTCTTCGGTTACTGGATATTAATTTTACTCATATTATATCAAAATAGTTCGAAAAAGCTAAAAGTATTTATGTCATCTATGAAAATAATTTTAAGTATTGTTGCTATTTTAGGTGGATGTGCAGTAACGTTCGATATCAATCAAGAGTTTAGAGGTGATATTAAATAGTAATATCTCTTTAGCTTTTTAATCATGGTGTCTTGATTTTTTTTTAAAGTCAAATTCAGTAATATCAGTAATAGGAGTCCCTTCATTATCTTTAACATCAATACTAACTTTCAGTGGTTTTATTCCTTTAATTTCATTAACAGGCGCCAAAAAGTCTAGATACTCAAAATTAAACCCATATCAGTGTAGTTGTGCCTATAGTACGTTTATAAATACTTTTAATTTGAGAATCAATATTAAGGCAAATATAGTTTAAGGGCTCTAGGATGTACTTAACTTTAAGATAAGCATTTTTGTTTTCCAAGAGTAATTTTGTAAAATTTATGACGACCAGATGAATTTAGATCATCAGTTTCTACTTCCCCCTTAATAACAGTACCACTAGGTGTTGTAAGATAAAGTACTTTCAAAGTTTTGCTTTAAAGTTTGAATCAATAATCTGTGTCTTGTTAGAGTCAAGTACTTTAGGATCTAGGATAAGCTAAATATTAGCTTTATCCTCAGTACTTACAATATTGACGTATTCTATTTCCGGAAGACTCAAGAGAGATGATTTTACAGTATCATAATTAGAATCGATTTTTAAATCCATAATAATTTAATTATTGTATCATATTTTTTTGATATAAATAAAGTTCTTCCAAAAGTAAAGACAACAGTATAGGTATTTACATTATTTGTAGAAATGGCATCAGGAGCATTTGGTTTTAAAGGCAATATTGATGCTAAAAATCAGGATATAGCAGAGTTTGTTAGCAAGATTGTTCCTAATGCCAAAAAAGGTGAAGCATTTGTTGCTGATAATGTAGTAAGAGTAGAAGCAGATTCAGAATAAAGGGCGTGATAAGTGTGATTAGGTTATAAAAGTATTAAGCACGCTTACATTAGCAATAAGATAAACAGTAGATATAGGATTAAAGGCAGTAAAAGATGTAAAGAACCTTATTTTTGAAACTTTTTGCTTTGTATCGCGTTTAAGTAAGAGCGTATTTATATGATATTTTATTTTTTATTTTAGCATGTATTAGTGTTTCTTAATAGCAATTGAACGACACCCACTTTTTCAATATCTTGAAAAAGTGGGTGTTGGAATATAATTTGTTTATAAACATAATAAGGCAATAAAATTAGGCAATTTTGGCTTTACAAACTCTTTGAAATCAAGTTAGTGAGGTTAGTCTTAAGTATTTTATAAAGCATAAGAGATTATAGGAAATCTTGCTTTCTAAAATCTTCTTAATCTTTATTATTGTTGTATTCTTATATTTTAAGAGTATGTATTTTGTGTCTTTTAGTCTTTTATCAAAGCTTTTATCTTAATTTCTGCTACTTTTATACCAGATTTTTTTATTTTGTTTGGGTTTTATCTGTTATTTCTTTATATATCTTCCAGGTAGCTTCAGCTTTATATAAAGCATCTTGCATTTTTTTATTACTTTCTATATCTCTTGTAAGAGTGTCATTTGTATTATGTTTTTCAGGGTTCCTTTTAATGAGAAGGAAATTATTTATAGCTTTTTTTAACTATTATCAGCTTCAGCAAGTATTTGTTTATATTTTTTTGGTCTCTGCAAATACTTTGTGAATATTTTTAGCATATTTTTCAAATGTGTTTACTTGACTTCTTGATATATAATTTATGTTAATATTTTTAAAGGAGACATAAACGTGAAATTGAAGACAAAATTTTTATTTTTAATTTTGACTCTAAGTTTAGTTAGTTGTGATCTATTATTTAAGGATAAGGTTGAGGGCAAATCTACTACACTACTTGATAAAGTTCGCTCCATTTTGGATGTCAGCGAAGAAGCCTTGAGAATTGATCTTGAAGATGATTTTGATGAAGATGATTTTGATGAAGATGATTTTGATGAAGATGATTTTGATGAAGATGAATTAAAATTAAAATCCAGAAGGCAAAATAATTTGATTGGTTTAAACAGTTCTAATGATGATACACACACAAGTCAAATTCAAAAAATGAACTTTCAAGATAGTCTTGAGAAAGAAAATAAAGAAATCTTGAAAAAAAAATAAAAGAAGCAGAGAAAGATAAAAACAAACTAAAAAAAACTAAAGCTAAAACTAGTGTTAAAGGAGAAAATATAAATCTTAGGAATGTTTCAGGCAATACTGAAAAATCTAACAGATTAATTAAGAATAGTGGCTATGATGATAGGCCGTTTAAAGCAAAAATGCAACCCATACTGGATTTAATAATGCACAATCTTGTGCAATCAGAAAAAACAATGCAAATACAAAAGCAATTAATAGATGATAAATATCACTCTAAAATGTCAGATTTTAAAACAACAAAGATTAATACTAATAATAACTATGCCATTAAAAAACTAATGGAAGCATTACAGCTTATGGAAAATCAAGATAAAACTCGGCCATTGAGTATCAAAAAAATCTATACAGCAGCAAGTAAAAATCATGAAAAATTTACTACAATGAAATCTGGAAAAACATATTGTGCCCCTAAAACAGCCACTATAGCATACTCTAAATCATTACGACTAATTGACCACATAATAGATACAATAAAGAATGACGATGAATATTCAGGAAAGTACGGGTATATACTTTTCATCATTAACGAAACAAAAATGGCAATTGAACATTTAAAATATGCTATTAATAATGATGATTTGATTGTGCAAATAGACGATAATGCAGTGCCAATCTATCGACTAGATTACGACTTATGGAATTTAGTCGATAGATATAACAAATCAAATTATTAATCCAAAGTAGTTCCCATGAGGGGACTATTTTTTTAAATTAAAATGACTGTACCAACAATGATCAAAAGTTTGATTTGGAGTATTGAATGACATTCTTAAAATTTGAGTGTGTTTGAATTCGTTGTACACTATGTCAAAGTGCTTGATACCTTCTTGCGGGAAATAGCATTTATTAAACATGTGGCAATAATTTCAATTTTGTGTGTTACTACTATTTGGTAGTAGTAAGTTTGTTTTAATAACTCGCTTTATACCAATTTAAAAGATTGATTGTCAAGATCATGCCTATTATTAATAGGCATGATCTGAGTTTTATATGTTTTATAGTGTTAGAATTTAGTTCTATGATGAATAGCCTTGTGGTAAGGCTGTAGAGGAGCGAGAGGTTGGTATTGCTATTTTAGCAGGTTTTTTTAATTTGAGATTTTAGTTAGTTATTTTTGTAGACAGAAACCGAACTTGTTAGAAGACGTTGAGATATTGATATTTTAAAGATTATGAACTGATTTTAGATAGTCTCCAGAAGATGTGTTTAAATTTGAGGGGCTTGAGCAGTCAATTGTTAGTATGGGATTTGACAGAAAATTGGTTGTATCTAAAATCAAGGAAATCTTATTTACCGATGAATTTTTAATATAATTAATAAAGGTCGTAAGGTTACTGATTTTGCGTATTTACATGCACATTTATTTTTTACTTACTAAAAATTAAAATAAACGTCCTTGGAAACATTAATCATCCTGTCCACTATTAATATCTTGACTACTTTGATCTTTTAGTCAACCTCATATGTAAGTATATGGTGACTTTATTTCTAATAATAAATATTATTAATGATATTTTGTGGAAGTGGAGGACCAAAAGAGCAAAGTCAAGCGACTAAAGCTGATGGGATCAGTGATTAATTTAAAAGGCAGTAGTAAGTAAAAAGATAAAAGATGCGTTTGAGTTTGTTGCAACAAGTGTAAAATAAATTCATACTTTAGCTAAGTCAGTAGGTTGGTTTCAAGGGTATTGGAAGAAATAAAGCAACCCAAAACACTGGTGCTATTGCTGTTGATGTTAAAGTTCATTAAAAACCATCATATTTGCCTTGTAAAATCTGAAGAGATGGATATAGAAGCGTTTATTGATGATCAGGTTGACGCTAATATAGAACAAATGGAATGGGTTGTGAATTTAAAGAATTTCAAAGAAGATATGGGACAGATATAAAAGTTTTTATGATTGGATATCATAGAGAACAAAATTAATTCAAGGGTTGATTATAATTTGAGTTTTTCCTTTGAAAAGGAACTTGATTTTCAAATCATTGACAAATGATCATAGATAATGTGTCAGTCTCAATGTGTTAATCTTTATATTTTCTACATAATGGGAGAGATGTTTTTTGATATATACAAATTAATTATTATTAAAATAGATAGGTATGATGAATCTTTTTTTGTTAAAGATATAAAAAAGATATTGGTAAAAATAATAACAGTGATTTTTGTATTGTCATTTCTGTTTTTTTGTTCTTTTGATATTTTTCTTAAAATACTTCATTCAGCTATATGGGACAAGTCTTTACAGTTTTTGAGTAACAAGCTTTAGATAAGATTGGGGAAGCTGTCAAGTGATAAAAATTGGTTTATAGGAGAGCGTGCACGCAAACTTGAGAGCTTAGAAGGAAAACGTATTATAAAGATTATAATTTTTTAAAATACTTGTTTTTAAATAAAATTACAAAAAGTCTCCCTTTAACAGAAAACTTTGGTTTGAGTTTTGTTAATAAGTTAATTTATGCGGCTTTTTAATTAACTTATTATTACATCTTTCAAAGGGAAGATTTTGTGGAAATAGCAAGACCAAAGATACCACTATGACAGGTAGGTAGGAAGGTAAGTGTAGCTAAAAAGATGTTAAAATTCACTTAATGATGACAATATGCCGGCCGGTGCTGTTGTGTTTCAATGAATAGCAGTAAACTTAAAACTTATTGTGCAAACAACTTTAACTCTAAATTTCAAACTTTTTTAATATAAATAAAATAATTCATATTAATTTAAATTAATGTGAATTATTTTATTTATATTATTCTTCTTTAGGTTGCTATATGTTGCTATATACAATTAAAATAAACCTAAAAATTATTTGATTTTCTTTACATTTTCATACTTAATCTTCTCTTCATTTGCATACTTAAAATAACTAAAATAACTTTTACTAAAAGGAAAATTATAATTAGCGCTATCTTTCATAAATCCTCTTTAGGATAAGATCTACACCCATTCTCTCTCTACCATCTTTCAAAAATTTTAAAGCATTTTGAAGTTTGTTATTTTGTTGATCATCATCAGAAGACCCATTTCCTTTGTAAAATTCAGCACTATTTCTCTCTTTAAAATTTAATTCCATTGCAAATTTATCTTTTAAATTTTTACAATCCTCATAACTATAAATATAGTTAGTATAAAGTAGGATAATTCTCCAAATATTCCTTGCAGGCTCTATAAATATCTTCCAAAGTCCTCTAAAAGCTTTTTCTTCAAGTTTAATTGCATCTTTTAATGCTATTCTGCATTTCGTTATTGCTTCACTTTCTTGTTGACTTTTAGATTTATATTCACTCTCTACCTGCGCAATTCTCCCTTTGAAATTCTTCCCCAGATATCTGTCCCCTACTTTGCTTCAAGTTCACTTAGCTTCTCTTTTCGCATTGCAATTTCACGATTATTAAATACTTCCTCAATATGCATAAGTTCAACCTTACTTTTCTTAACTAGTTTCTCTAAAGTCCTATCACGCTTCTCTTCAATCTCTTTTATTCTTTTTTTGCTTTAATCCATAAAAGCAATGTCTACCGTGTAAAACTTAAAGAAAGCAACCGAAGAAGCAATTGCATCCCAAGGTCTCCCCCTCTCCAATACTTGATATTTGATATCTAATCAATAAGTCTTATAAATCCTTTATCTAATACTTCTTCTGCTTATCCTAAACAGATACTACAAAAATGGGCTTACTCATAAAGATATACTTCAGAGTACATTAAAATTATATAATTGGATGTTTGGGACTGTTATTACCTCTTTATGATTATCTATGATTTAATTAAAACTTCATTTTCCAGGCAATGAAATAAATGAAAGAACATTAGAAGAAAGAGCATTAGAAATATTGTACTGAACCTTATACACTATTCAAATTTAACGAAGAAATAATGGTTTAATGAACTGCTACTTTTACCAACGCTACAAAGATTCACAAAATCCAAAACCTAATACCAACGCTTATAAAACAATAATAATCTAATTTAAATATAGATAATTCATTTACACTAAATCCAATAGCAGGAACAAGCTTATAATCTATATCAAACTTTTCGCCTACTATATCCAAATTTCCAACAAAAGGAACTTGAAATCCTATACTCACTGCTCCTAAATGTATTGACCAAATCGAACCTAAACTGTAAACACCAAAACCAATGGCAAATAATCTTTTCTCATTATATGAAGAATATGAAGAAAAAAAAAGATAATCTAAAGAAAGAAACAATCTATTAAAGTTTTTAAAATGGCCTAAAGAACCAGGCAAATCACTGAAATCAATAGGAACAATACCAAAATTCAAATTAAAATCATATAAACTAAATTCCATTGTCATTGGATGCGGAATTTGTATTCCTAATCCAAATTTACCTTTAACCCTTGCCTTTTCTAAGACCAACCTCTCTCCCCCTTTCTTTTTTTCTAAGGCTAACCCCTCTTCCTCTCTCTTTTTTTCTTCTAAGGCTAACCTCTCTTCCTCTCTCTTTTTTTCTTCTAAGGCTAACCTCTCTTCTTCTTTCTTTTTTTCTAAAGCCAATTTTTCTTCTTTTATGCTTAATTTTACAAATTCTTTTAATGTTTTTTGCTTACTTTTTATAAAAGCATTATACAGATTTTGAAAATCTTCTAATTGAAATATCGCAACAACAGAGTCTGAGCTTTCATATTCAAGTTTTATTCTAAAATTTTTACATGTTAACAATTTTTTCT
Source organism: Borrelia tillae (assembly GCF_055693965.1). Classification (NCBI taxonomy): domain Bacteria; kingdom Pseudomonadati; phylum Spirochaetota; class Spirochaetia; order Spirochaetales; family Borreliaceae; genus Borrelia; species Borrelia tillae. The sequence goes on from NZ_JBTGSB010000003.1 coordinate 32,566, forward strand.
TAAAAGAAGGTATTAAAGAAGTTTTTAAAAACATACTTGTTAAATCTTTTGACAAAGTCCAATCCTTAATAAACTGATTGGTCATAATTGGTTCTTTATCAAAGACATAACTAACATTAACTGAGTCTATGTTAAATGAAAAAAAAACAATCTTCTTAGGAGATTTTAATCCAAGCCCGTAATCACTGGGAAATTGTACATAAATATAGTCACTACCAATATGCAAAATACCAGAATCGTTTTTTCCTACAATTACTAATTCAGCGTCTTCTTTTTCAGTGAATTCATCATATGTTCTTTTTATAAAAGCAGAATTTTTATCATTCAAATAATATCTATACCACTCATTATCACCATCATGTTCGTTAGAAACCGCAAAGATATTTTTATTAATTCCCAAAATGAAAAAAAGTAAAAACATAGCAATAACTATATTAGTCTTAACATATAAAATTATTCTATTCATTGTGTACCTTATTTAAAACAAACAATCAAAAACAAATAATAAAGTATAATTATGATTACAAATAATTTTTATTGTTTTAAATATTTTAATTCTTCTTCCACTATTTGTTCTTCAAAATTTTCTTTTTCTATTTGTTCCTGAAATACTTCTGCTTCTATTATGCCATCGGATCTCTTCTATATCTACTTCTCCTCCCCCTGGTATTGGACTTGATGACAATGTGGGTAATTTTTTAGATTTTTTATTAGGTAATTTTTTAGATTTCAGTAATATTGACTTTTCCTTTGATTTTTCGTTTTTGTTGTCTAATGTTTTAAGTTCACAAGAGAGAGTTAAAAAGAAAATAAGACAGATATTTAGTACTAACAAATTTGTTTTTTTCATTACTATATTCCTCTTTAATTTATATATAAATTAATATAAAGCATTTAGGAGGATAATTCTAATTTAGGAGGATAATTCTAGGAAATGTATTATTAATTTAGTAATAATTTTTAGGTTTATTTTGTTTGTAGTTCATTTAGTTGTAGTTCAGTTTTGTACTATTAACAATTAAATT
>NZ_JBTGSB010000002.1:0-169577 GCF_055693965.1 Borrelia tillae
AAATTTATTCTCATATTTGCTAAAATAGGTATTTACTTTTAAGATAAATTGTATTATTAATTAAACTAAGATTTATAAATACTTATATTAGGAGTAAACAGTGGAAATCAAAAGTATAAACGGAAAGACCAATAGATATCAATACAATTTAATTGTATTGATATCTACACTTAATTTTATGAACTTAAAATTAAAACAATATACACAAAAAAATATTTTATATTTCTTCAATAGCAACCTAAAGAGAAACGATCAAAAAACTATCAAGATAAAAACCTTACAAAATTATTTATACGCACTTGAAAAAAAGTTTAGAATCACAATCAATTACTGTAAACATTTAGGAAAGCAATGTGGAAGTGAAGTTTATTATACTCTGCAATACTCAAAAAGGGAATGTCATTCAAGAATAAACTCATATTTCAGGAACATCAAAGAAGAGCAAACAAACAAATTTAAAGCAAGAGTTGAGGCATATAAAAAAGCTTATAGAAAAGAAAAGGGGAGTCTAAAATGGGAGTGTATTAATAGTATTAATAATAACAGAGAAGAGAAAGAAAAACAGATCTTGTCAAAATACATAGACAAATGCAAATTCAAGATTGATCTTCCCTTCGCATTATTAGATTCAAAGATAAATAGGGGAAAAAAAATAGAGCTAATAAAGGGAATAAAGCGATATGAAAGTCATCTACACACACTTTCAAGTAAAGACTTAAACTTAATCAAAGAAGGGCTCAAAAAGGACAAAATAGGATGTATCAAAAGCTTTTTAGAAAAACAAGGTTACTTAAATCAAAATCCAAACAAATATGAAAGTAAAAGGGAAAGCAAGGCAAGAAGACTCAAAGAAATACTTGATTTAAAGAAGTTAGAATTTGATACACAACATTACGATGAAAAAGCAGTAGGTTTGGAAATAAACAAAATATACGAAACTTACAAGAATAAGCCCCATTTCATCATAGAACAAAATAAATACGGAGATTTAAATCATCTGGTTAAAAGAATAAAAATAAACACAAAGATTCATAGAAAACAAGAAAGCACAAAGAATGATGTAAAAAACAATGTTTTTAGTATATTATTAGAACAGTTGAGGAATAAGGTAGATGTTGGCGTATTAATACCTGTTTTAAAGGAATTTATTAACGCTAAAGAAGAATTAAAGTATAGCAAAGCATTTGACAATACGTATTATTATGAATTGCTTAAAACAATAAGGTTAATAAACTAAAGTTATACTTAAGGAAAAGGAAGGATGGTGGCTTTACTAGAGTTATTGAAGCAAAAGAAAAAAGAAATAGATCCCAAAAATCAAAGAAAGGGAAAGAGTAATATTTTCTCGAAAATAGAAGATATTAATAACCGCAAGATATACCATACTAAGATATTTAATGATTTTTATACATTTGGAATAAGTAAAAATGAACCCACTAAATTTTTTATATCTCTTAGGGGAATTTTCAATATAGAGAATATAAGCATGTTTCATTTGTTTTCTATAAGAGATAATGATGAGTTTTTGGGTATTTATTATGGAATTAAAAAATTAGATAAAGCATTTTTAGTAAAGAATTTCAATAAAAGGGAGACCTATACTTTAAGAAAATGCGAGTATATAGAATTTAGATTTAAAAAAGGTGGTGTTTTTTGTTATTTAAGTGGATTACACAATTTATTAAAAAAAGATAAGATTGGAAGTTCCTATTATCAGACTTTACTCAGTATACTCCTAGAACTAGAAAGGGAACTTTATGCATTTTATGGAAAGAAATTACCGGAAGGGGGTATTATTCCAAGATGGGTAAACAGAAGACAAAAATAATTACAATTGCATCAATTAAGGGCGGGGTAGGCAAAAGCACTACTAGTTTAATATTTGCGACGCTTTTATCCCAGTCTTCTAAGGTATTAATTATTGATATAGATACACAAGCATCGACTACCAGTTATTATTTTAGAATAATAAAAGAAAAGGACATAGATTTGTTTAATTGCAACATATATGAAGTTTTAATATCAAATCTGCATATTGACAGTGCTATTGTAAATATTAATGATAACTTAGATTTAATACCAAGTTATTTAACTTTGCATAAATTTAATTCAGAAAGCATTCCATACAAAGAGTTTAGGTTAAAAGAACAGCTTAAGTTATTGGGTTTTGATTATGACTATATAATACTTGATACCAATCCTAGCTTAGATTTTACTCTGACTAATGCTTTGGTATGTAGTGATTATATTATAGTTCCAATTACAGCAGAGAAATGGGCAGTTGAGAGTTTGGATTTATTTAATTTCTTCATAGAAAAATTATTAATAAAAGCTCCTATTTACTTACTTAATACTAAATTTAAGCGAAATAATACACATAAGGAGTTATTAAATATTCTAAAGGAAAATGATAATTTCTTGGGTACAATTTCTGAGAGGGAAGATTTAAATAGAAAGATTGCCAGGAACGATGTTTTTGATTTAAGTAAAGATTATATAAAAGAATACCAAAACACGCTTTTAACTTTGATGAATAAGATTGAAGATATTATTGCTTAAGCTAGAATTATAATTTACGTACACTTAGTGTACGTAAAGAGAAAGGAGGGTTAAAATGGGAATCGAGGTTAATAAGAGAAATTTAACCAAAGAGCTTACACAAAAAGAACAGATATCTATTTATTATAATAAGCTTAAGGAGAGGTTAAAAATTAATTTCCAAAAAGAAATATTTTGTAAAATTGAGGCAATGAAAGTTTTAAAAGAGATTAAAGATAATGAGTATTATAAGCTTGATAATTATACCAGTTTTGATGATTTTGCTAAAGATTATAGACTTGCAAGAACTCAAACTTATAAGTATTTAAAAATAGCAACTGCTATTGAAGAAGGTATTGTGGAAGAGAAGTATGTCATTAATAATGGGATTAATGGTACTATGTTTTTGCTACGAAGTAAAGAAGGTGTTAATATAAAGCAATCTAAGCAGAATCCTTTAAGTCCTTTAAGATTTCAGCTTAAATGTCCTGAAGCTTATGCGTTTTATAAGCGAAATGCCAAACTTACAAGTTTTCTTTTGGAGAAGGTTTTTGCAGAGGAAAAAGAATTTTTAGCAAAAATAGTTTCACAGTTTGAGACTTTAAAGAAAAGAAAGAAATGAGATATCAAATATAAATATTTATAAGGTTGGATTCATTCTTAAAAATTTTGAACTTCCGTTCAAAATTTTTAAGAATAAACCTAGCATGGAAAGGATAAAGATTTTAACATTTTATGCAATTTTTTAAGTTTTGTCAAAAAATATTGCAAATACATTAAGATAAAAATAGTTTTTTGTTATCTTAATTAAAGATTGGATTTAAGTTTGGCTATAGAGCATAAAATCATGACCAAATTTTACATTTTTTGGTGTTTGCTATTATTTAATTTTTAATTTTTTCAAAAAAAAATTAAAAAAAATTTGCAAAATGTTTAATATTGTTGTATATTATATTTAGTACAGATTGACATGCAATGTGTCACTCTTAATATAAGGACCTGTTACCTTAAAGGGTTTATTAGGGATTTTGAGATCAGAGGCTCTAATAAACCCTTTAGTTATAATAGATAATAAATAGTATTTTTATTTTGTAAATTCATGGTATTTGAGTGCAAAATAATTATTTTTTTGTTGAAAATTAGGTTTTAAAACATAAATTTTGTTTATGTGTTGAAATTTTTATTTCATTTTGTTTATTTTTAATTTATATTTATGTTACTATTATAATAGTAACTTCAAGTAAAAATGTTACCAGATGTACTAATTGATAAAGAGGATTTGAAATAATTTTTTATTATCATATTTTAAATAATACTTTTCTCCTTTTTTAGATATTGGATCAACCAATATCTATTTTATAATTAACGATTAATTTGAACAAGCTAATATATTTTTTTGATTTGACTTTTTTAAAGTTAAATCAAAAGTTATGGTTTTTATAAATTTGAATTTGTTAAATCTTGTTTTTTTATAGGAACTTGTTTACAATTTATTTAAATGGTATTTAAAAATAGTAGAGACAAAGAATTAAAATATAGTATTTTATTTAAATCAAATTTGAGTACAGCTGATATTGCAAAGGTTTTGGATATTAGTGAGTCTATTGTTATAAAGTCTAGACTTAAGGTTTTAGATGGACTTTCAGGTAATCTGGATGAAGCTGTTGATACTGTTTCTTGTGATGATGTTGATTTAGATAAACTTGCAAAAAGTGCAACTTATGAGGCATATAAACTTGAAGAGGAGCGAGATCGATTTTATAATTCTTTTTATAAAATCGCAAATTCTTACATAAATTCTCATTTTAAATATAAAGACCTTACTCTACGATCTGTTTTAAAGAAATTAATAGATGTCGATGAAGAGATTTTAGATTTAGAGAGCAAGATCAATAATACTGATGATGAGAATTTATGTAAAAAACTTAAATTGGATTTAAAGTATAAGATCTATAAGAAAAATAAGATTTCTAGGGAGCTTACTTTAAGTGATATGAGGCAAGATTATGATTGTTTGATCAAGTTAAAGGATATTTTTAAGTCTAAAAGTTTTAAATTGGGGTAATTTTGAAATTAAATGGTTTGTCAGGTTTTATTAAACTGCAAAGAAGATTTAAACAAAAATTTAATATTGATATTGCTACATTTTTACAGAATAAAAATAATGAAATTGATTTTAATTTGTTTGAGAATAGATATTTAAATCCAAAGCAGAGAGAAGTATTGTCAAATATAGAGAACAATTTTTGTTCTAAAATAATTTTTAATGGTGGGATATCTAGCGGTAAAACTTTTTTGGCATCATATTTACTTATTAAGTTTTTAATTCGAAATAGATCTTATTATCATGAGGATACTAATAATTTTATTGTAGGCAGTTCAATTGGTGCATTGATTACCAATACATTAAAGCAGATAGAAAAAATATGTAATCTTTTAAATGTGGAATACCTTTTAAAGGTTTCCAGAACTGTTTCATGTACCATTGCAGGACTTAAACTTAATATTTATGGTGGAAAGAATAGTGATGCTTTTTTTAAGATTAGAGGTAGTAATTCTGCTCTTGTTTATGTAAATGAAGCAACTTTGATTCATAAAGAGACTTTGCTTGAAATAATGAAAAGACTTAGACAAAAACCAGCTATTATTATTTTTGATACAAATCCTGACCATCCTGAACATTTCTTTAAACGTGATTATATTGATAGGGATGATATATATAGGACATATAACTTTAGTATTTATGATAACCCTTTGAATTTACAAGATTTTGTTAAAACCCAAGAAATAATTTACAAAAATTTATCTGCCTACAAAGCACGAGTACTTTTGGGAGAGTGGACTGCTAGTGTTGATGCGTGTTTTAATGAGGTTATTTTAAATAACGAATATATATTTACAAGTCCAATAATGTATATTGATCCTGCTTTTTCTGTTGGTATGGATAATACCGCTATTTGTGTGTTAGAGAGAATGGGTGATAAATATTATTCATATATTTATCAAGAACAAAAGCCCATAAGTGATGAATCAATTCTTAATGCGATTAGTGTTTTAGCAGAAAATTTTAATATAAATACTCTTTATATTGAGGACCGAGACAATACTGATGGCCATGGATTTTTAACAAAAATTATGATTTCTCTTAGGTTAAATATTAATCATTATTTTAAAATATCAGCTGTTAAACCTTTAAGTAATAAATTTGTACGAATATGCACATTAATACCTTTATTTAATTCTCGTAGAATAGAGTTTTTAAAAATTACGGAAAGAAGTGTTATAGATGATATCTATAGTTATAGTGGTAATTATAAGGGCAGGGATGACTGTCTTGATGCCTTAAGTGCTTGTTATTTACTTTTAAGTCTTGAATACAAGGATAAATGTAAACATTTTGCTAGAAGTAGATATATTTAAAACTTTTTTAATGATCTAGATATAATCTGTTTAGATATTTAGATATGGTTTAAATGTGAAGCTACAGCGTAAGCTGCAGCTTATGTAATTCTTCAAGCCCACTTTTGCATGGACAATCATTATAAACATTGTTGATAAAAAGCATAGTGCAATTTTTTTTATATACAGGGATTTTTCTTAAAAAATCATTTAAAATTAAGCATTTATTTTTAAACATTCGATTTTGAAGAATAAATTTTTATTTTTTATTTTATAAGACAAGAAAATAAAATAAAATACGCCACATCCGTAGCGTATTTATTATATCTGAAGTCTATATGATAGTCTTTCTTTGTAGAGTTTATGAAAAACTTACAATATGTAAAGAATATTTAAGACGATAATTATGATGATAACGTATCAGTAAATGTTTTTAGTGCCTTTTGATAACTGCCATCAACCTTGTCGCCACCCGCTGCATACTTTAAGTATGATAAGAAGTTTGGAAATTCTTCTTCAATTTTAACTTTATTAGCATCTTTGTGTTCCATAGCCGAGTTTAATAGGGCTCTTGCCTTTAAAGCTTTTAAGAATTTAGTTTCCTCATCTTCGTTACCAAGAGCAGTAAATGCATCTGTAAGTTTATCAGATTTATATGACTTGCCTGCTTCTGCTGGAGGTAAAAGCTTTACAATTTCTTCGTAGTTTTTGGCAAACTTTTCTATTTTGGTGAAATCAAGAACACGTGTGTATTTGTCACCCTCTCCTGTACCAGGTTCTTGGTTACAGCTTAATAAAGCGAATAGTACTACCATAGCGCATGAAATAATTTTTTTCATTAAACATTCTCCTTCTACTGTGTGTAAATAACACAGTAATAAAATTTATTCTATGACTATGCTATCATTTTTGATTCAAAAGTACAAGACTATTATTTATTGATAAGTATTATTAACAAATAATTAATTCTAATAAGATTTTATCTTATATAGATTTCAATATATTTTTAAACTCTAATATGTATACATATATATAAGAGATATATGAGAGCTTAAATTATTTTTAAGTAATACTTGTGCTATTTAAATATTGACATATAATTGATTATTAATAACAAATAAGACTTGTGCAACAACTAAAAAATGTATAAATGTTAGTTTTGTTTAGCTTTGTTGCTACTTCCTTTTTTCATAAAATATGAAAAAAGACACTTAAGTACCCAAAAAGGTGATGGCTTGATTTGCAATAGTGGTGGTTTAAGCAGAATGCTTGGGCTGCCATTTAAATGTGCAAGTCTTGTTTTTTAATTTTAATATTTGTCAAACTAAAGCTGATAATTTTGTCAATATTTTAGTATTGATTCTAATACAAGCTTTTAATAAATATAACAGCAAAATTCTTTAAATATCATTTTACTGTTATGTTTATTATATATAAAGCACTTCAATAGCACTTTTGTTTAAGTCTTAAGCTTAAATTATGATTGATTACGATTGCTTTTTTTGTCTTTTTGGGATTTATATGTATGAAAACTAGGACAGATCTCTTTAAGTTCTGGATATTTGACAAGTGTCTCTTCTATTAATTGAGTCAAATAAGTAGTGTCAAGTAGGATGGTATGTGTAGTGGTGCCCCCCTTATGTTTACCATGCTGAACTTTTATTTCAGCTTCTATGTAGGTACTATGTGTAAGTGCAGGTATTGTTTTGGCATTTTCATATATTACCCAAAAAGAGGCTGCCAGCTTATATCCTTTTTCTTCTGAATTCTCAGGCGCTGTCATAGGATATCCCCAAACTTTTCTATAGTTGAAGTCTAAGTTATTAGGATTGTGTATTAATTTAAAGCTTGTAACTTCTATATCTCCAGCCTGATCGGTTGTTTCAAATAGTACAATAGGCATAACTTTTGCACTAAAAGCTTTTCCCTCTTTAATAGGGGATACTGAATAAGAATATCTGATTCTGTCTTTAAGTTCAGGTATAGGTTTGTTGTCTGTACCCCTAATAGGTATAGCTTTGATTTTTCTCCATCTTACCATTGCTTTATAAAACCAAGTTTTGTTAACTAATTTTACGTCTTCCAGTACCACATAAGGCTCTTTATCTTTAGTATTTATTGGAGGTATTTTTTTATGATCGGAAGATCGTGACTCTAAGCTCTTCTTACGTTGTATTGCACTTTGTCTGATTGCCGCACTTTGATCATCTAAATTTCCGTCTGCTCTACACTGTATACAGAACATAGCAGTAGACATGAATAATGATGATATTTTTATATTCATAAATATTTCTCCTTAAACTTATTTCTAAGTTACTTCATATCATCTATTTTTAATAGATTTATTATTCTTACATTTTTAATTGTTGTTTTGCATGAGCTTTTACCATTTCTCTTAGGTTTAAGATTGTATCATCTTAAATAAATAATTTCATACTAATTTTAATATTTTTAGTGATTAATTTCATTAATTTTGCTTTACTTGGTTTTAGTATTAGTGTATTGGCTTTTAAAGATTTATTTAATTAAATATTTTGATTCTTGTAAAACATTTAATAATCACTTATAATTTAACCCATAAGTATTATGACCTTTCAAGTTTTTTTTGTATCAGTAATAATGTTGATATCATTTTTAGGTTTTCATTTAAGCTTTACACAAGGCTTGTCAGAAGAAATTCAAGTTGCACATGATGTTAATAGGGGTACAATCCATGTGTCTTCGATTTTAAGACATCATTCAGATTTTATTCGTTTAACTTGTCATTATGGTGGTGGTAAGAGTACCAATAAGCAAATTATTCTTGATTTTAATATTAAAACTGAAAAACCCCTTACCCTTTTAAAGGTTTCTTTAAATGGTGTTCCAGTTGACCATAAATATTTGAATTTAAATGACAATAAGCAGTTGGGCTTGAATTGGACTCAATATCCTTTACCTTTTGATGATTCAATTTCTCTTACAGGGTTTAAGATTTGCTTGAATACTGATTTGGGTGAACATTTAGAATTGGTAAAATTTGCAAAAACTGAAGGTTTAAAGTTTGATATTGAGTGTGTTGAGAGAAGTATTTTTTTGGAGTTTAGTGTTGATGATACGAAGAAATTTTTTGATTTCTTTGATGAGCTTTAAACTCATTGTGCATAATATTTATTTGCTTAAAGCCGTGTTTGATTTGAATAAAATAATATATGTGGTAATGTGGTAAGAATATATGGGTAAGATTAGGCCTCTTGTATTTAAAGTATATGTTTTTTTGCTTATATGTTTTTTTATATTTTTAGTAGCTTCTTTTGCCTTTTTTTTAAAACAGTTCTTCTCATCAGTGGTATGATTCATATACACATACATATACATATTGTCACCCTCTAAAAAATGAGAGTTTTTACAAGGAGTATTTTGATAGCAGTAGTAACATAAGTTTTCTTTTTTTTAAGGTAGAGTATCTTGATTTTGATAAAATTATGTCAAATTGTAAAAACTTGAGTATAAAGGATAAAGAGTTTCTTGAAGCTAATAAACATCAACCTCCATCCTTTAGTTTATATCTCAAGGTGGTTGATGGTGGACGCATGATGGATTTTAAAAATATAATCTTTGGTGGAGTTGATGCTGTTCTTTATGATGGCGAAACCAGTCAAGCATTTATCTCATCCAACATACCATATTTTCAAATTTCTCGTGGTAATGATGTTTTAGATGAGAAATATTTAAGGAAGTATTCAGTTAGAGTTGTTAATGAGATGATAGTTATACTTAATGAGGCTTTATTTAGGATATTGCGCAAACAGAAAACATTTAAAATAACTTTAGTATCTCATGATGATAAAGTATATAGTGTTGAGATTGAAAATTTCTTATCTGCTGATGCTTTTAATATTCCAAGTCGAGATTAACGTCAGATAAGTTAAAATTGGTTTTAGGTCAAATTTAAATAATCTTCAAATGATTTTAAATATCAAATTAGATTATATATACATATATATATATGTATACGTATATATGAATTGTAAATTGAAATTTGTCAATTTTGAGATATTTAATTTTAAAATAGTCAATGATATTTAAATTTATAATAATTTAAGGAGGTAATATAAAACTTTTATGAAAAAATTTAGTTTTGTTTTTGTATCTTTAAGTATGTTGATGCTTATGAGTTGTGAACTCATATCTAGGCTTGAATCAGAGATGTTAGAGGTTTTGGATGAAGCTAAAAATCGAAGATCATCAGGTGACAGTCAATTAACAGAAGGTATTTTTGATTCAGGCATAGAAAATGTTGATTTGCCAATTGTGGATGGTCAGCCTATTTTAGATGTAGAAGGACATGTTCTTCCAGGAGCAAGAGGTGTTGAAAGTCAAGGTATTGGCAATCAAGGTGCAGAATCAATAGTTGTGTCTGAGCAACAAAATACAAAAGTATCTATAGAAGTATCTACAAATCAAGGTTCAGGAGAAGTTGTTGTTGAAAAGAGAACCACATCTTCTGGTGATTTGAAAAGAGATGAAGCTAAGACAATTGCTAAGGCGGTGACTACTACTGTAGCAGCAAAGCCAGCAGCAGCAGCAAAAAAGCCAGTAGCAACAAGGCCAGTAGCAACAAGGCCAGTAGCAACAAAGCCAACAAAGCCAGCAAAGCCAGCAAAGCCAGCATCACCAAAGCCAGCAACAACAAGAGAATCATGGTGGAATTTTTTGCTTGTTGATTGGAATCATGGGTGGTAATTCTTGAAAGTTAAGAGATCATTGGAATGCTGATGATATTTTAAACCAATCTATTTTTTATGATTAAGGATCATATTTAATATAATGTTAATTTAATATTAATGTGCCCTAGAGCTTTAAGTTCTAGGGCACATTTTTGTATGGTTGTAGACTTGACTTAACAGTTAGTAATTAGTAATTTAAGATTTGTTTTTAGGAACAATTCAAATGATTTTAAATATCAAATTAGATTATATATACATATATATATATGTATACGTATATATGAATTGTAAATTGAAATTTGTCAATTTTGAGATATTTAATTTTAAATAGTCAATCATATTTAAATTTATAATAATTTAAGGAGGGAATGTAAAACTTTTATGAGAAAATTTAGTTTTATTTTTGTATCTTTAAGTATGTTGATGCTTATGAGTTGTAAGTTTTTAGGTGCTTTTGATCCAGAAGCTTTAGAAAGTACTAAGGGGGCTGCTAATAAGCAAAATATCAGTGATCAAGCTCAAGAAGGATTATTGTCTGCGATTGATCAATTTGCGGGAAATGTTATTGGTGCAGTAGCAGAGGGTTTAAATGCTATTGATGGTGGTGACGAGCAAAATCCAGGATTGTTGTCTTCTATTGGTCAATTAATAGAAAATGCAGTAGTTGATGGCTTGGGTGGTATAGAATCAGGTAAGAATGTTGACTCAGAAAACGGAATAAATGAGGCTGTTTCAAAAAATGAGGCTGTTTCAAAGAATGAGGCTGTTTCAAACTTAAAAGTTCAGACTACCCCAGAAACAACTGTAAGAGGTGAGGACACTGATACAAAAGGTAATTCTATTTCAGGCATTGCTTCTGATTATGGCAAATCTCTTTCAGGTTTAGAAGGTGATTCTGTTTCAGGATTAAGAGGTGCTGGTGTTCAAGGCTTGAATAGTCAAATTGTGGAATCAAATTTAGTTGAACTTGAGATGCAAGGTGTTGACAATCAAGGCTTGAATAGTCAAATTGTGGAATCAAATTTAGTTGAATTTGGGATGCAAAGTGCAGAATCAACAGTTGTGTCTGGGCAACAAAATTCAGGAGTATCTATAAGCCAAGGTTCAGGAGAAGTTGTTATTGAAGAGAGAACCACATCTTCTGGTGATTTGAAAAGAGATGAAATTAAAGATAATAGTACTGAAGTTAAGACAACTGCTAAAGCGGTGACTACTACTGCAACAACAAAGCCAGCAGCGGTAAAGCCAGCAGCAGTAAAGCCAGCAACAAAGTCAGCACCAAAACCAAAAGCAGCAAAACCAAAAGTAGCAAAGCCAGCAGCAACAAAGCCATGGTGGAATTGTTTCTTTGTTAATTGGGATTATGGGTGGTAATTCTTGAAAGTTAAGAGATCGTTGATATAGTTGATTATATCTTGATCAAACCATTTTTTTAAGAATTAGAGCTGTGATTTAATTTATTTTAATTATTTGACATGTTTTAGAGCTTAATTTATGCTTTAGAGCATGTTTTTGCATATTTAAAATTAAGAAAATTAAGATAAGAATTATTTTCAAATATAAGGACGCTTAAGCGTTTTTCTGTAAATTAGACTTTATTGCTGTATAATTACCTAAGATTAAAATCTGATATTTTATATTTGTGGAGTTTGTAATAAGGAGGAAGGAAGGAGGGAAAAGGCTTATATGAAAGATTTTTCTTTTGGTATTTTTACTGTATTTGTAAGTATCTTTAGTGTCTTTATGCTGAGTTGCGAAATTTATAGCACTGCAAATACAGATCGTGCAATGTTAAAAAATGAAAATGAATTACTTCAAGATGCAAAAGATTTTCTCTCTGATAGTTTATTAAATCTCACAAGTGAATTAAAGGAACGAAATGATGGAGACTCGAGTGAGGGCGAGAATGGGGTAACAGGCGTTACGGGAAATAATTTGGTAAGTGTTGTTTCAAAATCTTCAAAATCAGGGGATGGGCAAGAAGTCTTAGCTGTGACCGATGTGGCTATAAGTGGAGTTGGAGATAAAGTTAATATTGTTGATGATAAGGATGATAAAGATAGAGCAGAAGTTGTAATTAAAGAAGAAGTTTTTTCATCTGATGAGGGGGGAGAAGTTGTTGTAAGAACAACGGCATCAGAAACTGTAGGTGCAACCTTAGCAGGTGATATTAGAGATGTGGAGTCAGTTGTAGCTCAAGGAGCAAACAGTGTTATTGTAGAGGTAGTAGCATTATCTGAGGATGCTAATGGTACTATCTCTGCTGATATTCATGTTAATTCTGATGATGCTATTGTTGCTAATAAGACTTCTATTAGAACTCGTGATACTGGAACTGTTGGTAATGAAACACAAATTTTTAAAAAGCAAATAACTAAGTCTGATGAGTCTAATGTTGGTAAGCAAAAATCAGTAGGCAAAACTGTGGGCAGGAGTAGGAATAATAATGGCAATGTTGTTAATAGCATTGATACTATTCAAGGTGCAGGCAGTTTAGAGGTGAATACTATTCAGGGAATTGGATCTGGTGTATTTGCTGGGAGTGAATTGGGGGTTGATTCTGCTGTTTTAAACTCAGAGACAAGTAAAAAGAATGACATGACTTTAAATTTAAGTTCTGATGATCTTCAGGCAATTGATCGCTTAGAAAGTCATCTTGCAAGTGCTATTAAGTCTAATAATAAAGAAAATGAGAAGCATATTAAACTAGAGAATGGACATAAGAAATTTTTTAAATGGTTAAAAACAAATGATACTGATGGTTCTAAGAGGCGAGAGTTAGCACAAGGTCTCAAAAAGGTGTATAAGTTAATAAGAGAAAAAGATTCTGTAGGGATTAAAATTTGGTTAGATCGTATTACTTTGGAAGAAAAAAGAGATGCTAAGACATCAGAAGAGGGTGGTGAGATTAGTACTGTTGAGTCGAAGTTGAATAGTGATAATGATGCGGGAATAGATTTGCTAATAGAGTCTACTCTTACCAAGGTTGAGCATAGTAATGCATTTATAAGTTTATTATTCCAAGCATTTGCAAATACTCTTTATGATATTGATAAGGATTCTGATAAGTCGTGTGATCAAATATTTTTAGATCTAAAAGAAGTCTTTTCTAATGATTTTAGGAAAGGAGATCAGTTTGGGGATTCTAAAATTAAAATTTAAATTTGTTTTTAGATTTTTTATCTAATTTTTTTAGATATAAGAGTTAAGAGTAATTCTTTGGTGAAATATTTAAAGCACTATTTCATATGTTTTGAATTGGCAGTTTAGGAATTTTTTTAAAGATTTTTGTTTGAAAGATATTAATGAATATTTCTTTTGAATATAGATTTTGTATGTTGGATTATGTATACTTATGTTAATATTTATTGATTATAATTTTTTGGTAGAGTGTTTGACTTATGATAGTAAATAAATTCTTTTTTAAATTATTATTTATAATCAATCTATTTATGTCTTATGATATATTTGCCAAAGGAGCGCAAGAACTTGTAATATATTATGAAGGTGATAAAAGTAATGCAGGACGTGTTTTGTTGAATTTGACTAGTAATAATGATAATTTTTTTTCGATTGGCTATGATAGTTATGCAGATCATATAAGTGCACACTTTAAATTCAAAAGTGATCGTTCAATTCAAGTAAAGGCTATAAAATTAAACGGAAATGATGTTTATCTTGATACAGAGAGTGGTATGGATATGCCACTTAGTATGTTTAATAGAGATAAAAAATGGGTTGGTAGTGTTGAGATTGACTTTAAGCGTGGCAAATCAGAATGGCAGAAGCTTATACGAGAAGTTAAGGGGGGTGACTTAGAATTTTGTGTTGTGTGTATTGAATCAGGAACTAAGGTTGAGAGAGAATATTTTTTTAAAGTTAGTTCGGCAAATTTAAACAGTTTAATTGATATTTTAGAGTTATTAGCGTAAAGCTTAATTTTTAGATTTCTTTGTGCGCGGTGCGAGAGGGAGTATGATAAATTCTAGATTTATTGTTATATTTTATTATTTATTTTCATTTTACGTGTTTGGAGTATTTTCTCTTATAGCAGCAGATGTTGGATCGTATTGTGAGTATGATTATTTTTGTTATAAAGAGTACACAGAAGAATTTAAATCTGGTAGTATAAGTCAAATTTCTTTCCAAGAACAGGATTTATCACCAGTTGCTAGGAAGCAAGTCAATGTAGATTCATATGAAGAAAAACATAGACAGTCAATTTTAGAAGGATATCCAGCTTATTTTTTAAAGTTTACAATACCAGGTGAGTATAGAGCAATTGATATTAGAAGTATAGTATTTGATGGTGTAGATGCTGATGTGTCAGTATTTAATCTTGATGAGCCTAGTGTGCAACTTGCAACAATTAAAGATTTTCAGATGGGAGCTCCTAAGAATAATGATAAATTTTTAAGAGTTATTTTTCCGATTCCTGTGTATAATACTTATACTATTAGTCTTAGACGTAAGTTTATTGATAGCCTTAAAAGGTTAGATAAGATTAAAGTTACGCTAACTTCTCATTATGGCAAAGAATTCGTTTTAGAGACCGATAATTTTATAAAAAAAAGAGGACTTTAATAATTTATGTTCATTATTTTAGATGAATCATCCAATTAGTCATTTTTGAATCATTTTAAATCATTTTAAATTTTTTTATTCAAGCAATTTATATTGTTCATATTTCATTTATGAGTTTTATTCAATTTATTTTAACTTTTTTATAAGGGTTAGTTTTTCTATTATGATTTTTTGCAAAAAGTATTTGTTATGTGGTGAGGGGTAATAAGAAAATCAATTGTTGGTGATGTTCATAAGAAGAGGAGACTTACACATAGATGGAGTAGATTTTAAAATAATCAGTATTATTAATTCATATTTAGTTTACTAATTTAAATATTGGTGATATAATAAATTTATGATATTTAAAAAAGGTACGAATGATTTTGAAAGCATATTATTTAAAAAATCAGTTGATCCATTAAAACTTTACAAATATTCATTATTTTTTAGGAATTACATAGAAAACTCGGCAGAGGATGCATTAAGACCTGGAATTAAATTAGAATTTTTAAATCCGTCTATATTTGACTTGGGTAATTTGCGAACCTTAAGTTTAGAGCTCAAAGAAGCACTTCTAGAAGCTATGATAAGTTACAGATTTAATGGTGCTGGATATATTTTGATCAAGCCTAAAGTTTTAGATGAGGACTTGAGTAAGAGCATCAATGATGAATTACCTGTTGGATTTAAGTATTTAGATTATAAGCGGATAAGAGATGATCGAAGTAGTGATTACTTAGAATATTGCCGAGATGATGGTAAGTCTATTGTTTTGCACAAGAGTCGAGTTATAATTCATGAAAATTTTGACTATATATTAGGAGAGCATATTCCAGTCTATACTCAGAGTTTGCTTTTAAGTATTTGTCTTTTAGAACAGATATATTCTGAGATTGAAAAGCGTATTGGTCAATATAATTTTTTATTCTACAAGGATGAACAATTGGCAGAGCTTGTAGAAGCTTTACAGGATGCTAAGAATCAGGTTAGTCATTTTAGTACTAGGGGTAAGGGATTATTTTCTACGTTTTTTAAAAGAGATGATAATTTAAATCAAAACTTAGGCACAATTAAATTTGAGCTTGATCGTGTTCTTGAGAGACTAAAGGGTGGTCTTTGTAATGATGGAATATTTTATAGTGCATGTGAGAGTGCAAGCTTGCAAGTTGTTAAGTATGATTTGTCCTTTTTAAAGGATGCATTTGAACTTGTAAGGGCAAAGATAGGAGCTGATAGCAAAGAGCCGTTAACTAGAAATTTTAATGAACAGGTAAAGGGTTTGGGAAATGATGGTAAGGGTGATCGGATGAATTATATAGATTTTTTATATACCGTTCAAGAATCAGCATTAGTTTCAGTTAATTTAAAACTTAATAAACACTACAGACTTAACATGCGTTTTAATGATCTTATAGTTTTAAGCGATGAACAAAAAATAGAAAGAGATATGAAATTACTTGACATGTATTCTAAATATCAGAAGGTTATAAGAGAAAATTCTTTAAATAATGATGAGATAGCTAGCTTAAATAGTAAGTTGCATTTTGATTTTAAATTTTGATTAATTTTTAAATTTTAAGCTTTAAGCAAAGGGAGTTTTTAATAATGAATAGTGAAGAGCGAACCAATAGTGCAAATATTTCAATTGAACTTCAAAATGATACCAATTCTGAACAGAATTTAAGTAGCAGTAATTCTAATAATAAAAATAATGATAATGTTAATGTTACTAATTCTGATTTTAACACTAATACTAATTTTAATTCTAATAGTAATACTATTGATAATGAGTTATTAACCAGAGCTGTTTGGGTTATCAGACTTGCTGATGATAATTTAAGTTCAAATTATAATACAAAAGATCTTTTAAGCTCTGGACATGGGTTAAGTGAAGTTTTAGACATTCAGGCATGTGAGCTTATAAAAAAGTACGTTGATGAGAGACAAATATTAGCAGTTGCGGGTAGTCTTGATATTAGAAATTTGAGTACTAGTGCTAAAGACATACTCTTAAGACTTGCAAGCGCAAATATCGATTCATCTAAGAATATGAATAATTCATATGGTTTAATGACTTTTAATAAGAATGGGGAGGAAGTTTTAAGTTTACGAAATAATGGTGGTCATTCAATAAAGAATTATAAAGACTTAAGACAAGCAATGTTTAATGAGTGGATGCAGCTTAAACAAGAATTTTATGATGCATGAGCTTTTAAGTTATTTATATTTTTATATTTAATATATATTTAAGTAATTTTAAATTTAAAAAATTTTTTTAAGGAGAGTATTTATGGCAGCAGACGATGGAAACAAGTCGGATCCACTTGTAGCTAATTTGATTCAAGAAAAAAGTGAACTTGAGAGAGAACTTATGGCTTTCAAGGCAGGTACGCAAGCAGCGGTTTTAGAACAACTTAAAAGTTATAGCATCAATCCATCTGTTTTTGATAAGAGCAGTAATTTTGGGATATCTGATATCTGTTTTGCTCACAGAGGGGGATTGCAATATTCAGTAGCAGATAAGCTTGAAAATTATCGGGCTATTGATTTTTGTTATAAGCGTGGTGTTAAGTTGATGACTGATGATAGTCTTTTGCCAAAGGTGGCACGTGGTGGTGGGAGTGAGCTTTATGGGGTTTGCATAGATTATGATGATTTTACCAAAACAGCTACGGTTATATCAATTGCTAGTAGTTTTAAGTGTATTTTACTTGCAGATTCTAATGTGAAGCTTGGGGATAAGTTAGTTTTTGATAATACGGGAGTGCTGACAAAGATTAAAGATGATACTACTTATATGCATGCAGTAGCCTTAAGTTATGCTTTAGAATTTAAAGATAAGCCTGGAACTTATGGCGTAAGGGCTATGCTTATTAGCAAGCTTGTTGCATAGGGCTGTTTAGATTTGTTCGGATTGTATCAAGATTATATAAAATCAGTTATTTATTTTGTTTATTTAAACAATATTACTTCAAAATTGAATTAAAAAAAATTAGTTAAAAATTTAAGGAGAGATCAACATTGAGTGAAAATCTATTTAATAACGAAGAATTTATAAATACTATCAGAGATTCTTTATCTCTTGATAAACCGATACCTGAATATTATCATTTTTTTGATAATGACCAAATAGAGAGTAGTGATATATCACTTGCCAGTGAAAAGATCATAAAATGGAATTCAAGTATAGTAGACCTGCCAACGCTTAGAGTTAATGATTTTAGTACTGTTGCGACCATAAAGTTTAAAAGGCAAGTGGTTCTTGTTAATTACTTACCATTTCAATATGCTTTTACGTATTATGCTCCTGATGGAAAGTTAGATATTCAGGCAGTTAATAATATTAATATGAGAGAAGGACTTAAGCATTCATTATCTGAGATACATAAGCTTATAAGTTCACATTATCTAAGGGGTGGCCTATCTTTTCCAAGTGAAACAAACAAAAGAACCCTTCTTGTTGATGGTGCTAATCGAGAGACCATGTACGGCTTGCTTAATCTTCCAGGACAAATAGATAGGACCGTAAAGGTTATAGGAGCTTCAGATTTAGTAAAGGCTTTAAATACCGAGATAGATAATATTAATTTAGAGGATGAGAGAAGTGTTCCTTTTAAGGTTTTAACAACTCCCAAGATCAAAGCAACCTTGCTTGAGAGATTACGTAATAATAACTATTCATATAAAGATATGTTATTTGATTATTTAAGAGCTATCAATAATGATGCTGATATTCAGCTGGAGACTACGAATTTACTCAATAATGAGATACTAATTTATCCACGAAGTTCTAAGCTTTTGGTATTAAAGGATGGTCATCCTCCAATTTTAAATGCATATACACAGATGTCAAGTAGTAATTTTAGGACTAGTTTTCTAGATTTTTCTATTGGAACCATTCTTGCCAGTGAAAAATCAATACTTAGATTTAAGGTAAGCTGGGCTTAAATTAATGGACAAGCAGTTAAATAATTTGGATAGTATAGATAATATTTATGCTAAGGTTCTAGATTTATTGATGTTAAGTTCAAGTGAGCTTAGTTTAAAGGAATTTAATATATATGTAGAATTACTTGAGAATATTTTACTTAGCAAAGGTTTAGGACTTGAGAGTTTAAGCGCAAGTAAGATATTTTTACTTACTTATTACTTTTTAGGGTGTGAACTTAAGAAGAGAGGTAAGCTTGTAAATTTTGATTTTAACAGAGTGAAATCAGAGAGATTTAATGAGATAGGAATAGAATACTCAGATTACGTCTTGAGAGAAGAGGCTAAGTTGAAAGATTTTTGTGTTGCTTTTAATGATCTTATAAAGAGAATTAAGAATGATAGACGTGTATTAGTAGGAGTTGTATGATGACTGGTTTTGATCTTGATCTAGGGTTGGGTTTAGATTTAGCTATAACTGATACCATCAATAGGTATTCTAAGGAAATGTTTATTGCTCAAAGGGATTTATCAAGACATAGGAATAATGCATCTTATGAAAAAAAGGTGGATAAGGCAAATACTACTGCGTTTAATGGAGTCTTTTTAGTAAAGAAAGAGGAAGATATTAATCTTTTTGATTCAAACGTAATTTCAAAAGTAATTTACTCTAAGGTATATACACTTTCATCTATTGATTTTCAATTAGCAGATCAGGTGCTTGTAAGTGAGGTGTGGCATGAAATTATTGGTACCAATGGTTATGTGCAAGGAAATATAAGGTATAGTGTGTTGATGTTAAGGTCATTGGATTAATATTAATGTTAATTAATTTAAATAGGGCACAAATTTTTCTAATAAAAATATTTCTTGAGTTTAAAAACTACTTAAAAGTACGAGAGATTAAGATAGAGATTATAAATTCTTATAATCAGATATATTTAGATGAACTTAAAAATATCCATGCGGATCTTGTGGTGATCAAACCATTAGAATTTGATTGTATTGAGCCTAGAAAGTATGTGAGTGGAAGTTTTTATGATAATGTGAATGAGTTTGGACTAAAGTTTATGGTTTATTTTTTGGGATTTGTGCGGGATGTAGGCAAATTTAGAGCATATAATAATGTGCATGAAATTTATAGATGTTTTCTTGAATTCTTGCATGAAAATTCTTATAAGTTTGAATTTATAAAGCGATTAAACGATGAATATAGACTTATTTTAAATTATTACATGAAACCTACAGGCGATTTGAAGAATAGAGGGTTTATTGATATTTCTTGTAAGAATAGAGTTTCAGTTTTAGGATTAAGTCAGGCTTACAGGATCAATATACAAGCTGTTGAGGTTCAAAATTAGTAAATTCAATAAAGATAAAAATAAAAGAAATTAATCAAGATAAAAAGTAAATTTAAAAATAGGAGACAATATGCCACAAGATACGATTAATGTCAATTTAATTGGAGATACAGTTAAATTTGAGAGCATAGGGTACTATAATCCTTTGCTTATTTATAGGAGCGATGTTTTAAAGGACAAACATTTGGTATTAAATGTTTCAAATTTTGATGATGACATAGGGAATCTTCAAATTAGAGATGAATTTTTAGCAGGTGTAGATAAATTACCAGATAAAGATAATATTGCAGAAGCATCTAGGCAACGTGCATTTTTAGTAAAGGCATGTAGTGATTTTTTTAATGAAGATGGCCTTAAGTCATGCAATATGTATATTTATGAAGATATAGATATGGTAGCTCAATATTTAAAGAAGAATATACATTCATTTATTGTGTTTACTGAGGTAGTGCGTGAGGTAGATAATATGGAATATCTTGCATTTAAAAAGCTTGTAAAGTTTATGATATTTTCAACTAAATTCGATAAGCTACCTGAATTTATGGAAGCTATGCCTTTAAGCCAGCGAGGTGGAATTATTTGTATGTACGATAGTGGTGATGATAATTTACATCTTAAGTTTACGGCTAAATATTTACATGAAGCCACTATTTTTCATGCTACCAATCCTTATGGCATGATATTAAGGGCGAAGCCACTTTATGATGCAACTTTAATTAATACACTTAGGAAATCTAATATTAATTTTTATACGCTTCTTAATGAGACTGGTAGAGATGGAATTTTAGCATTTAAGGAAGGGGTTGAGTGTTCAGGCGCTCCAATTGATGAAGAATTTACGTATTACCTTATAAAGAATGAGGCAACTCGAGAATTGATACGTATATGGAACAAGAATAATAGGCAAAATAGTAAGCTAAGTCAGTTAAAACTTGCAGATGGTAGACCTAATGCATATACAGCAGGTCTTGAATGTTTATTTAAGGAATTTAAGGAGAGAGGACTTATAGTGTCTTTTGGTGACATTAAGTTTATATTAAGGGCAGATAATGAGTTGGGTTTAAGTTTAAGCATAAGGATTAAATATAATGACAGTTTTAAGAGTGTTGTATTAAACATAAATAGTGATGATATTAATGATTATTTGAGACAGGAGGGTTAGTGATGGAGGATTACTATTCATTAGAGTTAGTATTTTTTAGTTTTGCAGATATTTTAATAGATAGAGGGAAATTGCAATATTCAACCTTTCCAAATACCATGGCAACTACCAGTGCTGAGGAAAGGAATATTCCAATTCCAAGTTTCAGAGATCCAAGGACGATTGTACATGTATTTAGTTTAGAGATTGTCAAAGGTGCATTTGATTATAAGATTTTAACTAAACTTAGTAATGAGCAATTTTATTTTTCTCAATCGAAGAGAGACAAGCTTAGATCATTAGTATTCAATGATCAGATGGGACTTAAGATTATTTCTAATCATGCATTCTTTTCAGAAATACCACGTCGTAATTATGCAAATAATAGTGATGGTGTGAATTTTGTAATACATGCAATTGATTGTGAAGTTGAGAGGCTTTAATTTATGAGGTATAAACTAAAAATTTTAACTAAGAATAATACATATGAATATGTATTACGGGATATTCCTATGTATGATTGGGATTTAATTTTAGGATTTGATGCAAGCCAAGAGGTTTTAAAAGAAAAACTTAATAGCATACCTGTTTTAAAACGAATAAGTGGATTAATGATATCTATGGCTTTTTTTGATGAATTTTATGACATTATTAGTAATAATAGAGAGCATTCATTTTTATATAAATATTCACTTCCTACTATTTTTTTTGCTGTTCAGTATTCGTTAGTAGAAAAAATAACGGGATTTAAGGAACCCAGTTTGGTTTATATTGAAAGTTTTCAGGATGCTGGTGGAACTTTTGTTAAGTATCCATATATTAATAATAGATGGAATTATGAGAAATTGATTGTTTAAGAGGATAATTTATGAATCGTAGTGTAGTTTTGAGTGAGTATTTAGAGTATTTGCAGTATTTAAGAAGCGAGGATTGTAAATATTATTTTCCCGTTTTAATGGGAGTTTGTACCTTTGATGAGGTTAAGCGACTTAAATATCGTGAGCTTTTAGAGATGAACAAAATAGCTAATTTTAAGCTTAAAAGGGAAGTATATGAAAACCTATTTGCATTAAAGGTATAGAGGGGATTTGTGTATGAGGTTAAATCCACATAGTGCAAGACAGGATTTATTATTTTCTGATCAAGTAAATTTTAATTTGGGTATCAATTCAGGTATTGATTTCGATAAATTAGATAGGTATTTAAAGTTTATGAATAGTAGTAATTTTCTAGAGGAACAGATGAAAACCGTTATTGATTCTGAGGTAGTTAATAATTTGTTGAATGGTACTTTAAATGATAGTTTAAATAATAATTTAATGAGTAATAAATTTTTAGTTGAGATGCCAAGTATTGATTTTGCTTTAGATGCAATACCAGTTTTTAAAAATTTGAGTCAAGTTTCAAACTTTAGAGAAAGTGGTATGAGCATAGAAGATGATTTAGATAAATCTATGTCTTCATTTATATCTTCGAATTTAATATCAAATTTATTTACAAGGCCTTCTGATGCATTGGCTTTATCTGTTAATAATTCAAATAATGATTTAGATACTAATATAGATAGTAATTTAAAATTGATTTCAAGTTTAAGATCAGAGTTGAATCCATATTTAGCACATTTAGGTTCACTTTTGAATTCAAATACCAATACTTTAAGTTCAGATGTTTTTAAGCAACCTTTAGGCAATTTGAGTTTAGATTCTTTTGAGCTTCCAAGAATTACTGATAATTGTAAATTTAAGAGTGAGGATGAAGTTAAAAGTAAAAGTAAAAGTAATGCTAATGGTGTTAATAATGGTATTGGTAGCAGAATTGATGAGGTGACTTATAATAATTTTGAACTTGGAGAAATTGAAAATATACTTGCAAGTACAGGTAAATTTGATACTCAAGTAGACATGAATGATTTTATTCGTCAAACTTGTGGATTTAAGTCTTTATTGAATACCCAAAAGTCTGATACTTCTGATGTGCTTTTTGATGCAGTTAAACTTGCAAGTCATTTAAAGGAAAGTGTGCCTTTGCAGGGTAATGATGATGCTGTATCTGTTATTTATAAATTGTTTGAAGGAGATAGTGAGAACTTATCTTTTCGTGCTGATGAATTTAAGCTTTTAAAAGAAAACCTTTCTGAGTTTTTAGGAAATACAGGTATGAATTTTGATTTAGGACTAAAGCAGCGTTTGAATGCCCTTGACTTGGATTTAAGTTCAGATCTGATTAATTCAAGTTCAAATTCAGATTCAAATTCAAGATTGACTTGGTTTAAAGGTGAAGATAAAGTTGGTAAGTTTAGTCCAGACAATACGAATTTATTGAGTGGTATTAATGATATACGTATTCTTTTAGAGAATGTTAAGGAGCTTTTAAGTTGGACTCATGGAATGGATTTAGAGAAGAGCATTATTCAGCCTCTTAGTACTTATTTTATCAGTATAGAGAGTGCTATTAATGCTTTAAGTGGTGTTTTGATGTTAGGTAGGCAAAGTTCTTCTTTAAAAAATAATATGAATGATTATAAGATGCGCAGTGAAATTTCGGGAATTCCTTAAAGATAGATTTGGAGACAGAGTTTAATATTTTGAAGTTAAGAGGATATTTAATATGGTAGAGGATATAACATTATTTATTCAGGGCATTGTAAATAGTATTTTGGGTTTTACAAGACCATTTAATTTTATTGCACTTTTTCCCCGGCCTGATCTTAAGGGTTTTGCATATTTACCACAAGTATTTTTTATATTTCCAAAATTGAAATCTATTGAAGAATCTTTAACTGTTTCTACTTCTCAACAAACTGTTGTTAATCCTAACACTAAAAACAGTGAATCTATAAATTATAATTCTACGGCTAATCCTGAGATAATTGAGTTACATGGCGCTATTTTATCTGTTGTTCATGATAAAGTTTTAATTGAAAGTTTCAGGATGACTCCTTTTGCAAATAGCGTTTTAGAGTTTAATACTAATTTTGTAAAGCTACAATTTAGAGAAAGGTTTAATAGTGGGACTTATTATACTATTTATGGCCCATCAATAGGATTTCACGAGATTGCTGTTATTGAGTCTTTAAGAATGAGCAATACTGTTTTTATTGATGAACTTGAAATTAGTTTAACAATTAAAATATTAAAAACTTTTAATTTTTTCACATATAAAGGTTAGAATATAATTAGGTATTATATTTTTTTAATTAGGAGAAGTGTATGGTTAAAATTAAATATATTATATTTTTGTTTTTATTTTTATTATTTAATAATCTTGGTGCGGCTCTAGGTAGGCCTTTTGATTTTGCAAGTTGGAATTTTGCTAAAGAGATTGAGGAGGCTTATGAGGCTAGTTATGATATTGTAGATGGTGTTTTGGTGAATGTTGATGATCCAAATAAGAATGAAAAAGCAAAAAGGATTTTACAAAGAATAGCCGAACTTGAAAGTTATTATAAATGTCTTGTCAGTATCATACAGGATGAAATTTTTTTGCAGGTAGAGGATGAGTTCTTAAGGGAATATGGTCAGTATTTTGATGATGATGTATTTACAGAGACTGACAATAGATTTCAACAATTAGTAGAGATTCCTATGGAACATTCATTTGGTATGGATAGACATAGGGTTTTAAGTTTTAGTAATAAGACTTGGATTAAAAATCCTGATTATACCAAGTTATTCATTAGGTTGCAGCTTAAAGAGATTGATTTTGTAGAAAATTATGTTGACCAAAAATTTGGTATTAAAGTAGCTATTACAGGTAAAAATAATGGTGATCAAAAACAGCCTTCAATGCAGCCTGCAAGACAATCTTCAAGACAGCCTGCAAGACAAATGAGTCGAAGGGGGCAAAGTTTAAGTAGTCGACCTTCTAAGAAAAGACCTAGTGTGAGGAATTATGATGAGAGAGGAGTACAGGAGCAGGAGCAACCGATGGAAAACGATGAGAGTGATATAGGCAGTTTGCAAAGATCCAAGATTAGACAACAAAGTAATGAGGGTGCAAGGAGGCCTAGGTTTAGAAGGCAAAGTGATGGTGGTGATTTGGAATTTAGACAAGAGAATGCAAAAGAGGTCATGCAAAGACAGGGGGGACAGAAAGGCTTAAAACCAAGTAGCCTCAAGAGAGGCAATTTAAGACCAAGTAGTACCAGACCAGGTCGCAAAAGACCAGGCAGTGACATAAGACCAACTTTTATAAGACCTGTTGTTAGACCACTTGGGGAAAAACCTGTTAATTTTAAATCATCATACACAAATGATGGTAGTGTTGATGGTAATTAATATTAATTTTTAAATTATTGATTCTAAGATTTATTATTGACCTAGATATTGACAAGATATTTAAGAGTGATATTTGTGAATATTGACTTCTATAGGGCAATTAAGGCTTATGAGGGATTTTATGTTATTATTTCAATATGATTTTAAAATAGAATTTTATGATGCGAGTAGCGATATTAAAAGTCACCCCCCTAAATTGGTAATAGAGACAAAAAATGGTGCACCTGAGGTTGAGATTAAAATTGAAAGTGAGCATTCTTTTGTAAGCACTGTTCAATATAAGAAAGCAAGTTTAAGGCTATACAATATGCCTTTGCATTTTAATAAATCTGTACATCGTGGGGATGTTGTTAGAATATACTATAAAAAATTTGCTGATGATGGTGATTTAGATTATAGATTTATTATTGCTGGGTATTTGGGTGCACCTATTGATATTGATTATGAGGTTGGAGACTTTGAGTGTAAGTATGATATTTATTTACTGTCTTATGATACTTTTTTTAATAAAAAACTTGATGTTAAGGATTACAGTGGTAAATCTTTACAGGATGCAATAAATCTGGCCTTGCCAGATCAAGCCATTATTTATATGAGTTATCAGGATCAAAATCGAATTATAAGTGAAAGTTTTTATGCGACTACTCTAAGGGAATTTTTAGAAAAACTTATTGAAAAATATGTTCATTTAATTTTTGTGGATATTGGTGATTTAGAATTTAAGGTTGATACTAAATTTGTTTTTATTAATTTTGATGGACTGTTTGGGCGAAAGGTTTATAAGAATTTAGAAGATTTTGCCCTTTTATTTGTACCGCAAAGAGAAGTGAGATTTGTGGATAAATCCACCATTCTTTTTTGGAATGTCACACTTCTCTTTACAGATAAAATTAAGTTGGGAGATAGTGTGCAATTCATAGATAGATATGGCGGCCTTGTTAAAGCTTTCGTGCAAGAGACAGGTGCTGATTTAAGCAATGTGAATGATTGTACATTAAAGTTAAGGCTTTATGATGAATCTAATGTTTTACAGGTAGGGTAAATTTATGAAGGATAAGGATAACTATGAAATCTCAAGGAGACTTGGGACTTTAAGTAATGATATTGTATTACAAGATGCTAAAAAGTATTTGCGTGATAACGTATTTATTTGTCGGATTGGAGTTATTAAGGAATTTAATATGAATACTCAAGAAGGAATTGTCTTAATTGAAGAGTATGAGGAGCTGGAGATTATTAGTCGCAATATTTCAAGTCTAAGGCTTGAACTGAAGGAAGGTGATAAGGTAGTTTTGCTTCAAAGTAGTATAAATATTTTTAATGAAAAAGATAATAATTATTTTGATAAACATTATTTCTACATTTTAAATGCGGTAGAGTTAGAGTCTGCAGGTATTGAGGTTAGTAAGTTTAGTTTTAGTTCAAAAGAGCTTGATATTACTAGTGATGATGTTACTTGTAGTACGAAGAATGTTATGTGCACGGGTGATGATACTAATATTTCTATGAAATCTTTGGTTATTGAGGCAGACAGCATTCAATTTAAAGGTAATGTATATATTAATGGTAAGTTATTTGAAAGTCATACTCATGGTGTTGGTAGTATAACTTATGTTAATTCTGCTGGTGTTCCTACTCTTGCTACGGGAAATACTTCTGGAGTTTTTTGAATATTTTTTTAATATTTTTTGAATTTAAATTTTGATTTGTATGTATTCTAACTTGATTTTGTTTTTGTAAGTTTGCTCAATTATTTTTTAATTATTAATTTTGTTTTTCATTTTATTCTTTTTATATTTCAAGTTTTATTTTAAAGTGTTTCTTGTTTAATCTGTTAGTTTGAAAGGTTTTTATTTCAGTCTGATAAGTTGTTATTTGATTGTGCTTTGATAACGAGAGTTATTGTTGCAATTTTTAATTAAATTAATGAGATATCTTTTTCATTAAAAGGAGATTTAAATTATGAGAGGTGCATTATTTTATAGAATATTAATTTTAACCATAATTCTATTTTGTTGTTGTAAAAATAAGGAAAATGCAAATACTTTTGATTTAAATGGTAATTTTGATGCTCTTATGAGTCTTAATGTTGATATTGGTCTTAATTTTGATCGTTCTTCTTTAGAAGATTTAATTTCGGATTTTAAATTTTTAAATGAAGAGAAGATAGCAGTTCGGTTTTTAAGAAGCTCATTAACAGATCCTACAATTGCAACAGATGTTTTGAATTTACGTACTTATAGCGATGATGAATTTTATGAATTTTTAGTTGTTCTTGGCGCTTTTAAAGTTAAAGAAGCAATTGCTGATGTGGTTGTGACTTTAAGAGTGCGAGATGAAATATTAGATATTATATATGAGCTTCCAAATGCACATCCTCAGAAAAATAAGTTTGAATTAAAGCTTAATGCTAAAGAGCGTGAATACTTAAGGGTTTTAAAAATTATTTGTGGTGTTTATGATAATTATAAGGAAACATATTTAGCACTTAAATCTTCAGATTGTTCACAAATTTTTATATCACTTAAAAAGCAAGTATATGATGCTTTACATAATTATTAAATTGGAATGTTAAATTAGAATATTAAATGGACATTAGATTGGTGACAATTATTAGAGCAATAATTGTATTTCTTTAGCTAATAGAGAGTTAATCAGATTAAAAGCTATTTTAAAAGCTACTTCTAAATTTTAGATTTTGGATTAGATTTTGGAGTTTAGAAGTAGCAATTTATTTAAATTAAAATTTACTTATTAATTACTTATTAATTGATTACTTAAATATTATTCAATAGGTGCTCTGAGTTGATAGTTTGTTGCTCCCTTGAGTTTTGGATGGATTTCTAGAACTTTTTTTATGAAGTCATTAAAAAATTGACTGTCTAAAAGTATTTTACGGGTATCAGATTTTTTAGTTATTGTGTTATAAGTAGTTATGTTAGCTACCAGAAATCCCCAACTATTATCGTCTTTTTTGTAAAGTTTTCTAAAGGCATCTGTTATTTTTCTCCCCCCATCTGGATTGTGTAGGTTTAGTGAAGCATAAGCGTATGCGGATGAGTACCCCCGTTTTCTAGCCTCTTCTGCTATTTTGTCACATATTTCTCCTCTAGTACCCCTTTCAATAATTGATCCTTCTCTGAGATTTAAATTTAGATCAGGATTACTTGCTAATTTAAAAGAAGTTACTTGAATGTAGTCGACTAAGCTTGAAAATATTATTAAAGGCATAGCAAATCTGCTGTATGCTAGATTATTTTTAATTGGAGCTACTGCATATGAGTATTGAAGTTTTCCTTGAAAAAATGATGATGGTTTCATGTTTGTTTCGATGATGTCTAGTTCTTTGCTTGATGCCCAACTAATTGTGCAGGTGGTATGTTTGGTAAAGTGACCCCATTCAGGATTAACACATACAATTAAGATTCCCTCAGATGGTTTAAGTGGTTCTGTGTAAAACACACCTTTTTCTGTATGCTCGCCTGGTACCAGCAGCGGTTTTGGCATAACATATCTTTTAATTTCTTCTTTTTTATTGTGTAATGTATCCTCTTGTACGACATTACATGTCATAAAAATGGGGAATAAAAGCATTATTTTCTTCATCTTTAACCTCCTAAGTTTCAGAAAATATTTGAAACTTGTT
The DNA here is from genome assembly GCF_055693965.1 of Borrelia tillae. Taxonomy (NCBI): domain Bacteria; kingdom Pseudomonadati; phylum Spirochaetota; class Spirochaetia; order Spirochaetales; family Borreliaceae; genus Borrelia; species Borrelia tillae. The sequence continues at coordinate 29,565 of NZ_JBTGSB010000002.1, forward strand.
TTACAGACTAATATTATAATACAAATTATTTTTTTTAATAAATTAAAAACAATTTATATTCATTTATTTTTTTAAATTCAAATATTTCTTAAAAAATCTTTGAAAAATTAAAATGATTTGTGTGGTACAAAAAAAATATACACTTACTACTTAAGATTTTATGTAAGTGTATTTTTTTTATTGTTCTAAAGAACTTGATTTAGTCCTTAAGTAGCAAGTGTATTTAACTTAAGTGATTTGATTTTACACTTAAGTATTTAAATTTTATCTATCATTACTATCGTTAATTGGAACTCTAAATTTAGTATTTGCAGTTGTGGTTCCTTGATGTTTAGATATAACTTCTTTTATAAATTCGTTAAATAATTTACTACTTAGTAGTATCTTATGTGTTGTTTCTTGATTATTATTGTTTTTGTCTTTAACTATGATTTCTGCTTCCATAGGACTCCATTTGCCATTTGTGTAAAGAGCAGCAACAGCAGATATCAATTCTTCTCCACCAGTTGGGGTTACGTTGAGTATGCCATAAGGATATACGTTTTTATATCCCTCTTCAGATGACTTTTCAACTTTAGGTATGCCTGTTATCAGTCCACCTAAGAGATTTTTCTTATTGAAGTCTAAGTTTGGATGTTTTATGAGTTTAAATGAAGTTACTTCAATATTGTCATCTAAGCTTTCAAATAATATTAAAGGCATTACGTATTTATTATATTGATCATTATATTTGATAGGTGATACTGAATATGAGTATCTAAGTCTACCATTTAAAGCATCAAGTGGTTTTTTATTGTCTCCAATAATCTCTTTGGCTTTAATTTTCATCCAAGTAATTTGACATTTTGATCTGCCACATCCACACCACCATGTGCATAATGGGCACATACATTTTTCTGTCGTACCTTCAAGTACTTCAAATGCAACCTGCTCTTCTGTAGATATATCATTAGTTGGCTCATCATCTACTACTAATTTTTCTTCATCTTGATCTTGCGTTGGTTGTTTTTGTATTTTAAATTGATTATTGAAAATATCGTTAACATCTTTAACCAAATCACAACATATCACGAATAATGATAGTAACATAATAATTAGTTTGTGCAATTTGAACCTCCCTCTCCAAACAATAAAAGTTTATCACGAAAAACATATTTGTCATGTGTACATGTGTATTTTTTATATTTATTTTTTTTATTAAGTTGCAACTTTAGTATCTTTTAAGTTCACGGATTTGCAAAAAATGTCTGTTTAATATTGAATAGTTTTATGCTACTATTTACTTTAGTTCTAATTTTGGCTGTTATTAATTGTTAATGTGTGATTTTATGTGATTTTAAGTTTTAATAATTAATAAAATAAATGTTCAGTATAAAGATAAATTATTGATATAGTAAATATTTTTAGAACAAGGTAAAATGTTGGAACTATAATATTATAGATATTTTGATGGCATATATAACAATTCATATCTAGATTTATAATCTATGTAGTTATGAGGCTAGTATTTATAAAAATATCTATTTGAACAATTTTAAATAAATGGCAGGATAATTTTATGCATGAGCATATAGAGGCGGCAGAAGAAATATTAGATAAGGAATATAAAGTATTAGATAAAGGATTTATAAGGCTTGTTGATTATATGGGCAGTGATGATCGAATAGTTCAGGCCGCTAGGGTATCTTATAGGGATTTGAAGGCCAAAAGAGATAATGCTGGTCTTATTGATTATTTAATAAGGAATGAACATACAAGTCCTTTAGAGCAAGTAGTTTTTACATTTCATATTAAAGCACCAATATTTGTTGCAAGGCAATGGATGAGACATAGAACTGCAAGAATTAATGAGGTATCTGGTAGATATAGCCTAATGAGAGAAGAGTTTTATGTACCCTTAAAGGAAGATATTAAGACGCAAAGTGTTATTAATAAGCAGGGTAGGTCTGAAGTTGAGGTTGAACATGATGTTGCCCTATCATTTTTAGATGGACTGAATGAGAGTTATAAGAGTACTTATAAGATTTATGATGATATGATCAAGAATGATGTTTCACGTGAACTTGCAAGGATAACTTTACCTTTGAGTTTATATACTGAATGGTATTGGCAAATTGATTTAAATAATTTATTTCGTTTTATTAGACTCAGGGCATCAGAGCATGCACAAAAAGAGATCAGAGAATATGCTAATATACTATTAGACATTGTAAGTTTGGTGGTGCCTTTGGCAACTGTTAGCTTTAAGAATCATATTTTGGGGGGGGGGTTATGCTTTCAAGTGAGGAGGCACGTGAGATTTGCAAAGTATTGGATTTAACTAAAGTTAATTTATCAGGTAAAAATTTAGATCGTTTAAGAGAAAAACTTAATTTATAATTTTTGTAATTGGTTATAATAAAAAAGGGACAGGAGAGAGTTTGGTTGTATATGCTTCAAAGACAGGCAATATAAAACGTTTTATTGCTAAAACGGGACTTCAAGATATTTTTTGTATAGTTACTGGTTGTGAGATCGTGGATAGACCTTATGTATTGCTTACATATACGTTTGCATTCGGTAAGATTCCACCGGAGGTAGAAAAATTTTTGGAAAATAATTTCAAGCTTATGATAGGTGTTGCTGGGAGTGGTAATAGGAATTGGGGTGACACGTTTTGCAATGCTGTTAATTTAATAAGAAATAAATATAATGTTAAAGAAATATTAAAATTTGAACTATCAGGAACATCTCATGATGTTGATAAGTTCGTAGGAAGGATTAGGAATGAGACACTTAGAGTTAAATAATGAAATTATGGTTTTAAAAGATGGATTTTACAGATTAGAAAAAGATCTTGAAGCTTTAAGTGTTTTCTTAGAAGAGGTAGAAGGTAAGACTTTAAGATTTCGTGATCCAAATGAAAGGATGCATTATCTTATTGATAATAATTTTTATGATGATTTTTATAAACATTATTCTGAAGAGCAAATACTTGAAATATATAAACTTGTGAAGCATGAAAATTTTACGTTTAAGTCTTATATGAGTGCTTCTAAGTTTTATAAAGATTATGCGCTTAAGATGAATGATGGAAATATTTATTTAGAATCTTATGAGGATCGAATAATTGCAGTTAGTCTTTTTCTTGCAAGTGGACAGTTTGATTTTGCGAGGTCTCTTGCCTTGGAGATGATAAAACAAAGATATCAGCCTGCAACACCTACATTTTTAAATGCTGGTAAGCGGGTTAGAGGTGAACTTGTATCATGTTTTCTATTGGAAATAGGAGATTCACTAAATAGTATTACCTTTAATATTTCGTCTGCCATGCAACTTTCCAAAATTGGTGGAGGTGTGGCTTTAAATCTTTCAAATCTTAGAGCTCGGGGAGAAGAGATACGGGGAATTCATAATATTGCCAAAGGTATTATTCCTGTTATGAAGCTTTTAGAAGATGGATTTAGTTATGCAGATCAGATGGGACAGAGAAAGGGTGCTGGTGCTGTATATTTAAATATTTTTCATTATGATATAGAAGATTTTTTGGATACTAAGAAGATTAATGCTGATGAGAAGAGTCGTGTTCAAACATTATCATTGGGAGTAATAATTCCAAATAAATTTTTTGATATTGCAAAAATGGGACAAAATTATTATGCTTTTGCGCCTTATTCACTTTATAAGGCTATTGGAAGGATGATGAACGAGATTGATTTCGATAAGGAGTATGATATTCTTGCAAGTAATCCCAATATTATAAAAAAAGAAATCTCAGCTCGAGACATGTTGGTTCGTATTGCTAGACTTCAATTTGAATCCGGATATCCTTATATAATGTATCAAACCGCATCTAATTTACAAAATCCTTTAAAAGGGCTTGGTAAGATTAAAATGTCTAATCTTTGTACAGAGATTTTTCAAATTCAAACGCCATCAGTTATTGGCGATTATGGTGAGGAAGATTTAATTGGATATGATATCAGTTGTATTTTGGGATCTTTAAACATTGCAAATGTGGTTAATAGTGACTTAGAGTATACTATTGATATTGCAATGAGAGCCTTGACATCTGTCGTTGATAAGGCCAGCATTAAAAATGCCCCAAGTATCAAAAAGGCAAATGAGGATTATCATGCCATAGGTCTTGGTGTTATGAATTTGCATGGATTTTTAATTAAAAATAAGATTCCTTATGAAAGTGAAGAGGCTTTGGATTTTGTTCGTACCTTTTTTATGTTATTAAATTTTTATTCTTTAAAGAGTAGTATGAATATTGCAAAAACTAGGGGCATAACTTTTAAAGATTTTGAAAAGAGTGAGTATTGCAGTGGTAATTATTTTGATATGTATTTAAATGAGGATTTTTCCCCTAAGACATTAAAAGTAAAACAGATATTTAGTGACTTAAAACTACCAGATAAACTTGACTGGGAAAATCTTAAAGGTGATGTTAAAGTATATGGACTCTACCATTCTTATCGTTTAGCCGTAGCACCAACTCAAAGTATATCTTATATTCAAAATGCAACAACATCTATTATGCCTATTGTAGAGCCTGTTGAGGCTAGAGTTTATGGCAATTCGACAACTTATTATCCAATGCCATATCTTAGCAGAGAAAATATTACGCTTTTTAAGTCAGCATATTATATGGACATGAAAAAATTAATTGATCTTATAAGTGAGGCTCAGCGGCATGTTGATCAGGGAATTAGTACTTTGCTTTATGTTACAAATGAAACTAGTACTAGAGAACTTGTGAAACTTTATATTTATGCTAAAAATAAAGGACTTAAGAGTCTTTACTATACACGCAATAAAAATTTATCAGTTGATGAATGTATTCTTTGTGCCATATAGTGAATATATGGTAACTTATAGTAAGTGGGAGTCTTTAGATGAAAAATCGAGAAGCTATAAATTGGAATAGATTAAATAATGGTTACACTAAGATGTTTTGGGATCAAAATATAAGACAATTTTGGGTAGATGAGGAGATTCCAATCTCTGATGACAAGTTAGTCTGGCAAACCTTAGATGTTGAAGAGCGGGATGTTTATGAAAAGGTTTTGGGTGGTCTTACCCTGTTGGATACGGAGCAAGGGTCTGTTGGCATGCCACGTATAGCTTTAGCAATAGATAATTTAGATTATAAACCAGTTCTTGGATTTATGGGTGCTATGGAGCATATGCATGCTAAGAGTTATAGTAGCATATTTTCAAGTCTTTCAAACGTAGACAGGATAGATTATATATTTGATTGGGTTAAGACTTATAGCAATTTTCATGATAAATTAAATTTGATCTTAGGCAAGTATAATGGTATACATGATAGGATGAGTCTGTATAAGGCTTTATGTACTTCTGTATTTCTTGAAACTTTTTTGTTTTATTCTGGATTTTTTTATCCATTGTATCTTGCAGGTCAAGGTAAGATGATTAATAGTGGTGAGATCATTAACTTGATCTTAAGGGATGAATCCGTTCATGGAGTATTTGTTGGTCTTTTGGCTCAAGAAGAGTTTGGCAAGATGCCTTTTGAGGAACAAGTATTTGCTCAAAAAGAGACCAGGTTGATTTTAGAAAAACTTTATGATCTTGAAAGCCAGTATACTAAGGATTTATATTCATCTATTGGACTTAAAGATTCCGTTGATGTTTTTGTAAGATATAATGCTGATAAGGCCTTGATGAATTTAGGATTTGAGCCTATGTTTAACGTGCAAGATATTGAAGTTAATCCTTTGGTTTTAAATGGTCTTAGAACGAATACTAAGACTCATGATTTTTTTTCTACTAAGGGTAATGGTTATATCAAGCCTATGAAGGTTGAGCCTTTAAGAGATGATGACTTTGAGTAAATTATTAATTAATTATTAATTATTGCAAAATAAGACAAAATATTATTTTAAAATTTTTCTAAAATAGTATTGATTTATAAATGTAATTTTATTATAATAACAAATATGTAGCGTGTACTGCATCTTTATTTATATGGTGGTATGGTATGTCACTTTAAAGGAGAGTGTTGTTTGAAGAAGAGAATATTGATAATATTTTATATGTCATTTGTTGCATTTATTATGACCTTGGTGACTTATAATTTGAGATTGATACACGTAGACATTGAATCAAAAGATGTAAGAGAGTCTTATGATGTGCTTAATGAAACATCAGAATTACAAGAAAATGAACTTCAGCAGAAGGGTAATTATAAACTTAATATTTTTGTTAATGAATCTAAATCAATTTTGGGAAAAAATAAAACAATTAAAATTAAAAAAAATAAAACAATTAAAAAACCGGTTAATGAAATCCTAAGTGAACGCCATTTAAGTGATGTTAATCTGAGTAGTGTTGTTGATGGTATTATTAATATCATTGTTAACGGTATTCCTGATGATGAAAATTTAAATATTCGTTTAATAGAAAAAAGATCTAGGGGGATTTCAAAGTCAGTTAATAATGTTGATAGCAAGAGGGTTTATTACTCTTGAGTGTTTTATTAAGTTCTTTTAAACACAAACAAATGTGGTTTAAAGTACTTTGTCCTTTACTTTGTTGTTCTCCTTTAGTTTAGTATATGCCTAAAAGTATGCTAAGATTCGTATCTTTTAGGTATTTTTTATTAATTTTTTATAAAAGCGATGACAATTGGTTATTTTGGTAAATTTTATTAATCCGATTAAATATTATGGAAATTTGTATTAATGTAAATTAATTATAAATGTATAAGAGATTTGATTTTATGTATTGCTATAGCAACTAACGATAAGTAGTGTACGCACTATTTTAATTAAAGAGGGTAATATGCGAAATTTTAATAGCTTAATTTTTATTTTCAGTTTATTGTTGTTAGGTTTGGTTATTATGACTTGTAAGTCATCGGTAAATGGTTATGCGATAGATAGGGGATTTAATGGAGATGATCAAGATTTACAGATTGATAAAGGTGAGTTGTTTGAAGAATTGATTGATATGGAGAGTCAAAGAACTGTAATTGTTGAAAAGGGTTTGGATGATATTATCGTAAAAGATACTTTATTATTATGTTCAGGGGAAACAGTTACATCTATTTTAAGGGATTTATCAGGTGATGAACAGAGAGAGCGAGACAATGCTTACTTGCAACTTGAAAAAGATATAAAAACGTCTAAGGAACAACTTGTAAATGCTAATAAGCAATTTAATGCATATGTTGCTGAGATTAATAAAAAAATTCAAGAGGCTGGAAGCAAAGAAGTATTCGATATGCAAGGGAAGCTATTAGAAGGTCTGTTGCCACATAGTTGTTTTTTTGAACCAGATTATGAATTTGAAAATCCAGTTGTTGTTCAAAATATTTATGCTTCTCTTGGATATAATATAAAGGCTATTAACAAGTTAGAGAGAATAATTGGTGAATTAGATTTAAGTTATGTGCCAAATACATCTGATGATTTACTTAAAGAGAATTTAAAGAATATATTATTTTCTTTAAATGTTATTACAGATTTAGCCATTAAGCTTATAAATGAAGATTTGAGTGATGATAGTTTAGGGAAGCTTGCAAGCAGTAAATTTACACAAAGGCTTATAGGTCTAAATGCACATCTTAGTGAATTTATGCAAAGAAGGATTGAGTTTATATCTCAGATTGAAAATGAGATTTTAAAATTTGATATGGATAAAAAAAGTATGTCTGATGCTTTTAAGACAATGTTAGATACCGAAGGAGTTATTACTTTAGCATTGAAATTTATGAGATCAAAGAAAAAGTTAATGAAATGTGAGATTAATAATTTAATTAAGATAGTTTGATAATATAATTTAATTAAATTTGAATTTATAGTTAATTTTTAATAAAATTATATTTACCATATTTAAAAAATGTATTTTTTGTATAAACTAATGCACTAAAAAATAGATAAAAGTATAAATTAAATTATTATTACAATTTAAGCATTTGTTTACTTTTTGTTATTTTGACAATCTTTATTAAGATTAAATTTTATATAAATTAGTATTTTTAATTAAAAAAATTGATTAATTTGATTATTGTAATACATTTTTAATTATTAAAATTACTTTTATATTTAAATCAATTAGTTTAATTCTTAAATTTTCAACAAAGGAGATTATTTAATGAAAAAATTTCAGTTTAAATTGATGTATGTTATTTTGTTTATTGTAGCCATGATGGCTTGCAAACAGACAGGGGGATTGAAATCCAAGGGGGAGCAGTACGATGGATATGAAATGGATGGTTTCGTATCGATATCCTCGCTTCCCAGTATTGAGGGTCAACCTATTATTGATATAACGTCTGATGTAGTTTTAAATGGGAATTTCCCTCAAGTGTCTGATATATCATCTATGTTAGGAAACTTCAAAAATGAGATGAATAGCAGACGAAATGAGCTTAAAATAGCAGCTAGTCGGGAAAAGATAATAAATGTTTTTAGATTTTCTTTTAATAAACTAAGCAAAGATTTGGATCATATAGGGACATACTATAATTTTTTTAAATCGTTGCAATACCAAGCAGAGCCTTTGCATGCGGTGATAAAAATATTAAATGGATTAAACTTGGACGTTGGTGAAGATAGTCCTGGTTATCTTCGTTATGTAGGGCTTGCAAATAATTTTTTATCTCTTTTAGTTCAGATGTCAGAGCTGACCACAGAAATTTTGGAGAAAGATTTTAATGAAGTAATTTTGGAAGAAATTAGGCTTTATGGGGATCAAAATTTTGTTAAAGAAGTTTATGAAAACTTGCAGTCTTTTATACAGATGAGGAAATTTTTTGTAAGCTCAGTTACAGAGGAAGTTTTGAAGGTTACTAAAAATTTCAATGCATCTGCTGATTTGGCATCTAACTTGCAATTTTATGAAGGAGAAGTATTAGGCATGTTAGAGGGTGCTTGCAATACAGAAGGAAGGATTTATAGGTCTTTTGAATCTATGAAAATTAGTGCAAATCTTATTAAGACACTTTTAAGGCCTTATCTCCGTCTTTTGAAAAAGGATGAGCAATCTATTTGATTAGTGGGACATAAGATGGGGGAAGGAGTTTATGCCCTTGTCTTGATGCAGTCTTTATAAAATGTACGACTGTCTTCAGGCGGTCGTACAAAATTATTACTTAAGTTAAGAGTATTGATAAGAGCAGTTGAAATAAGGAGCATATATATAATGAGAAGTATTTTAAGTTGCGATTTAATAAATTTTAATATTTATATTTTAATGCAAAAGGTGAAGGAGGTGTTTATCTTATTAAATTGAGATTATATATATATGTTTTTTAATTTAAAAAATGATTATTAAGGAGTTTATTTATAATTTTAATTATTAAATATTAAAGGAGAGTGAGTGATATTGATATGCAATTCTTGATTTTTAAACAAAGGAGATAAACTTGAAAAGTTATGTATGTATTGTTTTATTGATTGTGACGATGATTGCCTGTAAGCAATCATCACAAGTCAAAACTAAAGGAGATTATAAACAACAGGGACAACAGGGTGAATCTAAAGTCAAGAGGGGTTTGTTTTTAGCGTCTGTTCCTGCAAATGTTCCTGTGAGTACTATGTCTAAGAGTTCTATTTCTGAACATTCCACTCTTTTAAGTTCTATTTCGTCGATTCCTGTTGCTGATTCTATACGCAGCTCTTTTAGTGCTCGCGCTGAAGATTTGCCTGAGATTTCTGGAATAATATCTATATTAGAGGATTATACAAGTGCTATTATAAATGACAGGGGAGCATTGCATAGAATATTTGGTATATCAAAAGATTCCCTTCGATTTCCTTTTTATAAACTGAGATTGGTAGTGGATAGTTTAGCTACATACGAGAATATTCTTGCATCACTGGAATATAAGGAAGGACCTTTGTATGGTCTGATGAGGATACTAAATAATTTAGACTTGGATAATTTTAATTCCCCGGACTTGAAGGTTGCAAGTGAATTTGTATCCTATTTAGACAGGATGTCAAATCTTACCACAAAGGTTGTGTATGAAGACTTTAGGAGATCGGTTTTAGAGAAAATTAAACACTCTAAAAATAAAGAGCTTCTTAGTAAAGTTTATTCGCACTTATCAAGTATTATGCAGGCAAGGAAATTATTTATAAGTTCAGCAACGGTTAATGTATATACCGCCGCAAAGGAGTTGGAACTATATAAATCACAATTAAAAGACAAAGATAGTGTACTAAATGCATTGGGGGCAGCTGTTAGTTTAGACGGGGCACTTCCTAGACTTTTAGGGGATATGGAGAGTGCTGCAGCAGTTTTAAGTACATTGCTCAAAGCTTTTTAAGCTTTTGAGCTTAATTACTTATTTAAATAAATGTTAATAAGGAGGTAAAGCCAAAAATCTTTACCTCTAATTTAAATGATTTTATATTTTATTTTTGGATTTTATAAGTTAAAACTTTAAACAAAGTTGATATAATAAACATTATTATTTAAATATAGTTACTTAAAAAGATAAATTATAATATATAATACATATATGTATCATATATTATATCATTATAGACTATTTATAAGTTGTGATTTTAAGTTTTTTGAAAATCCTGTAAAAGTCTAAATGAAAATATTGTATTGTGTAGTTATTTAACATAATACAATAAAAAGGGGAATGTGTGAAAGATTTTGGTATGATGTTATTATGTGCGGCATGCATATTATTGATGATAGTTGTAATATTTCCTTTTTTTTGGAATCAGGACAGAAAATATTACTCAAAACTGCAAGAAAGTGAAGCAGAAAAGGTTCAAACAATACGAAAACCTGGGAGGGTTGGAGGAGGATGGGACAAAAAAAAGATACCATTAGAAAATCAGACTACAGTTACAGCAAGTACTCAGTTGAATTTATCGGATGCGAGTGATAATAATTTTAATATAAAAGAGCTTGCAATAGATTTGCCAGAGGTAATTGATTCAAAAGAAAATGTTTATAGTGAACTTGAATCTTTGGTAAAAACAACTAAGAATAAATTTTTAGATGAAAGTTTACAATTTGCTCAAGGCAAGCATCAGTTTAATCTTCCTTTTTTTGAGCGATTTGCAAAATTTGAAGGTGATGATAAAAAGGATATAGTTTATGCATCTTTAGGGTATGATAATAGAGTTATTAAGAAATTAGAAGTCTTGATAAATAAAGTAGATCCCAACATCCCTTCTTATTTGAGTGGATTAGATAGGGGAATTGCGACTGGCATATTAAATATCTTATATAATGTTACTTATTATACAAGAGAAGTAGTGTTAAATAATTATCTAAATTTTTTTAATTTAGAGAAAATCAAGATTAATGATGCAATAACATCAGAAAAGATTGTTACTATTAAGATTTATCTAGAAGCATTACTTAATTTAAGGAAGGACTTGATATTGAAATTGCATAGACAGATAGTATTAGCTGAATCAAAAACTAATAAAACCGCTATGGAGAATGAACTTAAAAAAATTACCGATCAGGACGGGGAGATTAGTGTAGCAATTGGAAATATGTTATTTATAACAAGGACAATTGAAGATTTGATTAATGTAAGGTTGACAGCTTCTCATTAAAATAAATCTTTACTTTGTTTAAGCAAGAGCCCAAATAGCCTTTGTAGGTAGGTTATTTGGGTTTAATTTATATATCTATATATAATAAAAAGTATAAATTATATTATAATTAATTTAGTTATAATTTATAATAATTATAGAATTAATAACATTAAGAATCACATAATGTGTATTATTATGGTATGTTCCAAAGGAAGGAGAAATATATGACATGCAAAGAACGGGGTTTTGGGGAACTTAAGAAAACTTTAATTGAGTTTAGAGAAGAGCTTGAAGATGAACGCACTACGTTTATTGCCAGAGGCAATAAGTTAAATATTAGTTTTAAAGGGTCATTAGAAGATATTATTCATTATCAATCAGATCGAGATAAGATTTATACTATGTTAGGGTATGATTTGGAAGTTATTAGTAAGTTAGGCGTACTATTTGAAAAGTTGGAATTTAAACGTTTGGGTCATAGGGATACAAAAATTGTTACTAATGTATTAAACGGTTTAATACGAATTGCATGTCTAATTCAGACGATATTTAAGGATGTTTTCAATCAAACAAAATTAGAGATGCTTAAAGTTAGAGATGAGAATGCCCTTGAAAAAATCACTGTATATTTGATTCAATTTATAGATCTGGTAAGAGATATGATGTCTCATATTAAGGCTGTTGTTATATCTGCTGCATCAAAGTCTAATGAAAATGACATATTAAAGGAGATGAGTAGGATTGTCGCAGGTCCAGATGCAAAGCTCAATAGAAGTATGCGTGGTATTTATTATATTTTTATTGATATCATAGAAATGGTTGATCTTATGTAAGAAATTAATTAATTATAGATAACAAATTTAAATAATTATAATATTTAAATATATTTAATGTTTAATTAATGTTTAATTATGGTGGTAATGGTAATGTTTTTGCAGCTTAGGTGGTGCGAATAAATAAAAAAAGGAGAAAATCTGTGAATGAAACAAGCTCAGCTTTTGATGAGTTTAATAAAGTATTAAAGGGGTTTAAAAGGCAAGTTGAAGACGGTCGGATTGCATTTGCTCCCAAAGAGATACAACTTAATATTCGTTTTAGAGGGGTATTAGACGACATTTATTATCCATCAGATCTAGAAGAAGTCTATGAGATATTAGGGTATGATTTAGATGCCATTCGTAATTTGAGCAAGGTACTTAATAATTTGAATTTCAGGCATTTTGGTGATAGAGATACAAAAATTGTTACCAATATATTAAACGGTTTGATGCATATTTCCAATTTAATTCAATCTTTGTTTGAAGATATTTTCAGTAAGATAAAATTAGAAATGCTTGCACTGAAGGATACGGGTGATATTAAAAAGCTTACTGAATATTTAGTTCAGTTTATTAATATGATAAAAGATCTAATACCTCAGGTTAAGGCTGTTATTATGTCTGCTGCATCAAAGATTACTGAAGATGATATATTAAATGAACTGGGTAAGATTACCGCAGATTCAGATGCAAGGCTTAATATAGGCGTACGCAGTATTTATTATATTTTTGTTGATATTATAGAGATGGCCGATCTTATGTAAGAAATTAATTAATTAATTGTAGATAATTGATAATTAATTATAATATTTAATTAAGGTTTAATTATGATGGTAATGGTAATGTTTTTGCAGCTTAGGTAGTGTGAATAAATAATAAAAGGAGAAATATATGAATGAAATAAATTCAGCTTTTGATAAATTTAATAAAGTATTAATGGGATTTAAGAGAGAAATTGAAGATATGCGGGCTGTTTTTACTTCTAAAAATATACAGTTTAATATTCGTTTTAGGGGAGTATTGGATGATTTTTATGATTCATCAGACCTAGAAGAAATTTACGGGGCATTAGGGTATGATTTAGAAGTTATTCGTAATTTGAGCAAGGTACTTGATAATTTGAATTTCAGGCATTTTGGTGATAGAGATACGAAAATTGTTACCAATATATTAAACGGTTTGATGCATATTTCCAATTTAATTCAATCTTTGTTTGAAGATATTTTTAGAAGGATGAAGTTAGAGATGCTTAAATTGAGAAGTGAGAGCGATCTTAATAAGATTGCTGAGTATTTAGTTCAATTTATGAATGCAATAAAAGAACTGATGTCTCCTATTAAGGCTGTTATTATGTCTGCTGCATCAAAGACTACTGAAGATGACATATTAAATGAGTTGGGTAGAATTATTTCAGGTCCAGATGCAAAGCTTAATAGAGGTATGCGCAATATTAGTTATATAGCCTTTAATATCATGGAAATAGTTGATCTCCTATAAAGAATTTTTTAAGTTTTTTATTGTTTTTAGTGTATATCCTTATTTAAAAGATTCATACTCTTTTGATAAGTATTAGTGTTAAGCATTTTCAGTCATAGTATGAATATAGTGTAATCGTGTTAGTTGATTTAAACTTAAAAGTTTTTTATCTCAAAGATAATCGTGCATTATGTGTATAATGACTTATTATTATATAATATTTAATATTAAATAATAATAGTTATTGTGTGGTAGTAAATATATTAATGAAATGAAGTGATATATAGAAAAAATTATACGGAAAAGGAGAGGCGGTATGTTTAATCTTATTATAAGGTTGTGTAGATTAGGTCTCATGATAGGTGTAATGCTAGGGTGTGCTTTGAAAGTTCATCATGCAGACGCTGATGTGCCTTTGGATTCAGTACCGGTAACTATGCTGGTATCAGGATTACCAGATACTATAAGTGAGGCTTATAATGATTTTTTGTCAATAGTGAATTATTTTAAAGAGCAACTCACAAATGAACATAAAGTTGATGGCTCAAATTTAAGTCAAGTTCCCCTTTTAATTGATGATCATAATTATTTGATTGATCCAAAATTATCGCATTATAGTTACAAAGGTCTTATGAGGCAACGGTTATGGGTAATGCAGAAAGCTGAGGATGAGGAATATGATAAGTATGTTCAAGGTATCAAGGAAGACGTTAATGACGCTAGACATTATGTTTATGTGGCTTTAGGGCATGATAAGAATGCTATGACAAATCTGAGAACCATAATTTCTCAATTTGATCTTTATGATTTTGAATTTGATTTTTCTCAATTTGGTGCGCCAAGTTCTACTGTTGAGATGCAAGGTAAAAATGATGGCATAGGTAATTTAATTGACTTGATATTGTCAAGAATTGATCCTAAGCTAAAAACACTTGAGTTGAAGAAAATAGAAGATGATGTCAAAGCTGTTGCTGCATTGCTTTTTGCTTTAAGACTTATTGCACATGATATTTATTCTGTAGAGTGGCTCTTGAATGATGAAAATTTAGAGAAAATACAAGTAAGCTTTAGAGCTACGATTGATGATATTGTTCAGATGACCGCTTGTTTAGCGAAATTTATGCAGACAAGAGACGAGTTGAGAGATGATCTTAAACTTATTATAAATAAAACACTATTAGAAATGGCTACAAATAAATCAGTAGCAAACAATAAAAGACTCATAAAAGCTAGATTTGAACAAATTATTAGTAACGGGGAAATTAAGAGAAAAAGGGATGCGCTTAGTGAATTATCAAAAGACATGCAAGATTTAGTTATGCAAGCTATAAAGTAATGAATTTAGGTTTAGATTATAGGCAAAGATTTGTCATATAAGGAGAAGTTTATGAGCAAGATTAGTATGATATTATATGTACTTATCTTCCTTGCCTGTGGGCAAGAAAATTTGGAATCAGAAAAAACTACAAACTTAGAATCGGCAGAAAAGGCACTTTCATGTGTAACCCCATTCATAAAGGAACATCCAAGCCATTTTGATTCTCGGCATTTAGCTCTTTATAAACTTTCCAGACTCATAAAACGCTATAGAACCCTTTTTGATCGACAAGAGGCCAAATTATCTGCTGATGGGAAAAAAAATCTTATATTGACATTTCCTGTAGCACAAATATTTCCATCCTATAGTGAGGTAGACTTTATTTATGAAGCTTTAGAGTATAATTTGAATACCGTTAGGAGTTTAAATGATATATTAAATAAATTGAACTTAAGTCCTACTATTATAAATGAAGATTTAAATATAGTTTATGAACTTTTGGATCGTTTATTCGATATTGCAAAATTGAAAAGATTTATAATTGGGGAGTTTTCTGAGGCAGTTTTAAATCGACTTAAAGTTACTAAAACTGATAGACAGTGTACTTATATTTATTTTTATTTAGAATGTGCTATGCGGGCTTATGCGCTCTTAATAGAGCGACTAAAAGAGTCAATATCGACCATAAACTACAATAATGTCGAGCGTAAGGATGTCTTAATGGGAATTGTAATTAATATTATTGGGGTAAATCGTGGTCTTAGACGTGGTCGTTATCTGACTGGAAGTATTATTAAAATTCCTCCAGAAGTCCAAGATCGATATGAACACTTTAATACAGCTTATTTTTATATGAAAGAATCCATGGAAGCAATTAAGTGTTTGATAAAATGATTAAGTAATCCTTTTAAAAAACATCATTTGCTAAATATTCGTTATTATGTAATAATGAATATTATATTGTATTTAATATGAATTAAATATTGAATAATGATGAATTTAACGCTTAAGTTAAATTCAGATAATAGGAGAAGCATATGAAAATATTAGGTTTGATATTTTATCTATTATGTGTGTTTGGTATGGGTTCTTGTAAAAATTGGGCTTCAGAAGATGCTCGCAGAATGAGGGCAGACATACCAGATCAGATCCGTGGTTTAAAACATGTGATCGATGTGGTTCAGGGAGGAGTAAGAGAGTTGGCATTTCTTGGTGATGGCAATGGAATAAAAGATAGCAATGAAGAGCTGTTAGGGATAGATGATGAAGGTAAGCAAGATCAAGAAAATGGTAAAGGCCCAAACAAAGATTTAAATAAAGATGTAGATAAAGATAAGGCCATGGGGGTAGATGACAATAATGGAGAGCAATATAAGGATAGTGTGAATGGGGAGGATGGTAAAAAAATAGAATACGAGTTCAAAGGAGAAGGGAAAGACGATAAGAGAGATATTGATACTATGGATGGTATTGGTAACGAACTTGATTTTGTTCAAAGTGATAGTGAGAGAGTAAATGATGGTATTCAGCTAGGAGATACTCCTTATAATAGACTGTTAAATACATTACAGACTTACAGAGAAGGACTTGCAAGTCAACTTGATCGATCTGATTTAGCAAATTTATTATCTCATATTCCTTTTGATAAAATCTCACAAGAATTTAGTTCTGAGAATAAGCAGGTTGAAGTTTTTGCAGGTTTAGATTTTGATGCTAAGTTTATTGAGGTCTTAGGTGATGTGTTAAATAAATTGCCCTTAATTAAATCTTTTGATTCTAGTGGGACTAGTAAGACTAGTAAGGCTTTGGAAGTATCTAAGGGTGTATTATCAGCTATAAGTGAGTTATCGCATAATTTGCAAAATGTCATGAGTTATTTTAGCGAGGATGTTGTGGAGAAACTAAAGGATCAAAAAAGTGAGAGTGATACTAAGCACATTGCTGATCTTTTAGTGGATATCATATCTATTAAAAATGATTTGAGAGATAAGATTAAGAGTAGTATAAAAGCAGTAAGTTCAGTAACCGAGGAAGTGGCAATAATAGATATGTTAGACAAAGATTTTTGCAAGCCGGGGGATATTAAGCGTAAAATTAGTGCTTTAAAAGAACTTAATAGGGGACTTGTTAAGTTAATTAAGAAGTAATGCAACATTAAATAATGATCCACCAATAATTAAACTTTAAGATAGGCCTGTGGTGTATCTTAAAGTTTTTATAATATTTATATACATGTTATTATGTATTATCATGTAATGATATGTTAATTTTAAAATATTTTTTGATTATCATTTTTCGTTAAATTTGATTGAAAGCATATATATCAATATATATGCGATATGCCTGTCATATACATATTTATTAATTATAATAAATTATTAATTATTATTAATTATAATAAAATATTAACAATATAATAGGAGAATTTAAGTATATGAAAATATTTGGTTTGATTATGGGTATAATATCTTCTGATATAGAAGATATGTCAACTGATCAATCAGTGGATCAATCAGTTGAAAAGTTATTGAGAGCAGGAGAGTATTTAGGTAATGACATGTTATCTGAAAATTCATTTGGTATAACTGATAAGGAGAGAGTTTATTATGCATTAAAGATGCAAATAATGTCTTATAGAGAAGAATTTAAAGATTCGTGTCGTTGTTTTGGTATGGAAAAATTTTTATTTAATATTCCTTTCAAAGGAATATCACAAGAATTTACATCCCCAGAAAAACAGAATAAGGTTTATGCTTGTTTGGAGTATGATATTGAAGTTGTTAAGCAATTGGAAAGCGTGTTGTATAAATTAGAATTTGCTAGTTTTGATTTTTTTAACGTTGATGTAGAAGTTGCCGCTAATTTATTTGTGCTCCTAAGTAATATTACAGATTGTGCTACGATGCTTTTATATCATTATTTAAGTGATGCAAAATTAGTTCAAATCAAAGAGAGTAATGATGAGGCAAAGATTAATGAAATTTATTCTTATTTAAGAGAATTTATTGATATCAGAAAGGATTGTATATCTAAAATTAAATCAAAGATAGCATTATCAGATTCAAAGATTACTAGAGAATCTGTCTTGGCTGAGCTTAAGATCATTGTTGATTCTAAAGGCGAGGTTAGCCAGGCGGTTAAATTAATGAGTACGATTGCGGTTACAATTTGGAGTCTTGTTTAAAAGATATAAATAAAAATGTTTGCATCAAGAGTCAATATCTTAACCAATAAAATTAGAAATAATAGAAATATTATGTATGTATATTAAATAATTTAAGATAATATATTATTTTATTTGAAACAATCTATTAATTATTAAACATATTAACAAATATTCAAGACATAAAAATCAAATAATTAAAAATTTTTGTAATTTGACTAGTTAAATTTATGTATATATTTTATTATAATATTATATTATTCTTATAATAGAATATATATTATGTTATAATGATTCATGTATCTAAGTATAGATACAATTAAAGATGTAAATCTTAAATAAAAAAGGAGAGTATATGATAAGAATTAAGTTGATATTTATTTTATGTATAATGATTTTAGTGTCTTGTGAACAAGGTAGTTTGTCACGTTCACATCAGGGAGATGGAAGAGTCAATCGTTTCAAGCGTATGTTAAATTTTTCCTATCAGGAGCCTAAAGCGGAGTCTAAAGCTAATCAAGGCAAATTAACAAATGGAAAAGAAACAGAAGAAAAATCTTTAGAAGAACAAGAGAGTGGTCCTAGGGATATGATAAACAATCCCATAGCCAATCCCATAAACAATGTGGTAGATGGTAGTATGAAGGATGACAAGGTTGGTCAAGAAGGTGAGATACAAAGAGAGACTAGGGGTCTGGTAAATGGTAAAGTAGAAGTTGAAATAGGTGATAGTGGTGGCGGTACTAATGAACAGGCTTATGCTACGCTTGAGAACACTATGGCTAAGTATAGAGCAGAATTTTTTGAAGAGCGCAATGAATATGAGCTAGGCAAGCGTTCACTACGTGTATCTTTAGGGGATGTAGACTTAAGATATGGAGAGCTATCTATGGAAATGAATATTTACACTTCCTTAGGATATGATGTTGAGGGCATTAAAAAATTATCAGCGGTATTAGATAAGTTAAGTTTAAAACGGGATACCAATTTTAATAGTGATGATCAGAAATTAGCTGATAACTTATTGTATCTTTTAGAGCAAGCTGGTAGGTTTACTGATAAGGTTATAAATAATCATTTAAGTTCGGATGCTCTTAATCGAATTAAAGCTCATAAGGGTGTAAAAGATATTACAGAGATTCATGATCGTTTAAAGAGTTTTATTCAGGCAAGAAAAGATGCGATAAAGACAATAAAAGAACAGTTAACATTATTGGCATCAAAGAATAAAGAAGAGATGGTAATCTTATTAAGAAAAACTGTTGGATTAAATGGTGATGATGCTAAGATTCAGAAAACATCTTACAATATCGTAAACTTAGAGGATTTAATAAAAGTGTTGGTAGGTTAACTTAATTTGTTAATTTTATAATTATAATTATATTAAGTATTTTAGTTTAGGAGTTAATGTTTAACTCCTAATTTTTTGTATTACGGTGTATTATCGTAATTGAGATAATACATAAATTTATTAAATAAGTTCATATAATTTTTTAGTTTTTCTTGAATTGTATATATATTATTTTTTCACGTTATTTTCTCAAATTTTGGCTTGGAAATTTTTTGGAGATTTATTTAGATTTTTGTATTTATTGTTAAATTTTTTATACTTTTATATAAATATCTAGTAAGTTGCATTGTATTGAGTTATGTTTAATGTTAAGTAGCGATGGGTGTGATTTTTGAAGAAAAGAGGAATCTATGCGAAATTTGGTTATTATATTTTTATGTTTTCTTGTGTTGATGTCTTGCAAGCCAAGTAAATTACTCCCAGAATTGTTTATAGAGTCCCCAAGTATGCACCAGTTTAATGATCTTTTAAATAAAGATTTAAGTAATGCAAGTTTAGATAGTATAGAAAATATAGAAAACAGTTTTTTAAGTTTAAAAGATAAGCCAGTAAATTCAAAAAATTCAGTAAATTTGGTGGAAGTATTTGCAAATTTGGATAAGAAATTAGATGAATCTAATAATGAATTTTCTGTTGTAGATGGGTTAGAAGGTAATTCAAAGGGTAAGGATGTAAATAGAGATTTTAAAGGTGAGAAGAAGATTGAATATGAGGTAATTAAAAAGGAGACAGTTAAGGATAAGATAGTTAAGGTAGAAATTAAAAAAGAAATTAAAAAAGAGACAAATATTTTAAAGCCTAAAATTAAGGATAATAAGGCAGAGGATAAGGTACAAACACAGTTACCAGCTTTAAAAAAGACAGTGCAACAAGTTTGTGCTGAGCTTGAAAATAAGCTTATAAATTATAAATTGCGACTTGCAAATGAAAGTAGTGGGTTTAATCTAAAATTTTATTCCTCACATATTCCTTTCAATAAGGTATCACCAATCATGCATGATCCAACCTATCAGGTAGACGTTTATGCTGCTTTGGGTCATGATGTATCAACTATTTTAAAGTTGGGCAATATACTTGATAGACTAGATTTAAAAGAACCCGCTTTATATGCTTATGGTGATACTAAGGTTGCTGATCATTTGTTTGATCTGTTGATAAAGATTTCTGATTACACTAAGAGACTGATAAATGTTCATTTGAGTAGTGCTAATCTTGACAAAATTAAGACAAGTAAAAGAGTCGAGGATATTGTTGCAATTTATGAGTTGTTGGAAAAATTTATTAGTGAAAGGGATAATGCAGTGAAGACAATTCAAGATCAGATAACATTATTATCATCGAAAGACAAAAATGAGATGCTAGATGGACTTAAAAAGACTATTGGTATAAAGGGAGGTTCTTCCAGAGAGATTCAACATGCATCTTATTCTATTATAAAAATGGTAGCTAATATTGCGTATTTGGTTAATTAGTTTATTTAAGGGTCTTATTTGGCCTTATTTTTTATTATTTAGAAATATTAATTTAATGAATAATTAATATTTTATTTGGCATAATACTCAAAAATTTAAAATTTAAATATAATTAAAAAGGTTTGTTTTTGGATCTTAAAGACTAATATTATTATTTATCTGAAAATTTTAAAACTTAATAAAGTAATTTATTATCAATTTATTGTAAAGCCATAATTATGCAATATACTGGTTAATATTAAAAAATGTTAATTATTGTATGGTTTTGAGCATTATTGTAAGCTAAGAATTAGCATGATGTTATTTTCAATGAGTGTATTGTATATTTTGTTTGTGATAGGTTTTTTGCCTTGTAAAGGAAAAGCAATTAATCAATCAGATCAAATAGAATATATGAAGTGTTTGGGAATAATCAGTCAAAATGGGACACTGTTTACATCAGTTCAAAAATATGATGAATTATTGGGACCGTTTGTGTCTAATAGTGATTAACGATAAGAGTGCGAAAAAGTAGTTAATGATCAATTAAACAGAGCTTAATTTAAGTTCTGCTTTTTTATACTTCTGATAAGTTGCTTAATGGGCTATTAAGTGTAATATATGAAGCTTTTTAACTGTAAATAATAATTATTATATTATATAATAATTATTATTGATTAATAATACATCTAATAATGAATTTACATCTTTGTATTTTTATGTAATATTAAAGAGAATGTCTAGTTAAAATAGGCGTAGAAAAGGAGAATATTAATGGTTGATTTAATTAAAAGGATATTTATGCAAACATGTATGTTTGGTCTTTTAAGTATGGTAATTTTTGGCTGTAAGCCAGATAGAAATGTTCAAGCAAATCCTAGCAATACTAAAAAAGGTGACACAAGGAATGAGAGAAGTGTTGTTAGTCATGTTGATAATGGAAATGGTTTTGTTAGTGGTGGCAGCTTAGGAGGTAGTGGCATCAAAACAGTAGATCAAACACTACAATACCAAAAAAAAGAGCCAAAACCAGAAGAAGTACAAGCCCAGCAGGATTTTAACGAAGCTTATCAAGCGTTATTAAACAGTATGGTTGCGCTTAAAGAGTCATATAATTTTACAGACGATGATTTTAATTCAAAGAGGGTGAATTTTGATCTTCAGATTGATTTTGAAAAGAAAGAAGCACAAACTATCAAGGCTTCCGAAAACCATCAGTACCTTAAATCGGAGTCTGACAGAGACAATTTTTATAGAGGTCTTAAGCGTAATATTAATGCTGTTGAAAACTTTATAAAAATGGATAAGTATAGTCAAAGGGAGAACCCCCTGGGGGGTCAATTTTTAGGTAATAAGGCAAAAAGAGAGCATGGTATTTCGCTTATAATGGTGGCTATACGCAATATTGCAACTTATACTGATTATATTGTTGGAAATAAAGATTATTTGTGTGATTTTGAATTGAAAAAAATTCAGGAAAGTGGTGATTTGCAAGGCGTAAAAGATCTTAGAGAGCTGCTTGATCAGATGCTTACGCTTCGTGAAGCAGCATCAAGCCATGTTACTCAAGCGTTAGCAGAGATAGCAGAAGATATTAAGGAGCTTGAAGATAAGCATGAAGAGAATCTTGACAAGGTGAACCAAATTGAACAGAAAATTCATAAGCTAATAGAAAGAAATGAAGAATTAAGTATGAAAGTTTATGGAGCATCAGACAAGAGTTATAAAAACTTATCAGATTCTGAGCGTAAGAAGCACATGTCTTTTTTGCAAAAGACAATATATGAGAAAGCAAAAGAAGTGTCTGAAAAAAAACCAAAGGTTGCTCCGCCAGTACCGGATGTACCGGCGCCTTCGGTTAGTTCAGAGACAGGCAAATAAGATTTGCAATAAATATTGATTCATTTTGATTAAATGTTTATTCTTAAAACAGCTTGCAAAAGACTTGCAAGCTGTTTATGTTTAAATTTTAGAATATATATTGAATACAAATAAATGGTTTTTAAAAAGTTTTTATTTTAAGCACTTATGACTTGAACTTAGTAAAAATTAACCAATTATATTAATTGATCAATTTAATAATTAATAGTATAATTAATACTTTCAAATAAAAACTATATTGCATATTATATATTCATATTTAATGTGTTGTTTACGGTGCAATAGTGTACGGTAAGTTAAACAATAGGAGTTGATTTAATGAAAAGTATGTTTGTGGCAATGTATATTTTAGTTTTCTTAGGCTTGAGTTTGGGGTGTCAGCATAATTTGAGGGAAAGAGATGCTGATTTTGATAAAAAAAGGAGAAGCTATTATACTTCATCAAAAAAGATTAAAGAAAGGAGAGTAAAAGATGGGGAGCAAAAAAGTAAATCATTATCTGATGAGGTTTATCATGAATTGCTAGATAGCATTTCTAATCTTAGGAGTTCATTAGAGTTTACACTTGGGGAGTTTGATGAGTCTGAATTTAATGATATATTTCAGGTTTGGGTCAATCCTAAATTTAATCTTACGAGTGAGAATGAAAGTGTTCTTAAGAAAGATAAGGATAAAATTTATATTAGCTTAAAGGGAAACGTTACTAATTTGCGGCATTTAATGGATGTGATAAAGCTTTTAGCAAGCTTTGGGAAGTCTTCTGTGCATTGGCTTATTGCTGCTGATATATTGAATAATTTAAAGTACAGTGTGGAATATATAGTGGAAGTGGTAGATGGTGAAGATGGGCTTTTAAATAAGGATAATTTAGCTAAAATTAAAGCCAGCGAAGATGTAGAAGGGATTAATGAACTTAAAAGTATGTTAGATAATGTGTTGTTGAAACGTAATAATTTATTATTGAGAATTGGTGTGTTGTTACAAACTTCAGCGGGACTGGCGGCAATAGAGTCAAAACAAAATGCTAATGTTCAAATGTTGTTTTTGCATCTTGATAGGATACGTTTAAAGGATGCAAGTATTTACAAGATGATCTTTTCTACAACTGGAATCAGTTTAGGGTTGCAAGGTTGGAGAAATTTAATTAGGGGTCAAGTTAATAAATTAATCAATTAATATGTGAATTAATATGTGCAGTAAATTCAATTGCAGATTTGATGTTATTTAAGTATAATGAATGTTACAGGTTAAGCCACCACCTGAGCAGCTTGCGTGCTTTAAAACGTCAGTTAAAGACGTAAGCTGTCTTTTTTCTATAATAAAAACTAAAATTAGTAAGGGAGCTATTAATTGGAGTAATGTTGTTATATACTATACTTAGTATTTAAGATTTATGTCTGTATTTATACCGCTGTAGATTTTTGCATAGATTAATACAAAATTAATATTTGCCGTTTATTTTAAAAATGTGAGAGATAATATAAGGGTAAGGAGAATATTATGATAAGAATATGTGGGCTAATATTTATATTTAGTATTTTGGCATTGATAATTCTAGGCTGTGTAGCAGATAGACGATCTTTTGATAATGATGCCATTAATGTCAGATTAGCCAACAATGATCATATAACTAACTTAAATGCAGATAGCTTAGTTATATCTCACCAGCAGCAATTTGAGACAACATATCAAGATGATTTATCGACGCTACTTACACCTTATGAAGCATTACTTGAAAATTTAAAACTACTCAAGTCGTCTGTTGCCAAACCTGAAGGATTTAATCAGGGTGTATTTAATGATATGTTTTATGGTTTTAGGAAATGTTTTCCAAATAATGATTTTTATTCGAAGAATGCCGTTTATGCTGCTTTAGAGTATGATGTTATGTATATTGGTAACTTTAGGCAAGTTATAAAGAAATTAGAGGCCACTAACACGCATGATGATAAAGCAATTGCTGAAGACTTATTGGTAACATTAAGAGATAGTTGTATTTATATTGGTGATATTGTAGAAGAGGATGGTCAGATTTTAAGCAGTAATAATTTAGATAAGCTTAAGCGAAGTAATAACTTAAGAATAATTAGTTCTATTAAGTTTGAGTTAGATAAGTTCTTGAAGCAAAAGAAGCATATAATGGAACTAATTAAGAATCAAATAAGTGCTATTGTTCCTTTAGGAGAGATTACGAAAATTAGAGGTGCAGTAAGATCGATTGTTGATAAAGAAGGGATAATTTACAAGAAAATTGATAAGGATGGTGATAGTTTACAGGCCATTCAAGGTAAAATCAAAGGTTATATTGATGATTTTAATAGTGCTAATAGCAAATCAGGACAGCGAAAGAAATCTGATTCAAAATCAGTAATAGAAGATTTGGACGCGATTTGGGATCCTGAAAAAGAAATTCTAGAAAAAGGATCCCTTTGATCCAAAAATAAATGTTATTTATATATTAATTCCCTTAATTAACCCCTTGCTTAAATAATAATTTGTAGAAGTATGGTATAAGAAGTCAGGAGAAATCAAAGAGAGGGGTATTAATTAAAAATATATTAAAGCATTTTATATTAGACCGTTTAAATTAAATTATTAATTTAAAACTAATTTAATATTGATATTAATTACGATTCAGTTGCAAATCTTTTACTATTTAAGTATAATAAACATTACAGGTTAAGCCACCACCTGATTCAGTTTACGTATTTTAAAATTTCATTTAAAGGCGTAGGCTGGTTTTTATTATTCCTAAGTATTATGTTAAATATATATAACAAATATATAAAAGTTTTAATTATTATTCATATTAATTATGAATAATAATAATTCATATATTATAATAAATATAAAGATGTATTGTAAATTATATTGATAATCAATATTTTGAGTAATGCACATTTGTTAAATGTTTGTTTGTAAGATGTTGAGTAGTTGAGTGTAAGATGAAGGTTGTTAATGATAATATCGGTATCTTTTCTTATAAGATAATGGTCTGGATCAGGTGGTGGCTTAATTTTATAAGTTCAAATTTGTTTTCACTTAAGATATTAATGAAATGAGGAGTTTTTTTATGATAAAAGTATGTGTGTATGTATTTTTAGTACTTTTAGTGGGATTTTTAATAATGAAATGTCCATCATCAGGGTTTAATTCTTATAGCAATTCTTATAGTGATAATGCAACTTATCAAATTAAAGAAAGCGATAGGCAATACACGGAATAAAAAATAAAAAACGAGAAAATAAAAAATGAACCAAGATTTGTGATTTTGATTTCTTAAATCAAAGGAGTCTTTATTATGCAGATTAATTGTACATATCCAAGAGGTAATAAAAAATATATAAACATGTTGTGATAAAAATTTAGAAAAAGGTTAAGCCACCACCATCAGCTTAAGTAATTAAACTGATATTTAAATAATTTTTGTTGTAAATGGACGAAACAAAAATTTTAACCTTTTCAAGGTTATGTATTATACTATTATATATAATAAGTATTATAATGTATTATGTATTATATAAGATTAATTATTATTTGTATAGTAAAAAAACTTATAAATATTATTATTTTTATAAAAAAATTAACAGCAAATGTTAAATATAAGATATATATAATAATATATTGGTAATATCCAAGATTTAAGATAATTAAGCTTAATGATTATTATCATTAAAATATATATATAATATATAATGAGTTTATTAGTTTTTTTGATTTTAAAAAAAAAGGAGAAATATGGGTAAAAAAGTTTGTATAATATTTTGTGTTTTATTTTCTATAAGCGTGATGGCTTGTGAGAAAAAAGGAGATCGAGTATCAGTAGAAAAGGCTTACGATAAATTGGTAAGCAAAATAAATGTGTATAAAGGGGAACTTGAAAAATCAAAATTTGCATTTATAAAAAGTCAGCATTCATTTAAAATTCCTTTTCAAGACTTTTCATCATACTTTGGTAGTTCTTATGTACAGGAAAATGTATATGCAAGTTTGGGGTATAACTTAGAAGTTATTAAACAATTAGAAACAATAACAAATGAGTTAGATTTAGGTGTTCCTAATAAAAATGCAGATGTAAAAGATACGGAAGATATGAGTGCTATTAAATCCCTGATGTATTTTTTATATGATATTACAGATGCAGCTTATACAACCGTAGAACATCATTTGGATGATACAAATTTAGCTAAGCTTGAGGCTGGTGCTAGCCTTGAGACTATTAATGAAATTATTGCTCGTTTTGATGAGTTTATTCAAAAAAGAAAAGATGTTATGTCGATTGTGCAAGAACAGATAAAATTATTGGAATCAAAGATCTCAGATAAGCCAGATATGTTGAATATATTGAAAGAGTCTCTTGATGAAGATGGGGTTATTAAGGTTGCATTCGATTCTATGAAAAGGGTAGAATTCTTAATTGAAGACTTGGTTCAAATGTGACGAATGATTTATGTAATGGTTATATAGTTTGTTGCTGTTTGAGTTCATAGTCTTTGAATTATTTTTATTTTTATAAATAAATCTTAAGGGGAAAAGTTAGTCTGTCTCTCCTTAAGATTTAAGCTATCTTTGTGTAAGGTTTTTACCTTTTTAAAATATTGATAAAAAATTTTCTTAACTTTTAAATGATTGTCTACTCTTGGAATTTATGTTTTTTCATTTGCCTTACTTAAAATCATTGTATTCACACAAGAGTATTTATTATTAACTAATGCACAATATTGTATTATATAACATGTTGCATGAATTTGAAAACTCAATAGTGATATTAATTGTGGTATTTTTTATAAGCATTCCTTAGATTTTAGCACTTAAGTTAAAATTTATTTTGTATAGAATTGTGTAAAGATGTATAAAAAGGCAAAAAAGGAAGGAATATGTCAATACTCCTTCCTAAGGCTTGAATTTATCGTGTAAATTCTTGATTTTTAATTTTTATTTTAAAATTCTTATTTTAAAATGCCTGTAATTTTTTGAGATATTCCTGTAATTTCAAGAATATCAGTTCTAAATATTGTTCCATGTTGAAGGTTTACGTAACTTATCAATTCTTGAGCATTATTTTTTATATCCTTAGTATCGCCATCATATTCAGTAATGAGTTTAGTGATAGTATCATTCCACTTTTTTTGTAAGTTAGAAGTTGTATCAAGATTATTTTTAATTGTCTTTAATTCATCAAGCGTTAAGGATTTAAGATTGTCTTTTTTGTCATTGACTTTCTTAATTGTAGCTTCAAATTTATGTTGAAGAATTGTCCCTGCTGTTATGATTGTTGATGTCAATTTTGTTTTATTATGATCATTGTGTGATATCTGATTAAGAATTGTACCAAGTTTGTTGATTTTGCTTTCGTCCCATTTTAAAGATGAATATAGGTACTTTCTTGTTTGTGTATTAATGTCAGAATTTATTGTTTTGCCATTGCTTGAATTGATTGTAAATTTGAATGCTGTCCATTTCATTCCGTATTGCTCTCCATCTTCAACATTATTACTGTATTGATTGATTAAAGTCATACCATCTTGAGCTTTTTGTTTAATCTGAGCTATTAATTTTTCTTTTTCCTTATCTTCTTGTGCTGCTTCTTTTATGTTATCATTTGCTTTACCTTTGACAGGTTGTGCTTTCACGTTTTTTATTGCATCTTCTTTTGAGTCTTGAATAATGTAATCATAAAGAGCTGCATCATCTGCTGCATATTCTGCTGTGTTTTCAAATGTAGTTGGATTTGTTATTGTAGTTGGTGCATCACTTGCTTTTTCTGGGGTTTTGGCTGCGCGATTATTAAGATCACAGCTTGCAACTGTAAAAAGGCTTATTAAAGTAAAAGTAGTAAAAATCTTGTTTGGAATATTATGTCTCATAATTATTTTCTTTCCTTAAAATTAATTTATTATTGATTATTATCAAACAATGATATTAAACAATAATCATTCTTATATAGTATTATATATCATATAATTTAAAAACCAATATAATTTAAGAAAAATACAAAAAAAATATAATATTTTTTTATACTGAGACTTTAAAAAGCTTTAAGGAATGTAATGTGCCTTGAATACTGATTTTAGTTTTTTAAACCAAGTTTTGGTAATAGCAAAACAATAAGACAATAAACATAAAAAACACAAAAAAAGAAGAGAAGATAATCTTCTCTTCTAGGTTTAATAATTAAATTAGATTTTAGATTTATGTTTTTATTTTAGAGTATCCAAGGTTTTTGTAATAGCATCACTTGTATGCTTAATAACATCGTACTTAGGTTTAACCTCAGTATTATATTCTGTTTGTGTGTGTGTTATTAGCTTTCCAGCATTAGTTTTAATTTCACCTGTATCAGCACCATGAGCTGTAATAAGATTAGCTACGAAACTTGTCCAATTCTTTTTTGAGTCAATTAGTACTAAAACATTAGTGAGAAGTGTTTCTAAAGTCTCATTGCTTAAAGTATTAAGTTTATCTTTTTTTGCCTCTACTGCTGTTATTGCTTTATCAAGTGTTTCTTGAATTGTGTGACCTGTGTCTATTAAAGTTTTGGCTAGCGTACCTTTTGCTTTATTTTCTTCGTCGAATATTTGAGCAGCAATTCCCCCAAATTTTGTAATTGTTTCTTTACCCTCAGACAAGGAAGCATATAAATTTTTTCTTATAGATGATTTAGTGGCATCACTGTAAAATTTGGTATCTGTGTCTTTTATTTTGTCAAATAACTTAGTTTTTAAGTCATGTTGAGTACTCTTTTCATCTGTTTTGTTCTTTACTGAGTCTTTTTCTTTATTTATTTTGTCTTCAAGTTCTTTTGTTATATCTTCTGGCTTTCGTACTGCACCAGCATCTTCAGGAAGTTTTGCTAGAGCTTGATTGTCAACAGCTGGATCATCTGCTGCATATTCTGCTGTGTTTTCAAGTGTAGTTGGATTTGTTATTGTAGTTGGTGCATCACTTGCTTTTTCTGGGGTTTTGGCTGCGCGATGATTCAAATCACAGCTTGCAAGTGTAAAAACGCCTATTAAAGTAAAAGTAGTAAAAATTTTGTTTGGAATATTATATCTCATAATTATTCTCCTTTTTTAAAGTTAATTTATTATTGATTATTATCAAATAACGATACTAAATAATAATCATTCTTATATAATATTGTATATCATATAATTTAAAAACCAATATAATTTAAGAAAAAATACAAAAAATATGATATTTTTTTATACTGAGACTTTAAAAAGCTTTAAGGAATGTAATGTGCCTTGAATACTGATTTTAGTTTTTTAAACTAAATTTTGGTAATAGCAAAACAATAAGACAATAAACATAAAAAACACAAAAAAAGAAGAGAAGATAATCTTCTCTTCTAGGTTTAATAATTAAATTAGATTTTAGATTTATGTTTTTATTTTAGAGTATCCAAGGTTTTTGTAATAGCATCACTTGTATGCTTAATAACACCGTATTTAGGTTTAACCTCAGTATTATATTCTGTTTGTGTGTGTGTTATTAGCTTTACAGCATTAGTTTTAATTTCACCTGTATCAGCACCATGAGCTGTAATAAGATTAGCTACGAAACTTGTCCAATTCTTTTTTGAATCAATTAGTACTAAAACATTAGTGAGAAGTGTTTCTAAAGTCTCATTGCTTAAAGTATTAAGTTTATCTTTTTTTGCCTCTACTGCTGTTATTGCTTTATCAAGTGTTTCTTGAATTGTGTGACCTGTGTCTATTAAAGTTTTAGCTAGCGTACCTTTTGTTTTATCTTCTTCTTCGAATATTTGAGCAGCAATTCCCCCAAATTTTGTAATTGTTTCTTTACCCTCAGACAAGGAAGCATATAAATTTTTTCTTATAGATGATTTAGTGACATCACTGTAAAATTTGGTATCTGTGTCTTTTATTTTATCAAATAACTTAGTTTTTAAGTCATGTTGAGTACTCTTTTCATCTGTTTTGTTCTTTACTGAGTCTTTTTCTTTATTTATTTTGTCTTCAAGTTCTTTTGTTATATCTTCTGGTTTGCGTACAGCAGCATCTTCAGGAAGTTTTGCTAGAACTTGATTGTCAACAGCTGCATCATCTGCTGCATTTTCAAGTGTAGTTGGACTTGTTATTGTAGTTGGTGCATCACTTGCTGCTTTTGGGGTTTTGGCTGCGCGATGATTCAAATCACAGCTTGCAAGTGTAAAAACGCCTATTAAAGTAAAAATAGTAAAAATTTTGTTTGGAATATTATATCTCATAATTATTCTCCTTTTTTGAAGTTAATTTATTATTGATTATTATAAAGTAACGATACTAAATAATAATCATTCTTATATAATATTGTATAGCATATAATTTAAAAACCAATATAATTTAAGAAAAAATACAAAAAATATAATATTTTTTTATACTGAGACTTTAAAAAGCTTTAAGGAATGTAATGTGCCTTGAATATTGGTTTTAGTTTTTTAAACTAAATTTTGGTAATAGCAAAACAATAAGACAATAAACATAAAAAACACAAAAAAAGAAGAGAAGATAATCTTCTCTTCTAGGTTTAATAATTAAATTAGATTTTAGATTTATGTTTTTATTTTAGAGTATCCAAGGTTTTTGTAATAGCATCACTTGTATGCTCAATAACACCGTATTTAGGTTTAACCTCAGTATTATATTGTGTATTTACGTGTGTTATTAGCTTTAGAGCATTAGTTTTAATTTCACCTGTATCAGCACCATGAGCTGTAATAAGATTAGCTACGAAACTTGTCCAATTCTTTTTTGAATCAATTAGTACTAAAACATTAGTGAGAAGTGTTTCTAAAGTCTCATTGCTTAAAGTATTAAGTTTATCTTTTTTTGCCTCTACTGCTGTTATTGCTTTATCAAGTGTTTCTTGAATTGTGTGACCTGTGTCTATTAAAGTTTTGGCTAGCGTACCTTGTGTTTTATTTTCTTCGTCGAATATTTGAGCAGCAATTCCCCCAAATTTTGTAATTGTTTCTTTACCCTCAGACAAGGAAGCATATAAATTTTTTCTTATAGGTAATTTAGTGACATCACTGTAAAATTTGGTATCTGTGTCTTTTATTTTATCAAATAACTTAGTTTTTAAGTCATGTTGAGTACTCTTTTCATCTGTTTTGTTCTTTACTGAGTCTTTTTCTTTATTTATTTTGTCTTCAAGTTCTTTTGTTATATCTTCTGGTTTGCGTACAGCAGCATCTTCAGGAAGTTTTGCTAGAACTTGATTGTCAACAGCTGCATCATCTGCTGCATTTTCAAGTGTAGTTGGACTTGTTATTGTAGTTGGTGCATCACTTGCTTTTTTTGGGGTTTTGGCTGCGCGATGATTCAGATCACAGCTTGCAAGTGTAAAAACGCCTATTAAAGTAAAAGTAGTAAAAATTTTGTTTGGAATATTATATCTCATAATTATTCTCCTTTTTTGAAGTTAATTTATTATTGATTATTATAAAGTAACGATACTAAATAATAATCATTCTTATATAATATTGTATAGCATATAATTTAAAAACCAATATAATTTAAGAAAAAATACAAAAAATATAATATTTTTTTATACTGAGACTTTAAAAAGCTTTAAGGAATGTAATGTGCCTTGAATATTGGTTTTAGTTTTTTAAACTAAATTTTGGTAATAGCAAAACAATAAGACAATAAACATAAAAAACACAAAAAAAGAAGAGAAGATAATCTTCTCTTCTAGGTTTAATAATTAAATTAGATTTATGTTTTTATTTTACAGCATCTAATTTGGTTTTAAGAGCATCACTTGTAGCTTTAAGAGTAGTATATGTAGTTTTAATATTAGTGTCATATTCTGTTTGTGTGTGTGTTATTAGCTTTAGAGCATTAGTTTTAATTTCACCTGTATCAGCATCATGAGCTTTAATAAGATTAGCTATGAAAGTTGTCCAACTATTCTTTAATGTAAAGAGTTTATTCATATCATCATTAAGTTTTGTTAGAGCTTCAAGATTTAAATCTTTAAATTTATCTTTTTTTGCCTCTACTGCTGTTATTGCTTTATCAAGTGTTTCTTGAATTGTGTGACCTGTGTCTATTAAAGTTTTGGCTAGCGTACCTTGTGTTTTATTTTCTTCTTCGAATATTTGAGCAGCAATTCCCCCAAATTTTGTAATTGTTTCTTTACCCTCAGACAAGGAAGCATATAAATTTTTTCTTATAGATGATTTAGTGACATCACTGTAAAATTTGGCATCTGTGTCTTTTATTTTGTCAAATAACTTAGTTTTTAAGTCATGTTGAGTACTCTTTTCATCTGTTTTGTTCTTTACTGACTCTTTTTCTTTATTTATTTTGTCTTCAAGTTCTTTTGTTATATCTGCTGAATTTGGCACTACACCAGCACCCCCAGGAAGCTTTGCTAGAACTTGATTGTCAACAGCTGCATCATCTGCTGCATTTTCAAGTGTAGTTGGACTTGTTATTGTAGTTGGTGCATCACTTGCTGCTTTTGGGGTTTTGGCTGCGCGATGATTCAAATCACAGCTTGCAAGTGTAAAAACGCCTATTAAAGTAAAAATAGTAAAAATTTTGTTTGGAATATTATATCTCATAATTATTCTCCTTTTTTGAAGTTAATTTATTATTGATTATTATCAAATAATGATATTAAACAATAATCATTCTTAAATAAGAATATATCTATTTAGTTTAAATGTCAAGTTGATTCTGAGTAATGTATAAAAAACATTGAAAAATTCTAATTGTGCAAATTCTGATTGTTTTTTATTTTGTGTAGTTTATTATATTGTTTTACGTGTTGCTTTATATATGCCAAAAGGCTTTTTGGCCTTTTGGGAATATTTGAGCTTGTTCGAAGTAATTATTTTTGAATGAGATCTCAATTTTTTAAATTAGGAGAATCTTGTTAACTTAAAGTACGAAAGTACTTTAAGTTAAAATTTAATGAATATGCTTTTTAATATAAAATCTATATTTCATTGTCTTTAAAATTTTTTTAGTCCGCATGACCACATCTTTGAGACTATGAACTCCATCTTGTATTGTTTTGTATTGAGTATTTAGGTGTTCGATTAATTTTATTTTATTCATTCTAATATCTGTATTATTGTTGTAATCGTTGATTATCTTGTCTATAAATGTTATCCAAGTATTTCTTAAGTTTTTTATTGTATTTAGATTATTTAAGATATCTTCTAATTGTTTATGATTTAAAAGAAGTAATTTATCTTTTTCGTTATTTATTTTGTTTATTAGTTCTTTAAATGGCTTTTGAATGTATTCTATTCCTGCTTGTGTAATTGTTGTACATATTTCGTTGCCTTGTTTAGTATTTGTAGATTTGATTTGTTCAAGAATTGATATTATCCATTGTAGTCGTTTTGAATTATGGTTTAAAGATGCATTAAATAGCTTTATTTTGTTTGAATCTATGATGGTTGTTTGTGGTATTGCATTAGTCATGGCTTTTTGCTGTGTATTTGCTAAAATAAGGGTAGCTTCAGATTTATTTATTATTGTTTGTGCTAGTTTTTCTTTTGCGTTGGCAGTATTTATTGCCATTGTTAGTTCACGGATTATGGCCGCATCTTTTGAAGAAATATTTGGTTTATTATCAGAGTTTGTATTGCAAGTAATCAAGGCTAATAATGGCAAAATTAACTTAAGTGAGACACTAAAAACGTACTTCAAAATATTCTCCTTGTTTTTAGAAAGCAATTCCTAATTAACATTATATTAGTTTTACTCTAAAAAGCAAGATAAATATCTTTTTTAATAAAAGATATGACAATAATTATGGGTTTGTAGGGAAGATGTTTGTATTTTTATAAGGTTGTGCAATGAAGTTTTGTGACGCAATTTTGAATTAATTTGAATTTTGAAAAAAAGGAGCAAAAAATTATACCCCATGCTCCTTATAGAGTTATTAAAGTTGTTGAAAACGTATAGCGCTTTTACTTTAAAGGTTAAATTAGCAATATTGTAACTTTAAAAAATCAATAGGTCATAAAAAATAAAAATACAAAGATAAAAATTGGATTTAAAGATAATTTTAAACACTATTTTAAGTGTGATTTTATGCAGGTGGAGCATAGGTGTTAATTATTTATTTAGGGGTTTTTATCTAGATCTAAGATTTGTTTAATTTCATCAACTAGTCCTTTAGTAGCGCTAAATGCTCCCCGCAACGTCTCTTTGAAAATAGAGGTATTGAATAAATACGTCTCTAATTGTGCGATGTCACCGGTTCGGATTTTGTCCACATCATTATTAAAGTCTGTTTGAATTTTATCTATACGTTCTTTAATAGTTGTTCTTTCTCCTTTAAGCTTTATCAATTTTTTTTGAAGTTCCTCTAGTTTTTCAAGAGGTAAATTAAAAATATTGTTCTTTTGATTGAATAGAGTCTTAATTCCAACTTCAAAATAGAGCTCAGAGTGATTAATCATTGTGTTTACAACATCTGTCAGCCAGGCTTTATATTTGTCTTTTTTTGCTTGGTTGATTTTCTCTTGCTCTTTTTCTTGAGAGGTGATTATTGTGTTATCTATTAATGGCATAGGTTGGGTGGTAACTTTTGCTAATTTATTGAGAATGTATCCAAAATTTTTGATGTTGTTTGCTTTATATTCAAATGTTAAGTAGAATTTTCTTCTTAGATGCTTGTTATTATGGGCGCTGTATTGTTCATTGTTGCAAACTACATCAAATGTTTTGTTATGGTTAAGATTATCATGCATTTCAAATTGATTATGACTTTCTAACCAATTGGGATTAGAGTGGTTGTCTAGCAATGATTGTGTTGCGCTATTTATGAATTGTGACTTGAGTTCCTCTTTTATTTGAATGCTCATTTGAGCTTTTTCTATAGTCTTTAATTTTTGTTTCTTTTTTGCTATTAATTTTTCAAGAATTTGTTTATCTTTTGTTGTTTGTTTTATTATCAATTTTTTTATTCTTGTCGTTTTTTTTGCGTTTTTTAGTTCTGTTTTTGCTTTTTTTAGAAGTTTTTCTGTTTCTTTTAGTGCTTGTTCTAACATTGTATATTTTTTACTAGGAGCTATTTTGCAATTAAGGATTATGCAAATTATAATAATAAACAACTTGTATTTCAAAATATTCTCCTTAAACTTTATTAATAATGCTATTATCAATAGTACTAAATTATTTTGCGTTATTTTAATGTCAATTAATTAACTACCATTAACTAATCATATCAACTATCATCAATTGTCATCATTTATTGTTCATAAATTTATGGATTAAATTTTGAATACCTTTCAAATCTTTTTTTACTTGTTTTATTGTTTGCTCTGCTTTGAGTTTTTGTATTTCTGAAATTTCTGCTCTTCTTGTTATCTCTTCTGCTTCTCTTTTTGCATTTTCTGCTTCTTTTACTAGTCTTTCTGTTTCTTTTAGTGCTTGTTCTAACTCTTTAGTCTTACTAAGATCTGATTTACAGTTGATTGTTAAGGTTATTAAGGCGAATGTGATAGATATAGATAATGCACGATTCAAAATATTCTCCTGTCTTGAATATAACTAATAAATAACGGCTTATACTTATAAATTTAATTTTAGTTATTAAATTAAAATTTTATCTTGAAGAAGATTTTTTGTCAAGATAGAATATTAGTTTAAAGCTAAGCCTCAGTAGTATTATTTTTCCATGTTTTATTTACATCACTGGCACTAACTGATTCATTATTATATGTTGCTTGAAGTTTGGAAAATTCGGTTCTAATAGTAGCTTTTAGGTCTTTTACGTTTGATATATTCATAATTTTTGAAGGTCATTTAACAGGTTTTGATTATATTCAAAGGCTAAATATACTTCACGTCTGGCTGTCTTTGCAGTATCGTTGATGTCGTTGTAAAATATAGCATTTGTATCGCCATTAACAGTAGCATCAGCAGAAATATGATTGGTTACATGACTAGTTACATCAAATATTAAAAAAAAATATAGGAAACAAGATAGAAAAAATATAGGAGAAGAAAAAAATGTTCTTCTCCTGTTTAAAAATATTATCCAATATTTATTAAGATTAGTATTTTTTTATTTTGTTAAATCTTGGTTAAGATGTTTTGAATATTGCTCAAGGTTTGAATATTAGTATTTGCATTGTCTTTTATTAGCTGATCAATTGGCTCTAGTTTAGTTTTTAGGTAGTCTGATACCTCATCAACTGTGACAGTATCATCTTTCCAGTTTTTACCTGTTGTGCCAAGTGGACCATTACTGTCATATTCGTTTTTAAGATCTTTCGCTACTTGTAAAAGTGTTTCTTTTTTAGCTTGAATAGCTTTTAACTCGGTTTGTAAAATTTTTAGATCTTCTATTGACAAGCTTGCAAGATTATTTTGTTTTGTCTGAAGCTCATTAAACACGGTGTAGTAATTTGAAGCAATAGTTCTCATTGTAGTTAGCGCTACTTCTAGTTTTCCCCGAAGGCGGTTCATCTTCCCATGTTCATCTGCTTTTGATGCTGAATTAGCTTTTGTTACTCGTATAAACTCTGTAATTTTGCTTACAATGTTTTGAAAAGCAGTTATCAATGCTGGATCATATTCAAGCGCTAAGTATACGTTTTTTCGAGCCATTGTTGCATCAGCAGCAGCAGCTCTGTAAAGCACTATAGTAGAAGCCTCTGCTTTAAAATTAGCCACATCAAACACTTTGTTCTTAGTATCATTAGCAGCATTATCGGGGCTCATCAGGATAGCATCAAGAGCAGAATCGTCTCGAGCAGTATCATTTAATTTGGCTAATACCGGTGCTTCTGCTTGAAGATATCCAGTTATTGTGTCTATTAGTTGTTCTGCTTCGGTTGAAGGTGTTGAAGGCTCATCAGGTTTTGTGTCACTTTTTTGGTCACAAGAAACCAAGATAATATTTACCATACTTATTAAAATAATAGTTATAACAAAAATTTTTTGTTTCAAAATATTCTCCTTATCAATATAAATTAAGTATCATTTAATATTGTTTACTTAATCGTATTATATCCTTATTTAGATATTTTTATCAAGTTTTTTATCAAGATATTAAATTTTTATTGATTGAGAATGGTTTTTAATTAATATTTATATTAATGTTTATTATTTTATTTTTTGATTCATTTGTAATTGTATATAAATATGTGTAATTGTAGCAATTATGTAAAGTCATTATCTAATTTATTATTTGATTGGAGTTATGTACTCATATTTAATATAGTTAATGTAGATTTTATATATTTTTTATACATTTTATTGAATCTTCCCTAAGATTTCTTTAATCTTAATGGCTTTATTTGTTAATATTCTTTTTTGTAGCGTATATTCTAATGCTTTTTTTCTTAAATAACTGTGTATGTCCTGGGCGTCAGTAGTATCGCTCTTCCATGTCTTAGTTGTGTCCTGATTGATTGGTTTGTCATTATCATAATCTTTTTTGAGATTTAAAAGTTCAATTTTCAATAATTGCTTTATATTTTGTATATCTTTTAAGTTGATTTGTAAAGTTTTTAGTTCCGATATTGGTAAATGCGTAAGCTTATCTTGTTTTGTCTGAAGATTCTTAAATATTTCTTTGTAGTAAGTTACAGCATACTGCCTTATTTCAGTTAACATTTGCTCTATGTTTTGCTGCATTAATTCCAATGCTTGCGTTGCATTAGAAGTTTTTTTAGATACATCTATAAAAGTTATTATTTTGCTCATGATTGTTTGAAGAGCCTTTAACAGATCTGCATCATATTCAAATGCTAGATATACTTCATTTCGAGCATTTCTTGCCCTATCATTGCTAGTATCTCTGTAGAGTATGGCAGGAGTAGTAGACGAGTCAAAATTAGCTACATCAAATAGTTTTCTCCTATTGGCAATAGGACTCATCAAAATATCATCAAGTCCAGACTCGTTCCAAGAGTTAGGATCATTTAACTTGTTTAGTACAGGCTCCTCTGCTTTAAGATATTCTTTTATTGTGCTTATGAGTTGTTCTTTTTGTTGTTGTTCATTTTGAGAGGGCTCTGTAGTAGCATCCCCCTGATTATTTTTATTATTGTGGCTACAGGAAATTAAAGCAATGCTAATCATGCTGACTAAAATAAAAAAATATATAATAAGAATTTTTTGTTTCAACATACTTTCCTACCTTTTTATAAATCAATAATTAATATCATTTAATACTAATTATTCGTTTATATTGTATCCTTATTTAGATATTTTTATCAAGATATTGAATTTTATTGAATCTTTATTAAATCTTGTTTAAGATTGCTTGAGTAGCATTGACTTTGCTACCTATTGTTCCTATTCGACTTAAAAAATATCCTGCTTGATTGCTTAGGTAATTGTATATGTCATTGAGTTCAGTAGTATTACTTTTCCATGTTTTATTTGCATCATTGGTACTAACCGATTCATCCTTATCGTATGATTCTTTAAGATCCAAAAATTTGTTTTTAATGCTTATCTTTGTATTTTGTGCGTTTTTTAAGATGGTTCTTAGAATTGTTAGATCTGCTACTGAGAGATTTTTAAGGTTATTATTTTTGGTTTGTAGAGCGTTAAATATCTTTATGTAATAATTTTGAGCATATCTTCTTATTGCACTTAACACCTTGTTTAGATTATTTCGCATTGTATTCATAGTTGATATCTCGGGTTGTGTTGTTGTTCCTTGTGGCTGTTGAGCTTGAGATGGAATATTTTGTTTATTTTTTATTTCTGATATGAACTCTGTAATTTTACTCATCATGTTTTGAAGAGCATTTAGCAGATCTGCATCATATTCAAATGCTAGGTATACTTCACTTCGAGCATTTTTTGCAGCATCAGTGTCATCGTTGTAGAGTGTAATAG
Organism: Borrelia tillae; assembly: GCF_055693965.1. NCBI lineage: Bacteria > Pseudomonadati > Spirochaetota > Spirochaetia > Spirochaetales > Borreliaceae > Borrelia > Borrelia tillae. The sequence continues at coordinate 69,389 of NZ_JBTGSB010000002.1, forward strand.
ATTTGTTATTGAAAGTAGTTACATCAAATAGTTTATTCTTAATACCATTGGCAGCACGATCAGGGCTCATCAGGAGATTATCTAATGGAGCATCGTTCCGGTTGTTATTATTTAGTTTAGTTAATATCTCTTCTTCTGCTTTAAGATATTCTTTTATTGTGCTTATGAGTTGTTCTTTTTGTTGTTGTTCATTTTGAGGGGGCTCTGTAGTAGCGTCCCCCTGATTATTTTTATTATTTTGGTCACAAGAAATCAAAAAGGTGCCTATTATGTTTATGAGAATGAGAGACATAATAAAGATTTTTTGTTTCAAAATATTCTCCTTATCAATACAACTTAAGTATTATTTAATATTGTTTACTTATTTATATTGTATCTTTATTTAAATCACTTTCTCAAGGCGTTAGATTTCTTTTTTAAGAATTATTTTTTATTTTATTTAATCTTATTTAAGATATTAATAATAGTTCCCGAGCTTGCTAAATAAGTGAGATATTTTGTATTTATTTTTTCTCGAGTTGGTGCAAGTTTGGCTGTCAAATATTCTTTTATGTCACTAGCTGTGATATTGTTACTTTTCCAAGTCTTATTCCCAATTCCAAGTGATTTGTCACTATCATATTCATCCTTAAGATCTGTAAATACTTTTCGAAATTCAGCTTTTGTATTTCGTATATTTTGTAAATTAGTTTGTAGAGTTTTTAGATCTCCTGTTGATAAGCTTTTAAGTTTATTTTGTTTTGTCTGAAGATCCTTAAATATTCCTTTATAGTAAACTTTAGCATACTCCGCTAGTATTTTTAATGTCTTCTGGAGTTCTCCCTGAAAAAGATTTTTATCTTCATCATAGATGCTAGTATCATTTTTTATAAAGTATGTAAGTTTGCCCACAATATTTTGAAAAGCAGCCAACATCTCTGCATCATATTCAAATGCTAGGTATATGTCTTTTCTAGCTTCTTGTACAGGAGTAGTATTAGAGCTGTATTTTGCAAGAGGAGAAAACCCAATTACATCAAATAGTTTATCTTTAGTATTATCGGCAGCATTGTCAGGACTTATAAAGATAGCATCAAATGCAGACTCGTCCCAAGAGTTGGGATTATTTAACTTGTCTAGTACAGGCTCCTCTGCTTTAAGATACTCTTTTATTGTGCCTATGAGTTGTTGTGATGAATTAGCATCCTCTTCATTGTTATTATTTTGGCTACAAGAAATTAAAGCACTACTTATTAAAATAAAAAATATAAAAAATTTTTTTTGTTTCAAAATATCCTCCTTATTTTAAAAATCTTATTTAATAATTTTTATTGTGTTACATTATATCTTTATTTAAATATTTTTATCAATATGTTATGCTTCTTTTTTAATAATTATTTTATATTTCTATTCGATATTATTTAATATTATTTTAAAAATGGTAATTTTTTATTTTTTAGTATTTTAGAATATGGCTTAAATATGTTTTTAAATGATGATTAAAAATCATCCCAAGATGCTTTTAAAGGTATTTTTAGAGTGATTTTAGAATTTTTGAAATATTGCCAGTTTTTATCCTGCTTCTTCGAATCCCAATTTCAAATATATTTTTATAGTTGCGTGTTATATAAGATGCTAATTTAGTCTTGTTGGTTTGAATATCATTTTTATTATTCATATAATCATTAATAATATTCTTGATAGTTAATTTCCAATTGTCGTATATCATGTCAAGCTGATCAAAATTGTCTTTAAGGAATTTTAGATTATTGAAACTTAAAGATCCCAGTTGTTCTTTCTTATTGATGAGTAGGGTATATGCAATTTTAAAGTAATACTCAGCATGTGTTGTTGCTGCACGTGCTATTGTTCTAAGCATATTTTTGCCTTTTGAAGGATTTTCTGTTATTTTATTAAGAATTGTGGCGAAAGCTTTGATTATTTGTTCATTATATTCTAATGATAAGTAAAATTTTCTTCTGATAGGTTTATTGATATCATGACTGATCTTTTGACTACCTTCTGCGGATACAAGCTCATTAAAAACCTTACCATTTCCTTTCATTCCGAATTGATCAATATCTTCATTCCAAGCACTATTGTTGTGTAGCTCTAATAAAGGTTTAATATTAAGGACTTTTTTCTCAAGTTCATTTATTAAGGATTTTCTTATTGATTCTATTGCTTTTGGCTCTAAACCGTCAAGAAATCCACGCAAACCTACTATCCCTGTGTCTGGAAATAAACTAAGATCTGAATTGCAACTAGTTAGTACCAATATTATTATAAAAATAGCGGATTTCAAAATATTCTCCTCAAGTTTAAAAGTTTAATAAATTATTATTGATTATTATTTGCTTTTAAAGCTTATGTTCCATTATACATATATATTTGTAAAATATTGCCATTATAATAATATTTAAAAATATTATTATTGTATTGTTTGTTGTATTTTTAAGTATTGGAATGAGATTTAAATGAGTTTTTGGGGTTTTAATTGTACTTAATTGTATTTTAGTGATTTAAGCGAGAAGAGATTTTTAGTAGAGATGCAAAATAACAATTAATATTAATTAATATTAATTGTTATTTGATGAGTGTTTTTAAAGCTTTGTTAATATCACTGGCAATGATTCCGATTTTGGGGATTTTATGTTGAATTATTTTACCGTATTTTTCTTTTAGATGTTCAATTAATTTTTTGCTATCAGTTTTAATTCCGTATTTATCATCATCATAATCTTTAATGATATTATCTACAGTAGTATTCCATAGTAGTTTTAGTTTAATGATTGCATCAAGTTTAATCTTAATTATTCTTAAGTCTTTAAGAGGTAAAGAATCCAATTTGTCTTGAATTTCTTTTATTTTGTTTATTACTCTTTCAAATAAAAATTGAGAATAAGCTCTTCCTGCATTTGCGATATCTATGTGCAATTGTCCTCTGTACACACTATCAGCTGCTATTTGATTGAAAATAATACCAAATTGTCTAATTTTATCTTCATTGTAATTTAAAGATGAATAAAATTGCCTTCTATTACTTTGACTGTCAGGATCATTATAAACTTTCTTACTAGGATTACCTGTAATGATTTTAAATACTCCGTTTTTCATGCCAAATTGATCAGCAGGTTCATTTTTTTCAATATTTTCTTTATCTCTTTCTATTAAAGTTATGGTGTTTTGGACTTGTTCTTTTAAAGAATCTATCAGTATTTGTTTTTCTTTTTTTCAATTTTTTCTTTGCATTCTTCTCGATTATTTTTGCATCTGCTCTGTATTTGTATGAAAGTCATATCATCGCTTTGTATTGATTGTGGTCGTTCTGTTTGTTCTATGCTATTAAATCTGTTTGTTCTTTGTTCGCTAAGGTCTGATTTGCAAGCGGTTATGGTAAAAATTATTAGGAAAGATGGGATCAAACAATAGTTTTTCAAAACATTCTCCTTGCCTGAAAATTTCACAAATATTAATTCATTTTTAAATTATATTGTGTATAATTTGATATTATATATCATTTCATTTAAATATCAAGATAGTAAAAGCAATAAATAAGGCAATAGTTATAATTGATAGGCGTTTAACTAAGGCTACCAAGACCAATATAATAAAAAAATTATATTTCGTCAATCTTATTTTTCCTTTTATTAGACGATTTTTAATGTTTTAAGTATAATATAAACACTGTATTGGATATATATTTGGCGTATAGTTGCAATAGTAATAACTTTAATATTAATGTTTATTTAAATTATTTAATTCATAAACTTTTATATAAATCTTTTTTTAAATTGAAATAGATAAATTTTGAAGTAATAATTAATTATCGAATACTTTGATTTTTCAAAAAGAAAATTGTTTGCTCACAATGTTTTATACATTTTTTTAAAGTCCCCTTTGCAGAGGGGTTTTTTACATATTTAAAGACATAGATGTTAATATTGTAACTTAATATTTATTTATAATATAATAATCAAATATATTATAAATAAAGTGCTTCATTAATGATCAATTTACATAATTGTTCATGGTTTTTATAAAAAATAATATCAAAAAATTAGTACAAACAGTAAATCTAGCAGTAGACTTAATAAGTTAAAAAAATTATCAAGGTATTATCTTATTTATATGTAAGATAATGAAATGAGAAGTAAAAAAGGAATTTGGGTATGAAGGTAGATAGGGCTAAGTTATTATTGTTACTGTTGTTAAATAGTTGTGTATTGTTTACAGATAGTTCTATGAAAAATGATGAGGAGCGTTATTCAATTCTTTATAAAAATTTCGAGCTAACGATTAAAGAAAGATCGGCTATAAAGTTTTTAAAGGAGATCTTCATACACTTCAGTCCTTGTATACTAAGTGTATATAGCAATAATTACAAAATGTATACTAGTGACGAATTTTTTGAGTTGTTAAATAGCTTTGGCAAAGCAGGTACTAGGAATATTGCTGAAAGCATTTTATTAGTTATAAAGGCACACGATGAGGCTTATGAAGTTATTGGCAAGATACAAGATGTAGCTGAACGGGAGTTTTTTGAAGAGTTTGAGGTAGATCTTGATTGGTATAGAAGAGTGTTAAAATTTTCTTGTAGTAATTCTTTCAATATATATAACAAAATTATAGAACAGAATGTGAAGGTAAAGGATGTATTTGAAAAAGGACTTAAAAGAAGTGCAAAGTGGGCCGCTACAATATATGATACTTTTAATTTAGATCGCTATGAAAAAAGAGCTGTTAGATCTCTTTTGATCTTTTCACTTCGTATTAATAACTATGATGATACTGCACTAATAGTAAATCCGTATACTAAATATGTTCTTTATGAACTACTAGTTTCTCCTACTTTTGGTGTTGTTAATATTAAAAATGTTTTAAGAGTGATGAAAGGTGTTATGAAGCAATTATATCGTGCTAAAGATGCTATTGATAGAATAAAAAATGAAATTGATAAAGAGCTCTTGGAAAAGCAATTTAATTTTCAAAAGGATTTGTATGATCAGTATTTGAAATCCGCAGTAGAAGACCTTGGACAATTATATGTTAAGCTTACCAGTAATGAATTTGCCGTTTTAAATCGTAATTCTGAAATTAAGTTCATCAAAATTAGTAAAGAGGCAAATGCTAAGTACACAGTTATATAATTAAGTAACATACTTTAATTATTATGTTATCTTTTGTAAGCTTTTATTTATATATTTTTTATATATAATTTGTATTATACATAAAAAAAAGTAAAATGTAGATGTAATCTCCCCTGAGAAGGAGAATTAGTATAAGGATTAAATAATTATTATTTTTGTAGTAGAGTTGTGGTTTGGCTACGGACAAAGGTTAAAGAAAATTGTTCAACTATTTATGAGAATTTAAGTCAACAAACAAGGAAAAGAGTTTTATAAGTTACTATAATATTACAAAGATATATTGGTGGATTTTAAGTAATTTATATCTGTTATTTAAAGATTCTGTCTAAGTCTATGGCAAGAACTTTACTGACAAATGATAGTACGGCTTTTGAAACATGTTTAGAGAAATTGAGCCATAAACAAACAGTTAAGTTATCAAAAGAGGATAAATTTTAATAAAGCTTAAATATAAGTAATAACTTTGAGGTTATTGCTAGTGTTTATTATACTTTTGTATTTTAATTAAGAGGAGAATATTCATGCAGTTCAATGGGAGTAAAATATTACTAGTAGTATTATTAATTAGTTGTAGTGCCGATGAAAGGGGCACTATATTGGGTTCAATAAGTGGAAATGGGATTAATTCAAGAAGTGACAGTGCATACAATAATATTGTTGAACATAATAATGTTATATTAAATGACTTATTTGCTAAGTTTGGCCTAACTAATGATCAGATAAATGCTATTTTGTATTTGAGAAGTGCCTTAACAGATGATAAGATCGTTGTACGTGATTCGGATGGGATAAAGATTGCGGCTTATAGCGAGAGTGAGTTTTATAAGTTGCTATCTGATACTTTTGGTGCTATTCGCACGAAGGCGGTTTCTGAGAATATTGTGGCCGCTTTGTATGAAAAATCCAAAATTGAAAAGACTATTGCTGAGTTACAAGATAAAACTTTAAAAGGTGAATTGAATTCGCAGATTGTGAATACCAATGATGACTATAAAAAATCGTTAAAGATTGTATGTAATACCCCTAAAAATTTTATTAGTGATCAATTAATTCAATTGAGTGCAAATATAAAGGTTAAGTTTAAAGCAATTGAAGTTGTAATGGAAACTAAAGGAATATTTAAAAAATTGGATCTAAGCACTGACGAGATAAATATTCTTTATTATCTAAGAGATGTTATAAATAGTTCTAAGCTTGCTGTGATTGATGCTAAATCTGAGGAAGGGAAAGAATTGTTTGGCGTTAGGGTTTCAGAAGATAAAACTGATCGTAAGTATAAATCTAAGAATGCTTTTGTTTATTTAATGTCTGTATTGGTGAATTCTCATAGACTGAAAAAAGTTATTAAAAATATTGCAGAAACTCTTAATGCGAAGTCTAAAGCTAAGGAGGCTCTTGATGCAAAATCTAAGGTTGATGTGTCTATGAATATCGTACCCGATAAATTGGGATTGTATGTATTAAGTATGCGGTATTTAGAAGTTGATAGTGAATATCAAGAAAAGTTAAGACTTGCATGTTATGAAATTGAATACGCATTTAATAGATTGATCAAATTAAATTATGCAGATAAGTTTAAAGCAATTACTAGAGAAGTAAAAGTATTGTAATTTGTAACTTTAATAGTGAAATATAAAAACAATACATAAATTAAAGCCTTCAATAACTAAAGTCTTTAATTTATGTTTATGTATTAAGTGATCTTAAGATTTAGTAGATTGTTAAACTTTCGATTATCATTGCAAAAAATTGGTCTGCATTGAAAACCCCATTGGTATAAAGATAATAGTGCGCATATAATTCACCTTTGATGAATTTTATTGCTCTTTCTTGCTTTTGCTCTTTGGTTGTAAGATCATTGAAGTTTGTTGAGTTTTCAAAAATGCTAAGAGAATACTCTTTAATAGCTTTATGCATTAAATGTAATTTTTGAAGAAATTGTTTAATCTTGTCTTTTCCAAGATCATTTAATAATTTGTTTAATTGACTTTCATCATACTTAAAGTATGACTCTTTTGTTCTAGAACTTTCTTTTTTTCCTATTTCAGATATTAAATCTTCTTGTTGGTTTTTTCCCAAAATATCCAAGTGCTTTTTATCTTTAATTGTGTCTTTAAAGAAAGCAAGTGCTTGTTTTTGATTAGAATCAAGAGTAAGATTTGTATTATCTAGTAAATTATTTACACCTTCTATTTTATTTAATAAACCACAATTCATAAGATTTAATAAAAAAATTGAAAGTAAACATTTTTGAATTAATTTCATTTTTTGCTCCTTTAAAGCAAATATAGCGCAATTCTCTTAATAAAAGATTAATGTCTATTGATTAACAGAATCGATCAGCTTTTTTAAATGGCCCCTTTGCTTCTTGTAGCATTTGATCTAAATCTGATATTGACAAGCCTGGTAGTTTTTTGTTCTTTGCTAAATTTATTTAGTTTTTCTTTTACAGCTTGTTTGAGTTCTTGATCAAAACGACCATCTACTATAAATCTACTATAATAGTATATTAAGTTGTCATATCAGTAGCATCTTTTTTGAATTTTTAGTTATCTTAAGAACACAGAATCGACACTCCATTTTCTATTTTTTCTAGATGATAAAAAAATAATTTAAGCTTATACTGCAAAAATAAAGATAGGCTTTAAGCCTATCTTACATATTTAAAACCAATTATATTTATTTATATTAGTTGTTTATTGTTAATTATTCCTATTTAAGTCTTGTACCAGTGCTTGCTTTGCATCTTCTAAAGCTTTTTTTAAATCTGTTATTGAGTTGGATCCTGATAACTGTGAGTAAAGAGAAGAGAGCGTACGTGAATTTGAATCTGAATTGGTAGTCTCAAATATTGCACCTTTTAATTTCCAATCTTCTGCTCTTTGTAACTTACTGCGAGCATCCATTAATCTTTTTTTGCCTCACTTACATAGTTAGAATACTCCAAAGAGCGCTCTAGAGCATCTAGAGTAGCATCTATGCTGCTTAAAAGATTTTCAAGATTGTCTTTTAACTGTTCACGTGTATATTCTTTTAACTTTTCTTTGGATATAGCTTTATCGGCATTATCATGTCGAGTAGAATATGCCATAGTACTGTGATAGTCAACTTGATTTTTGTCTTCAATGATTTGTTCAGCTAACTTTAAAGCCGCTTCAACATTATTCTTAGCATTTTGTGTTGCAAAGGGAGTGAATGAATCAAAAGTGAAATCTGGAATATCACTAGAATAAACGTAAGATTCATCGCTTTCACCACTTAAACCACTAAGACTATGTTTGTTAGTTCCCCCGATACTATTATAACTGTCATAACTGTGCCCAGATGTGTGAGAAGTGAAAGTTTGAGCAGATGTGTTAACATCTTTGCTTATTGAATAAGGACTTTCAATAACGAAATCATCAAAATCATAATTTGAAGTATGACCATTGCCTGTGCTAATAGATGATTGTGGTATTAAAACTTCTATGTCGTCCATGTCAGTGTCAGTGTCGCCAATTTCGCTTAAATTATTTAAATTATTAGTAGGAACTGTATTGGTAGAAAGGGCACTGCCATCAATATTATCAGAAGTAGGACTTTGTGGTAATTCATTATTTACATTATCTATGCTTCTTTCATTTTTTTTACGTCGTCTTCTAATTTTGTTTTTAGTTTTTTTAACTTTCATTTTTTCTTGTTTGTATTTATGGAATTCCTCATTGTCTAATAGAGGGTTAACCATTTTATCAAACAACTGAACAGACTGTTCTTGCATCTCTTTGTCAAAGAATAATTCACAACTAATAAAACCTATGAACATAAATATAAATAAAGATTGTTTTATTAATTTCATTCATACCTCCTAAATTAACTAAACATATAGCAACAAATATATAGCAATAGTATAAAAAGTACAAAGTAGTGAAAAAAGTATTGTAAATTATTGATATTAAAATTTTAACTGACTTGCGAAGAAAGTATTAAATTTTTATGAAAATCTAATAAAGGATATAATAAGTCTTCATGTTCAGATACAACTTCACTTAAAATTCTAAATATAGGCTCTGTTTTTGAACCTCGCATCCATAAACTTGCAATTATATCTTGTTTATTATTTTTAAATAAAACTTTAAATCCCCCTGAGGAACTGCCGGTTCTAATACTGGTTTGTGTAATACCTTCATAGTTGACAATCTCATAGTTATGTATTGGTAATTTATGTAATATGTTATTTTGATTACCAAATTCTTTTTCTAATAATTTTTCATAATTAGTTTTAAGCATTTCTTGATTTTGTAAACTTAGTTTAAGCATAGCTTTTTCTGATGATACATCTACATTACTATAGAAATTAATTGTTTTTAATATATCATCAAGAGTATAGTGTTCACTATATAAGTTATTTGATAATTTACACCATATTTGATAAAGATTTGTGATCTTAAGAAGTTTTATGATACTAAAAAGGGTTGACAGGGGGTCTCTTACTTTTGAAGGGTATGTAATATTGCCTCCATTTGAACCTTCACCAAGAATTTTAACAGTTAATCCTTTAGCTCTTAAGATATCAGCCATTTCTGTTAAATTAGCTTCACCAACTTCAACTCTGTAAACTTTTGTGTTAAAAAACTTGGCTATCTTTTCTATATTGAGTGATGTTGCATCGTTAACTACGACAGCCAAATTGTTCTTTATACCTGTATGATGAAGATAACTAAGCTCTGAAAGTACTGAAAGTGCAAATATTTTTTGAGGAGCAATAATTGTAACAAGTCCTTGTTTTTGAACTGCAACTAAGTTGCCCCTATCCCCGTCACAATCAGGTACATACCCTAATTGAAATGAGGGATCCTGTTTAAATTTTTGTTCTAGTATGTGTTTACACATATTTAAGGCATTCCCTTCTGGAGTCATATCATGCTTAAATACACCAATTTCAGTATTATATAATTCTAACTTAATGTTTAAAGATTCAATTATATCTCTATCAATAGAATTGATCCGAGCGCTACCATTCATTTCACCTATAATTCCCAAAGGTTTTTCCTTAATATTTTCTTTTAAGATGTTAATATTGGCTTTGTAGTCTGTATCTGATGCATCCGAGAAAATTATCTGCTGCATTAAAGATTTATATGAGTTATAAGCTTGTAATTTATATTTATTTTTTGTGCTCACAATTGATTTGTATGTATTTAAATATGAAGAATTGGAATTAAAATTTTGTAATTCTTTTAATAAATTATGTACTAAAGTTTCATTTTCAATGTTTAAGTTTATTTGGGTTATTATTGCTTTTATCTGATGTGCATTTAATACACCCCCATCGTCTAGACCAGTTTTAATACCATTATATCCTTCTGGATTATGACTTGCAGAGATGTATATAAAACCTTTTGAATTTTTATTTAGACGCGTATAAGCTAAAATTTCTGGTATTGGAAGTATTCCAAGAAAATTGACATTGTCATTTTGTAGTATAAGAGTTTTAAGCACTATTTCTGATAGGATGTCACCCGTTGCTCTTGAATCTAGGCCCACGTTTATATAATCTTTAGGTTTGTCTTTAAAGTAATGTGATAGCGTTAGAGTTATAATTGCAACGAGTACTTTATCATCGTCATTTATATCTCTATCATTTGAGTTTTCATTCTTTGATTTTGCAAATATTTTTCTAAACCCAGAAGGGGAGAGTATCATATCATTAATAGCATGCTTTAAATTAATCATGTTTAGAATATATTGTTTTAACATAGTGACCTTTTCATTAATATTACTATATTACTATAATTATAGTAATATAGTAATATATAAATATATTGAATTATTATTAAATAGCATTAATCATATAATGAGATTTTAAGTGTGTGAAGTGGTAGATAAGATCTTTTCTAAAGCGATACTGGATATGCTTAATCAGCATAAACTTAAAACTTTAAATGTGTCTTTTAAAGAATTTCCCAGTGTAAATCATAATAATATCTTAAATCTTACAAATGATTTTTTTAAATTAAAGTTAAAAAAAAAACTTGTTGAGAATAATTTAAAAAATTATATAAATAATTTTGCAAAATTCAAATTTTCATCAGAAGATGATCTTTATGTTTTTAATTGCAATGAACTTGAGGAGATAGGTCTAGCGATTTATCCTTATGTTTCATTTGGTATTTTTAATGGGGGCTCTGCAACTAGTTACTTTGATATATTAAAAAATAGTGATTTTAATGAAAAATTGTATCTTTTATATGAAAGTAAAATACTAGAAGCTAAAGAATCTTTTAAAGATTTGCCTAAAGGAATAACCCCCGCATATGTTAATAGAGATGGTAGCTATGGGCATTCATTTTTATCACTTAAAATAAGACATCTTTTAATGCTTTCTAGAAAATATTATGAAATCTATGGTGAACATATTAAACCTTCCATTTTTCAAATGACAAGTTGCAAGACTTATAAATTAATTTATAATTTTTTAGGTAATATTTTTGATGATGATTTGATTAAGACTGTCAATTACTGTGATCTGCAAAGATCAGATATTTTAACAGCTATCCAATCATTAGTGTATTGCTATAAAAAAGCAAATAATGAAGAGTATGAGTATTTCAATTATGATGATTGTGGCAATCGAACTCTTTTAGCGTTGCCCGCAGGCCATGGAGAAAATTTTAAAGTATTAAAAGATATCTATGTAAAACTTTATAATTCTGGAAAAAGGTATGTGTATATAGGAAATGTTGATAATATTGCATACACAGTTAACTTAAAGACGTTAGGAATAATGGCAATAACAAATAATGCTGCAGGATTTGAATTTAGTGTTAAAGAATCGTTAGATACAAAGGGGGGGGGGGGTTTTAATCTTAGATAATGACAATCATTTAACGTGTGTTGATATAGGTAGTGCTATTTCTAAAGAAAATGTACTTAAAGCGGAGCGTAGAGGAGAAAAGATTTTGTTCAATTGTGCCACAGGTCTCTTTAATTTAAAGTATTTAATAGAGAATATAGATAGAATAATAATGGATATGCCTATTAGGATCGTTGAACAGGAGAAAGAATTTGGCAAGTATACAGCAGTTGAACAAATAACTTGGGAAGTTATAAGATTGATAGATAATCCATTAATTTTTAATGTTAATAGAGAAGAAAGGTTTTTGCCCGCAAAACTATTTATTAATACACTTATTATGAGTGATTATATGAGAGAAAGGCTAGAAGATAATTGTGATACTGATATATTGAAATCTTTAAAAGAAGCGCTTCATCATTTATTGATAAATAAATATGATTTATTAATAAAAGGAGATAGATGGGATGTTTAGAATTGTGTTATTAATATTTTTGTGTTGTGTGGGCTTAGTTAAAGCTGAAGTTATTCCTGAGATAGAGTATGATTATTTTGAGAATGATAAATCTGATCTTGTGGACATTGATGAGTTTTTAGGGAAAACCAATTATCAAAATATATTAAATGGACGACGTATATTTATAGGTATTAGGAATGTTAGAGCACCTAGAGAGGTACAAACACTTAAAGAGGGTGTAATTGAAAAATTAAAAGAGACAAATCCAATAGGGGTTATTTTATTTAAAGAAAATTTTAAGGACGCAAAACAAACGAAAGAGTTAATAATGGAATTAAGGAAGCATCTTGGATCTGATATTTTTATAGCAGTTGACGAGGAAGGGGGTATAGTTAGTAGAACAGGAGAGAATAAAGAATTAGGGGTTTATCATTTTCCTGAAATGGAGTTAATAGGTAAAAGTGGAGATGAACATCTCGCCTATAAAATAGGTGAAATGTTGGGCAAACAACTTAGACGACTTGGCATTAATGTAAATATGGCACCAGTAGCAGATACTAAGTTTGCACCTGACAGCCCTTTGGGTAGTAGGACTTTTGGATATTCAACATATGATATCGGCCTTATGGTGGAGGCGTTTATTGACGGTATACAAAGGGAAGGTGTTTATGCTGTAGTTAAACATTTCCCCGGACTTGGAGGAACAAAAACAGATACGCATAAAGACTTGGCTATATTGCCATACAGTAGAAATTTTTTAATGGTAAATAATTTTATACCATTTCTTTTTGGCAAAGAAGCTAGGTTTATTATGCTTGGACATGTACTTGCACCCAAGATATCCAGTGATGTAAGTAGTATGTCAAGGGATGTTGTGGATATTATAAGACATGATTTGAATATTTTGAGTTTGATTATTACAGATGCGTATGATATGGGAGCAATTATTAATAATTTTAGTTTGGATAGTGCTGTTAAGAAAGCATTGGATTCGGGAGTTGATATTGTGCTTATTCCCAACAACTTTAAGTAGTGGTGTTAATTCTAGTATGACTTTTAGTATGACTTTAAATGAAGAATTTTTACTTCAAACAGCCAGGACAATAGAATCTGAGAAATAAATTAAGATTGCATTAACTTTGCAAAGTTAAAACATAAATCCACAAAACAAATTTAAGCTTCCAAGGACTAATCTTTGAAAGCTTAATTATTTAAATATCTAAAATATTGTTTATTATTACAATAAATTCAAAGCTCGTTTTCTAATCTTATTAAGGGTATTCTCAATATCAAGAAAACTAGCAACACTTGCATTTGCATACACCTGTTTAGGATCTGCAAAATTGAATATCAGGTGTAATCTATTTTTATATTCATCTTCTTGCTTACGCACATCTTTTCTCAATTCTTCTTTTAAAGCAACATCTTTAACAGTTTCAATAGCATTTAAAGTATCCCTTTTTAATATCAAAACACCCGAAACTCGAGCTATAACTTCCTCAAGCTTATCTAGACTCAATAGATACAACATACCTATTATAGAATTAAAACTATAATCGGTCTTAATGTCATAAATTTTATGATAAGCCTCATCAGGCTCACTAACCTCATCAATATCAGCATCGGTGATCAAAAAACTTCGTATATCATCAACAATTCTCCTCTGATATTCAAAAAGCTTTGAGTATGCATCTTGAAAATTACTAAAACCTAAGACAACATTCTTTAGAAGGAGAAAATAACTTTCATACTTATCTATCATAATTGCACTATAAAACCTACTGATATCCCCTCTAACATAGCTATTAGATAAATTTTGCTTTAAATGAAATGGATAGTCATTTTCATACTTATTAAATAAAATTTTCAAGTTTTTTTTAAAATTTTCATTATCAACATTGTTAATACCTCGTAAAGCTTCAGCTTTAGAATTAAACACTAATTCCACACGTTTTGCAAAATCTTCAATTTTATTCTCACCTAAGTCCTCAAGTAAACGTACAAACTCATCTTCAGTATAAGTGAATTCAATTTGACTATTAACAATCTTGGAATCAGTTAATACATTTTTTGCATAAATAATATATTGCCTTTGCTGCTCAGGTAATTTAAATTTATTAAACAGTTTATGAAACTTGCCATCTACATTATCTTCTTGATTTAGAAGCATTGCATTTGGATTTATCCTTTCAGGATTCATTTCACTCAAACTCATATTATTAAAGTCACTAGAATGTCTACCCTGCAACGTAGAAGTTGTTGAAGGTTTTACACTACAATGCATTACCACTAATGATAATATCAATAATAAGCTATAAATCTTTGTTTTTGCCATTAAATATCTCCTTTTTCAGATCTGGACTTTTGAAGTTCAACTTCCTCAAAATTAAGATTACATTATCAAAGTATTTACTAAACTATTATGATTATTTGTTAATGGACGTTTATACAATAAGTATAAATAATAAATATATACATTTTTATATTTAGAATTTAATATATATCTTATCATCTATAATGATAGCTTATTTGGTAAATAAATTCAATTTCTAAATTGATCCTAATGGTTATTTGGGATATACCATATTGTAAAATTTTAAACGAATAGCAGCATAATTACTCTTATATAATCTAGAACGAATTTCATGAGGTTCTGTAGTACTAAATATATATTTCAATGATTCTACATACATCCTATCTATTTCATCAAATTTAAATACAAGACTTGTATCTTTTTCAATCATGTTAATTGCCTTTTCTCGTATGTCATACATAGCAAAACAAACTCGTAATAATTCCTTAAAATGCTTATCACTCAACTTCTTATACCGACCCAACATACATTTAAAACTATCTGAAGTCTTAAAGCTATTAATTATATCAAAAGCAGCAGCATAATCATGAACTTCATCAAAATCAAAACCAGTTACTACCATAGACTTTATCCCATTGAGTGTTCGTCGTTCCTTCTCTGACAATGCCTTATATATTTCATCAAATTCATTAATTCCCAAAGCTTGGTCTGAATAAAACCTGAAAAAATATTGATCATCAAAATAATTGTGAATAATATCATAAACCAAAACTTGAATATCCTGACTTTTACTTTTATAGTCACTAGTAAAAAGCTCTTTTATACGAGATGGATTTTGCTGTTTGTAGTCGTCAAAGCAAATCTTTAAACTTTTTTTAAAATTTTCACTCCTAACATTTTCAATATCACTTAAAGTTTTTTTATCTTCTTGATGATATGAATTTATCTCCCTTATAAGGGCATTAACGCTAGTACTAATTTTATTCAAAATAATATAAAAATGATTATCATCATCTACACTATAATTTCCATTTTTACTTGGAAATGTTAAATTTCGTATACCGTCAATTACGTCCTTATCATCCTTTTCAAGATTATCGTATACATATTTACCTCTTTCAATTTCAATTTTCAAATCATCACTTAAAAATACACCTTGTTGTATCTCTATTCCACCACTACCTTCTATCTTTGAAATTTGAACTTCTGGTATATAAATTTTTAAAGCCTGATCATCTTCTCTATTAAATAATCGATTCGTGAATGCTCTTTTGCTCCTTAAATCCCTAAATTGATTTTCTTTGGCATGAAAAGCTTTTCCAAACGTGTCTTTAAGTCTTAAATCACACCCCGCCACTACTACTATTACTAATAGTAATAACATTAATAAAAAATAATTCTTTTTTAATTTTATCATTAAATACTCTCCCTCACTCGCTACAGTATATACCCTAATTCAATCATTAAGCAAGTTAAGTTTTCTTTTACCTCCTTTAACTTTACCAAAAGCTCAAAATACTACGATCTATTACAACGCTAAAACTATGTCTTTAAGTTCCATAATATCAATAAAAGCTGATGTATTTATATATGATTTATCAGAATCCATGATCATCTCATATATCTTCTGAAAATTTACTGAATCAAAAGAATTAAACAAATTAAACAAATCATCATTGACACTAAATGATTCTTTTAGATATATTGAATAATCATTCTTAAGTTCATTATACCTAACAGTCAAATCTTGTTTGATTGTCTCATCTTGAACCTTATCAATAGCTACCTTAATTTCATCTATAACTCTAAGTTTATCTAAGACATTGCGAAGACTTGCCGCACCCAAACCCCTAAGCAAGAAATGAAACTCCTCGTTACTATAAGTACGATAACCTTGATCTCGAGCAATACTCGAATCAGTTGCTACACTTAACATATAATCAATCACTTTTAAATCATCATTTGATAAACTTGAGTACATCCTTTCAAACTCCACAATATGTTGAGCATTGTCTCTAATCTTAGTAAAAAAACCCTTAAAACTACTATCATTATCAAAATGGCCAAGATGTACAACCAAATAATCAATGGGCACATTGGGATTATGATTGCAGAAAACCTCTTTTAATTTTAATTTGTATTCATCAGATCTTTGATTTAAAACAGTTTGGAAGTCTTTCTTAATACTTTCATCTTCAATATCATTAACAAAACTTTCAGCATCTCTTTGTTTGGCAAGAACAGACATAATATGATCTGCAATTTTATTAATAGTATCGGATTTGTTGCTTAAACGAATATGAACATCATCTGGCTCTCTAAGTAAATCATAAAAATCCTTAAAAGAATATACCTTACAGATATCATCACTACTAAGACTAACATTAGTTAATACATCTTTTAAATAATTTATACTATCTCTTCTTATATTGGTTAAATTAAATTCACTTAATAGATTTTGAATCTTAAAATTCATACTATCAGTCCCTTCATCCAAATCATCTGAGTCTACCACATTTTTAGAATCAAAATCGCTTCCTAAAAATCCTGTACGTCCTTGCAAATCATTATCATTTTTTTCTACCAGTCCTTTTTTTCAACATCGATGATTTCAACTGGCTTTACAAGATCCTTTCCTCCATTTAAATCTTTGCTCCCAAGCTTTCCAACAAATAACGTTTCAGTTGGACCATTACTACTTCTGGTAAAATTAGTAGCTGAGAAATCTTGAGTTCCAGAAGGTATTTGGGATTCAGAATTACAACTAATTAATAACAATAAAAATAATAAGCTATGATTTTTTATTTCTACCATTTAATATCTCCTTTTATGGTTTATGTTTAAACTTTAAAAGTCCAAACTTTGATTAAAATCAGAATTAAAATCGAGATTAAATTATCAAGCTTAAATGAATTTGCTAAATTATTGATTATAAATTTTTTTTAAAAATTTAATTACATCTTTAATATACATATTATTGTTATTATTTGTCTACATGATTATATAATTATATAATCATTACTAATTTATAATATTTTGTGTACACAACATTCTATCTTAATAGATCGCTAACTGCCTTACTTCTACTTTATCAACCTCTAGGCATCATTTTCTATTCTTCTAAAACCAGATTCAGAAAGCCTTTCGCATACTCCCATCTTTTTCTAAAAGAAGTAAAACATTATTTTTAAGATCTACAATTTGCTTAAAATAAGAAGACTCATAAAACTTGCCTGAATCAAAATAAGACTCTAAAATCAAATCATAAAGTTTATTAACACTATTATATGTATAATCAAAAGTGTTAAATATATTTTTTAAATAAACTTCATTCTCCTCACTATAAAATTTTAAATCTTTATGCAAGGTACTTATCATTTTTTTATCTCTAAGCTGATAAATAATAAAGCTAGTTTGATCTATTACTTTCAGCCTATCCACAATTGTCTGAAGTCTAGAGGTATCTAAAATTTTCAATGCGTCTACAAATTTATTTATGTCATAATTACCTACATTATTAACAGGATCAATTAGCAAATTTTTTAAATAAATAATAACCTTAACATCATCAGCAGAAAATTCTGATTTTATCCATTCTTCAAAATTTGCAATATAAAAA
This sequence comes from Borrelia tillae, assembly GCF_055693965.1. Classification (NCBI taxonomy): domain Bacteria; kingdom Pseudomonadati; phylum Spirochaetota; class Spirochaetia; order Spirochaetales; family Borreliaceae; genus Borrelia; species Borrelia tillae. Next base: position 87,740 of record NZ_JBTGSB010000002.1, read on the forward strand.
GCAGAGTCTCTAATCTCAAGAAACCAACCTTTAAATGAATTATAACCAGTAAGATTACTAATTATAAAAAACAAATCACCAACCCTCATATTAACACTATATAAGCTAAATGCTCTCTTTATCTCCAACTTCAATTCTCGAGACTTAAGCTCTAACCTAGTTTTTAATTCCTGTTTTTTATCTAAATCTTTAATAGAATCAACCAATATTTGAGCTTTGATTTGTTCTTCTAAAGTAGATATAATATCTTTTGTAATTCTATCAACAATAGAGGCTTTAAAGGCTAAAGTAGCATGGGGCTTGTCTGATTGATTCAAAAAATCATATAAGTCTTCAAGCGAATATGTCCTATAACCCTTATCACTACCAATCGAAAAATCAGTTAAAATTTCACTTAAATAAAACAAGACGCATTGTTTTTGTCTTGCTGATAAATTAAATTTATTTAAAAGACCCCGAATTTTATGCACTACACCTATCTCAAGAGTATCAAAACTATCTTGCTTGATTGTTTCTATTACTTCTAAATGCTTTCCTTTAAATTCTTGACTTTCTAACTTAAACAGCTCTTTTACAAATAAATTCTCATCAAAGATAGTCTTTCCAAGCAGATTATCTTTAAATAAATCTCTTTTAATAAGATTTTTAGATAAGAACGCTCGCAATATAAACTCTGGGGATTTTAAACTACAATTCATTATTACTACCAGTAATAACAATAATAAGATACAACTATTTGCTTTCAATTAAATATCTCCCTTGTTAAAATCTTAAAACCTTTCAAATTAATCAAATTAATTTACTAAAACCTACTAAGATGCCTTAAAACGCTTAAGATAAGTGATGTATGTTACCACTATTGTACGCAATTTATCTATACTTTCATTTAGATACGTAACAAATACTCCACATACATAAATTTTTTGATAACAACACTACTTTAACACTTATATAACATAAATTTATGTCTAATAAATATTAAAGAATTCAAAATCATGATTGTCCTTTTATATCAAAATCCTTTGCTTTTGCTCTAATAATTTGATTCCTAATACCAAATTTAATACCCTTTTCTTTAATTTTGTCAAAATCCTCTTTAAAAACCTCTAAACGAATAAAAGCTGTTTTGTTTATCGCCTCTTGGTATGCTAAATCAGAAGATGATTCATTAAATATGCGATACAAATAATCATGATATTTATTGTCTTGAATCGCAAACTCACGCATCAAATCTTCTTTCAGCATCTCCTTAATAGCCTCATAAGCTTCCTTTCGTGCTCTTAAAACACCTAAATTAAAATTTATAATTTTTCTTAAAATTTCAGTATCTTTTAAGTTACCAAACAAAATACCTATTTTAGAATCAAAACCATCAACACTCCGAATAGAATAAGCTTCAAAATAAGCTTTTTGAAATTCTCTTTCATAAATATCATTATAATCACTATCATAAAAAAAATGGGGCACAGAACCTCTTAAAACTTTTCTTATATAATCAAGTGCTTCTCTTTCATATTTCAAAAGTCTTCCATATACTACCCTGTATTCATTTATACCTACAGCTCTTTTTGCAATATCACCAAAAACCTTTTCATAATAATCGTATTCAATAAATGAATTATAAATTTCATCTAAGTTGTGAAGCTCATGCCCATTAGAAAAATGATTCTTTAAGTGAAATGGGTATTCATTTTGTTCATATTCATACCATACACGTTTTAAGTTTTTCCTAAAATTTTCTCTACCCGCAATACCAACCATGCTGAATAAAGCTTTAATTTTTGCGTCAATCGCTAATCCTATATGCTCTCCAATGCCCCTTACTCTATCAGCACCAAATGCCTCAAGTAAATTTACAAATTCATCTTCAGTATAAGTATAAGGACGATAGCCTTTATCATTACCAAGATTATGATCAGACAATATAAAATTCATATGACGAATAGCCCCAAATTGATCCTCCGATAATTTAAATTGATCCATCCAACTTAGCAACTTTTCCAAACTTTCTACTTCTATATCAGAAAAAATACCAACAACATCAAATTCATACTCACCATTACTATCAAGACCATCAACTTCAAGATTATCAATAATACTATTATTATCTAATACCACACCACCTCTTATTAACATTACTCTTGCAATTTGATTAAGTCCCAAATTATTATAAGTCATCACCATAACTGCTAATATCATTAATATTAATAGCAATACACCTATAATGAATTTACCTACTAATTTATGTATTATGCTTATCATTAAACACCTCCTCTTAAAAATTTAAGTCTTTAAATCTTTCCTTAGATTTTAGTTAAACTAAAAAATTTAATTAAATTAAGAAAATTAAAATTGTTAAACCTGTGGAATCAGAAATTAAATTAATTAATTATAGATTATTATTGATGATTAAGCTATAATTTACTATAAATTTATATACAAAACTACTAATATAATTAACTAAAAATCAAATTCTTAAAGCTAAAAGAATTTCAACACTTTTAATATTCCTCTACCCCTTCTCTGTTGTGGCCTGGGCTTTAATTCTGCTAAATTCATCCCCTATGATCTTTAAATAAACAATTGTTGTCTTATCTGTTATAAACTCGTATACCTTACTAGCAGATGTCTTATCCAATATGAAGCGCAAATAAGATGTCAAAACCTTATCTTGGTGTTCAAGTGCATGTTGCAAACTTGTCTTTAATGCATTGTCTTCCATATTTTCAACAACATCAAAAGCCTCTCTTTGTAATTTCAAAACATCTAAATTAAGATTTATAAATTTTTTTAAAATTTTAACATCTTTTAAAGCGCCAAACAAAACACCTATTTTAGAATCAAAATTATCAACGGTCGTAAAATCATCAGTATAATACGAATCATTAAAAAGATATTTCACTATCAAATATTTTATATAATCAAGGGATTCCTTTTCATCATTTGAAAGCCTTGCATATATTTGTTCATAATTATTAATACCTATTACTTTATCTGAAATAGCGTTCAATGCATCTACAGTATAATAATCAACAACTGAAGGAAATGTGCTATATGCATGATCAAGATCTCGTGAGAGCAGCCCATCTTTACCAGAAAAAGCAAATCTTATCCTAACTAAACTACCTCTATTGTATTGATCAAACCTACGTTTTAAGTATTTTTTAAAATCTTCCTTATCACCCTTAAGACTATTAATAGCTGATAAAGCTCGGTCGCTTCTGTTAAGTACTATGCCCACAATATCTGCAACAACCTGTGTTCTTTTGGCACCAAGTTCTTCAAGAAACTGTAAAAATCTAACACTATAAGTATAAAGACGATGGTTGTCATACTTAAGATCAGGATGAGTCAATATAAACCTTAAATACAGAATGCTTCTAATCTGCTTACCAGATAATTTAAATTTGCTCAAAAGATCCTCAAGCTTTGCTTTACTTCTAGATTCTATTTCACCAAATTCACTAAAATCAACAGCAATATTATCCGTCTTTGCTACCCCTATATCATTATTTAGCTCTACTTCTGCATTTTGTTTAATTCCAAAGCTATACATTGCTATTAGTACTATTAACACTAATAGCAATATACCTACAACAAATTTATGTCTTACACCCATAACAAATATCTCCTCTTATAATTTAAACTTTTAAGTATTCATTTCAAAATATTCTTGCTAACCTTGCCTGCTACAGCCTGTGCTTTAATCTTGCCAAACTCATCTTCAAGAATATTTCGTTTAAAAATAGCATTTTCTTTAGTTACTTCTTCATATACCTCATCAGCAGATGACTTATAAAATAAATCCCTGAAATACCGTTCATATCTCCAACCTTGTCCACTAAGCTCAGTTTGTAAATTTTTCTTTAATGTAGTGTCACTAACTTCCTTAACAGCATCCAAAGCTTCTCTTCGTGCATTTAAAAGATCTGAACTGAGACTAAGAACCTTTCTTAAAAGTTCAGTATCATGCTCTTTACGAAATAATCTACCTATTCTAGCATCAAAACTATCGGCACTCCGCATAATATCTTCACAGTGAGCTCCCATAAGATTAATTTTATTTTCATCATCAAAGTTACTATTATCAGTTACTAAAGAACTTTTAATATAATCAAGTGTCTCCTTTTCGTCCTTTGAAAGCCTTGCATATACTTTGTTATAGCTATTAAAACCTAAGACTTGCTCTGAAATAGAACTAAAATCTAGCTTTACAACATAATGCTCATACTTAGTAAAGAAATTATAGGCTATACCAACCTTTTGCGGATCTTGTCCACTAGATAAAAGGCCCTTTAAATCAGATAGATAAAGCCTATTGTACCTATCAAAAAGACATCTTAATCTTTTCTTTAAATGCGCCGCCTTATCAATTGGAATACTATTAATATCTTCTAAAGCTTTATCGCGAACCTTAAACACTAAATTTGCAGTATTCACAACAATTCGTGTCCTCTCAGAACCAAGTGCCTCAAATAATCTTAAAAATTTATCTTCATCATAAGCATGTGGGATGCCATTTCTAGCACCTCCAAAATCAAGACTGGTGAATACATACCTTAAATAAAGAATATTCCTAATCTGCTCACTAGATAACTTAAATTTACTAATCAAATCTTGAAGCTTTGTTTTACTTTTAGGTTCTATTTCACCAAATTCATTAAAATCAACAGCAACCGTCTCCATGACCGCATTAACCTTATCTAAGCCTAATTTTAATACTCTCCTACCAATTACTGCTATTACTACCACTATTAACACTAACGACACACTAATAAAATACTTACTCTTTATGTTCATTAATACCTCCTTCAAAAATATCGTTATTCAACTTTATTACTAAACTTCTCTCTTTAAGGCTTGAGTTTTGATTTCGATAAATTCATCTTCTGCTGTCTTTAAATAAACAAGATTCGACTGTTTTGTTACTACCTCATATGGCGATTCAAAATACAACCTATGAAATACACGATTCAAATAATTTCTATATTTACCATTTTGGGCATAAAATTTAAACTTTAAGTCCTTATTTAACGTATCTCCGGCCCCCTCAATAACATCATAAGATTCCCTTTGTGCTTCTAAAACACCTAAGTTAAGATTTATAATTTGTCTTAAAACTTCAGTATCATCAGGCTGAATGAAATCAAAACCTATTGTAGAATCAAAACCATCAACAGTCTGAATAGAATAAGCTTCAAAATGAGCTTTATGAAAATCAGACTCACCTCCATAAGGAATGTCACCGTACTTCATCGTTACCAAATGTTTTATATAGTCAAGTGCCTCTTTTTCTTTATCTGTAAGCCTTACATATACGTCGTTATAATTATTAATACCTAAAACTCTTCTTGAAATAGAGCCAAAACCCCTCTCAGCATCAAAATGCTCATATTTATAAAATGAATTATAAACTGCATCAACTTTTTGCGAATCATGTCCATTAGAAAGATAATCCCTCAACTCAGATAAATACTTATCATTATTAAATACATCAAACACAAATTTTAAGTTCTTCTTAAATTCCTTCCTACTATCACCCTTAATACTATTAATAGCTGATAAAGCTTTATCACGAGCCTTAAGAACTACACTTACACTATCTACAATAACCTTAGTTCTCTTAGCACCAAGTGCCTCAAGGAAGTTTAAAAATTCATTTTCAGTATAAGTGTAAGGTTTGTAAACAATTCCAATATCAGGACTAGTCAAAACAGACATTAAATATCGGGTACTTTTAATTTGCAGATCAGATAATTTAAACTTATCCATCAGGTCTTCAAATTTTACTATTCCCTCAGTATCCACTATTTCTTCTGGTGCTATTCTTTCAACATCACCAGCAATATCAACGCCACTAAGAATAGCATTTTTAACAGTAAAATCATCAGCAGCCGCGTCTGATTTTACTGTTAAAGTATCAGTAACACTATTATCCAAGTCCGTGCTATTCTTCTCTAGATGTAGTCTCGCAATTTGCTTAGGTTTTGAATTATACGTGACGATTACTATTATTAAGAGTATTATTAATACTAATAACAATACAACAATAACATACTTATTCTGTGTCTTCATTAAATATCTCCTCTTCAAATTCAAGCCTTTACTCTAAACTTAAATTAAAAATTAAACTTAAACTTATTAAAGCTAAATCAAGTTTTTTATAAATATCTAAATTATAGCTTTAGTTTTAATGTCACTAAACCCATCTTCAATAGTCTTTAAACGAGCAATAATTGCTTTATCCGTTGCCAGAGTATATGTTGCATAAGCAGATGGCCTATCTAATATGTAGCGTAAATAAATTATGTATTCATTATCGTGGTCTTTGACCTTAAGTCCTAAAGATTCTTTTAATGCAGTGTCCCCAATCTCCTCTATAGCATCAGAGACTTCTCTTCGCATCTTTATAACACCTAAATTGAGATTTATGATCTTTTTTAAAATTAAAGTATCATTAAGGTTGCTAAAATTACGGCCTATTATAGCATCAAAGCCATCACTAGTCTGAATAGAATAAATTTCAAAATAAGCTTTCTGAAAATCAGGATCATCTTCATCAGGAGTGTCGATGTAGTCAACTGTTACCAAATGTTTTATGCAGTCAAGCGCTTTCCTTTCTTCACTTGAAAGCCTTGCGTATAATTTTTTGTAACTATTAAAATCTGCAACTCTTCTTGAAATAGAACTAAAACCGCTCTTAGCATCAAAATGCTCATATTCAAAAAACAATTCACAAACTTTATCAATCTTGTGCGGATCATATCCATCAGAAAGATGGCTCTTTAACTCAGATAGATATACATCATTATTGTATCTATTAAACATACATTGCAAATTTTTCTTAAAGCGCTCCCTATCAATTGGAATACTATTAATATCTGTTAAAGCTTCATCTCTCTTGTCAAACACTACACTTACACGATCTCCAATCACCCGCATTCTATCAGAACCAAGTCTCTCAATCAACATTAAAAATTCATCATCAGTATAAGTATGTGGACAATAATCTTTATCATTGCCAATATCAGGATTAGTTAAGACATATCTTAAATACAAAATACTTCTAATCTGCTCACCTGATAATTTAAATTTATTAAGTAACTCATAAAGCTTTATAAAACTTATTGGGTCTATTTCACCAACATCACCAATAACATCAACGGCAATGTCACCAGCAACAATTCTTAAATTATCAATAACACTATTATTTCTGTCCTTATCTAAATTGTCTCTTGCAATGTGCTTAAGCTTTAAATTGTACACTACTATTAGTATTACCATTAATATTACGATTACTAGCAATACACCTATAATAAATTTATGATCTATTCTCAATTAAATATCTCCTCTTAAAATTCAAACCTTTGATTTAAACTTAAATTAAAACTTGCAAACTTACTGAAAGTTATTAAATTTAAATTTGAAGTTTAGATTAATTTAATAATTAAATTAATGCATATTATTATTACATGTTAATTATATATTGATATACAGTTTATGCTTACATTAACGATTTGTCTATATGATGAATATATTTATGACTCAATTTTTAATATCTTGCTCTGAAAAAAGTTAAAGACTATTATCAGATTATTGTAGCCAATTTTTATATCCCAAAGCCTGCTCTTTAATTCTTCTAAGTTCATTTGCAATGGACTTTAAATGCGCAATAGTTAACTGATATTTCGCTCCCTTTAAACCAATAGATAACTGATCTAATATGTAGCGCAAATAAGTTACACATTTCTTATCTTGCCCCTTAAGCTTTAGTATCAATTCTTCTTTTAAGATATAATCTTTAGTCCTTATCACAGCATCAAAAGCTTCTTTTCTTACCTTAAAAAAAACATCTAAATTAAAATGCAAAATTTTTTTAAAACTTGAACAGCATCAGGTTTGCGAAATAACTTACCCAGCGTGGCATCAAAACCATTGCTAGTACGAATAGAATAAGTTTCAAAATAAGCTTTCTGAAAGTCAGATTCACCACCATGAAAAACATCACCATACCCAACTGTTATCAAATGTTTAATACAGTCAAGCAACTCTTTCTCTTCACCTGAAAGCTTTGCATATACTTCTTTGTAACTTTTAAATCCTAAAACCCTTTCTGAAAGCGACTTAAAAACCTTAACATAATAATTATGTCCAGAATCACGTAAAAAAAATGAATTATAAAGTTTATCAATCTTTTTAAGATCATATTCCTTAAAGATATGATTCTTTAAATGAAACGGATATTCATCATTATTGTATTTATAAAATATACATTTCAAATTTCTCTTAAAACTGTCTACATCTACACTATTAATATCAACTAAAGCTTTATCTCGTGTCTTCAGTACTAGATTTATATGGGACCCAATCACCCGAGTTCTTTTAGCACCAAGCCTCTCAAGTAAATTTACAAATTCATCTTTACTATAAGTATGAAAACTTTGGCCTTTACAATTACCAATATTAGGATTAGTTAAAACATATCTTAAATATTGGGCACCTTTAAATTGTACACGTGATAATTTAAACTTATCCAACAGATCGTCAAGACTTACCTTTGTCTCTAAATCTCTTTTACCAATATCATTAGTGCCCTCTCCAGATATTTTTAAATGACTAATATTATTTGCACTATTATTTTTACTCTTTTTTAAAATGCCTCTTGCAATTTGATCAAATCCAACAAATCTGTAAACCATTATTGCCATTACTACTATTAACACCAGCAGCACTACACCAATAACATGTTTATTCTTCACCCTCAATTAAATATCTCCTCTTCAAATTTAAGATTTTAAGCATAAATTAAATAATTATAGGTATTAATTATAAAACTACTATAATCATTTAATATAACTATTATAAGCTTAAATCTCCAATCCAGAGATATTCTAAAATATTATTAATAAACATAGTTACTAAAATTTAACCTTTAATTTGTCTTCTCATGTACCTGTAAATCAATCTGTAAGGCATTTGCATTTAAAGCTAGAGTCTTGATTTTGCTAAATTCATCTTCAAGGGTCTTTAAACGAGAAATATTTGACTCCTTAATTGCTTTATTATATATCCCAGCAATAGAGCAATTATTAGTAAATACGTGATGCAACTGGATGATCAATTTTTCATATGGTACCTTAAACTCAGATCTTAAGTTTTCTTTTAATGTAGTGTCTTTGACTTTATCAACAGCATCAAAAGCTTCCTTGTAAACTTTCAGAACACCTAAATTATAATTTAGAATTTTTTTTAAAATTTCAATATCATCAAGCTTGTAAAATAACTCACCTATTGTAGCCTTAAAACCATTGTTAGTCTGCGTAGAATCAATTTTAAAAGAAGCTCTACGAAACTCTGTCTCCTCATCATCACCATAATAATAGTAATTTATAAGCAAATATTTTATATAATCAAGTGTTTCCCTTTCTTCACTTGAAAGCCTCTCATATATTTGATCATAACTTTTAAATCCTAAAGCCTTCAATGAAATAAATCCAAAAATTATAGCATAATCAAAGGGTGCAGACTCTCCATTACGAAACACAACATCTTTCAAAAGATCACATTCTTTAAATAAATATAACTTCAAATCAGATGGATGCCTTTTGTCATTATGCTCATCAAACACACGTTTTAAGTTCTTCTTAAAATTATCAATATCAAGACTATTAATATCTGCTAAAGCCTTATCTCGAGCATTAAGCGCTAAACTTACACGATTTATACTATACCAAACTCTACCATAATCACTAAGCTTCTTAAGAAACCTTAAAAATTCATCTTCAGTATAAGTATAAAGTTGATAGCCATTATAATGCTCAATATTAAAATCCATTAATACGAGCTTCATATACAGTATACTTCTAAGCTGATCATCTGATAATTTGATTCCGCCCAAAAGCTTCTCAAGCTTTACCCTGTCTTGTGGATCTATTTTTTCAACATCACTAAAATTATCAACAGAAACTCTCTTAAATCCTACTAAACCATATAGTGCTGCTAATATTAGCATCAACAACACTACGCCTATAATGAATTTATTATCTACTTTCATTCAAATATCCTCTTAGAAATATCGTTTTAAATATCATTAAGTACCATCCAATCTTTAATTTGTCTTCTCATTTACATGTAAATCAATTTGTAAGTCATTTGCCTTTAAGGCTAGAGTCTTAATTTTGCTAAATTCATCTTCAAGGGTCTTTAAACGAGCAATATTCCATTTCGCTGTCATTCTCTCGTATATGATGTTAGCAGGGTTCCTATTGTAAAATAGATGAAAAAAATAAGACCTCGATTTCTTATATTGCTCCTTAAGCTTTAGTATTAAAGCTTCTTTTGATGTAGTGTCTTTGATTTTATCAACAGCATCAAAAGCTTCCTTGTAAACTTTCAGAACACCTAAAGTGAAATTTAGAATTTTTTTTAAAATTTCAGTATCATCAGGAAGGTAAAATTCAATACCTATTGTAGCCTTAAAACCATTGCTAGGCAATGTAGGACCAATCCTTAAATCAGCTAAATCATCCTGATTAAACTCCTTGCTATCATAATAAATTTCCAAAACACGTTTTATAGAATCAAGTGTTTCTCTTTCTTCACTTGAAAGCCTCTCATATATTTGATCATAACTCTTAAATCCTAAAACCTTATCTGAAATAAACCCAAAAATTTTCGAATAATCAAAGAGTGCGGACTCTCCATCAATAAACACAACATCTTTCAAAAGATCACATTCTTTAAATAAATATAACTTCAAATCAGCTGAGTACCTTTTATTATCCTCATCAAGTTCGTGTTTTAAATCCTGCTTAAAACTGTCCACATCAAGACTATTAATATCTGCTAAAGCCTTATCGCGAGCATTAAGAGCTAAACTTACACGATTTATAATACCCCAAACCTTACCATCATCACTAAGCTTCTTAAGAAACCTTAAAAATTCATCTTCAGTATAAGTATAAAGTTGATAACCATAATAATGCTCAATATTAAAATCCGTTAATATGCGCTTTATATACAGTATACTTCTAAGCTGATCATCTGATAATTTGATTCCGCCCAAAAGCTTCTCAAGCTTTACCCTGTCTTGTGGATCTACTTTTCCAACATCACTAAAATTATCAACAAAATTATCAACAGAAACTCTCTTAAATCCTACTAAACCATATAGTGCTGCTAATATTAGCATCAACAACACTACGCCTATAATGAATTTATTATCTACTTTCATTCAAATATCCTCTTAGAAATATCGCTATTAAATATCATTAAGTACCATCCAAGCTTTAATTTGTCTTCTCATTTACATGTAAATCAATCTGTAAGTCATTTGTATTTAAAGCTAGAGTCTTGATTTTGATAAATTCATCTTCAAGGGTCTTTAAACGAGAAATATTCCATTTCTCTGTCATGTCCTCGTATGTGATGTTAGCAGGGCTCCTATTGTAAAATAGATCAAAAAAATAAGACCTCAATTTCTTATATTGCTCCTTAAGCTTTAGTATTAATTCTTCTTTTGATGTAGTGTCTTTGACTTTATCAACAGCATCAAAAGCTTCCTTGTAAACTTTCAGAACACCTAAAGTGAAATTTAGAATTTTTTTTAAAATTTCAATATCATCAGGCTTGTAAAATAACTCACCTATTGTAGCCTTAAAACCATTGCTAGGCAATGTAGGACCAACCCCCAAATCAGCTAAATCATCCTGACTAAACTCATCCTCATCATAATAAATTTCCAAAACACGTTTTATAGAATCAAGTGTTTCCCTTTCTTCACTTGAAAGCCTCTCATATATTTGATCATAACTCTTAAATCCTAAAGCCTTCTCTGAAATAAACCCAAAAATTCTAGCATAATCAAAGGGTGCGGACTCTCCATCAATAAACACAACATCTTTCAAAAGATCACATTCTTTAAATAAATAAAACTTCAAATCAGCTGAGTACCTTTTATTATCCTCATCAAGTTCGTGTTTTAAATCCTGCTTAAAACTGTCCACATCAAGACTATTAATATCTGCTAAAGCCTTATCGCGAGCATTAAGAGCTAAACTTACACGATTTATAATATCCCAAACCTTACCATCATCACTAAGTTTCTTAAGAAACCTTAAAAATTCATCTTCAGTATAAGTATAAAGTTGATAACCATTATAATGCCCAATATTAAAATCCGTTAATGCACGCTTTATATACAGTATACTTCTAAGCTGCTCATCTGATAATTCAATTCCATCAAAAAGTTTCTTAAACTTTACCCTGTCTTGTGGATCTACTTTTCCAACATCACTAAAATTATCAACAAAATTATCAACAGAAACTCTCTTAAATCCTACTAAACCATATAGTGCTGCTAATATTAGCATCAACAACACTACGCCTATAATGAATTTATTATCTACTTTCATTCAAATATCCTCTTAGAAATATCGTTTTAAATATCATTAAGTACCATCCAATCTTTAATTTGTCTTCTCATTTACATGTAAGTCAACTTGTAAGGCATTTACCTTTAAGGCTAGAGTCTTGATTTTGATAAATTCATCTTCAAGGGTCTTTAAACGAGCAATATTCCATTTCTCTGTCATTCTCTCGTATATGATGTTAGCAGAGCTCCTATTGTAAAATAGATGAAAGAAATAAGGCCTCAATTTCTTATATTGCTCCTTAAGCTTTAGTATTAATTCTTCTTTTGATGTAGTGTCTTTGACTTTATCAACAGCATCAAAAGCTTCCTTGTAAACTTTCAGAATACCTAAATTATAATTTAGAATTTTTTTTAAAATTTCAGTATCATCAGGAAGGTAAAATTCAATACCTATTGTAGCCTTAAAACCACTGCTAGGCAGTGTAGGACCAACCCCCAAATCAGCTAAATCATCCTGATTAAACTCCTTGCTATCATAATAAATTTCCAAAACACGTTTTATAGAATCAAGTGTTTCTCTTTCTTCACTTGAAAGCCTTTCATATATTTGATCATAACTCTTAAATCCTAAAACCTTATCTGAAATAAACCCAAAAATTATAGCATAATCAGGACTCTCTGTATGCCACCCATCAATAAACACAACATTTTTCAAAAGATCATATTCTTTAAATAAATATAACTTTAAATCAGCTGGATATCTTTTATCATTATTCTCATCAAGAGCATATTTTAAACTTTTCTTAAAATTGTAAACATCAAGACTATTAATATCTGCTAAAGCCTTATCTCGAGCACTAAGCGCTAAACTTACACGATTTATAATATCCCAAACCTTACCATCATCACTAAGCTTCTTAAGAAACCTTAAAAATTCATCTTCAGTATAAGTATAAAGTTGATAACCATTATAATGCCCAATATTAAAATCCGTTAATATACGCTTTATATACAGTATACTTTTAAGCTGCTCATCTGATAATTCAATTCCATCAAAAAGTTTCTTAAACCTTACCCTGTCTTGTGGTTCTATTTTTTCAATAAAAATTTCAAAATTACCAGTAATATTACTGTCTTTGTCTTTCTCTAAATTTAAGTTAGAATCCTTAAAACCTAAAATGTAAACTATTACTGCTATTACTACTACTAACACCAACAGCAATACACCTATAACGTACTTACTCTGTGTCTTCATTAAACATCTCCTCTTTAAATTTAAACTAATTAATTTTTAAAAAAATTATCATTAAACGTTACCCTGTAAGGCTATGGTCTTAATTCTTCTAAATTCATTAGCAATGGCTTTTATATAAGACGAGATTTCTTTGTTTGAAAATGTCCACTCCATCTTCTTATCGTCATAAGAAAACTGAGATAATACGTAATTTAAATAAACTATATATTCCCCATCTTGAGCACGAAACACAACCTCTAAATTCTTTTTTAATGTATTGTCTTTGACTCTATCAATAGCATCAAAAGCTTCCTTGTGTTCTTTTAAAATATCTAAATTAAAATTTATGATCTTTTTTAAAATTTTAGTATCTTCAGGGTTAATAAAATTATTACCAATTGTAGAGTCAAAACCATTACTAGTCTGCGTAGAATAAACTTTTAAATTAGCTCTCGGCAAATTTCGCTCCTCAGCAGGACCATAATCATCACCAAAGTAAAAGTAGTTTACTATTAAATGTTTTATATAATCAAATGCTCCCTTTTCACTCTCTGAAAGTTTTGCATATACTTCTTTGTAATTTTTAATACCTAAAGCCCTACTTGAAAGAGAATTAAAATCTCTAACATAATCAACAACAACCTGAAAACCTTGACACTCGCTATGTACCTTTTTAGGGGGATCATATTCATTCAAGATATAATTCTTTAAATAAGATGGGTACCCATTATTATTATACTCATCAAACAAACGTTTTAAATTCTTTTTGTAATTGACAACATCAACACTATTAATGTCAACTAAAGTTTTGTCTCGAGTTTTAAGTACCAAGCCCACACTATTTATAATTTCCAAAGATTTATCAGTCCCAAGCTTTTCAAGCAAGTGTAAAAATTTATCATCAGTATAAATATGCGAATTATGGGTTTTTGCACCATCAAAATCAGGATTATTGAGCACGTACCTCATATACATGATACTTCTAATTTGTTCATTAGATAACTTAATTTCACCCAAAATTTTCTCAATTTTTGTCTTTTCTCCTGAGTCCATTTTTTCATTAAAAACTTTTAAATCACTAATAGTACTACCACTAATAGTATTATTATTTTTACCCTTCTCTAAATTTATGTCTGAATCTTTAAAACCTACAATATAAACTGTTACTGGTATTACTACGAATAACAATACGCCAATAAAAAACTTATTCTTTATGTTCATCACTAAATATCTCCCTTTCAAATTTAAGTCTTTAGGCCTAAACTAAATGTTTATAGATATTAATTATAAGAATACCATAATTATTAAAGACAACTATCATTTAACAAATTTTTAAGGGCTTAGACATCCTTAAAAATATTGTTATTAAACTTTGCCTTTTAAGGCTAGAGTCTTGATTTTGATAAATTCATCTTCAAGGGTCTTTAAATGAGAAATATTCCACTTATCTGTCATTCTCTCGTATATGATATTAGCAGGGCTCCTATTGTAAAATAGATCAAAAAAATAAGACCTCAATCCTCCCTTATATTGCTCCTTGAGATTTAGTCTTAATTTTTCTTTTAATGCAGTGTCTTTAACTTTACCAACAGCATCAAAAGCTTCCTTGTAAGCTTTCAGAACACCTAAATTGTAATTTAGAATTTTTTTTAAAATTTCAGTATTATCAGGAAGGTAAAATTCAATACCTATTGTAGCCTTAAAACCATTGCTAGGCAGTGTAGGACCAACCCTTAAATCAACTAAATCATCCTGACTAAACTCCTTGCTATTATAATAAATTTCCAAAGCATGTCTTATGCAATCAAGTGCTTCTCTCTCGCTTTCTGAAAGCCTTTCATATATTTGATCATAACTCTTAAATCCTAAAACCTTCTCTGAAATAAACCCAAAAATTCTAGCATAATCAGCAAATGCAAAATACTCTTCGGAATAAATCGTAACATTTTTTAAAAGATTATAAAGATTATATTCATTAAATAAATATAATTTTAAATCAGCTGAGTACCTTTTATTATCCTCATCAAGAGAATATTTTAAACTTTTCTTAAAACTGTCCACATCAAGACTATTAATATCTGCTAAAGCCTTATCGAAAGCATTAAGCGCTAAACTTATATGATTTATAATACCCCAAACCCTACCATCATCACTAAGCCTTTTAAGAAATTTTAAAAATTCATCTTCAGTATAAGTATAAAGCTGATAACCACTATTATTATCAATCTTAAAAACATTCTTATGCGCATACATATAAACACTATAATCACTATAATGTTCAATATTAAAATCCGTTAATACGCGCTTCATATACAGTATACTTCTAAGCTGCTCATCTGATAATTCAATCCCATCCAAAAGTTTCTTAAACTTTACCCTGTCTTGTGGCTCTATTTTTTCAACATCACTAAAATTATCAACAAAATTATCAACAGAAACTCTCTTAAATCCTATTAAACCATGTATTACTGCTAATATTAAGATTAATAGCAATACACTTATAGTAAATTTATATTTTTTCATAAAAAAAATCTCTCTTAAACTTAAATTCATCTTACTATATATTTAGCTTATTTCTTAGTGTCCAAACTTAATGTTATAGTTTTAAATTAAAATTTTTAAATCTTAAAACCTAAAACTATTGTTTTTTACTGCCACGTATACCTTCGGCTTCACTTTGAATATTATTAAATGCGCTAGCAATACTATTTAAAGCACTCGTTGAACTTATTGCCCTATCATATATCCCATTAATAAGATATGACTCATTAAATATATCGTGCAAAATTTTCCTATATGTCTCTTCCTGCATGCTAAATCTTGTGCGTAAATTTCCCACATTTATTGATGCGGCTTTCAGTGCAGCAATTGCAGAGGCTCTTGATTCAAAAACAGCTATATTTGGTTTTAAAACTTCATTAAGTTTATTCTTACCCAACATATTTAAACTACCTATTACAGAATCAAAGCTATCATTATTCTTAATAAGATTGATTCTACTATTAGCAACAAGATATCTCATAGTATCACTATCATCAGACTTAGAGACTCTTACACTTCGCATATAATCAATGACGCCTCGTTCTTTTAAAGGTAAGTCTTTATATATCTTATCAAACTCAATAATACCTAAAGCGGCCTCTCTGACTCTAATAAACTTCCAATTATAACGACTTTTATGCTTTAAAACATCATCATATATCTGATCAATTGACCAACGATGATCCTTGTAAGCTGCAATTGTAACTATAGTAATTAAAAATCCTTTCTTAAAAGGCCTTAATGCAAGATCCAATAAATTTTTAAAGTTTACTCGTTGAACCATTGAAACAATGTTTTCAGTGTTATTCAATTCTTTAATATCAGAATCTAATATATCCACTAAACCCTTAATCTTAAGCTCACCAAAATCTCTAATCAAGTCTTCAAATTTGTCTTCAGTAATAACGGGATAACCAGTAATGCTACTAACATTGGGATCCATTAATGTTTTTTTAAAGAGCACAACCCCTTCCTTTTGTGCATCAGACAAATTAAATTCGTCTAAAAGACTCTGAAATCTCTCACTCTCTACAGCCCATGTTTTAACAGCATCATCAAAACTATTTTTAGAATCAATACTCATATCTGCTAGATCAACACCATTTCCATCTGATATTGGAGGCGAAGTCTTAATAACAGTTGGATTAAGACCATCCTTACCTGACACCTTAAGAGAAATTTTAAGCTTATTATCAGCTGATTTATTATTACTCTTAGCAAACATTGAAGACGATCCTCTAAACCTAGTAGCAGAACTCCCACTACCCGTTCCCCCCGCATCACAGGCAAATACCAATACTAATAAAACTAATAGAGACAAGAGTCTACACAAATTTAAAATAATTTTTTTTTCTGTCATAACTAAATATCTCCTTATGTTTAATTTAAGCCTTAAATTAAACATTAAATTAAAATCAAACCAAATGAAAACATAAATCTATCTGTTATTCTTTATTAAACTATTTGTTATGAATTGGCTATTATGGGCTGTTTATTATAAATATTTGTTATAGAGATTTGTTATAAACATTTATGTAATTAACATTTATTAATATTAATTTGATAATAAACACTACAACATAATAACTATATGTCATAAATTTTATATACCTATTTTAAATTATTTGTAATCTGAATTAATTTAAAACCTTAAATTATCGTGCTTGACCTTGTGTTTGCTTTGGCGATTGACTGTTAAGCAGATTTTCTGCTTTACTTTTAATGTTCTCAAATGCAGTAACAATTGCACCTAAATCAAAAGACATCTTTGTATCTATCGTTTTATTATATATCGCCTCAATAGGGTATGCTTGTCTAAATATCACTCTCAATTGAGCTTCATAAGCCTCCTCTTGATCTCTAATCTGTGCCTGTAAGGATTGTATTTGTGTACTTGCTTGTGGAAGACTTAGAATTGCCTTTGCAGCTGCTTCACGTGCATTAAAAATCTTTATATGATTCTCTAAAAAATGTCCATCAAGCTTTCCTAACAAATTTAAGCTACCTACTACGGCATTAAAAGCATCATAAGTCCTAATAGAATTAATGTTGTCAAGAGCAATATTAAAATTGCTAACATCACTATCCACAGCAGCACCAGTCACAGCACTAGTCACAACATCAGTCACAGCACCAACCAAAGAGTCAATCACAGACATAACCCCAGCACTATTCTCATTGCTAATCTTTGTATTAATCTCATTATTAATCGCGTCACTATTCTCCTCAGCATTTATTCTTAAACGTCGCATATAATCTATTACTTTCTTCTGCAATGAAGATGAATTTGTTGCAAATTTCTTATCAAATTCATTCATACCTTCAGATAAAGTTTTCAGTCTCTCAAAAATATGATCATTCTTAGCCCCATTATCTAAAAACCTATCATATACAGCTTTAATTGCTAACGCAGATGACTTACGAAAAGCTTCAGCATTACTGCCACCAGTATTAGCTAATAGATCAGAAGCCCGTTGCCTGAAAAAAGTAGATGTTCTTGTAACTACCATTGCAGCTGTTTCACGATCAAATCTAAGATCATCATAAGCTGCAAGAGAAACTATATTAGTTAAACTTTCTCCCCTAGGCTCTCCAAGGGCAGACTCCAAAGACCTTTTAAAACTTGCTCGACTAACCTTTGCAACAGCATGTTCGGCTCCCTCTAGTTTGTCCAAAGTGGGTTTTACAATATTTATTATGCTTTTAATCCTAGCCTCACCAAAATCTTTAAGCACAGTCTTAACCGCTTCTTCACTACGAACGGGAAAACTAGTAATAGCACTAATATTGGGATTCATTAATGCATTTTTAAAAATTTCAACTTCGTCCTTTTCTGTATCCGATAAATTAAATTCATCTAAAAACTGCCTAAAAGGAGAAGGGCTTTCTTGGAAGTCAGAACTCTGAGTCAAACTATCAGTAGAACTATCAGAATCCGACATCCCGCCTGAATTACAAGATAATGTTATTAATACTACTAATGGCAACAAAAATATATATATACTTACAATATAAATTTTTCCCCTTATCATTAAATATCTCCTTATATTCATATTTATATTGACCTTAAGGTTTAAATCAAAAATCAAATTAAAATCAAACAAAATTAACACACAAATTTATCCACCACTATTAAATTTATTAAACTTATTTGTCATAAATTGTTTGTTATAGATTAGCTGTTATAGACTGTTTATTATAGAAATTTTTAATAAACATTAAGATGATATGTTAATTATACATTATATTTGTTCTCTTTATATATACCTATTTTTAATTTATTTTAATAAACTTCAATTACTATCAATACCCTATTCCCCCCATAATTGACTTATGGACCTGCTATATCTCTAATCCTTTCAAAATTAAGCTTAACGACATCTAAATCAACAAGTAGGTTATTAGATGTTTTAATATCATACACTAGCTGACTTATTGCATTATCATATACCCTAAAAGGATTATTGTCCTTAAATATAGTAAACAATTTATTTCTATATAAGATCTCTTGCTCCTTAAACGCCCTCTTTACGCCTTCGCTTGCTGCACCCCTTTTAATAGCAGATTGAGCTTTCACTAATGCGTCAAAAACAGGTAAAGTGATTTCCATAACCCTATTAAACTTACCACGATCCATTCTAATTAGCTTGCCTAATAAGCAATCAAAACTGTCCTTATTCCTAAGCTCCTTGATTCTATCCATAGCAAACCAATAATCAAATGTTTTGCTCTCATCAGAATTAGGAACTCTTACGCTTCTCATATAATCGATTAATTCTTTTTCTTGTGCAGATAAACTATTATATATCTTCACAAACTCATTAATTCCTAAAGCCTCTTCTGAAAGCCAAAAAAAATAATCATTAAATTTATGATAATTTCCTATAATCTCATGGGCTATACTTTCTCCACTAGCTACACGCTCACCATGATTGGTTGAAACGAATTTTAGATGAATTAAATATTCATTAATGCGATACTGCAAGATCAAACGCAAAAGTTTTTTAAAATTTGGTCTTTTGATCTTTTTAATCTCTGCTTCTGCCAATTTCCTTCTCTCCAATACCTCGCTTATAGCATCTGCCAAGGCTTTAAGCTCTTCTCCGCTAAAAGACCTTATCAAATCTAAAAACTCCTCTTCAGTATAAGTACGACAATTTGCATCAACACCAATATTTGCATCCATTAGTGTCTCTTTATAACAACTAATACCCTTCTTTTGCTTCTTTGATAAATTAAATTTATTTATAAAGGTTTTAAAGGCTGTTTGTGCTATTATAACCTTCGTTTGCTCATTATCACCAGTACTAAGAGCACTGCTGGTAACAGTACTCCCTTTAACCCTTCCTAACCCCTTTGACTTAACACCTGTTTGAGTAAGTTCTCTTTTATTTGAAACTTCATACACATTACTCTCAAGACTCTCCCCCCTGTTTCCCAAATTACAACCCAATAATATTGGTATCAATAATATTAAAAGATGGGGTTTCTCTTCTAGCATCAAATATCTCCTCTTTTAATTTAAACTTTAACGTCCAAATTAAACTTACCTAAATAAAATTAAAATCATGTATATTACCAATCCTCAATGCATTTATTAAATAATTGTTATTAATAATAATTATTCACTAATGATAATAGTCATAATGCACTAATTATAAATTATATACCTAAAGTCTTAAAATATTATATTTAATTTATTTTTTTAATTTATATTTTTTAATAGCTGATCATAAACTAAATTTAAAAAAATAAAAACTTTAATCCTTGCAATTTATATCTTGAAACTTTCTATTTAACTTACATCTACTTTTAGATTCATTGTTTAGATTTACTATTCAAGTATTTACTTAAGGTCAAACTTTAGCTTCCAATGACAATTGTATAACCAAGTTGCATTTCAGCATCTCTCTTGATATCACTAAGTTTAGTAGCAATAAATTTTAAAGATTCAAGAAGTATCGGACTTGTTCCATTCAAGTATATCATAGACGAAGATGGACTCTTAAAGATATAAACTAAACTTGCCTGATATATAAGATCTTGCGGTCTAAACTTTGTCTGCAAAAATTCTAAATCTACTGACGCTAGTTTCAAAGCATCAAATGCTAATAAAACTTCCCGTCTTAAATTAAAAACCTCTAAAAGGGGTTCTATAACACCTTTAAACAAAGTATCGTCTAACATATATAATTTACCTATAGCAGCATCAAAAATATCTTTATTCCAAATCCGACCTATACCATTATTAATAAGAAAGACATAAGTCATACTATGATCAAATTCTCCTATTACCACACTACGTATAAAATCAATTAATTTCTTTTCTTGTAAAGATAGATTCTCATCATATATCTTATCAAACTCATTAATACCTAAAGCTTCTTCTGTAAACCAAACAAAATTATATCTATTTAAATCACTTCCTTTAATAGCACTATATACATCAATAGGCTTTTTAATCTTTTTAGTATCAGTTGAAAGAACTCTTAATTCATCCAACACTTTATATTTATCAGAATTAAAAATATCTATTAAAAATTTTTTAAAACTCTCTCTCTCAGCATTAATATTAAGAATCATTTCTAATGCTTGTTTTCTTTCTAGCAACACGGATTCCATATGATCTATCAAATCTGTAAATCTAGTTTTACTTAAATTCTTAAGCAATTTTAAAAAATCATCCAAAGTATAAGTGTAACAACCCGAACCGATCTGGGGATCCATTAATGCTTCTTCATAAAGAAAAACAACTAATTTTTGCTCATCTGACAAATCAAATTTATTTAACAACTCTTCAAGCTCTTCATTTATTTTTGCAGCACGAGGAATCTTAAAAAAATCATATTTTAGCTTGTTAAAACCAGAAATAACACCGCGTTTAACCCCACCAGTACCATTATAATCAGTTTTTTTGTGCCCCCCCCTGACCCATAGTACCACTCTTTAATGCCCCAGCCCCTGAATTACAACTCACCATAATTAGTAATAATAAACCATAAATTCTTAAAATATGATTTCCCCCTTTCATCATTAAATGTCTCCTTTTTTATTTTTATTATTATTTTAACTTTTATTTTTAAAGTCTGAAATTCAAATTAAGCTAAAACTGCATTACCATTTCAAATTATACTTAATATCACCAAATTAAAGTTGGTTTATTAGATTAATTAATTAATAATTAGAATATATTAAATATACTAATATATATTTATATATATATCAAAGTCATAAAGATGATTAACCTATATGATTTGTATTTATATATAATTAAGACTTAATCTATCTTAATGTTTAACAGGATCAATTTGATCAAAAATCTCACTCTTAATTTTCAAAATTCAGTCTCAACAATATTAAACCATCAATCGCTTTCCCCCGCTGCTCTATTATACACAGTAGAGGAATCTGAAATATAAGATATATATCGTAACTTTTCTTTATATCTTGATTCCTGCAGTTTATCTGTATTTAATTGACGCGTCTTTTAAGATGATTAATATCTGATTCAGCTCCTTTCATCGCATTAAAATGCCTTTAAAAGAAAAACCATAATTTCTTGAAATCTCATCTGATCCCATCTACTCTAAGAACACCTATTAAATAATCAAAACTATCATTATTCTTTATATTCTGAATGATACTACGCACAATATATACATATCACATGTACCTGAAATATACGATTTTATTCTCACCATTAAGTATCTACTCTCAAAATTTAAACTTTAAAATTTAAATTAAACTTAAAGCCATAAAAGTTATATTTATGGCTTATTTTAAGGGGATATATATCAGTATATTACTGATACCTTAATTCTAGATATAAAATAAATCAAAATAAAGAAACTTTAACGCCTCCCTGTGCCTTACTTGCAATCCTAGAAAATTCTATGTTAATGTCATTTAAAATATCTCTTACAGCTATTGATCTATCATATATATCATCAGGACTAAACACATCAAATATATTTACTAATTTTTCTTCATAGAGTACTTCTTGGGTTTCAAACTCTTCAGTTAAATTTGCATCTTGAACACTTGTAAGTGCCTCCTCAGCCCTTATCTTTGACTCAAAAATCTGGAAAATAGGATCCATAATTTTGCGAGCCTTAATCTGTCCTATCCTATTCAATCTACCTATCAAGGCATCAAAACTATCTCCAGTCTTAATATATTTAAAGTCAACATCAATATTGATCCCACCCTGGACAGGCTCATATACAACAACACTGCGCAAATAATCAATAAATTCTCTACTCTGATGCGGGATCTTACTCCGTATTGATGAATACCTATTAATACCTAAAGCTATTTCTTTAAGTTCAGTAAATTTATCTTTGTAAAGATCGCTTGCCATAACATTATTGTAAAGAACACCTACCTCTTGAAGCTTATCGCCCATAACTGCAAGAGAGTCTAACCAATCCGGGAATTTTTTACTGTTAGCATTCAAAAGAACTGTCAATGTATTTTTAAATTCTGGCCTTGCAGAATCATCAATAGAACCAATAGCCTTATTTGCTGCATTCATCTCTTTAAGTACAGAGTTTATATGATCTCCTAAGCGTTGAACCTCAGATTCATCCAAATCATTTAATAGTGCAGAAAACTCATCTTCAGTATAAATGCGAGACGAACTCAAACCAAGATCAGTTAATACTTCTCTTAAATACAAAAGACCCTGTTTTTGCTCACTTGAAAGCTGAAGTTCTTCAAGAGGATTCGGTGATAAATCTCCTTTTCCTATAGATTTCATACCAAAATCAAGCTCTAATGCCACATCCGTGGAATTTTGCTCTACGATTACTCCATTATCACCAACCATGCTGTCTTGATCTTTCTTCTTAGCCTCTGTACTACAACTTAGCAGTATCAATGCCAATAAAAGCAATATACTACTATATATGGTATTTATATTAAAAATATAAACTCTAAAATCTGTCATCAAATATCTCCTTTTTTGTCTAAACTTTTAACCGCATGTTATACAAATTAAATTAACTAAACATAAGTTGAAAAATTGAAATTAACTAAAATTAACCTATTATTCTTATAAATATCTGTTATAGACATTGATTAATATGGATTTATTAATGTGCTTATTAATAAACGTTACTGTACATATTAATTATATATTACCGTACATACTATATATACCATTTTATAAGTCTTGTTATTAACAATATGCAAAACTCCTTTAAGACACCCTTAATTTAAAATAAATTAAAATAAATAAACTTTATAAATCAATCTAAAGTTTAATTTCAGCATCTTTTTTAATATTAATTAACTTATTTTTAATATTAATTAACTTATTTTTAATGTCATCTAAAGTATTTTTTGCTGAAGCGGTTTTGCTTTTTATATCTTTAAGGTCAAAGATACTAAATATCTTCCTTAATTGTTCTTTATAGCGTTTTTCTTGAACTTCAAACTGAGCATTTAAGTCTTTAGATTGTTCTACCCTTTTAATTTCTGCCTCTGCATTTACCTTTTCAGTGAAAACATCAAAAATAGGATCCATAATTTCATGTACCTCAGACATATTCATTCTAAATATTCTACCTATTAAGGCCTTAAAACTACTATTAGTTTTGAACTCGTCAAATTTATTAAAAAGAATGCTGGCAGTAAAACCACGTGTATCAGACCCATCGATCAAAACACTACGTAAATACTCAATGAATGTTACATTCCTTATAGGTAAAAGTTTGTTCTCTTTATTTGAATAACTAATAATATCTAAAGCTACCTCTTTAAGTTTATTAAAATTATCTCTATAAGATGCATTCGATATAACACTATTATACAAAGCATCAATCACCTGAGCCTGAAGCTTATCACCCACAACTGAAAGAGACTGTAACCATTTTACAAACTCTTTATCCTGAGCATTCAAAATATCCGTCAAGGTAAAATTCAAGAATGCGTTTTCCAAAAGATCTATCCTCTTAATAGCCGCCTTTGCTTCATCTATCTCTTCAAGTATAGCGTTTATATGATCTCCTAAGCGTAGAACTTTAAATTCATCCAAATTGCTTAACAACTGCAAAAACTCAGCTTCAGTATAACTGCGAAATGGCTTTGAACCGGACCCAGTTAATGCTTTTTTTAAATACAAAATGCCCCGTTTTTGCTTAAGTGAAGGCTCAGAAGGCTGAACAGCGGTATCTGGAGGTGTGGGCGTAGTAATAATATTCTTATTATCAAAATTCTTTGTAGCAAAACTTTCAATAGTGCTAGTACTACCCATGCTACTGCTCTGGGAATCTTCTTTTCCAACTCCTGCATTACAGCCTATTAAAATTAATGCCAATAAAAGCAATATACTACAATACACACATCTTATATTAAAAGTTACATTAAAAATACAAATTCTTTCCCCTGTCATTAAATATCTCCTTTTTTCCCAGACTTTTAACCACATGCCATATAAGTTAAATTAACTTAAATTTAACTAAAATTTATTAAAACTTGTTTATTGTGTTTATAAGTATCTGTTATAGACATTGATTAATTTGTATACATAATACATTTATTAATAAACATTACTGTATATATTAATTATATATTACCGTATATACCTATATATACCATTTTATAAATCTTGTTATTAACAATAATTAATAATTAATAGTATGAGTACAAATTAATTTAAATTAAAGCCACAAATTTAATATTTATGGCTTACCGTAAAGGATATATCAATATAGTATTTACTGGTTTTTTAATTAAAGTTAAATCAAAATAAATAAACTTTAAGACTTAATTTTAGCACTATCTGCAATTTCAACAAACCCTATATTAATCTTCTCTAAAGTTTTTTCTGCTGAAGCAGCTTTACTTTTTATATTCTGAAGATTCAATGTACTAAATATACTCCTTATTTGTTCGCTATAATGTTTTTCTTGAGTGTTAAACTGAGCTTGAAGTTCTTTCGATCTTTCAACACCTAGTTTATTTAGTGCAAGAGCTGACCTTGCCATACCCATTGCAATATAAGCATCTGACATAGGTTTCATAATTTTATTTGACTCCTTAACACTCAGCCTCAATATTCTACCTATAATAGAATCAAAAGCATCGTTATTCTTAACCTTTCCAAATTCATTCAAAAAAGCGTCAGCATCAATCTCACGATTATCATCTACCACAACACTACGTAAATAAAAATTAAATGATTCGCCATTTATTGTTATTGATTGCATGCGTGTTAAATACTTAGCAATATTCAAAGCTATTTCTCTAAGATGAATAAAATTATCCTTGTAAGATGAATCCGACATAATACTACTATACAGATCATCAGCTTCCTGAAGCTTGCCACCCATAATTGAGTGAGACTTTAACCATTCTTTAAACTTTTGCTCCTGTTCATTCAAGACAACTGCCATAGTATTTTTAAGTCTTGTTTTTTCACTTAATTTTTCAAAATTACTAATACTCTCTATATCCCTCTTTGCTTCATCTCTTACTTCAAGTATAGATTCTATATGTTCCCCCAAAGTTTGAACTTCAAAATCGCCCAAATTGTTTAACAACTGCAAAAATTCAGCTTCAGTATAGCTGCGAGATACATTAGAATCAGAATCAGTTAATGCTTTTTTTAAATACTCAATACCTAGTTTTTGATTTTCTGAAGGCTGAAATTCATCAATCGAATTTTGCAACTCTCCTCCCCACACAAATTCCTGTTTATCAGAAGCATCTGCTGTTAGTGGACGGATGGAATGTTGGGTCATTCTCTCTTTACTATCACTAACCATTCTATCCCGATTATCCACCTCACTTGCATTACAAGCTAACAGTAGTGATACCAATAACAATAATACACTACTATATATACGACTTATACTCAAATTTATATTGAAAACACAAACTCTTTTCTCTGTCATTAAATATCTCCTTTTTTAGTCTTAGACTTCTAAACACACGTTAACACGTTAATTAACCTGTTAAGATCTTGCACCCCTAAATCTTGCTTCCGCATCATTTTTAATCCCAATAAATCCAGTATTCAAGCCATTTAAAATCATTGCTTTAGCATCTAGTCTACTTTCCACATCCTGAAAGCTAAATGTGCTAAATATCTCTTTTAATTGATCTTTATAAAGTTTTTCTTGAACTTCAAACCTAGCACTTAAATCTATAGGTTGTCTTAACCTTGCAATCATTGCTGCTGCCACATCCTTTGCATGAAAAACACGGTATATAGGCTTCATCAAGCGAGCTAACTGATCACTATCCAAACTAAGCATCTCACCCATTAAAACATCAAAATTATCATTAGTTTTAAGCTCGTCAAACTCATTAAAAATAACCTCAGCATCAACTTCACGTTTGTAAGACTCATCTACCACAACACTGCGCAAATAATCAGTAAATTCCTGAGATTTTTTTACCATTCTTGAATATCGTGTTAAATAGTTAATAATCCCCAGAGCTATTTCTTTAAGTTTACTAAACTTATCTCTGTAAGACACATCTGATATAACACCACTATACAAATCATCAACCTCCTGAAGCTTGGCGCCTATAACTGAACGGGATCTTAGCCATTCTTTAAACTCTTGATCCTGCTCATTCAAGATAACTGTTAATGTATTTTTAAATTCTGGTCTTGCAGCAGAATCAATACCATCAATAGCCTCCCTTGCTTCATCCATCTCTTTAAGTGCAAAGTTTATATGATCTCCTAAAATCTGAACCTTAGCCTTACCCAAATGATTTAAAAAATCAGCAAACTCTTCTTCAGTATAACTACGAGATACACTAGTATTAGAATCGAGACTAGTTAATGCTTCGTCTAAATAAAAGGTTCCCCGTTTTTGCCCGATTGAAAGTTGTGATATATCAACCGGAGTTTCATCAATTGAGCTTCGTACTACCTGACCACTATCAGGCCCTGCAAGTTCACGAATAGGATCTGGAGATGGAAATACAACAATACTCCTACTACCCAAGCCCCTTGTAGCAAACTTTCCAGTAGTGCTAGTACTACCCATGCTACTGCTCTGGGAATCTTCTTCTCCGACTCCTGCATTACAGCCTATTAAAATTAATGCCAATAACAGCAATATACTACTATACACATGACTTATATCAAAATTTATATTGAAAACATAAATTCGTTCTTCTGTCATTAAATATCTCCTTTTTTTCTAGACTTTTAACCACATACTATATAAGTTAAATTAGCCTAAATTTAATTCAATCTAACCAAACATAAGTTGAAAAATTGAAATCAAAATTAACTAAAATTTATTAAAACTTGTTTATTGTGCTTATAGTTATCTGTTATAGACATTGATTAATTTGTATTTATAATATATTTATTAATAAAAATTACTGTATATGTTAATTATATATTATACACATCTCATATATACCATTTTTATAAATCTTATTATTAACTAATTAACTACATTATTAACTATGTGCAAAACCTCTTTTAAGAGACTTTAACTCAAGGCTTACCTTCAGCCTCGCTTTTAATCCTAATAAACCCAATATCGATGGCTGACAACTCATTTTTTGCTGAAGCTGCTCTACTTTGCACATCCTTAAAATTAAATGTACTAAATATCTCTTTTAGCTGCCCTTCATAAAGTTCCTCTTGAGCTTTAAACCATCTATCTAATTCGTCATCAGATCTACTTGCAAGTACTTTTGCAGTACTTATCTTTGACTCAAAGACATTCAAAACAGATTCCATAACTTGATTAAATTTAAATCCACCCATCCTCAATAATCTACCTATTAAAGCATCAAAAGTATCATTAGTTTTCATTTCTTGCAATTTATCAAAAGAAATATTATTAATAGTAATGTTACTATCACCAAAGCTCTCTACCACAACACTACGTAAATAAGAAATGAATTCTTGATTCCTGAAAAGGAACCCTCGATTTTCCTCTAAAGACCTACTAATACCCAAAGCTAATTCTCTAAGTTCAATAAAACTATTTTTATAAAATTCATCCGATATAATACCATTATACAAATCATCAGCCTGTGCAGTCTTGTCATCCACAATTGAAAGTGCCCTTAACCAATCTCTAAACTTTTTATCCTGATCATGCAAAACAACTGTCAAAAAACCTTTAAATTCTGATTTTGCAACATCATCAATACACTCAATATGATTTAATGCCACATCTTTATCTATAAGCACAGAGTTTATATGATCCCCTAAATTTTGAACTTCAAATTCATCCAGGTTATTTAACAAAGTCAAAAACTCATCCTCAGTATAACTGCGGGATAAATCAAAGCCAGGAGCAGTTAATATTATTTTTAAATTCAGGATACCGCCTCTTTGTCCATCTGAAAGTTGAAGTTCTTCAATCGGTTTTTGCAAAGCTCTTATCTTTACAGATTCCACACTAAACTCAGCTTCTGGACGTGTAATAACGAAATTTCCATCCACAACCCTTACATCATCATATATATTCGCACTATCATGCTCCTTTTTTCCAACTTCTGAATTACAACCTATTAAAATTAATGCTAATAGCAATAATATACTAATATACACATGTCTTATATTAAAATATACACTAAAAACATAAATTCGCTCTTTTGTCATTAAATATCTCCTTTTCTATATCTAGACCCCTAACCACATGCAATATAAGTTAAATTAACCTAAATTGAAATAAACCAAACCAAACATAAGTTGAATCTAAAATTAGCTAAAATTTATTTATTGTGTTTATAAGTACTATTATAGACATTAATTAATTTGTATTTATAATATATTTATTAATAAACATTGTTACATGCATCAATTATACATTATGCGAACTGATTTTTATCATAAAAAATTTATAATAATTATTATTAAATAATTACTTCATTATAAGATTTATTTTAATTAAGTTTATTTTAATTTTAAAGATTAATGCTAAAAACAAGAATACTAAACATATAAAATATAGACAAAATTAAAAAATAAGCCTTAAAGAATTTCTTGTTCCTTTAAGGCTTATAATATTATTATCTAGTAAAATTTTAAGTACCTACCTCCTGGAATTGAGGGTCAGGTATGGCAATGATAATCGAATATGTGGCAATAGACCTTGATTAGGCTGACCAGGCTGATATGGAAATCGAATATGTGGCAATGGACCTTGACCAGGCTGATATGAGAGTGGGGCCTGCAAACTTGGCACTACAGTTTGGGATTCAACATTTGAGCCTGGGGAAGTAATAGATAAGCCTTCCACAAGAATTTCATTAATAACTTCATTTTCTTTCAAGTTTTCAACCTTTTCTAATTTTGTCTTCCCATCTATAACTTGCAAAGTATTACCCTCTTGTGAGATTAAAAATTGATTATCTGGAACTGAATCCAGACGTTGACTACTTGAAACACCAAGTATAACAACATCTAAATCTGGATTTGCTTTCATTTCGGGCTCTTTTGTAATTACATCTGAAGTATTACCTGTACCCTCAAATTTTTGCTCCAAACGTGCACCTCTGGCAACAAAAGACAACTGAGAACCGTTTCTAACACTTTTGCCAATAACAGAACTATCGGCACTTTCCTCCTGAGGGTCTAGCTTACACATTACTAACAACAGCAATAATAAATAAAAACTTATCTTGATCATTAAATATCTCCTCTTTCGCGTTCTTGATTTTTCATTCTTTTATGCTTTTATTTCTACGATCAAATTTTTAATCAAACTTAAATTATAAATCCCAAATTATTTACTATTGATTATTGAAGTATGATTTATTTAATTATCAATTCTTAGAATGCTTTATTAGAATGCTTTATTTTATATATTTATATGATGTCATGACATATTAAATATATATTAATATTGATTATTATACACTACCATTAAAACAGTATATGCCTATTATTATTAAATAAGTCTTAAATTATTGCACCTATCTATTTACACAAACTCTATCTCTAATCCCACCAGACTCAACTTCAAATTTATAAACACCAAATCGATATCAATCTTAATGTTGATACTATGGTTTAAAAATCTTAAGGTTTTGAAAATTATTCTTAATGGAATCTAAGGTATTCTTTGCAGCCATTGCCCTACCCTGTAAATCACTCATAGGATATGCATACCTTAATATCCTTTCTATCTGATATTTATAGCGCTCTTCTTGAATATCAAATTGCCCCTTTAATTCTGGTCCTAACTTACCTCTTTTTATTGCATCTGCTGCGACCACCTTTGCCTTAAAAACGCTAAGAAGTGGGAACATAATTAGATAATAGTTATTATCCCTGCCCAGTTCACCCATTAAAGAGTCAAAACTATCTTTACTCGCAACATTCTGAATTATATAAAAAACAAACAAAGATTTATCACTTAAACTATCATTAGAAGAAGGTAATATTATATCTTGAATATACTTAATTAATTCCCGAGTTGCAGAGGGAAGGTGTTCATATACCGTATCAAACGCATCAATTCCTACAGCCGCATTTTTAATCACAGTAAAATAAAATTTAGGTAGCTCTTTATTTACAATATCATTATATACAAGATCAGAATCTCTTAAAACAGATGTCTCTTTATCATATGAATAACTCTTAAGACCCGTTAGAGGCGATAGAGCAGGATCATCAAAAACAACTTGCAAAAGTTTTTTAAAATTTTGTCTCTTAGAAATAAGCTTATCAATAATTTTCTTTGTCTTTTCTATCATTGCAAATACAGATTGTACACTTTCTCCAAGGAGTCTAACCTCATTAGGCTCTAAATCCCTAAATAAATCTATCAATTCTTCTTCGCTGCAAACAAGACCCACTGGCTCAATATTAGAACTCATTAATATCTCTTTGTAACGTACAATACCATACCTTTGTTCATCTGATAGTCCAATTCCATCCAAAAATTCCTTAAATTCCAGACTAACAGCAGAATCATCAGGAGAATTCCCAATCAAACCCCTAGCCAAATTCCCAAGAAAAGATTTTAAACAAACTGAAGTCACAACTTTTCCATCAGTAGCAACATTCCCTTGTTTACAAGAATTTATCATTGATACTAATAAAAATAATAGTCCACATAATTTACATATGTTTAAAATACGTTTTATCTTTAGTATCATTAAATATCTCCTTAATTTTATAGTAAAATTTCGATACTAAATTCACCTAATATCACTTATTAAGGCCATACCATATATTATGGATATTTATTATACGTATTTAACTGATAATTAATTTTGATTAATAAATAATAGTTTTATGTATTTATTATACAATAAGTATTTTCATCTTTTTTATTAATTTCCTTTATTTTTTTAGTTTAATTGTAAGTATATATGCTACTCTTCCTTCTTTTAATCCTTTCAAAACAAACACAATAAGCCATAAAAGTTAATATTTTTATGGCTTATATTTTTTATTTTACTTCTTATACTTATAAATTTATTCTTTGAAAGAACTTATTATCTAATATCCTTTAAATTTATCCTTAATCTCCTTAAACTTATTTTGAATAGCATTTAAAGTGCTACTTGCAGCTAATATTCTCTCCAACACACTTTCAATAGGATGATATGCTTCCTTAAATATCTGTATTATCTGAGACTGATAAAGATCCTCTTGTAGCTTAAACTGCCTTTTTGCGTCATCTGCACTGTTTTTAATGAAAAATGCTGTTGCTATCTTTACTTGAAAAACATCAAAAAGAGGCTTCATAATTTGATAAAATCGATCCTTGCCACCCAGCCTACCTAAAATACCTATTAAGGCATCAAAACTATCATTAATCTGAATAAGATTTATTTTATTAAGGGGTTGAGCACCTATATCAGTATGAACATCCCCCTTAAAAGCAGGCAATACTCTGACATTTCGCATATAATTAATAAAATCCTTTGCCCTTGGGGAAAGGATTTTGTATATTTGATTAAACGAATTAATACCTAAGGCTGCATTTCCAACTAAAGAAAAAGCATAATTTGATAAATCGTGCTTTGAAAGACTCAAATATACAAGACCAGGGTCCCTTAAAACAAGGGTATCCTTATCATACGAAAAACTTTTTAAACTAGCAAAAAAATCTACTCTGGCAACATCCAAAATAAATTGCAAAAGAGCTTTAAACTCCTGTCGTTTTTCATCAACAATAGCATCAATAGCCATCTGTGCTCTATCATGCTGCTCAAATGAAAAGTCTATACGACTTATCAAGGTTATAATCTTATCTCTACTCAAAGATTTATTCAAAGTCCAACCATTAAACCAATTAGTAAATTCTTCTTCACTGCAGACAACACCCACTGGTTTAATATCAGGTTTCATTAATATTTCTTTGTAGCGTACAATACCTTCCTTTGCCTCATTTTCTACTAACTGAATTTTATCCAAAAATTGATGAAACTCTACAGTCTCGCTGGGTAATTTGTGGATCTTAACAAAATTATCTCTAAATTCAGGAAAAGCAGTCAAATCTAAATATTCTAGATCTGCAGACATGTGAACCACTTCAGGCATAATTTTTTCGACCGACTTCTTCCTCATTAAGTCTTCCTCAGTTTTCCCACTAGTAATGCCTAACTGCTTACAAGCAAATATCATTAACACTAATAAGAATAATAAGCCATATAATCCATATATATTTAAAATATATTTCCTTATCCTTGCCACTAAAACATCTCCTTTATTTTCTAAACTTTATTTAATGCCAAATTACATCTAACCAAATCAAAGCATAACCTGATTTAATATCACTAACTTATTACTACAAACTATCTGTTACGGATATTTACTATTGACATTAACTAATAATCGATTTTAATAAATAAACATTATAATAATGTATTAATTATACTACACATAGTTATCCATTTTTATCAATTCTTATTTATTTTTTACCTTAATTTTTTAACATTTAATTTCTAAGTCTAATTTCCCAGTGCCATATTTCTATATACAATCCATTACTGTTAATCAACTTTTTTAATTAACTCCCAGATCCTATCAGGAGAAATTGCAAATAGTGCCTCAAATGAAGGCATCTCTAAAGCTTGTTTTATGCCATATTTAGATATATCATCACAAAATATGATCCCACAATATGCAAACTCAGAATCACCCCAACTACCGTTATATGCAAACATTTTTATTAAAGACGCAGGGTCAATCCTGCTTCTACGAAAGATAGTTTTCAATTTCTCTTTCAAATTTTGCTTTATAATAAAAATATTATCAAAAGATTCTCCAGGGCCAAGTCCAACTGTCATTATAGAATACAAACAATATCCAGCATACCGAACCCTAATATTACCCCATCTTTCAAGCAAATCTATAAATTCTTCTTCCTTGTGGATAACATATGAATTCATTAATATCTCTTTGTAGCGCATAATGCCTAGTTTCTCAGCAATTGATAAGTTAAATTCATGCAATAAATCTTCAAGCTTTGAATTTATTTTCTCCTCAGCATAAAGTTCATAAATCGGGACCTTGGGCTTAGACTCCAAACGGTCAAGCATAGTTTTCCCCATTCTACTCATAGCTAGAATACCAAAATCAATATTAAAGTCAGTATTAAAGGCAACTACATCACAAACTACAATTAATATTAATAGTACAGACAATAATCCTCTTATATTTAAAATATATTTCCTTATCCTTATCACTAAAACACCCCCTTTATTTTTTAAACTTTATTTAATGTCAAATTACATCTAACCAAATTGAAACATAAATTGATTTAATATCACTAACTTATTGCTACAAACTATCTGTTACAGACATTCACTATGAATACTAATTAATAGTGAATCTTAATAAATAATAATTATTATATAATATATAAATTATATATTATAATTAATACTTATTTGTTTTTTTATTTTAATTTTTTAACATTTACTATACCTTACTTCCTTTTAAAACACAAAAAAGCCATAAAAATTGACTTTCTTTATGGCTCATATTTTTTGTCACTTCGCATAAGTATAAATTTATTATTTATTATTTATTATTTATTATTTATTATTTAAACTAAAATTAAACCACATCCTCAACCTCTTCAAAACCAATTCCTTCAAAATTAGCCTTAATGACATCTAAAGCATTACTTAAAGATATTGCCTTATCAAAAAATACTTCAATAGACTGTATATCCTTAAATATCTCTCTTATATGCTCTTTATAGCGTTCTTCACAAGCTTTAAACTGTTCTTCTAATTCTCTTGAGTTCTTAATTAAAGCAGATGCATTCTTAGACTCAAAGACATCATAAAAAGGTCCCATAACTTGCAAAAATTTATCTTTACCCAATATGACCAAGCTGCCTATTATAAAATCAACACCATCACTAATACTTATATTCCTGATCCTATATATGACTTCCTCATGATTACCACCATGATCACGCTCATCAAAATCAAATACTACTACACTTCGAATATAATCAATTAATTCCTTTACCCTTGGAGAAAAAAATGCATATATTTTATCAAACGCAATAATGCCTAAAGCTATATTTTTAATCATGATAAAATCAGACTTCTCACAAGAATGTTGCATAATATTATTATATATAATATTAGATTCCTCTTTCTGGATATTATGCTCAGAACCATATGGAAAACCTTTTAAAGTAGATAAAAAATTTAGTCTGACAATATCAAAAGCAAATCTTAAAAATCCTTTCAAGTTTTGTCGACTCTCAATAATAGCCTGAATAGACATTTCTACTTTTTCCAACTCCTCAAGTACAAAGTTTATATGATCCCCAACCGCTTGAACCTTATCACGACCCCAATCTTTAAGCAAATTTATAAATTCTTCTTCACTATAAACACCGAGTTGATTGGGTTTAACTTCCACAAACATCTCTCTGCAGAATAGAATGCCCCATCTTTGCTGAATTGAAAGATTAAAGCTATCCAATAAATTCCTAAGAGCAGGGCTCTCTTTAGGCCATTGATAAGTTTTAATAAATTCAAAAGTCAATACAGGAAAATTAACAAGCTCTAAATATTGTAAGTCTTTCCCCCTTCCTTGTCTACCTACCGTAGATGAACTCCTTCCGTTTAGCTGCCCCACCATCATATCCTCACCACTAGCTTCACTTCCTGAATGCTTACAAGCAGTTATTATTAACACCAATAAAAATAATAATCTATATATATATCTATATATATTGAATATATCTAAAACATAAACTCTTACTCTTATCATTAAATATCTCCTATGATCATATTGCAATTCATTTTAAGTCTTGATGTTAAATTAAGCTCCAATTTTAACTTAAACTAAATTGAAGTATAAATTGATTTAACATCATTTATTACTACTAAACTATATGTTATGGATATTTGTTATAGAACTTATGTTATGAGCATCTAATAATATTTATTTGCTAATAAATATTATTATGATGACATACTAATTATATCACCATATATGTTACATATACTTGTTTATATATTATCTTAAATTCTTTTTAATTTTTTCAAAGGTCAAAATATTAAAAACATCATTAAAATTATTTATACATTTATAATTTATTTTATAATATTTTACTTTACAATCTACCACAAAATTCAATTGCAGAATTTATACGAGCTCCAACTCCCCTAACCTTATCACGACCCCAGCTCTTAAGCAAATCCATAAATTCTCTTTCACTATAAGCAGATCTAAATGGACAAATACTAGGATCCATTAATATCTCTTTGTATAACACAATCCCTTGTCTTTCTTCATCTGATAATCCAAATTCACACAATAAATTTTTAAGTTCTAAACCGACTACTTTATCATCAACTTCATCAAGTGGGGTCTTAGACTTCAAATGACCGGGCACAACTCCCCTAACCAACTTATTAAAGGCTTCTATATAACAAGCTATTACTAACACCAATAAAGACAATAACTTACTAATACTTAAAATACATCTTTTTAACTTTTTCATTTAAACCCCCTTACACAAAATTTTGATTTAAACTAATCTCAAATTAAAGCACAAATTCAATCAATTAATTAATTAAATTATATTTTGTCGATATTCGTTGCAAATATTACTATTTTCATAATTAATATAATATATTATTTCATTATACAATAAATATACCTTTTTTTATTAAAATCTTATTAATTGGATTAATTTTTTTTATTTAATTTGATCCACTTATTTTATCATTTAAATTTTTTCAAAAAATATAAAAGTCATAAAATTTATTATCTTTATGGCTCTATATTTATCTTATAATTTAATTCTTAAACTTGTTTACTATTTATGCTTAAATCTTATCCTTAAGCTTATCTTTAATCTCTTTAAACTTTAATTTAATTACCTCTAAAGCACCCTCTCTCTCTTCTACTCTTGTCAATAATTCACTTATAGGACCTTCTTTGCTGAAGATATATCTCAACTGCTCTTTATAAAACTTCTCTTGTCCTTCAAACTGCTTCACCAACTCTGTCGGAAGTGGCCTAATTATTGACATAATACGGAATGCTCGTATTTTCTCATTAAATACCCCAAAAATAGGATCAAAAACTTGCAAAAATTTATCCTTGCCCAATCTACCCAAACGACCCACTACAGCAGCAAAAACATCGCTAGTCTTAATATACTTAATCCTATCAAAAGCGTCCCTAGAATAAACAACCTCACTCTCATCAGACTGAGGCACTATTACACCTTGAATATAATTAATTAACTCTTGTGCTATTAAGGGCAGACTTGTATATATTTCCTCAAACACACTAATACCTAAAGCTGCATCTTTAAGCATAATATAAACAGGCTTATACAATTCACTCTTCATAATCTTTGTATATATAAAATCAGGTCTTATAGTCAAATCACCAAGATTTTGATTATATCCATACGATAAAAATCTTAGATTGTTTGGAATCACTAGGTCTAAATGCTCAAAAGCAAATCTTAAGAGTTTTTTAAAATTTTGTCGTCTTTCAGGAACAGCATCAATGGCTGCATTTGCACTATCTTTTTCTTTAAACGAAGAGTCTATATGGTCTCCAACTTGCCTAACCCGATCATGGCCCCAATTTTTAAGTAAACTTATAATATTCTCTTCACTGCAAACAACACGAAAAGGACCAAGACCAGGTGTCATTAATGCTTCGCTAAAAGACAAAATACCCTGAATCTGCTCAGTTGATAATGCAAAAAAGTCGTCCAATAAATCTTGGAGCTCAATACTATACCCAAAAAGTCCCTTCCATGACCTGGCAAAACCATGCGAAAATCTGTCGGGAAAATCATCAAGCCTTAAATGCTCAAAATCTTCATTATTCTCGTCAGCAGGTGTAGCAAATGAATCAACCTCTCTAAAATCTCCACCGGTTAAACCTTCTCTTCGTAACTCATAATCCCCATGTCTCTTAATTGGCACTCTGAGTGGTTCAATTATACTGCTCTTTTCACTCAAAGTCTTACTCAAATCTCTTTTATCCAGTCTTTTAGAAGCCCCCATGTCACAAGCAGCTACTAGTAATGCTGACAAAAACAATAACCTATATACCAATCTATATATAATATTTAAAATACAACCTCTTACCCTTATCATTAAATATCTCCTTTTTTATAGTACAATCTTGATTTAAATCAAATTAACATCTATCTGAAAGAACAAATCATTTATCATTATTTATTACTTAAATTATTAACTTGTGAAAGTATCCTTATAGATATTACTTGGTTAAAGTTTAATATTGTTTTTCACTAAATTTTATTAAAAATATATATATAATATATACCTTTAATTATTAAATCCCATCATATTTATAATTTTTTTAAATTATTAAATTTAACTATTTTCCTAACCAATTTTATCATTTAAAATTAAAAATTTAAAAAATATAAAAAGCCATAAAGATAATTATCCTCATGGCTTATACTTATAAATTACTTGTAAATTAATAGTACATCGATCTTATTTACAAATCACTTGCCTTATGGTTTACTCTCAAGACTACTCTTAATCTTTTCAAACTCCAACATAATTGTATTTAAAGTACCCTCGCTCCGCGCTAGTTTCAGGCCTATCTCATCCAGAAACAAAAACTCAAAATAAATATGCTTTAACTGATCTTGATAAAGCTTTTCCTGAGCTTCAAACTGATCTTTCAAGTTTGACGTCAAAACACCTGCACTTTCTGCTGCTACTTTGGCCTTGAAAACACCAAAAACAAGATCCATCATTGTTGAAAATTCAAATTTACCCAA
Source organism: Borrelia tillae (assembly GCF_055693965.1). Classification (NCBI taxonomy): domain Bacteria; kingdom Pseudomonadati; phylum Spirochaetota; class Spirochaetia; order Spirochaetales; family Borreliaceae; genus Borrelia; species Borrelia tillae. Next base: position 127,095 of record NZ_JBTGSB010000002.1, read on the forward strand.
TCTGCCAAAGTAGCCTATTAAAGCATCAAAAACATCAGGATTTTGAATACCTTCAATGATATAATAAGCTTCTAAAGAGTCATTAGTTCTACTTTTATAAGGCTTAGGCACAATTACATCCCGCATATAATTGATTAACTCTTGAACTTCAAGTGGAAGATTCGAATATACTGCATCAAACGCACTAATACCTAAAGCCACATCTCTTAACATAACAAAATAATCCTTATGCAATGTCCTTATAATCTCATTATATACAGAAGCAGCCACCTGTTCCGACCGGTTGCTATCAGCACTAAAATCAATCTTGTGATACTCAAAAGAGTCGCTTCTTAAAATAGCGATAAAACGCGCTTTCCAATAATTAAAGGTAAGATCCAATAATGATCTCAAATTTCTATTAGCCAAACTCCCCCGAATAGCTCGCTCTGCATTTTCTATCTCTTCAAACTCATCCTCTAGATGATCTGCTATCTTCAAAGTTTTATCTTTCCCCCAAGTCCTAAGTAATTTTCTAAAATAGGATGCCTGAAATACACCGAATGTATCACGACCACCAAACCAACTACCTAATGAATCTGGATACAAAACACCAGGACTCATTAATCTATTCGGCTCCATTAATACATTTTTGTAAGATATAATACCGTTTATTTGCCTGTCTGATAACCCAAACTCTTCCTCTAATAAGCTACGATAAGCCGTCAATGACATCTTTACCCTGCTACGCAACGAAAAAGTAAATTTAGGAAAATCGTCAAGCTCTAAATATTTAAAGGCTTTTTTGCTCACAGGCTCTACTATAACAGGTGTCAGTGCTTCCTTAGGGTCTTTAACTTTATCAGAGTCTCCATCTTCAATTGGATCAGAAGGCACAACTTCTAATGACAGTGGGTCCTTAGGGTCTTTATCATGCACAATTGCACCTGGTTTTTGCAAACCTCCATCCACTTTTCTTCCTATCACATTAAAGCCTCTATTCTTGCCTGTTCCAATTTGACTCCTCCTACTTAAATTCCTAGCACCACCACCCTTGTTACCAACACTTCCAGAGTCACAAGCACCTATTAATACTATTAAAAATAGTATTCCAAATAACCTATATACATTGAAAATATGAATTTTGATTCTTGTCATTAAATATCTCCTTTTTGATTCTTAAATATCAATATAAATTGTATTTATTTAATATAAACTTAACCTACACTCCTGTTACTTATTAAGTTTTATTTTGTAAATCTTATTTTAACACTTATTTCTTAATATTCATCTTAATCTCTTCAAATTTAATTTTAATAGTATCCAAAATGTCTTTTGACATTGCTGCTCTCTCCAATAATTCACTTATTGGACCTGTCTTGCTAAATATATGCTTCAACTGCTTGTTATAAAGGCTCTGCTGTTCTTTAAATTGACTCCTTAATCTGATATTGACAAACTGGCTTCTTGAATTGCTATTGCTGCTGCCACTTCAGCATTTAAAACACCAAAAAGAGGATCCATAACTTGTAAAAATTGCTCCTTGCCCAATACACCTAACATGCCTATTACAGCACTCAATCCATCATTAGTCTTAATCTCTATGTCTTATTTACAGCATCCACAGAATCACGTGCACTGTAATCATTAGCTTCAGACAAGTTAGGTAATACTAAATCTCGAATATACTTAATTAACCACTTTGCTTTACCAGGAAGTGCCCCATATATCCGATCATATGCATTAATACCTAAAACTTGTTCTTTGATAATAACAGACTCAGTTTTCCATAGATCGCTCCGTACAACCTGCATATATATCTCATCAGGTATGCTTTCCGTATTACTAATACCTTGCTGGCCATATGTCAAAAATCTTATATCACGTATCAATCCTGCTTTTAAATGCCCCAAAGCAGATTTTAAAAGTTCTCTAAAATTTGATGTACCTCCAGCAATTTCCCGAACAGCTTTCTTTGCCACATACAACTCCCCAACCGCAGAGTCTATATGATCTCCAAATGCCTGAACCTTTTTATTGCCCCAAATATTCATCAAATTCAAAATATTCTCATCAGTGCAGACAATAGGAGACTCCTCTTCATTGACAATATCAATAAGAACGTCAGACTCAAGGTTCATTAACGCCTTTCTAAAGGATAACATACCGCACTTCTGTCCTACACTTAAAGTAAAATTTACAAATCACTTGCCTTATGGTTTACTCTCAAGACTACTCTTAATCTTTTCAAACTCCAACCTAATTGCATTTAAAGTATCCTCTTTCTGCGCTAGTCTCAAGCCTGTCTCATCCAGAAACAAAAACGCACAATAAATATACTTTAACTGCTCTTGATAAAGCTTTTCCTGAGCTTCAAACTGATCTTTCAAGTTTGACGTCAAAACACCTGCACTTTCTGCTGCTATTTTGGCCTTGAAAACACCAAAAATAAGATCCATCATTGTTGAAAATTCAAATTTACCCAATCTGCCAAAGCAGCCTATTAAAGCATTAAAAACATCAGGATTTTCAATACCTTGAATGATAGAAAAAGCTTCTGAAGAGTTATTAGTTCTACTTTTATAAGACTTAGGCACAATTACATCCCGCATATAATTGATTAACCCTTGAACTTCAAGTGGAAGATTCGAATATACTGCATCAAACGCATTAATACCTAAAGCCACATCTCTTAACATAACAAAATAATGCTTATGCAATGTCCTTATAATCTCATTATATACAGAAGCAGCCACCTGTTCCGACCGGTTGCTATCAGCACTAAAATCAATCTTGTGATACTCAAAAGAGTCTTTTCTTAAAATAGCGATAAGACGCGCTTTACAATAATTAAAGGTACGTTTCAATAATGATCTCAAATTTCTATTAGCCACACTCCCCCGAATAGCTCGCTCTGCATTTTCTATCTCTTCAAACTCATCCTCTAGATGATCTGCTATCTTCAAAGTTTTATCTTTCCCCCAAGTCCTAAGTAATTTTCTAAAATAGGATGCCTGAAATACACCAAATGTATCACGACCATTAAACCAATCACCTAATGAATCTGGATACAAAGCACCAGGACTCATTAATCTATTCGGCTCCATTAATACATTTTTGTAAGACATAATACCGTTTATTTGCCTGTCTGATAACCCAAACTCTTCCTCTAATAAGCTACGATAATCCATAAATGACATCTTTACCCTGCTACGCAACGAAAAAGTAAATTTGGGAAAATCATCAAGCTCTAAATATTTAAAGGCTTTTTTGCTCACAGGCTCTACTATAACAGGTGTCAGTGCTTCCTTAGGGTCTTTAACTTTATCAGAGTCTCCATCTTCAATTGGATCAGAAGGCACAACTTCTAATGACAGTGGGTCCTTAAGGTCTTTATCATGCACAATTGCACCTGGTTTTTGCAAACCTCCATCCACTTTTTTTCCTATCACATTAAAGCCCCTATTCTTGCCTGTTCCAATTTGACTCCTCCTACTTAAATTCCTAGCACCACCACCCTTGTTGCCAACACTTCCAGAGTCACAAGCACCTATTAATGCTATTAAAAATAGTATTCCAAATAACCTATATACATTGAAAATATGAATTTTGATTCTTGTCATTAAATATCTCCTTTTTGATTCTTAAATATCAATATAAATTGTATTTATTTAATATAAACTTAATTCATTAAGTCCTCTTAAACTTATATCATGAATTACCCTCATTGTCGGCCTTAAACCCTTAACTTATATTTATAAGAGACTACTAATTATATAGATTTATATTCTATCATCATAATATGTATCTCTATTTGCATTGAAACTTATTTAAAAAAATAAAGAAGCCATAAAATAAACATTTATGGCTTATATGTTTATATGCTCAAATATTACAAATTTATTATCTAAACTTAACCTACACTCCTGTTACTTATTAAGTTTTATTTTGTAAATCTTATTTTAACACTTATTTCTTAATATTCATCTTAATCTCTTCAAATTTAATTTTAATAGTATCCAAAATGTCTTTTGAAGTTGCTGCTCTCTCCAATAATCCACTTATTGGACCTGTCTTGCTAAATATATGCTTCAACTGCTTGTTATAAAGGCTCTGCTGTTTTTTAAATTGACTTCTTAAATCTGATATTGACAAACTGGCTTCTTGAATTGCTATTGCTGCTGCCACTTCAGCATTTAAAACACCAAAAAGAGGATCCATAACTTGTAAAAATTGCTCCTTGCCCAATACACCTAACATGCCTATTACAGCACTCAATCCATCATTAGTCTTAATCTCTATGATCTTATTTACAGCATCCATAGAATCACGTGCACTGTAATCATTAGCTTCAGACAAGTTAGGTAATACTAAATCTCGAATATACTTAATTAACCACTTTGCTTTACCAGGAAGTGCCCCATATATCCGATCATATGCATTAATACCTAAAACTTGTTCTTTGATAATAACAGACTCAGTTTTCCATAGATCGCTCCGTACAACCTGCATATATATCTCATCAGGCATGCTTTCCATATTACTAATACCTTGCTGGCCATATGTCAAAAATCTTATATCACGTATCAATCCTGCTTTTAAATGCTCCAAGGCAGATTTTAAAAGTTCTCTAAAATTTGATGTACCTCCAGCAATTTCCCGAACAGCTTTCTTTGCCACATACAACTCCCCAACTGCAGAGTCTATATGATCTCCAAATGCCTGAACCTTTTTATTGCCCCAAATATTCATCAAATTCAAAATATTCTCATCAGTGCAGACAATAGGAGACTCCTCTTCATTGACAATATCAATAAGAACGTCAGACTCAAGGTTCATTAACGCCTTTCTAAAGGATAACATACCGCACTTCTGTCCTATACTTAAAGTAAAATTATCTTCTAAAAAATAATAAAAACTGTGATTCTGCGTACCCAAAGTCCATAATCTGGAAAAAACATCTCTTGAAAACTTAGGAAAATCATTAAGTTTTAAATGTGCCAAGTCTTCATCACCTTCCAAGGATATATAAGGTAATAGGTATATTCTTTTTAAATCTTCGTCATCCTTTTCCAAACCTGCTCTAGATAATGGAAATTTTGCATTCAAATCTTCATATGTATTAAAGCCTCTATTTTCTCCTCTACTACCTACAAGTGGGCTTTTTTTATTTAAATTGCTAGACATAACTTTACCTTTACCGCCCTTAGCAGCACCTGTATCACAATCTAGGATTAATAACATTGATACTATCAATACTATTGAAGACAATAACTTATGTAATCTATATATACTTATATATAGTTTTGAAACATATTTTTTATTTTGAATCATTAAATATTCTCCTTTCCACCTTAAAATTTAAATTAAAAATTAACTTCAAAATGAATTAATAAACTAAAGTGAAACATAAGTTCATTTATCATTCTTATCATTAAACTATCTGTTATCGAAATTTGTCATTTATTAAAGTTAATAAATAAATTAATTTAATAAATATATTTAATGAAGATCATTATATTGCATTAATTATATATTACACAGGCATAGATTTTAATTATTGGTTAAATCACTATTTTAAAATAAATAAGCCATAAAAAATCATTATCTTTATGGCTACTTACAAAATTATTATCTACAAGAATAACTTAACTTATACTAAGATTTTCATTTGAAATTCTCAATTCCAGTAAACTTAAACTTACCCAAACCTAAAGTTCTCTATTAAGACTTAGCAGTTGAAGATTGCAACAGAGCATTAGTTTTAATTTCTTTAAGAGCTTCCTTAATCCTAGCTAAATCCCCCATTCTAGATTCTGCTGCTCTATAAATTTCATTATCAGGTTTGGGCTTTCTAGACATAACACTACCTGTCCTTTGCTCTCTAAAGATATCCAGCAACAAATTCTTAAATTGAGTCTCGCAAGCATTAAAGTCTGCATTCACGCTGCCTGAAAACACACTCGCTGTTAAATTTTGAAAATTAAAGACACCTAAAATATTATCTAATATCCAGTTAAACCTACTTGGATCTAAGTTAAGAAGCCTACCTATTAAGGAATCAAAACTATCATTACTTTTAACATCATAAAAAAGACTAAGAGTCAGATCTTTACCTGCAATAACAGGATCAGGCACCACTGCTTTTCGCATATATGTAATTAAGTTTTGCATCTCTTTTGACCAATCTTGAAAAACCTTGTCATATTTATTGACACCTAAGACTAACTCTTTAACACGACGCAAAGTGTTACGATACATAACATCAGTCATAACACTGTCATATATAGAATCAATATCCCTGAACTTCTTAATAACTACAGTATTAGATTTTAAAGATTTCAAAAAGTCTTTACTAAAAAGATTAACAAAATAGTTAAAATAGTTTTTTAAATTTACCCTTTTGGTGTCATCAATATCATTAACAGCCTTTACAACATCTTTTTTCAATTGCACTATAGAACCTATATGATCTATCATACTTATCAAACGATTTGTCTTCTGTAAAGACTGTAATAAGGTCAAAAACTCTGCTTCAGTACAAGAATGTAGTATGTCCCCCCCATCAACATCAGGATCCATCAATACACTTTTGTAAAAAATAACAGCTAGTACTTGATCAGGTGATAACTTAAATTCACTTAAATACTGCATGTTAAACGCTCTATCTTCATCTGATAAGTTACCCAAAGGATCTGGGGGAAGAGATGGAGCAACAACAATACTACCAACAGTTCCACTTTTATTTTCTGCTTTATCAACATCTCCTGAATTCTTACAACCCAACATCAGAATCAATAAAAACAATAATACGTACAATAAATATGTACTTATATTTACACTTGTATTTGTATTTATTTTTGAAATATGTTTACAACATACCATACTTAAATATCTCCTTATAACTTTATTTTTGTTTTTATTTTAATTTTTTATTTTTAAACATTTATTTTTATTATTTTCTTTAAGTTTTAAATTCTCTATTAACTCCTATTAACTCTTTTTTATTATATAAATAATATTATCAGCTCTTAAAACTTAAAAATTTAAGATTTAAGGCTTAGCATTAGCTGCAATTGCTTTAAACGCCTCTATCATCTCGTCTAATTTTTCCTTTTCAGATTCTGCTAAATCATAAATCGCATCAATAGGTCTTGATGTTCTATGTGCCTTTGTTCCTCTGTAAATGCCCTTAACGATCAAATGCAACAGATCCTTAAAGCTAGTCTCTTGAGTATTAAATTGAGTCTTTAAGTCTGCATTATCACTGTTTGCAATTGCCAATTCTGCTGCTTTTTTAGCCTGAAAAACATCAAAGAAACTTTTTAATATTTTATTAAATCTAACACTATCTAAATTATGAAGCCTACCTATTACGCTATCAAAGGCATCATAAGTGTTAATCAATTTGATATTCTTCTTAACCTCACCAAAATTACTATTGCTAAATGTATCAGATTTCGGTGCTACTACAACACGTATATACTTAATTAATTCTTGTTCCAACTGTGATAAACCTTTATAAATCTCATCAAATTTCCTTATACCCAAAGCTACATTTTGAATCCAAAGAAGCATGTCACGATCATAATCCCTCCTAATAACATCATTATATATCTTACTAGCATCCTTAAGTTTATCATCAGATGTAATTGAAAATACTCCTAATCTATCAAGAAAAATCTTAGTACCATACTCACTAAAAACAAGTTGTAAGCCTTTTTTAAACTCTGCTCTACTTGCAAGCTTAATCGTATTAATAGCTTTTCTAGTATCCTCTCCAACTTTAAATCTAGAACTTATATGCTCCATCATATTTTTAAGAAGGTCTTGCTTAGCCAAAGCATTTATTAAATTTATAAATGTTTCTAAAGGATAAGCAGAATAATTGTCAGTAAGTTTAGGCTCCGTCAATGCCCTTTTATACAATAAAACAGCTAGTACTTGATCAGGTGATAACTTAAATTCACTTAAATACTGCTTGTTAAACGCTTTATCTTCATCTGATAAGTTACCCAAAGGATCTGGGGGAAGAGATGGAGCAACAACCATACTACCAACAGTTCCACTTTTATTTTCTGCTTTATCAACATCTCCTGAATTCTTACAACCCAACATCAGAATCAATAAAAACAATAATACGTACAATAAATATGTACTTATATTTACACTTGTATTTGTATTTATTTTTGAAATATGTTTACGACATACCATACTTAAATATCTCCTTATAACTTTATTTTTGTTTTTATTTTAATTTTTTATTTTTAAACATTTATTTTTATTATTTTCTTTAAGTTTTAAATTCTCTATTAACTCCTATTAACTCTTTTTTATTATATAAATTAATTATCACATTTAATTGTAATAACTACCTACAACCAACTGTAATAATTGCAAGTAGTTTGAATTTAATTTTAATCAAGCTATTTAAAGCTAATTAAGATATTATTTAAGGCTATAAAATTTAAGACCCTAATTAGGAACCGCTGTCAATTTTCGTTGCAATAGCTGCAAACTCATCCCTAATGGCACTTAGCTCACTAAGTGTCTTGCTATCTATCGCCTTAAGATAAATTATTTTCACACTTTCCTTTACCTTTCTAGACATAACATCACCAGTCCCTTCCTCTCTAAAGATATTATTCAACAAAGCATCAAAACGGGTCGTGCATTTTCCAAATTGACTCTTTAAGTCTGCATTACTACTGTTAGCAAGTGCCTCTTCTGTGATAAATCTTGCATCACAGACCTCAAAACACATTCCAAAACTTCTGTTAAAATTATCTTTACTGAAATTATAAAGCCTACCTATTGCAGCATCAAAATTATCAGTGGTTTTAATATAACTAACTTTTTCAATAGCAACAGTAAAGTTAGAAGCTATCTCATTAACAGGAACAGGTACCACTGCATTACGCATATATTCAATTGATTTTTTCTTACTCTCATCCTTAGACCATAAACTTTCATAAACCTCATCAAACTGATTTACACCCACGGCCCAATCTTTAACAGCAGCAAAATTGTCATAGGAAACAGAAGCAGAAGCAATGTTTTTATATATATCATCAATATCTTTGAGCCCACTAGAATGCACAGAACCTTCTTTTACAGTTAACTGAAAACCTTCTTTAGTACTATGATAATCCAAGATAAGATTCAATTCTTTTTTGAAATCTGCCCTACTAGCATCAGTAATAGCATCAATAGCTTCTTTAGCCTCTTCTCGTCTTCCAAGTACAAAATCTATATACTCCATCATACTTATAAAACGGTCTTTACTATGTAAAGATCCTATTAAACTTTGAAACTCTTCTTGAGTACAAGTGTATAAGTTATGTCCAGCACCAATCTCGGGATTCGTTAATACATTTTCATAAAACTGATAGCCTCGCCTTTGGACAGGTGATAAATCTACAATTATTTCACTAAACGTTTTCTTCTCTTTTTCCTGTCTCAACTTCTTCTCTTTTTCCTGTTTCAATTTATCTTTCTCTAAAGCAAGAGGGGGAATGTGAGGAGGCGGAGGGATAAGGGATTTCAAAGGAACAACAGTTCTACCAACAGTTCTACCAGGTCTATCTTTATTTCCTGATTTACTAACATCTCCTGAATTCTTACAACCCAACATTAACATCAATAAAAACAATAATGCAGATAATATATATGCATTTGTAATTATTTTTAAAATATGTTTATAACATACCATATTTAAATATCTCCTATATTTTTACTTTGATTTTCTATTTTTAAATCCGACTCTTAAAATTTTTCTTAAATCTTTTTTTTAAATTATATACTTTATATACTCTTAAATCATGTATTCAATATCAAGATTCTAAATCTTCAAAATTGCAGAGCTAAGGGTTAGATCTAGACTTAGCATCAGTTGCAATTGTGTCAAATTCAGTCTTAAGCTCAGCTAATTCCTCCTTTGCATTTGCACCTTGCACCTTAAAACAAAGCCCGTTAAAAAAGCCTTCAGACACTTCATACGATTTAAAGATGCCTTTTAATCTCTTCTCAAAGTTAGTCTCACAAGTCTCAAACCTAGTCTTTAATCCTTCATCTAAGCTACCCTTAAGAGCCTCAGCTGCTTCTTGCTTAGCTTTAAAAATATCTAGCAAATCCTTTAAAACTTGCTCAAACTTAATCTTGCCTATTGAACTATAAAATCCACCTATAAACGAGTTAAAGCTATCCTCAGTTGTCATAGGATAGATTTTGTCATAAACAAAAGCACTTGTCGTCGATGTAGCCTGAGCAATCTTTACTTTTCGTACATACGCAATTAATTCTTTATCATCCTCAGATAAATCTTTAAATATTGCATCATATTTCTTGATACCTAAGGCATAAGTTTTAATACGAAACAACTCATTATAATAGAAGTAATTACCAGTAACAGACTTATATATATCATCACTACTCTTAAACTTGTTAGGGGGAGCCAATAAAGAATCACCCTTTAAGCCAAAGCTTAAGCCACGAGTATATTCATCAAAAAGAAAATTCAAATCTTTTTTAAAATCTGCCCTACTAGCATCAGTAATAGCATCAATAGCAACTCTAGCATCTTTCTTTTCTCTTAATGCAGACCCTATATGATCTATCATGCTTACAAAACGATTTTCTTTCCCGCTAGACCCATGTAAAGACTTTAGTAGCTCTTCAAACTCTGCTTCAGTAGAAGTGTACAAATGATTAGCAACCACAGGATCCATTAATACATTTTTGTAAAAAATAACGGCTTCTTTTTGATCAGATGATAACTTTTGCACTATCTCATCATACGTTAGTTCCTTTCCTAGCCTCTGCTCACCAGCAACACTGCCAGCACCAGTTTCAACACCAGCACCAGCAACACTGCCAGCACCAGCTCCAGTTTTACCGCCAACACCAGCACCAGCTCCAACGCCAGCAACAATTCTAGCAGAAGCAAGGGAAATGTGAGAGGGAGTTGGGGGGATAGGGGAAGAAGGGGGCTCAACAGTTATACCAGGTCTATCTTTATTTCCTGATTTACTAACATCTCCTGAATTCTTACAACCCAACATTAGCATCACTAAAAACAATAATATATATACATTTGTAATTATTTTTAAAATATGTTTACAACATACCATACTTAAATATCTCCTTATAACTTTATTTTTGTTTCTATTTTAATTTTTTATTTTTAAATCATGTATTTAATTCTTTAAGCTTTAAAAACTAAGGTTAAGATCTAGGCTTAGCATCAGTTGCAATTGTGTCAAATTCAGTCTTAATATTACCTAATTCCTTCTTTGAAGCTTGCACCCAATCATAAAGACTGTTAAAAAAGATTGCAGACACTGAATACGCTGTAAAGATGTTCTTCAACTTCTCCTCAAAGTTAGTCTCACAAGTCTCAAACCTAGTCTTTAATCCCTCATCTGAACTACCCTTAAGCGCCTCAGCTGCTTCTTGCTTAGCTTTAAAAATAGGTAGCAACTCTTTTAAAGTCTGCGTAAACTTAATCTTGCCTATTGAACTATAAAATCCACCTATAAACGAGTTAAAGCTATCCTCAGTTCTAAGATTATAGATTTTGTAATAAGCAGAATCACTTGTTGTTGATGTAGCCTGAGATACCTTTACTTTTCCTATATACGCAATTAATTCTTTATCATCCTTAGATAAATCTTTAAATATTTCATCATATTTCTTGATACCTAAAGCCCAAGTTTTAATACGAAAAAACTCACTATAATATAAGCTATCATTAACAACATACTTATATATATCATCAATACTCCTAAACTTGTTAGGGGATTCCAATACAGAATAACGCTTTAAGTTAAAGGATAAGTCATTATAAGTATCAAAAATAAGATTCAAGTCTTTTTTAAAATCTGTCCTACTAGCATCAGTGATAGCATCAATAGCAGCTCTAGCATCTCTCCTTTCTCTCAATGCAGACCCTATATGATCTATCATGCTTATAAAACGATTTTCTTTCCCGCTAGATCCATGCAAAGACCTTAGTAGCTCTTTAAACTCTGCTTCAGTACAAGTGAACCAATTATTACCAGCCGCAGGATCCATTAGTGCATTTTTGTAAAAAATAACGGCTTCTTTTTGATCAGATGATAACTTTTGCACTATCTCATCATACGTTAGTTCCTTTCCTAGCCTCTGCTCACCAGCACCACTGCCAGCAACAGTTCTACCAATTCTACTAGTTCTATCTTTATTTCCTGATTTACTAACATCTCCTGAATTCTTACAACCCAACATTAGCATCAATAAAAACAATAATGCAGATAATATATATACATTTGTAATTATTTTTAAAATATGTTTACGACATACCATACTTAAATATCTCCTTATAACTTTATTTTTTATTCTTAAATAAAAAGTTTTTAAATACTTATTTTTAAGTCATGTATTTAATTCTTTAAACTTTAAAAACTAAGGTTAAGATCTAGGCTTAGCATCAGTTGCAATTGTGTCAAATTCAGTCTTAATATTAGCTAATTCCCTCTTTGTATTTATACCTTGTACCTGATCATAAAGCCTGTTAAAAAAGCCTTCAGACACTTCATACGATTTAAAGATGCCCTTCAGCTTCTCCTCAAAGTTAGTCTCACAAGTCTTAAACCTAGTCTTTAATCCCTCATCTGAACTACCCTTAAGAGCCTCAGCTGCTTCTTTCTTAGCTTTAAAAATAGGTAACAAATCTTTTAAAACTTGCTTAAACTTAATCTCACCTGCTGAATTATAAAATCCTCCTATAAACGAGTTAAAGCTATCCTCAGTGGCCACATAATAGATTTTGTAATAATCATAATAATTTGTAGTCTTAGGTACCTTTACTTTTCGTATATACGCAATTAATTCTTTATTATCCTTAGATAAACCTTCAAATATTTCATCATATTTCTTGATACCTAAAGCCCAAGTTTTAATACGAAAAAACTCACTATAATATAAGTTAGCATTAACAAAATACTTATATATATCATCAATACTCTTAAACTTGTTAGGGGGTCCCAATACAGAATAATTCTTTAAGTTAGAGAGTAAATAGCCATTATATTCATCAAAAATAATATTCAAGTTTTCTTTGAAATCTGACCTACTAGCATCAGTAATAGCATCAATAGCAGCTCTAGCATCTCTCCTTTCTCTCAATGTAGATCCTATATGATCTATCATGCTTATAAAACGATTTTCTTTCCCACTAGATCCATGCAAAGACTTTAGTAGCTCCAAAAACTCTGCTTCAGTACAAGTGTACCAATTATTACCAACCGCAGGATCCATTAATACATTTTTGTAAAAAATAACGACTTCTTTTTGATCAGATGATAACTTAAATTCACTTAAATGCTTCACGTTAAACACTTTATCTTCATCTGATAACTTGCCAAAAGGATCTGGAGGGATAAGGGGAGTAGGAAGCTCAACAGTTATACCAGGTCTATCTTTATTTCCTGATTTACTAACATCTCCTGAATTCTTACAACCCAACATTAGCATCAATAAAAACAATAATGCAGATAATATATATACATTTGTAATTATTTTTAAAATATGTTTACGACATACCATACTTAAATATCTCCTTATAACTTTATTTTTTATTCTTAAATAAAAAGTTTTTAAATACTTATTTTTAAGTCATGTATTTAATTCTTTAAGCTTTAAAAGCTAAGGTTAAGATCTAGACTTAGCATCAGTTGCAATTGTGTCAAATTCAGTCTTAATATTAGCTAATTCCCTCTTTGAAGCTTGCACCCGATCATAACAACTGTTCAAATAGCGTTCAGACACTTCATACAATTCAAAGATGCCCTTCAACTTCTCCTCAAAGTTAGTCTCACAAGTCTTAAACCTATTCTTTAATCCTTCATCTAAGCTGCCCTTAAGCGCCTCAGATGCTACTTTCTTAGCTTTAAAAATAGGTAGCAAATCTTTTAAAGTCTGCTTAAATTTAATCTCACCTATTGCACTATAAAATCCTCCTATAAACGAGTTAAAGCTATCCTCAGTTCTAAGATTATAAATTTTGGCAAAAGCAGAACCACTTGTAGTCTTAGAATTCTTTACTTTTCGTATATACGCAATTAATTCTTTATCATCCTTAGATAAATCTTTAAATATTTCATCATATTTCTTGATACCTAAAGCCCAAGTTTTAATACGAAAAAAACTACTAGAATAGAAGTCATTATTAGCAACAGACTTATATATATCATCACTACTCTTAAACTTGTTAGGGGGTTCCAATACAGAATAATTCTTTAAGTTAGAGAGTAAATAGCCATTATACTGATCAAAAATAAGATTCAAGTCTTTTTTAAAATCTGTCCTACTAGCATCAGTGATAGCATCAATAGCAGCTCTAGCATCTCTATTTTCTCTCAATGCAGACCCTATATGATCTATCATGCTTATAAAACGATTTTCTTTCCCACTAGATCCATGCAAAGACCTTAGTAGCTCTTTAAACTCTGCTTCAGTAGAAGTGTACAAATTATTACCAACCGCAGGATCCATTAATACATTTTTGTAAAATATAACGGCTTCTTTTTGATCAGGTGATAACTTTTGCACTATCTCATCATACGTTAGTTCCTTTCCTAGCCTCTGCTCACCAGCAACAGCTCCAGCAAAAACAAGAGGAGGAATGTGGGGAGGGATTGGAGGGATAGGGGGTTTCAAAGGAACAACAGTTCTACTAGTTCTACCTTTATTCCCTGCTTTACTAACATCTCCTGAATTCTTACAACCCAACATTAGCATCAATAAAAACAATAATATATATACATTTGTAATTATTTTTAAAATATGTTTACAACATACCATACTTAAATATCTCCTTATAACTTTATTTTTTATTCTTAAATAAAAAATTTTTAAATACTTATTTTTAAATCATGTATTTAATTCTTTAAGCTTTAAAAGCTAAGGTTAAGATCTAGACTTAGCATCAGTTGCAATTGTTTCAAATTCAGTCTTAATATTAGCTAATGCCCTCTTTGAAGCTTGCACCCAATTATAAAGACTGTTCAAATAGCGTTCAGACACTGAATACACTTCAAAGATGCCCTTAAACTTCTCCTCAAAGTTAGTCTCACAAGTCTTAAACCTAGTCTTTAATCCCTTATCTAAGCTACCCTTAAGAGCCTCAGCTGCTACTTTTTTAGCTTTAAAAATAGCTAGCAAATCTTTTAAAACTTGCGTAAACTTAATCTCACCTATTGCACTATAAAATCCTCCTATAAACGAGTTAAAGCTATCCTCAGTTCTAATATTATAGATTTTGGTAAAAGCAGAATCACTTGTCGTCGATGTAGCCTGAGGAATCTTTACTTTTCGTATATACGCAATTAATTCTTTATCATCCTTAGATAAACCTGCAAATATTTCATCATATTTCTTGATACCTAAAGCCCAAATTTTAATACAAAAAAACTCTCTATAATATAAGTTATCATTAACAACAGACTTATATATATCATCAATACTCTTAAACTTGTTAGGGGGAGCCAATAAAGAATCACTCTTTAAGTTAAAGCTTAAGCCACGATTATATTCATCAAAAAGAAGATTCAAGTCTGTTTTAAAATCTGCCCTACTAGCATCAGTAATAGCATCAATAGCAGCTCTAGCATCTCTCCTTTCTCTCAATGTAGATCCTATATGATCTATCATGCTTATAAAACGATTTTCTTTCCCGCTAGACCCATGTAAAGACTTTAGTAGCTCTTCAAACTCTGCTTCAGTAGAAGTGTACAAATGATTAGCAACCACAGGATCCATTAATACATTTTTGTAAAAAATAACGGCTTCTTTTTGATCAGATGATAACTTTTGCACTATCTCATCATACGTTAGTTCCTTTTTTTGCCTCTGCTCACCAGCACCACCAGCTCCATCGCCAGCACCAGTTTTACCGCCAACACCAGCTCCAGTTTTATCGCCAGCAACAGCTCCAGCAGAAGCAAGAGGGGGAATGTGGGGAGGGATTGGAGGGATAGGGGGTTTCAAAGAAACAACAGTTCTACCAATTCTACTAGTCTTACCTTTTTTCCCTGCTTTACTAACATCTCCTGAATTATCGCAGCCCAACATTAGCATCACTAAAAACAATAATATATATACATTTGTAATTATTTTTAAAATATTTTTACGACATCCCATAATTAAATATCTCCTTATAACTTTATTTTTTATTCTTAAATAAAAAATTTTTAAATACTTATTTTTAAATCATGTATTTAATTCTTTAAGCTTTAAAAGCTAAGGTTAAGATCTAGACTTAGCATCAGTTGCAATTGTTTCAAATTCAGTCTTCATATTAGCTAATTCCTCCTTTGTATTTATACCATAACAACTGTTAAAAAAGACTGCAGACACTTCATACACTGTAAAGATGACCTTCAACTTCTCCTCAAAGTTAGTCTCACAAGTCTTAAACCTAGTCTTTAATCCTTCATTTAAGCTACCCTTAAGCGCCTCAGCTGCTTCTTGCTTAGCTTTAAAAACATCTAGCAAATCTTTTAAAGTCTGCGTAAACTTAATCTCACCTATTGCACTATAAAATCCACCTATAAACGAGTTAAAGCTATCCTCAGTTGTAAAATTATAGATTTTGTCAAAAGCAGAACCACTTGTCGTCGATGTAGCCTGAGAAATCTTTACTTTTCGTATATACGCAATTAATTCTTTATCCTCCTCAGATAAATCTTTAAATATTGCATCATATTGCTTGATACCTAAAGCCCAAGTTTTAATACGAAAAAACCAACCATAATATAAGTTATCATCAGCAACAGACTTATATATTCATCAATACTCTTAAACTTGTTAGGGGGATCCAATACAGAATCACTCTTTAAGCTAGAGGGTAAATAGCCATTATACTGATCAAAAATAAGATTCAAGTCTTTTTTAAAATCTGTCCTACTAGCATCAGTAATAGCATCAATAGCAGCTCTAGCATCTCTATTTTCTCTAAATGCAGATCCTATATGATCTATCATGCTTATAAAACGATTTTCTTTCCCACTAGACCCATGTAAAGACCTTAGTAGCTCTTTAAACTCTGCTTCAGTACAAGTCAACCAACTATTAGGATTAGTCAATGCATTTTTGTAAAAAATAACGGCTTCTTTTTGCTCAGGTGATAACTTTTGCACTATCTCATCATACGTTAGTTCCTTTTTTTGCCTCTGCTCACCAGCAACAGCTCCACCAGCTCCATCGCCAGCACCAGTTTTACCGCCAACAACAGCTCCAGTTTTATCGCCAGCAACAGCTCCAGCAGAAGCAAGAGGGGGAATGTGAGGAGGCGGGGGAATAAGGGGAATGCGAGAAGAAGCTGGGGAGACACGGGGTTTCAAAGAAACAACAGTTCTACCAATTCTACTAGTCTTACCTTTTTTCCCTGCTTTACTAACATCTCCTGAATTATCGCAGCCCAACATTAGCATCACTAAAAACAATAATATATATACATTTGTAATTATTTTTAAAATATGTTTACGACATACCATAATTAAATATCTCCTTATAACTTTATTTTTTATTCTTAAATAAAAAATTTTAAATACTTATTTTTAAGTCATGTATTTAATTCTTTAAGCTTTAAAAGCTAAGGTTAAGATCCAAGCTTAGCATCAGTTGCAATTGTTTCAAATTCAGTCTTCATATTAGCTAATTTCTTCTTTTCATATTCTATCGAATAAGAATAACTGCTCAAATAGACTGCAGACACTTCATATAATGAAAAGAAGCCATTCAACTCCTCCTCAAAGTTAGTCTCACAAGTCTTAAACCTAGTCTTTAATCCCTCATCTGAACTACCCTTAAGCGCCTCAGCTGCTACTTTCTTAGCTTTAAAAACAGGTAGCAACTCTTTTAAAGTCTGTTGAAACTCAACCTTGCCTGCTGCATTATAAAATCCACCTATAAACGAGTTAAAGCTATTCTCAGTTGTCATATAAAGGATTTTGTCAAAAGTAAAATCACTTGCCGCCGATGTAGCCTTAGATACCTTTACTTTTCCTATATACGCAATTAATTCTTTATTATCCTTAGATAAACCTTCAAATATTTCATCATATTTCTTGATACCTAAAGCCCAAATTTTAATATAAAAAAACCTATCATAATAGAATTTATCCTTAACAATAGACTTATATATATCATCAATACTCTTAAACTTGTTAGGGGGAATCAATACAGAATAATACTTTAAGTTCTTTAAGCTAGAGAGTAAGTGGCCATCATTAAAAAGAAGATTCAAGTCTTCTTTGAAATCTGCCCTACTAGCATTAGTAATAGCATCAATAGCAGCTCTAGCATCTTTACTTTCTCTCAATGCAGACCCTATATGATCTATCATGCTTATAAAACGATTTGTCTTCTGTAAAGACTTTAATAGCTCTTCAAACTCTGCTTCAGTACAAGTGTACAAATAATCAGAAACTGCAGGATTAGTCAATGCATTTTTGTAAAAAATAACGGCTTCTTTTTGCTCAGGTGATAACTTTTGCACTATCTCATCATACGTTAGTTCCTTTCCTAGCCTCTTCTCACCAGCAACAGCTCCACCAGCTCCATCGCCAGCACCAGTTTCAACACCAGCTCCACCAGCTACAGCTCCAGCAACAGCTCCAGCAACAGCTCCAGTTTTACCGCCAGCACCAGCCCCATCGCCAGCACCAGTTTCAACACCAACTCCACCAGCTACATCGCCAGCAACAGCTCCAGCAACAGCTCCAGTTTTACCGCCAGCACCAGCCCCATCGCCAGCACCAGTTTCAACACCAGCTCCACCAGTTCCATCGTCAGCTACATCGCCAGCACCAGCTCCAGCAACAGTTCTACCGCCAACACCAGCTCCAGCAAAAGCAAGAGGGGGAATGTGGGGAGGTGGGGGGACACGGGGTTTCAAAGGAACAACAGTTCTACCAATTCTACTAGTCTTACCTTTTTTCCCTGCTTTACTAACATCTCCTGAATTATCGCAGCCCAACATTAGCATCAATAAAAACAATAATACACATAATATACATGTACCCACACTTATTGTTAAAATATTTTTACGACATACCATACTTAAATATCTCCTATATTTTTATTTTGATTTTCTATTTTTAAATCCGACTTTCAAAATTTTTCTTAAATCTTTTCTTTAAATTATATACTTTATATACTTTTAAATCTTAAGATTTTAAATCTTCAAAATTGCAGAGCTAAGGTTAAGATCCAAGCTTAGCATCAGTTGCAATTGTGTCAAATTCAGTCTTCATATTAGCTAATTCCTTCTTTTCATCTTGCACCAAATAAGAAAGACTGTTCAAATAGCTTGCAGCCACTCCATACGATTCAAAAATGCCATTTAATCTCTTCTCAAAGTTAGTCTCACAAGTCTTAAACCTAGTCTTTAATCCCTCATCTGAACTACCCTTAAGAGCCTCAGTTGCTTCTTGCTTAGCTTTAAAAATATCTAGCAAATCTTTTAAAGTCTGCGTAAACTTAATCTTGCCTATTGAACTATAAAATCCACCTATAAACGAATTAAAGCTATGCTCAGTTGTAAGATTATAGATTTTGTCATAAACAGGATCACTTGTCGGTGATGCAGCCTGAGAAATCTTTACTTTTCGTATATAGGCAATTAATTCTTTATTATCCTCAGATAAACCTTTAAATATTGCATCATATTGCTTGATACCTAAAGCCCAAGTTTTAATAGAAACAAAACTACTATAACATAAGCTATCATTAACAACAGACTGATATATATCATCAATACTCTTAAACTTGTTAGGAAGTTGAAATACAGAATTATCCTTTAATCTAGGGGATAAGATACTATTATAAGTATCAAAAATAAGATTCAAGTTTTCTTTGAAATCTGCCCTACTAGCATCAGTAATAGCATCAATAGCAGCTCTAGCATCTCTCCTTTCTCTTAATGCAGATCCTATATGATCTATCATGCTTATAAAACGATTTTCTTTCACACTAGACCCATGTAAAGACCTTAGTAGCTCTTCAAACTCTGCTTCAGTACAAATGTACCAATTATTACCAGCCGCAGGATCCATTAACACATTTTTGTAAAATATAACGGCTTCTTTTTGCTCAGATGATAACTTTTGCACTATCTCATCATACGTTAGTTCCTTTCCTAGCCTCTGCTCACCATGTCCAGTTTTACCGCCAGCAACAATTCTACTAGTTCTACCTTTATTTCCTGATTTACTAACATCTCCTGAATTATCGCAGCCCAACATTAGCATCACTAAAAACAATAATGCAGATAATATATATACATTTGTAATTATTGTTAAAATATTTTTACGACATACCATATTTAAATATCTCCTATATTTTTATTTTTTATTTTTAAATAAAAAATTTTTAAATACTTATTTTTAAATCATGTATTTAATTCTTTAAACTTTAAAAACTAAGGGTTAGATCCAAGCTTAGCATCAGTTGCAATTGTGTCAAATTCAGTCTTAATATTAGCTAATTTCTCCTTTGAATCTTGCACCTGATCATAAAGCCTGTTAAAAAAGCCTTCAAACACTTCATACACTTCAAATATGTCCTTCAACTTCTTCTCAAAGTTAGTCTCACAAGTCTCAAACCTAGTCTCTAATCCCTCATCTAAGCTACCCTTAAGAGCCTCAGCTGCTTCTTGCTTAGCTTTAAAAACATCTAGCAAATCTTTTAAAGTCTGCGTAAACTTAATCTTGCCTATTGAACTATAAAATCCACCTATAAACGAGTTAAAGCTATCCTCAGTTATAAGATTATAGATTTTGTAATAATCAGGGTCAATTGTCGGTAATACAGCCTTAGATACCTTTACTTTTCCTATATACGCAATTAATTCTTTATTATCCTTAGATAAACCTGCAAATATTTCATCATATTTCTTGATACCTAAAGCCCAAGTTTTAATACGAAAAAAACTACTATGGAATAAGTTATCATCAGCAACATAATTATATATATCATCAATACTCCTAAACTTGTTAGGGGGTTCCAATACAGAATCATCCTTTAAGATAAAGGATAAGCCATCATTATACTGATCAAAAATAAGATTCAAGTCTTTTTTAAAATCTGCCCTACTAGCATCAGTAATAGCATCAATAGCAGCTCTAGCATCTCTCCTTTCTCTTAATGCAGACCCTATATGATCTATCATGCTTATAAAACGATTTTCTTTCCCACTAGACCCATATAAAGACTTTAGTAGCTCCAAAAACTCTGCTTCAGTACAAGTGTACCAATTATTACCAGCCGCAGGATTCATTAATGCATTTTTGTAAAATATAACGGCTTCTTTTTGATCAGATGATAGCTTAAATTCACTTAAATGCTTCACGTTAAACGCTTTATCTTCATCTGATAACTTGCTAAGAGGAGCTGGAGGGATAGGGGGAGGGATTGGAGGGATAGGGGGTTTCAAAGGAACAACAGTTCTACCAATTCTACTAGTCTTACCTTTATTTTCTGCTTTACTAACATCTCCTGAATTATCGCAGCCCAACATTAGCATCACTAAAAACAATAATGCAGATAATATATATACATTTGTAATTATTGTTAAAATATTTTTATGACATACCATATTTAAATATCTCCTATATTTTTATTTTTTATTTTTAAATACTTATTTTTAAATCATGTATTTAATTCTTTAAACTTTAAAAACTAAGGTTAAGATCCAAGCTTAGCATCAGTTGCAATTGTTTCAAATTCAGTCTTAAGCTTAGCTAATTTCTCCTTTGAACCTTGCACCCAATCATAAAAAATGTTCAAATAGTTTTCAGACACTTCATAAAATACAAAGATGTCCTTCAACTTCTTCTTAAAGTTAGTCTCACAAGTCTTAAACCTAGTCTTTAATCCCTCATCTGAACTACCCTTAAGAGCCTTAGCTGCTTCTTGCTTAGCTTTAAAAATAGGTAGCAAATCTTTTAAAACTTGCTCAAACTTAATCTTGCCTGATAAATTATAAAATCTACCCATAAACGAATTAAAGCTATCCTCAGTTGTCATATAATAGATTTTGTCATAAACAGGATCACTTGTCGGTAATAAAGTCTGAGAAATCTTTATTTTTCGTATATACGCAATTAATTCTTTATTATCCTTAGATAAACCTTTAAATATTGCATCATATTGCTTGATACCTAAAGCCCAAATTTTAATACGAAAAAAACTACTATGGAATAAGTCATCATCAGCAACAGACTGATATATATAATCAATACTCTTAAACTTGTTAGGAAGTTGAAATACAGAATGATCCTTTAATCTAAAGGATAAGTTACCATTACACTGATCAAAAAGAATATTCAAATCTTTTTTAAAATCTGCCTTACTAGCATCAGTAATAGCATCAATAGCAGCTCTAGCATCCTTTCTTTCTCTTAATGCAGACCCTATATGATCTATCATGCTTATAAAACGATTTTCTTTACCACTAGACCCATGTAAAGACTTTAGTAGCTCCAAAAACTCTGCTTCAGTACAAGTGTACCAATTATTACCAGCCGCAGGATCCATTAGTGCATTTTTGTAAAATATAACGGCTTCTTTTTGATCAGATGATAACTTAAATCCACTTAAATGCTTCACCTTAAACGCTTTATCTTCATCTGATAACTTGCTAAGAGGATCTGGAGGGATAGGGGGAGGGGGGATCTCAACAATTCTACCAATTCTACCTTTATTTCCTGCTTTACTAACATCTCCTGAATTATCGCAGCCCAACATTAGCATCACTAAAAACAATAATACACATAATATACATGTACCCACACTCATTGTTAAAATATTTTTATGACATACCATATTTAAATATCTCCTATATTTTTATTTTGATTTTTTATTCTTAAATAAAAAATTTTTAAATACTTATTTTTAAACCATGTATTTAATTCTTTAAACTTTAAAAACTAAGGTTAAGATCCAAGCTTAGCATCAGTTGCAATTGTTTCAAATTCAGTCTTAAGCTCAGCTAATTCCTTCTTTGAACCTTGCACCCAATTATAACTACTGTTAAAATAGAATGCAAACACTTCATACGATTTAAAGATGCCATTTAATCTCTTCTCAAAGTTAGTCTCACAAGTCTCAAACCTAGTCTTTAATCCCTTATCTAAGATACCCTTAAGCGCCTCAGATGCTTCTTGCTTAGCTTTAAAAACATCTAGCAACTCTTTTAAAGTTTGTTTAAACTTAATCTTGCCTATTGAATTATAAAATCTACCTATAAACGAATTAAAGCTACCCTCAGTTTCCATATGATAGATTTTGTAATAAGCAGAATCACTTGTAGTCTTAGAATTCTTTACTTTTCGTATATACGCAATTAATTCTTTATCATCCTTAGATAAACCTTCAAATATTTCATCATATTGCTTGATACCTAAAGCCCAAATTTTAATACGAACAAACTCACTATAACATAAGTCATCCCTAGCAACAGACTGATATATATCATCAATACTCTTAAACTTCTTATTAGGAGGTTGCAATACAGAATAACTCTTTAATCTAAAGAATAAGTAGCCATTATACTGATCAAAAAGAAGAGTCAAATCTTTTTTAAAATCTGCCTTACTAGCATCAGTAATAACATCAATAGCAGCTCTAGCATCTCTATTTTCTCTCAATGTAGATCCTATATGATCTATCATGCTTATAAAACGATTTTTTTTCCCGCTAGATCCATGCAAAGACCTTAGTAGCTCTTTAAACTCTGCTTCAGTACAAGTGTACCAATTATTAGCAACCTCAGGACTAGTCAATGCATTTTTGTAAAATATAACGGCTTCTTTTTGATCAGATGATAACTTTTGCACTATCTCATCATACGTTAGTTCCTTTTTTGGCCTCTGCTCACCAGCACCACTGCCAGCAACAGTTCTACCAATTCTACTAGTTCTACCTTTATTTTCTGCTTTACTAACATCTCCTGAATTATCGCAGCCCAACATTAGCATCACTAAAAACAATAATACATATAATATACATGTACCCACACTCATTGTTAAAATATTTTTATGACATACCATATTTAAATATCTCCTATATTTTTATTTTGATTTTCTATTTTTAAATAGACTTTTTTAAAAATTTAAATTTAAAAAATTCATTTTAATTTTTTTTAATTATATAATAATCTTAAGTATCATTTGAATTAAGCTAAAATACTTAAACAATACCCTAAGACTTATATTAATAATAGTTATTTTCTATTTCAATTGCCCCTAACCCTAATTTTGGACCTAATTTCCTTAACTTCAGACAAAATGCTATTTAAAATTTTACTTGAAAATATAACATGATCATATGTTTTTAAAAAATCTAAAGTAGTAAACATATTACTCAATTTCCTTTCATACGCAAGTTCCCATTTCTCAAAAAGAACATCTAATGTTGAATCGGGTATGCCTCTTTGCATCTCTTCAGAAGTCTCCTTCTTTTCTTTAAAAATAGCAAAGATATTCTTTATAAAATGAACAAATGCATCTTCATTTAAAGAAATCAAATTACCAATTAAACAGTTAAAACTGTCCTCAGTTTCAACAAGATAAAGCCTGCTGATAGGAATATTAATACCACTGCCTGCATTTTTTTCAACATCCTTTAATCTTGCTTTACGAATATATTCAATTAATTCCTTATAATGAGGAGCTAAATGATCATAATTCTCTTGGTATGAATTCATACCTAAAGCCGCTTCTTTAAGCGTAATAAAACCAGCATCACTAAAATTTTTAAGTTTCGTAATATCATTATATATACTTTGAGCCTCCTTAATCTGCTTTCCATTACTTGCAAGAGATTTGAAAAGCAAGTCCAAACCATTACTTTGTTCATCAAATATAAATTGCAAATGATTCTTAAATTTTTCCGATTTAACGTTTGCAATCTCAGCTGCTGCTAAAGCTCGATTTATCATAGAAGGCCTTATATAATCGATCGTACTTTTAACACCAGATATACCCAAATTTTTTACTAAAACAATAAACTCATCCTCAGAATAAGTGTGAAAATCCTTGCCAATCTCAGAATTGGTTAATGCCTTCCTGAAAAGCAAAATATCATTATTATAATCATCAGACAGATTTAATCCATTTAAAAATTTCTGAAATTTTGTATCTTTTTCAGCCTGTGTTAACTTATCTTCAGGCTTCAGAGTATGTTCTAAATCCTCATTATCCCTACCCTTAGCTGCAGTCTTATTGTAGCTAGGATCAAAAATATTACTGAATGTTTTCTTAAAATTTGCCAGATCACAAGCAGTTACTATCAAAAATAATAAAAACAATAATATATATGTTAATATATGTGTATTCAAATCATAAATTTTTATTTTTAGCATTAAGCACCCCCTTTTCTGTTTTTAAATCTTTAAATGCATGCTAAACTAAATATCATAAATTCATTTATTATATATTTGTTACTATGTATTAAATTACTTGTTATAAATTATTAATAATTATTATTAATTTAATATAATTGAATAATTGACAATGTCATAATTTATTTAAATAATTGCATATATACTTTATCAACACTCCTTATCTCATCTTTTACTAAATTTAGTCTTATTTTTTTAAGTGGTAGTCTTTTAAGACTTGTCTAAGTTTTAGCCTTATCCTTAATCTTTCTAAACTTAAGTTTAATAACGTTGAAAGCACTCTTTATATCTAATACCATCTCGTAGACAAAATTAAGATCCAACATGCCAAATATATTGCTTAATTCAAGTCTATATTCCTTCTCTTGAACATCAAATTCCCGTTTTAAAGCTGACTTATCTTTGACCATATTTTTTATTGCATCCTCAGCTTCTAGTTTTGCCTGAAAAACAGAATAAATAAAGTTTATCATCTCATCAAATTTATTACTGTCTAAACGAACTAAACCTCCCATTAAAGCATGAAAACCCTCAATGGTCTCAACACTCCTAAGCCTGCCAAACGCTGTCATAAAATCAACAGATTCCTTATCATTAAAATTTTTTACCCTTATATTATGTATATAATTAATCAATACCTGCTTATCTGCTGACAATGATTTATACATACTATCAAATGCATTAATACTTAAAGCCACATTTTGAATAATAACAAACGCATCTCTATAAGGACTATCCCACTCCAAAAATTCACTATATAATCCATTAACAGGATCTGGTTGCTTCTTAGATCCAACAGATGCAAGATGCTTTATAAACACTTCAAAATAATGATTAAATCCATCAAAGATAAATTGCAAATGAGGTTTAGCATCTGCCCTCTTAATATCACGTATAGCTAATTGTGCCCCAAATCGTCCCCCAAGAATAGGTTCTATATGTTCTATCAGTTCTTTTGCCTTAACCTCACCTAAGGTTTCAAATAAATGCATAAACTCATCTTCACTGTAAGTACGATAACCTAGATTACTACCAAGCTTAGGATTCATTAATATCCCTTTGTAAGACACAGCCCTTTCCTTTTGAATATCTGATAACTTAAGTTTTCTCAAAAGATTTTGAAATTTTATACTCTCTCTCTCCCATGTTTTTTCAACAACAGAAGTTCCATTAAAAAATAAAGTATTATTATATTTATTCCCTTTTCCACTTACTCTGGAAGGATTTTGTCTATTCAGATCCTCTCCATTCTTCTTCACTCCTGGATTACAACCCGATAACATTAACGTTAATACTAGTGCTAATGTTAATATTAGTAAAAATAATAAGCCATATATATTGAAAATATATTTTTTATTTTCTATTTTATTCTTTCTCACTAAATATCTCCTCTTGTCTTTAAACCTCTACTGCTACTACTTAAATACACAAAATTTTAAATGATAAATTAGATATATTAAATTTTTTAATAAATTTAATATAATAAATTAAATTATATGTCAGTTATATTAACTCTCAATGATTATGATTATTTATTTGAGTGTTTATTTGATTATTTCGTTTCGTTTCATGTTTAATTTGAATTTAATGGTTTAAACCCAATTTCATTTAAATTCTTAAAACCATAATATATAGATAGACATTAATATATGGCCATAAAAATTATTATCCTTATGGCTCATATTTGCATTATCTCACTTATTTAACTTACTTGACTCAAAAATTTAAGCTCTTCTTAAGATCTTACTTTGCTTAAAATAATACTCTCAGATGCACTTTTATTTTTTTTAAAAATAGGTATAAGATTTTGTATATCCACAGCTAAAAGGTTTTTTAAATTATACACATTTTCAACATCAAGCTTACCAAATATACGACCTAAAAGTTTCTTTTGCTCCATATCTTGAAAAAGAAATTCATTTTTGCAAAGACCTAAATCCATTAAAAAGCCCATATTTATCCCCTTTGTTATCATATTCTCAGCTTCTAACTTTGCATGCAAAATAGAACCAACAAAATTCTGCATAAGCGATTCAAACTCACGAGTATCCTCGTAAACCAAAGAACCTATTAAGGCATCAAAACTATCAGATGTCTCAACATTCTTAATTCTTTCAAACGCTGTCATAAAGTCAACTTCTTCTTTATCATCAAAGTTTTTTGTCTTTATACTACGCAAATACTCAACTGATGTCTTATGTGTGGCTTCTATCTCTTCCTCATCATAGAAAGCATCATATGAATTAACACCTAAAGCCGCACTTTGAATAATGCTAAACGCATCTTTATAAGGATTGTCCCACTGCATAATCCCACTATGTACTGCACCAGCAGGATCCAATATATCAGACTTGAATACTGAATATTTTTTTAAAAGATCATCAAAATAACTGGTAAATTCATCAAAGATAAATTGCAAGTGTCCTCTAAAAGCTTTTCTAGTAACTCCCCACACATCATTTTTCACTGCAGACCGCTCACTAAGAACAGGTTTTATGTGCCCTACTAATTCTTTTACCCTTATCCCACCTAAAGATTCAACTAATCTGGTAAATTCTTCTGCAGTATAAGTATGATAACCAATCTTACTACCAGCATTAGGATCCATTAATATCTCTTTGTAAGAGAGAACGTTTTGTCTCTCCTCATTTGATAAATTAAGTTTAGCTAAAAGATTTTGAAAGTTTTCTTCTACCTGTTCCAAATTAAAACCTGAATCTAATGGATCCTCTGGATCTAGTGGATCAATGAGTTCTAGGGATTTCTTCCCTTCAAAAATGGGCACTGGGGGTGCAAGTGGGGGCCTAGCGGTATTACCAGGTAAATTAAAATTTATGTCTCTCTTTTTACCTCCATGCAAACCCTTTTTATTCAAATTCCCAAGCTGTGTCTGTTGACCCTTCTTAGTAGCGCCCTCTGGATTACAACTCGACAATATTAATGAAAATATTAATACCAATAAAAATGATAAATCATATAAACTATATGTATTAAAAATACATTCTTTATTATCTATTTTATTTTTTCTCACTAAATATCTCCTTTTTTACCTTAAAAACTTATAATTTTGCTCTACTTAATACTTGCACAAGCCTATTTTTAAAATCTTTCAACTTAGCTGCAATGCTAAATGTAACATGATTTGCAGAATCTGCGGCCATATACACTTGTTTAACGTCAAACTTACCAAATACATTATCTAAACACTCCTTATATTGCTTCTCATGAGCATAAAACTCCTGCTTGAAACTTGAGTTAACACCCTCTTTCTCTAGTATAAATAAAATTGGTATCATTTCATGGAAAACAAACTCGATTGCATCTATCAATTGGTCAAACTTCTTCCTATCCTTGGAAACCAAAGAACCTATTAAAGCATTAAAACTATCAGATGTCTCAACATCCTTAATCCTTCCAAACGCTATCATAAAGTCAACCTCTCCCTTATCACCAAAGTTCTTTACCCGTATCTCACGTATATGCTCAACTACTGTATGCTTATTTATGACTCCTTTTTGCCTATACACATCATCATATGCATTAATACCTAAAGCCACATTTTTAAGAATACTAAACGCATCTTTATAAAGACTATTCCAATGCATAATTGCACCATATAACTCACTAACAAATTTTTCTGGAGTAGTATCAAAAGTTGAGAATCCTTTTAAAAAATCGTCAAAATAAGTGATAAACCCATCAAAGATAAATTGTAAGTGCTTTTTAACATCTATTCTCTTAACGCTATCTATAGCTGTCTGTGCTTCATGTCGCTCTATAAGAATAGGGGCTATATGATCTATTAATTTTCCTACCCTTGTCTCACCTAAAGATGCAACTAATCTAGTAAATTCTTCTGCAGTATAAGTATGATAACCAATCTTATTACCAGCATTAGGATTCATTAATATCTCTTTGTAAAAAATAATGTTTTGTCTTTGCTTATTTGATAACCACCTAAATGTAGCTAAAAGATTTTGCAAGTTTTCTTCTGTCTGTTCCAAATTAAAACCTGGATCTAATGGATCCTCTGGAACTGGTGGATCCTCTGGATCTAATGGATCCTCTGGATCTGGTGGATCAACGAATTTTGGAAGTTTATTCTTTTCAAAAATGGGCACTGGGGGTGCAAGTGGGGGTCTAGCGGTATTACCAGGTAAATTAAAATTCAAGTCCCTCTTTTGACCTCCATACAAACCCTTTTTATTCAAATTCCCAAGCTGTGCCTGTTGACCCTTCCTCTTAGTAGCCCCCTCTGGATCACAACTCAATAATATTAATGAAAATATTAATATCAACAAAAATGATAAATTATATAAAATATATGTATTAAAAATACATTCTTTATCATCTATTTTATTTTTTCTCACTAAATATCTCCTTTTTTACCTTAAAATTTATAATTTTGCTCTACCTAAAAACTACACCTCTACTGAACCTATCACTTCTAAGCACTTATTCTTAAATCTTTCTAAAGAGAATTTCATATTGTCTGCTGCCCAATACAAATGTTCAACCTCAAACTTAACACCAAATATACCTTTTAAAATCATTTTGTATCGATCTTCTTGGTCCGCCACTGTTACTTTGATAACTAAATCTGCATTCCCTCTTTCTACCACAAACAAAACTCGATTTCTTAAATAACAAACAGGTGCGATTATATCGCCTATAAATTTAAAAAATCTATCGCTGTCCTCGTAAACTGAAGCGCCTATTAAAGCATCGAAACTGTCAGATGTCTCAACATTATTAATCCTTTCAAACGCTGTAATAAAATCAACTTCTTCTTTATCATCAAAGTTCTTTATCCGTATTTCACGTACATTCTCAACTACTTTATGCTTACTTATAACTGCTTTTTTCCTATACACATCATCATATGCATTAACACCTAAAGCCACATTTTTAAGAATACTAAACGCATCTTTATAAAGACTATTCCACTGCATAATCTCACCATGTACTACACTAGCAGGATCCGCTATATCAGACCTAAGTACTGAATATTTTTTTAAAAGATCATCAAAATAACTGGTAAATCCATCAAAGATAAATTGCAAGTGTCTTCTAAAAAATTTTCTAGTAACCCCCTGCACAGTATTCTCCACTTCAGACCGCGCACTAAGAACAGGTTTTATGTGCTCTACTAATTCTTTTACCCTTATCTCACCTAAAGATTCAACTAATCTGGTAAATTCTTCTGCAGTATACGTATAATCAATCTTATTGCCAGCATTAGACTTCATTAATATTTCTTTGTACAAGATAACGTTTTGTCTCTCCTCATCTGATAAATTAAGTTTAGCTAAAAGATTTTGAAAGTTTTCTTCTACCTGTTCCAAATTAAAACCTGAATCTAATGGATCCTCTGGATCTGGTGGATCAACGAATTTTGGAAGTTTATTCTTTTCAAAAATGGGCACTGGGGGTGCAAGTGGGGGCCTAGCGGTATTACCAGGTAAATTAAAATTTAAGTCTCTCTTTTTACCTCCATACAAGCCTTTTTTATTCAAATTCTCAAGCTGTGCCTGTTGAGCCTTCCTCTTAGTAGCCCCCTCTGGATCACAACTCAATAATATTAATGAAAATATTAATACCAACAAAAATGATAATTTATATAAAATATATATATTAAAAATACATTTTTTATTATCTATTTTATTTTTTCTCACTAAATATCTCCTTTTTTACCTTAAAAACTTATAATTACAACTCGACAAAGTTAAATTCTAAATTTATTGATCAATTATTAAATCCTTTACTTCATATATATTGATTAATGAGTTTTAATAAATTTAACAGAATAAACTAAATTATATGTCAGTTATATTAACTCTCAATGATTATGATTATTTATTTAGATTTTTATTTAGATTTTTATTTAAATTGCCATTCAAATATTATTAATATCAGTTTAAAATAAAATAAGCCACAAGATTTAAATCTCATGGCTTTGCATACTTATAACATATTTTAAAGTTAAACTTTTTAAAAGTTAATTTAAACTTAAACTTTTTAAAATTAAACTTTTTTAATCTTCTTCTAACATCTATTCATCATCTCCACCCCATAGTCTAGTCTTCATTCTCATCTTCAACTTAATTCATCAATTCCAGCTGTCTGTGAAAGTTTCTAAAACAGTCTTAAACCCATTCTTAACATCAACCAAAGAAAATTGATCTAACTTATGAAACGTATCACCTAAATATAGAATATCAAATATTTCTAACAACGTATCTTGATACGAGCTATTCTCGGAACTAAAAGAAGCAAGTTCAACCTGTTTAAAATCAGGTTTATCCGCTGGAATTTTCTCAATAGCCTTTAAATATTGATTTTTAACATCAAAAATATCCACAATACGTTTTAAAAACAATTTCTTAAATCTAGTCTCATCTGTAATAGCTAAATTGCCCAGTACAGAGTCAAAAATACGTTTAACATCAACAGCATTATTAAACTTAAGAAAAGCAGGATCATAACTACTAACCGCACTAATGTCATCCTCGTTGGTAAAAGGTCTTATTAAAGATCGGGCATCTTCAATTGCATTTTGTGATTTAAGGGAAAGCTTTGCATATACATCTTTAAACCTAACTATACCTAAAGCTTTGAATTTAAGATTAATAAATCTTGCAAAATATAAATCACTTTTAATATCAACATTGAACTGATCAATATTTTTATCAGTGTATGATTTTATTAAACGTTTTTTTAAATAAGCCGGATAGTTATCTTTTACTTTATTGAATACAAATTCTAAGCTACTCTTAAAGTCTGCTGCCTTAGCATCTTGAATATCATTAATAACCTTTAAAGCTTCATCTCTTTCACCAAATACAACATTGATGCATCTTATAAGACCCTTAAGTCTAAGCTTGCCAAGCATTTCAAGTACAATATAAAAATGATTATCATCATCTGTACTATAGCTTCCATGTTTCTCAGGAAATAATGCTGTCCTTACATAATCAACTGTATCCCTTTGGGCTTCATTAAGTTTTTTGTATAAAACTTTACCATTCTCAGTGGGCAACGCCTTGTCTTTAATACTCTTAATAGAGCCAAAATCAACATCTTCCTCATTAAAATTTAAGACACTCCTGTATACAACATCAACATCAGCTTCCGATATATTATTTAATTCTACCAAAAAACTAAATGACTTCTTTATGCTAAGTAAACATTTATCTCTAGGGTCATTAAAGTCAGACTCAAATTTTGACTTAACCTGTTCATCGCGAATGCTAGAAATAATATCACCGGTCTCTTTTATTATCCCAACAATATTGTAAATTGTAGAAAGCTTTGAAGAACCAAGCTTTTCAAAAACATGCAAAACCTTACCATCAGTATAATGCTTATAACCATCTTTAGCCTCACCAATACCAGTATTAGTTAAGATTCCTGCTAAAAATAGACATTTTTTTATATCTTGCTCACCTTTTAACTGAAATTCGTTTAACAATCCTTGCAAACCAGGTTTACTTTGTAGTGCTTGCACTAGCTCAAAGTTAATATAAGTAGGTTGCTGAATCAAATCTGTATGCAAATGACTACCCACTGTAGTAGTGTCTCCCCCACTACCCACTGTAGTAGTGTCTCCCCCTTTCCTAAAATCAGGTGCAACTACCCTTTTCGCAGTTAAATCGGTCTTTCCAACCTCTGGTCTACAGCTTATTACCACTACTACCAATAAAAATAATAAATTATTATCAATTTTTCGCCTCAATATTAAATATCCTCCCATTAAAATTAAAATTCAAACCTTTAAATAAAATTTAAATTAAATTACTAAATCACTTATCATAATAAACTCATTATGTATTAATATACATTTTATTATTATGTTTATAATTTGTCTATATCGGTATCATTTTAAATCAATCAAATATTGATTGATTTAAACATAAGAATCATAAGTATAATTTACTTAAAATATAACTACATCTTAATTACAAACTACTTCACTACTCTAATCTACTCCTGAATCTACTCTTTAATATCCTTAAAATCTTTTGCAAGAGAATGTAATAAATCTGCCTCTTCTAATGACTTATTATACACCCCACTAGGCTCTATAGAATTAAATATCCTGTTTAAAACATTTGCATAAGACCAATCTATATCTTCCAAATCACCTTTTAATTCTTCTCTCAAGTCATCATCTTTAATGTTATTAAGAAATCTTAAAGCTTCACTTCTTGCCTCATAAACTTCTAAATTCAAATTCAAAAACCCATTAAACTTATTCTTATCAACCATATATAAACTACCTATTACACACTCAAAAGCATCAAGAGTATTAACACGATTTACCGCAAGAGCATCCCTAAAATCACGTGCTTGAGTTACAGCCTTATCAATTACGATTAAACGTTGCATATAATCAATTACATCCTTTTCTTTAGGGGAAAGTCCCTTATATATATCTTTAAACTTAACTAAACCTAAAGCTTGTATCTTAAGCATGTCAAGATATGTCTTCGATTTATCCGATGCAGATTTATAAGACTTAAGGATATCTTGCGAGTTATCCTCATAACTATTAACACTCATTAAATATTCTCTTAAATCAGACATATAATCCTCATTGCTCTTATCAAATATAAGCATCAAGTTGTACTTAAAGTTTGCCAGCATAATATCATCAATATCCTTAATAGTCCTTAAAGTCTCATCCCTCTTACTAAACACAAAACTTATATCTTCTAATATGTGGCCAAGGCTAAGTTCCCCAAGCTTACCAAGTACACTGTAAAAATAATTATTGTCATCTGTACTATAACTTTCATCATAATTTCCATGTCTCTTAGAAAATAACGACGTCCTTATATAATCAATCTCTTTTTGCTTAAAAGCAGAAAACCTTTTGTATAGACGCTCACCTTCTTCAGGATAAAAGATCGCTAAAGCCTTGGTCTTAAGATCTACCATAGAAGCAAAATTTTGGTCCTTTTCACTAAACTCTAAAATCATTTTATGTATATTATCAGTATCAGGCAAATTATCAGAGTCTCTAGATAGACCAAATATCTTCTTTAGACTTAATAAATACTTAAGTTTAGGATCGTCAAAATCAGATTTTAACTTTGATTTAACACTCCCATCTTGCAGATGAGAAATAATACGACTTCCCACCTCCATTACCTCAACAAAGTCTAAAATCTCAGAAAGTCTAAAGGTCCCAAAATCTTTTAAAAGAAAATAAAACTCATCATCAGTATAATTACGATAACCTTGAGTATTACCAATATCGGTATCAGCTAGTATTTTTTTAAAAAAGAAAATACTTCTTTGTTTATCAGATAATTGAAATTCAGCAAGCAAATTTTGAATCTTAGTATCGGTATCTAGTACTTTTGGAAAATCTGCTCGATAATGACCTCCTTCAGGCTCTGCCTTGTAAATACTCTTTTTAAAGCCTTTAGACTGTGCACCACTTTTATGAACAGAATTTTCCTTAGGAGCCAACTCACAACTCACTACTATTAATACAAATAATGATAATACGCCACGTCTGCGTCTTTTTGTTCTTACCATTAAATATCTCCTCTTTTAGCTTAAAAGCTTAAATCAAAATAATATTAAATAAAATCTTAAATTAATTTACCAAATTACATTGCCATATCAAGCAATATAAAAACTGCCATAAATAAAATGTTAACGCAAAACAAAATAAAAAACAAAATAAAAAAACCATGAAAAAAACTATGAAAGTTTAAACTTCATGGCACTCTTTCTTAAACTTCTTTTGCTAACTACCAACCACATCAACAAAATCAATATTTTTAGTTTTCTCTAAGACTCCTTTTTTAATCTCTTCAAATCGATTTAAAAAATCCTGTAAATCTATCGATCCTTTTAATTCATTATACACCCTTTCAGGATCGCTGAACTTAAATGCAAACTTTACAGCACCTTGATAGAACCATTTCTTGCTATCATAAAAACTTTTTAATCTTATACCCTCAAAATTATTTTTAATCTTTTCAATAACTGATAAGATTTCCTTTTCTGCTTCCATAAACTTGTTATTAAGAGACAAAATCTCGTCAAACTTATCTCTATATGACATATACAAGTCACTCATTACACTCTTAAATCTATCACGAATATCATCACGATCTATCAATGAATCTTTCATATACCCAATTACATCTCTTTCTTTAGAAGAAAGGCCTGCATAGATATCCTTAAATTTAGTTATCCCTGAAACTTTATTTTTAAGTACAATAAAACGATTCTTATCTTCATCATTTACTATACTCTTATAAAAGTCATCAATACCTCTCAAAGTATAACGATTAGATAAACTAGTTCTTAGATAAAATACATAATTACTCTTCGTTCTATCAAATTCAAGTTTTAAATCTGCCTTGGATCTTTCACTTTCAACATTTGCAATCAATCTTTCAATTTCATCCCTTTCACTAATCACAGAGTTTACATGTTCTATAATATTCTGAAGCTTAAACTTCCCGAGTACGCCTAAGATACGATAAAAATGATAATTATCATCTACACTATAATTTCCATTGCTTTCAGGAAATAATGCTTCTCTCCTTATATAATCAACAGTAATTTTTTCAGGATCAGAAAGTTTTTCGTATAAATTTTCACCCTTTTCAAAGTAACAAGTATTTAAAGCGTCAGTCTTAATATTGACCATAGAAGAAAAACCAGAATCCCTTCTTTTAGAACCTAAGACCTCTGCGTATATGGAATTAATATCGGGCAAATTATCAGAAGTTATAGATAAATTAAATGTCTCCTTTAAGAATAATGAATACTTAAATTCAGACTCATTAAAATCAGAGCTAAACTTTGATTTAGCATTCTCATCTTGAATATCGGAAATAATATCCTGGATTCCTTCAATCTCACCAAGAAGATCTAATACTTCAGAAAGTCTATCAGCCCCAAAATCTTTTAAAAGAAGACAAAACTCATCATCAGTATAATTACGATAACCTTGAGTATTACCAACATCAGCATCAGTTAATATTTTTTTTAAAAATAAAACGCTTTTTTGCTTATTAGATAACTGAAATTCAGTCAGTAGATTTTGAATCTTAGTATCGGTATCTAGTACTTTCGGCAAATCTGCTCGATAATGACCTCCTTCAGGATCTGCTTTGTAAACACCCTTTTTAAAGCCTTTAGACTGCATATTACCCTTCAGAGCAGCATTTCTCTCAGATTCTAAATTACAACCCACTACTATCAATACCAACAATGACAGCAAGTTATGTACTTTTGTTTCCACTATTAAACATCTCCTCTTATCAAAATTTATGCTCTAACGATCAAGCTAAAGCTCAAATTACTTTATTCATCAATACCATGACGTCACATACATTATATACTAATTTCTAAATTATTATCATATTAAAACAATTACAATTTTAAACCTGTTTACCTCAAATTCTTAAACCAAATCTTAAATTTTAAGATAAAACCAGTCAAACAAAATTCTAGACTTTAATAATATAATTTGCTAAAATTATATTATATCAAGTATTAAATTATACATGATATAATTTCAAGATAAAGGATAAAAGATGAAAAAATGCATAATATTTCTATTATTATTTATGATGCTTTCATGCAAGTCAATGGATGCAGACTCTAATGATATGTATTATGATAATCAAGATGATGAAGCCCAAAATGAACAACAATGGTAATTATTGCATTTGAAAGTCAATAAATTATTTTTTTACAAGCTTGAATAACTTTTTTCAAAGGATTTTCATAAAATTCTTGTCAAAAAGGTGTACCTTTTAAAGGTTACATACTGCTCTTACCACTAGATTTACTCTAGTGGTAAATATATTACAAATTATAATATTGAACATATACAAATACAAGCAAATGAAATGTACAAACTATTCTGTTAAAGATTAACATTTACTATTAATTTATTAATATTTTAAAATTTAAATTATTTAATAAAAAATTAAAATTATAAAAAACTATATATTTTTTATATCTTTATTATTGCAGATCAATAATGAAAAATGTATAATAGGAACATAATAATAGAACACGTTTATAAGGTTAAAGTGTCATAAAGTGTATAAAGCAATATTATCTTCATTTATTCTCTTAAGATTTTCCCATGGTGTTTTTATTAAAAGAAAAAATCATGGGGAATTTAAATTTAAAAACATGCAAAAAACTAAAGTTAAGTTCATATCAAATAAAAGGGAATGGCTTTATATTGAAGCATAACCAAATCTCAATTAACAAATTAAGGTAATAAGAAACTATATTTAAAAAACCAACGAATCTCATTTTTATATTCTTCTCACCTTGGAGACTCTTTAAATTAAAAGAGTCTCTTTTTTACAAAAATCAACTTCAAACAACTATAAATACTTTTCTAAATACTGTTTTTAGCTAAACAATTAAGTGCTAATCAAATTTATATCATACAAAATGAATCTTCAAACTGACATATTATAATGTAAATCTATATTAGCTATAATTAGCTTTAAATAAAAATATCAAAACATAATAAATTTAATATTGTTATAAATTTTTGTTAAAAACATATACTATTTTTGTCAAAAATAGTATACTTATACTTTAAGGCAGTTAAAAATGGATATTAAAATAGATAATGAATTTAATATAGTTTTTGATAATGATTTAAAAATAGTAGATGGCCTTGATGAACAAAAGCAAAGATTATTTTTGTATCTCAAAACACCAGTTGGTAGCCTTTATAACAAAGGCTACGGGCTTGATTTTAATTTTCTCATCAAATTATTAAAGACTAAAAGAGAAGATGATATTAAAATCTTTTTTGCGAATACCTTAAGAACCCTTAACATTGACATATTAAATATCAAAACCAGACATGAAAATCAAAAAATAATATTACAGTTTTTTCTAGCAGGAAATACTTTAAATATGGAATATAAATTATGAAGATATTATTTGACAAAGAAATTGGTATTCTTACAAAATCAATAGAAGAGATACAAAATGCAAAAAAAGAAATACTTAAAAAAGAATATAATATTTCAATAAAAGATAATTCAATATTTGACATAATAAACTACCCAAGTTCTGCAATCGATATGGAAATAATAAAAGCTTTAAATGAATTATTTGAAACACTAAAGGAAGGGGAAGGATACTTTAAAAGATTACAAAATGTACTAAGCGTGCCCAAAAGTTCAACTTATGATGCAATAAAACAAGCATTATTAACGATTTCGGATATTGAATATGCAAATATAATAACTACAGCAGGAACAATTGCAATTTACATCATATTTACAGAAAAGTACAGAACAACCAACAGTGTCATTGACAATGAAACGATTAAGCAAATTTGGCAAATGATATACCATACCGTTCCAAGTGGTACACAACTTAAAGGAAATATAAAAATTGAACTTTTAAACGAAAATGGGCAAAAAAAAACATATCACTTTAGCTTAGGAACAATTAAATATACATATTTAAAAGTACTATATAAAACCGAAACAGAAACAGTATACAAAGAAATAGACGAACAGATAAGAACAATTTACACAAAAATTATTCAAAATAAATACAAAGATATGGGTATTTTATTTAAACACCAAGATTTCTTAAGTCCTGTAAGTCTAATTCAGGGAATTAAAAACATGAGAATTGGTATTAATGTACAAGAAGATTCTCAAATTAAAATAACACAAATTAAAGAATCTGAATTCAAATTCAATACAGATGTAGAGATCAACGAAAACGAACTTCTATGCTTTGATCCAAACTTAAGACTGATAATTGAGAGAGAGTAGAGTTAAT
The DNA here is from genome assembly GCF_055693965.1 of Borrelia tillae. Taxonomy (NCBI): domain Bacteria; kingdom Pseudomonadati; phylum Spirochaetota; class Spirochaetia; order Spirochaetales; family Borreliaceae; genus Borrelia; species Borrelia tillae. Next base: position 166,327 of record NZ_JBTGSB010000002.1, read on the forward strand.
GAAAAAACTACCTCAATTTTTACAAAATACACAACTTGAAAAAATTATCAAAAGTGAACTTATCTTCAAAAAACAACTATTAGACGAATTAAATAGACTTGTGCAAAATTTTGCCTCTATTAATATAGAAGAAAGCATAAATTCAAGATATATTGCACTGATGCTGCTATCATTATTTAACGCAGCTCACTTAAAGACAGGGCTTACAAAGGATCTAGTTAATTCTCTTAAAGCATTAATATTTGCAATAAAATCAATTGGAACAGATAGAAGTTTGGATCTACTATTTAAAGCATTTTTGCACGCAAGAGTTGAAATAACCGTTAACCCGGACATACCCGGAGAGATTATTATTAAATTACTTGATCACATCAGATCACCAATTAGATTTAAAATAGCTGCCAAAACTAAAAAAAAATTAAAAAGCATTATGGTCAAACATAAAGGTAAAATTAAAAAACTCGTATCTAATTATATACCAAAAGATTTTAAAAGTTCAAATTACAGATTTATTAAATCCTTAATTCCTGTTGGAAGAACTATCAAAATTTTTGATACATATAACAAAGAAATAAAATAAATTTATATCTTATCAAACAAATAGGAAGGTTATATGGACCCCGCTAACAAAGAAACAAACAAAGAACCGAACAAAGAAATAGAAGACAATGTACAGATAAAAGATCTTAACAGAAAAGTTAATATCAATGAGAATGACTTGATTCCCATTGATGATATTGTTGAAGAAACTTACGCAATCACATACAAAAACTTAATTGAACAGATCAAAAAAGATACCTTTTATGAAGGACTTGATTACTTTAAAAAAGTCATAAGAGAAATAATAGCTACAGAACTACTTGAATATGAATCATACATAGAAAAAATGTATACAAAAATAATATCCAAGTTAATAGATTTAAAGACACCATCTACCAGTATTGACTTTAACGTCCTATTTAAAAAAATAAAAGAAGAATTAATTGAAAATCTAAATCAATCCGAATACGATGTTCAATCAGACAAAATATGTACCTACGATCCAATCAGAAAAGAATTTGAATTAATTGCTTTTCAAACCATAATAGACAATCTAAAAGAAATATTTGCCAAAAATAATGATCTAGAAAAAGCCAAAAAATATGCAGAGAATAACTTTGTTAAAACAGATGATTTGCAAACCCTAAAATCTTCTCTAGTTCAAACTTATATCACAAAAGGTAGACTTAAAGAAGACTTAACCTCAGTAACAAATTTATTAACCTCATATCCTACACAAGATATAGACACAGAAAGCTTAGATTTCATTACATTTGACACAGATATAAGAATACTACAAAGAGTTAAAGCAGATACTTACTTAAAAGGAATACCTAAAAATTTTGCAAATTGGGGACGTAGGATCACTAATGATACTTATTACTCCTACCATGAATTTAGTAATACAACATTAAGAATAAATCTTGTAGGAGACGTAATAATATTAAAATTTCCAAGATACCTTAAAAACAAATATATCTACCTGCGCATAGTAATTCATGCTACAGATAATAGAAATTTCAATATAGAGAATCAATCACATATCATAATCAAATTCTCAGAAAATAAGAATACAAGCAATCATACATCTCTTTATTTTTACAAAGGAAAACAACACAACATGACAATAACACTTCTTGAAGGGTGGTATAAACTAATATACGCCACATATAACAACGACATAAACCAAGATGTGCCAGATCTTCTTAAAGTGTAGGTTTTTTATTTATTTTATATATTTAATTTTTGTTAAAAACATGTTAATATTTAAATATAACAAAAATTAGTTTATACCTTTACATATAAGACATCTAACACATTTAAAATGGAGGACACCATGAACATCATATTTGACTTTTTATCAAATATTGCTGAGCTAAAACTTATAATTATTGGAGGAATCGCATTACTTATATTAATTCCCCTGACAATAATATTAAAACCCATTATTAGTGAGGTAATTAAAATAATTAAGAACCTACTTGACAAAGAAAACAAAAAATAAAATTTAATTAATAATTTAATTAATAAGATTTAAGGAAAAAATTATGATAAACAAAAAAAATATAGACCTGGGAATAATCTTTCTTCAAAATCTAATGGAATTTTTTGGCTATAGTGATGACACAGATGATGAAATTTTTAAAGTAGGAATCAAAAAGGCCATAGATATTTACAAATACATGAATACCCTTTACATAACTTCATTACAAAAAATGGAAATTAAAGAGTGTAAGCAAATTATTCTTGAACTTGAAACCATACTCAATAAGATTACAAACCTCATTGATGCAATTAACACTGATTCTGAGCTCGCTTTAATTGAAGAATTACGACTTGAACGTAACAATCTTATAAAAACAAAAACCAAATTCCTCAAAGATGAACTAGAAACAAATGCCAAAAAAGGGGTCAAAAAATGAACAAAAATTCGATTTTTAAACTAATCATCTTATTACAAATATTCATAATTAGTTGTACATCTATAGCAGCGCTACCAAGAGAGCCTATAATGCCTGTGATGCCAACACTTAAAAATTTAAGTGTATATGAAGCAAAACTTACAAGTTATGCATTGTATCTAGAAACCTTTTTAGTTAGAGTCAAACAAAAATTTAAAGACGACAATTTTCCACCCTTTACACTGCTAGATTCTAGTCCTTTAAAAAAAGAACAAACACTAGACGCAATTAAAGACAATATCATGCATCTAAAACATTACATAAACACTACAAAACCTACAGCTATCATAGTATACAAAAAATACAGTAAATTAAAAAAGTAAATTAAAAACTAGATTTAAAAGTATAAATTAAAAAAGTAAATTAAAAATTAGATTTAAAAATGTAAATTAAAAAAGTAAGTTAAAATAAACGTCTTTCCCCTTATTACAAGAAGCTCCCAATAGGGACTTCTTTCATATTAGATGCCCTTTTAATAGGAAAACATATTTTAAAAAATTTTCAATAAAGTCTATCGTTCATGAAGGAAAATATAAGAATAATTATAAACTTAAGATTTAACATGACTTGCCTTAACAAGGCTCGTCCATTTCTAATGAAATTTTAAATAAATTATTAGTACTTATTTTCTCTTAAATATAAGTATTTACTCTTATCATATAGCAAAAACATAAGTTTGTAAAGCATTTTTTAAATAAATCAACCTTAAAGAAAAAATAGAAATAATATTTAATCTTATAAAAAATAAAT